>NZ_CP113529.1:3639489-4852652 GCF_026723865.1 Mycobacterium sp. Aquia_216 | reverse complement strand
GGCGGTGGCGCCAACGTCCACTACGCCGCTAAAGCGTTCCTGTGCACCGAGATAGCTCGCTGGATCGACGAAGAGGGCCTCTCGCTGGATGTGTGCACCGGCGGAGAACTGGCCGTGGCGCTGCACGCGAACTTCCCGCCGGAGCGGATTACCCTGCACGGCAACAACAAATCTGTCGCGGAGTTGACGACCGCGGTCAAAGCCGGTGTGGGTCACATCGTTGTGGACTCGATGACCGAAATCGAACGCCTCGAAACCATCGCGGGTGACGCCGGCGTCGTCCAGGATGTCTTCGTCCGTCTCACCGTCGGCGTCGAGGCGCACACCCACGAGTTCATCTCCACCGCACATGAGGACCAGAAGTTCGGCCTGTCGGTCGCCGGCGGCGCGGCGATGGCAGCGGTGGCGCGGGTATTCGCCACCGATCACCTGCGGTTAGTCGGGTTGCACAGCCACATCGGTTCGCAGATCTTCGACGTCGCCGGCTTCGAACTGGCCGCGCGCCGGGTTCTCGGCCTGCTGCAGGAGGTCGTCGGCAAGTTCGGTGTCGAGAAGACCGCGCAGATCTCCACCGTCGATCTCGGTGGCGGCCTGGGCATCTCGTATCTGGCCTCCGATGATCCGCCTCCGATGGCCGAACTGGCGGCCAAGCTGAGCACGATCATCAGCAACGAGTCCGCGGCCGTGGGTCTGCCCACGCCCCGGCTGGTGGTGGAGCCCGGACGGGCCATCGCCGGACCGGGAACCATCACGCTCTACGAAGTCGGCACCGTCAAGGACGTCGAGGTCAGCACCACGGCAATCCGGCGCTACGTCAGCGTCGACGGCGGCATGAGCGACAACATCCGAACGGCGCTCTACGACGCGCAGTACGACGCCCGGTTGGTGTCGCGGGTTAGCGATGCACCGGCGGTGCTGGCCCGTATCGTCGGAAAGCATTGCGAGAGCGGCGATATCGTTGTGCGCGATACGTGGGTTCCCGGCGACCTGGGTCCAGGCGACTTGCTGGGGGTGGCTGCGACCGGCGCCTACTGCTATTCGCTCTCGAGCCGTTACAACATGATCTGTCGGCCCGCCGTGGTAGCGGTTCGCGATGGGCGGGCCCGCCTGATCCTGCGCCGGGAGACGGTCGACGATCTGCTGAGTCTGGAAGTGAGGTGAACGGTGTCCGGTAATGGAAAGCCAGTCGGCGTAGCGGTACTCGGGTTCGGCAACGTCGGCAGCGAAGTTGTCCGCATCATCGAGGAGAGCGCGGACGATCTCGCGGCCCGTGTCGGCGCGCCTCTTGCGCTGCGCGGCATCGGGGTCCGACGCGTTGCCCCCGATCGCGGTGTCCCCATCGAACTGCTCACCGACAACGTCGAACAACTGGTGTCGCGGGAAGACGTCGACATCGTCGTCGAGTTGATGGGGCCGGTCGAGCCGTCCCGCAAGGCAATCCTGGCCGCGCTCGAGCACGGCAAGTCCGTTGTCACGGCGAACAAGGCGTTGTTGGCCACATCGACCGAGGAGTTGGCGCAAGCGGCCGAAAATGCGCACGTCGACTTGTATTTCGAGGCGGCGGTCGCAGGCGCGATCCCGGTCATCCGCCCGCTCACCCAGTCGCTGGCCGGTGACACGGTGGTCCGGGTGGCCGGCATCGTCAACGGCACCACCAACTACATCCTCTCCGCGATGGACAGCACCGGCGCCACCTATGACAGCGCCCTGGCCGACGCGAGTGCGCTGGGCTACGCCGAGGCCGATCCCACCGCCGACGTCGAGGGCTACGACGCCGCGGCCAAGGCCGCGATTCTGGCATCCATCGCCTTCCACACCCGGGTGACCGCCGACGACGTGTATCGCGAAGGCATCAGCAAGATCACCCCCGCCGACTTCGCGTCCGCACATGCGTTGGGCTGCACCATCAAATTGCTGTCCATCTGCGAGCGCATCACCACCGACGACGGTCAGCAACGCGTCTCGGCGCGCGTCTACCCCGCGTTGGTGCCGCTGTCGCATCCGCTGGCCACCGTCAGCGGAGCTTTCAACGCGGTGGTGGTGGAGGCCGAGGCGGCGGGCCGGCTGATGTTCTACGGCCAGGGCGCCGGCGGTGCGCCCACCGCATCGGCGGTGACCGGTGACTTGGTGATGGCCGCTCGCAACCGGGTGCTGGGCAGTCGTGGGCCGAAAGAATCTAAGTACGCCCAGTTGCCGATCGCGCCAATGGGTTTCATATCCACCCGCTACTACGTCAGCATGAATGTCGCCGACAAGCCCGGCGTCTTGTCGTCGGTGGCAGCAGAATTCGCCAAACGCGAGGTCAGCATCGCCGAGGTCCGTCAGGAAGGCGTCGCGGACGAAGACGGGCGCCGGGTGGGAGCCCGCATCGTGGTGGTCACACACAGCGCCACCGACGCTGCACTCTCCGAAACCGTTGATGCGCTAGCCGATTTGGACGTCGTGCAGGGTGTGGCAAGCGTGCTGAGACTAGAAGGAACCAGCATATGAGCACGCCGGGAACCGCCGTCCACAAACCCTGGCCGGGATTGATCGCCGCCTACCGCGACCGATTGCCGGTCGGTGACGACTGGACGCCGATCACCCTGCTCGAGGGTGGTACTCCGCTGATTCCCGCGGCCCGGCTCTCGGAAAAGACCGGCTGCACGGTCCATCTCAAGGTCGAGGGCCTCAACCCCACCGGCTCGTTCAAGGACCGGGGCATGACGATGGCGGTCACCGACGCGGTGGCCCGCGGGCAGCAGGTGGTGTTGTGCGCGTCGACCGGAAACACCTCGGCGTCGGCGGCGGCGTACGCGGCGCGCGCGGGCATCACCTGTGCGGTGCTGATACCGCAGGGCAAAATCGCGATGGGCAAGCTCGCGCAGGCGGTCATGCACGGTGCCAAGATCATTCAGATCGACGGCAACTTCGACGACTGCCTGGAGCTGGCCCGCAAGATGGCCACCGACTTCCCGACGATCTCGCTGGTCAACTCGGTCAACCCGGTGCGGATCGAGGGCCAGAAGACGGCGGCGTTCGAAATCGTGGACGCACTGGGTACGGCGCCGGATGTCCATTCACTGCCCGTCGGCAACGCCGGCAACATCACCGCGTACTGGAAGGGGTACACCGAGTACCACCAGGAGGGCGTGTTCGAGAAGCTACCGCGCATGCTGGGCACCCAGGCGGCCGGGGCGGCGCCCCTGGTACACGGCAAACCCGTCAAGAACCCCGAGACCATTGCCACCGCGATCCGCATCGGTTCACCGGCGTCGTGGACGGCTGCCGTTGCGGCCCAGCAGCAATCCGGTGGACGCTTCCTGGCCGCGACCGACGAAGAGATCTTGGCGGCATACCATCTGGTGGCCCAATCCGAGGGTGTGTTCGTCGAACCCGCGTCCGCGGCCAGCATTGCGGGTCTGCTGAAGTCCGTCGAAGACGGTTGGGTCGCCCGCGGATCGACCGTGGTGTGCACGGTAACCGGTAACGGCCTCAAGGATCCCGACACGGCGCTGAAGGACATGCCGAGCGTGTCCCCGCTGCCGGTGGATCCGGTACTCGTCGTAGAGAAGCTGGGGCTCGCGTAGTGGAAGCCTGCCGGTGAATCAGCTGCTGCCCGCCGGGCTGGTGGCCAGCGCCGTAGTGTCGGCGTCCAGCGCCAATCTTGGCCCCGGGTTCGACAGCATCGGCCTGGCATTGAGTCTGCACGACGAGATCGTCCTGGAGACAATCGATTCCGGCTTGGTCGTGGAGGTCGAAGGAGAGGGCGCCGGTCAGGTGCCGCTGGGACCCGAGCATCTGGTGGTGCGCGCCATCGAGCGCGGGCTGCAAGCTGCCGGCGTCCGTGTTCCCGGCATGGTGGTGCGCTGTCGCAACGCCATCCCACATTCGCGCGGTCTCGGTTCATCCGCGGCGGCGGTGGTCAGTGGACTCGCTGCGATCAATGGCCTTGTTGCACAAACGGATTCGACACCGCTCAGCGAAGCGCAGTTGATCCAGCTGTCCTCGGAGTTCGAGGGTCATCCCGACAACGCGGCGGCCGCGGTGTTGGGTGGTGCCGTGGTTTCCTGGACTGACCGGGCCGGCGACGCGCCCGACTATTCGGCCGTTTCGCTGGCACTGCATCCCGATATCCGGCTGTTCTGCGCGATCCCCGAGGAACGCTCCTCGACCGTCGAGACGCGGGTGCTGCTGCCCGCCCAGGTCAGCCACGAGGACGCCAGGTTCAACGTCAGCCGCGCCGCATTGCTGGTGGTCGCCCTGACCAAACGCCCGGATCTGCTGATGGCGGCCACCGAAGATGTGCTTCATCAACCGCAACGGGCTCCTGCCATGCCGGCGTCGGCGGAATATCTGCGACTGCTGCGGCGTCTTAACGTCTCAGCGACGCTTTCGGGGGCTGGTCCGTCCGTCATTGCATTGACGACAGAACCGGAGTTGCCTGCGGAGGCGCTGGACTACGGCGTTGCGCATGGATTTACCATCACTGAGATGACGGCCGGCGAAGGAGTTCGCTGGAGCCCGGGTGTCACGGTCGCCGGTTAATCCACAAGCTCACCGGAGGGTTTGCTTGCTTCAAGCACAGATGCGGGCTATCCTCGGCATCGTCCAGCAATCGCAGTCATCTGCATCTGCATACATACTGCCTTGCCGCTGGTACAACACCAATTCTTCTCGTGGACGAGGTTCGCCGTTTTCTCCGCCCATCCAGGCGATCACCGTTGCAGAGTCGATTTTTGGGTGCACTCGGCAATTTGGCTGAATGCAACGAACCCTCGTATGACGTGATCAGCGAGGGAAGAAAGGAAATCCGTGACTGATACGGACCTGTTCACGGCTGGCGAAAGTACCGACAGCGATCAGCTGTCGAACGCCGTGACCCCAGACACTCCAGACGTCAAGACCAACGCCTCGGGCTCCCTGTCCACCATGGTGCTGCCCGAGTTGCGTGCGCTGGCTAATCAGGCCGGCGTCAAGGGGACGTCGGGCATGCGTAAGAACGAACTCATTGCCGCGATCAAGGAAATCAGGGGACAGGCCAACGGCACTGCTGCCGGCGCCGCCCCGTCCGAGGACGGTGGCAAGTCTGACCAAGAAAAGAACGAACAGAAAACAGGTGCCGAAGCACCGGCCTCCCAAGGGGAGCAGAAGGATTCAGCGACCGAGGGGGGGCCGCGGCGGGAACGGCGCGGGGCCTCCCGCGACGCGGGATCGGCCACCCGCACCGCCGATGAGGCGGATCGCGAAGGCTCGGACAATCGCAATGGCGCAGCCACCGGTGAGGCCGACAAGCGCGACTCCGACAAGCGCGACGCGGGCCAACGCGACGACAAGCGCGACGCGGGCCAAAAGGAAGCCAAGACCGACGAGCGCTCCTCGGACGGTGGCGACCAGCAGGGGTCTGGCGGCCAGCAGAATCGTGGCGGCTCGAACCAGCAAGATGACGACGGCGACGGCCGTGGGGGCCGGCGTGGCCGCCGCTTCCGCGACCGCAGGCGTCGCGGCGAACGCTCCGGCGAAGGCGGTGGCGGCGACGCCGCGGAACTGCGCGAGGACGACGTTGTCCAGCCGGTAGCCGGCATCCTCGACGTCCTCGACAACTACGCATTCGTGCGCACTTCCGGCTATCTGGCCGGTCCGCACGACGTCTATGTGTCCATGAACATGGTGCGCAAGAACGGCCTGCGCCGCGGTGATGCGGTGACCGGCGCCGTTCGGGTTCCCAAGGACGGCGAACAGCCCAACCAGCGGCAGAAGTTCAACCCGCTGGTCCGCCTGGACAGCGTCAACGGTGGACCGGTCGAGGACGCCAGGAAGCGTCCCGATTTCTCCAAGATGACGCCGTTGTATCCCAACGAGCGGCTGCGTCTGGAGACCACTCCCGACCGGCTGACCACCCGGGTCATCGACCTCATCATGCCGATCGGCAAGGGTCAGCGTGCGCTGATCGTGTCGCCGCCCAAAGCGGGTAAGACGACGATCCTGCAGGACATCGCCAACGCGATCACCAAGAACAACCCGGAATGCCACCTGATGGTCGTGCTGGTCGACGAGCGGCCCGAGGAAGTCACCGACATGACGCGCTCGGTCAAGGGCGAGGTCATCGCCTCGACCTTCGATCGGCCGCCGTCCGACCACACCGCCGTCGCCGAGCTCGCCATCGAGCGGGCCAAGCGGCTCGTGGAGCAGGGCAAGGACGTCATCGTGTTGCTGGACTCGATCACCCGGCTGGGCCGCGCGTACAACAACGCGTCGCCGGCGTCCGGCCGCATCCTGTCCGGTGGTGTCGACTCCACCGCGCTGTACCCGCCCAAGCGCTTCCTCGGCGCCGCCCGCAACATCGAGGAAGGCGGGTCGCTGACCATCATCGCCACCGCGATGGTCGAGACCGGGTCCACCGGTGACACGGTTATCTTCGAGGAGTTCAAGGGCACGGGTAACGCCGAGCTCAAGCTGGATCGCAAGATCTCGGAGCGGCGGGTCTTCCCGGCTGTCGACGTGAATCCCTCTGGCACAAGAAAAGACGAGCTGTTGCTCTCGCCGGACGAGTTCGGCATTGTGCACAAGCTGCGCCGGGTGCTGTCGGGTCTGGATTCCCATCAGGCCATCGACTTGCTGATGTCGCAGCTGCGCAAGACGAAGACCAACTACGAGTTCCTGGTGCAGGTTTCCAAGACCACACCGGGGAACATGGACAACGACTAGCGTCGCAAGCTGGTATGTCTGGCTCACCGATCGGCTGCCGACCACGGCGACCATAAGCTCCTCAAACGGTCGCCGTACGGCGACCGAGGGCGGCCTGCTGTGGACGCGAGACGGGCAAACCAGGGCCTACACACCGGCCTGAGCCGGACAGCCGGGTGGGGTCGGGTCGCCGGGAATGTGCGGGCGCATCTCGGCGTTTGGGCAGAAGGTGGTTGACCTGGCATAATCGAGCGTCGACTGCCCGGAACCGCCTCAGGTTCTGTGTTTACGCCTAACGGCCGGATCCCTGCGGGGCACCAGGGCGACAACGATCGAAGAGGACATCATGAAAGCTGACATTCATCCCGCCTACGCGGAGACCACAGTGCTCTGCGGATGCGGCAACACATTCGAGACACGCAGCACCAAGGACGGCGGTCGGATTGTCGTCGAGGTTTGCTCGCAGTGCCACCCGTTCTACACCGGCAAGCAGAAGATCCTCGACAGCGGTGGTCGCGTGGCGCGCTTCGAAAAGCGCTACGGAAAGCGGAAGGCCGGCGCCGACCAGGCTGAATCGGCCGACAAATAGCTGCCTTACCGACGCCCGAACTGTGCACGAAGTTGCGCAGGCCGGGCGTCGGTTCGCGTTTGCGGCAAAGCGGACGAACGGGGGAGGAGGTGTGCGATGACGCAACCGGTACAGACGATTGACGTGCTGCTCGCCGAACACGCCGAGCTGGAGCAGCGACTGGCGGACCCCGAGCTGCACAGCAATCCCGACGAGGCACGCAAGGCGGGCCGTCGATTCGCCCGCCTGGCCCCGATCATCGCCACGCACCGCAAGCTGGCGTCGGCCCGCGGCGACCTGGAGGCCGCGCGCGAACTGGCCGCCGACGACGAGTCGTTCGCCGACGAGGTCGTCGAACTCGAAGCCCGCGTGGCCGAACTGGACACCCAACTCACCGACATGCTGGCTCCCCGCGATCCGCATGATGCCGACGACGTCGTGCTCGAAGTCAAATCCGGCGAGGGCGGCGAGGAATCGGCATTGTTCGCCGCCGATTTGGCCAGGATGTACATCCGCTATGCCGAGCGGCATGGCTGGACGGTGACGGTGCTGGACGAAACCCATTCCGACCTGGGCGGCTACAAGGATGCGACGCTGACGATCGCCAGTAAGGGTGACTCGGTCGACGGGGTGTGGTCGCGCCTGAAGTTCGAGG
Organism: Mycobacterium sp. Aquia_216; assembly: GCF_026723865.1. Taxonomy (NCBI): domain Bacteria; kingdom Bacillati; phylum Actinomycetota; class Actinomycetes; order Mycobacteriales; family Mycobacteriaceae; genus Mycobacterium; species Mycobacterium sp. Aquia_216. The sequence goes on along the minus strand of NZ_CP113529.1, from coordinate 4,844,763 downwards.
GCGGTGTCCACCGCGTACAACGCGTCCCCGTGACGGAATCCCAAGGCCGCGTGCATACTTCGGCGGCGGGCGTGCTGGTCTATCCCGAACCCGAGGAAGTCGGCGCGGTGCAGATCGATGAATCGGATCTGCGCATCGACGTCTACCGCTCATCGGGCAAAGGCGGGCAGGGCGTCAACACCACCGACTCGGCGGTGCGGATCACCCATCTGCCCACCGGGATCGTGGTCACCTGCCAAAACGAACGGTCGCAGTTGCAGAACAAAGTCCGGGCTATGCAGGTGCTGGCCGCCCGTCTGCAGGCACTCGCCGAGGAACAGGCATCGGCCGACGCGTCGGCGGATCGGGCCAGCCAGATTCGCACCGTGGATCGCAGCGAACGAATCCGCACCTACAACTTCCCGGAGAATCGGATCACCGATCACCGAATCGGTTTCAAGTCGCACAATCTCGATCAGGTTCTCGACGGCGATCTGGATGCGCTCTTCGACGCATTGAGCGCCGCCGACAAACAGTCCCGGTTGCAACAGGCATGACCGTCCTTCGGCGCGCAATCGACTCGGCTGCGGCGTTGCTCGCCGAAGCCGGAATCGATTCTGCGCGTTGTGATGCCGAGCAGTTGGCCGCTCACGTGGCGGGCGCCGAGCGCGGCCGGCTGACGCTGGTCGAGTCCATCGACGACGAGTTCTTGGTCCGCTACCACGACGTCGTCGCTGCCCGCTCGCGGCGAGTGCCGTTGCAGCATCTCACCGGAACGGCGGCATTCGGGCCGGTCATGCTGCACGTCGGCCCCGGCGTATTCATCCCGCGCCCGGAGACCGAGGCCCTCTTGGAATGGGCCACGGCGCAGCGCCTCGCCACGGCGCCCGTGATTGTCGACTTGTGCACCGGGTCGGGTGCCCTGGCGGTGACGCTGGCTCGGCACTGGCCGGCGGCCCGGGTCATCGCCATCGATGACTCCGATGAAGCCCTGGACTATGCGCGTCGCAACACCGAAGGCACCGCGGTCGAGCTGGTACACGCCGACGTCGCCAGGCACGGCCTGCTTCCTGAGCTCGATGGTCGAGTCGACCTGATCGTGGCCAACCCGCCTTACGTGCCCGATGGCGTCTCGCTGGAACCCGAAGTGGCCGATCATGATCCACCCCATGCGGTGTTCGGCGGTCCGGACGGAATGGCGGTGATCGGCGCGGTGGCAGACCTCGCCGGACGCTGGCTGCGTCCCGGCGGCCTGTTCGCCGTCGAGCACGATGACAGCACGCCGTCGCTGACTGTCGAATTGATCGAGCGCACCGGGCTTTTCGACGACATCCAGGCGCGCCAAGATCTCACGGGGCGGCCGAGGTTCGTGACTGCGCGAAAGTGTGGTGCCCGTGACTGAGGTGTTCAAATGTACTGAAGCCGAAGCGCGTGCGGCCGGAATCGCCTCGGCGGTAGGGGCTCTCAAGGGCGGTCGACTGGTCGTGATGCCGACGGACACGGTGTACGGCATCGGCGCCGACGCCTTCGACACCAGCGCCGTGGCCGCCCTGCTGTCGGCGAAGGGACGAGGACGCGACATGCCGGTCGGCGTGCTGGTCGGCTCCTGGCACACCATCGAGGGTCTGGTCTACACCATGCCGGACGGTGCACGCGAGCTGATCCGTGCATTCTGGCCTGGAGCGCTGAGTCTGGTTGTGGCGCAAGCGCCGTCGTTGCAGTGGGATCTCGGCGACGCCCGCGGCACGGTCATGTTGCGGATGCCGCTGCACCCGGTCGCCATCGAGCTGCTGCGCGAGGTCGGGCCGATGGCGGTATCGAGCGCCAACGTCTCCGGTCGGCCGCCCGCGGTGAACGCTGACCAAGCACGCGACCAACTCGGCGATCTCGTCGACGTCTATCTCGACGCCGGGCCCTCCGAACAGCAGGCCGCCTCGACGATCGTCGACCTCACCGGCGATACGCCGCGCCTGCTGCGAGCCGGACCGGTGAGCGTCGAGCGGATCGCCGAGGTACTCGGAATGGACCCGGGACGGTTGATCGCCTAGCGGGGCACCAACGACGAAGCGCGGACTCAGGTCTGAAGGAAGGTGGCGTACGGTCTCGTGGTGTCCAGCGACGCAACCAACGATCTAGTCAGCCTTGCCACCGGCCTGTACGCCCTGTCCGATCGGGGCGCCGGGGTTCCGCTGCGCGAGCTTGCATTGGTCGGACTGACCGCCGCGATCATCACCTACTTCGTGACCGGGCCGGTGCGGGTGCTGGCCACCCGCTTGGGCGCGGTCGCCTATCCCCGCGAACGCGATGTGCACGTGACGCCGACCCCTCGCATGGGCGGGCTGGCGATGTTTGTCGGTGTGCTGTCCGCCGTGTTCTTGGCCTCCCAGCTTCCCGCGCTGACTCGCGGGTTCGTCTATTCCACTGGTATGCCGGCGGTTCTGGTGGCGGGCGCGGTGATCATGGGGATCGGGCTCATCGACGACCGCTGGGGCCTGGATGCCCTGACGAAATTCGCCGGCCAGATCACCGCCGCCAGCGTGCTGGTCACGATGGGCGTTGCCTGGAGCGTGCTGTATATCCCACTCGGGGGCGTCGGCACCGTGGTGCTGGATCAGGCGTCGTCGATCCTGCTCACGCTGGCGCTGACGGTGTCGGTCGTCAACGCGATGAACTTCGTCGACGGGCTCGACGGGCTGGCGGCCGGACTGGGACTCATCATGGCGCTGGCGATCTGTATGTTCTCCGTCGGTCTGCTCCGCGACCACGGCGGCGACGTGCTGTTCTACCCGCCCGCCGTCATTTCGGTCGTGCTGGCCGGGGCCTGTCTCGGCTTCCTGCCGCACAACTTTCACAAAGCCAAGATCTTCATGGGCGACTCCGGCTCGATGCTGATCGGCTTGATGCTCGCGGCCGCATCCACCACCGCGGCCGGCCCCGTATCGCAAAGCGCCTACGGCGCCCGCGACGTCTTTGCCCTGTTGTCGCCGTTCCTGCTGGTGGTCGCGGTGATGTTCTTTCCGATGCTCGACTTGCTGCTGGCGATCGTGCGCCGTACCCGCGCGGGCCGCAGCGCGTTCAGCCCCGACAAGATGCACCTGCACCACAGGTTGCTGCAGATCGGTCATTCCCATCGCCGGGTGGTACTGATCATCTACTTGTGGGTCGGCATCGTCGCGTTCGGTGCCGCCAGCACGATCTTTTTCAACCCGCGCGACACCGGCGCGGTCATGCTGGGCGCCATTGTGATTGCCGGCGTCGCGACGGCGATCCCGCTCTTGCGCCGCCGCGACGACTACTACGACGAGGAGTAGTAGTAGTCCTGACCTTGTGGTACGGTGCTGGTAGAACCCCGAAATGAATCCTCAGGGTTGCCGGCCACCCGGCCCGTCGGATCGTTTTCCGACAGTGCCGATTCACGACCGACAGAGGGAGCCACCCCTTGCGTGATTCCACTGTGACGTGCGATACGCTCGGCGGGCCACCGATCAGTCGGTCGGAAAGTTTCCGCTCCATCAATCCGGATTGAGGTGCTGCAGTGACGACACCAGCGCAGGACGCGCCGTTGGTGTTTCCCGCTGTTGCTTTCAACCCGGCCCGGCTCCTGGTGGTCTGCGCCGCGATCACCGCGGTGGCGATAGCTGCCGCCGGTTTGTCCGGTCATCTGATGGTCGGCGTGTTCTTCGGCGTCGGATTGCTCCTGGGTTTGCTCAACGCCCTCTTAGTGCGTCGCTCGGTTGCCTCGATAACGGCGAAAGAACATCCGCTGAAAAGTTCGATGGCGATCAACTCGGCGTCCCGGCTGGCGATCATCACCATCATCGGGCTGATCATCGCTTTCATCTTCCGGCCCGCCGGGCTGGGCGCGGTGTTTGGCCTGGCGCTTTTCCAGGTGGTGTTGGTGCTCTCGACCGCGCTGCCGGTATGGAAGAAGCTGCGGACCGGCAATTGGGCGGAGTCGGGACCGGAAGGAACGGAAAGAGGGAACACCAGCGATGACTGACACGACGTTCCTGGCTGAAGGTGCGATCGAGGTCGGCGAGCACACCCACGCCACCTGGCTCGGGTTGACCGTCAACACCGACACGATTCTGTCGACCGGGATCGCTGCGATCATCGTGCTGGCCCTGGCCTTTTACCTGCGCGCGAAGATCACCTCGACCGGTGTGCCCAGCGGAGTGCAGTTGTTCTGGGAGGCCATCACGGTCCAGATGCGCGATCAGATCGAGGCCGCGGTCGGGATGCGGATCGCGCCGTTCGTGTTGCCACTGGCGGTCACCATCTTCGTGTTCATCCTGATCTCCAACTGGCTGTCGGTACTGCCGCTGCAGTACACCGATAAATCGGGACGCACCACCGAGTTGCTCAGCTCCGCGGCCGCGGACATCAATTATGTTCTGGCGCTGGCCCTTTTCGTCTTCGTCTGCTACCACGTGGCCGGCATCTGGCGTCGCGGCATCGTCGGGCACCCGCTCGCGGTGCTCAAGGGCCACGTGGCTTTCCTGGCGCCGATCAACCTCGTCGAAGAGCTCGCGAAGCCAATCTCGTTGTCGCTCCGACTTTTCGGGAACATCTTCGCCGGCGGCATCCTGGTCGCGCTGATCGCGCTCTTCCCGCCCTACATCATGTGGGCGCCGAACGCGATCTGGAAGGCGTTCGACCTGTTCGTCGGTGCGATCCAGGCGTTCATCTTCTCGATTCTGACCATCCTGTACTTCAGCCAAGCCATGGAGATCGAAGATCACCATGACTGAGACCACCATGAATCGGCCTGAGCCACACACCATTACAGAAGCCTGGTAGACCACTACCAGTTATAAGGAGGAAAAGAATGGCCCTGGACCCCCAAGTCGCTGCCGCTGCTCTCATCGGCGGTGGAATCATCATGGGCGGCGGCGCAATCGGCGCCGGAATCGGTGACGGTATTGCCGGCAACGCGTTGGTTGCGGGCATTGCCCGGCAACCCGAGGCACAAGGCCGGTTGTTTACGCCGTTCTTCATCACCGTCGGTCTGGTTGAGGCGGCCTACTTCATCAACCTGGCCTTTATGGCGCTGTTCGTCTTCGCCACCCCCGTCGGCTAGTTCGCTGTGATGGGTGACGCGAGTCGCAGCGTTCTGGCATCCGGCCAGTTGGTAGCCGAGGGAGGCAATAACTTCCTCGTCCCCAACGGCACGTTCTTTTTCGTGCTGGCGATCTTCCTGATCGTGCTGGCCGTCATCGGCACATTCGTCGTGCCGCCGGTCATGAAGGTATTGCGCGAACGCGACGCGATGGTCGCCAAGACCGCCACCGACACCAAGAAGGCGAACGAGCAGTTCGAAGCCGCGCAGGCCGATTACGAGAAGGCGATGACAGAAGCCCGAGTCCAGGCGTCGTCCTTCCGCGACAAGGCCCGCGCGGACGGCCGCAAGGTCGTCGACGACGCGCGGGCAAATGCCGAGCAGCAGGTGCTGGTGACATTGCAGCAGGCCGGCGAGCAATTGAAGCGGGAAAGGGACGCTGTGGAGCTGGATTTGCGTGCCAACGTGGCTACCATGTCGGCGACGTTGGCCAGTCGGATCCTCGGAGTCGACGTCACAACTTCTGCCGCGACAAGGTAACTATCAATGTCGACGTTTATTGGACAGCTGATCGGATTCGCGGCCATCGTGTGGTTGGTGGTGCGCTACGTGGTGCCGCCAGTGCGCAATTTGATGGCCGCTCGTCAGAACACGGTGCGCCAGCAGTTGGAGGACTCGGCGGCGGCCGCTGAGCGGCTGACGGAGTCAACGACAGCCCATAGCAAGGCTGTGGAAGCCGCCAAGTCGGACGCCGAGCAGGTCGTCGAAGAGGCCAAGGTAGACGCGGGCCGGATTGCCGAACAGCTACAGGCCCAGGCCGAGTTCGATGCGCAGCGCATCAAGGCACAGGGTGCGCGCCAGGCCGAGCTGTTGCGGGCCCAACTGAGCCGTCAGCTACGGCTGGAGCTCGGGCACGAATCTGTCCGCCAGGCAGAGGAATTGGTGCGCAATTACGTCGCCGACGCCCAGCAGCAATCGTCCACCGTCGATCGCTTCCTGGACGAGCTCGATGCCATGGCGCCCGCGCCGGCTGACGTCAAGTACCCCTTGATGGCGAAGATGCGCTCGGCCAGTCGGCGTGCGCTGAAGAGCGTCACGGACCGGTTCGACACCATCGCAAAGGATCTCGACAATCAAGGGCTGGAAAAGCTTGCTGCTGAACTGGTTTCGGTAGCCAAGATACTGAACGGCGAAGTTGTCGTCACCCGGTATCTCACCCTGCCTTCCGAAGACGCCGCGCCCAGGGTCAGGTTGCTCGAACGCCTGGTGTCCGGCAAAATCGGCGATCCCACTCTGGCGCTGTTGAGGACGGCCGTCTCGGAACGGTGGTCCGCCAACACGGATCTGATCGACGCCGTCGAACATGTGGCGCGCCAAGCGCTATTGGAAGTCGCCGCGCGCGAGGATCGCGTCGACGAGGTCGAAGACCAGTTGTTCCGGTTTGCGCGGATCCTTGAGGCGCAGCCGCGCCTTGCAGTCCTGTTAGGCGAGTACGGGGCTCCGGCGGAAGGCCGAGTCAAGTTGCTACGCAGTGTGCTCCAAAGCGCGAGCGGCCGGAGCAACCGGATTACGAACGCATTGCTGTCCCAGACTATTGAGTTGTTGAGAGGTCAGTCGGCCGACGACGCCGTGACGTTCCTGGCCGAAGCGGCGGTGGCACGGCGCAACGAAGTCGTCGCGCAGGTGACTGCGGCGGCCGAGCCCAGCGATGCTCAGCGCACTCGCCTGACCGAGGTGCTCAGCCGCATCTATGGACATCCGGTAGCGGTGCAGCTGCAGACCGACGCCGCACTGCTGGGTGGGCTCCTGATTTCCGTGGGCGACGAAGTGATCGACGGGACGCTCTCGTCTCGCCTGACCGCGGCCGAGGCTCAACTGCCCGAGTGAACACGTACTAGCCAGCAATAACCGAAGTAGGAAGACGAAAAGCTATGGCCGAGTTGACGATATCCGCTGCTGACATTCAGAGCGCGATCGAAGAGTATGTAGATTCCTTCACCTCCGACACCTCCCGCGAGGAGGTCGGCACCGTTATCGATGCCGGAGACGGCATCGCGCACGTCGAGGGTCTGCCCTCGGTGATGACCCAGGAGCTGCTCGAGTTCCCGGGCGGTGTCCTGGGGGTCGCCCTCAACCTCGACGAGCACAGTGTCGGCACGGTGATCCTCGGTGACTTCGAGAAGATCGAAGAAGGCCAGCAGGTCAAGCGCACCAACGAAGTCCTGTCGGTCCCCGTCGGTGACGCGTTTCTGGGACGGGTGGTCAACCCCCTTGGTCAACCGATCGACGGCGGCGGCGACATCGAAGCCGAGACGCGACGCGCGCTGGAACTGCAGGCACCTTCGGTGGTGCAGCGCCAAAGCGTCAGTGAGCCGCTGCAGACCGGGATCAAGGCCATCGACGCGATGACACCGATCGGGCGTGGCCAGCGTCAGCTGATCATCGGTGACCGCAAGACCGGTAAGACCACGGTCTGCGTCGACACCATCCTCAACCAGCGCCAGAACTGGGAGACGGGCGACGAGAGCAAGCAGGTGCGCTGCGTCTACGTGGCCATCGGCCAGAAGGGCACCACGATCGCGTCCGTGCGCCGCACCCTGGAAGAGGGCGGCGCGATGGACTACACCACCATCGTGGCGGCGCCGGCCTCGGATGCTGCGGGCTTCAAATGGCTTGCGCCGTATGCCGGTTCGGCGATCGCGCAGCATTGGATGTATCAGGGCAAGCACGTGCTCATCGTGTTCGACGACCTGACCAAGCAGGCCGAGGCGTATCGCGCCATCTCGCTGCTGCTGCGCCGCCCGCCCGGCCGCGAGGCCTACCCCGGCGACGTCTTCTATCTGCACTCGCGGCTGTTGGAGCGATGCGGGAAACTCTCCGACGAGCTCGGTGCCGGTTCGCTGACCGGTTTGCCGATCATCGAGACGAAGGCCAACGACATCTCGGCCTACATCCCCACCAACGTCATCTCGATCACCGACGGACAGTGCTTCTTAGAGACCGACCTGTTCAACCAGGGCGTCCGGCCGGCCATCAACGTCGGTGTCTCGGTGTCCCGAGTCGGTGGCGCGGCGCAGATCAAAGCCATGAAAGAGGTCGCAGGAAGTCTCCGTTTGGACCTGTCGCAGTACCGCGAATTGGAATCCTTCGCCGCCTTTGCCTCCGATTTGGACGCCACCTCGAAAGCACAGTTGGAGCGCGGCGCGCGGTTGGTCGAGCTGCTCAAGCAGCCGCAAAACCAGCCGTTGCCCGTCGAGGAGCAGGTGGTTTCCATGTTCCTGGGCACCGGTGGGCACGTGGACTCGGTGCCCGTCGAGGATGTCAGGCGATTCGAAACCGAGCTGCTGGACCACATCCGGGGCTCCGAGGGAAAGATCCTCGAAGAGATCCGCACCAGCCAGAAGCTCAGTGAGGAAAACGAGAAGGCCCTCACCGACGCCATCGATCACTTCAAGAAGGGCTTCGCGGCAACCGGGGGTGGGTCGGTGGTGCCCGACGAGCACGCCGAGGCCAAGGAAGACGACGGCAAGGAATCGGTGAAGGTCAAGAAAGCCGAGCCCAAGGAAAAGGACGCCAAGGGCGAGTCCAAGAAGGACAAGAACTAGCTAACCATGGCTGCCACACTTCGCGAACTACGCGGGCGGATCCGCTCCGCGGGCTCGATCAAGAAGATCACCAAGGCCCAGGAGTTGATCGCGACGTCGCGCCTGCCCAAGGCCCAGAATCGGCTCGATTCCGCCCGGCCCTACGCCTTCGAGATCACCCGGATGCTCACCACCCTGGCCGGCGAAGCCGCTCTGGACCATCCGTTGCTCGTCGAGGGTACGGATCCGACCCGCGCCGGCGTTCTGGTGGTGTCCTCTGACCGTGGGTTGTGCGGCGCGTACAACTCCGGCATCTTCCGGCGCTCCGAGCAGCTTTTCGCACAGCTTCGCGATGAGGGAAAAGAACCCGTCCTCTACACCGTGGGACGAAAGGCGCAGAACTACTACACCTTCCGGAACTGGGATATCGCCGCGTCGTGGTCGGGCTTCTCTGAGCAACCCCAGTACGATGCCGCCGCAGAGATCGGTTCGACCCTGGTCAACGCGTTCATGAAGGGCGCCGGGGATGACGGCGATCAGGCCGACGACGTTGCGGGCGTCAACGAACTGCACATCGTGTACTCGGAGTTCAAGTCGATGATGTCGCAGACCCCGGTGGCCCACCGGATGGCTCCCTTGGTCGTGGAGTACGTCGAGGAAGACACCGGACCGCGCACCCTGTACTCGTTCGAGCCGGATGCGACGACGCTGTTCGATGCGTTGCTGCCGCGGTACCTGACCACGCGGGTTTATGCGTCCATGCTCGAGTCCGCGGCATCGGAGCTGGCGTCGCGTCAGCGGGCGATGAAATCGGCCACCGACAACGCCGACGACCTCATCAAGGCTCTGACGCTAGAGGCTAACCGCGAGCGGCAGGCCCAGATCACCCAGGAAATCAGCGAAATCGTCGGTGGCGCGAACGCGCTCGCCGACGCCGCCAAGTAGCCCCACAAGGAAGCGAAAAAGATAATGAGCGCTACTGCCGAAAAGACCGACAAGCCAACGAAATCGGACACCAGCGGCCGCGTGGTACGGGTGACCGGGCCGGTCGTCGACGTCGAGTTCCCGCGGGGTTCGGTCCCCGAGCTGTTCAACGCACTGCACGCCGAGATCACGTTCGAGGAGCTCAAGAAAACCCTCACGTTGGAGGTGGCGAACCACCTAGGCGACAACTTGGTGCGCACGATCTCGATGCAGCCCACCGACGGCCTGGTGCGCGGGGTTGAGGTGACCGACACCGGTGCCGCGATCTCGGTGCCGGTTGGCGAGGACGTCAAGGGCCACGTTTTCGATGCCCTTGGACGCTGCCTGGACGAGCCGGGCTACGGAGAAGACTTCGAGCACTGGTCGATTCACCGCAAGCCGCCCGCTTTCGAGGACCTCGAACCTCGCACCGAGATGCTCGAGACCGGACTGAAGGTGGTGGACCTCCTCACCCCGTACGTGCGTGGCGGCAAGATCGCCCTGTTCGGCGGCGCCGGCGTGGGCAAGACGGTGCTGATCCAGGAGATGATCAACCGCATCGCTCGTAACTTCTCCGGTACTTCGGTGTTCGCCGGCGTGGGGGAGCGCACCCGTGAGGGCAACGACCTCTGGGTCGAGCTCAAGGAAGCCAACGTGCTCAAGGACACCGCGCTGGTCTTCGGTCAGATGGACGAGCCGCCCGGCACTCGTATGCGAGTCGCACTGTCCGCGCTGACGATGGCGGAATGGTTCCGTGACGAAGCGGGCAAGGACGTGCTGCTGTTCATCGACAACATCTTCCGGTTCACCCAGGCCGGCTCGGAGGTGTCGACACTGCTCGGCCGGATGCCGTCGGCGGTGGGTTATCAGCCCACGCTGGCCGACGAGATGGGCGAGTTGCAGGAGCGCATCACCTCGACGCGAGGAAAGTCGATTACGTCCATGCAGGCCGTGTACGTGCCGGCCGACGACTACACCGACCCGGCGCCGGCAACGACGTTCGCCCACCTGGACGCCACCACCGAGCTGTCTCGTGGGGTGTTCTCCAAGGGCATCTTCCCGGCGGTGGACCCGCTGGCGTCGAGCTCCACCATCCTCGACCCCAGCGTCGTCGGTGACGAGCACTACCGGGTGGCGCAGGAAGTCATTCGAATCCTGCAGCGGTACAAGGACCTTCAGGACATCATCGCGATCCTCGGTATCGACGAGCTGTCGGAAGAGGACAAGCAATTGGTCAACCGGGCCCGGCGTATCGAGCGGTTCCTGTCGCAGAACATGATGGCGGCCGAACAGTTCACCGGCCAGCCGGGTTCGACGGTCCCGGTCAAGGAGACCATCGAGGCGTTCGACCGCCTGAGCAAGGGCGATTTCGACCACGTGCCCGAGCAGGCCTTCTTCTTGATCGGCGGCCTGGACGATTTGGCGAAAAAGGCCGAGAGCCTCGGCGCCAAGCTGTGATCGAGACTCCTGGTGACTCGAAAGGTGGTGTGGCATGGCTGAATTGAACGTCGAGATAGTCGCCGTCGACCGCAAGATCTGGTCGGGGGAGGCAACGTTTCTGTTCACCCGGACCACCGCCGGCGAGATCGGCATTCTGCCCCGCCATATCCCGTTGGTGGCTCAGTTGGTCGACGACGCGATGGTGCGCGTCGAACGCGAAGGCGAAGACGACCTGCGCGTTGCGATAGACGGCGGCTTCTTGTCGGTCACCGAGGAGAGTGTCACCATTCTCGCCGAATCCGCCGAGTTCGAATCGGAGATCGACGAGGCCTCCGCCAAGCAGGATTCCGAGTCCGACGACCCTCGCACTGCCGCCAGGGGACGCGCCAGATTGCGCGCCGTCGGCGCGATCGACTAGCCGTCGATGAGCGCGCCCATGGTTGGCATGGTCGTGCTCGTCGTCCTGTTAGGCGCCGCCGTTCTCGCCTTGAGCTACCGGCTGCTGAAACTCCGGCAGGGCGGCACGGCCGGAATCATGCGGGACATCCCGGCGGTGGGGGGCCACGGCTGGCGGCACGGCGTGATCCGTTATCGCGGGGGTGAAGCCGCGTTCTACCGGCTCTCCAGCGTCCGGCTCTGGCCGGATCGCCGGCTCAGCAGGCGAGGCGTCGAGATCGTGGCCCGGCGCGCGCCGCGCGGCGACGAGTTCGACATCATGACCGACGAGATCGTGGTGCTCGAACTGCGCGATACGACCCAGGAACGCAGGTCGGGTTACGAAATCGCGCTCGATCAGGGCGCGTTGACCGCGTTCTTGTCGTGGTTGGAGTCCCGTCCGTCACCCCGCGCCCGCCGCCGCAGCGTATAACCAAAAGCGCGCTGGCTCAACAGGTTTAGGCGCCGCCGCCCGGCTTCCACAGCACATCGCCACCCGTGTTGGCCGCCCGCGACAGGATGAAGAGCAGATCCGACAGCCGGTTCAGGTATTTCGCCGGTAGCACGTTGACTTCGTCCGGCGCGGAATCGACGGCGGCCCATGCCGATCGCTCGGCGCGGCGCACCACGGTGCGGGCAACGTGCAGCAGTGCCGACAACGGCGAACCACCGGGCAGCACAAAGGAATTCAGTGCCGGTAGGGGCTCGTTGTAGCTGTCGCACCATCCCTCGAGCCGATCGACGTAGGACTGGGCCACTCGCAGCGGCGGATATTTCGGGTTCGCGACTACCGGGGTGGACAGATCCGCACCGGCGTCGAAAAGGTCGTTTTGGATCTGACGCAGCACGCCCGCGATTTCGGGATCGGGCTGACCCAGGGCGATGGCGACGCCGATCGCGGAGTTTGCCTCGTCGCAATCCGCGTACGCGACCAGGCGGGGGTCATTCTTCGAGACGCGCGAGAAGTCGCTCAATCCCGTGGTTCCGTCGTCGCCGGTGCGGGTATAGATGCGGGTCAGGTGTACTGCCATGAACAAACCGTACTCGGCGAAGTGAGTCGGCTGACTGACAAGCCGATACCGCTTCACTAGACTGACGCGGGTGTCTGAGCGATTCGTGGTCACCGGCGGCAACCGGTTGTCCGGCGAAGTCGCAGTAGGGGGCGCCAAGAACAGCGTGCTCAAGCTGATGGCCGCGACCCTATTGGCCGAAGGCACCAGCACGATTACCAACTGCCCGGACATCCTCGATGTGCCGTTGATGGCCGAGGTACTGCGTGGCCTGGGTGCCACTGTCGAACTCGACGGGGACGTCGCCCGCATCACCTCACCCGACGAGCCCAAGTACGACGCCGACTTCGCGGCGGTGCGGCAGTTCCGCGCTTCGGTGTGCGTGTTGGGCCCGCTGGTCGGCCGATGCAAGCGGGCCAAGGTTGCGCTTCCCGGTGGTGACGCGATCGGATCGCGTCCGCTGGACATGCACCAGGCAGGCCTGCGGCAGCTGGGCGCGACCTGCAATATCGAGCACGGCTGTGTGGTGGCGCAAGCAGACACGTTGCGCGGCGCGGAGATTCAGCTCGAGTTCCCTTCGGTGGGAGCAACCGAGAACATCCTGATGGCTGCGGTCGTGGCCGAGGGTGTCACCACCATTCACAACGCGGCCCGCGAACCCGATGTGGTCGATCTGTGCACGATGCTGAACCAGATGGGCGCCAAGGTCGAGGGTGCCGGTTCGCCCACGATGACCATCACCGGCGTCCCGCGCCTTTACCCGACCGAGCACCGGGTGATCGGCGACCGCATCGTGGCCGCTACCTGGGGGATCGCCGCCGCCATCACCCGTGGTGACATCTCGGTGACGGGTATCGATCCGGGGCATCTTCAGGTGGTGCTGCACAAACTGCACGACGCGGGCGCCACCGTCACCCAGACGGACAGCAGCTTTCGCGTGACGCAGTACGAACGCCCGAAGGCCATGAACGTCGCAACCTTGCCGTTCCCCGGTTTTCCGACCGATCTGCAACCGATGGCGATAGCGCTGGCATCGATCGCCGACGGCACCTCGATGATCACGGAGAACGTGTTCGAGGCGCGCTTCCGATTCGTCGAAGAGATGATCCGTCTCGGCGCCGACGCGCGCACCGACGGCCATCACGCCGTGGTGCGGGGCCTGCCGCAGCTTTCCAGCGCCCCGGTCTGGTGTTCCGACATCCGCGCCGGCGCCGGACTGGTGCTCGCGGGGCTTGTTGCCGATGGCGACACCGAGGTCCACGACGTCTTTCACATCGATCGCGGCTACCCGTTGTTCGTGGAGAACCTGGCGATTTTGGGAGCGGAGATCGAGCGGGTACAGTAACCAAAGTCAGTGCCCCACAGGCGCGGTCACCACACGAAGGAGACCGAGACCGGGGCTTGACTCCCTAGCCGGATTGGTACTAACCTGGCACGGCTGCCCTCGCAGCGATCACCACGATCGCAAGAAAATTGGGGGTTGACGCCTCTGCCGGAACTGTATTAAGCTGGCAGGGTTGCCCCGAAGCGGGGTGAAATAAGTAAGAGTGTTGTTTGAGAACTCAATAGTGTGTTTGGTGTTTTTGTTTGTTGTTGTTTTTTGACCACACCGTAAACACTCCCCGTGTGATGGGTGTGGTCGTTTTATTTTGATGCCAGTTATTGGTGTCTTTTTGTTAGGTCAGATTTTCTCTGGTTGTAAATTCGCCTCGTTTATCGAGGAGTTTTTGTTTGGAGAGTTTGATCCTGGCTCAGGACGAACGCTGGCGGCGTGCTTAACACATGCAAGTCGAACGGAAAGGCCTCTTCGGAGGTACTCGAGTGGCGAACGGGTGAGTAACACGTGGGTAATCTGCCCTGCACTTCGGGATAAGCCTGGGAAACTGGGTCTAATACCGAATATGACCACGAGACGCATGTCATGTGGTGGAAAGCTTTTGCGGTGTGGGATGGGCCCGCGGCCTATCAGCTTGTTGGTGGGGTGACGGCCTACCAAGGCGACGACGGGTAGCCGGCCTGAGAGGGTGTCCGGCCACACTGGGACTGAGATACGGCCCAGACTCCTACGGGAGGCAGCAGTGGGGAATATTGCACAATGGGCGCAAGCCTGATGCAGCGACGCCGCGTGGGGGATGACGGCCTTCGGGTTGTAAACCTCTTTCAGCAGGGACGAAGCGCAAGTGACGGTACCTGCAGAAGAAGCACCGGCCAACTACGTGCCAGCAGCCGCGGTAATACGTAGGGTGCGAGCGTTGTCCGGAATTACTGGGCGTAAAGAGCTCGTAGGTGGTTTGTCGCGTTGTTCGTGAAAACCGGGGGCTTAACCCTCGGCGTGCGGGCGATACGGGCAGACTGGAGTACTGCAGGGGAGACTGGAATTCCTGGTGTAGCGGTGGAATGCGCAGATATCAGGAGGAACACCGGTGGCGAAGGCGGGTCTCTGGGCAGTAACTGACGCTGAGGAGCGAAAGCGTGGGGAGCGAACAGGATTAGATACCCTGGTAGTCCACGCCGTAAACGGTGGGTACTAGGTGTGGGTTTCCTTCCTTGGAATCCGTGCCGTAGCTAACGCATTAAGTACCCCGCCTGGGGAGTACGGCCGCAAGGCTAAAACTCAAAGGAATTGACGGGGGCCCGCACAAGCGGCGGAGCATGTGGATTAATTCGATGCAACGCGAAGAACCTTACCTGGGTTTGACATGCACAGGACGCCGGCAGAGATGTCGGTTCCCTTGTGGCCTGTGTGCAGGTGGTGCATGGCTGTCGTCAGCTCGTGTCGTGAGATGTTGGGTTAAGTCCCGCAACGAGCGCAACCCTTATCTTATGTTGCCAGCGGGTAATGCCGGGGACTCGTGAGAGACTGCCGGGGTCAACTCGGAGGAAGGTGGGGATGACGTCAAGTCATCATGCCCCTTATGTCCAGGGCTTCACACATGCTACAATGGCCGGTACAAAGGGCTGCGATGCCGCAAGGTTAAGCGAATCCTTTTAAAGCCGGTCTCAGTTCGGATCGGGGTCTGCAACTCGACCCCGTGAAGTCGGAGTCGCTAGTAATCGCAGATCAGCAACGCTGCGGTGAATACGTTCCCGGGCCTTGTACACACCGCCCGTCACGTCATGAAAGTCGGTAACACCCGAAGCCAGTGGCCTAACCTTTTGGAGGGAGCTGTCGAAGGTGGGATCGGCGATTGGGACGAAGTCGTAACAAGGTAGCCGTACCGGAAGGTGCGGCTGGATCACCTCCTTTCTAAGGAGCACCACGAGAAACACTCCAATTGGTGGGGTGTGAGCCGTGAGGGGTTCTTGTCTGTAGTGGACGAGGGCCGGGTGCACAACAGCAGATGAATCGCCAGACACACTATTGGGCCCTGAGACAACAGTCGGGCGTTCAGTTCCGAGTGGTGTCCCTCCATCTTGGTGGTGGGGTGTGGTATTTGAGTATTGAATAGTGGTTGCGAGCATCTAGACGGATACGTTGCCCTCGTGGTGCGTGTTCGTCAAAAATGTGTAATTTTTCTTTTGGTTTTTGTGTTCGTAAGTGTTTAAGGGCACATGGTGGATGCCTTGGCATCGAGAGCCGATGAAGGACGTGGGAGGCTGCGATATGCCTCGGGGAGCTGTCAACCGAGCGTTGATCCGAGGATTTCCGAATGGGGAAACCCAGCACGAGTTATGTCGTGTTACCCGTATCTGAATATATAGGGTGCGGGAGGGAACGCGGGGAAGTGAAACATCTCAGTACCCGTAGGAAGAGAAAACAAAAGTGATTCCGCAAGTAGTGGCGAGCGAACGCGGAACATGGCTAAACCGCATGCATGTATAACCGGGTAGGGGTTGTGTGTGCGGGGTTGTGGGATTGATATGTCTTAGCTCTACCTGGCTGAGGGGCAGTCAAAAAGTGTCGTGATTAGCGGAAGTGGCCTGGGATGGTCTGCCGTAGACGGTGAGAGCCCGGTACGCGAAAATCCGGCACCTGCCTTGTATCAACTCCCGAGTAGCAGCGGGCTCGTGGAATCTGCTGTGAATCTGCCGAGACCACTCGGTAAGCCTAAATACTTCTCGATGACCGATAGCGGATTAGTACCGTGAGGGAATGGTGAAAAGTACCCCGGGAGGGGAGTGAAATAGTACCTGAAACCGTGTGCCTACAATCCGTCAGAGCCTCCTTGTGGGGTGATGGCGTGCCTTTTGAAGAATGAGCCTGCGAGTCAGGGACATGTCGCAAGGTTAACCCGTGTGGGGTAGCCGCAGCGAAAGCGAGTCTGAATAGGGCGCTTGAGTGGCATGTTCTGGACCCGAAGCGGAGTGATCTACCCATGGCCAGGGTGAAGCGCGGGTAAGACCGCGTGGAGGCCCGAACCCACTTAGGTTGAAGACTGAGGGGATGAGTTGTGGGTAGGGGTGAAAGGCCAATCAAACTCCGTGATAGCTGGTTCTCCCCGAAATGCATTTAGGTGCAGCGTTACGTGTTTCACCACGGAGGTAGAGCTACTGGATGGCCGATGGGCCCTACTAGGTTACTGACGTCAGCCAAACTCCGAATGCCGTGGTGTATAGCGTGGCAGTGAGACGGCGGGGGATAAGCTCCGTACGTCGAAAGGGAAACAGCCCAGATCGCCGGCTAAGGCCCCTAAGCGTGTGCTAAGTGGAAAAGGATGTGCAGTCGCAGAGACAACCAGGAGGTTGGCTTAGAAGCAGCCACCCTTGAAAGAGTGCGTAATAGCTCACTGGTCAAGTGATTGTGCGCCGATAATGTAGCGGGGCTCAAGCACACCGCCGAAGCCGCGGCAACCGCAAGGTTGGGTAGGGGAGCGTCCCTCATGCAGAGAAGCTGTCGGGTGACCGATGGTGGAGCGTGGGGGAGTGAGAATGCAGGCATGAGTAGCGATTAGGCAAGTGAGAACCTTGCCCGCCGAAAGACCAAGGGTTCCTGGGCCAGGCCAGTCCGCCCAGGGTGAGTCGGGACCTAAGGCGAGGCCGACAGGCGTAGTCGATGGACAACGGGTTGATATTCCCGTACCCGTGTATGAGCGTCCCTGACGAATCCATTCTGCTAACCACCCAAATGGTGGTCTATCAATCCCTTCGGGGAGCGAGGACTATCGGCTGCGTGGGACCCGGGTGGGTAGTAGTCAAGCGATGGGGTGACGCAGGAAGGTAGCCGTACCAGTCAGTGGTAATACTGGGGCAAGCCTGTAGGGAGAGCGATAGGCAAATCCGTCGCTCATATTCCTGAGAGGTGATGCATAGCCGATTGAGGCGAATTCGGTGATCCTCAGCTGCCAAGAAAAGCCTCTAGCGAGCGCATACATGGCCCGTACCCCAAACCAACACAGGTGGTCAGGTAGAGAATACCAAGGCGTACGAGATAACTATGGTTAAGGAACTCGGCAAAATGCCCCCGTAACTTCGGGAGAAGGGGGGCCGGCTTACCGTGAACAGCCTTGCGCTGGGAGCGGGATCCGGCCGCAGAAACCAGTGGGAAGCGACTGTTTACTAAAAACACAGGTCCGTGCGAAGTCGCAAGACGATGTATACGGACTGACGCCTGCCCGGTGCTGGAAGGTTAAGAGGACCCGTTAATCGTAAGGTGAAGCGGAGAATTTAAGCCCCAGTAAACGGCGGTGGTAACTATAACCATCCTAAGGTAGCGAAATTCCTTGTCGGGTAAGTTCCGACCTGCACGAATGGCGTAACGACTTCCCAACTGTCTCAACCATAGACTCGGCGAAATTGCACTACGAGTAAAGATGCTCGTTACGCGCGGCAGGACGAAAAGACCCCGGGACCTTCACTACAACTTGGTATTGGTGTTCGGTACTGTTTGTGTAGGATAGGTGGGAGACTGTGAAACTCTAACGCCAGTTAGAGCGGAGTCGTTGTTGAAATACCACTCTGACCGTATTGGACACCTAACTTCGAACCCTTATCGGGTTCAGGGACAGTGCCTGGCGGGTAGTTTAACTGGGGCGGTTGCCTCCTAAAATGTAACGGAGGCGCCCAAAGGTTCCCTCAACCTGGACGGCAATCAGGTGTTGAGTGTAAGTGCACAAGGGAGCTTGACTGCGAGACTTACAAGTCAAGCAGGGACGAAAGTCGGGACTAGTGATCCGGCACCCCCGAGTGGAAGGGGTGTCGCTCAACGGATAAAAGGTACCCCGGGGATAACAGGCTGATCTTCCCCAAGAGTCCATATCGACGGGATGGTTTGGCACCTCGATGTCGGCTCGTCGCATCCTGGGGCTGGAGCAGGTCCCAAGGGTTGGGCTGTTCGCCCATTAAAGCGGCACGCGAGCTGGGTTTAGAACGTCGTGAGACAGTTCGGTCTCTATCCGCCGCGCGCGTCAGAAACTTGAGGAAACCTGTCCCTAGTACGAGAGGACCGGGACGGACGAACCTCTAGTGCACCAGTTGTCCCACCAGGGGCACCGCTGGATAGCTACGTTCGGACAGGATAACCGCTGAAAGCATCTAAGCGGGAAACCTTCTCCAAGATCAGGTTTCTCACCCTTTTAGAGGGATAAGGCCCCCCGCAGACCACGGGATTGATAGGCCAGACCTAGAAGCTCAGTAATGAGTGCAGGGAACTGGCACTAACCGGCCGAAAACTTACCAACACAATCGCAACCACTATTCTGTGACTATTTTAGTCGCGCCGAATACCACACCCCCCATCAATACACTTGAATGAAAAATAAATAGAGTTACGGCGGCCACAGCGACAGGGAAACGCCCGGTCCCATTCCGAACCCGGAAGCTAAGCCTGTCAGCGCCAATGATACTGCCCTATCGGGTGGAAAAGTAGGACACCGCCGAACATACACAAAAACACCCCCTGCAAAGGGGGTGTTTTTGCTTTCGCAATTAATCGAATAGCGTTAAATTCGACCGCTGGTGCTCTAATTCAAGGAGCCTTCGTTTGCGCCCGAGTCCGCCGCCGAAGCCGGTCAGGCTGCCGTTGGCGCCGATCACGCGGTGGCAGGGGACGACGATCGCGATCGGATTGCGGCCGTTGGCCAATCCGACAGCGCGCGCGGCGCCGGGGGCACCGATCTGCTCGGCGATTTCTCCGTACGACCGGGTTTCGCCATACGGAATCGTCAGCAGCGCCTTCCAGACTCGCCGCTGGAACGCGGTACCCCGCAGTTCGAGTTCGAGATCGAAATCAGTGAGCTCGCCGGCGAAATACGCCTCGAGTTGGTTCGCGGCCGCGCTGAATGCTCCCGGGTCGGGCGACCAGTCGGCGCGGCTCGGTTCGTAGGTCTGGTCGACCATCCGCAGGTTGCTCAACACCGAGCCGCGGCCGGCCAGCGTCAGCAGCCCGATCGGGCTGTCGATGGTGCGGTATTGGATCATGCGACCTCCTGTGGCGGCCATTGGTTTACCGGGTGCTCGAGGGTGGTCCACAAATGTTGGGTCGCATAGGAGCGCCAGGGGCGCCAATGTGCGCTGTGCTCAATGAGTTTGCGTTGATTCGTCGGTAGGCCCAGCTGTTTGGCGGCGAGTTGTAGCCCTAGGTCGCTGGCGGGAAAGGCGTCCGGATCCCCTAGGCCGCGCATCGCGATCACCTCCGCGGTCCACGGGCCGACGCCCGGCAGGGCCAGCAATTGGGTGCGGGCGCTGTCCCAATCGCTTCCGGCGTCCAGGACTACCGTGCCATCGAGAAGGCCGGCCACCAGTGCGCTCATCGTCTGCTGTCGGGACTTGGGGACCGCGAGATGGATGGGATCGATCTCGGCGAGCTGCTCGATCGACGGGAAGGTATGCGTCAGTGCGCCTTCCGGGTCGTGGACCGGTTGCCCGTAAGCGGTGACCAATCTGGCCGTGTGGGTGCGTGCGGCCTTGGTCGATACCTGCTGACCCAATACCGCGCGCACCGCGAGCTCGGCCTCGTCGACCGTGCGGGGGATGCGCTGCCCCGGCGCCTTGGCCACGACCGGGGCGAGGAGCGGGTCGCGGCCGAGGGTGTCCATGACCGCTTCCGGATCGGCGTCGAGGTCGAGCAGCCGCCGGCAGCGGGCGATCGCGGTGGTGAGATCGCGGAAGTCGTCGAGCACGAATAGGCAGCGGACGTGATCGACGGCCGGCGTCAGCGCGACCACGGCGTTGCCGGCCGGAAGCCGCAGGCTGCGTCGGTATGCACCGCCGCGCACTTCCTCGCAACCTGGGACGGCACCCGCGGCCAGATGGCCGAAGACCCCCTCATAGGCGAACGGGGTACGCACCGGCAGCCGAAGACTCACTGTCCCAGGCGAAGTCGTGTGGGCCCCGAAACGGGCTGCCGCGCGCTTGCGTAAGTCGCTCGGTGTGCTTTCGAACACCAGGCGCACGGTGTCGTTGAACTGGCGGATGCTGGAAAAGCCGGCGGCGAACGCGACATCACCGAACGGCAGGTCCGTGGTCTCGATGAGCAGCCGGGCGGTCTGGCTTCGCTGCGCGCGGGCCAGCGCGAGCGGCCCGGCGCCGACCTCGGCCTGCAACAGCCGCTCCAACTGCCGGGTCGTGTAGCCCAGGTGCGCAGCCAGACCGCCGACTCCGTCTCGATCGACCGTGCCGTCGGCGATCAGCCGCATGGCCCGCGCGACGACGTCGCCACGCACGTTCCACTCGGGTGAGCCCGGCGAGGCGTCGGGGCGGCAGCGCTTGCAGGCCCGGAAACCCGCGCGCTGCGCGGCCGCCGCGGTCGGTAAGAACCGCACGTTGCGGGCGAACGGCGGGCGCACGGGGCAGCTGGGCCGGCAGTAGATCCGGGTGGTCAGCACCGCGGTGACGAACCAGCCGTCGAACCGGGCGTCCTTGGATTGGACGGCCCGGTAGCAGCGTTCGAAATCGTCGTGCACGCTTCCACAGTTACACCTGCCCACCGACAAGACTGGCGGAAAAGCGACATGATGGTGGGCCGGCCGCGAGTTGCCTCAGATGACGGCTGCCTGATCAAGCAACAATCAGCCATCGCGCCGCGGATGGGCGGGTGTCGAACCTCGAGCTGGCCATGCGCATCGGACTCAGCGCTCGTTCCTGCCTGCGGCGAGGCCGAATCTTGAAGCAGGGTGGTGTGATTCGGGGCTACCAGGCGATCATCAACGATGAGGCGCTCGGACGCGGGTTCAAAGTGACGGCGTCCGTGGAACCCGAGTCCGTTTGAGCGCGCAGTCGTGGCGCTTGAGGGATCATCGACTGCCGCCGCATGATGGGCACACCCGATTATGTCTTGCTCGTCGCGGCTGCCGACCTGGCCGATTACGCGAAGCTGTATGCCGAGAAGCTGTCATCGCTTCCCGGCATATCGAGGATCCGATCCCTGATTGCGATCAAAACCGTGAAGTGAACTACCGATTGCCGCAAAGGAGTCCGCATGACCGAGCCGAGACCCATCGCCGTCGAGAACTTCTCCCATGTCTGCATCGGTGTCTCCGATATGGACGAGTCCCTGGCGTTCTATGCCTCGGTGCTGGGCATCGACGTCGTCTTCGATGTCGAACTCGAGGGCGGCGGGCTCAATGCCGTGACCGGTGGTGCCGCACAAAATGGCCGTATGGTTGGCGGATTGATCGGGGGAGCGATGGTCGAATTGCTCTTTCTGGGCGATGTGCCCGCCAGCCCTGCCGGCCCGCACCGTGGCTACACCAACATTTCGTTTCGCGTCGCCGACCTCGACGACACGTACGAAGCCCTTCGGCGCCAGCACCCCGAGGTGCGTACCGAGCCGGCCGTCGACATCGGTGGGGTGCGAATGTTCTTCGTCTACGACCCTGATGACACGCCCATCGAGATTCTCGAGCTGCCCGCCGGCGCGCACACCACCGTGGAGCTGTGGCGGCCCGCCGGCTGAGCGGAATCGGCTACCGCTGCGTTGCGCCGATCCGCTCTCGGTGCTCCACCGCGGCCGCGCCAGCGCGGGTCAGATGGTTCACCACGTAGTGGATGGCACGATGCGGGGCGAATGGTCGGGCGAGATCGCGGCGGCCTTGGCTCAGGTACTTGGTATTAAGTCATGGGGCCATTCGGTCTAGGCCGGAGTCCGCATTGGCGCGGCGGACGCGACGAAGTCGCGGGCGGCGCGGGACAACGGTCGAGCCGAATCCCAGATCATCCCGATGTCGCGGTAGGCGTCGGCGTCGGCCAGGCGCAGCACGCTGACCTCGGGCGCATGCTCGCTGCCGTCGATCGGCGTCAGGCTGATGCCCAGCCCCGCGGCCACCAGCCCGGCGTTGGTGGTCAGGTTCGTCGATTCCAGGGCGATGCGTGGCTGGAATTGCGCTGCGGCACAAAGCTCATCGAGTAGCTGTCGCATGCCGAATCCCGGATGCATGGTGACAAAGGGCTCGTCGGCGAGATCCGTCATGGACACTGCCGCCGCATCCGTCAGACGGTGGCCGCGGGGTACGGCAACGCCGAGGCGCTGGCGAAACAGGCTGCGCCAGGCGAGAGTTGGTTTCTGCGGCCGCGGCGAAACCACCCCGACGTCGATAAACCCGGCCAGCACGCGATCGCTGATCGACTCGGCGGCGCCCTCCTCGAGCGTGAACGTCACGCGTGGCGATACCTCGGTGAACCCCGCGATCAAGCGGGGGACGACAACCGATCCAAACGAACTCAGGAAGCCCAGCCGGATCTCACCGGCGGCAGGGTTACTCAGGTCCTCGATTTCGCGGCGGGCCGAATCGAGCTCCAGCTGGGCCCGGCGGGCATGCTCGTAGAAGATCCGGCCGTAGGTGCTCAGCGAGACTCGGCGGCCGTGACGATCGAATAACGACACCCCCAGCCGGCGTTCCAGGCGCGCCAGCATCCGGGTCAGTGTCGGCTGCGCGATATGAAGTTGTTGAGCTGCCGCCGTAACGTGTTGAAGCTCGGCAAGTGTGAGGAACCACTCGTAATCGCCATCGGCCATGACCGCCACCTCTGCTTATGTCGAAATTGCATCATATTTTCGGAAATAATTCATTTCCGATTGGGTGGGTCGGCGCGGAGCATCGTCGGTATGTCCCAGCTCGCCGCGACCCCCACCGCGCACCGAGCCGGCAGCAGCGGATACCGGCGAGTGACCACGGCGCTGTGCGGCGCAGGCCTGGCCAGCTTGGCCGCGATGTACTGCACCCAGGCGCTTCTTCCCGCGTTGTCGGCCTACTACCGGATCTCCCCGGCCACCTCGGCGCTGACGGTCTCGCTCACCACCGGAATGCTGGCGCTGTCCATCGTCCCGGCCAGCGTGCTGTCCGAGCGCTACGGGCGCATCACCGTGATGCTGATTTCGGGAATCACGTCCTGCGTGATCGGGTTACTGCTGCCGTTCAGTCCGACATTCGGCGTCCTGCTGATCGGACGGGCGCTGCAGGGCGTCGCGCTGGCGGGGATACCCGCGGTCGCGATGGCGTTTCTGGCCGAGGAGGTGCACGCTTCTTCGCTGGGGTCGGCGATGGGACGCTACATCGCCGGAGCGACGATCGGTGGCTGTGCGGGACGGATCGTGCCGGCGCTGGTCCTCGGGGTCAGTACCTGGCGGATTGCACTGCTGGTGTGCTCGTTGACCACGCTGGCCGCCACGGTGGTATTCGCCCTGCTCGTGCCTCGGTCTCAGTTCTTCACGCCGAAACCGGTGAGCCTGCGCGCGACCACACAGAGTCTTCTCGCGCATCTGCGAAATCCGCTGTTGCTGAAGCTTTTTGCCTTGGCTTTCACGCTGATGGGCGGATTCGTCACCGTGTACAACTACCTCGGCTACCGGCTAGCCGACGCGCCGTTCGAGCTGACGCCTTCGGTGGTGGGTCTGCTGTTCCTGCTGTATCTGGTGGGCACCTGGACATCGGTGATGGCGGGACGCCTCGTCGACCGCAGGGGACGCGCGCTGGTGCTGGGCGGCGCCTTGCCGGTCACGGTGACGGGTCTGTTGATGACACTGCCGAATGCGTTGCCGGTGATCATCGTCGGGACCGGAGTGTTCACCGGAGGATTCTTCGCCGCGCATGCGGTGGCTAGCGGATGGGTGGCCGCTGCGGCACGTCGTGATCGCGCCGCCGCCTCGGCGCTCTACCTGTGCAGCTACTACCTGGGCAGCTCGGTGGCCGGAGCGTTCGGCGGGCTGCTCTATAGCGTGGGCGGCTGGCGGGCCACCGTGTGGTTTGTGGGAACGCTGCTGATGGTCGCCCTGCTGTTGGTGGCATCCTTGGTGCGAGGGACAGTGCCCGCGCGGATTCGCAGTCTGTCCTAGTGGTGCGATCGTGCAGAATTCTCCGAGCTGCGGCCTCTCACGCGGTAGGACGAATGTCGTTGCGGTAGCACGATGGCGACGACACTATTGAATGAGAACTCGCATGAAAACCGACGACACCGCACCGGCGAGCGCTGGCCCCTACACTTTCGTATTGGTTCATGGCGGCTGCCACGACGGTTCGGCCTGGCAGCCGGTCGTCGAACGCCTGCAGCAATTGGGCCACACCGCCTACGCGCCGACGGTGGCGGGCCACGGTAAGAACGTCGCGAAAAACGTCACCCACGCCCAATCGGTGCAGTCGGTCGTTGACTTCGTCGTAAGCAAGGAACTTTCTGACTTCGTCTTGGTGGGACACGGTTACGCCGGCACGATCATCAGCAAGGTGGTCGAGGCGGTTCCGGATCGCGTTCGCCGCGTGGTGTTCTGGAGTGCCTTCGTTCTGAACGACGGCGAAACCACGCTCGAGAACCTGCCCGGTGATACCGAGGGATACGCCGCGATGGCCGCCGAGTCGGACGACAACACGTTCACCATCCCGTTCGATGTCTGGCGCGACGTCTTCATCAATGACGGGGACGCTGAAGTTGTTGAGCGAGCCTACGCCCAACTTTCACCCGAGCCGTTTGGGCCGTGGGTAGAACCATTGGAAATGGCCAAGTTTCATCGGCTTGCGACCCCGCGGAGCTATCTTGTCGGGACCGAGGATCTGGTGTTGCCACCCGGGGAGGCGGGTTGGCATCCGCGAATGTCGAGCCGGCTGGGCACGTTCCGACTTGTTCAGATGCCGGGTAGCCATGAGGCGATCTTCACCAGGCCGATCACTGTGGCGGACAAGATCGTAGAGGCGGGACGCGACTAGCTCAAGCGTCTACTAATGGTCGAGGATGTTGCGGCGCACGCTGCCCGGGCGCGCGGCCGGATCGACGAACCATTCATGGCCGAACACCAATCCGAACACTTGCGGCGGCAAGAGCATCAGCAGCCCGAACAAACGCGCGTTGCGTCCGCCGCCGATCTGTGAACGGTGGGCGGCGAACGCGTCTCGCTTTTGTCGAGCGAACCGTCGGACGTCGATCCGATGGGTGATCGTGGCTTGCGGAGCGTAGGCGGTGCGCACCGTGTCGGAATCGTAGGGCGCCGGAAGTCGCAGCAGGCGACAGAGATTGCCGACGCGACGCAGTAATTCGCGTGGCATCGTCACCTCGAGGACCTGCGGAGTCGCGGCCAACTCCGCGGCACGCTTGCCGACGTGATGGACCTGCACATGGTCCCGGTGTCCGTAGCCGCCGTTGAGCTGATAGCTCAGCAGCAGCCGCGCGTCCTCGTCGCGAAGGATCGCGGCCAGCCGCCGTGCCGCCGCTTCGACCTCTGCCCGCGCGAACCTGACTCGACCGGGCGGATCCGGGTAGAAGACGGGCCCGAAGCCACTGTCGGCATAGCCAAGACACTCCACCCGGTGCAAACCGAGAATCCTTGCGCTCGAGCGCAATTCATCCATCCGGGTTTCGTCGGTCTCGTCGCCCATGCGTCCGTCGGTCGCGGTGACGAGGACTACCCGGTGCCCCGCTGCCACCGCTCCCGCGAGAGTGCCGCCCGTGAGGACCACCTCGTCGTCGGGATGCGCGTGAAAGGCGACCAGGGTTGCCACGAAACCACCCCGCCTATTCGGCGCTTCGGGGTGCGGCCAGCCGGGTGGGGTGGTCGTGCCCGCGCAACGTTACCGTCTCGCCCAAAGACCAACGGGCACGCTCACTTTGGCTCGCGCCCTCGATGGTGCCCGCGGTCGCCAACAATCCGCCCGGGTGGGATTTGGCCAGCTCGCACAGTCGGGCCGCCTCGTTGACCGGTTCACCGATCACCGTGTATTCGAACCGTTCTTGGGCGCCGACGTTGCCGGCGACCACCTGCCCGGCCGCCACGCCGATACCGGCCTCGAGCTCGGACATCTCGGCGGCCATCCGATCGCGGATCGCGCGTGCGGTGGCCAGCGCCGCGTCTTCGGGACAGTCCAGGTGATTCGGGGCACCGAAGACGGCCAGCGATGCGTCGCCTTCGAACTTGTTGACCAGACCGTGGTTTCGGTCGACTTCCTCCACGACGATCGAGAAGAACCGGTTGAGCACCGCAACGACGTCGGCGGGCCGTTGGCTGGTCACCAGCTGGGTGGAGCCGACGATGTCGATGAACACGACGGCGACGTGGCGTTCTTCTCCACCGAGTTTGGGCTTATCGCGTTCGGCGGCCAGGGCGACCTCGCGCCCGACGTGCCGGCCGAAGAGATCGCGCACGCGTTCGCGCTCGCGCAGGCCGTCGACCATCGCGTTGAATCCGCGCTGCAGCTCGCCGAGTTCGGTGCCGTCGAAGACCACCAGGTCGACGCGGAGGTCTCCCTGTTCGACCCGCTTGAGCGCCGCACGCACGACGCGTACCGGCGTAGCGGTCAGCCAGGACAGGATCCACATCAGCACGAACCCGAAGATCAGCGTCGCACTCGAGACGATCAACACCGCCACACTGAGTTGGGTCCTGCTCAGATTCCCCAGCACCAGCGCGAAGAACGCGATCAGCGCGATGCCGAGCACCGGGACGCCGGAGCTCAGCAGCCACACGGTCAGGGTGCGGCCCATGATGCCCGGTGCCAGCCGCCGCGGGGCCCGTCCGGCCTCGAGGGCCTGAGCGGCCACCGGACGCAAGGCGAACTCGGTGAACAGGTAGCTGGCGGTGGCGACCAGGATGCCGCAGATCCCCACGGAGAAACCCACGATCGGGATGAACAGCGTATTGATCAGTCCGTAGACCGTGGTCAACAACGCCGTTCCGATGCCCCAGAGCACGAGCACGCCGATCGCCAGCCAGAACGGGATCAGGAAGGTATTGCGTTCGTCGTCGAGGGTGGGCGATCGCTCTTCGATCGCCCACCGCAGCGCGGCCATGGTCCGGTGGGTGATCCAGTAGGTCCCGAGAGCGAGCGCGACGGCGATGTATCCGGGCGCGACGGCGTAGGTGATCCACGGCGGCGCGTCGGTGAAGACACTCGGTGACGGCAACGCGACGGCCAGCAACAGCACCGCCACCCCGATCCCGATCAGATTCGCCGCGAGGATGAAGACCGTGAGAATGGTCTGGATACGCACTCGCCGGCGGGCCTGGCTCTCGGTCACCCGACCGAGCAGCAAGGAACCGTACGCGGGCGTCTCCGGCAGCCGGCCGCTCTGACGAGTGACCGCCTCGAGCACCCGGCCGAAGCGTTGCGCCAAGGTTTTGTTGGCCGACGTCGTCTTTTTAGCCGACGTCGTCTTTTTGGCCGACATGGTGGCGTCAGCCTAATTCGTTGACGACGCTCTAAGGTGAGTCGGGTGCGTCTTGTGATCGCCCAGTGCACCGTCGACTACGTTGGCCGGCTCACCGCGCATTTGCCGTCGGCGCGAAGGTTGTTGCTCTTCAAGGCCGATGGATCGGTCAGCGTGCACGCCGATGACCGCGCCTACAAGCCGCTGAACTGGATGAGTCCGCCGTGTTGGTTGACCGAACAGCTCACCGGGGAGACGCCGGTGTGGGTGGTGGAGAACAAGGCGGGCGAGCAGCTGCGCATCACTGTCGAGCAGATCGAACACGACTCGAGCCACGATCTCGGTGTCGACCCCGGGCTGGTCAAGGACGGTGTCGAGGCGCACCTGCAGGCGCTGCTCGCCGAGCATGTCCACCTGCTGGGTGACGGGTACACGTTGGTGCGCCGCGAGTACATGACCGCGATCGGCCCCGTCGATCTCTTGTGTCGTGACGAGCGGGGTGGCTCGGTCGCGGTGGAGATCAAGCGACGCGGCGAGATCGACGGCGTGGAGCAACTCACCCGCTACCTGGAATTGCTGAATCGCGACACCGTCCTCGCGCCGGTCAAGGGTGTGTTTGCCGCTCAGCAGATTAAACCTCAAGCGCGAACTTTAGCCACTGACCGCGGGATACGTTGCCTTACACTGGATTACGACAAGATGCGGGGAATGGACAGCGACGAGTACCGGCTGTTCTGATTTGCCCGATTAGACTTGTCGGCATGGCTCGGCGCCGCACACCGCCCCGCCGGCAGCAGCTGCCTTCGCTGCCGCCGGTGCTGAATCGGGTGGAAACCGGGCCTGGCGGTCACGACTACGAAGTGCGCCCGATCGCTGCTGCGCGCGCCGCCAAGACCTACCGCTGCCCCGGCTGCGATCACGAAATCCGTTCGGGCACTGCGCATCTGGTGGTATGGCCGGCGGACTCAGCCGGAGGCGCACTGCAAACACGAGAAGACGACCGCCGGCACTGGCACACGCCGTGCTGGACCAATCGGGCGAATCGCAGCCCGACCCGAAAGTGGTCGTGAATTTGGTGCGCGGCTAGGAAGCCTGCTCGACCAACTCGATCAGTACGCCGCCGGCATCTTTGGGATGGATGAAGTTGATCCGCGAGTTCGCGGTGCCGCGCCGCGGTGCCTCGTAGACCAGCCGCACGCCCTGCTCAACCAGCCGCTCGATGAGGGCGTCGAGGTCGCTGACCCGAACGGCCAGCTGCTGGATGCCCGGTCCGCGCTTGTCCAGGAACTTCGCGATCGTCGACGAGTCGTCGATCGGGGCCATCAACTGGATCTGCGCAGGGCCGCCCTTCGCGCCGGCCACCGACAGCATGGCTTCGCGGATTCCCTGGTCCTCGTTGACTTCCTCATGCACCAGGATCATGCCGAGGGCGTCGTGATACCAGGCGATGGCTGCGTCGAGGTCGGCGACTGCGATGCCGACGTGATCAATCGCAGTCACCAGCGAGGTGGCCAGGATCTGACGGGCGTCAACTTGATCGGTCGTCATCACATAACGGTAACCTGGCGGCAAAGATTGCGCTTCTCGGGGAGGCCAGATCGACCGTCCCCGAATGGCTAGGAGGTTGTCATGACGACGTCGGTGATCGTTGCTGGAGCGCGAACCCCGATCGGCAAGTTGATGGGTTCGCTGAAGGATTTTTCGGCCAGCGATCTGGGCGGGATCGCGATTGCCGGCGCGCTGGCGAAGGCCAACGTTGCGGCCGATGCGGTGGAATACGTGATCATGGGCCAGGTGCTGACCGCCGGGGCCGGCCAGATGCCCGCCCGCCAGGCAGCGGTAGCGGCCGGCATCGGCTGGGATGTCCCGGCGCTGAGCATCAACAAGATGTGCCTGTCCGGTATCGACGCCATCGCCCTTGCTGACCAGCTGATTCGCGCCGGGGAGTTCGACGTGGTGGTCGCCGGTGGTCAGGAGTCGATGACGAAGGCACCGCATTTGCTGATGGACAGCCGTGCCGGCTACAAGTACGGGGACGTGACGGTGCTCGACCACATGGCCTACGACGGCCTGCACGACGTGTTCACCGACCAGCCGATGGGCGCGCTCACCGAGCAGCGCAATGACGTCGACAAGTTCACCCGCGCCGAACAGGATGAATTCGCTGCACAGTCCCACCGAAAGGCGGCCGCGGCGTGGAAGGACGGCGTCTTCACCGACGAAGTGGTGCCGGTGAACATCCCACAGCGCAAAGGCGATCCGCTGCAGTTCACCCAGGACGAGGGGATTCGGGCAAACACCACCGCCGAGTCGTTGGCCGGTCTGAAAGCGGCATTTCGCCGCGACGGCACCATCACCGCGGGCTCGGCCTCGCAGATCTCCGACGGGGCCGCGGCCGTCGTGGTGATGAACAAGGCCAAGGCGCAGGAGCTGGGCCTGTCGTGGCTGGTCGAAATCGGTGCGCACGGCGTCGTCGCGGGACCCGATTCGACGTTGCAGTCGCAGCCTGCCAACGCGATCAAGAAGGCACTCGGCCGTGAGGGCATCTCGGTTGACCAGCTCGATGTGGTGGAGATCAACGAGGCGTTTGCGGCGGTAGCGCTGGCCTCCACGCGCGAGCTCGGCATAAACCCCGAGCTGGTGAACGTCAACGGCGGTGCGATCGCGGTAGGCCACCCGATTGGCATGTCGGGTGCCCGGATCACGCTGCATGTGGCGCTGGAGCTGGCGCGCCGTGGCTCCGGCTATGGCGTTGCGGCGCTGTGCGGGGCCGGCGGCCAGGGCGACGCGCTGATTCTGCGGGCCGGCTGACCCCGCCGCGACGATCCCCAGGCGTTGCTAGAGCGCGCTGGGAGGGGAGCGTTGTGATTTTGCTCATATGAGCTGACCGGGGCCCGGCTGAGCGTCCGCGCCACCGGGTGGATCGCTCATCGCCGCGCATGACAGACTTGACGCTGTGACGCGTCCGAGATCCTCGATCGGGCCCGCGCTGGCTGGTGCGGTCGACCTGTCCGGTCTTAAGCAGCGTGCTCAGCAGAGCGCTCCGGCCGGTGGTGCCGCGGGCGGCCCAACGCCGGCGGGGCCGGGTGCCACCGAGGTCACCGAGGCCAATTTCGAAGCCGAGGTGCTGATCCGCTCCGACGAAGTGCCCGTCGTGGTCGCCTTGTGGTCGCCGCGTAGCGAGGCCTGCGTCGACCTGGTTGACACACTTGCCAGCCTGGCCGCCGAAGACGACGGCAAATGGTCGTTGGCGACGGTCAATGTCGACGTGGCGCCCAGGGTGGCCCAGATTTTCGGCGTCGAGGCAGTCCCGACCGTCGTCGCCCTGGCCGCCGGCCAACCGCTGTCCAGCTTCCAAGGTTTGCAGCCCGCCGATCAGTTGCGCCGCTGGGTAGATCAACTGTTGTCGGCGACGGCCGGAAAGCTCAAGGGCTCAACCGGTTCGGAGGATGACGCCGAAGTCGACCCGCAGTTGGCCCAGGCCCGCGAGCAACTAGAGGCCGGTGACTTCGAGGCGGCCAAGCAGTCGTATCAGGCGCTGCTGAACACCAATCCGAACAGTGTCGAGGCGAAGGCCGCGATCCGACAGATCGACTTCCTCACGCGGGCAACCGCACAACGCCCCGATGCGGTGGCCGTCGCGGATGCTGCCCCGGGTGACATCGAAGCGGCCTTCGCGGCAGCAGATGTGCAAATCCTCAACCAGGACGTGTCGGCGGCATTCGAGCGCCTGACGACATTGGTGCGCAGCACATCCGGCGATGAGCGCACTCAGGTGCGAACGCGGCTGATCGAGCTGTTCGAACTCTTTGATCCGGCCGATCCCGAGGTCATCGCCGGCCGGCGGAACCTCGCTAACGCGTTGTACTGAGAGCGACCTAGATTCAGGCCGCGACCGTCGAGTTGTCGGGTCGACAAGGCCGCAATCCAACGACAACTCGACGCTCGCGGCGGCCAGCGGGATTACTCGGGTTCGAGCCACAAGGCCGAGGTCGGCGGCAACACCAGCATCGCCGACGCCGGCCGCCCATGCCACGGATCCTCCGTGGCGTCGACGCCGCCGAGGTTGCCGATTCCGGAACCGTTGTAGTCCGTCGCATCCGTGTTGAGCACCTCACGCCAGCGGCCCGCGGTGGGCAGGCCGAGCCGGTAGCCGCTGTGCTCCGCTCCCGAGTAATTGAAGACGCACGCCATGACCGAGCCGTCCGTGCCGTACCGCAGGAAGCTCAACACGTTGTTGCCGGAATCGTTGGCGTCGATCCACGAATAGCCTTCGGGGGTGGTGTCGCGGCTCCACAGCGCCGGACGGCTGCGGTAAATGGCGTTGAGGTCGCGCACAAAACGCAGCACCCCGTTGGAGAAGCCTTGCTCGTCGAGCTGCCACCAGTCCAAGCCGTTCTGCTCCGACCATTCGGCGCGTTGGCCGAATTCCTGGCCCATGAACAGCAATTGCTTGCCGGGGTGGGCCCACTGGTAGGCGAGCAGGCTGCGCAACCCAGCGGCTTTGACGTGATTGTTGCCCGGCATCCGGCCCCACAGCGTGCCCTTGCCGTGCACCACCTCGTCGTGACTGAGCGGCAACACGTAGTTCTCGCTGAACGCATACAGCATCGAGAAGGTCATCTCGTGGTGGTGGAAGCTGCGGTAGATCGGGTCGCGGCTGATGTAGTCGAGCGTGTCGTGCATCCAGCCCATGTTCCACTTCATCGAAAAGCCCAGGCCGCCAAGGTTGGTCGGCCGCGTCACCCCGGGCCACGAGGTTGACTCCTCGGCGATCGTGACGATGCCCGGTGCGGCCTTGTGGGCCGTGGCGTTCATCTCCTGAAGGAACTGCACCGCTTCGAGGTTTTCTCGGCCGCCGTAGATGTTGGGTGTCCAGCCGTCCGCGGGGCGCGAGTAATCCAGGTAGAGCATCGAGGCGACCGCGTCCACTCGTAAGCCGTCGATGTGATATTCCTCGAGCCAATACAGCGCGTTGGCTACCAGGAAGTTGCGTACCTCGCGGCGACCAAAGTCGAAAACGTAGGTGCCCCAGTCGAGTTGCTCGCCGCGTTTGGGGTCGGAATGCTCGTAGAGCGGTGTTCCGTCGAAGCGCCCCAGCGCCCACGCGTCCTTCGGGAAGTGGGCGGGAACCCAGTCCACGATCACGCCGATGCCGGCGTTGTGCAGCGCGTCGACGAGTGCCCGAAAATCATCCGGGGTCCCGAATCGCGAAGTCGGCGCGTAATACGACGTGACCTGATAGCCCCAAGAGCCCGCGAAGGGATGCTCGGCCACCGGCAGCAGCTCTACGTGGGTAAAACCATGCTCGACAACGTAATCCGTCAGCTCGCTGGCAAGCTGACGGTAGCTGAGTCCGGGGCGCCACGAACCGAGATGCACCTCGTAGGTGCTCATCGGCTCAAAGACCGGATTGCGCTGCGCGCGCTGCGTCATCCACGACTCGTCGGCCCAGGTGTAGTTGCTCGTGGTCACCCGCGACGCGGTGTGCGGCGGCACCTCGGTGGCGAAGGCGAACGGGTCGGCCCGTTCGCTGACGACGCCGTCGGCGCCGTGCACGCGGAACTTGTACAGACCGTCGGCCGGGAACCCGGGCCAGAACAACTCCCATACCCCGGTGGAGCCCAACACGCGCATCGGAGCCTCTGTGCCGGTCCAGCCGTTGAACTCGCCAATCAGGCTGATCCCCTTGGCGTTAGGTGCCCACACCGCGAACGACACACCGTCGACGACGCCGTCGGCCGTGGTGAAGGTGCGGGGATGGGCACCGAGCACCTCCCAGAGTCGCTCGTGGCGGCCCTCGGAGAACAGGTGCAGGTCAACCTCACCCAGAGTGGGCAGGAAGCGGTAGGCGTCGGCGGTCAGGTGCGCGCCGGAGCCGTAGTCCACCTTGAGTCGGTAGTCGATGAGGTTCGCGAATGGCAACGCAACCGCGAACAAGCCGGATTCGAGGTGTCGCATCGGGAACTCATCGTCCCCGATGACCGCGACGACTTCCTGGGCATGCGGGCGGAAGGCCCGGATGACGGTGTGGTCGCCATACTCGTGAGCGCCCAGGATGCCGTGCGGGTTGTGATGGGTGCCGGCCACCAGACGGGCTAAGTCGCCCGGATCCGGCGCCAGGTGCGTCCTGGCGAGTTCATCGGGTCGGCTCTCGGTTCGACTCATGCTGGTATCCCCTTCCGGGACCTGTTACCTCCTGCGCAGCAACACGTTTCGAGACTCCTGCGGGATAAGTGGCATATTGATGACGTGGGCGACTGCCTGTCCGGGGTCGATGCGAACGTAATTTGACTGCCCCCACTGGAATTCCTGGCCGGTTATCTCGTCGCGTACCCAAAACCGCTCATAGGGCTCCATACCCAATGCGGCCATGTCTAACCACAGAATGCCTTCCTCGGGGCCGAATGCGTTGAGCGTCACCACCACCAACACGCAGTCTCCGGTGGCCGGGTCGAATTTGCTGAAGGCCAGTAACGCATCGTTGTCGATGCCGTGGAAATAAATGGTGCGCAACTGCTGCAAAGCGGGATGGACCCGGCGGATTGCATTGAGCTGTTTGAGGAATGGTTCCAGCGACCTGCCCTCGACAAGCGCTCCCGCATAGTCGCGGGGGCGCAATTCGTACTTCTCCGAGTCCAGATACTCTTCGCTGCCCTCGCGCACCGCGCGGTGCTCAAACAGCTCGTAGCCCGAGTAGACACCCCAGGCCGGACTCATGGTCGCTGCCAGCACTGCGCGGATGGCGAACATCCCCGGCCCGTTGTGCTGCAAGATCGCGTGCAGGATGTCGGGTGTGTTGACGAACAGATTCGGCCGCCGGAAGTCGGCGAGCGCGGAGATGTCATTGCCGAATTCGGTGAGTTCCCACTTGGCGGTGCGCCAGGTGAAGTAGCTGTAGGACTGGGTGAAGCCCAACTTGGCCAAACCGTACTGGCGGGCCGGCGGGGTGAACGCCTCGGACAGGAACAGCACGTCGGGATCGGCGTCCTTGACCTGACCGATCAGCCATGCCCAGAAGTTCGGCGGTTTGGTGTGCGGGTTGTCTACCCGAAAGAACTTGACGCCGTGGTCAATCCAGTGCCGAACCACGCGCAACACTTCGTCGTAGAGGCCGGCGGGGTCGTTGTCGAAGTTGAGCGGATAGATGTCCTGGTATTTCTTCGGCGGATTCTCCGCATAGGCGATGGTGCCGTCCGGCAACTCGGTGAACCACTGCCGGTGGTCGCGCGCCCAGGGGTGATCCGGGGCGCACTGCAGCGCCAGGTCCAGGGCGACTTCCATGCCCAGATCGCGAGCCGCGGCGACGAATTTGTCGAAGTCCTCGATGGTGCCCAGGTCGGGATGAATCGCGTCGTGGCCGCCCTCGTCGCTACCAATTGCCCAAGGGGATCCCACATCTCCGGGGGCCGCGGTGGGAGAGTTGTTGCGCCCCTTGCGGTGTACCTTGCCGATCGGATGAATCGGCGGCAGGTACACGACGTCGAATCCCATGTCGGCGATGCGCGGAAGATCCGCGGCCGCCGTGGCGAAGGTGCCGTGCACCGGGTTGCCGTCGGCGTCCCAGCCGCCGGTGGAACGCGGAAACATCTCGTACCACGAGCCGAAGCGGGCGGCCGGTCGATCGACCCAGACCCCGTACTGCTCGCCGCGGGTGACGATTTCTCGCAGCGGATAGGTGTCCAGGATCTCCTCGATCTCGGCTGTGAGCGCCAGCGCGGTGCGCGTTACCGGATCCCCGGGGGCGCGCAGCGCCGCGGCGGCAGCCAGCAGCGGATCGCGACCCGCGCGCGGCACCCCGGTGGCGGCGCGCTCGAACAGCACGGCCCCGACCAACAGATCGTTGGACAGTTCCTTCTCGCCCTGGCCGGCGTCCAGCTTGGCCAGCAATCCATGTCGCCAGGTGTGGATGGGGTCACCCCACCCGTCCACCCGAAACGTCCACAGCCCGACGCGGTCGGGTGTGAACTGACCGTGGAAAACGTAAGGCTCCAAGCCCTCCGTCATCGGCAGCTGCCGCGGTTTGACCCGCTCGACAGCCTTGCCGTCGAGCGGTGACGCCAGCCGTTCGGGCGCCTCGATCGCCGTAGCCCGGCGGGTCTCGGTGACCTGCGGATACCGCGGGCCCAAGTAACGCACTACCAGGGTCGCCGCAACCGCATCGTGGCCCTCTCGCCACACCGCGGCGCTGACTGGGACCGTCTCTCCGACCACCGCTTTGGCGGGGTATGCGCCGCAGGAAACGACGGGTGCGACGTTATCGATCTCGACACGACCGGGCACCACCACTCCGTTCCGTCCGATTGTTCGCGGACACACCGCGGATTGTGCTGCCTCGCGGAATGCCTGTCATCTGAAGAAACTTCGTCTCGTGGGGAAATTTCCTGTACCGGGGAAGCGTCTTTGCGGCCCCAGTAACTACCCGTACCCACCCTAGTGTCTGGCCACACACGCCCGGCGGCGAACGCTCGACACTCAGCCTGCGCTCCCGGCGATCCTCAGTAAGGTGGTCTCGTGTGAAAGCCCTCCGTCGCTTTACCGTCCGCGCCCATCTGCCCGAGCGGCTCGCCGCACTCGAACAGCTGTCCATCAACCTGCGATGGTCCTGGGACGAGGCAACGCAAGACTTATTCGCGAGCATCGATCCGACGCTGTGGGCCAATTGCGGCAACGATCCCGTGGCGCTGCTGGGAGCGGTCAACCCCGCGCGTCTCGACGAGTTGGCGCTCGACGAGGAGTTCCTTCGCTGGCTCGACGAGCTCTCGGCCGACTTGAACGACTACCTGAGCCGTCCGCTGTGGTACCAGCAACAGCAGGAAGCCGGTATCGCGATGCCGACCGGTATCGCCTACTTCTCGATGGAATTCGGCGTTGCGGAGGTGTTGCCCAACTACTCGGGCGGCCTGGGCATCCTTGCCGGGGATCACCTCAAGGCCGCGTCTGATCTGGGCGTGCCGTTGATCGCTGTCGGCCTGTATTACCGCTCGGGGTACTTCCGCCAGTCGCTGACGGCGGAAGGCTGGCAAAACGAGACCTATCCGTCGCTGGATCCGCAAGGGCTCCCGCTGCGGTTGCTCACCGATGCCGCCGGCGACCCCGCGCTGGTGGAGCTGACGCTGCCGGACTCCGCGCGGCTGTCCGCGCGGATCTGGGTGGCGCAGGTGGGCCGGGTGCCGCTGCTCCTGCTGGATTCCGACGTTCCCGAGAACGAGCACGATCTGCGCAGCGTCACCGACCGCCTGTATGGCGGTGACCAGGAACACCGGATGCGCCAGGAGATCCTGGCCGGCATCGGCGGCGTGCGAGCGATTCGTAGGTTCACCGCGATCGAAGGCCTGCCCGCCCCCGAGGTCTTCCACATGAACGAGGGGCACGCCGGGTTCCTCGGCGTGGAGCGCATTCGCGAGCTGATCGCCGATCCGGGGTTGGACTTCGACACCGCCCTCACGGTGGTGCGGTCGGCCACCGTGTTCACCACCCACACGCCGGTGCCCGCCGGCATCGACCGCTTCCCGGTCGACATGGTGCGGCTCTATTTCGGCGACCACTCCGACGAGGCTCCCGACGAGGGTTCGCCGGCGTTGCTGCCGGGGGTGCCGATCGATCGGGTGATCGCGCTCGGCGCCGAAGACGACGAGACCAAGTTCAACATGGCGCACATGGGACTGCGGCTCGCACAGCGCGCCAACGGTGTCTCGCTGCTGCACGGCCGCGTGAGCCGGGACATGTTCAACGAGCTGTGGCCGGGCTTCGACCGAGCCGAAGTGCCGATCGGGTCGATCACCAACGGAGTGCACGCCCGCACCTGGGCCGCCCCGCAGTGGCTGCAGCTGGGCCGCGAGTTGGCCGGATCGGACTCGTTCAGCGACCCGGGTGTGTGGCTGCGACTGCGTGATGTCCACCCCGGTCACCTCTGGTGGATCCGATCCCAGCTGCGATCGCTCCTGGTCGACGACGTCCGCCGGCGGCTGCGCCGCTCATGGCTGGAGCGTGGTGCATCTGACGCCGAATTAGGTTGGATCGCAACGGCTTTCAACCCAGATGTGCTCACTGTCGGATTCGCTCGCCGAGTGCCGACGTACAAGCGGTTGACGCTGATGCTGAGCGACCCCGACCGCCTGGAACACATACTGCTGAATAAGGAGCGGCCGGTTCAGCTGATCGTCGCGGGAAAGTCACACCCGGCCGACGACGGGGGCAAAGCCTTGATCCAGCAAGTCGTGCGCTTCGCCGACCGGCCCGAGGTGCGCCACCGCATCGCGTTCCTACCCGACTACGACATGTCCATGGCCCGGGTGCTGTATTGGGGCTGCGACGTCTGGCTCAACAACCCGCTGCGGCCGCTGGAGGCCTGCGGCACGTCGGGGATGAAGAGCGCGCTCAACGGCGGTTTGAACCTGTCCATTCGCGACGGCTGGTGGGACGAGTGGTACGACGGCGAAAACGGTTGGGAGATACCGTCGGCCGATGGGGTGAGCGACGAGGCGCGCCGCGACGAGCTCGAGTCCAGCGCCCTTTACGACCTGCTCGAACGGGCGGTGGCGCCGAAGTTCTACGAGCGCAACGAACACGGGGTGCCGCCGCGCTGGATCGAAATGGTGCGCCACACCGTGCAAACACTCGGGCCCAAGGTGCTGGCTTCCCGGATGGTGCGCGACTACGTCGAGCAGTACTACACGCCGGCCGCCGAATCCCTGCGCAAGACCATCGCCGACGCCGGTGACGGCGAGTTCGGCGCCGCCCGTGAGCTGGCCGACTACCGGCGGCGCGCGGAGAGGGCGTGGCCCAAGATCCGGATCACCGACGTCGACTCCACCGGCCTGCCCGATACTCCGGTGCTCGGGTCGAAACTCACCCTGACCGCGACCGTGCAGCTGGCCGGTCTGGCACCCGACGACGTCACCGTGCAGGCGGTGGTCGGCCGGGTCGACTCCGGTGATGCGCTGTTGGACCCGGTCACCGTCGAAATGTCGTACACCGGCACCGCCGAAGGCGGCAATCAGGTCTTCGCGACGACGACCTCGCTACCGGTGGCGGGCGCGGTCGGCTACACGGTTCGGGTGCTGCCGCAGCACCCGATGCTCGCGGCGGGCAACGAACTCGGTCTGGTCGCCCTCGCCGGATAGCCCGGGTCAGGCGGACAGGTCGTCCGGCGCGGCCCGCAACCGTTCCAGGGCGCCGCGGACCTGCGCGGCATTGGTGGTCTGCCAGAACGGCGGCAGCGACGCGCGCAGGTAGCCGCCGTAACCGGCGGTGACCATGCGCGAGTCGAGGACCGCCACCACGCCGCGATCGGTGACGCGGCGCAGCAGTCGCCCGGAGCCCTGCGCCAGCAACAGCGCCGCGTGGCTCGCGGCGACGGCCATGAAACCGTTGCCGCCACGGGCGGCCACCGCACGCTGCCGCGCACCGAGCAGCGGGTCGTCCGGCCGCGGGAACGGGATGCGGTCGATCAGTACCAGTGACAGCGACGGGCCTGGCACGTCGACGCCCTGCCAGAGCGACAATGTGCCGAACAGCGAGGTCTCGGGCTCGGCGCTGAACTGCTCGACCAACGCCGATGTGCTGTCGTCGCCCTGGCACAACACCGGAGTAGCCAGCCGTTCGCGCATCACCTCGGCGGCGGCCCGGGCGGCGCGCATCGACGAGAACAGGCCCAGCGTGCGTCCGCCCGCGGCGGTGATCAGTTCGGCGATCTCGGTCAGCTGCTCGGCCGAGCCGGTGCCGTCGCGGCCCGGCGGCGGCAGATGCGCGGCCACGTAGAGGATTCCGGCCTTGGCATGCTGGAACGGCGATCCGACGTCCAGGCCACGCCACGGTGGGTATTCGATGCTTTCGTCCGGCCCGGTCAGACCCCACGCCGTGGCCATCGCGTCGAAGGATCCGCCGACCGTCAACGTGGCCGAGGTCAGTACGGTCGTCGACCGTGAGAACACGTGGTGGCGCAGCAGGCCGGCCACCGTCAGCGGCGCCACCCGAAGCACCGGTCGCGGCGAACCTCGGTTGTCCTCGTGATCCAGCCAGACCACTTCGGTGCGATCGGGAATAGCCGGCCCGAACGACGCCAGGATCCGCGACGCGGTGTCGGTGATCTCGCTCAGTGCCGCAACGGCTTCCGCGCGCGCCGCGGCGGCCTTGGCATCGCTGGTGGTGTCGATGTCGGAGCGCGCCGCGGCGGCCACGTCGCGTAGCGCCCTCAGGTATGTCGCCATCTCGTCGTCGAGGTGATCGATACGGCCAGGTGTGGTGTCATGGATGGCCGCGGCAAAGGTCGCGGTCGCCGCCTCCAGGCGCTGGATCAGCTCCGGGTGTACCAAGCGGGTGATCCGCCGGGCGGCGACGCCCAGGACCGCCGACGTCAACTCTGCGGTGGCCACCGATGTCACCCGATCGACCAACTCGTGCGCCTCGTCGACTACCAGCAGCGAATGTTCAGGCAGGACGGTCGATTCGGAGACGGCATCGATGGCCAGCAGGGCATGATTGGTGACGACGATGTCGGCCACGCCGGCGCGGCCACGCGCGCGTTCGGAAAAGCACTCCGAGCCAAACGGGCAGCGGGCCACTCCGAGGCATTCCCGCGCCGAAACGCTGACCTGTGACCAGGACCGTTCTGGCACACCGGGTTTGAGGTCGTCACGGTCACCCGTATCGGTCGTCGAGGCCCAGGCGGTGAGTCGCTGCACATCGCGGCCGAGGGCGCTGGCCGCCATCGGGTTGAACAGCTCCTCTTGCGGCCGTCCCTCGTCGGCATCCGGCTCGTCGGTGGAGCCGTTGTGAATTTTGTTCAGGCACAGGTAGTTTCGTCGTCCCTTGAGCAGAGCGAACTGCGGGGAATGCGGCAATGCGTCGGCGAGTGAATCGGCCAGCCGCGGCAGGTCGCGATCGACAAGCTGGCGCTGCAGCGCGATCGTCGCGGTCGAGACCACGACCGGCGTCTCATCGGCGATCGCGCGGACGATCGCGGGAATCAGGTACGCCAGCGACTTGCCGGTTCCGGTGCCCGCCTGCACGGCAAGGTGTTCACCGGTTTCGAATGCTCGCGCCACCGCGGCGGCCATCTCCTGCTGGCCGCCGCGGTCGCTGCCGCCGAGAGCGGCCACGGCGATGGCCAGCAGCTCGGGCACGGACTCGGAAACGGGCTCCGCCACGTCGTCGACGTTATCCGAATCGGGTGATCAGGCCGGGATGTGCAGCGTCGGAATCGCCGGATCCCCGGGCGCCAACTTCAGGCCTTCCCACGGCAGGCTGTGCAGCCCAGACGCCACCAATTCGCGGGCGGCGGCCAGCGCCGCGCGGTCCGTGCCGGCCACCACCTCCCCGCCGCGGACGAGCGCAGTGGTCAGCACCCGGAACGGTTCGGTGGTCGACGGCGGCCGGCCCGCCGGATGCACGACCTCTTCGGTGATGGTGCCGGTCGGGCGGGTAAGACGCAGCGCTTCTTTGTGGCCACCCCGAGACTCCTTGTGGCTGCTGCGTTTCTGCACGGGGATGCCGTCGACTTCGACGAGTTTGTAGACCATGCCCGCGGTCGGGGCACCCGAACCGGTGACCACCGAGGTGCCGGCGCCGTAACTGTCCACCGGTTCGGACCGCAGCGCGGCGATGGAGAACTCGTCGAGATCGCCGGACACCACGATGCGGGTGCGGGTAGCGCCTAGCTGGTCGAGCTGCTCGCGCACCTGGCGGGCCAGCACTCCGAGCTCGCCGGAATCCAGTCGCACCGCCCCGAGCGCCGTCCCGGCGGCGGCCACGGCATTGGCCACCCCAGCTGTCACGTCATAGGTATCGACCAGCAGCGTGGTGTTCGGGCCCAACGCGTCGACCTGGGCGCGAAACGCCGCCAGCTCGTTGGGCCCACCCTCGCCGGTGTGCAGCATGGTGAAGGCGTGCGCGGCGGTCCCTTCGGTAGGTACTCCGTACCGACGCTGCGCTTCCAGGTTGGACGACGCGGCGAAACCGGCGATATAGGCCGCGCGGGCCGCGGCGACGGCGGCGCGTTCGTGGGTTCGCCGCGATCCCATCTCGATCAGCGGGCGGCCCGCGGCCGCACTGACCATCCGTGCCGCCGCCGACGCGATAGCCGCATCGTGGTTGAAGATCGACAACGCCAGCGTTTCGAGCACCACGCATTCCGCGAAGCTGCCGCGCACCGACAGCACCGGCGATCCCGGGAAATACAGCTCGCCTTCGGCGTAGCCGTCGATATCGCCGCCGAACCGGAAGTCGCGGAGGTAACGCAAGGTGTCAGCGTCGAGGAATTGCGCCAGTAACCGGCATGCGTCGTCGTCGAACCTGAACCGTGGCAAAGTTTCCAGCAAACGGCCGGTGCCCGCGACCACGCCATAGCGGCGACCCTCGGGAAGGCGGCGGGCGAACAGTTCGAACGCGGTCCGGCGCTCGGCCGCCCCGTCGCGCAGCGCCGCTGCCAGCATCGTCAACTCGTATTTGTCGGTTAACAACCCAGCGAAGGCCGGCTCGCTCATTCTCCCAACGGTAACGGCTGGCGGCGAGCGGCCCGTCTCTCGGTATCCTGGAGGCCATGGTTGTTGCGTCAGCGCCTACCAAGCCCGGCACCACCGGGCAACGCGAGTCCGCTCCAGTCGACGTCACGGCTAGTCCATGGGTCACCATCGTGTGGGACGATCCTGTCAACTTGATGACCTACGTGACGTATGTGTTCCAGAAGTTGTTCGGCTACAGCGAGCCGCATGCCACCAAACTGATGCTGCAGGTGCACAACGAAGGCAGGGCGGTGGTGTCGGCGGGTAGCCGGGAGTCCATGGAAGTTGACGTGTCCAAGCTGCACGCCGCCGGTTTGTGGGCGACGCTGCAGCAGGACCGCTGAGATTCGAGGGTATCCGGGATTTCCTGTGCGCAAATGGAAGCGGGTTCAGACCGCGAACGGTCCCCGTTTCCGGTCTTCGTTGGCTCCGCATGAGGCGGATCTGCTCAAGAATCTGGGCGGCGCATTGATCGACTTGCTCGACGAACGGGAATCCTCTTCGCCGCGAGACGAACTCGAGGAGATCACCGGGATCAAGACGGGAAATTCGGAACCTCCCGGGGATGCGACGCTGCGTCGGCTGCTGCCGGACTTCTTCCGACCCGACGACGAGGACGCCTCCGTCGCCGGGACCGAGACGCCCGAAGGTCTCAATGCCGCGCTGCGCAGTTTGCACGAGCCGGAGATCATCGCCACCAAACGTGTTGCGGCACAGCAGTTGTTGGGTACGGTGCCGGACAGCGGCGGCCGGTTCGAGCTGACCGAAGATCAGGCGAACGCCTGGATTTCGGCGGTCAACGACATTCGACTGGCGCTGGGAGTGATGCTCGAGATCGGGCCGGACGGCCCGGAGCGGCTGGCTACCGACCATCCGATGGCCACGCACTTCGACGTCTACCAGTGGCTGACCGTCCTGCAGGAATATCTGGTCCTGGTGTTGATGGGCAAGCAAGCCGGATGAACTCGCTCACCGATGTCGGCGGCATCCGGGTCGGCCACTGCCAGCGGCTGGACCCCGACGCGGCGTTGGGCGCCGGATGGGCGAGCGGCGTCACCGTGGTGCTGACACCGCCGGGGACGGTGGGCGCGGTCGATTGCCGCGGCGGCGCGCCCGGCACCCGGGAGACCGATCTGCTGGATCCGGCCAACACGGTGCGGTTCGTCGACGCGGTGCTGCTGGCCGGCGGCAGCGCCTACGGGTTGGCGGCCGCCGACGGCGTCATGCGGTGGCTGGAGGAGCACGAGCGCGGCGTGGCGATGGAGGGTGGCTTGGTTCCCATCGTGCCCGGCGCGGTGATCTTCGACCTGCCGGTCGGCGGCTGGGATTGCCGGCCCACGGCGGAATTCGGCTACGCCGCCTGTGAGGCCGCGGCCGCGATGACGGCCGCCGGCACGGTCGGCGCCGGTGTGGGGGCGCGGGCCGGCGTGCTCAAGGGCGGTATCGGAACGGCGTCGACGATGCTGCCCTCCGGTGTCACCGTCGGCGCGGTCGTCGCGGTGAACTCGGCGGGCGATGTCGTCGACAGGACCACCGGCCTGCCGTGGATGGCGGACCTGATCGAGGAGTTCGGGTTGACGCCGCCACCGGCCGACCAGATCGACGCGCTCGCGCAGCTGCGTTCTCCGCTGGAACCGCTCAACACGACGATCGCGGTGGTCGCGACCGACGCGGCGGTGAGCTCCGCGGCGTGCCGGCGCATCGCGATCGCCGCCCAGGACGGCCTGGCCCGCACGATCCGGCCGGCGCACACCCCGCTCGACGGTGACACCGTGTTTGCCCTGGCGACCGGGGCGGTCGAGGTGCCCCCGCCGGCCGATGCGCCCGCGGCGATGTCTCCGGAGACGCGGCTGGTCACCGAGGTGGGCGCCGCCGCGGCCGATTGCCTGGCCCGTGCGGTGCTGGTCGGCGTGCTGGCGGCCGAGTCGGTCGCCGGAATACCGACCTACCGCGACACGCTGCCCGGTGCATTCGGGAGAGCGAGCGGCTGAGGAGCCGACCCCGGGTGGAAGTATCGGTCGACCGGCGTCTATGCCGGTAGCCTGGACGATGCCGAGGACGCTCTAGAAGGGCAGTTATGGGCATGGGCCGCGCCGACGACGATGCAGGACGAAGC
The DNA here is from genome assembly GCF_026723865.1 of Mycobacterium sp. Aquia_216. Lineage (NCBI taxonomy): Bacteria > Bacillati > Actinomycetota > Actinomycetes > Mycobacteriales > Mycobacteriaceae > Mycobacterium > Mycobacterium sp. Aquia_216. Next base: position 4,800,172 of record NZ_CP113529.1, on the reverse strand, counting down.
GATGAGGAGGGGCGGCGCGCATGAGTAGCGCACAACAGCGCATATCCGCGACGCCACCGACCAAGCGTCCGCAGTGGATCGTGGGTGGAGCCACGATCCTCACCTTCGTCGCGCTGCTCTACCTGGTCGAGTTGATCGACCAGTTGTCTCGGCATTCCCTGGACGCCAACGGCATCCGGCCGCTGGAAACCGACGGCCTGTGGGGGATCGTCTTCGCACCGGTGCTGCACGCCAACTGGCAGCATCTGATGGCCAACACCGTCCCGCTGCTGGTACTCGGATTTCTGATGACCCTGGCGGGATTATCCCGGTTCGTGTGGGCCACCGCGATCGTGTGGATCCTGGGCGGATTCGGCACCTGGCTGATCGGCGACTGGGGCAGCAACTGCGGGCCGACGGACCATATCGGGGCCTCGGGCCTGATCTTCGGCTGGCTGGCTTTCCTGCTCGTCTTCGGGATATTCGTCCGGCGGTTCAGCGACATCGTCATCGGTCTGGTGGTGCTGTTCGTCTACGGTGGCGTCCTTCTCGGCGCGATGCCGGTGCTCGGCCGATGCGGCGGGGTGTCCTGGCAGGGCCACTTGTGCGGTGCCATCGCCGGCGTCGTGGCCGCGTATTGGTTGTCCACTCCCGAACGCAAGGCCCGGGCGAAGCGAAAAGCCGGCACTACGCCGCGCCTGAAGACATGAGCTCACCATTGGCGCCCGTCGGGGTTTTCGACTCCGGCGTCGGGGGGCTGACGGTAGCCCGCGCGATCATCGACCAACTCCCCGACGAGGACATCGTCTACGTCGGGGACACCGGCAACGGTCCCTACGGTCCGCTCACGATTCCCGAGGTTCGCGCGCACGCGCTGGCCATCGGTGACGATCTGGTCGGCCGCGGCGTCAAGGCGTTGGTGATCGCCTGCAACACCGCGTCGGCAGCATGCTTGCGCGATGCCCGCGAGCGCTATGACGTCCCCGTCGTCGAGGTGATCCTGCCGGCGGTGCGCCGCGCCGTCGCCACCACCCGCAACGGCCGCATCGGCGTCATCGGCACCCAGGCGACCATCGCCTCGCACGCCTACCAGGACGCGTTCGCCGCCGCCCGGGACACCGAGATCACCGCGGTGGCCTGCCCACGCTTTGTCGACTTCGTCGAGCGCGGGGTGACGAGCGGGCGTCAGGTACTGGGACTGGCCGAGGGGTATCTGGAGCCGCTGCAACGCGCACAAGTCGACACGCTGGTCCTGGGATGCACGCACTATCCGTTGCTGTCCGGGTTGATTCAGCTGGCGATGGGCGAAAATGTGACGCTCGTTTCCAGCGCCGAGGAAACCGCGAAGGAACTGCTCCGGGTGCTCACCGAAAAGGATTTGCTGCGGCCGCATGACGCGGCTCCGGCCACCCGCGTTTTCGAAGCTACCGGCGACCCCGAGGCGTTCACGAAATTGGCGGCGCGATTCCTGGGGCCCGCCGTCAGCGGTGTCCGGCCCGTGCATCACTCGCCCATCGGCTAGGCCGCAGAGAGATTCTCATCACATCAATCGTGCGATGTTTTTCTCATGGTGGTTCCGGGCATGGCACAGTAGTGTCCGTGCGAATAACCGTGCTCGGCTGCTCGGGCAGCGTGGTGGGTCCGGACTCGCCCGCGTCCGGATATTTGCTTCGGGCTCCAGACACTCCACCGATGGTTCTCGACTTCGGCGGGGGTGTGCTAGGCGCCTTGCAGCGGTATGCCGACCCGGCTTCCGTGCACGTGCTCTTGTCTCATCTGCATGCCGACCATTGTCTGGACATGCCGGGTCTATTCGTGTGGCGTCGCTACCACCCGTCGTCGCGTCCCCTCGGCAAGGCGATGCTGTACGGCCCCAGCGACACGTGGTCGCGGTTGGGCGCCGCGTCGTCACCCTACGGCGGTGAAATCGACGATTGCTCGGACATATTCGACGTCCATCACTGGGTCGACGGCGAAGCGGTCGACATCGGTGCACTCACCGTGACGCCCCGCGTCGTGGCACACCCCACCGAGTCCTACGGCTTGCGCATCACCGATCCCAGCGGGGCGTCGTTCGTCTACAGCGGCGACACCGGAGTCTGCGATCAGCTCGTCGAGCTGGCTCGCGATGCCGACGTGTTTCTCTGCGAAGCGTCCTGGACGCACGAGCCGGATCGTCCACCCGCCCTGCACTTGTCGGGCACCGAAGCCGGCCGGGTCGCGGCGCAGGCCGGCGTTCGTGAGCTGCTGCTGACCCACATCCCGCCCTGGACCTCGCGCGAGGACGTGATCAGTGAGGCCAAGGCCGAGTTCGACGGTCCCGTGCACGCGGTGGTGTGCAACGAGACGTTCGACGTTCGGCACTCCGAACGAGTCTGATTCGACCGATCGAGCCTCCCGCCGTCCCCCGCAAGCGGGCGGTACCCCAGCGCGGCTGGGGGTGCGCCCACCCGACACACCGGCGGGCTAGGGTGGCGTCGTGTCAAAACGAGAAGACGGTCGCAACGACGACGAGCTTCGCCCGGTCATCATCACCCGGGGCTTCACCGAAAATCCCGCCGGTTCGGTGCTGATCGGATTCGGCGGCACCAAAGTCCTGTGCACCGCCAGCGTCACCGAGGGAGTACCGCGCTGGCGCAAGGGGTCTGGCCTGGGGTGGCTGACCGCGGAGTACGCCATGCTGCCGTCGGCCACCCACACGCGGTCCGACCGGGAATCGGTTAAGGGCCGTCTGTCCGGGCGCACCCAGGAGATCAGCCGGCTCATCGGGCGGTCGCTGCGCGCCTGCATCGATCTGGCGGCGTTGGGGGAGAACACCATCGCCGTCGACTGCGATGTGTTGCAGGCCGACGGCGGAACCCGCACCGCCGCGATCACGGGTGCCTATGTGGCGCTGGCCGACGCGGTGACCTACCTGTCGGCGGCGGGCAAGCTGTCGGATCCGCGGCCGTTGTCGTGTGCGATCGCCGCCGTCAGCGTCGGCGTGGTCGACGGCAGGATCCGCGTCGACCTGCCGTACGAGGAGGACTCGCGCGCCGAGGTCGACATGAACGTCGTCGCTACCGACACCGGAACTCTGGTGGAGATCCAGGGCACCGGTGAGGGTGCGACCTTCCCGCGCTCGACGCTGGACAAGCTGCTGGACTTGGCGCTCAGCACGTGCGACACGTTGTTCGCTGCCCAGCGCGAGGCACTGGAGTTGCCTTACCCGGGTGTGCTGCCGGAAGGGCCGCATCCGACGAAGAGCTTCGGTAGCTGACCCGGCTGCTACGCCGAGATCCCGTTTGTCCCACCCCGATCCAGAGTCGTTGGTAACCTACGCCAGGCAGGGAAGGGGTCCGTTGAGCGGAGCGAGTTTGCAGACTCACGCCTTGAATTGGCGCACGCTGGGCGGATTGGCCATTCTGGGTATCGCGTTGGCTCTGACCGGATGCAGCTCTTCGGAGACACCCGCGGAGTCATCGTCGTCTCGGGCCAGTGTGGTCACCACGCTTCCGGGCGCCGAAACGTGCTCGGGACGAGCGCCCCAGAATGTCGCGTCGCCCGACTTCTATCGGCAGCAGTACGCGGACGGTCTCGCGACTCCGCTCAAGGAGAGGCTGAAGACCTACGACGCGGCGGTCGAATCCGGCGATATCCGCGGTATTCGCCAAGCGGCAGGTGCTCTTGGCACCGACATACGAGCGGACGGACGCCTTGTCGATATCCCGCGGTTGTACGGCTGCTACGACCAGAAAGTGTTGGCCCGTCTGCAGAACGCGGCGAAGGAATTCGCGGACGTGCTCGATGCCCTGTCCTGCGCCACCGACAACATGTGCGGCAGGAAGCAGACTGAGGTTCCCGCTCTCATTGCGCAGGCGGCGCCGCAGGAACGGAGCGCCGTTCAGGCGTTCAACGCCTACGCTGCTCAATTCGGAGGGATGGCGATCCCGGTGCCGACCTCGGCTGAACGGGCCTGGCGCACCTTGGCCGTGTAGTAGCGCGCTTGGAGACGATCTGTTCGGAATGACTGTTGACTGAGCTGCTGGTCGCCAGCCGCAACCTCAAGAAGCTGGCCGAACTGCGCCGGGTGCTGGACGGCGCGGGACTGTCGGGGCTGACGCTGGTGTCGCTGAACGAGGTGGCGCCGTTCGACGAGGCGCCCGAAACCGGCGCGACGTTCGAGGACAACGCGTTGGCCAAGGCGCGTGATGCGTTCGCCGCGACGAGGTTAGCGACCGTGGCCGACGACTCCGGCCTGCAAGTGGCGGCACTGGGCGGCATGCCCGGCGTGCTGTCGGCCCGCTGGGCGGGCACCCATGGCGACGACGCCGGCAACACCGCGCTGCTGCTCGCCCAGTTGCGCGATGTGCCCGACGAAGGGCGCGCCGCCACGTTCGTGTCGGCCTGCGCGCTGGTCTCGGGCAGCGGCGAAGTCGTCGTCCGCGGCGAGTGGCCCGGCACGATCGCCCGCGCGCCACGTGGCGACGGCGGGTTCGGCTACGACCCGATTTTCGTTCCCGACGAGTTCGGGGGCCGCACGGCGGCGCAGCTCAGCCCGCAGGAGAAGGACGTGGCCTCGCATCGTGGTCGCGCACTGGCGCTGCTGCTGCCCGCCCTGCGCACCCTGACCTGACCCAGGTTGCTCACGAACGTGAAACTCACTTCACGCTCGGCCGTCGCTCAAAGCCCGAAGCGGGCCTTGATGTCCTTGGTCTGAAAGTGCTCGACGACGATGCCCAGCAGCGGGATCGTGCCGGCCAGTAGCACGCCGATGGTCTTGCCGATCGGCCAGCGGACCTTGATCGCCAGATTGAAAGCCGTGAGCACGTACGCGAAATACACCCAGCCGTGCACCACCTCGATCCACCTGATCTCTCGGTGGAACGCGAGGTGCGAGACGATCTCGTAGCACAGTGCGATCAGCCACAGACCCGTCGTCCACGCCATGATCCGGTAGCCGAGCAGAGCGGGGCGGATGCGGTCGGCGGAGATGGCTCCGGGTGTTTCGGGTGTGGTCATGCGGTGGTCCTGTTCTGCTTTTCGGCGTCTTTGGCGGCGAGCTGGGCCAGGTAAGCGTTGTACTCGCGCAGGGCGGGATCGTCGGGCGGTTGCGGTGCGGGCGGGGGTCGCTCGGGTAGCAGCCCGGCCGGTATCTCGGTGACTGCGCCGTGGTTGCGGGGCTCCGGCGGAGCCTCTTCGTAGCGGACGAAGTTGCGGTACGCGTAGACGCAGAACCACGCGAACAGCGGCCACTGCAGCGCGTAGCCGAGGTTCTGGAAGGTGCCCGACGGCGACTGAAACCGTGTCCACTGCCACCAGCCCAGGGCCAGGCAGCCGCAGGCCGCGGCGATCACCAGGATGATCAGTGCGGGCCGGTGATGGCGCCGCCGTCGGGCCTGGCTGGACACCCCTCGACGGTACCGTGCGACGGCCTGCGCAGCGTCGCCCACCGTTCATTTCAGCGAACAACTGTTTATTGAACGCCGCTGCGGGGAAGCCGACGGAGAACCGTGTTCTCAGCCGACGCACGGAACTTCGATAGACACGGAACGAACAATGGGTTCTACGCTGCGCAGTCTCAGTCGTTGGAGCACGGCGCCCGCGAAAAGCGTCGAGACCGTCAAGTCCTGGGTCAACGTGCCACGCGGGCTGGCGGCCCGCGCGACCACGCCGTTGCTGCCCGACGACTACCTCAAAATGCTCAACCCGCTGTGGTCGGCGCGCGAACTGCGCGGCCTAATCGTGGGTGTCCGCCCCGAGACCGCCGATTCGGCAACCGTGACGATAAAGCCGGGTTGGGGTTTTTCCGGCAGCTACCGGCCCGGACAGTACGTCGGTATCGGATTGCGGATTGACGGCCGGTGGCACTGGCGCTCGTATTCCTTGACGTCGATTCCGCGGCGCGACAACAAGAACATCACGATCACCGTCAAGGCCACTCCTGAGGGCTTCCTGTCGACACACCTGGTGAACGGCGTGCAGCCGGGGACCATCGTGCGCCTGGCCTCACCAAAGGGAGAGTTCGCGCTGCCGGACCCGCCGCCGGAAAGGATCCTGTTCGTCACCGCGGGCAGCGGCATCACGCCGGTGATGGCCATGTTGCGGACGCTGAACGCCCGTAAACAGAACGCCGATATCGTGCACATCCACTCTGCCCCGAGCGCGGACCACGTGATCTTCCACGACGAGTTGCGAGAGCTTCACGAATCGCAGGACGGATATCGACTTCACCTGCAGCTCACCGAAACTGACGGCCATATCAAATTCGACGAGTTCGACGGCATCGTGGGCGACTGGCACGAGCGATCAGCGTGGGTGTGCGGGCCAACCGCCTTGCTGGATACCGCAGAGGATTTCTGGAAGGACGCGGGCGTCGGCGATCTGCTGCATTTGGAGCGTTTTACCATCGCCGCTACCGACAAGGGTGGCGAGGGGGGCACTGTCACCTTCGCGATTTCTGACAAGACCATCGAAATCGATGGCGCGACTTCGCTTTTGGAAGCTGGAGAACAGGTAGGCATTCAGATGCCGTTCGGCTGCCGGATGGGCATCTGCCAGACCTGCGTGCTTCCGCTGGAGTCCGGGCACGTACGCGACTTCAGGTCCGGGACCGAACACGGTGAGGGCGACCGAATCCAGACGTGCATCTCCACGGCATCCGGCAACTGCACGCTCAAGATCTGAGGAGGAACCGATGGCAATTACCGACGTAAAGCAATACGCACATCTCAGCGACGAGGACGTCGAAGCGCTGGGGCGCGAACTCGACGCGATCCGCACCGACATCGAGGAGTCTCGCGGCGAGCGCGACGCGCGCTACATTCGCCGCTCGGTTCAGTTGCAGCGCGCCCTGGTGGTCGGCGCTCGGATCGTGTTGATGGCCAGCCACAATAAGTTCGCGTGGGGCGCTGGGACCGCGATGCTGGGCACCGGCAAGATCATCGAGAACATGGAACTCGGTCACAACATCACCCACGGTCAATGGGACTGGATGAACGACCCGGAGATCCACTCCACCGAATGGGAATGGGATACCACTTCGCCGAGTGTGCATTGGAAGAAGTCGCACAACTTCATCCACCACAAGTACACCAACATCGTCGGCATGGATGACGACGTGGGTTACGGCATCATGCGGGTCACCCGTGACGAGCCCTGGTCGCGGTGGATGATCGGCAACCCGATCTACAACCTACTGCTCGGCACTCTTTTCGAATGGGGCGTTGCGGCACACGGATTGGAGCTCTCGGCGGTCCGTAGACATGATAAGACGTGGGCTGAAGTGCGCAAAGACCTGCGGATCATCGCGAAGAAGGTCGGCAAGCAAGTCGGCAAGGACTATGTCGTTTTTCCGGCGTTGGCCGGACGCAACTGGAAGCACACCCTGCGGGCCAACGTGGTCGCCAACCTGATCCGCAACTACTGGTCCTACGCGGTGATCTTCTGCGGCCACTTTCCCGACGGTGCCGAGAAGTTCACCAAAGAGGAATTCGACAACGAGTCGCAGGGGGAGTGGTATCTGCGCCAGATGCTGGGATCGGCAAACTTCAACGCCGGGCCGTTGCTGGCATTCATGAGCGGAAACCTGTGCTACCAGATTGAGCACCACCTGTTTCCGGACCTGCCCAGCAATCGCTACGCCGAGATCAGCGTCCGGGTGCGCGAGTTGTGCGAGAAGTACGACCTGCCCTACACCACGGGATCCCTTGGCCGGCAATACATGCAATCGTTCTGGACGATCCTCAAGCTCGCGCTGCCGGACAAGCTACTCAAAGGGACGCCGGACGATGCCCCGGAGACTAACTCCGAGTTGAAGTTTCGCGTCCGCGAGGGACTGCGGGAGAGTTTCGTCGATCCTGGGACAGGCAAACGCCGGGGGCTGCGCACGGCGCTGCGCGAATTGCGGGCCGCTCCGAGCGCGGCGTGAGTGGCATAACTCTCATCGCGAGACCAAGGCTAGCCTAGCCTTAGTCTAACGTGTAAGGTCGCTCGCCATGGCCTCCTCATCTTCCGCGGTGACCACTGCGCTGCAAAGCATTCTGCGCGACGACCTCAACGTCGACATGACCCGGGTCACGCCCGAAGCCAGGTTGATCGACGATGTCGGACTGGACTCGGTGGCCTTTGCTGTCGGCATGGTCGCCATCGAGGAGCGGCTCGGCGTCGCGCTGTCCGAGGAAGAGCTCTTGACCTGCGACACCGTCGGCGATCTGGATGCGGCGATCGCGGCGAAAACGCGGCAATGAGCGAGCTCGCGGCAGCGATCACGCGGTCGATGCGGACCGCGAACTCCGAAATGGCCGTCTTCGACAAGGAGACCTCGCAGTGGCAACGGCGCACGTGGCCGGAAGTGCACGGGTTGGCCGAAGGAATTGCGGCCTGGCTGCTCGACCATGACCGACCCGCCGCGGTGGGTCTGGTCGGCGAACCGACCGTCGAGTTCATCGCCGCGATCCAGGGCACGTGGCTCACGGGCGCGGCCATCTCGATACTGCCGGGGCCGGTGCGTGGCGCCGACCTGCGACACTGGGCGGAATCGACGCTGGCGCGGTTTGCCGGCATCGGGGTGGGCGCCGTCCTGAGCCACGGCTCGCACCTCGAAAGTCTGCAAGCGGTAGCGCCCGCGAATATCGCCGTCGGCAACCTTGCGACCGCGGCGCGCACCAACCGCTCGGCATCGCTATCCCACGCCGAAACCACGGGCCCCGCGATTCTGCAAGGGACAGCGGGATCGACCGGATCGCCCAAAACCGCGATGATTTCGCCGGATGCGGTGCTGAGCAACATTCGCGGGCTCGATCAACGGTTTGGCTTCGACCCGTCGAACGACACTATTTGTTCCTGGCTGCCGCTCTTTCACGACATGGGACTCGCCTGCGTGCTCTCCGCGGTGCTGTCGGGGTTCCCCCTGTGGCTGGCCTCGCCGGCGGCGTTCTCCGCGTCGCCGTTCAATTGGCTGAAGTGGCTGTCGGAAAGCCGTGCGACATTGACCGCCGCGCCCAATTTGGCCTACAACATCCTCGGTAAGTACGCGTCGCTGGTATCCGATGTCGATCTGGGTGCACTGCGGGTGGCGCTCAACGGCGGCGAGCCGGTGGACTGCGAAGGGTTCCAGCGGTTCGCAGATGCCATGGCGCCGTTCGGCTTTGATGCAGGAGCGCCTGCGCCGTCGTACGGGCTCGCCGAGTCCACCTGCGCGGTAGCCATACCGAAGGCCGGCACGGGGTTGCGATTCGCCACCGTCTCCGACGCCAGCGGTTCACACAGATACGCCGTCCTGGGCGATCCGATTCCCGGCATGCAGATCCGGGTGCTCAGCAGCGATCGCTACTCCGAGACGACCGACCGCGAGATCGGCGAGATCGAGATTCGCGGTACGTCGATGATGGACGGTTACCTGGGACATCCGCCCATCGATCGCGAGGACTGGTTCCCGACAGGCGATTTGGGCTTTTTCGACGACGGCGGCCTCGTCGTGTGCGGTCGAGCCAAGGAAGTCATTTCGATTGCCGGACGCAACATCTTCCCGACGGAGATCGAGCTGATCGCGGCCCAAGTCAGCGGTGTGCGCGAAGGCTGCGTGGTTGCCCTGGGCACCGGCGAGCGGACCGCGCGGCCCGGCCTGGTCGTCGCGGCCGAGTTCCGTGGCGACAACCAGACGCAGGCCCGCACCGAAGTGATTCAGCGCATTGCGTCGGTGTGTGGAATCGTGCCGGCCGACGTGGTCTTGATGTCGCCGGGGTCGCTGCCGCGCACCTCCTCGGGCAAATTGCGCCGGCTGGAAGTGCGGCGAACACTCGAGCTGGTGGACTGACATGACTACGACAAGCCAAACCGTGTTCGATCCGGATTATCGTGCGCTGCTGGCCAAGGCATTCGACGACCGCGTCACCGAGTGGACGGCCGAAGCCGAGGCGCAGCAACGCTTTCCGCGCAAGCTGATCGAGCATCTGGGGGCAAGCGGTGTCTTCACCGCCAAGTGGACTGACCAAGCCCAGCCCGATGTCAACAAGCTCGTGGAGCTCGCTCTCGCGTTGGGACACCTGGCCTCCGCCGGTATCGGAGTGGGTGTCAGCCTGCACGATTCGGCCATCGCGGTGCTGCGCCGGTTCGGTAAGTCGGACTACCTGAAAGACATCTGCGAGAAGGCGATTCGCGGCGAGGCGGTGCTCTGCATCGGTGCCTCGGAAGAATCCGGCGGATCGGATCTACAGATCGTCGAGACCGAGGTTCGGTCGCGTGACGGCGGTTTCGAAGTCCGCGGCATCAAGAAGTTCGTATCACTTTCTCCGATCGCCGACCACATCATGGTCGTAGCGCGCAGCGTCGACCACGACGCGTCCAGCCGGCACGGCAACGTCGTGGTGGTGGCGGTGCCGACCACCCATGTCAACGTGCAGCAGCCCTACGACAAGGTGGGTGCGGGGCCGCTGGACACCGCGGCTGTCCACATCGATACCTGGGTTCCGGCCGACGCAATGGTAGCTCGGGCCGGCACCGGGCTGGCAGCGATCAGTTGGGGATTGGCGCACGAGCGGATGTCGATTGCCGGTCAGATCGCGGCCTCATGTCAGCGGGTGATCGGAATTACCTTGGCCCGCATGATGACTCGGCGTCAGTTCGGCAACACGCTGTTCGAGCACCAGGCGTTGCGGCTGCGGATGGCGGACCTGCAGGCACGAGTCGATCAGCTGCGTTACGCGCTGCATGGCATCGCTGCCCAGGGGCGGCTGGATCTGCGTGCTGCCGCGGGCATCAAGGTCACCGCGGCTCGCCTCGGCGAAGAAGTCATCGGCGAGTGTATGCACATCTTCGGTGGGTCGGGTTATCTCGTCGACGAAACACCCCTTGGCAGGGTATGGCGAGACATGAAGCTGGCCCGGGTCGGCGGCGGCACCGACGAAGTCCTCTGGGAATTGGTGGCGGCCGGCATGAAAGCCGACCACGCCGGCTACGAGGACTGGGTAGGACGCTCCAACGCGTAGAGCACCATGCGCCGATTTGGCGCGTCGTGTTCACCGAGTGAACGGCAACCGACGTACTCGCACAGGCGGCGGACGGTGGTGTTGCGGTGATCGGGGTCGAACATGATCCGGCCGCAGCGCGGTTCCTGCGCGAACACGCTGGTCATGATGCGCGGCAGAAGTCGCGGGCCGAAGCCGCGGTTGACCAGGGCCAGATCCGCGATGGCCGCGTGTAAACCCACGTCATAGGGCTGGGCGTCGTAGTGATGCGAGATCATATCCTTTGCTGCCCAATAGATCTCGAGGTATGCGCACTCTTCGCCGCGCAGAGTTCCGATCAACGGCAGCGAATAGGTCCCCTCGAGCTGCGCGTCGATGTGCTGACGCCAGCGGCACGCCGGCCAGGCGTACTCCCACGCCTCGGCGAGATGCGGGCGGTTCATCCACTCCGACACCATCTCCGCGTCGTCGCTTACCGCGGCACGCAGCGAATATGGGGGCTCCAGCACGGGGACCGGAAGCCGGCCGATGCGCCGTACCCCTTCGGGTAGGTCCTTGCGCTCTCGCTTCAGTACCTGCGTCGACGGGTCGTCGGTCTGGGTGCGTGGGGCGGCTCCGTTCATCGTTTGCTGAGCTTACCCGAGCATGATTTCTGGGTTAGGTTAGGCATGCCAAATTCGCGGTCGAGTGTGCGTTACCCAGGGCACGTGCTAGATCGCGCCTACCAGCCGCGTCGCGTGTGCGTGTTTGGCGTTCAGTGTGCGCCGAGGGTGGTGACACGCCGATTCCAAGCCGCCGCGACGCACACTCGAATCCCTGAGCACACCTGAATAGCGCTGTCCTACTAGCCTGCCCACGCAATGCACCCGCCTTTGGCCGCTGAGTGTGGCATTTGCTCGGCCGCGGGGCGGTAAGATCGCTAGGCCCAGGCGCGAGTGGCGGAATTGGTAGACGCGCTGGATTTAGGTTCCAGTGTCTTCGGACGTGGGGGTTCGAGTCCCCCCTTGCGCACTCCGGCGTTTCAGCCGCGTATCCGTGCACCCGACCACCGCGCCTCGACCGGGCCGCCGAGGGTACTATGGTAAGGCAACCCTTAGTTTTCGGGTAATTTGGCGTGGCGGAGCTCGCCGCGGGAGAGGACCGCCGATGGCACGCGGGTTCCAGGGCGCGATACTGCGGGGTTTCGGCGCGCGCGATCACACCGCGACAGTGCTCGAAACCGTGCAGATCGCACCACATTTCGTGCGGATCCGGATGGAGTCGGCCACCCTTTTCGAAGACGCGGAGGCCGAGCCCGCCGCGTGGCTGCGGTTCTGGTTTCCGGACCCGGACGGGTCGAGTACCGAATTCCAGCGGGCCTACACGATCTCCGAGGCCGACGTCCCCGCCGGCCGTTTCGCGGTCGATGTCGTGCTGCACGATCCCGCCGGTCCGGCGTCGAAGTGGGCGCGCACCGTCGAGCCAGGCGCCACCATCGCGGTCATGTCGCTGATGGGCTCGTCGCGGTTCGACACACCCGACGAGCAGCCGGCCGGCTACCTGCTGATCGGTGACTCGGCGTCGATCCCGGGGATGAACGGAATCATCGGGACGGTTCCCGACGACGTGCCTATCGAGATGTACCTCGAGCAGCACGACGCCAACGACACGGCGATCCCGATCGCGCAGCATCCCCGGCTGCGGGTGCACTGGGTCGCCCGCCGTGACGAGAAAGCGTTGGCCGACGCCATCGAGACCCGGGATTGGTCGAATTGGTATGCCTGGGCGACACCCGAGGCCACCACGCTGAAAAATGTGCGCAAGCGGCTGAAGGAAGCGTTCGGCTTCCCCAAGTCCGAGGTGCATGCGCAGGCGTATTGGAGCGCCGGGCGCGAGATGGGCACCACCCGCGGTGGGGAGACGGACGCCGCCCCGGCACCCACCGATGATGGAGTGCTGGAAAGCGTTGCGGCCCGGCCTGAGACACCGCCCGTCGCCGCCGCCGACGGGTCTGCCCCGGCGAACCGCGGTAGTTGGCGCGCGCAGGCCGCCGGCCGGTTGCTCGGGCCGCTGCGCTCGGCGCTGATCGTCTCCGGCGTGCTGCAAGCCTTGATCACGCTCGTGCAGCTCGCGCCGTTCGTGCTGCTGGTCGAGTTGGCCCGGCTCCTGCTGTCGGGCGCCGACGCGTCGCGATTGTGGGACGTCGGAATCGCCGCCGTTTCGCTGCTGGGTTTGGGCACCGTGCTCGGTGCCGCTCTCACGCTCTGGCTGCATGTCATCGACGCGCGATTCGCCAGCGATCTGCGCTCGCGGTTGTTGACCAAGATGTCCCGGCTGCCGCTGGGCTGGTTCACCGAGCGCGGGTCCGGCTCGATCAAGCAACTGGTGACCGACGACACGCTGTCACTGCACTACCTGGTCACCCATGCGATTCCGGACGCGGTCAACGCGGTCGTCGCACCGGTTGCGGTGCTGGTCTATCTGTTTGCCGTCGACTGGCGGGTGGCACTGGTCCTGTTCGGGCCGGTGCTGGTCTATCTGGTGATGACGTCGTCGTTGACGATTCAATCCGGCCCGAAGATTGTGCAGGCGCAGCGCTGGGCCGAACGGATGAACACCGAGGCCGGCGCCTACCTGGAGGGCCAGCCCGTGATCCGCGTCTTCGGCGGCGCGGCGGCCTCGAGTTTCCGGCGCCGGTTGGACGAGTACGTCGGATTCCTGGTCGGCTGGCAGCGCCCGCTGGCCGGCAAGAAGACCGCGATGGATCTGGCCACCCGCCCGTCCACCTTCCTGTGGCTGATCTCGGTGATCGGCACCTTGCTGGTCGTCACGCACCGGATGGATCCGGTCAACCTGCTGCCGTTCTTGCTGCTGGGCACCACGTTCGGTGTCCGACTGCTAGGCATCGCCTACGGACTCGGCGGCATCCGCACCGGAATGATCGCCGCTCGGCGTCTCCAAATCGCGCTCGACGAACAGGATCTCGCGGTGCAAGAGCAGCCGGGCGCCGTTGCCGGCGACGCGGCGGCCACGGTGGTGTTCGACCGGGTTGGCTTCAGTTACCGCCCCGGGGTGCCGGTGATCGAGGACGTATCTCTGGAACTGCGGCCGGGTACGGTTACCGCGCTGGTCGGGCCGTCCGGATCCGGAAAGTCGACACTCGCGGCGCTGCTGGCTCGCTTCCACGACGTCGAGCACGGTGCGATACGTGTTGGGGGACAAGATATCCGGTCGTTAACGGCCGATGAGCTCTATACTCAGGTCGGCTTCGTGCTGCAGGAAACCCAGCTGGTGCACGGCACGGTTGCGGAGAACATCGCGTTGGCCGTCCCGGATGCCACCCCCGAACGAATCCAGGCCGCGGCCCGCGAGGCGCAAATCCATGACCGGGTGCTGCGGCTGCCGAACGGTTACGACACCATGCTGGGCGCGAACGCCGCGCTATCGGGTGGTGAGCGTCAACGCCTCACCATCGCGCGCGCGATCCTTGCCGACACCGGAGTCCTGATCCTCGACGAGGCGACTGCGTTCGCCGATCCAGAGTCGGAATACCTTGTGCAGCAAGCACTTAACCGGCTAACCCAGGATCGGACCGTCTTGGTGATCGCGCACCGGCTGCACACCGTCACCCGGGCCGACCAGATCGTCGTGCTCGATCACGGTCGGGTAGCAGAACGTGGCACGCACGAGGAGTTGCTCGCCGCCGACGGACGGTATCGCCGGTTGTGGGATACGGGCCAGGGCAATCCGGTGGCCGTCACCGGGGCGGCGCAGGAGGGCGCGCGGTGATTCGCACCTGGATAAGCCTTGTTCCGGCGGATCGCCGTGCGAAGGTGCGCGCCTACGCCGCGCTCGCGTTCGTTGCGGTCGTCGTGCGCGCGGTCGGCGCGGTATTGCTCGTCCCTCTGGTGGGGGCGTTGTTCAGTGACGCGCCACAGCGCGCGTTGGCGTGGCTGGGCTGGCTAACCGCGGCGACCGTGACCGGATGGATCGTCGATGCCATGACCGCGCGGATCGGCTTCGATCTGGGTTTCGCGGTGCTCGACCACTCGCAGCATGACGTGGCGGACCGGCTTCCGGGCGTTCGGCTGGATTGGTTCACCGCCGACAACACCGCGATGGCCCGCCAGGCGATCGCGGCAACCGGGCCAGAACTCGTCGGCCTGGTAGTCAACCTGCTGACGCCGTTGACCACGGCAATTCTGCTGCCCGCGGTCATCGCCGTGGCCCTGGTGCCCATCTCCTGGCAGCTCGGAGTGGCGGCGCTGGCCGGGGTGCCCTTGTTACTCGGGGCGCTGTGGGCCTCGCTGCGCCTGACGCGTCGCGCCGACGCGGCGGCAGGCGACGCCAATACCGCGTTGACCGAACGGATCATCGAGTTCGCCCGGACGCAACAGGCGCTGCGGGCCGCGCGGCGGGTCGAGCCGGCTCGCAGCCTGGTGGGCTCCGCCCTGGCGGCGCAGCACAGCGCGACGATGCGGCTGCTCGGCATGCAGATCCCGGGCCAGCTGTTGTTCAGCGTTGCCAGTCAGCTGGCGCTGATCGCCCTGGCCGGCGCCACCACGGTGCTGACCATGCATGGCACGCTCACGGTTGCCGAGGCGGTCGCCCTGATCGTCGTGATCGCCCGCTACCTCGAACCGTTCACCACCGTCAGCGAGCTGGCGCCGGCGCTGGAGAGCACCCGCGCCACACTCGATCGCATCCGTGGCGTGCTCATCGCGCCGGCCGTGGCGGCCGGGACCGGTGGTGTGCCCGATACCGCGGGCGCCGCACACATCGAATTCGATGACGTCGCCTTCGGCTACGACGGCGCGAGCACGCCGGTGCTCGACGGGGTCAGCTTCGCGTTGCAGCCGGGGACCACGACGGCGATCGTCGGGCCGTCGGGCTCCGGCAAGAGCACAATCCTGGCGCTGATCGCCGGATTGCACCAACCGACCCGCGGTCGCGTGGTCATCGATGGCGCCGACGCCGCGACGCTGAACGCGGAGGCGCGCCGCGCGGTCAGCAGCGTCGTCTTCCAGCACCCGTACCTGTTCCATGGGACGATCCGCGACAACGTATTCGCCGGAAACCCCACCGCCGGCGACGACCAATTCGGCCGGGCCGTCGCGCTGGCGCGAGTCGACGAGCTGATCGGCCGGTTGCCGGACGGCGCCGACACCGTCGTCGGCGAGGCCGGCTCGGCGTTGTCCGGCGGCGAGCGGCAACGGGTCAGCATCGCGCGGGCGCTGCTGAAGGAAGCTCCCGTGCTACTGGTCGACGAGGCGACCAGCGCCCTGGACACCGAGAACGAGGTTGCGGTGGTCGACGCGCTCACCGCTGACCCGCAAGCGCGCACCCGCGTGATCGTGGCGCATCGGTTGGCGAGCATCCGCCACGCCGATCGCGTTCTCTTCGTCGACAACGGGCGAGTGATCGAGGACGGGTCGATCGACGAATTACTCGCTGCGGGTGGCCGATTCAGTGAATTCTGGCGACAGCAGCATGAGGCTGCCGATTGGCACATCGCCGCCGAATAGGCCACGGCGGTCGACTCCTGCCGTATGCCTTACAGTTGATCAGTCAGTCCGCTGGTCGAGTCCTGGAGGCGTGGTTGCTATGAGTGCTGTGGTGTCGATTCCGCGGTACCCCGGCGACGTGACACCAGCATGGTTATCCACAGCGCTCAGCGAACGCCACCCGCCGGTCGAGGTGTCGAACGTCGACGTGGTGGCCATCGGCACGGGCCAGACCGGGGCGACCTACCGCGTGACGGCCCAATATGCCTCGGACCCGGGCGATCTGCCAAAGACTTTCGTGATCAAGCTGCCCGCTGCGGACGACACCGTGCGCGACCGCGTGGTGATCGGCTACCGCAGCGAATGCGCGTTCTACACCGCGGTGGCCGACCGGGTACGGGTGCCGACGCCGAGTTGCTTCTACTGCGAGATCACCGACGACGCCATGGAATACGCGCTTCTGCTCGCCGATCAAGCGCCCGCGGTGCAAGGCGACCAGATCGCGGGGTGCGGCGAGCAGGAGGCGCGGCTCTCGGTGGCGGCGTTGGCCGGTCTGCATGGGCCCAGCTGGTGCGACCCCTTCTGGCTGGATCTGCCCGGTCTGGCGTTTCCCCGCCCGGACGAGGCCGGCGCCAAGGGCCTCGGTGAGGTGGCCAAGATGAGCGCTGACATCACCATGGAAAAGCTGGGCGACCGAATGAGCGCCGAAGACCGCGAGACATTCACCGCGACAATGGATTTGGTGACGCCGTGGCTGTTCGCCGAGCGGGATCGGTTCGCGCTGCTGCATGGTGACTATCGACTCGACAACCTGTTGTTCGACCCGGCGCACGGCTGGGTGAGCGTGGTCGACTGGCAGACGCTCGGCGTGGGTCTGCCGGCCCGGGATCTCGCGTATTTCACCGCAACGAGCCTGAATTCGGAGCTGCGGTCGGCACTCGAGGAGGACCTTGTCGGCGAATATCATCAAGCGTTGCTGGGTTATGGCGTTACCGGCTACGACCGCGAAACATGTTGGCGCGATTACCGTCTCGGGATGCCGCAGGCGCTGCTGATCTCCGCTCTGGGATTCGCCTTCGCCACCGCCACCGAACGCGGCGACGACATGGTGCTTGCCATGCTCGGTCGCGGCTGTCGGGCCGTGCGTGAGCTGGGGACCCTGGAACTGCTCAGTTGAGCCCGGTTATCGGCTGAACCGGCCTTCGAGGTAGGCGGCCCGGCACGCGTTACGGGCGAGTTTGCCGCTAGTGGTGCGGGGAATCATGCCGGCGGCGACGAGCCGGATGTCGGCGACCCGGACCTGATGCTCGCGGGATACCGCTGCGCGCACGGCCGCGGCGATCGCGTCGGGATCCGCGCGCCCGACACCCGCGGCGCGTTCGGCGACGACGACAAGCTGCTCCGCGGAACCGCCGTCCTGGGAGTCGGCCGGAACCGCGAACGCGGCCACGTAGCCGGTGCGGATGGCCGGTGAGGAATGACTGACCGTGGTTTCGATGTCGTGCGGGTAGTGGTTGCGACCGTCGATGATGACGAGGTCTTTGATGCGTCCGGTCAAGTAGAGCTCACCGTCGATGTGCACGCCGAGATCGCCGGTGGCCAACCAGTAGCAGTTGTCCGGGGCGCCCTCGGCATGGCTGCCCCGCTCCAGCCGGGACTGCAGCTTGTTGCCGAACGTGCGTTGTGATTCTTCGTCGCGTCCGAAGTAGCCCCGGGCAATGTTGTTGCCGTGCAGCCAGATTTCCCCGACCGTGCCGTCCGGCACCTCGGCACCGTCCGGGCTGGCGATCACCGCCCAGAGGTCACGGAACGGGCGGCCGCAGGACACGTAGGCGACCGCGCCGTCGGCGTCCGGGTCGACGATCACCGCGTGCCCGTCGGCAAGTTGAACACGGTCGAGGAAGACGGCGTGGGCCGCCGCGTCCAGCGCGGTCATGGACACGCCCAGTGTCGCCTCCGCCATCCCGTAGGCCGGTTTGACCGCCGTCGCGGGAAGGCCGTAGGGGGCGAACGCCTCCGTGAATTTCTCGATTGCCGACATGGTCACCGGCTCCGAGCCGTTGAGCAGCCCGACCACGTTGCGTAAGTCAATGTTGACGCCGTCGGGCGGAAGCCCCCGCTCGGCGGTCAACTCGTACGCGAAGTTGGGTGCGGCCGCAAATGTCGGGCCGTTGGCGGCTTCCGCGCTCAATCCTTTGATCCACCGGAAGGGTCGGCGGACGAATGCCATGGGATCCAGCAGTGTGAGGTATTCGCCGCCGCACAACGCCGGGAACATGATCATGATCAATCCCATGTCGTGGTAGAGCGGCAACCAGCTGACGCTGTGGGTGTTTCGGTGCAGGTTGGCGCCCAGGATCATCTGCAGCACATTGGTGATCACGGCGCGATGCGTGACCTCCACACCGGCCGGGCTGCGCGTCGACCCCGAGGTGTACTGCAGATACGCAGTATCGTCCGTGCCGATGGTCGGCTCGGTGAACATGGCGGCCAGCGACGCCGGGATCGCGTCGACCGCGATCAGGCGTGGCCGTCCGGCCACCGGATGTGCACGCAGCGACGCCCGCACGGACTCGGCCGCCGCGGTGGTCGTCAACACCACGGCGGGCCGCGCGTCGGCCAGCACCGCCGTCAACCGCTCGGTGTGACCGGCCAGGGTCGGCGCAAACAATGGAACCGCGATGTTGCCGGCGTGGACGGCGGCGAAGAACGACGCCACATATTCAAGGCCCTGTGGCGCCAGGATCGCGACGCGGTCTCCGGGCTTGGCGACTTGCTGGAGACGGGCGCCGATGGCTCGCACCTGGGTCCACAGCTCATTCCAGCTCAGTTCGACGACGCGTCCGTCCTGCTCTTTCGCGTAATCGACGAAGCGGTATGACGGACGGTCACCGAATGCTGCCCGGTTTTGGTCGAAGAACGAGGTCAGGGTCAAACCGTCAGGCAAGACGATGGTGCCGTCGGCGAGGACGTAATCATTGATGTCAGCCGCTAGTGGCTTAACAGCGTCTATCGACAGATGGGGCCGTCCCATGTTGAGAGAATAAGAGTGTTACTTAGTGTTTTGTTCAACCGGGTGGGTGTGTCGGCCACGACGTTCAATAACGATGCGATGTAGATCACATCACGCTAGCGCAATGCTCAGCGGATCCGGTCGGCTAAATGTCCCTGCGTGAGCCCATGTCTGCGTGAAATGCGTTGGCGCGACTGGCCGCTCGGGATGGCGCCGCGGGTGCCATCGTCCGCCCGCGGATTCCTTCGACAACGGCCGTTGGCGCATTGCCAAATTTCAACGGAACGGGGCACGCGTCAGTATTGGCTGGACCCCTGGTCCACCCGGATCTGGGCCGCGGTGACCTTACGCGACTCGTCACTGGCCAGCCAGCACACGGCGTCGGCGATTTCTTCCGGCTCGGCGACCCAATCGGGCAGAAACGGCGTGAGAACGTGCGCCAGCTGGGGGTTGGTTTCCATGGCTCTGGCGACCGCCTCGACCATGTCACCGGATCCCATCTGCGTGTTCACCGGGCCGGGGTGGACACTGTTGACCCGGATCGAGTGCTTGCCCAGTTCGGCGGCGAAGGCCCGGGCCAGCCCGGTGACCGCGTGCTTGCTGGCGGTGTAGTGCACCATGAACGGCTGCTGTTTCGCGCCGGCCGCCGAGCTGATCAGAATGATCGAGCCGCCGCGACCGCCTTCGATGATCTTGTCCGCGCCGGCCATCACGGTGTTCCAGGTGCCTGTCACGTTGATGTCCAGCACGTCGCCGAAGTTTTCGGGCGTGATCTCGTTCCAGGGCTGCGGAGCCGCAATGCCGGCGTTGGCCACGATGATGTCAAGACGTCCCAGTTCGGCGACTCCGTCGTCGACGGCCGCGCGGAGTGCTTCCAGGTCGCGGGTGTCGGCAACCGAGGCGACGATGCGGCGGCTTGTTTGTTCGACCAGGCGAACGGTTTCGGCGAGATCTTCCTCCGTCGCCGGGTCGTAGGGAACGCAGGACGGGAGCTTGCCGGCAATGTCGACGGCGATGATATCGGCGCCTTCCCGGGCCATCCGGACCGCGTGGGCGCGGCCCTGGCCGCGCGCCGCTCCGGTGATGAAAGCCACTCGCCCCTCAAGCCTGCGTGCCATCAGTGCTCCTCCCTTGTGGTCGCCCGAGTGCCCTCGCCGCGGACAGTAACAGGCAGGGCCCTGTCACTTCTGCGCCGCCCGCACGAGGTTCGAACCGATGATCAGACGCTGGATCTCGCTGGTGCCCTCGTACAGCCGCAGCAGACGCACGTCACGGTAGATGCGCTCGACGGCAACGCCACGCATGTAACCGCTGCCGCCGTGAACCTGGACCGCGAGATCGGCGACATTGCCCGCCATTTCGGTGCAGAAGACCTTCGCGGCCGACGGCGCAATTCTGCGGTCCTCGCCTAAGACCCACAGCCGTGCGGCATCGCGCACCAGCGCGCGGCCGGCCATCACGCCGGTCTGCTGGTCGGCCAGCATCGCCTGGACCAACTGGAAGTCGCCAATCGGCGTCCCACCCTGGGTCGCGGTGGCGGCATACCCGACGGATTCGTCAAGGGCGCGCGCCGCTATGCCCACCGCCAGCGCGGCGATGTGGACTCGCCCGCGTGCCAGCGAGGTCATCGCGGCCCGATAGCCGACGTCTTCGCTGCCGCCGACGAGCGCATCGGATCCGACGCGGACGTCGGTGAAGTTCACGTCGGCCGTCCACGCGCCTTCCTGGCCCATCTTGGCGTCCTTGGCGCCCACCTCGACGCCGGCGGTGTCCGCGGGAATCAGGAAGACGGCGATCCCCGGGCCCTTGTCGTCGGCGGGCCGGGTGCGCGCGAACACCACGAACAGATCGGCGACGGGTGCGTTGGTGATGAAGCGTTTCTGGCCGGAAATCACCCAATCGCTATTGGCTCGACCGGCTTTGGTCCGCAAGCCGGCTGGGTTGGATCCGGCGCCGGGTTCGGTCAACGCGAAGGAGGCGACGACGTCGCCGGATGCGATTGACTCCAGCCAGCGGGATTTCTGTTCGTCGGTGCCGAACCCGACCAGGACCTGCCCGGCGATGCCGTTGTTGGTGCCGAACATCGAACGCAGTGCCGGCGACGTGTAACCCAACTCCATGGCCATCTCGACGTCTTGCATCAGGTTGAGGCCGAGGCCACCCCATTCCTGGGGTATCGCATAGCCGAACAGCCCCATCTTCTTGGCCTCGTCGCGCAGGTCGTCGGGGACGCGATCCTCGTCGAGGATCTCCTGCTCGCGTGGAACAACCGCGCTGCGAACGAATTGCCTTGTCTGAGCGAGGATCTCGCGAAAGTCTTCGTCAGATACTGCCACGGATTCAGCGATGGCCATTGGCTGCGCACTCCTCTCCGGCGCCGGGACACCCCGGTCCAGGGCTGGATCCTATATCAAATATGATATTTGCTCGGACGTGCCCAGTGGTAGCGATAACAGTGAGGGATGTGTGATCCAGGTGTCGTTGTTGACAGGTCAGACGGCGGTAATCACAGGCGGAGCGCAAGGCCTGGGTCTGGCCATCGCGGAGCGTTTTGTCGCCGAGGGGGCGCGAGTTGTGCTGGGCGACGTCAACCTCGAGGAAACCCAGGTCGCGGCCAAGCAGCTGGGCGGTGACGACGTCGCGGTCGCGGTCCGATGCGATGTCACTAAGGCGTCCGAGGTCGAAACCCTGATCCAGACCGCGGTCGAGCGTTTCGGCGGCCTGGACATCATGGTCAACAACGCCGGGATCACCCGCGACGCGACGATGCGCAAGATGACCGAGGAGCAGTTCGATCAGGTCATTGCCGTGCATCTGAAGGGGACCTGGAACGGCATCCGGCTGGCCGCGGCGATCATGCGGGAAAACAAGCGCGGCGCGATCATCAACATGTCCTCGGTGTCGGGCAAGGTCGGCATGGTCGGCCAGACCAACTACTCGGCGGCCAAGGCCGGCATCGTCGGTATGACCAAGGCGGCCGCCAAGGAGCTGGCCTATCTGGGAGTGCGGGTGAACGCGATCGCTCCCGGTTTGATCCGATCCGCCATGACAGAGGCGATGCCGCAACGCATTTGGGATTCCAAGGTTGCCGAGGTGCCGATGGGCCGGGCCGGGGAGCCCAGCGAGGTCGCCAGTGTGGCGCTGTTTTTGGCGTCCGATCTGTCGTCGTACATGACCGGCACCGTCATGGAAATCACCGGCGGCCGGCACCTCTGAGATGGGCGACACGATGCGTGAGGCCGTGATCTGTGAACCCGTCCGGACGCCGATCGGCCGTTACGGCGGAATGTTCAAGGAGCGCAGCGCCATCGATCTCGGGGTCACCGCGCTGAAAGGATTGCTGCAACGAACCGGGCTGGCGCCCGACGCCGTGCACGACGTGATCCTCGGCCACTGTTATCCGAACAGTGAGGCGCCGGCGATCGGGCGCGTGGTGGCGTTGGATGCCGGCTTGCCGGTGACAGTGCCGGGCATGCAGGTCGACCGCCGCTGCGGATCGGGCCTACAGGCAGTCATCCAAGCCTGTCTGCAGGTGGGAACCGGCGACCACGACCTCGTCGTCGCCGGGGGCTGCGAGAGCATGAGCAATGTCGCCTTCTACTCCACCGACATGCGTTGGGGCGGCGCCCGCCACGGCGTGCGGGTGCACGACGGGCTGGCGCGCGGACGCACGACTGCCGGCGGCCGTGGATACCCGGTTCCCGGCGGAATGCTCGAGACCGCCGAGAACCTGCGCCGCCAGTACGGCATTTCCCGGCGGGAGCAGGACGAGCTCGCGGTACGGTCGCATCAGCGCGCCGTGGCCGCGCAGAAGGACGGGATCCTGGCCTCGGAAATAATTCCAGTGATCATCCGGAACCGCAACGGCGAGGAACTGATCGACACCGACGAGCACCCCCGCGCCGACACGTCGGTGGATTCGCTCAGCAAGCTCAAACCAGTTCTGCTGAAAGATGATCCAGAGGCGACAGTGACGGCAGGCAACTCCAGCGGGCAGAACGACGCGGCATCCATGTGCCTGGTGACCACAGCGGAGAAGGCGGCGGAGTACGGTCTGACGCCGTTGGTTCGCCTGGTGTCGTGGGGGCTGGCCGGGGTGGCGCCCAAGATCATGGGTATCGGCCCGGTGCCCGCTACCGAGGCCGCGCTGGCCAAAGCGGGTTTGCGACTGTGCGACATCGACCTGATCGAGCTCAACGAAGCCTTTGCCGCCCAAGCCCTTGCGGTGACAAGGGAGTGGAATTTCGGCGCCGCCGACTTCGACCGAATCAACGTGCACGGCTCGGGAA
Source organism: Mycobacterium sp. Aquia_216 (assembly GCF_026723865.1). Taxonomy (NCBI): domain Bacteria; kingdom Bacillati; phylum Actinomycetota; class Actinomycetes; order Mycobacteriales; family Mycobacteriaceae; genus Mycobacterium; species Mycobacterium sp. Aquia_216. The sequence continues at coordinate 4,776,462 of NZ_CP113529.1, read as the reverse complement.
TCTCGCTCGGCCATCCGGTCGGTGCAACCGGCGGCAGGATGCTGGCCACCCTGGCGCGTGAGCTCAACCGTCGTCAGGCTCGCTACGGGTTGGAGACCATGTGCATCGGTGGCGGCCAGGGCCTGGCCGCGATCTTCGAACGGATTGCCTGACATGCAGCCGCTCAGCGGGATTACCGTCATCGAGATATCCAGCTTCGTCGCCGCACCACTGTGCGGTGTGACACTGAATCAGCTTGGCGCACAAGTGATCCGTATTGATCCGATCGGCGGCGCCTCGGACGTGAAGCGATGGCCGCTGGCCGCCGACGGCACGTCGATCTACTGGACCGGGCTGAACAAGGGGAAGCGTTCGGCGACCATTGACGTGCGCTCACCCGAGGGGCGAGAACTGGTCCAGCGGCTGGTCACCGAAGGCGACGGCATCGTCGTGACCAACGCGGTGTTGCCCTGGCTGAGTCATGATGAGTTGGCCGCCAAGCGTTCCGACGTCATCCATGTGCAGCTGCTCGGGCGCGGCGACGGGTCCACCGGGGTCGACTACACCGTCAACGCGGCCATTGGATATCCGCTGGTGACCGGACCGGCCGGCCAGGCGGGCCCGATCAACCACGTGCTGCCCGCCTGGGACGTGTGCTGCGGGCTATATGCGGCCCTGGCGGTTGTCTCGGCGGTGCACCGCCGAGAGCGGTCGGGTGAGGGCGCGCGGATCACCCTGGCGCTCGAGGATGTCGCGCTCGCCACGGCGGGAAACCTAGGATTGTTGACCGAGCCTCAGGTGACCGGAACCCAGCGCGAGCGCCTCGGCAACGCCATCTACGGCCAGTACGGCCAGGACTTCACCAGTTCCGACGGAGTGGCATTCATGGTGGTCCTGTTGACTCCCCGGCACTTTCGCGACATGGTCGGCGTGACCGGCACCGAGCCCGCGGTGGCAGCGCTGGCCGAGGCGCTGGGCGTGGACTTCAACGTCGAAGGCGACCGGTACCGGTACCGTGACGTGTTGTCCGGCCTATTCGCCGCCTGGTTCGCCGATCACACAGCCGGACAGGTCACCGCCGCGCTGTCGGAAACCACCGTGCTGTTCGAGCGATACCGCACCTTCGCGGAGGTCGTCGACGATCCGAAAGTGACTGACAACCCGTTGTTTTCGAAGTTGAACCAACCGGGTGTCGGTGAATACCTGGCCGCCGGCCTGCCGAGCGCGTTCGACGGGGTCCATCTCGCTAGCCAGGCCGCGCCGGCGTTGGGGCAGGACACCGCCGACGTCCTGACCCAGCGCCTGGGATTGACGTCCGCCGACATCGAGCGGCTGACGAGCGCCAAGACGATCGCCTGAAGGGACCGCGGATGACCAGACTCGCCCAGACCCTGGGGCTGACTGAGATTCAAACCGAGATCATCGCTACCGTGCGGCAATTCGTGGAGAAGGAAGTCATACCGCAGGCGGCCGAACTCGAACGCGCAGACACCTACCCGCAGGAGATCGTCGATCAGATGCGGGACATGGGTCTGTTCGGGCTGATGATTCCGGAGGAGTACGGCGGGCTGGGGGAGTCGCTGCTGACCTACGCCCTGTGCGTCGAAGAGCTGGCGCGCGGCTGGATGAGCGTGTCCGGCGTGCTCAATACGCACTTCATCGTGGCGTACATGCTGCGCCAGCACGGCACCGAGGAGCAAAAGCAGCGGTTCCTGTCCCGGATGGCAGCCGGCGAAACGCGCGGTGCCTTTTCGATGTCGGAGCCGGAGCTGGGTTCTGATGTGGCCGCGATCCGCACCCGGGCCCGACGCGATTCCGACGGCAACTACACGATCAACGGCCAGAAGATGTGGCTCACCAACGGCGGCAGTTCCACCCTGGTGGCGGTGCTGGTGCGAACCGACGAGGGTTCCGACAAGCCGCACCGCAACCTCACCGCCTTCCTTGTCGAAAAGCCCACAGGTTTCGGCGAAGTCGTTCCCGGCCTGCGAATTCCCGGCAAGATCGACAAGCTGGGCTACAAGGGCATCGACACGACCGAGATGATTTTCGATGGCTATGCGGCCAGCGCCGACGACGTTCTCGGCGGCGTCACCGGGCAGGGGTTCTTCCAGATGATGGACGGCATCGAGGTCGGTAGGGTCAATGTGTCGGCCCGTGCGTGCGGCGTCGGGATTCGGGCCTTCGAGCTCGCGGTGCGCTATGCGCAACAACGCGAGACGTTCGGCAAGCCGATCGCCGAACATCAGGCCATCGCCTTCCAGCTGGCTGAGATGGCGACCAAAGTCGAAGCGGCACACCTGATGATGGTCAACGCGGCGCGCCTGAAGGATTCGGGGGAGCGAAACGACGTCGCCGCCGGCATGGCGAAATACCTTGCCAGCGAATTCTGTTCGGAGGTCACCCAGCAGAGCTTCCGAATCCACGGTGGCTACGGCTATTCCAAGGAATACGAGATCGAGCGGCTGATGCGCGATGCGCCGTTCCTGCTGATCGGTGAGGGAACCAGCGAAATCCAGAAGAACATCATCAGCAAGCGGCTGCTCGCCGAATACCAGGTGTGATTCGATGAGCGTTCCGGATTTCGCTGCGCGGCCTCAACTTTCCGATGATGTCGCGCGCCTTATCCGCAGCAGGATCTTCGACGGCCGTTATGCCGCGGGGTCTTACGTCCGGCTGGACCAATTGGCCGCGGAATTGGGAATCAGTGTGACACCGGTGCGTGAGGCGTTGTTCGCGCTGCGAGCCGAGGGCTTGATCGCTCAGCAGCCGCATCGTGGGTTTGTGGTGTTGCCGGTGACGGGGCGCGACGTCACCGACGTGGCAAATGTGCAAGCGCACGTCGGGGGCGAGCTGGCCGCGCGGGCCGCGGTCAACATCACCCACGATCAGTTGCACGAGCTCAAGGAGATCCAGGCCCAACTCGAGGATGCCTACGCCGGCGACGACCAGGAGCGGACTGTTCGACTGAATCATGAGTTTCACCGAGCCATCAATGTGGCGGCGGACTCGCCGAAGCTCGCACAGTTGATGTCGCAGATCACCCGGTACGCACCCGAATCGGTGTTCCCCGCGATCGAGGGTTGGTCGAGCCAGTCGGTCGAGGACCATCGGCGGATTCTGGCCGCGCTCGAGATCCACGACGATGTGCTTGCGCGAGCTGCGATGTCGGAACATCTTGCCGCCGGGGCAGTTCCGTTGATCGATCACCTCGTCGCGCGGGGAGTGGTGGTCGAAACGGACCAGACGACGTCTGGGTGACACCGACGGGGATTGTCGCGGGGATCGACCTGGGCATACGCTGCCTTCAGGGTGGGCAACGAATGGAGAACGAGATGCCTCCAACGCCTCGCGCAGTGGCCGTATTCGTTGCGTGCATGACAGCGATCGCGTTCGCGGCCCCGGCGAAGGCCGACCCGCTCGACCCGATCCCCGGAAACGGCGTCTTCGTCGTCGGGCCCGACATCGCACCCGGCCTTTACCGAACGGCCGGTTCGGCGTCGACCTTTGGGGTGTGGATAAACAATGTGCCGACCCAGGACTCGATGTGCGCGTGGTTCACCTACAGCACGCCCGATGCGAACAAGGAGCATGTACTCCAGACGAATATCTCGGTCGGTCCGATGTTCGCGAACATCAACACATCGGTCAAGGCGTTCGAGTCGCAGAACTGTCAACCCTGGACGCGGGTCCCCTAAGCCGGGTCCACGTCGCCCAACATCTCGCGCAGTCGATGGACGTCGACCTTGCCGGTGCCCCCGCGCGGAACGCCATCGTCGGAATCCACGATCAGCCAGACCGTCGGTACTTTGAAGGCACTCAGTAGCGCGCGCGCACGGTCGCGCAGTTGCCCGGCGTCCATCCCTGGGTCTGCGCATACCACCGCGGCGCCCACCCGTTCACCCGCGGCGCCCGGCACATTGGTGACGAAGGCGTGGTCGATGCCGTCGATCGCGCGTAGCGCGCGCTCGACCTCGGCGGGGTAGACCGTCGCGCCGCTGACTTTGAACATGTCGTCGGATCGGCCGTGATAGAACAGGAATCCGTCCTCGTCGAGATGGCCGAGATCGCCGGTCGGGTAGAAGCCGTCGTCGGTGAACAGCTCTTCGCGGCTGCGACCGCAAATGCCGCGCAGGGTGTGTGGTCCGCGGATTTGGATCATTCCGGTGGTTCCCGTCGCAACCGGCTCGCCGCCGTCGACGTCGACGATGCGGACTTCCATGCCCGCGAACGGCTTTCCGCAGCTGCCCCATGCCGTCGCGGGCATGTCGGTGTCGGCGGGGTAGCCGCAGTACGGCCCGAATGCCTCGGTCATGCCGAACAGTGTGGCCCGCGCCCCGGGCGCAGCCCGCTGCTCGGACGGCAGTAGGGCTTCCAGGCTGCCCGGTCGCAGCGCCGAGAGGTCGACGCCGGCCGAGCTGGCGTGCCGCGCCAGTGCCTCGGCCTGGTCGGGCCAGCCGCGAAACAGGGTGACCCGTTCGCGCTCCAGCAGCCGCAAAGTCGTTTCCGGCCGGGGGATTTCTTCGGTCACCAGGGTGGCGCCGGCCAGCAGGACGGACAGTATGCCGCTGCCGAAACCGCCGACCCAAAAGAACGGCATCGGCAGATACAGGCGGGTTCCGGAGCTGATGCAACGCGCAGCGAGCCCCGACTGCACCGCGCCCAATGCGTTGCCGTGGGAGTGCACGACTCCCTTGGGCGTGCCGCTGCTGCCGGAGGTGAACATGATGACCAATGGGTCGGCGGCGGTGACGGTTTCGGTCATGGCGTCGACGATCTGCCGGGCCCGATCACTCGCCGGGGCGCTATCGAGCTCGTCGATCGACCAAACATGATGCAACGCAGGAAGTTCCGGTCGCAACACCTCCTGCAGGTCGTCGAGGTAGCGATGACCCCGGAATTCCTCGACGGCCACCAGGAACTGCACGGCCGCGACGCGCAGCTGCGCGACGAGTTCACCGGCTTTCAGTAGCGTGCTCAGCGGCACCAGCACAGCGCCGATGCGGGTCAGCGCGGTGGCGACCTGCACCCAGCGGGTGCTGTTGGGCATGATCAAACCCACCCGGGTGCCCTTGCTTACGCCGGCTTCGACGAAGACCGCCGCCAAATCGCGTGTGGTCACGTCGAGTTCGCGGTAGTTAACCCGAGACGTCGGATCGATCACCATCGGAGTGTCCCGGTTGTGGTCGGCGCGAAACCGCACCAGTTGGTCGACGGTGTACGCGCTCGGGTCAGGCATCGAACAGTTTCCTCAGTTGCCGCGTGTCGACCTTGCCGCTGGACAACAGCGGGAGATCGGCGCGATGCAGCGTGATGAACCGCTTGGGAATTTTGTACGCGGACAGTTCCGTTTTGAGTCGCTCGCCCAGCGCGGCGTCATCGAACGCCGCCTCGCCGTCTGGCCGGACGACCACCGCCGCGACGAGCTGCCCGCGTCGCGGGTCGGGAATACCGAGGACGTATGCCGGCGCGCCGCCGGTGACCTTGGTGATAGCCTGCTCCACTTCGGCTGCCGAGACGTTGGCGCCGCCCGTTTTGATCAGCGCGCGCAGGCGGCCGACGAAATAGACGAATCCGTCGGCATCGGTGCGCACCAAATCGCCGGTGTGGAACCAGCCGTCGGCATCGAAGCACTCTTCGCGGCTGCGTTTGTAATAGCCCTGCATCACGTAGGGCCCGCGGATGCAGAGTTCGCCGACCTCGCCGGCGCCCACGCGTTGTCCCGTGTCGGGGTTGATCAGCATCGTCTCAAATCCTGGTGCGGGCTTGCCGAATGAACCGCGCCGCGCCTCGGGCTGGTCGGATTCGTCCTCGCCGATCAGCACGACGCTGCCGGCCTCGGTCATCCCGAGCATGTTGTGCCGCAGCTCCGGATCGGCCGGTCTCAGCTCGGGCGCCATGATCGGGTAGAGGTTGCCGCGCCGCATCGACGACAAATCACGCTCGCCGTAGCTCGGGTGGTCGGCCAGGTGAGCGATCCCGGCCGCGAACCCGTTGGTCATGGTTGGCTTTTCGGCTTCCAGCAAGTCGAGTGTTGCGCCGGCTCCGTGAATATCGGAGGTGGCGTTGGAACACACCAAGGTCGATCCGGCCACCAACGTGGCGAGCAGTCCGAACGCGAACCCGCCGATCCAGAAGAACGGCGAATTGCAGAACAGTGTGTCCGCCGGGGTTAAACCGCGGATCTTGTTGAGGTTCCGTTGGTGTCCGAGGAGCGCGGCATGGGTGTGCACGACGCCTTTGGGGGTGCTGGTGGATCCTGACGTGTAGACGATCGTCAGCGGATCGCAGCCGTAGACGTCGTCCTCCAGCGCGTGCAGGAGTGCGGGGTCGACGGTGCCGGCTCGCCGGTACACCGTTTCGTGAGTGAGCGCAACGTGACGCAATTGCGGTGCGGCGGCGCAAAACAACCGGGACTCGAGGTCGGCGTCCGAGAGAACCTCGGACAGTCGCTGCACGTAGTCGTGGGAGCGAAAAGTCGCGGCGGTCAATAGTATTTCGACGTCGCTGTCGACCAGCTGCTCACGCATCTCACGGGCGGTGACGAACGTGGAAAACGGGATTACCACGGCGCCGATGCGCGCGGCCGCCAGCATTGCGACGACGAACTCGGGCCCGTTGGGGTACAGCAGCCCGACATGGTTGCCCTTGCCCGCGCCGAGGGCGATCAGCCCGCGGGCCAGCTCCGCGGACCGGGAGTCGGCGTCGGCGTAGCTGATCCGTTCGGCATCGCAGACGAGCAGGGGGTGGTCGTCGCGCGAGCGGGCTTGCTGCCGCACCAGCGCGGCGACCGTGGAATCACCGGGCATGGTCGCGCTGCGCTGCGGACTCTTCGAAGAAGCGCCGGACCTCGCCCAAATCTGCCTTGCCCGACGGTGTGCGAGGGATCGCGGCGACGATCGCGATCTCGGTGGGAATCTCATAGCGGGCCAACCGTGTTCGCAGGTACTCCACCAACGTGTCGGCATCCGTGCCGGCGGACTCACGCAGTTCCACCATCGCTACCGGCGTCTCGCCCAGACGTGCGTCGGGTCGTCCGACCACCGCCGCACCCGCCACCGCGGGGTGTCCTTCCAGCGCGATGCGTACGTCGTCGGGCATCACTTTGAACCCGCCGCGGATGATCGCTTGATCGGCTCGCCCGACGATCCAGAGAAAACCGTCAGGGTCGATGCGTGCTAAATCCGTGGTCCGCATCCACGGCGCCGATCGCCCCAGTTGCCCCGGTTTGACTTCCAGTAGCCCAACCCGGTCCGCGCCCAGCGGCGCCCCGGCGTCGTCGACCACCCGCAACTGCGCGCCGGGGTTCGCCCGTCCGACGCTGCCGCGTTTGGCCGCCCAATGGCTCCGGTAATCGGCCAGGGTCCAGCCGGCCACTCCGCCACCGAATTCGGTTGCGGCATAAGATGTTAAAACCGGTATGCCGTACGTCTCGGTGAAGGCGTCGGCGTCGTCGGCCGACAGCGGGGCAGTGCCGCAGGTGACGGCGTGGATGCTGTCCAGATCGGCTCGTGACAGGTCGGAGTGCAACACCGTCCGCAGCGCGGCCGGCACCAGCGACACCGCGCGTGGCCGGTGTTGACGCACCGCACGCGCCCACGTGTGGAGCTCGAAGCGTTCCAGCAGCACAAAAGATCTCGCCTCGGCGACACATTGCAGCACCCGAAAGACGCCGCCAATGTGTACCAGCGGTGAATTCATGATCGCGACGCCGCGACGCAGTTCCGGCGGCGGCGGTGCGTGATCCGGGTCCGGACCCATCACGCTGCGTGCCAGCATGTCGTAGCTGAGGTCAATTCGCTTGGGCGGGCCGGTCGTTCCACTGGTCAGCATCCGCACCGCGACTTCGGTTGCGGCAGTCGACCGATCGTCGTGCCGGGCCGATGAGCCGGGCTCGTCCAGATAACCGGAAATCGGCCGGGTCGGCGTGCCGGGTGCGACGAGCGTGGCCAGGTCTTCTGGCTCGCCGACCACAAGCGGCAGCTGCAGTGCGGCGACATCGGACCGGGTGCGCTCGTCGCCGCGCGACGGGTTGATCGTGACCACCGTCCCGCCGGCCAGCAGTATGCCGAGGAACGCCGCGACCTGGCCCGGCCGGTTGCGCAGCAGCATTCCGATCGCAGGGTTGTCGCCGTGGTCGGCCGTCACCGACGCCATACGCCGCGCCGCGCCGCCGATGTTTTCCCACGTCAGCCATCGTCCGTCGTATTCGATCGCGGGCGCGCCCGGCTGCAGATCCAGCACGTGGGCGATGCGTTGACTCAGTGGATGATCGGCCATCAGCGGACCCTTGGTTCGCTCCTGGCGCCTTTGCCGTCGGCGTCCTGCTGCGCGGCCAGTTCGGCGGTCCCCAGTGGGTTGCCCAGCCGGGTGTAGATCAGCCCCTGCTCCAAGGCGGTGCGGTAGGGCTTGTCCAGCGACTCCCAGATCGCTTTGACGGTGCCCTGCGTCGCGGACGGTGGTTTGGCCGCGATCGCCGCGGCAATCTCGTGTGCGCGGCCCCACAGCTGGTCCGTTGCGACCACCTCGGACACCAACCCGATCCGCAACGCGGTGTCAGCACCGACTCGTTCGTCGTTGCCCATCAATGCGATGCGCAATGTCTCGCCCAGGCCGATGCGACGCATCAAGCCGATCGGTTCCAGCGCGCACACCAGGCCGGCCGAGACATGCGAGTCGAAAAACGTTGCGTCGGTTGAGCAGATGACTACGTCGGCCTCGTTGATGAAGTAGAACGCACCCGCGGTGCACATGCCCTGAACCGCGCACACCACCGGCTTCCACAACTTCTGCCACTTGGGGCTGAGTAATTCGCCGGGATCCTCGTGGTTCCAGACGTTTTCCGGTTGCCCATAGGGTGTCTTGATGTCCAGCCCGGCGCTGAAGGCCCGGCTGCCCGCTGCCCGCAACACCACCGCATGCACCGACTCGTCCAGTTTGACGATGCGCCATGCCTGCGCCATCTCCTCACACATCGTGCGATTGAATGCATTCAGCCGGTCGGGACGATTCAGCGTGATGGTGGCGACGTGGTCAGCGCCGTCGATGTCGAGAAGAATGGTTTCGAACTGCGGGGTAGTCAACGGCATTGCCAATTCGGTTTCCGCTTTTCGACAAAGGCCTTAGGGCCTTCGGCGGCATCCTCGGTGCGCAGCACCCGCTCGCGGAAGGTTTCGGCCATGATCTCGGCCTCGTGCAGCGGCACGTTCAGACCCTTGAGGATCGCCAGCCGGGTGCCCCGAACCGCCAGCGGCGCATTGGAGTTGACGATGTCGGCGATCTCGCGCGCCCGGTCGAGCAGGCGGTCGTGCTCGACGACTTCGCTGATCAACCCGAGCTCGTAGGCGCGCCCTGCGCTCATTCGTTCGTGCTTGCCCATCAAGGCCATTCGCAGGGCGATCGAGCGGGGCAGCACCCGGGATACCCGCACCAATTCGCGTCCGGCCACCAGGCCGATGCTGACGTGCGGATCGAAAAAGGTGGCCTGCTCGGATGCGATGACGATGTCGGTTGTGGTGACCCAATCCATGCCGGCGCCACAGCAGATTCCGTTCACCGCGGTCAGCACCGGCTTGGCCGTGGTGCGAAACGCAGGCGTGCCCTCCTGCGGCGCCTCCCATTGGTCGTAGGTCGACAGGTACGGCCGTTCGTAGATCACCTTGCCGTCCTCGGGAATGGCCTTGACGTCGGCGCCGGTGCAGAATGCGCGGCCGGTGCCGGTGACGATCGTCAGCCACACGTTGTCGTCGTTTTCCGCCTCGTCGTAGGCGGCCCGAAGCTCGGTGATCATGTGGGGGCTCAGCGCGTTGAGGGCCTCGGGCCGATTCAAAGTGATGGTGGCGGTATGCCCGTCGACCTCGTAGTCGATGGTGTCGAACGAGTCAGCAGGCATCCGTGTTCCCTTCGTATTGCGCCCCGTGTGACCGAAAGCCTATCCGGTCACCGTCCATTGAATTTCGGTGCGCGTCGCCGGCGAAAGGCCTCCAGACCCTCTTTGAAATCGCTTGTCCGACAAGATAGTTCCATGTTGAACAGTTCCTGTGTCATGGACTGGTTCAGTGACGCGTGCTGGCCGTAGTTCAGGGCCTGTTTGGCCAGACCGATCGCGACGGTTGGTCCGTCGGCGAGTCGCGCCAGCAGCTGCTCGACGGCGTCGTCGAGTTCGGTCGGGCCGGCTGCGTGGTGTATCAGCCCCCAGCCGGCCGCGTCTATCCCACTCACTTTTTCGCTGAGCAGCAGCATGCGCCGGGCCCGCGCCACTCCCACCAATCGGGGGAGTAGCCAGGTAGCACCCGAATCCGGGCTGAACCCCCGTTCGACGAACGGTTCCCAGAACACGGCATCGTCGGCGGCCACGGCGAAATCGGCGGCCAGGGCAAGATTGCAACCCATGCCCACCGCCCAGCCTCGCACGGTGCAGACGACCGGGAGCTGGATGGTGTGCACGAGCTCGATCAAGCGGTGGGCGGCGTGTGGAACCCTGCGCACCAGATCGCCGGTGCGCGGACGCTGTGCGGTGCCGCTGTTGGTTGCGACCCAGTCGGCACCCGAGCAGAAGTCGTCGCCCGCACTGTTCAGGTGAATCGCCCGCAACGAATCGTCGGTGGCGGCGTCGGTCAGCGCGCGGACCAATGTATCGATCATCAAGTGGGTCAACGAATTACGTCGCTGCGGACGGTCGAGTGTGAGTCGCAGAATCGCACCATCCCGGCGCGCTGCCACCGACCCCTCGGCGTCGGCCGCGTCGGCGTCGTGATTCACCGTCGAATCCGGCCTTTCTGGCGATACGGGAACCCATACAGTAGGCAATACGATTGATACGCTGTATAAGTTATCAAGGAAACGCTGCCGACGGAACAACCGGATGAAACCCGACGGAAGAGGGTCGCATGCCTTGCGTCGGCGACGATGCAGAGCAAAAGAGCGATGTGGGGGTACCTCCCGCTTGCGAGGAGAGGAGCGGCGCTAATGGGCGAGGGCACACCGATACGCGCCGATGACACGAAATTCGGCGAGGTGCCCCTTGCTCAGACCGTGGCCGCCGCCGGCGCGATGCGGCGGCTGAGCTCTTTGTTGCTCTCGCTGGAACATCCGCACCCGACGGTCGATGCGATGCTGGCGAAGTTCGGCGAATGGGAGAGTGAGCTGACGATCGCGGCCCCGCGGGACAACGCTCCCCGGATCGGCGAGATCGACGACGATCCGCGCCGGGTCTATCTCAACCACGCCACCGACATCGGCGCCTACAACCCGTCCTTTCCGGAGTATTCCTTCGATCATCTCGACGCCGACAAGGCCGAAGGTCGGGTCTTGTTCCCGCTGACCTACGAAGGACCGCCGGGCCTGGTTCACGGCGGCTTTCTCGCCGTCTTTTTCGACTGCGTCATCCAGCATCACAGTTGCGTCATGGGGTTGTCCGGCAAGACGCGATCGCTGCAGGTGACCTTCCGGCGGCCCACGCCGCTGCTGACCGAGTTGGGCTTCGACATCGTCCGGTCGCAGCTCGAGCGGGGCATCGCGTCGACGGCCCGGCTGGTGCTCGGCAACGAAGTGCTGTGCATCGGCGAGGTCAACACTCTGGCGTCGCGGCCGGACAAGCTGACCGGATCTAGATTCGGGAGGCGGCGAAAGGAGTCCGCTACATGACTGCCTCGAACGACGATCGTGTGCTTTTCGAGGTCGACCCCGGTCGGCGAATCGCGACGATCACTCTGAACAATCCCAAGCAGCGCAACTCCTATGACGCCGCCATGCGTGAGGCCGTCGGCCGCTGCCTGGATCGGGTGGCCGACGACGACGAGCTGACTGTGCTGCTGCTGCGTGGGGCCGACGGAGTCTTTTCCACCGGTGCCGACATGAACAACGCGTACGGCTGGTACGGCGACAAGTCCAAGGCTCCCGATGAGGCGGCGGCCCAACGCCGGCCCAGCCAGCGCAGACGACTTACCGTGGACCGCAAGTCATTTAGCTTCTACCACAATTTCATGGGCTTCCCGAAGGTGACGGTGGGGGAGATATCCGGCTACGCCCTTGGCGGTGGTTTCGAGATGGCGCTGATGACTGACATCTCGGTGATCGCGCGCGACACAAAGATCGGCATGCCCGCGACGCGTTTCCTGGGTCCCGCGCTGGGCAGCCTGCACATGTTTTTCCATCGGCTGGGACCGGTGTTGGCCCGGCGCTTGCTGCTGACCGGTGACGTTATCCAAGCCGGCGAGCTCGAACATCTTGGAATCTTCACCGAGACATGCGATCCCGGCGCCGTGACCGCGCGGGCCCGGTATTGGGCCGAGAAGGCAGCGAAGATGCCTGCCGACGGGGTTGTGATCGCCAAGGAAGCGTTCCGCCTCGTCGAGCAGAGCCAGGCGTACCAGGGTGAGGAAGTCGCGAGTTATCTCTTCCACGCCTACGGCACCAACCTGCAATTCGGGCCGGAGGAATTCAACTTCGTCAAAACCCGTGCCCAGCACGGCACCAAGGAAGCGTTCCGGCTACGTGACGAACACTTTCATGTTCCGGAACCCGAAGTGTAATAAGACGATTCGAGAAGCCTCTACCGGTCCGCAGTCGCCTTGGTCCGCCCGCTTCCAGCGGAGGACTTCGTGGCCTTGCGTGGCCGGGATGTCGTCGACTTGGCGGTTTTTGAGCCCTCGTCGATCAACCGGCTGGCGTGGTCGAGGATGCAGTTGAGTCCGTACTCGAAATTGGTTTCGTCCGGCGCGCCGATCCGGTGACCTATCCGGCTCACCTGGGCGAGCAGCGGAGTTTTTTCGGGGTCGATGGCGACCGCATCCTCGATGGCGCGTGGACCGACGTCGGAGGACTGATTCTTTTCGTACAGCCGCTGCAATACCACCGAACCGCGGACGTGGACCGAAACCGCCGAATACGTGTCGAAGGCATCTTCGGGCGTGAGGCCGGCCTCGACCAGATTCGAGATCGCCTTCTCCATCTCCAAAGCGCCCAATTTGGCAGCCTTTGGACTCAGCGCGGCGCGAATCAAAATCAGGTCGCACAGAATTGGGTTGCCCATAAACGTCTTACGCATCGAGCGCGCGTGGTTCCGCAGGGTTTCTCGCCAGTCGCTGGCTTCGACATAGGGGGTGGCGAACACATACTTGCTCAGGGCGCGGTCGGTCATCGCATTGAGCAGGTCGTCCTTCTTGCGGAAGTACCAGTAAATGCTGGTAACGCCGACGCCGAGGTGTTTGCCGAGCAGCGGCATGCTGAGGTTGTCTATCGAGACTCGCTCCGCGAGTTCGAATGCGCCACTGATGATGTCATCGGGGTTGATGGACCCGCGTTCGCGTCGTTGACGCTTATCAGCGGTTGCCTGCTTTGCCACTACGGGCACCTCCATCAAAATGTATCCTGTGGGTACGGTCTGCAGCCGTGCCACCGATTGAAGCAAATCTACTCCGCAGATGTGCTCTCACCTGCGTATATGTAGGCGTGTCGGCGTTAGGCTGTGACCGTCAACCGGGCCCTCGTACCCTTTTCCCTCTGTTACTGTAATACCTATCGTAGGCTTTTTGGTATAACAGCTGGACGGGCAAAGATGACCGGACGCAAGCCATTGGTCAGACCACCACGTGAGCCGCGGATAGCGCGATGGATTTAGGCCTGGCGAATGCCGCAGCAGTCGTGGTCGGCGGTAGCCGCGGCATGGGTTTGGCGGCGGCCCGTTGTCTGGCCGAAGACGGTGCCCGGGTGGCGCTGGTCGGCCGAACCCGAGTTTTTCTCGATAACGCGGTGGTCGATCTGACCGACCGCGGTAGTCCGGATGTCCTGGGATTCGCCGTCGACATCGGTGACTCCGCAGAGGTTGACCGGGTATTCGCCGACGTTGCCGCCCGATGGGACGGCGAGCTCAACGTGCTGATCAATACGGTCGGGCCGGGAGCGGCGGGCAGCTTCGAAGATCTGACCGACGACCAGTGGCGCCAGTCCGTCGAAGATGGCGTGCTGGGAATGGTGCGCTGTGTGCGTTCAGCGCTTCCGCTGCTGCGCAAGGCGGACTGGGCGCGCATCGTCAATTTTTCGGCGCATTCGACACAGCGGCAAAGCGTCATGCTGCCCGCCTACACCGCGGCGAAGTCGATGCTGACCAGCGTCTCGAAGAACCTGTCCTTGCTGCTTGCCAAAGACGAGATTCTGGTCAACGTGGTGTCACCGGGCAGCATCGCGTCCGAGTCGCTCGTCGGCTGGGCCGACTCGGTCGGTGTCGACGGTAACGACCCCTATCGCCTGATGGAGGCCATCGGCAAGCACTTTGGGCATCCGGCGCACATGCCGCGAGCCGGTCTACCGGAAGAGATCGGGCCCGTCGTCGCGTTCCTGGCGTCGCGGCGCAACTCCTACATGACCGGCGCCAACATCAACGTCGACGGTGGTTCAGACTTCACCTGACCTCAAATCGATTGGCCGACAAAAGGAGTGGACTGTGGCGACAGCTGCTGAGGCGCGCACGTGGGCGCGCGGAGCATTGCGGGGAATCGGCGACTCGCTCTACACACCGTTCTGCGGTACCGACGGCGACGACATCGACTGGGACGCGTACCGGACGTTGGTGCGTTACTGCGTCGGTGACCTCGGCCACCCGATGTTGTGGTGTACCAGCGGAATCGCCGAGTTCTGGTCGCTGACGCTCGATGAGCGTAGACGCTTGCTCGAGGTGGCGATCGAGGAGTCGCGCCGGATCAATCCCGACGTTGTGGTGCAGGCCTGTACGGCAGCCATGTCGGCAAAGGACTGCGTGGATTTGACGCTGCACGCCCAGCAGGCGGGCGCCGATATTGCGTACATCCAAACGCCGATGATGGAGGCTCACGGCGGCGAAGGCGTGCTGCGCTTCTTCAAGTACGTGGCCGCGCGCACGGATATCGCCCTGGGGATGTTCAATTCTCCGTCTTCGGGCTATGTGTTGACCCCGGCCGAAAGCGCCAGGATTTATCACGAGGTGCCCGCGGTGTGCGCCACCAAGGAGGGTGCCTTCCGCCCAGAGGCGAGCCGGCGGCTGCATGAATTGGCGCCCGGGCTGGCGGTGTGGGAATGTGACAGGACGGTGTACCGCGCCGGGTGGTTGCGGGCAGGAATCGTCTGCCCCGCGCAACTCGGGACGGCAGGTTATCTCTTCGAAACTCCGCAGCGGCGGAAGTTCTCCGACTATTGGGACCTGGTACTCAACGACAAGCTGCTCGAGGCAATGGACTTTGGGCGTGAGTCCGGTATGGACCAATTCGATCTGGACATCGGATCGTGGTGGACCTGTTATCCCGGTCGCTCCGATTACTTCACCCATTGGGGAGGCGCATTCAAGTACGCCGCTTCGGTATTGGGTCTGCCGATCGGTTCCTATCCGCATTCGCGGCCTCCGCAAGCCGAGTTACCGTCGGAGGCTAAGACTCAAATCGAGACTGCTTATCGCCGGCTCGGACTCATCGATTCATAGCTATCGCCCAAAGTCCTTGTGCCGCAGTCCCATACAAAGGCCCGGCCCCCAACGGGGTGACCGGGCCTTTGCGAACGCGAGACGTTGGCTAGTTTTGCTCGGCGCGCTCGCGTGCCTCGTGGATTTTCGCTTCGGCACGAGCCTTGTCGGCTTCAAGCTCTTTCTTCGTCGCATTGCGCAGCGCGTCGGCCTTGTCTTGCTGCGCCTGACCTTCGCTGATCCAGTCATTGCGCCCCGCGACAGTGCCAACCACTTCCTTGGCCTTGCCCACAACGTCGTCGACGACGCCCCTGATGATGTCAACCATTGGCGTTTCCCTCCTCTTACCTAGTGGGTGCCCTCAGTACCCGTTCCCAGTCACTCGACGGGGAAACCACGAGCGGAACGTGGCGCTCGCCACAGCTTCAGTGCGCGTGCCCGTTGCCGGCCGCGTTTGCCGAGGTAGTGGCTACCGGTGCGGTCGTATCGGTAGCCACATCTGTTGCCGGCGGTGTTGCGATCTCCACGCGGGGAGGGTCGCCGTGGGTTCGACGCCGTCGAACCCACAACACCAGGCCGATGGCAATGCCCAGCGGCCCCAACGCGAGCAGAAACTGGAAGCCCGCCAGCGTCGCCTCAACCTTCATTACCGCTGACCGCGCTTGCTTCACGCGATGCATGATCGCTTTTGCTGTCGACTTCACTACGGATCCCCTTAGCCGCCGGATATTCACACCCGCTTTCGGTAACCCGGGAGTCGTGATCCCAAACACCGGGTGCGAATTCATTGCTGGGAATTCGCGTGTCGTTTCCGACGCGGACGGCGGCTCAGTACTGGTGGAATTCGCTGTTTGACGCGGTTTGCGGGCCCGCGGGGACAGTTGTGGAATGCAGTACCGATAGGTATACAGTATGGGTACAAAGCACAGGCGAATCCCGTCGTCAACGCATGAGGAGGTGCCGCGGAAGATGCCCGGCAGCGACGGTGCTTCCGACGCCGACGATGCGGTGCGCTACGAGGCCACGGACAGCGGTGTCGCAATCCTGACGTTCAACCGGCCGGACCGGCTCAACGCCTGGGGTCCCGACATCGCGGCCGGGTTCTATGCCGGCATCGACCGCGCCGAGCAGGATCCCGCGATCCGGGTGGTCGTGCTGACCGGTCGGGGCCGAGGATTCTGCGCCGGCGCCTATTTGGGCGCGCCGAGCGGGGCCGCCAAGGTCGGCGAATCGATGGAGAAGGCGGGGCAGACGAACCTGGCCGACCTGGTCGGCGAACGTCCGCCTCATTTTGTGACCACGCTGCGCAAGCCCGTCATCGCGGCCATCAACGGCTCGTGCGTCGGCATCGGTCTTACCCAGGCGCTGATGTGCGATGTCCGGTTCGCCGCCGCCGGTGCGAAGTTCGGCGCGGTGTTCGCTCGTCGCGGTCTGATCGCCGAATTCGGCATCTCCTGGATTTTGCCGCGGTTGACCGGCATGGCCGTCGCTCTCGATCTATTGCTGAGCGGTCGCACGTTTCTCGCCGAGGAAGCCGCCGAGCTCGGCCTGGTCAAAGAGGTCGTTGCCGCCGACGACTTGATGAAGCGTGTTCTGGAATATGCCGAGGACATGGCCGCCAAATGTTCGCCCGCATCGATGGCGGTGATCAAGCGTCAGGTCTATGGCGACGCCACCCGCGACGTCGTGGACGCCACGTCGCTTGCCGACGCCCTGCTTCAGGAGTCTCTGCCGCGGCCGGATGTCATCGAAGGGATCACCAGCTTCCTCGAGAAGAGGCCCCCGCAGTTTCCGTCACTGCGGCCAACCGACGCTTAGCACCTTCGAAAGGGATGATCATGAATAGCCTGAGCTACAAGGCGATTGACGTCGACAACCACTATTACGAACCATTGGACGCGTTTACCCGCCACCTGGACAAGGCGTTCAAGAGCCGTGGCGTACAGATGGTCACCCAGGGCAAGCGCACGCTGGCGGTGATCGGGGGCCGGGTCAACCATTTCGTTCCCAACCCGACCTTCGACCCGATCATCGTGCCGGGCTGCCTGGATCTGTTGTTCCGCGGTGAGATTCCCGAAGGCGTCGACCCGGCGTCGCTGATGAAGGTGGAACGGCTGACCGAACACCCGGAGTACCAGAACCGTGATGCACGCATCGCGGTAATGGACACCCAGGACATCGAAACAGTATTCATGCTGCCGACTTTCGGGTGTGGGGTCGAGGAGGCGCTCAAGCATGACATCGAGGCGACGATGGCATCGGTGCACGCCTTCAACCTCTGGCTCGACGAGGACTGGGGTTTCGACCGGCCCGACCACCGCATCATTTCCGCGCCGATCATCTCGCTGGCCGACCCGGCCGGGGCGCTCGAGGAGGTCGACTTCGTGTTGGCCCGGGGCGCCAAGCTGGTGCTGGTGCGTCCGGCGCCGGTGCCCGGCCTGGTCAAGCCGCGGTCGCTGGGTCATCCCAGCCACGACCCGGTCTGGGCCCGGCTGGCCGAAGCGGGAGTTCCGGTCGGATTCCACCTCAGCGACAGCGGCTACCTGCACATCGCGGCGGCGTGGGGCGGCAAGGCGACGTTCGAAGGATTCGGCGCCAAGGATCCGTTGGACAACGTGTTGCTCGACGACCGCGCCATTCACGACACGATGGCCTCGATGATCGTGCACGGCGTGTTCACCCGCCACCCGAAACTCAAGGCGGTCAGCATCGAAAACGGTTCGTACTTCGTCCACCGGCTGGTCAAGCGCCTGAAGAAGGCCGCCAACACCCAGCCCCGGGATTTCCCCGTGGACCCGGTGGAGCAGTTGCGCGACAACGTGTGGATCGCGCCCTACTACGAGGACGACCTGCCGGAGTTGGCCGAGGTGATCGGGGTGGACAAGATCTTGTTCGGCTCCGACTGGCCGCACGGCGAAGGGCTCGAGTCGCCGGTGTCGTTCACCGAGGAACTTACCGCCTTCAGCGCATCGGACATCCGAAAGATCATGCGCGACAATGCGTTGGATTTATTGGGCATCAAAGCTACCGTAGCGGCCTAGGCGGCCCGGCCAGTGAGTGAATGGACCGTCGGAGCGGCTTTCGACGCCATCGCCGACGTCATCGGTGACCGGGTGATGACGGTTTGTGGAACTCGGCGCAGCACCTTTGCCGAGTCGGCGAGACGAACCAACCGATTGGCGAACTTCTTGAACGCCAACGGTTTCGGGGCGCACCAAGAGCGGGACACGCTGGCCCGCTGGGAGTGTGGTCAGGACCGGGTCGCGCTGCTGATGTACAACGACCTGTACCCGGACGCGCTGATCGCATGTCTGAAGGCGCGCACCGTGCCGGTCAACGTTAACTACAGCTACTCGCCGGGCGAGATCGCCGATCTGCTCTCCTACGTGCGGCCCCGCGGCATCATCTATCACCGGTCGCTGGGCGCGCGCTGTGCCGAGGTGTTGCCGACCGACGGTGCCGAACTGTTGATCTCGATCGACGATGGCAGCGACGTCGCCGAGTTGCCGGGTGCGGTATCGCTGGATGAGGCGCTGGCACAAGGTGGTTCGGATGATCCGGCGCCGGGATCGCCCGACGACTTGATCATGATGTGCACCGGCGGGACCACCGGCCGTCCCAAGGGAGTGTTGTGGCGGCAAAGCGACATGTATGTGGCGTCCATGGTCGGGGCCGACCACGCCAGCGTCGACGAGATCCACGCGAAGGTGCGCGGGGGCGGGCAGGCGTGGTTCGCGGTCTCACCGCTGATGCATGCCGCCGGCATGTGGACCGCCTTCTCGGCGATCATGAACGGTTTCACCGCGGTGCTTTATGACGGCCGCGGCAAGCTTGACGTGCGTGAGGTATGGCAGACCGCCGAGCGCGAACGGGTCGGGATGATGACCATGGTCGGCGACGCCTATGCCGGTCCGCTGGTCGCCGAGTTGCAACGGGGTACCTACGATCTGTCGTCGCTGAACGGGATCGGCACCGGCGGGGCCGCAACGAATCCGAAATTCAAGCACGCGCTGATGGAAAGGCTGCCACAGGTCACCGTCATCGACGGGTACGGCTCGTCGGAATCCGGGAACATGGGGTTCGGCCACAGTCAACGGGGTACGCAGAGTGAGACTTTCGTGCTCCGCGAGGGGGGAGCGGTGGTCTCGGAGGATCGCAGCCGGTTCTTGCGGCC
Organism: Mycobacterium sp. Aquia_216; assembly: GCF_026723865.1. Taxonomy (NCBI): domain Bacteria; kingdom Bacillati; phylum Actinomycetota; class Actinomycetes; order Mycobacteriales; family Mycobacteriaceae; genus Mycobacterium; species Mycobacterium sp. Aquia_216. The sequence goes on along the minus strand of NZ_CP113529.1, from coordinate 4,756,879 downwards.
CGGTGATCCCGAGATCGGGTGGGTGGCCAGGAGCGGCCGGATTCCGCTGGGCTACTTCAACGATGCCGAAGCCACCAAGCGCACTTTCCCTGAGATCGACGGCAAGCGGGTAGTGATCCCGGGCGACCGGGCGAGTATCGAATCTGACGGCACCCTGCGCCTGTACGGGCGCGATTCGCTGGTGGTGAACACTGGTGGGGAAAAGGTTTTCGTCGAAGAGGTCGAGGAGGCGCTGCGCACCCACCCGTGCGTCGCCGACGCGCTGGTAGTGGGGCGGCCCAGTGACCGGTGGGGCCAGGAAGTCGTCGCCTTGGTCGCGTTGCAGCCGGGTGCGGATGTGGTCGAGGAAGCCGAGCTTGCCACCCTGTGCAAGTCGCGGCTCGCCCACTTCAAAGCGCCCAAGGCAATCCTCTTCGTCGAGCGGGTTGAGCGACTCGGCAATGGCAAGCCAAACTATCGCTGGGCGAAACAGGCTGCCACAGAACAGCTTCCGGCCACCGCGCTGGCCGGCGTCGATGCAGAAGGATCAGCGTGACCGACAAAGCGATTGACTGCCTGATCAACGTGCACTTCGGCGAGGCCGGTTCGCAGCCCACGTGGATGCTGAAGGTCCGCGACGACTACTTCAAGGGCCCGGAGTCGATGTTCGCGCCGGTCGATCTGTCGGAGCTGCTCGACGAGATGGACGAGCAGGGCGTGCAAAAGGCGGTCCTGATGGACAACCTTGCCAGCCCGTCGACCACCGCGCGCAAGTTCGTTGAAGCCAAGCCGGACCGATTCGCGCTGGCCATGGGTGGAATCAACCTGCTGCGTCCGGTCGGACCGTTGCGCGAGCTGAGCGTCGTCGTGCGCGATCTCCCGGTCGCGTATGCCGTGGTGGGGCCGAGCTTTTGGGGCGATGGGCAGTACCCGCCCAGCGATGCCGTGTACTACCCGCTCTACGCCAAGTGCGCGGAGCTGGGCCTGCCGCTGTGCGTCAACACCGGCATTCCCGGGCCGCCGATCCCCGGAGAAGTTCAGAACCCCATCCACCTGGACCGGGTGTGCGTGCGGTTTCCGGAACTGAAGCTGTGCATGATCCACGGCGCCGATCCGTGGTGGGACGTCGCGATCCGGCTGCTGCTCAAGTACGCCAACCTTCGCCTGATGACCTCGGCCTGGTCGCCCAAGCGATTACCGGACCCCCTGCTGCATTACATGCGCACCCGTGGTCCGAACAAGGTCATCTACGCGTCGGACTGGCCGGTACTGCGGATGCGTCGGGTGGTGCCCGAAGCCCGCGCGCTGGACCTGCCTGCCGAGGTACTGGACAACTACCTGTACAACAACGCACAAGAGTTTTTCTTCGGCGAACGAGCCTGAGATACGACAGGAGCACTGACGATGGACCGCTTCGAATTGCGCAGGCTGGACTACAGCTTGTCCGATCACCATGTGGATCTGCAGAATGCGTACAAGCAATTCTTCAAGACCCACTGTCCCATCGAAACAGTGCGTGCCGCAGAGCCTTCCGGATTCGACAAGAACCTCTGGGAGCGCCTGTGCACAATGGGTGCAACCACGATGGCGCTGCCGGAGTCTTGCGGCGGCGACGGGGCGACCCTGGTCGATCTCACCCTGGTGGCCGAGGAGATCGGGCGCTCACTCGCGCCGATTCCATGGGTCGACCATGTGTGCGCGGCGCGGCTGCTGGGCCGCCTCGGCGCGCTGGGCACCGACACTGCCGGCATCGCGGAAGGTGAACAACTCGCGGGAATCGATGCGCGCATCGACGGCGCACCGGGCGTCCGCTTGATCCCGACCGGATCGATCGCCGACCACATCGTCGTCCGCGACGGCGACGAGGTGGTGCGCTTGACGTTCGGCACCCGGCCGGCCAAGGTCGACAACCTCGGCCGGTTGCCGATGGCCTGGGTCGACCCCGCCGCCGCCGACACCCGCACGGTCGTCGCCCAAGGGCCCGAAGCGCTGGCGGCCTACGAACTCGCGCTGGATGAGTGGCGGCTGCTGACCGCGGCGGCCCTAGTCGGGCTGGTCGAGGAGACGATGACGATCGCGGCCGAATTCTCCAAGACCCGTTACACATTGGGCGTCCCGATCTCGACACTGCAGGCTATTTCGCATCCGTTGGCCAACATGGCCATCACCGTGCAGGGCGGGAGAAACCTTGCGCGGCGGGCCGCCTGGTTCCTGGACAACGAACCCGGCGAACGAGCCGAGTTGGCGCCGTCGGCATTCGTGTTCATGGCCGAAGAGGCCGCCAAGGCGGCCACGATGGCCGTGCATATCCAAGGCGGACTTGGTGTCTCGGCCGAAGCCGCGGCGACTGCGTACCTGGTGCGAGCACGCGGCTGGCCCCTGGCGGCCGGTGATCCGGGTGCTACCGCCAAGCGGGTCGCCGAGATCGTGGCGGCCCGCGAGAGCACGGCCGCGGCCGTCTAGGACAGGGAGCAACACATGGACTTCTCCCGGGTGGAGCTATCCGACGAGGACAACGCGTTCCGCGAGGAAGTGCGCGAATTTCTGAAAACCCAGGTGACCGAGGAGGTTCGGCGCCGCGACCGCGAAACCGGCGACAACTTCGACGAAGGCGTGCACCTGGCCTTGGGCGCCGCGGGCTATCTCGCCCTGGAATGGAAGCCGGAATCCGACGGCGGATTCACCCGGGTGCGCCGGCGCATCTGGGAGCTGGAGAAGCGGCGGGCGCACGTGCCGTGGGTGACGTGGGGAACGACCGCCATGGTGGCGCGCTCGGTTGCGAGATTCGGATCGGCCGAGCTGCAGGATGAGGTGATGCCGAAGGTCTTCAGCGGCGAGGCCCGCCTCTGCCTCGGCTACACCGAGCCCGAAGGTGGCTCCGACATCGCCACCTGCAAGACCCGCGCGGTGCGTGATGGCGACGGCTGGGTGATCAACGGCTCGAAGATGTTCACCACCGGTGCGCACAACTGCCAGTACGTCTTCCTGATCACCAACACCGCCCCGGATGCGCCAAAGCACAAGAGCCTGACCATGTTCCTGGTGCCGCTGAACTTGCCGGGCGTCGAGATCCAGGGCATCCGCACCGTGGACGGCGACCGGACCAACATCGTCTACTACAGCGATGTCCGCGTCGACGACAAGTATCGGCTGGGCGATGTGAACGCGGGCTGGACGGTGCTGCGTGAACCGCTCAACACCGAGCACGGCGCGGTCGCGGCCGCACCCGACGGGTTGCAGGACACCTCGATCATGATGCACCAGGCCGGTTCGATGGCCTTGGCGGTCGACAACGCCGCGGCGGCCGTGACACGGCCGGATCCCAACGGGCGCAAGCTCATCGACGACGATTCGGTCGCCTACCGGCTGGGCCGCAGCGTCGCCCGGTTGGAGGCGGCCCTGTCATCCCCGAGCATCTACGGGAGGGTGGCGATCGCCCAGACGATGCGTGACATCTCCCCGGACCTGATGGACATCCACGGGGCGGCGTCGACGCTGCCGTTCGGCACCGACGGGGCCGCCGATGACGGCAGCGCCGAATACGTATATCGGTTCGCGCCCCTGGTCGGGATCTACGGCGGCACCCTCGAGGTGTTCCGCAATATGATCGGCCAGTACACGCTCGGGCTGGGCAAGCCCAGCTACGCACCGCCGGTCAAGAAGGTCTCCTGATCTGTCGCCGAGTGTGCGCCCACCGCGACTTCGGCCGCCGCGTCGTCGCCGCCACGTCACGAGGAGCGGTGCCGCGGGTGCCGTCAGGTCGTCAGGATGGTCGCCGCGGCGGTGCCGGGCGCGCCGTACAACTGGGTGAATCCCACCTTCGGATTCCCGGGTACCTGCCGATCGCCCGCCTCACCGCGGAGTTGGCGAACGATCTCATGGATCTGTCGCAGCCCGGAGGCGCCGATGGGTTCGCCGTTGGCGATCAGCCCGCCGTCGGTGTTGACCGGCATCGGGCCGTTGATCTCGGTGGCGCCTTCGGCCAGTAGCTTCTCCTGGTCGCCGTGCTCGCAGAACCCGCACTCGGCCATGTGGATGATCTCGGCGCCGGCATCGGTGTCCTGCAACTGGATCACAGCGACATCGGTGGGGGCGATGCCGGCCTTCTCGAATGCGGTACGGGCGGCGTAAACCGTTGGTGCGACGTCTTCTTCGACCGGAGCGCAGGTGGTGTTGACCTCGTAGGCGCCGTAGCGGCGGGTGCGGACTTCCACCGCCCGCAGGTACACGGGTTTGGAGGTATAGCGGTGGGCGATGTCGGCCCTACACATCACCGCCGCCGCGGCGCCCTCGTCGGGCGCGCAGAACATGTACTGGGTCAGCGGATAGTTGAGCATCGTCGAGTTGAGGATGTTCTCCTCGGAGATGGGCTTGCGGCGAAAGGCGTTGGGGTTCAAGGCGCCGTTGCGGAAGTTCTTCGCGGCGACCTTGGCCAGCGTCTCCTGGGAGATGTTGTGGTCGTGCAGGTATCGGTTGGCCTTCATGCCGAAGAACTGGGTGGTCAGATATTGGCCATTCTCCGCGTACCAGCGCGGCATGCCCACCAGCGCCGGGTCCTCGGTGAACGCTCCGCGCGGATGCTTGTCCAATCCGATCGCGATGCCGATGTCGTAGTCGCCCAACCGGATTCCGTCGGCACAGGCCTTGACAGCACTGGCCGCGGTGGCGCACGCGTTGAACACGTTGGTGAAGGGGATGCCGGTCAGGCCGACCATGCCGACGATCGCGTCCGGATTCGCGACCGTCCAGCTACCGCCGGTGGCGAATTGGACGTCCTGCCAGGCGATGCCGGCGTCGGCGACCGCGGCGAGGATGGCGTCCACACCCATCTGCATCGCCGACTTGCCCTCGAAGCGACCGAACGGATGCAGGCCGACCCCGATGATCGCGACATCATTCATGCGCGCCACTCCTTTTCATCGCTTCGTCCCCCGCAAGCGGGAGGTGCCCCATTGCATCGTCGCCGGCGCGATTCATGCAATGGCTCCCGCCTTCTTGAGTTCTTCGATGCGGTCCCAATCCATGCCGATCTCCATCAAGACGATCTCGGTGTGCTCGGAGGCTTGCGGCGCCCGGGTGGTCACCAGTGGCTCGTGGTTGAACTGGACGGGTCCGCGGACGACTTTGAACGGTGCACCGCCCGCGGCGACTTCGACTTCTGCGATCATGTCGTTGGCGATGGCCTGCTCGTCGTTGGCCAGGTCGATCAGGCTCTGGAACGGTGCCCACTGCCCCTGCATCGTCTTGAGATGATGACGCCAATACTCAAAGGGCTTGGCGGCGAAGGCCTTCGCGATCAGCTCGGCGGCCGCGTTGGCATTCTGAATCAACGGGAGTACCTCGCTGAAGCGGGGATCGTCGGCGGCTTCGGGAATGCCGAGATGCTCGAAGGTGTCGCGGATCAGGCCGGTCGGGCTGATGATGCAGAGGTTGATCGTGCCGCCGCCCGACGTTTCGTAGTTGCCCATGAACGGATTCACCGACATCGCGGTGGCAGATCCCGGCATCGGGGTGCGCATGACCTGTCCGGTCTCCATGCCCTGCGTCATACTGGCGCCCGCGGCCCACCAGGCCGTGCTCAACAGCGACACGTCGAGTTCGACTGCCTCCCCGGTGCGCTCGCGATGCAGTAACGCGGCCGAGATGCCGCCGGCGATGAACATGCCGCCGATGGAATCGCCGAACGCGGGAATTCCCTGTCCCAGTGCGCCGCCCAACTCCTCCGGTGTCAACGCGTAGCCGATACCGCTGCGCGTCCAGAACGCCGTCCCGTCGTAGCCGCCGACATTGCGCTCGGCACCCTTGTCGCCGTAGGCCGAACCCCGGGCATAGATGATGTTCGGGTTCGCCGCGCGAATGTGCTCGACGTCGAATTTGTGGTTTTGCCGCTGCGCCGGCTTGTAGTTGGTCAGGAACACATCGGAGGTTTTGGCCAGTTCGTAGATCACTTCCTGGCCGCCCGGCGTGGATACGTCGATTCCGACGCTGCGCTTGCCTCGGTTGGGATGCTCCATCAGCGGATGCCGGTCCGGATCGACCTGAATGCCACCCATGTTGAGGAAGCCGCGTTGAGTGTCGCCGCGCAGCGGGTGTTCGACTTTGATCACGTCCGCACCCCAATCCGCGAGGATCGCTCCCGCCGCCGGGACGAACGTGAACTGCGCGACCTCGAGGACTCGAAAGCCCTGCATTACCTTGACCATTTCTTTTACCAACTCTGTCTTCTCGCGGGCCGGGCGTTTCTTTAACTGCGGACGCTACTTGCCGTCGAACGTCACGGGAAGGGCGGTCGGCGAGCGGAAGGGCTGACCGAAGATGTGCGGGTCGTCAGCGGTGAGCAGGTTGATGTCGGTCAACCGGTTCAGTAGGCATTCGAGCGCGACACGGGTTTCCAGCCGTGCCAAGTGCAGGCCCAAACAGGTGTGCTCGCCGGCGGCGAAGGAGATGTGCGGAGTGGCCTTGCGGAAGACGTCGAATTCTTCCGACCGCTCCCAGCGCGTTTCGTCGCGATTGGCCGACCCGATGCATACGCCGATGACGGAGCGCGCCGGTATGGTCACGCCTTCCAGTTCGGTGTCCTGTGTGGTGAACCGCTGCACCGTGGTCAGCGGCGTCTCGAAACGCAGGCCTTCCTCGATCGCCTGGCTGATCAGCGCGCGATCGGCTTGTACCGCGGCGAACTGATCGGGATGGGTGAGCAGCAGATACAGCAGGTTCCCCGAGGAGCGGTAGGTGGTTTCCAGCCCGGCGGGCAGCAGCAGCCGCAGGAAGGAGTAGATGGCCTCGTCGCTGAGCTTTTCCCCATCGATCTCGGCGGTCACCAGGTCACCGATGATGTCCTCGGTCGGTGTGGATTTGCGCTTTTCGATCTGCTCGACGAAGTAATCCTTCAGCGCCGCCGAAGCCTCGAAGGCCCGTTCGTAGTTGACGTGGTAACTGATCAACTGCACGGCATGCTTGCGGAACATCGGCAGGTCTTCGTCCGGCAACCCCAGTAGCCGCGCGATGACGCGAGTGGGGAATTCGAAGGTGTAGTTGCGCACCAGATCGGCTGTGCCGGCATCGATGAATTCGTCGATCAACGCGTCGCAGATCGGACGGACGATCTCGGGCTCCCAGCGGGCCAGGGCCCTGGACTTGAATGCCGCCGACACCAGGTTGCGGTGCTCGCGATGTTTCTTGCCCTCCATCGCCAGGATGGTCGGACCCATGAACAGGCCGATTGTTTTGTCGTACGGCTTGGAGCTGAAGAGCCGGCCATCCCGGAACACCGTGTTGACCGCGTTGAACGACACCGCGGAGTACTCGTTTTTGGGCAGCAGGGAGGCGGGTGTCTTGGTGTAGTCCATGACCGTCCCGCGGAAGACGCCGGACTGGTGACGCTTGTGTGCGAAGTACGGGTAGGGGTCTCGCAAATCGACGGTCTGGTCGCCGCTGCCGGCGGTGTGAACGTTGGTCGTCACCTGGAGTCTCCAGCATCTCAGCGCGAAACGGGCAGTCTTTGCGTACGATCGTACTGTAATAATTACAGTAGGCAATATGGGCTTATCATCAGCACCGTCGTGAGAAGTGGTTAGCCAGCACCGACGTTAGGTCACCATGAGCACACTCGATGAACGCGCTGACAGCACAGTCGAACAGCAGCGTGCGGCCTTGGGCGCGATCCTGGCCAGACAGCGGCAAGCCTTCGTCGCCGATGGGCCGCCCGGCGTCGGGCTGCGGCGCAACCGCATCGACCGGTTGATGGCGCTCGTTCTCGACAACACCGACGCGTTTGTCGATGCGATGGCCACCGATTTCGGCACCCGGTCCAAGGCGGCATCGTTGTTCACCGAGGTCATCGGGATGATCTCGGTGATCGAGCACACGAGATCCCATGTTGCTCAATGGATGCGGGCGACCAAGCTGATGCGTGCGGCCGGACTGTTCGGGCTGCGCGCCGAGGTGCAGCCGTCGCCGCTCGGCGTGGTCGGCATCATCGGTCCGTGGAACTTTCCGCTCAATCTCGTGATCCTGCCCGCCGCGACCGCATTCGCCGCGGGCAATCGGGTGATGATCAAGATGTCGGAGATCACGTCCCACACCGCCGAGTTGATGAGGGAGACGGCGCCGAACTACTTCGATTCCGACGAACTCGACATCGTCACCGGCGACGCGCAAGTCGCCGCGCTCTTCGCGGCGCTGCCGTTCGATCACCTGTTCTTCACCGGTTCGCCCTCGGTCGGCGCCCTGGTGCAGCAAGCGGCCGCCCAGAACCTGGTTCCGGTGACGCTGGAGCTCGGTGGCAAGAACCCCGTCGTCGTCGCGCCCAACGCAAACATCCGTCGATCCGCCGCGCGGATCGCGCAGGGCCGCATGGTCAACGGGGGGCAGGTGTGCGTGTGCCCCGACTATGTCTTCGTCCCCGACGATCAGATCGACACATTCGTCGGCGTCGCGCGCGAGACGCTGCGCGGCATGTTCCCCAACATCGTGGCCAACGACGACTACTGCTCGAGTGTCAACGTCGCCAATTTCGACCGGGTCATCGGCCTGATCGAAGACGCACGGGCTAACGGTGCCACCGTGGAAACCGTTGCGCCGAAAGGGGAGTCATTGCCCGACCGCGGTACCCGAAAGATCGCGCCCACCATCGTCCGCGACATCGACGACCGGATGAAGATCGCCAGCGAAGAAATCTTCGGTCCGGTCCTGGTTGTCAAGGGATATTCGCGCCTGGGCGAGGCCGTCGACTACATCAATCGGCGGCCGGCGCCGCTGGTGGCCTACTGGTTTGGGCCCGATGACGCCGACTTCCGCGACTTCGTGTCCAGCACCCGCAGCGGTGGCGTCGCCCGCAACGACTTTGCCGCACAGATGATTCCGTCGGCCGCACCATTTGGCGGCGTGGGCCGCAGCGGGATGGGCGCCTATCACGGCAAGACCGGCTTCGACGCGTTCAGCCATCACCGGTCGGTGGTGGGAAGCGACCTGCCGTTCAGCATCACCGGCAGCGCCGCACCGCCATTCGGGAAGTCGATGCGCATGTATGCCGACGCCATGATGCGCATGACGCGGGCCCGGACCCGCCGCCGGCTCAAGGGCCGTCCGCGCGCCTAGCGTGCGTTGGGATTCAGCCTCGCGACACGCGCCATCAGGTCGGCGTATCTGACACCCAGGAGCCGCGGCATCGCCGCCATCACACGCCCGTCGGGTCCAATGAGGATTCTGGCGCGGTTTTTGTCGGCTCCGCGCAGGATGGCTCGAGCGGCCTTCTCCGGCGACGTGAGTGCCATCCGTCCAAAGTATTTCGCCGCTTGCTCGGGATCCTCGGTGTCCGCGGTGCGCATGTTCGTCCCGAAGTTGGTGCGTACGACGCCCGGGTGCACGCAATGCACCGTCACCGGATGGCCCTGGATGATCATCTCCTGGCGCAGTGCCTCGGTGAAGCCGCGCACGGCGAACTTCGAAGTGCTGTAAGCGCCCTGGTAGGGGACCGCAATCAGTCCGAAGGCACTGGACAGGTTGACCAACCGCGCGGGGTGCTGGCTGGTTCCGGATTCGATCAGCTGCGGCAGGAAGGCCTTGGTCCCGCTGACCACGCCACCGATGTTGATGCCGAGCAGCCAGTCGAAGTCCTTCCAGGACATGTCCGCGATGCTGGCGAACAGGTCGACCCCGGCGTTGTTGAAGAGCATCGAGGTGGGCCCGAGGTCGCGGCGTACGTCTTCGGCGTACCCGCACACCGCATCGCGGTCTGCGACGTCGACCTGATAGGTGGTCACGTGTCCGGCCCGGCACATTGCTTGTGTTTCGGCCAGACTCGCCTTGTCGATGTCGGATGCCGCGACGTGCGCCCCGTCCGCGGTGAGCGCGTAGGTCAAGGCGCGGCCGATTCCCGAGCCGGCACCGGTAACGACGGCGACGCGATCCCGATATTTCATGAGGCGCCCTGTGTGGCCTGCTCGCGTGCCCAGCGGTAGTCGGCCTTGCCGGACGGACTGCGTTCGATGACGGGACGGAAGACGATCGCCTTGGGAAGTTTGTAGCGCGCCAGTGATTGCGCGGCGTGGGCCACCAGATCATCGGCGTCGGCGTGGGCCCCTTCGGCGAGCGCGACGACGGCGACGACCTCCTGGCCCCAACGTTCACTCGGCCGGCCCGCGACCACCACATCGGCCACCGCGGGATGCGACGCGATCGCGGTCTCGACTTCCTCGGCGAAGATCTTCTCGCCGCCGGAATTGATCGTCACCGAATCACGGCCCAGCAGTTCGATGCTGGCGTCCGCGCGGTGGCGTGCCCGATCGCCGGGAATCGCATACCGCACGCCGTCGATGACCGGGAAGGTCGCCGCGGTCTTGGCCGCGTCGCCCTTGTACCCGAGTGGAACGTAGCCGCGCTGGGCCAGCCAGCCGATCCCGTCGTGTCCCGGCGGCAGGATCGACGACAGGTCCTCGGCCGCCACGAATGTGTCCGGGCCGGCGTTGAAGGTGCCGGTGGACACCGCGCCCGACGCCGACAGGTGATGCATCTGCGCCCCGGTCTCCGAGGAACCGACACCGTCGACGACAACGGCATTCGGCAGCGCTTCGATCAAGCGCTGCTTGACGAACGGGGTCAGCAAGGCGCCGCCGTTGGCGATCACGGCCAGCGACGACACGTCCGCTGTCCCGTTTTTCAGGCCCTTCTCGACGGCGGCGAGCAACGGACGGGCCATCGCATCTCCGACCACCGTCACCACCGATACCCGCTCCCGCTCGATCGTGCGGACCACATCCTCGGCATCCAAATGGTCGACGACCGAAGGGAAGACGACGGATTGCCCAGTGGTCAGAGCGGTCATCACACTCCACTGCGCCGCGCCGTGGATCAGCGGCGGCAGGATCATCAGCTTGGTCGCGGCGCTGGCGGTGACTCGTTCCACAATCTCGTCGACCGAACGGGCGGGCTCGCCCGTCATCAGATTGCGGCCGCCGAACGACGTCATGAAGATGTCGTGCTGGCGCCACAGCACACCCTTCGGCATCCCCGTGGTGCCGCCGGTGTACAGGACGTACAAGTCGTCGGGGGAGTGCTGCACCGCCGGCGGCTCGGACGGACTGGAACCGATGACGGTGTCGTAATCGACTGCGCCGTGGATCAAGTCGTTGCCGGAGCCGTCGGCGATCTGGATCAGCACGCGGAGCCGCGGGAGGTCGGGCAGGACTTCGGCCACCCGTGGCGCGAACGCGGCGTGGTAGACCAGCGCGGTCGCACCCGAATCCGCGAGCAGATACTGCAGCTCGCTTTTGACGTAGCGGAAGTTGACGTTGAAGGGGGCCACCCGCGCCTGGAAGGCGCCGAGCAACGACTCGACGAATTCGTTTCCGTTGTAGGCGTACAGGCCGAGCAGGTCCTGGCCCACCTCATGGCCGGCAAGGTCGGAGCGCTCGGTGTGGCAGCCCAGTCCCCGGGAGCGCAGATAGGCGGCGAGACGGTGAGACCGCTCGACGATCTGCGCGTAGCTGAATCGCCGATCGCCCTGGATCAGCAGCTCGCGGTCACCGATCGCGGCCGCGACGGCCTTCGCGACCGCGGGAACCGTGAATTGCGTTGTGGTGTCTGACATCGTTGTCCTTCAAGCGTCTTTCACGGCTGGTGCGGTAGCAGACGGACCATCAGGCCATTGGCTTCGCTGAGTAGCGATCCATCGGCCGATGTCATCGTCGAGGAGATGAGGACTTTCCTGCCGTCGGTGTCGCTGATGCGGCCTTTCGCGGTCAATGGTTCGTCGATCGGGGTGATCTTGCGGTAGTCGACGTGCAGGTACGCGGTGCGGGTTGGGCGAATGCCGGCGGTGGAAACGACCATGCCGAACAGCCAGTCGTAGAACAGCGGGATCATGCCGCCGTGCACAGCATTGTTGCCGCCCACGTGGGACCGGGTGAAGTGCCCTTCCATCGTGACGCCGTCGGGTCCATGCTCGGTGACCAGCCACGGCGCCAGCAGTGGATGGCCCAGACCGGGCAGACTCAGCACGCGGCCGGCCACGGCCTCGGTTTCCGGAACCTGGTGGCCGTCCAGTAACGCGCAGGCGTTGTCGAGGTGTGCGGCCGCGGCGGCCCACAGAGCGGGGTCCGGGTTCGTGGATACGGTCAGGTCCTGCAGCCGGCGCATTGCCGCCACGAACGCGCCAAGCTCCGGCGGAGCCGCTTCGACCGGCTTGACATCGGGAAATCCGCCTCGAATTTCTGGCGCTTCCGGTGCTGTTTCGGTCATGGGGTTCCTTGCTTCTGCTGCTGCCATGCCTGGAGCAGATCGTCGGTGGTGGTGATCGTTGCCAGCAGTGAAAGCGTGTTGGCGATCATCGCTGCACCGTACTCGGTGGGGATGCCCGCTACCGCGTCCCGGGGGACGACTACGCGATAGGCGGCGTTGACCGCATCCATCACCACGTTGGGTATCGCGACGTTCAGGGATACACCGACCACGACCACCGTCGAAACCCCGAGGTTGCGCAGCACCGCGTCGAGGTCGGTGCCTCCCATCGGTCCGACACCGTGCCACCTGCGCAGCACCAGATCTCTTGGCTCGGGCCCTAATTCGGGAAGCACCTCGGCTCCAGGTGTGCCCGGGGCGATGTCGACCGCGCCGCGACTCATGGTGAAGACCTTGGCGTTGTCGTTGGAACCGAGCCCGTCGGGACGGCGCTGCACCAGACAATGGACCACGTGCACGCCGGCGGCCCGGGCCGCCGGCAACAACCGCACGACGTTGGGCAGCGCCTCCCGTCGGGCTTCCTCGGCGAGTGCCGCCAATCCGGCGTGCGGGCCGATGACCGCGCCCTGGCATTCCTGGGCGATGATCGCGGTGTGCGCGGGCGCCACGAGGTAGGCGAGTTGGAGCTTCATGCCGGAACGTCGTAGAACTGCGTCGCCCATTTTCGCAGTGCCATATAGCCTTTCGCGTCAGCCTTGGACAGTGCCGGATGCTCCACGTACTTTTGGTAGCGCCAGATTTCCAGGTCGTCGAAGACGGTGGACAGGAACTGCTTTTCGATGAGGCCGCGCAGCTTGCCCTGCGGTATGTCGGAGTCGTCGCCTGGGATTCGCGGCCACCAGATCGAGTAGAACAGGTCCGAGCACTCATCGTCGACCGGCGTGCATGTGAAAATCAGGCGATGATTCTGGGCGCCCTCGAAGACGCTGATTGCCCCGCCGAGACCGAACAGGTGGCTGTGGAAACGTAATGCGAGATCGTCCGGATTGTCGCTGCGTGCGTCCGGCCAGCCCGCGATGAATTGCCATTCGTGGTCGACGATCTTCCAGTCGAGCACCCGAGGTGTCACCGTCGCGTGGTGGACGTACTCGAAATGGGCGCTGTCGGGGGCGTTCTCCGCCACGATCTGCGGATGCACCGGTTCGCGCTCAGCGCGCCGGGAGAATTCCGGATACGCCCGGTAGTAGCCCGTGGGATCCGTCTCGAACTGCGGGAACTTTCGGAAAATATCCGGCATTTCCCACTGCGGCTCCTTGCCGTCGGGGTGATGCCAGACGAACACGCAGTCGTATTGCTCGCGGACGGGATACGACTTGAGCCGCAGCGCCCGGTTGGGCCGGTCCGGCTGATAGGGGATGTATCGGTTGGTGCCGTCCGGGCCCCAGCGCCAGCCGTGGAAGGGACACTCGACACAGTCGCCGACCACCTTGCCGCCGTGACCGATGTGAGCGCCGAGGTGTTTGCAGTGTCCTTCCAGAACGTGCAGCTCGCCCGACTCGCCGCGATAGGCGACTAGATCCTCGCCGAAGTACTGCAGCGGCCGGACTTCGCCATGGGGGAATTCGGGCGACCACCCGACCATGAACCACCCGGTGACCTTCCAGGTAAACGGGACTTTCACGGCGACTCCTCCCTGGTTCTGCTAGATACTAAGCCCGTTACAGTATAGATTTCAGCAGGTCCTCAGAAGTTCGTCCAGGGCGGGGCAAGGAGCGTGATGACGCGAGCGTTTGTCTCTGCGGCCGATGAGCTGGAAGAGCTTCGAAAGCTGAAGGCGCGCTACTGCCGGTTTCTGGACACCAAAGACGTCGAATCCTGGCGCAGCGTGTTCACCACCGATGTGGTGGTCATCCTCGACATGGCGGTGTCCGTCGGCGGTGCCGAACCGATGACGGCAGCGCCGATCGAGGGTGTCGACAACTTCGTACCGACCGTGCTGGGTGGCCTGGAAGGTGTGGCCACCATGCACCATTGCCACACCCCGGAGCTGACCCTCACCTCGGCCGCCACCGCTACCGGCATCTGGGCGATGGAGGACCTGCTGATCTTCGGCGACGGTCGACAGATGCACGGCGCGGGCCACTATCACGAGACCTACGAGAAGACAGACGGCTCCTGGCGGATCAAGAGCCTGCACCTGACTCGCACGATCCTGAGGATAAGCGGTGGTGACGATGCCTGATGCCGATACATCCTTCGACGCGCTGGTGATCGGTGCCGGGTTCTCCGGTCTGTACATGTTGCATCGGCTGCGGCAGCTCGGAATACGCACCCGGGTGCTGGAGATGGCGGAAAACGTCGGCGGCACCTGGCTGTTCAACCGTTACCCCGGTGCCCGGTGTGACATCGAAAGTATCGAGTACTCCTACAGCTTCTCCGAAGCGGTTCAGCAGGAATGGGTCTGGACGGAGTCCATGCCCGCCCAGCCCGAAATCGAGGCCTACCTGAATTTCGTCGCCGATCGGCTGGACCTGCGTCGCGATATCGCGTTCGATACCAAGGTCGTCGCGATGGAGTTCGACGAGGAAGCCGCCCGGTGGGTAGTGCGCACCGAGAGCGGCGAATCCGTTGTCGCCCCGTTCGTGGTCGCCGCTTCCGGCATTCTGTCGGTGCCGCTGGAACCGAACATCCCGGGCACCGCCACCTTTACCGGCGCCTCGCTGTACACCAGCCGCTGGCCCGAGGAGGGCTTCGACCTCACCGGACAACGTGTCGGTGTCATCGGTACCGGCTCCTCCGGGGTTCAGCTCATCCCCGTGGTGGCTCGGGACGCGTTGCAGCTGTATGTATTTCAGCGTTCACCCGCCTACACGCTGCCGTGGCGGGTGCACCGGTTCGAACCCGGCGAGCTGGACGAGATGAAAGGCCGATACGGCGAGATCCGGGAAGCCCAACGAGCCCACCCGATCGGGGCGGCGCGGCTGAGCGCCTTCTCGGTGCTGCTGGAGATGCTGAGCGGCCCGCCGCTCAAGGCGGCAACCCGCGAAGAGCAACTGCGCGCCATCGACGAGAACGGAGTGATGGGCGCGCTCAACTGGAGCGATATCTTCTTCGACATCGAAGCCAATCAGATGGCCGGCCGGCTGTACGGCGAGGCGGTGGCCCGCATTGTCAAGGATCCGGAAACCGCCGCGTCGTTGGTGCCCGTGCACCCCTTCGCCTGCAAGCGACCGATCATCGACCAGGGCTACTACGAGACGTTCAACCGCGACAACGTCGCGCTCGTCGACTTACGCAAATCGCCGATCCGGGAAGTGACGCCGACCGGCATCCGCACCGAAAGCGATGAGTACGCCCTCGACGTGATCGTCTACGCCACCGGGTTCGACGCGATCACCGGCGCGTTGTCCCGCATCGACATTCGCGGCCGCGACGGGCGCTCGCTTGCCGAATTCTGGGCCACCGAGGGGCCACTGTCCTATCTCGGGCTGGCGGTCGCCGGATTCCCGAACCTGTTCACCATCCAGGGCCCGGGCAGCCCGAGTGCGGCCACGAACTTCGTTGCCGCACTCGAGCAACATGTGGAGTGGATTGGTGATTGCATTGAATACTTGCGCGACAACGGAATTCGCAGTATCGAGGCGCTGGCCACCGCACAGCAGGAGTGGATCGATCACACCACGTCGCTCGTCGCACCTACGGTGCTGGTGCACCCGTCCTGCAACTCTTGGTACAACGGCGGGAACGTCCCGGGCAAGAAACGGATGTACATGGGCTACACCGGCGGGATCCCCGAATATCGCCGCCGCTGCGACGAAATCGCGGCCGGCGGTTACACCGGTTTCAAGCTGAGCTAGCCGGATTAGGGTGAGCGGCATGGGTGGATTCTCACTGGCGAGACGATCCTTGGACATCACCCGGGAATTCGGCATGGTGGTGCCACGGACGGTGGCCGGTCTCAACGAGTCGACGGGCTGGGTCCCGGCGTCGCGCCGCGGCATCCGCCAGTTCGGCGAAGTCATGCTGGATGAGCTTGCCTTGAGTGGCTTCTCGCTGTTAGGTGGGAATCTGACCGAGCAGCTACGGCCGCTTGCCGAGTGTGAACCGGCGGCCGAGGAGTTGGCGGAACTGGGCATTGACCGTGCGCATGCCGACCCCACGCCGCTGCGGACCACCGCGGTACAGCGGCGCAGGATCGGCGGACTCGCCTACGAACGAATGACGTTCGAGCATGACCCGAAGCTGCCGAAGACGCTGGGGGCCGCGGGCCTGGGCGGCCCGGCGCGAGCGGTAGTGCACGTGTGTCGGCACACCGACGGCCCACGGCCGTGGCTGGTCTGGGTGCACGGTGCCGGCCAGGGCGGTACCGAGGATCTGGTGCTGACCCGGATCGGCCGGATCCATCACAAGCTCGGCTTTAACGTCGCAATGCCGGTGCAGCCCGGCCATGGCTCCCGGCGCCGCGAATGGCCGGCCTATCCGGACATGGACCCACTGGGCAACGTCGCGGGCATGATGCGTTCGGTGTCAGAGGTGCGCGCGGTGGTGCAGTGGGTGCGACCGCAAGCCAGTGCCGTTGTGGTGTCAGGGATTTCGATGGGCACCCCGGTCGCCGCGCTGGTCTCACATCTCGAACGGGACATCGACGCGGTGGGTCTGTACACCCCGATCCTGGGGCTCAACGGAATGATCGCCCGGCACCTGTCGCGCTGGGGGTCCGCGCGGGACGCTTTCCGGGATCTGCTGGGATCCCCGGTGGTCGCGAGGCTGACCTCGGTGATCGACCCATTGGCCGTTGAGCCGGCGCCCCCGCCGGAGCGCCGGCTCATCGTCGGGGCATGGCATGACCGCATGGCGATGCGCGAGCCGACGACTGCCCTGCAGGAGCGGTGGGGCGGCGAACTGTTTTGGTACGACGGCAGCCACGTCGGGCACATTTTCTCGCGCCGCGTGCAGCGAGTCACCGAGCGTTTCCTGTGCGCGGTGGCCGACGATGCGGTATCGGCCTGATGGCTTCAGTTCGGACGGCCCGCGAGGTCGTCGAGCTGTACAACCTCGTGGTGTGGAACAAGCGCGACTTCGCGCTCGCCGAGGAGCTGATCGGCGACACGGTCACGCGGCATGAAGTGGGCGAAGCGACAGTGCTCACGCACGAACAGGCGGTCAACCGCATCATCGATCACTGGGGCATGTTCGAGGCCATCCGATTCGAACTGAACCTGGTGGTTGCCGGGGACGACGGCGAGCACGTCGCCATCGTCTACCAGTCCCCGATGACGCTCAAGGATGGCACAGACGTTGAGGTCGGCAGCATGGAGATTTTCCGCGTCGTCGCCGGGAAGATCACCGAAGTCTGGAATTGTGGTTACAAGCAAGGAGTTTGGAGTTGACGAAGACGCTGGACGAATTGGGCTACTACCTGCTGGCCGGCGCCGGCGGTGAGGGGCCGGCAACCCTGATGGACGAGGCGCGCCGCGGCGAGGAGCTGGGCTTCGGCACCGCGTTCATCTCCGAGCGCTGGAACGTCAAGGAAGCATCGTCTCTGGTTGGCGCGGCCTGCGCGGTGACCAACCGGATGCAGATCGCCACTGCGGCAACCAATCACAACACACGGCATCCGCTGATCACCGGGTCGTGGGCGACCACGATGCACCGGCTCTCCCGGGGGCGGTTCACGTTGGGCATCGGGCGCGGCATCGCCGCGATATACGGGGCGTTCGGCATTCCAGCGGTGACGACCGCGCAGATGGAGGACTGGGCGCAGGTCATGCGCCGGTTGTTCCACGGCGAGCTGATCTTCAACCACGAGGGCCCGATGGGCAAGTATCCGATCCTGTTCCTCGACCCGGACTTCAACGAGGACATTCGGCTGGCGCTGGTGGCTTTCGGGCCCAACACGCTCGCGCTCGGTGGCAGGGCTTTCGACGACGTCATCCTGCACACCTACTTCACGCCGGAGACGTTGCAGCGCTGCGTCAAAACCGTCAAGTCTGCGGCGGAGAAGGCGGGCCGCGACCCCGACAGCGTGCGGGTGTGGTCGTGCTTCGCCACCGTCGGAGACCACCTTCCCGAGGAGCTGCGGCTGAAGAAGACCGTCGCCCGGCTGGCCACCTACCTGCAGGGGTACGGCGACCTGATGGTGCAGACCAACAATTGGGATCCCGCTGTGCTGGAACGATTCCGGGGCGACTCGGTGGTGACTTCGATCGCCGGCGGGATCGACCACAAGGCCACGCCCGCGCAGATCGAGCACATCGCGACGCTGATTCCCGACGAATGGCTGGAGCCCTCGGCCACCGGCTCGGCTGCGCAGTGCGTGGCGCGGATCCGCAAGGAATTCGAGTACGGGGCCGACGCGGTGATCATGCACGGCGCAACCCCCGACGAGCTGGAGCCGGTGGTGGCGGCTTACCGCTCATGACCGTGAAACGGCGACTGCCGACGCGCCTACTCGGCGAACGCGTTGCTGATCGCAGTCTCGCGGTGACGATTAGGGCATGATGACGGTGCGGCTTACCGGTTCGGCGACGGCCTGCCGGGCCGACAGACTTCGAAGCAGGGAAGCCAGCAAGGCGTCGCGGGTCTCGCGGGGATCGATGAGTTCGTCGAATCCCATGTGCTCGGCCGATCGGTACGACGCCTGCAACTCGGCGTCACGCAACTTCGCGGTGACATCCTCGCCGGCATGGGTCGCCCGGCCCAGCGCGGCCGCGCTCATGGCGCCCATCGTTGCGCCGGGATAGGCGAAGGTCGCGGACTGGCTGTCGAAACCCAGCAGCGACATGACCATGGAGCCGAACCCATATGCCTTGCGCAGCGTCACGTGCAGCTTGATGGTGGTGGCCGCGGTTTGGGCGGCGAACATTCGCGCGCCGGCGCGCAGCACCCCGCTGCGCTCGGACCGACTCCCGGGCAGCATGCCGGGATTGTCCGCGAAGAAGATCAATGGCAGGTGGAACGAGTCGGCCACCATGATGAAATGCGCCGCCTTGTCCGCGGCGTCGGCGTCGATGGAGCCGGCGATCACGTTGGGCTGATTGGCGACGACCGCGACCGGGTGGCCACCGAGGTGGGCCAGCGCGCAGATGATCGCCTTGCCGTACTGCGGCTGGACCTCGAACCGGTCGGGCCGGTCGAAGACCACGTCGAGGACGGCGCGCATGTCATAGACGCGGCGGTTGTCGCGCGAGACGATGTCGAGCAGTTCCGGTGTCGGCCGTGGTTCGCTGTTTTCGTCCGCCGGCAGTGGCGACGGATACGACCATGCGCTCGGCGGGAAGTACGACAGGTAGCGCCGGATATCGGCGAGCACGGCTTCGTCGTCTTCGGCGACGTTGTGGATCACGCCGCTGGGCAAGGCGGTGACGGGTCCACCGAGATCTTCCTTCGAAATTTCTTCTCCGGTCGACTCTTTGACGACCGGGGGCCCCGCGGTAAAGATCGCGCCTTGAGTGCTCATGATTCGGAAGTCGCACACCGGCGCCACCAGCGCGCCATGTCCGGCCGAGGGGCCGAGCACCGCGGCGACGGTCGGCACCTTGCCCGAGCACTGCGCCTGGGCGAGCAGGTCGGTGGGCGTGCGGCCGTAGTGGCCGCCGCCGGGACGGAAGCCCGCACCCTCGAGCAGCATCACCAGCGGAGTCTTGTCGCGCAGCGCCAGCTCGGCGATGCGGTAGCGCTTCGAGTTGCCGCCGGGCCCGATGCTGCCGGCCATCGTGGTGAAGTCCTCCGCACCCAGCATCACCGGCGACCCGTTGATCGAGCCCGAGCCGACGACCAGACCGTCGGCCGCAATGTCGCCGCCGACCAGCGTGCCGATTTCGCGGAAGGTGCCCTTGTCCAGGAGTCGGTCGACGCGTGCGCGAGCGTCGAGCTTGCCCTTGCCGCGATGTTTGTCGAGCCGCTCGGTCCCGCCCATGCCCCACGCGTGCTGACGCCGACGGTCGAGGTCCTCGAGCGTCTCCTCCCAATCCGGGGGTTTGGTCATGCTTCTTTCCTACCTCTACGGGGATACGGTCGCGCGCCTAGTCCGATGGCGGCGACCCGCTGCACTCGGCTACGCCGCGCTTGCGATCGCCACTAGATCAGCAGGGTCACATACTGGATCGCTTACTGTAAAGTTACCCGCATGGCTGACGGCCCCCGCCTCAAGATCGACGGTGGCATTCCCAATCGCCTCGAACGCGTGGTCGAAGCGGCCGGCAACCTGGAGCAGCAGGGGTACGACGGGGGCTGGACTCCGGAAACCAGTCACGACCCGTTTCTGCCGCTGCTGCTGGCCGCCGAACACACGTCGCGACTCGAGCTCGGCACCAACATCGCGGTGGCGTTCGCGCGCAATCCGATGATCGTCGCCAACGTCGCCTGGGGCCTGCAGGCGTATTCACGGGGCCGCTTCATTCTCGGGCTGGGCACTCAGATTCAGCCGCACATCGAAAAACGATTCAGCATGCCGTGGAGTCATCCGGCGCGCCGGATGACCGAATTCGTCTCCGCGCTGCACGCGATCTGGTCCGCCTGGAAAGACGGCGGCAAGCTTCGCTTCGAGGGCGACTTCTACACGCACAAGATCATGACGCCGATGTTCACCCCCGAACCGCATCCGTATTCGGTGCCGAAGGTGTTCATCGCGGCGGTTGGTGAAGTGATGACCGAGATGTGCGGCGAGGTCGCGGACGGCCACCTCGGCCATCCGATGGTGTCGAAGCGGTACATCACCGAGGTCACCGCCCCGGCGTTGCTGCGCGGGGTGGCGCGCGCCGGCCGGGAGCGCGGTGATCTAGAACTATCGGCCGAAGTGCTGGTGGCCACCGGTGAGAACGACGCCGAGCTACAAACCGCCAAAGCCGCCGTGCGCAAGCAGATCGCCTTCTACGGATCAACGCCGGCCTACCGCAAGATTCTCGAGCTGCATGGCTGGGGTGACTTGCACGACGAGCTCAATCGTCTTTCCAAGCAAGGGGAGTGGGACACCATGGGCTCGCTAATCGACGACGAGATGCTGTCGACCTTCGCCGTCGTCGGTCCCGTCGACACGATCGCCACGGCGCTGAAAAGTCGCTGTGTCGGCGTGGTTGACCGGGTCCTGCCGATTTTCATGACTGCTTCCGAGCACTGTGTCAGCCTCGCAATGAAGGAGTTCCGCCAGTGAGCACGACGACGACGGATGACGGCGCAAAGTTGCTGACGGATCCGTTGGCGTACACCGACGAACGGCGGTTGCACGCGGCGCTGACTCACCTGCGCGCCACCGCGCCGGTCTCGTGGGTTGAGGTCGACGACTACCGGCCGTTCTGGGCGATCACCAAACACGCCGACATCATGGACATCGAGCGCAACAACACGCTCTTCACCAACTGGCCGCGCCCGGTGCTGGCGACGAAGCAGGGCGACGAGCTGCAAAGCGCCGCCGGGGTACGCACGCTGATCCACATGGACGATCCCCAACACCGGGTCGTCCGCGCGATCGGCGCTGACTGGTTTCGTCCAAAGGCCATGCGCGCCATGAAGATGCGCGTCGACGAACTAGCAAAGATCTACGTCGACAAGATGATGGCCAAAGGGCCCGAATGCGACTTCGTCCAGCAGGTCGCGGTCAATTACCCGCTCTTCGTGATCATGTCACTGCTGGGCATCCCGGAAGCCGACTTCAGCCGCATGCTCAAGCTGACCCAGGAGCTGTTCGGGAGCGAAGACAGCGAATTCAAGCGGGGCAGCGACAGCGAGGATCAGCTGCCGGCGCTGCTCGACATGTTCGGTTACTTCAACGGCGTGACAGCCTCGCGCCGTGAGCATCCAACCGAGGATCTCGCGTCGGCGATCGCCAACGCCCGCGTCGACGGCGAGCCACTCTCGGATATCGACACCGTGTCGTACTACCTGATCGTCGCTACCGCGGGTCACGACACCACCAGCGCGACCATCTCCGGTGGCTTGCAGGCGCTCATCGAGAATCCGGGCCAGCGTGAACGGTTGCGGGACAATCTCGACCTGATGCCGCTGGCCACCGAGGAGATGATCCGCTGGGTAACACCGGTCAAAGAGTTCATGCGGACCGCCGCCGAGGACACCACGGTGCGCGGAATACCCATCGCGGCAGGCGATTCCGTGTTGCTGTCCTATGTGTCCGGCAACCGAGACGAGGACATCTTCGACGAGCCGTTCCGCTTTGACGTCGGTCGCGATCCCAACAAGCACCTCGCCTTCGGCTACGGCGTGCACTTCTGTATGGGGGCGGCGCTGGCGCGCATGGAGGTGAACAGCTTCTTCTCCGAGCTGCTGCCCAGGCTCGAATCCATTGAGTTGACCGGTGAGCCGGAACTCACCGCCACCACCTTCGTCGGTGGCCTCAAACACCTGCCGGTGCGCTACTGTCTGGTCTAGGAGGTGAGTACTGCCGAGCCGATGGCCTTGCGGCCCCGAAGATCTCGGTGCCCTCCCGGTGATCCGCCAGCGGGTAGTGCGCACTCACCGCGACCATGATGACGCCGGCGGCGACCGCGTCGAACAATTCGCCTGTGCGCCAGGCACACTCCTGCCCTAACGGCCGACGGGCCCACCGTCATCGTGGTGCGGACCAAACTAAACGGTGTACGGTGGTGTCCGCGCGTGACGAGAAGGCGCAGCGCTTCTACGTTTAGTGCATGAGCGCGGGAAAGACAGCCGAGCAGGTATCGCTAATCGGAGCCGAGTTGATCCGGCAAACGGAACAACTCGGCGCCGCGGTCGCCTCGGCGATCCGCGACGAAATTGACTTCTACCGGGATACCGAGACCGTCAGTCAACAGCAACTTGTCGAAAGCTGTACCGACAATGTGCGTTTCATCTTCAGCGGATTGGCCGGTCCCCAGACATTCGACACCACGCCGGCCGCCCTCACCGGCGAATCCCGCGCCCAAAGCAGGGTCCCGCTGCACGTGGTGATGTCGGCCTACCGCATCGGTTCGCACTTCATTTGGCAAGCGCTGCTGGACATCGTGGAGGCGCACGGCGACATCACCCAGCAGGCGTTGCTGACGGTGACCGAGCGCATCTGGGAGGCGCAGGACGTTTACACCGAGGCGATGACGAGCGGTTATCGGCGGCGAGCGACGCAGCAGGCCGTTGCTGACGAGGCCGAACGCGCCGCACTCACCGAAGCGTTGTTCTCCGGTACGGTATCGGCAAGCCATAGTCCGTGGGAGATCGCCGACCTGCTGGGGCTGCCGACGCGGGGGCCTTATGTCGTCGTCGCCGCACGCACGCCCGAGCTGGGCAAGCACGCGCTGCCCGGCATCGTCGACATCCTGCGCAGCACCGACATCTATTCGGCGTGGCGTTTGTTGCCGGAGCTGCAAATCGGCATCGTCCATCTGCCGTCGGATGCCGCCCGCGTAAACCTGCTCGCAACCCTGCGACGCATGAGCAGCCACGGGCGTCGGCGTCAGTCCGCGATTCGATGCGCTGGCGGAGATCGGGACCGCGCTTCGGTACGCACGGATCGCGGTCACTGGATCAAGCGACAGCGAGCCGGTAGTGGAGTTCGAGGACAGCGTGCTGGGAATTGCCGCGGTCACCGCGCCGGACGTCAACCTACGACTGGCCGACGCGGTTCTGGGTCGCTTGGCGGGCGTCCCCGATAGTGACCTGCTCTATCGGACTTTTCGCGTATGGGTAGCCCATCGCGGCTCGATACCCGAGGCCGCGGGGGCGCTGTTCTGTCATCCGAATACCGTTCGCCACCGACTACGCCGGATCGAGGAATGCACCGGGCGATCGATCAGCGTCCCGATCGAGCTTGCCGAGTTGTGCTTGGCCTTCGAGATCGATTCCAAATTGCGCTGATAGCCCGCGTCATTGGGCGGTCCGCTTATCACGCTGTCGATACACTCCCGCTATGACGTCAAAGACGATTGTCATCACGGGTGGCAGCGACGGCATCGGTGCCGCAGCGGCTCGTCGGTTACGCCATCGCGGAGACAACATTGTGGTGGTGGGACGGTCGGAAAGTAAGACCACGGCGGTGGCGGCGGAATTGGACGCGGATTATTTCGTGGCCGACTTCGGCGATCTGGCTCAGGTGCGGGCCTTGGCAGAAAAAATTCGCTCCGAATATCCACGTATCGACGTGCTGCTCAACAACGCCGGGGGAATGGGCACCAAAATTCACCTGACACCCGATGGTTACGAACACACCTATCAGGTCAACTACTTGTCGCCGTTTCTGCTGACCACCCAGTTGTTGCCGGTGCTGCTTGATTCGCGTGCCACCATCGTCAACACGACCAGCTCGTCGCACAAGTTGGTGCGCCGGGCCACCGTTGACGACTTGGAGAACACGGCGAGGCGCTGGCCCGGCACCGCCTATGCTTTGTCCAAATTGGCTATCGTCTTGTTCACCAAAGAATTACACCGGCGCCACCACGGCGGCGGGTTGTCCGTTGCGACAGTCCATCCCGGCAACGTCAACTCCAACTTCGGCCGCGCATCGGGGTCGCGATTGCTGGTCTTCATGCAGCGGTACACGCCGCAGGCGCGGTTCACCGCGACCGTAGACGAGGGGGCCGACCCGCTGGTGTGGCTCGCGTCGAGCACGCCGGGTGTCGAATGGGCCTCCGGCGAGTACTACGCCAAACGCGCGATCGCGCAATCCAGCCGCTTGGCCGACGATCCCAGCCTGGCCCGTGAGCTGTGGGATCGCACCCTGGCCAAGCTTGGCTGAGGGCTGCCCACGCCGCGGCTCCCGAAATTGCCTGCTGTCAGGGCATTCCCCCGCGGGAAGTTGCACGCCAGGTTTCGTTCGGCGAGGTCTCACGGCCGCGGTGGCAGAAGGCGCTTTCGATACTCACTGGTATCTAATCGATACTAACGAGTATGCTGTTGGGCATGTCGCCGGTCAAGCCGCATCGAACTCGTCCCACACGCGGCGAGGTACGCGACCGGATCTTGGATGCGGCCTCGAAGGTGTTCGCCGCCGAAGGGTTCGACGGTGCCACCATCGATGCGGTCGGGCAGGCCGCGGGCTTCACCAAGGGGGCGGTCTACTCGAACTTCGAGTCCAAGGACGAACTTTTCCTGGCCCTGCTCGACCGCGAGTTCGAACTGCGCGGCGAACAGTTCGCCACGGTGCTGGACAGCAGCGGCGGTGACACCAGCCTGGCCGCAAACGAATTGAGCCGTTCGGTGCTCGACTCGGTTCGCGACCATTCCGACTATTACGTCCTGTTGGTTGAGTACTGGCTGCGCGCGCAGCGCGATCCGCAGCTTCGCGAGCGACTGATCGAACGCCGTCGTGCCGCCGCCGACCAAGCTCTTCACATCGTCAAAGCGACCGGGACCGTGCCCTCCGATCGGCGGCTGGCCGACCTCGCCCAGCTGGTCGTCACCCTCAATTTGGGCGTCGCGATGGAAGAAGTCTTGCGCCCCGGGACCATAAACCCGGACCTGCTCACGCAATTGATCACCGCACTGCTGGAATCGGTTCCGGGTTCCGGCGATTAGGGAGAGCCCCAGATGGATACGACAGACGAGGCGGACGCTAGTGCGCCGGTAATCGTCGCCACCGGATTAGGGGTGAGCGGCGAGCACGGACCGTTGTTCTCGGGTGTCGATCTCGAGTTCACGCCGGGTTTCCACGCGATTCAGATGCCTGGCGGGCCGGGGCAGACCACGCTGCTGTTGACTCTCGCGGGGCGCTTCAAAGCCACCCACGGCACGCTGACCGTGTTCGGCGATGCGACGCCGCACGCGATTCGCCGACACTGCTCGATCGCGGCCTTCGCCGACATCGATGACCTGGAGGAGTCGGTGACCGTGGAGACCGTGCTGGCTGAGCAACGCCGGTGGTTGGCGCCGTGGTATTCGCTGGTGCCACTGCAAGCCGGTCAGGTCGAGCTGACGGAGGTCTTCGGCGAAATACCGCCGCCGCCGTCGGGTGCCTACATCGTTGAATTGTCGGACCTGGAGCTGTTTTTGCTGCGTATCACGCTGGCCCTGCTGTCGAACCGACCGATCCTGGTGGTCGGAGACCTCGAACAGGTCCGCGACAGTTCCCGGCGAGCGATCGCGGTGGAGCGGCTCGGCGCGATCGCAAAGGACCGCACTGTTGTCGTCGGCGTCACCAATCCGCTGGGCGCGGACGCGCCCGACCACGAACTTCACGATCACCGCATCCTGACCGAAGGGGATTGACGATGCTGGCTGGACTCGCATTCGGCTCGGAGATAAAGCGTTTCGGTCGCAACCGATTGACGCGCGTGGCCATCGTTGTGCTGATGCTGCTGCCATTGGTGTATGGGGCGCTATACCTGTGGGCGTTCTGGGATCCCTTCGGCCACACCAACAAAATGCCGGTGGCACTGGTTAACTCGGACCGTGGCGCCGTCGTATCCGGGGAGCAGTTCAACGCCGGCGCAGAGATCGCCAAGAGCCTGACCGCGGATGGCGGCTTGGACTGGCACGTCGTGGACCTATCGGAAGCACGTAACGGGGTCGACCACGGGAAGTACTACTTCATGGTCGAATTGCCGCCCGATTTCAGCGCGGCGATCGCGTCGCCAGTGACCGGGCAGCCCAAGAAAGCCAACCTGATCGCCGTCTACAACGACGCCAACAACTACATCTCGACGAGCATCGGTCGCACCGCCATCAGCCAGGTGCTCAACGCCGTGTCCGACCGGATCTCCGGACAGGCGGTCAATCACATGCTTTCGATAGTGGTTTCGTCTGGAGCGGGGATCAAGCAGGCTGCCGACGGGGCAGCTCGACTCGATGACGGCGCGGGTCAGCTGGTGGCCGGTCTTGACACCGCCCGTTCTGGTTCGGCGAGGCTTGCCGCCGGTGCCCAGCAACTCTCGGACGGAATCAATCAGGCCACCGACCCCCTGCTCGCGATAACCAGGGCCGTGTCGCAAGTCGGCGGCAACACGCAGCAGCTGCAACAGGGTGCGAGCGCGCTGCAGCAGGCCAACGACCAGATCGGTGCCATCGCCACGGCGCAGGACGCCGCCGCGAACTCGCTGTCGTCGGTGATCGATCAGCTCTCCGCCCGACAGGATCCATTGGCGAACAACCTGCGCGGCGTCCAGGACCAGCTTCGGGGCCATCAGTTCACGCCGCAGATCCGCCAACAGCTCACCGACGCGCAAAACGCGGCGATCGCGATGACCACTTCGCTGCGCACACCCGGCAGCCCGCTGGGGGCTGCCCTCGACCAAGTCGGCAATAAGGGGCAGGAGCTGACGAGCAAGCTCACCCAACTGCGCGACGGCGCCCAGCAGCTCGCCTCCGGTAACGCCGAATTATCTGGCGGCATAGCGAAACTCGACGACGGCGCACATCAACTCAAAGCGGGATCGGCCGAGCTGGCGACCAAACTTGCCGACGGCGCCAAGCAGTTGCCCAACTGGACGACTCAGCAAAAGGATGCGGTCGCGGACACCATCGGTGGCCCAGTGCAACTCGAAGCCTCACATGAGAACGCCGCGCCCAACTTCGGCACCGGCATGGCTCCGTTCTTCCTGACGCTGGCCTTGTTCTTCGGCGCGTTGGTGTTGTGGATGGTGCTGCGGCCGCTGCAGAGCCGTCCGATCGCCGCGGAGGTGCTCGCCCTGCGCGTGGTGCTGGCGAGCTATCTGCCCGCGGCGGCGATCGCGCTTTTCCAGGCGATCATTCTCTACTGTGTGGTCCGATTCGCCCTCGGTATGCACGCGGCGTACCCGGTGGCAATGCTGGCGTTCATGATCCTTATCTCCGGTGCATTCGTGGCCGCGACGCAGGCAATCAACGCGCTTGTCGGTCCAGCGGTAGGCCGCGTGTTGATCATGGCCCTGCTGATGCTGCAGCTCGTCAGCGCCGGCGGCATGTACCCCGTGGAGACCACGTCACGCCCCTTCCAGATCTTGCATCGTTTCGACCCGATGACCTACGGCGTCAACGGGCTTCGACAGCTCATCCTCGGCGGCATCGACGCCCGGCTCTGGCAAGCGATCGTCGTGCTGGTTGTTATCACGGCTGTCGCAATGGCGATCTCATCGCTGTCCGCACGACGTGACCGAACTTGGAATGTCAGCAGGCTGATCCCGGCGATCAAGATATAGGCAAAGGTCGAAACCGAGACTCTGCGATTGAGAGGAAGCCCATGCGCCACGCGGGTCACGACGACGGACGGATGACGACCGGCGAGCGTGGTGGGGAGTTACTCGATCCCGAAATCGATGATGCCCCGGACGATTTTGCCGTTCAGGAGGTCGTCGTAAGCCTCGTTGATGTCCTCGAGACGGTAACGCCGGGTGATCATCTCGTCGAGCAGGAGCTGCCCGGTCTGGTAGAGCCTGGCCAGCCGGAAGATGTCGGCTTTCGGGTTGCACGACCCGAATACGGTGCCGGCGAGCGACTTGTTCGACAGGATGAAGTCCTGCAGATCGATCTTGACTGAGCTGGTCAACTGCGAGGTCATGCCCGTGAGCACGCAGGTCCCGCCCTTGCGGGTGAGCCGCACCGCGTCCCGGACATCCTCGGCGACGATCAGAGATGGCGAGACCACGACGGCGTCCGCCATGACTCCGTAGGTCAGGTCGCGCACCAGATCCATCGCCTCGAGCGCGGTTGCGGCGGTATGGGTGGCACCGAACTGCAACGCCGACTTCTGTTTGAATTCCACCGGATCGACGGCGACGATGTGTGCGGCACCGCCGACCCGGGCGCCCTGAATCGCGCCCGTGCCGATTCCGCCGACACCGATCACGACGACGGTGTCGCCCGGTCGCATATTGGAGCGGTTGGCCACCGAGCCGAAGCCGGTCGGAATCGCGCAGGACAGCAGCGCGCTGGGCGCCAGCGGCAGGTGCGGCTCGATTTTGACCAGCGAATTCGTCGACACCACAGTGTGTGTGGAGAATGCGCCCACCTTGGCCAGATGGCCCAGTGGCTTGCCTTCGGCGGTGTGATGGCGGTAGGTGCCGTCGGTCGGCATGCCCGGCGTCAACACCCCGGCACCCATGTCACAGATGTACTCCATGCCGCTCGCACACCAGCGGCACTGCCCGCAGACGGCGACGAACGACATCACGACGTGGTCGCCCGGCGCGAATTCCGTTACACCGTCGCCGACTTCACGCACGACACCCGAACCCTCGTGACCGCCGATCATCGGGAACATGGTGGGCAGCCCGAGGGAGCGCAGCACCTCGTTGGGTGCCGACATGTCGCCCTTCAGGATGTGGTCGTCGGAGTGGCACATCCCGGCGGCGGCCATCTCCACCAACACCTCGCCGGCGCGCGGCGCGTCCAGCTCGAAATCCTCGACAGACCAGGGCCCGCCGACATCATGCACGATCGCCGCCCGGCTTTTCATGCGGTCGGGGTGAACGTGACGGGAAGCTTGTTCGGCGACCGGAAGGTGAGGCCGATGATCCTGGCCTCCTCGCCGGTGCCGTCGTCGGGAACAAAGGCCAGGTTCGAGACGCGGTCGAGCAGGCTGTTCAACATGACCCGGGTTTCCAGCCGGGCCAAATGCATTCCGAGGCACATATGGATGCCGCCGGCGAACGCGATGTGGGCTTGGCGCGGCCGCTGGATATCGAAACTATCCGCGTCGGGCCAACGACTTTCGTCGCGGTTCGCCGAGCCCATACACATATCGATCTGTGCGTCCGCCGGTATTGTCTTGCCGCCGATTTCGACTTCTTCGGTGGTGGTGCGCATGACCATGGTCAGCGGTGTCTCGACCCGCAGGCCCTCTTCGATGGCGGCCGGGATCAGCGACCGGTCCTGGCGGACCATCTCCAGTTGCTCGGGGTGGGTCAGCAGCAGGTATAACAGGTTGCCCGACGAACGGTAGGTCGTCTCCAGTCCGGCGGGCAGCAGCAAGCGCAGGAACGCGATGATGGCGTCGTCGGTGAGTTTTTCGCCGTCGATCTCGGCCGCGACCAGATCCCCGATGATGTCGTCGGTGAGTTTGCGCCGCCGCTGCTCGACCTGTTCGAGGAAATAACCGTGCAACTCGTTCGCCGCGTTGAGTCCCGCCATGATGTCGGTCGGAATCGAGATGAGGTCGAGCGACAGCCGCCGGAACATGTCGAGATCCTCAGGGGGCAGCCCGAGTAGCACCGAGATGATCCGGGTCGGGAATTCGAACGTCAGCGCCTTCACCAGGTCGGCCCGACAGTCGTCTTTGATTTCGTCGATCAGCTGATCGCAGACCGGCCCGATGACCGACGGCTCCCAGCGTTCCAGCGCGGTGGCCCGAAAGGCCTTGGCCACCAGGCTGCGGTGGTCGTGATGCTCCTTGCCGCCCATCGCCAGGATCGTGTGCCCCATGACCAAGCCGATGGTCTTTTCGTACGCGGCCGACGTGAAGATCTTGTCGTCGCGGAACGCTTGAAACACACCGTCATAGCCGAACAGCACCCATTCGTCGTCCGGCCGCAGCTCCTCGGGCATCTGCGAGTGGTCCCCGAGGGCGCCGTGCCACACCGGGTCGGTGCGCCGCATGTATTCGAAAAACGGATAGGGACTTGTCTCGCCGGTGAAATCGAGGGTGACGGGCTGGCCGACGGGGTCGGTGCTTAAGGGCATCAGCGCTCCTCCTGAGCAACCGGTAGGGCCGTTGACGCGGGCCGGTCCCTGACCGTCCCCGGCGACTTCGGCGAGTGTTCCGAGCGGAATGTCGCTATCATAGTATAAATAGCAACGAAGCCCAACGGCTTGTGATGGTTACCGTAACGAGCACAGTATTGATCTGCATAGGGCAAAAAGGCGGTGATTCTCAAGTGCCCCAGCGGCGATTCGTGTGCTCCCTCGAGGAGCTGCCGCCCGGCGGGATGAAACTGGTCGACGTCGGCAAGTTCGGCGTGGGTGTCTACAACGTGCGCGGCGCGCTGTACGCGATCGTGAACTACTGCTCGCACGAAGGCGCTCCGCTCTGCCTTGGCTTGCTCGGGGGCACCACCGAGTCGGCCCCGGACGAGCCCGGCGGGGTACGCCGGGTGCGTGACGGTCAGATCGTGCGATGCCCTTGGCACAACTGGGAATTCGACATCACCACGGGGCGGAACCTGGCCGATCCGAAGCGCCGCGTCCGCACTTACCCGGTCGACGTCGCCGACGGGGAGGTGTACCTGACCGCATGAGCCAGCCAGTGATAGATGCAGGAGTGCAACCGCACTTTCGCTACAACGCCGAGATCCGGCGCTACCTCCCCGAGGCCCACAAACTGCGGTCGATCCCCGACGTCGAGCAACAGTGGTATCAGGCCCCCGGCGGGGATTACCGGCACGACCTCTACGACGCCGACTGCTACCCGGGTTCGGATCCCGAGACCGTCGGCCGCCATCTGTTCGACGACGCGGGCGTCGACTACGCCATCCTCAACCCGCTGACTCGCGGCAACATCGCCGATTACCTGCTCAACAGCAGAATCTGCGCCGCGGTCAACGACTGGCTGCTGGACCGGTGGCTCGAGCCCGACACGACCGGCCGATTCCTGGGCACCATCCGCGTCAATCCCGAAGACCCCCGGGGCGCGGTCGCCGAGATCGAGCGTCTCGCCGGCCACCCCAAGCTCGTGCAGGTCGGCATTCCGATGCAGTCCCGCGAGCCCTACGGCAAGCCGATGTTCGAGCCCATCTGGGAGGCCGCGGCCGCGCACGGGCTGCCGGTCGCGGTGCACATCAACGGCGGCAACGGCGTCGACCATGCCCCCACCTTCGCCGGGCATGCGCACACCTACCCCGGCTACGCGGCGTTCATGCCGCTGAACTACTTCGTGCACCTGGCAACGCTGATCGTCGAGGGCGTGTTCGGCCGGTTGCCCGGCCTGAAATTCGTTTTCGCCGACGGCGGCTACGACATCCTCACTCCGCTGATGTGGCGGCTGGACACCTTCTGGTTGTCCATGCGCGACCAGACGCCGTGGGTCGATCGCTATCCCAGCGAGTACCTGCCGGGCCATGTCCGGTTCTGCTCGTCGGCCTTCGACGGGCCTACCGAGGCGGACCAGACGCAGCGCTGGATGGAGTTCACCGGCAAGACCGACCTGCTGATGTTCGGATCGGGCTACCCGCACTGGTCGACGTCGTCACCGGAGGCGGCGGTCGCCGGGCTCGACACATCGCAACGCGACCAGGTGCTGTGGCGAAACGCCAGCGAACTCTATGGGCTTACGGCCCGGGCGCAGGCTCGGCCGGGATAGGAGATTGCCATGACCACGATCGAACGGGTCGAGTCGTCGACGGGTCGCGGCGGCGAAATCGCGGTCACCATCGTCGACACCGATGTCCACCCGATGCCCGTCTCGGGCGATGTGCTCAAGTCCTACGCCCCGGCCGAATGGGTGGACAAGATCTGGCCAACCGGGAATGCGGTGAGCCCGATGTCGTATTTCTACGACACCCCGGACTCGTTCAAGACGTCGTCGCTGCGCATGGACTCGTGGCCGCCCAACGGGGGAGTCGCCGGCAGCGATCCGGACTATGCCGCGCAACAGCTGCTGGTCGACGCCGGCGTCAGCATCGCGTCGCTGGAGCCGATGTGCGACGCGCAGTTGCCGCAGGCCGAGCACGTACTCAAGTCCACCTACAACGACTGGCTCGCCGACGTCTGGCTGGACAAGCACAACGCGCACGGCCGCTGGCGCGGATCGATCAGCGTCAGCGCTCAGGTGCCCGAGCAGGCGGCGCGCGAAATCGAACGATGGGCCGGCCATCCCTACCTGTCCCAGGTGCTGATGACACCGCAGACTCGCGGAATCCCGTTCGGCAACCCGCATTTCGACCCGCTCTATGAAGCCGCGGCGCGCAACGGGCTGCCGGTGGCCACCCACCTGATGGGTCAGACGCCGTTCGAATTGATCCCGTTGTATCCGGTCGGCAATCCCGCGCACTGGCACGACTTCTTCGCGTCGTGGCCACTGCTCTACGTGTCGCACCTGATGAGCCTGGTCTTCGACGGCGCGTTCGATCGCCATCCCGACCTGCGGGTGGTGTTCGTCGAGGGCGGCTTCACCTGGGCGATGCCGGTGATGTCACGGATGGACCGGATCTGGGAAGCCCGCCGCGCTGACTTGCCGCACGTGCGACGCCGCCCGTCGGACTATGTGCGCGAACATGTTCGGTTCACCACGCAGCCCCTGGAAGACGTCGACACCGTGGAGTTCCGCGAATATCTGGAAATGATGGACCTGGGCGACAATCTCATGTTCTCGACGGACTATCCGCACTGGAGCTATGACTCGCCGACCTACGCGATCAACCGGTTCCCCGCCGACCAGCGAGAGCGGATCATGCACGGAAACGCGACGGCCCTGTACGGGCTGCCGTCGACCGTCCGGGCGCTGCCCGGTGAGTCCGAAGCCGCCGTCATCCGGCAAGGCTGAGTCGCCCGAGCCCGGTCCAACCGCCGGGCACAGGTCTTTGATCAGCCAATATGACGAGAAATCGGCGACGCTCGACGTCGCCGGTCGGGCGCAGCCATGGGAGTGTGACGGCGCAGCGCCGATCAGGTCTACCTTGAAGAGGGTTTCCGACCTGGCCTCCGCCAGGCCTGGACGACAGCCAGCCCGATGAGCCCGGAAGTTGAGAGGGTATGACACAAACGGATCTGACCCGCCCGCAAGGCATTAACCGTATCGACCCGGTGCTGCGCGACGCCGCGAGCGAGCTGGGCATCGTCGAATTCCGTGCCGAGACACTGGCCGCCGAGCGCGACCACGCCAACCGATTGGCCGCCGAGCGCGCCGCGGCGGTCGACACTGCGGGCGTGGCCGTCGAATCGCGCTCGATCCCGGGTCCGGGTGGCCAGCAGCTGAACCTTCGTTTCTACCGGGGCCGCATCGACGGCGCCGCCGGGGCGCCGTTGCTTCTGTACGCTCACGGCGGCGGCTTCGTGACGGGTGGCCTGGACACCGACCACGCGCAGTGCGTGGAGCTGGCTCGCGACGGCGGCTGTCTGGTGGTTTCCGTCGACTACCGGCTGGCGCCGGAAAATCCGTGTCCAGCGGCACTCGACGACGTCGAGGCGGGTTTTTATTACGTCATCCGCAACTGCGCCGAACTCGATGTCGATCCGAGCCGCATCGCAGTGATGGGCCGGGACGCGGGTGCCGCGCTGGTCGCGGGCCTGGCCCAGCGCATGTTCGACAACGAGGGTCCGCAAATCCTGATGCAGATCCTGCATCAGCCGATGCTCGACAGCGACGCCACGCCGTCGCGACGGGAGTTTCAGCGCACCCCGGGACTCAACGGTCCCGCGGTGAGCCGTGCATGGGGCCACTACCTCGGCTCCGACAGCGCCAGCGGCCAACACGTGCCGGCGCACCGGGCGAACCTGGAGGGGCTGCCGCCCACCTTTATCAGCTGCTCCGAGATCGACCCGTGCCGCGACGAAGCCATCGACTACGCCAACCGGCTGCTGCATGCCTTCGTCCACACCGAATTGCACGTCATCGCAGCGACATTCAATGGCTTCGATTCGATGGTGCCGGATTGGGTCGTCTCACAGGAGAATCGCGCCTTGCACGCACAGTCGGTGCGCCGCGTGTTCGCCATGTAGCAGCTCAACTGGATCATCGACCGAACTCCGGTTGCTCTTACGGTATTGACGTTTGCTAATATCGAGAACGTGATTCTTGGCGGCGGCGACCGAATGTTGAGGAAGGGTCTGTCGGCATCATGACCGTCGTCGACTCTCCCGAAAAGACACTTTTCGTCTCGACAACACAATCCTTTCTGCAGAAGGAAGCGCCGCTGGCTCGCGTCCGCGAGCTGCACGCGGCAGGGGTCTCGTTTGATCCGGTCTGGTGGCGGCGTGCCGCGGAACTCGGCTGGACGGGCCTGCTCGTTCCGGCGGAGTTGGGCGGCGGCAGCGTCTCGGAGAGCGGTGTCGCGGATCTTGCCACGGTCGCCGAACTACTCGGCAAGACCGTCGCACCCGGGCCGCTTTACCCGGTCAGCGTCGTGCTCACCGCCCTCGCCGGAAGTGCCGACTCTCAGGCGCATGCGAGCGTCATCGAGTCGCTGATCTCCGGCGAAACCGTGGCGTCCTGGGCAGTCTCGGAACCCGGCCGGGGCTGGGCGCCGCTGGACCCGTCGGTGACGGCCACTGCAGCCGATGCCGGCTATCGCCTCGACGGCACCAAGGACCGCGTCGAGGCCGGCGCTCAGAGTGCGATGCTGCTGGTGGTGGCGCGCTGCGGCGATGAGATTCGTCAGTTCCTGGTCCCGACCGACGCGCCGGGTGTTCGGATCGAGCCCCAGCAGTCTGTCGACCTGGTCAAGCAATACGCGCGAGTGCATTTCGACGGCGTGGTGGTGGACCCGTCCGCGGCCGTCGGCAGCGCCGCCGAGACCGCCGCGCTGATCGACCGCCAGAGTCAGATCGCTCAGGTGCTGCAGTGTGCCGAGGTGGTCGGTGTCGTGCAAACGGTGTTCGACTTCACCGTCCAATGGGCGCTGGACCGGCACACGTTCGGCCGTCCGCTGGCGTCGTATCAAGCGCTCAAACACGGCTTCGCCGACATGAAGCTGTGGCTGGAAGCCTGCCGTGCCACCACCGCAGCGGCGGTCACCGACGTTGCCGACCGCTCACCGGTGGCGGGCCTTTCGGCCAGCATTGCCAAGTCCTACGTCGGAGAGACGGCGGGGCGGATCGTCCAGGGTTGCGTGCAGATGCATGGCGGCATCGGCGTCACATGGGAACACGATCTGCACCTGTACCTGAGACGAGTCTCGTTGTACCGCAGCTTGTTCGGCACGCCTGAGGAGCACAACTTGCGGGTGTATGACGCGGAGAAAGCCGGCCGCGCTGGAACAGGACGGGCGACCAGATGACGCCGACCGAATCCGTCGCAGAGTTCGCCGCGCGCGCCAGGGCGTGGCTGGCAGACAACATGCCGGCCATCGACCCCGAGGCGCCGCCGCCGGCGCCGCGCGACGAAGAGGACGCCTGGAAACGGGCCCGAGAACTGCAAAAGTGGCTCTACGAAGGCGGATTCGCCGGTATCTGTTTTCCGCGAGAGTACGGCGGCCTGGGTCTGGACTACGCCTATCAGAAGGCCTTTGACGACGAGTCGCTGCGCTACGAGATGCCGCTGATCCTCAACGTTCCGACGTTCGCCATCTGCTGCGCCACGCTACTCGACACCGGTACCGAGGAGCAGAAGAAACGACACATCGCCGCGGCACTGCGCGGCGATGAGGTCCTGGTGCAGTTGTTGAGCGAACCCAGCGGCGGATCGGATCTGGCCGGCGTCATCACCCGTGCCGAGCGGCGCGGTGACCGATGGGTGATCAACGGCGCGAAGACATGGAGCACCAGTGCGTTCGCCGCCGACTACGGATTATGCCTGGCCCGCACCGACTGGGATGTGCCCAAGCACGAAGGCCTGACCATGTTCCTGGTGCCGATCAATCATCCGGGTATCACGTTGCGCCACATCACAATGCTCAGCGGTTCTACCGAGTTTTGCGAGGAGTTCCTCGACGGGGTGGACGTCGGCGACGATGCCGTGGTGGGAGATGTCAACGGTGGCTGGGCGGTGGCCTCGCGGCAGCTTTATCACGAGCGCCGGGCAGTCGGGCAAGGTTCGGAGTTCGCCAGTGGCAGTGGCAGCGAAGGCGGCAACGCGAATCCTGTTGACTACGTCCGGCTTATCGAGAAGGTCGGCCAGGGCGGCAACGAACGCGTGCGGGAGATGGCCGGCCGGGCGCTGGTGCACCGGGCGGTAGCCGAGCAGCTGATCGATCACGTGTACCGCAATGTCCGAGACGGTGTTCTGCCCCCGGCGGCCGGCACGCTCATCCGGCTGTTCCACGCCGAGACCGTGACACTGGACGTCGACATCGCGATGGCGGCCGCGGGTGCCGCCGGCGTGGTCGGCGAGATCGGTGACGGCCTGGAGACCGGGCTGCGGTACCTGTCGCGGCAGACTGTCGCCATCGGCGGCGGCACAACGGAGATGGCCCGCAACGTGATCGGCGAGCGGGTGCTGGGCTTCCCCCGCGAATACGCCGCCGACCGCGGGGTGCCGTTCAATCAGGTGCGGCACGGTGAACGCGGTCTACCGCGCTAGTCTTCGGCGAAGACGTTCTCGCTGTCACCACTGCTGACGGGTATGCGCACCATCGACAAGATGTGGTGCGCGGGGCTTCCCGGCGGGGCGATCAGCGTGCAGCCGCCGCCCTGTCGCAGCGCCCGCTCACGGGCGGCGGCCAGCGCACTGACACCCGCGGACCCCAGGTGGGTGACGGCGCTGAGGTCGATTGTCAAAGGTGCTATGCCCGAGCGGCTTTCGACCGCGATCAGACGGTCCAGCGTGGACGCCGTATTGGAGTCGACCTCACCGCTGACCACGATGTGGCCGGCTTCGCGGACCGTTGAGACGAATTCGTTGTCGATGGCCCGCCGGTATGTCGCCCGGCTGGCGATCGTGTCGGTGACGAATTTGGCCGGTCGCGACAGCCGGTGCGTCACGCTGGCCGTAGTTCCATTGTCGCTACGCGTGATGAGGGCCTGGGAAACGAGAGCTTCGGCCATCGCAAGTCCGCGTCCGCGGCCCTGTTCGCCTTCACGGTGATCCTTCCACCGTCCGTGGTCGATCACCGCGGCCTGCAGGTTCCCGTCGCCGGACAGCGATGCCTCGACGACAACGCCGTCGGAAACTTCGGTGCCGTAGCCATGTTCGACCGCGTTCTCGACGAACTCCGAGATCGCGTGCACTACGTCGGAGATGTCGTCGGCATCGGCGCCGACTTCCGAGAGCCATCCGCGGAGCCGGGACCGCACGCTGCGTGCAGCGTGGATCGTCGCGTCCAACGTCATGTGCAGCGGCGCCGGGGGAGTGCGGCGCTGCATCGCAAGCAGCGTGATGTCGTCGTTGTAACCGGTAGACCGGAGCAGCAATTCGAGCGTCTCCGAACAGATGCGGTCGATGGTCCGCGACGGTGCATCAATGACGAACCCGCCAACACCGGCAGCGATATTGGCGGTCAGATCGGCGAACTCCGCGGTGCTGGCGCCCAATGGGCGCCCAGGCCGCTCGATCAGGCCGTCGGAGTAGAACAAAATCAAGTCGCCGACGCCGAGTATTTCGCTGCGTGTCGGAAACCCGACACGGCTGCCCAGCGGACCCGCGCCGGACGGTTCTACGTAGCCTGCCGTCGCGTCGGCCGTCACCAAAAGCGGCGGCGGATGTCCGGCCGTGCAGTACTCGAACTCACCCGTGGCGTAGTCGAGAGAGCCGACGCATAAGGTGGCCGACTTCGATCCGGGCACGTGCTCGTGGAAGCGGTCGAGTGCCTCGAGCGCTTCAGTGACGGTGTGGCCCTGCGATATCTGCATCCGCAGTGCGGTGCGCAATTGTGACATCACCGCCGCGGCTTCGACGCCATGGCCGACGACGTCGCCCACGATGAGCACCAAGCGATCGCCCAGAGGCATCGCGTCAAACCAGTCGCCACCGGCCGCGGTGTCCTCCGTGGCGACGAGGTACTGCGCGGTGACGTCGGCCCCGGGAACAACGGGCACCGACGCGGCCAGCAGCGCCTGCTGCATGACGATGGCGGAATCGCGGACGTTGCGGTAACGCTCGGAGAGTTCCTCGATGCGCGCCTCGGTGGCCAATCGCGCCTGCACGCGCTTCGTGACGTCGTCGAAGATGATTTGCACACCCTCGATCGATCCGCCCGTTCGGCGGCGCGGCGTGACGAGGAAGTCGAAGTACCTCTCCTCGACGCCTGTTCCTTCGAAGTCGGCCTGCAGCCGCCACTCGGCACCGGATTGCGGCTCACCGGTCTCATACACCCGGTCGAGCATTTGGAATATTTGCTGGCTTTCCAGCTCGGGATAAACGTCGCGGGCCAGCATGCCCACTGGGCTGAACGCCGGATTCAGGGCGCGGTAGGCGGCGTTGGCCGCGACGAAGCGATGTTCGGGCCCTGCCAGGCCGACCAACATCGCGGGGACCTCCTCGAAGACGCGGCGCACGTCGTCAGCCGCACCAACAGTGTTGTCCCAGTCCTTTTCGGCCACCATATGGCCGTCCCTCCTACGGAGCCTCCTGCGGGCCCTTCTATGGACCGAGAATCTGAGAATGCGCGGTCTATTTGACACGCGCAAGTAATCAGATTAGCAATGGCCGGCGCTTGCTCGATACCTCAGTTTGCTAAGGGACCGTGACGTTGCCGTAGCTGGGGCCAAATCTCACGCCACGGTCGTGGCCAGCGCGGTGTCTATGGTCGGGTGCAGGGGCAACACGCCGCCGAGATTGCACGCGTGGATCACCCGGGCGACGCCGGGGTCGCAGCTGACCAGACGCAATGCGACGCCGCGACCGCGGGACCGCTCGGATTCGGCGGCCAGCACGGCGAATGCACAGCAACCCATGAAATCGAGGCCATCGATGTCGACGATGAATGGTCCCGGTGGGCTAGCGACCGCGGCCGCCTCCTCGACTAGCCGTCGCCAGGTGTCCTCGTTGGCGGCGTCAACTTCACCGCCCGCCCGGATGATCACGACCGGACCACTGCGCTGGGTTGCCGCCCGCAACGTGCTGTGTGGATCGCCGAGTTCGGAAACCAGCTGAGGGCTTAGTGCCACCCTGATCACTGAGGACTCGACCGGAGCCAGGTTCATGGTGCACTCCTAACCGGCCGCGTCAACGAGACCGTGCTGGATGCCGGTGATGAACATCCTTGTTCGGAGGGAGGCTTCTTTTCTATAGCAACGGTCGGCGGTGCGTCTATAGCCGCGCCGCCGACCAGGACATAAAAATGCCCGCCTCCGAGCGACACGTCACGCTATGTCGCTCGGGGGCGGGCGATGCTCAGTGCCGGATCAGGCAGAGACCGGCTTCTTGACCGGCCTGGAAACTTTCATGAGCTTCATCAGGTTGCCGCCCATGATCTTGGCGATGTCCTCTTCGCCGAAGTCGGAAAGTTCGTCGACGAAGGTGATGGGGTCTTTGAGGCCCTCGGGGTGCGGCCAGTCCGAGCCGAACAGCACCCGGTCGGTGCCGACCATTTTGACGATCTCGGTGAACCGGTCCTCCCAGAACGGGGTGATGTAGACGCAGCGCTTGAACGCCTCGACCGGGTCTTCGCTGAACGACTGCGGCATCTTCTTGTAGACGCCCTTGAGGCCTTTGAACAGGTCGGGCACCCAGTCGGCGCCGTTTTCGATGGACAGGATCCGCAGCTCGGGGTTGCGGGACAGGGCGCCGTGGCAGACCAGGGCACCCATCGCGTCCAGGATCGGTCGATGGCCCATCGCAAAGCTCCGGAAGGCGG
This sequence comes from Mycobacterium sp. Aquia_216, assembly GCF_026723865.1. Lineage (NCBI taxonomy): Bacteria > Bacillati > Actinomycetota > Actinomycetes > Mycobacteriales > Mycobacteriaceae > Mycobacterium > Mycobacterium sp. Aquia_216. The sequence goes on along the minus strand of NZ_CP113529.1, from coordinate 4,716,461 downwards.
TCGGCTTGAATGGCAGGAACTCGTCGCCCGGCTCCCACACGTTCGCGAACTCGGAGTAACCACTGTCCGATGCGTGCATCGACACCGGGATGTCGGCCTTGATGCAGGCCTGCCAGAACGGGTCGAACTCCTCGAGGCCGAACGACCGGCTGCCCTTGTAACCGGGCACCGGCGCCGGGCGGACCAGCACGGTTCGGGCGCCCCGCTCCAGACACCACTGCAGCTCTTCGAGCGCGCGGTCGACGATCGGCAGGGTGATCACCGGGGTGGCGAAGATGCGGTCGGAGTAGTTGAACGACCACTGCTCGTACATCCACTGGTTGAGAGCGTGGATGACGTCGTGGGTCATCTCCGGGTCGTCCTTCATCCGCTCTTCGACCAGGCTGGCCAGCGTCGGGAACATCAGCGCGTAGTCGATGCCGAGCTCGTCCATGACCTCGAGCCGCGCACCGGGTTCCCGGAACGCGGGGATGGCCTTCATCGGCTCGCCGAGGATCTCGCGGTAGCTCTTGCCCTGGGCGCCGTTGCGGAAGTAGTCCTCCTGAGCGCCCGGCTTGGCCACCACCTCGAACGTGGGGTTGGGGATGTATTCGCTGATGTGGCCGCGCACCACGATCTTGGTGCGGCCGCGCACCTGGACGTAGTCGATGACCCTCTTGCGGTTGTCCGGGAGGAACTTGGTCAGGGCTTCCTGCGGTTCGTACATGTGGTTGTCGGCGTCGAACACGGGGAAGGAAAGCTCGCGCGATGGCATAGCGGTCTCCTTGAGGGCTGGATTCTCGTTGGGTGGTAATGACGTTACCACTTCTGCGCAACTACGCGTACCGGGGTTAGGTGCCGGCCCGGAGACCCTTCGGTGTCGCGCCGTTGATGATGGCGAAATTCACCGTCGCCGTTGCCGCGACTTCGTCGTCGTCGCCGTAGATGTCGATCTGCATCACCATCGCCCGCCGGCCCGCGCGCAGCATCCTGGGCACCGCCAGCGCGGCGCCCTGGCGAATCGGCCGCAGATAGCGGACGAACAGGTCCGCGGTCGTCATCGTCGTGCCGGGCGGCAGGAAATCCAGCCCGAACTGTCCACCCGCCACGTCGACCAGCGTGGCGATCAGACCGCCCTGAAGTGCCCCAGAAGTGTTGACCACGTGCGGACTTACCGGCATCGTCATCGCGAACTCGCCATTGCGGGAGCCGGCGCGCATGCCGATCTGGGCGAACAACTCGGCCAGCGACGGCGGGCCGGTTTCGTCATCGGTCTCCCGGATGCCGAGCGCGCGGGTGCAGAACTCGTGGAGCTGCCCGGCGTCGACCGGTGTGCCGTTCAATTCGGTGCCCAGCCAATGCAGCCGCTGCGCTCCCATCATCGTCTGCATGACGATCGCGGCCGAGGCCCCGACATCGAGTCCCGGGTTGAACACCCCCTCGGTGATGCCTTGTCCCACGATGTCGCGGATCAGTTGATACAACGGCGACAGCACGCGGGCGTATTCGCGGGGCCGGGTATCGGCCAGATGCTGGTTGTAAAGACCCAGTGCCCGGTTGAGGCTGTCCTGGGTACTCGATTCGGGTTGCTGGCTGATGCGGTCGATCAAGAGCTTCAGCGCGGAGGTGCTGTCCAGTCCGCCAGCCTCGGCACGCCAAGCCTGCGCCGATTGCGAAATGGTCCTGTCGAACAGCGCCAGCAGCAGTTCGTCCTTGCTGCTGAAATGCTGGTAAAAGGCCCGCAACGAGGTTTTGGAGCGGGCGACGACCTCTTGCACGGTGAAGTCGGTGCGTCCGGTCTCGCGCAGAATCTCCACGGCCGTCTTGATGAAGCGGTCGCCGCGCGTCACTTCGGCGTCATCGCTGGGGGCGGTCATCAGCGCTAGGTCCCCTTCCCGTGGCGCACCGCATGCGCTTTGAGAATGAGGTTACCGCGCGTGACCGTATCTTCGCGAAGCTAGGCCTGCGGTGGGTCGTCGGGGGTCTCGGGGGGTCGCTTCTTGAGTTTGCCGGCGAGCACGACGACACCGCCGGCGGCGAGCAGGACGGGCCATTCGACGACGGCGATCAGGCCGACCGCTGCGGCGACGACCGCGGTCCGGGGGCGGATGTGGCCCTCCCGCATACCGGTGCGAATGTCTCTCGTCGTGACGACGACGCCCTCGGCGACTGCGGTGCCGATCTGGCTAACTGTCGAAACGGTCTGGTCGGCAACTGAGTTGGCCGATTTGGTAGCCCGTTCGATGAGCGTCACTGTGCCCTCCCAAGATTCGAGTTGTTGTGCGCGTGGCCAATAATTTGTCGTCCGTTTGCTTTTCGGATTCTCTAAGTGGCGCTCTTAGATCCTCTCAGTCTTTACGGTGTAGCACGCACGTACAACTTCGACGAGTCAGCTGCGTGAATCCGCAATGTCAAAGCTAATTATCGCGAGAGGGCGTAAAGCACAACTATGGTCATCGAGCCGATCGTCTCGGGGCTTCGTATGGTGGTCGCAGGCGGCGCGGCCGCGGCAGCTGAGCTATTGGGCGGGGACCGTCCCCGCCGCCGGTGGTCAGGCAATGGCCGGGGGTGGATCGAGCTGCGCATGCCCGAGGCGGACCGCTCGTCCGAGTATGCGGCCGTCCTGGAGAGGACGATCGGCAGCACCGCCGGCGTCGCACGCACCCAGGTGAACTGGCCGCTGTCCCGCCTGATCGTCGATATCGACGAAAACGGGCCCAGCGTCGACGATTTGGCTCTCATGGTGGAGGCAATCGAACGGGCCCGCACCGAGAAACCCGACGCCCCATGCGGCGATCTCACCACGCGGACACCGGATCGGTTGCCGGTGATCGACATTCCCGGAGATGGCGCGGAGGTCGTCAACCGGATGAGCCTGCTCGGGGCCAAGGCGGTGTCACTGGGCGTGACGACGTTCTTGCAAGTGACGCGGATGCCGAGGTTGCCGCGCGCCTTCGCCGCCGCGACCACTTTTGCCGAGGCGCAGCCCGACGTACGCCGGGTGTTCGAGCGGGCTCTTGGCCGCGGGCGCGCCGACGCACTGCTCGCGTTGGGCACCGCCGTCACCCAGTCGCTGGGCCATACCCCGTCGGTGATCGCCGCCGACATGTGCCTTCGGAGCCTGCGCCTCATAGAGGCGCTGTCGGCCGTGGAAGCCTGGAAGGAGCACGAACCTCACTTGGCGCTCAGCGCGGAATGCGAGCCGCAGCCGGAAACGCAGCGGCCGCGGCCCGTGCCGGACACGGCGTCGGAGAACTACGCCCGCGCAGCAACCGCGGCGGGCCTGGCCGGCGCGATCGCCCTCGCTGTCAGCGGCGGCGCGGCGCTGGCGAGCGAGGCGGTCATCGTCGCCGCACCGCGGGCGCTCAACTACGCCCGCGAGTCGTTCGCCACGACGTTCTGCGCCGGCCTGAATCGCTACCACCACACCCTCGTGATGCGACCCGACGCGATCCGGCGCCTGGACGGTGTCGACGTGCTGATCGTCGACCCCGCGGTGCTGGTCGGTGAAACCCTGCGTGTCGCCGAGATCAACGGCGTCGACGGCGAACTCCGCACGAAGGTGTGGCAGTGCGCCCAAGCCGATGTCAACGACGGTCTGCTCGGTCCGGGAGTCCACACCGGGTGCTCGCTGTCTCCCGCGCATCAGTTGCCGGAGCTGCACGACCTGGAGGTCGTGGTGGCGCGCAATGCGGACCCCTACGCAGAGCCGCTCATGGCCGCGGCACGTGCCGCCGATCTCAAGCTCGTGTCGGTGGATCAGGCCGACGCCGGGCACCTGCGCGGGACGTTCGACGAGCTGCTGCCCGTCGACGACGACGTGGATCTCACGCTCTACGGCGCGGTCCGGCAATTGCAGGCCAACGGAAAGATCGTCGCCGTGGTCGGACGTGACCTTCGGCGTGCCTTCGCGGCCGCGGACCTTGCGCTGGCCGTCTGGCCTGCCGGTCGGGCGGCGCCCGCGTGGACGGCCGACGTCCTGATGCCGGACCTCAGGGTTGCCTGCCGGATCATCGACGCCATCCCCGCAGCCAAGTCTGCCGCGCGGCGAGGCGTCGAGTTGGCCGCTGCCGGAACGCTTCTGGGCTCGCTGACGCTGTTGCCGGGTGTTCGGGCGGCGGGCGTGCGCCCGAGCATCGCGGCTGCTGCGATCGCGCTCATTCCCGGTTACGTGATTGGGCGCGGCGTGGCCATGCAGCCCGATCCGGCCGCGGCAGCGGACACCGAATGGCATGCGCTGGACGCCGACCAGGCGCAGGAACACATTCGAGCGCTGTGGCCAGACCTCGCCAACGGCGTCAACCCCGTCGCAGCCCACGTTCCGAAGACGCGGCTGCAAGGGCTGGCCGCCAGCTTCGCGGACAGCAGCAAAGACGTCGTCGAGGCGATGTGGCACGAGATGCAGGACCCGCTCACCCCGATCCTCGCGACCGGGGCAATGGCGAGCGCGCTCGTCGGTTCGCCGATGGACGGTGTGCTGGTCGGGATTGTGCTCGTGGGCAGCGCCGGGATCGCCGCGGCGCAACGACTCAGCTCGGATCGCCAGCTCAACAAGATGCTCAGCGCCCAGACGCCGCCCGCCCGCCTCGCTACGGGACCCGAGCGGTTCGAGCTGGTGGCGACCGAGCAGCTGACACCGGGAACCATCATCGAGGTCCGGGCCGGCGAGGTGGTCCCCGCCGACGCCCGCGTGCTGAGCGCGGTCGCCGTGGAGGTGGACGAATCATCGCTGACGGGTGAGTCGTTGCCGGTGACCAAAAATCCGGCGCCGACACCGGGTCGCCCACTGGCCGAACGCGCCTGCATGATCTACGAGGGCTCGACCGTGCTCAGCGGCGTCTGCCGCGCCGTGGTCGTCGCGGTCGGTGACGCGACCGCCGCGGGTCGGGCCATGGCGCTGGCCCCTAAACGCCGCGACGAGGTGGGGCTGCACGCACAGCTGGCCTCGGTGACGGCGAAGGTGCTGCCCTGGACCCTGACCGGTGGTGTCGGGGTGATCGCCACCGCGTTGCTGCGGGGTTCGGGAATTCGGGAGGCCGTCACCAGCGGTGTGTACTGCGCGGTTGCCGCCGTGCCGGAAGGCTTGCCGCTGGTGGCGACTCTGGCGCAGCGCGAGGCGGCGCGGCGTCTGACCGAGCGAAGCGTTCTGGTCCGGGCCCCGCGCTCGGTCGAGACCCTGGGCCGCGTCGAGGTGGTCTGTTTCGACAAGACCGGGACGCTGAGTGAAAACCGGCTCGTGGTGACAGATGTCTCCGCGCAGCCGGGTTTCGACGAGGACGTGATTCTCGAGCGCGCGGCGCTGGCCACCCCGGTGGCGGTCACCGAGCACGCTCCGCTGCAGGCGACGGACGCCGCGGTCGTCAATCGAGCCGGAAGTCAGCCGAAGCGCGACCGCGAGTTACCGTTCCGCGCTGGCCGGGCCTACGCGGCCGGGCTGGCCGGCGACACCCTCGCGGTCAAGGGCGGACCCGAGATCGTCCTCACGGCGTGTGTCGAGGGTCAGGACGACGATCTTCGTGAGGAGCTGTTGGCACACGTCCACGAGATGGCGACGCGCGGTCTTCGCGTGATCGCGGTCGCCGATAAGACATTGACGAACGCCGACCTCGAGATCGCCCAGGAGAGGGGCTTGGAACCGTTGTGCCGCAACGGCTTACGCCTATTGGGATTCCTCGGGATCACCGACACGCCGCGGCCGGACGCACGGGACCTCCTCCTCGGACTGGCCAAACGGGACATCGGCGTGCGCGTCATCACGGGTGACCACCCGGCCACCGCCCGCGCCATCGCTCGCGAGATCGGGCTCGACGTCCCGGACGACTGCATCATCACGGGAGCGCACTGGGAGCGGTTGTCGATCGCCGAGCGGGCCGAGGTCGTCAAGACCAACGTGATCTATGCGCGGATGTCACCCGAGCAGAAAGTCCAAATCGTCCAGCAGATCAGCAATTCCGGGGTAGTGACCGCGATGGTGGGCGACGGCGCCAACGACGCCGCGGCAATCCGCGCCGCGGCCGTGGGCGTCGGCGTGTCCTCGCACGGCAGCGACCCGGCCCGCGGCGCCGCCGACGTGGTGCTGACCGAGGGCCGGGTCGGAAGCCTCCTCGAGGCGATCGAGGAAGGTCACCGGCTGTGGCAGCAAGCGCAAGCCGCGGTCGGGATGTTGTTGGGCGGCAACGCCGGTGAGGTCGCCTTCAACATGTACGGAACGATGGTCCGTGGCGTCGCGCCGTTGACGGCCCGCCAGATCCTGCTGGTGAACATCCTGACCGATGTGTTCCCCACGACGGCCGTTGCGGTGAGCGCGGTTCGCAACATGCGACCGCCGTCGGAGCGCGGGATCAACATCGACGATCTGATGCAGACCGTCGCCATCCGCGGTGCCGCCACGACCGTTGGCGCCAGCGCTTCGTGGAGCCTGGCGACCTTCACCCGCGCGGCGCCGCAGCGTGCGGCGACGGTCGGTCTGTTGGGCCTGGTCACGACGCAGCTCGGGCAGACGCTGCTGGATTCACGCGATCCACTCGTGGTCAGCACCGTCGCCGGCACCTTCGTGGCGATGGCCGCCCTGATCACGACCCCGGGCCTCAGCCAACTCGTCGGGTGCGTCCCGCTGGGTCCGTTGGGGTGGATCGAAGGCGTGGCTCCGGCCGTGGGGCTGACCGTGCTTACCGCCGCCAAGCCGGACCTGTTGCTCCGGATGGCGTCGATGATCGGCAAACGCGTCTCAAAGTACGGCGGCGACGCCGACCGCGCCTTGACCGGCATGGTGGGGTCGCTCGCTTCGTGGGCCCAGGAAATCCCGGGTATGGACAGTGGCAACGACGCCAAGCGCGACCGGGCGCCTCAACTGGAACTCACACCAGCCGGTTAACCGACGAAACAACGGAGAGAGACAGACATGACCACGCTGGACGAAGAGCAAAACGGCACGGCCGCATCGGAGATCGGCGACGAACTCCACTCCGCCGAAACGGGTCCCGGCTCGGACAAGCTGCATGACGAGCTGCATGACGAGCTTCACGACGAACTGCATGATGAGCTACACGACGAGCTGCACGACGAACTGCATGATGAGCTGCATGACGAGCTGCAGGAAGAGCTTCGCGCCGGACCGAGTTTCGCCCAACGGTGGGCCGCCTACGCCGAGGCACACCCGACGTCGAAACGTGCTCGGACGCTGCGCACCCTGCGGGAGTTGGAATCGCGGGCGATCGATTTGCCGGTCATCGGTAAGTTCCACCGACCCGACAAACACGATGTTGTCTATGTAGTGGGCCTGACCGCCCTGCTAGCGTTCGGGGCCGTCGAGCTACCGATCGCCATCGTCGTGCTGGGCGGCCACGTGCTGGTCAAACAACACTCCAGCCGTTCGCTGGCGGCTGTCGGTGAAGTCATGGAAGACGTGTTCGGCCACCACATCTGAGGTGGTGGCTCGCCACTGGGTGACCTCGTGAGGTGAGTCGTGTCGCGGCCGATGCGGTCCGACCTGCCTAAGGTTGCGTGGGACGGGGCGCAACCACATTTCCCGACATGCAATCACGAAGCTCCTGACTACCCGGGGCGAAGTCGAAGCCGCAGTTGCACTCTTGAACTTGCTGGGGTTTGGGAAGCGCGTTGCAATAGTCGGTGCCGGCCGAGGCCGATGGTGCGGTCCACATAACACCACCGGCCAAGGCTGCCGCTGCAGCGCCGACCGTGGCCACCAATATTCTCGCCTTCATGTTGGGATTCCTTTTCTCTGGAAGACGACGGCACGCTGTCGCTGCTGGTTGCCGCGGTACAGCATTTGTCGCACTACGCTAACCCGCGCCGCCAGATTTTTCTCTGCTCGGTCAGGGACCGGTGCGCAGGTCTGACAACAATCGGGGTCTTGGCAGAGGTCACCCGCCGCGGGCGGCGATCATCGCCGAGCGATTGACCTTGGTCGCCGCCGTGCGGGGAATCGCGTCGACGAACTCGACCGTCTTGGGGGCTTTGTAGGGCGCCAACCGGTTCTTGGCGTGCTCGATCACCTGCTGTTCGGTGAGCGACGCCCCCTCGGCGGCTTGCACCACGGCATGCACCCGGCGCCCCCACCGCTCGTCGGCGAGTCCGATCACCACGACGTCGGCGATGTCGGGGTGACCCGCCAGCGCCGACTCGACTTCGGCCGGAAAGACATTGGCGCCACCGCTGACGATCATGTCGACGCGGCGGTCCACGAGGTAAAGGAAGCCGTCCTCGTCCACGTGGCCGATGTCGCCGGCCGAGCGAAAGCCGTCGTCGGTAGCGGGCAGCGGCGGTGCCCCGCCCAAGTAGCGGTATCCCGCGCTCATCGGCGCGCGCAGATAGATGTCGCCGTCCTCGCCGGTGGGCACCGGGTTTTTGTCGGCGTCCAGAATTCGGATCTCGGTGTCCCGAAAGCCGCGACCCACGCTGCCGGGGTGAGCCAGCCACTCGTCGCCGCGCAGCGCGGTGAGCCCGAGATTCTCCGTCATCCCGTAGGCCGTCACGATCTGCTCGGGGCTCAGCAGCTCGAACCAGGTATGCAACAGCGAGGGCGGCATCACCGCGGCGCCCTGCAGAACGAAGACGACGCTGGACAAGTCGCGCTGCCGGACGTCGGGTCGCGCCGCGATGCGCGCCAGCATGGTCGGCGTGGCGGTGAAGTTGGTGATCCGATAGCGTTCGATCACGTCCAAAACCAATGCCGCATCGAATTTTTCGAGTATGACGAGGTGGTCGCCGGCCAGCATCATCAGGAAGGTTGCGAAGCCGTTGGTGTGGTACATCGGCGCGGGCACCATGATGGTCTGCGGTTGCGCCACCGGTGTCCAGTTCGCCATGAACGGTTCGCCCTGCGCGGGAATCCACAGCGACGGCGCCAAATTGAGGATCACCTTGGGCACGCCGGTCGAACCGCTGCTGCAGATTCCGTTGGCGGTGGGGGACACGGCGGTGGGCAGCGCCTCACGGGATTCGCCGGCCGCGCGCGCCTCGAGGTCCCAGCGGGTCCGTTCGTCGACGACGACGGCGGGGTCGATCACCGCGCGCACCCGATCCCGCTCCCACTCGGGCAGATCCCAATGCATCGGGATCGGAACCGCGCCGATCTTCCAGCAGCCCAGGGTGGCCAATACCAGATGTTGCGAATTTGGAATTGCCAGTGCGACAAGGGAACCCGTCTGCGCTCCGGCGGCAGCCAGGGCCCGGCCCCACTGGTTGGCGCGGACATCGAGCTCACCGAAGGTCAGCGCCTGCGCGGTGCCGTCGAGCGCGATATTGGTCACGGCGGGATCGTCGTGCCGCTCCGAAGCAAGCTCGGCCAGTTTGGTGCCGAACGGGATGCCGTCTTCGAATGGGTTGGGCGCCTCCGACTCGAGTGGTTCGGTACTGCTCACGCCGATACCGGCTCGCTGAACAAGGTCTCCAAGGAGCCGTCGCGGACGTCGGAGATCAGGCGCAGCCCGAGCGCCTCGGCGCCCAGCGGCAACCGAATCAGCGGCTGGGTGTGCCGGTCGAGCACGCCGACGTCGGACTCGTCGCAGAAGCCCAGGGCGCCGAGCAGTTGATGCGAGGTCCGCAGCACCTGCCGTGCGGTATCGGCGGCCTTCAGGCGGAGCACCAGCGCGTCGGCGGAGTGCACCTGCACCGGCAGCGATTCCGGCCGGCAGATGGTGTACTTCGCCAGCTCGTGCAGTCCGCGTACCGCGACCGAGGCATCCGCCACGGCGAACCGGACGGCCTGAAAGTCCGCCAGCGGCTTGCCGAACTGGACGCGGGCCCGCACATGGTCAGTGACGATCTGCAGCGAGCGCTGCATTGCTCCCAGAATCCGCCATGATCCCAGCACGAGATGAAGATTAACGTCGGCGGCCGGAACCGTCCCGTCGGGTGCGCTTATTGAGGCCGGCACCAGGAAGGGTCCCAGCTTGGCGTTCGTCCGCGACGCGATCTGCAGCTGGTAGCGGGTGCCATCCAGGTCGGCGGCGATCCAGTCGCCTGGCAGATCGCCGTGGTCGATGCGGGGTGCCTCGGGATTGACCAGTGCCAGCCGGGCGCCTTCGATTGCCAGGAGCTCCTCGGCGAGGGGATAGGGCAGCGCGTGCGCGCCGGCGGTTTGGCAGAGCACCGCCGCGGCCAGCAGATCGTCGGGGCCGGACCGCACATCGAGCTCGAACGCGCCGAGCTCGCCGAGAGCCGCGCGCGCCGCGTCCCGAACGCGGTCGTCGGTCTCTGCGCGCAGCGCGGCCTGGGGGCCGCCCAGTCGGTCGAACCGCTTGGCGGCGACCGCTGCGAAGTCGATAATATCCTGTGGCAGTGTGGTTTTCACCGATGCTCTCCCAGAGCGTCTCGTGCCACGAGCATGCGCTGCACCTCGATGGTGCCGGATGCCACGGTGGCCGCTTGTGCGTAGCGCCAATGGTCTTCGATCGCTCCGTGTAGTGCCGCCGAGGCGCCGCTGTCCAGCGCGGTCGGACCCAGTACGTCGAACAGCAGCTCGGCGACCTGTTGATCGCAGGTGGTGGTGGCGATACGGGCGGCGCTTGCCGCCGCCCCGGCCGCCGGGTCATCCTGCAGGGACACGGCGCGATAGGCCAGCAGCCTGGCCACCCGCAAGTCGACAAGCGCCCGAACCCAGCGGGCCCGAAGCGATTCGGGCAGCCGGTCCCAGTCCGCGCCGAGCTCGCTCTGCATTCGATGCAGCAGCGACTCACAGCGCGCGTAGCGCGCGATGCCAACGCGCTCGAACGCGAGCGCTTCGCGCATCACCCGCCAGCCGTCGCCCGGCTCACCGAGAACGTCGCCGGGGAATGCCCGCACATCGTCGAGGAACATCTCGTTGAGGTGGTGCGGACCCAGCATCGACGGTATTCCCCGCACCGTGAAACCCTGGCGGTCCATCGGAATCAGAAAGAGAGTGAGCCGCTTGTGCTTTGGGGCGTCGGGGTCGGTGCACGTCGCCAGCACGCACCACGATGCCATCTGCGCGTACGACGTCCACACCTTCTGGCCGGTGATGCGCCAGCCGTCCCCGTCCGGCACGGCGCGCGTGCGCAACGAGACGAGGTCGGTTCCGGCCTCCGGTTCGGAGAAGCCTTGGCACCAGATCACATCGCCGGACGCGATGGCCGCCAGGTGCTTTGCCTTCTGTTCCTCCGTCCCGTACCGCATCAGCGCCGGGCCGACCCAGTTGACGCCCATGTACTGCGGGCCGCGCGGCTCATGCTGGGCCCACATCTCCTCGCGCAGCACCGTCTGCTGCCAGACCGAACCACCGCCGCCGCCATGCTCTTTCGGCCAGGCCAGCGCCAGCAGCCCCTCGGCGGCCAGCAGCTTGCAGAACGTCTCGGTGGTGGCGAGGTCTTGCGGATCCTCCGTGCAGGCACCGAGGAAATCGGGCGGCACGTGGTGGGCGATCAACTCCCGCAGGCGGTGTCGCAGTTCGACGGCGTCGTCGCCGAGGTCGTAGTCCATCGTTATCCCTTCGGCAGCCCGAGCAGTCGCTCGGCGATGATGTTGCGCTGTACCTCTGACGTTCCGCCGTAGATGGTGGCGGCCAGCGCGTCCTGGCGTTCGAACAGCAGATCCGGGTCGCTGGCCGAGCGCGGCCCTTCAGCGGCTGCCGCCAGTTCCCAAACACGTTGCAAGGTAACCGATCCGAGCAGCTTCATGATGTCGGCTTCCGGGCTGGGCCGGCCGGCGAGTTCGTTGCCCAGCGCGCGGTACCCGGTGGCCCGTAGCGCTTCGGCGTCGGCGAGTAGCGACCCGAGCTCGGCGCACAGATCCTGGCCGTCCTCGGGGGCGCCCTGACTCGCCCCGCGTACCGCATCGAGCCCACGCTTGATCTCGACCCAGTTCATGATCCAGATCATCTGGCGTTCGTGGTGCAACGACGACAGTGCGACGTTCCAACCGCCGTTCACCGGGCCCAGCAGGTTTTCCGCCGGGATTTCGGCGTCGTCGAGGAAGACCTCGCAGAATGTCTCGTCGGAGATCGAGGACATCCGGATGGGTTCGATGCGCACGCCGGGGGAGTGCAGATCGAGGATCAGGCACGACATGCCACGGTGTTTCGGCGCGTCCGGATCGGTGCGTGCATAGAGTGTGCACCACCGCGATTCGTGCGCCTGCGTGGTCCAGATCTTGTGACCGTTGACCCGGAAGACGTCTCCGTCCCGCTCGGCGCGGGTGCGCAGACCGGCGAAATCCGAGCCGGCTTCCGGCTCGGACATACCCAGCGCCCACCACTCGTCGCCACGCAGCAGGGGCACCAGCAAGCGGTCGATCTGAGCCGGTGTGCCGAACTGCCGGATGCCGGGTGCCGCGACGCCCGGCCCCTGGATGTTGGGCAGCTTGGGCGCCGAGCGCACCGCCCCCTCGATCCGGATCTCCATCGCGTCGCGCAAACCCAGCGAGCGGCCGCCGTGTTCGCGCGGCCAGGTCGGCTGCAGCCAGCCCGCTTCGAAAGCGGCGCGCTGATAGTCGCGGCGCAGCGGGATGTCCCAGCGATACCTGCGGTAGTTCTCGTAGTAATCGTCGGGCAGGAAAGCGGCCAGCCAGTCGACGAACTCGGCGACCACCACGGATGGAGTGGTCATGCGGCACCTCCCGCGTAGCGGCGGCCCACCTGGTGATAGAGCGAGCGGCTGTCTCCCAACAGCGCCGCACCCTGCCACGCGTGCCGCACGTAGAGGTGCATGTCGTGCTCCCAGGTCTGCGCGAGCGCACCGTGCACCTGAACCGCGGTACGCGCACAGCCGGCCGCGGCGTCGCCGGCCGCCGCCTTGGCCAGTGCCGCGGCGGTCCAGGCATCCGCGGGTGCGGTGCTCGGGTCGGCGAGGCGAGCCGCGGCCGCGTAGGTCAGGCTCCGGGCCCGCTCCAGGCCGACATAGTTGTCGGCCAGCGCGTGCTTGATTCCCTGAAAGGCGCCGATCGCGGTGCCGAACTGACGGCGTGCCTTCGCGTGCTCGACGGACCGGTGCAGGGCCGCGCCGGCCACCCCGACCAGGTCGGCGGCGACGGCCACCAACGGTGCGGTCAGCGCTGATTCGAGGTCGACGGGCGCCGATGCCAGGGGCGCGGTGTCGATCTCGACATCGGCCACCGGTTGGGCGGGATCGGTGGACTCGCCCGCAGTGATCGTCACGCCGTCGCCGCTGCGGACGACCACGGCGACATACCCGTCGACGGACCTGGCCAACGTGACGATCAACTCTGCCCGCGACACGTTGGGGACCGCGACCGCCCGGCCGCGCACCCGTCCGTGGCGCAGCGTCATCGGTGCTCCCGCGGTCCGAGATCCCTTGGCGTGCACCGCAAGGGTGGCAACGACCCCGCCGGTGATATCGGTGAGCACCGAGTCCAGCCCGCACGCGCGCAAGACGCCCGCGGCCAGCCCGACGCTGCTGAGCAATGGAATTGGCGCCAGCGCTGCGCCGCACTCCTCGAGAACCACTGCCAGCTCGACGGGCCCGTAGTCCCCCACCCCGGGTGCGGCCAGCTCGGTCCAACCCAGGTCGACTACCGTTTTCCACAGAGTGCGCCAGCGGTCCGGATCGGTGAAGGCCTGCCGGGCGGCATCGGGAGGGCATTCGGTGCGCAAGATGCCGCGCACGGTGTCGCGCAGCGACAGCTGATCCGAAGTCAGTCCGACGTCCATAAGACCCCTAACATAATAAAGATAGTAAACTAGCGGCGCGGTGGCAATCGGGACGAGCATAGGTGGGCGGATGGTCGAGTGGTATCTGTTCCTGCCGCAGGTGCGGTTGTCCGTGGGCGATATCAGCGACCGGGCCCGTCATGCCGAGGCCAGTGGTTTCGATGGGATGGCGTTTATCGATCACCTCGAGGCGCCTGGGTTGCCCGGCGAAAGTATTTGGGAGGCAATGGCCGTCGCCACCTGGGTGGCGGCCAAGACCGAACGGCTGCGGATCGGTCATCTGGTGCTGTGCGACGCCTTCCGCCATCCAGCCGTGCTCGCCAAACAAGCTGTCACTTTGTCGGACGCCTCGGGCGGCAGGTTCGATCTGGGTCTCGGTTCGGGGTCGTGGCCCGCCGAATTCACCAGATTCGATGTCGGTCAGCAGGATCCGGTGGCCCGCGTTCAGCAGCTCGGCCGTCACCTGGCCGTGATCAGGCAGTACTGGGGCGATGAAACCAAAGAGGCCTCCGACGAGGACGGCGCGGTTCAGTTGCCGAAGCGCAACCATCCGATACCGCTGGTTCTGGGTGGCAGCGGTCCGCGACTGATGGAACTCGTTCGCAATTACGCGGATTGGTGGAACCTGCAGGCCAACCACATCGACCGGTTGCCCAAGCTGGCCCCGGCTGCGGGCAGCGCCCGGATTTCGGTTCAGCAGATGATCGGCTTCGTCCGGTCGGGCGCCGATCCCGACACGGTGCGTGAGGTGAGCACGCGCCGATTCGGCAACCTCGGGGCGGGATTGGTCTGCGGCGACGCCGACGAGCTGACCCGGCACTTCGCAAGTCTGGCCGCCCAGCGGGTCGAGCGCTTCTACGTGTGGTTCGCCGATTTCGCGAACCCGGAATCCTTACACGAGTTCGGCGAAACGGTGATCAAGGCGTTCACTGGCGCCGCCGACGGGCTTCCGTAGGCACCACCGGCGGCCGGGCGAACGGACCCCGCTGGACCGCGGCCAGCCGGATCTCCGGCAGGTCGACCGACGGGTCGACGGTGTCCAGCCAGGCGACCGCCTCGGCGACGTCGGCGACCTGGATCGCGTACATCTCGAAGGGAACATCCTGCAGCATCTCGGTTTCCACCGGGCCCGGCGTCACGATGTGCACGGCGATGCCATCCCGGTCGACTTCGAGTGCCAGGGCCCGGGCGAACGCGTTCATGCCGGCCTTAGACGCGGAGTAGGCGGTACGGGCCGGCATCGGCTCGTGGGCAGCCGACGACGAGATGAACACCAGCCGCGAGCCGGCCCGCATGCGCGGCAACGCCGCCGCGGTGACCACGAAGCAGGAATCCAGGTTGGCCGAGATGATGGTCTGCCACTGCGCAAAAGTCTGCTTGCGTGCATAGGTTCCGCCCAGCGCGCCGGCGGCGTGGACGACCAGGTCAATCGTCTCCAAAGCGCTTATCGCAGCGGCGAATCCATCCGGATCGGACGCGTCGGCCACGATGTGACGGGCGCCGATCTCCTCGGCGGCCGCGCGCAACGGGCCCTCGCGCCGGGCGGCCAGCACCACGTCGTAGCCCAGCTCGGCGAGCTTGCGGCCGCAGCCCTTTCCGATCCCGCCGCTGCCGCCGGTGACCAACGCGGTTCGCATGGAGTGAGCGGCTCCCTCAGGAGTGGCGGATATCCCGCGGGCGCGACAACGCCTGCGGCGATAGCGCGTAGATGCGTTGGGAGGGCCGACCGGCCAGCACATAGGTCTGCGTGTCGGCGAGGTGGCGGCCCGCGATGCGCCGCGCCCGATCGACGTCGCCCTCCGCGATGGTCTCGGCCAGCTTGGTGTGGGTGTTGAGCACCGCGCGTCGCTGGGCCAGCGAGGGATAGGTCCCACGCGCCGCGCTCTCGTCGGCCCACTGCTTTTCGTGGCTGGACCACAACGTCTCCAGGCTGCCGACGACCGCGATGATGGTGTGATTGCCGCAGCCCTGAACGATGAGATCGTGGAACTGGCGGCCGATTTCGGTGAACAGCCGGCCGTCGTCGAGATGCTCGGCCATGGCGTCGTTGATCTGCTTGAGTTCCGGCACCAGGGTGTCGGCCCGGTCCGGCCGCTGAGCCGCCAATGCGGCGCAGGCGGGTTCGAGCTCTTGCAACGCCATGCCCAGGTCGGCGACCTCAACGGCCTCGCTCTGCAGCAACAGCCCCAGCATGTAGGCCGCGCTGGTTTTCGCCGGTGCATGCACGACGGCGCCGCCACGGTTGCCCCGCCGGACCGAGACCAGGCCCTCGGTTTCCAGGATGCGCAGTGCTTCGCGCAGCGAGACCAGGCTGACGTTGAATTGTTCGACCAGTACTTCCTGGCGCGGCAAGAGATCGCCGTCGGCAAGGTCGCCATCGATGATCTGCCGACGTAATTCGTCGGCTACGATTTCGGCGATCCTCGGCGCCGACAGGCGGCGACGAGCATCGGGACCAATTCCCAGAGCGGGCATCCAATCCTCGCAGTCGCGGCAGGGAGAGCGGCGCGGCACCACGCGCGCATGCTCAGCTGGCTTAGCTATTTTAGCAGTAATGATATAAATAGCATCTCTGGTCGCGTGTCGATCGGAAGGGCGGAAGCAATTGAGCCAGGGGTCTGATGACCGTCCGACACCGCTGCACGAGTTGCGTGTCGTCGAGATCAGCGACCGGATAGCTGGCAGCTACTGTGGGAAGTTGCTGGTCGACGCCGGGGCGCAGGTGCGCAAAATTGAACCATCGCAAGGGGATTGGCTGCGCCGGTATTCCGCCACCTGTTCGCCGATGCCCGACGGCCAGGCGTCTCCGTTCTACAGCTACCTCAACGCCGGCAAGCGCAGCATGACCTTCGCGCCCGGCTCCGATCGGTTTCGCGCCGAATTGGCCGGCGCGGACGTGATTATCCTCACGGCCGGCCCGTCGCGGTCCGCCGCGCTGGGCATCGATCCGCGGCAGCTACTGGCCGATGCGCCGCAAGCGATCGTGGTGACGATCTCCGACTTCGGCTGGACCGGACCGTATGCCGACCGCGCGGCCAGCGAATTAACCCTACAGGCCTGGGCGGGCTCGCCCGGCTTCCGCGGCGATCCGGCCGGACCGCCCATCTCGATCGGCGGCGACCTCGGGGAGTACATGGGCGGTGTGTTCGCCGCGTTCGGTGCGCTGGCCCTGCGCCGCCGCGTCGAGCACGGCGGTCCCGGTGAGCATCTCGACCTGTCCATGCTCGAGGCGATGACCTTGATGCAGAGCAGCGAATGGCTCCATTCGCAGCTGCTGCGGGTGCCGCCGATCAGCCGCACCACCGAAGTTCCTTCGATCGAGCCGGCCAAGGACGGCTACGTCGGGATCACCATGGTCACCGGTCAGCAATGGCTCGACTTCCTGGCGATGGTCGAGTGCCCGCGGCTCGAAGAGATTGAGCAGCTGCGCTTTCAGATCGGCCGCTGGGGCTACCGCGACCTGATCCGCGAGGAGATCGGCCCGTGGCTGGCCGAACGGACCGTCGCCGAGATCGTCGAGCTTGGCCAACTGTTCCGGCTGCCGATCGCGGCACTGGGCAACGGCGCCACGATCCGCGAGGTGGAATACGCCGTCGAGCGCGGGGTGTACCTGGAAAACCCCGCCGGCTTTCACCAGCCCCGCCCACCGTGGCTGATGTCGGCGTGCGCGGCCGCAGCGCCGGGCGACACCGCCGCCCCCGGCGCCGACAACGACGAATCGGCCTGGCGCACAAGCACACCCATACAGGATCTGGGCTCTCCGACACGGCCGCTGGAAGGTGTCCGAATCGTCGACCTGACCGCCTTCTGGGCCGGGCCGGCCGCGACCCACCTGCTGGCGGCGTTCGGCGCCGAGGTGATCAAGGTGGAGTCGATTCAGCGTCCGGACGGCATTCGCTACTCCGGTGGCATGCGCAAAGACGTGGACGACTGGTGGGAGTACGGCTGGGTATTCCACGCGATGAACACCAACAAGCGGTCCGTCACTTTGGATTTGAACTCCGATGAGGGACGTGGGCTGCTCCTTAAGCTGGCGGCCGGCGCCGACATCGTGATCGAGAACTTCTCACCGCGCGTGATGGACCACTTCGGGCTGACCGCCGATGTGCTGCTCGATGTCAATCCCAAACTGGTCGTCGCCCGGATGCCCGCGTTCGGGCTGGACGGCCCGTGGCGCGACCGGGTCGGATTCGCCCCCACCATGGAGCAGCTCGCCGGGCTGGCCTGGGTGACGGGGCTGCCGGATGCGCCGCCGGTGACGCCGCGCGGCGCCTGCGACCCGCTGGCCGGCGTGCACGCCGCCTTCGCCGTGCTGGCCGCGCTGAACTTCGCCGAACGCACCGGCATCGGTCAGCAACTCGAGCTACCGATGCTCGAAACGGTGTTGAACGCCGCCGCGATACAGGCGATCGAATCCGAGGTCTTCGGAAAGACGTTGAGCCGCTGCGGCAATCGCGGTTTTGGCGGGTTGGTTCAGAATCTCTACCGGTGTGCCGGAGACGACGATTGGATCGCGATCACCGTGCGCGACGACGAGCAGTGGTTCGCGCTGGTCGAACAGATGGGGCGGCCGTCCTGGTGTGACGAGGGTCTGGGCACCGTCGCCGGCCGGCAGCGGCGAGCCGACGACATCGATCGGCGGCTGCAGGAATGGTTTGCCGGGCAGCCGCTGGAGGCGACGGTGGAGCGGCTGGCCGGCGCCGGTGTGCCCGTCGCGCCCGTGGTCTCGCCGTCGCTGGTGACCGAGAACCCCCAACTGCGCGACCGGGGTTTTTTCGAGACGCTGCAGCACTCGAGCATCGGGTCAGCGCTATATCCGTGCCCGCCGTTCGCGTTGCTGGCCGGCCGGGACCGCTGGCTGCTGCGCCCGCCGCCGCTGCTCGGCGAGCACAATGGAGAAGTACTGCGCGATTGGTGCGGGCTGACCGACGAAGAATTGGCGAACCTCGCCGCCAGCGGGGTCATCGGAACCCGTCCCAAGGGCCTATGAGGAGGCATTTCATGCGCGTGATTGTCGACGAGACCTTGTGTGAAGCCCAAGGCTTCTGTGAGTCACTCGCCCCGGACGTGTTCGAACTGGGCGACGAGGACGTGGTGCAGATCGCCGAGGGCCCGGTGTTGCCGGACCGCGAGATCGACGTCCGCGCCGCGGTGGACCAGTGCCCGAAGGCCGCGCTGCGGTTGCAGGACTGAGGAATTCCGAGTCGTCCATGCCGTCGCCGACTTCTTCGACCGGTGCGCCCTACGTCAACCGATTCGTCTCCGTGATCACGATCGAGGGCCGAAAGATCGTGCACTGGCGCGACTACCTGGATCCGTTGGCGGTGTTCGTCGCATTCGGAGACGGGCCGGCGCCGTCCTGACTCAGCGCCGCCCGGTCAGCGAGATCGGCATCTCGTCATAGATCGACATGTTGGTGGTCAGGTTCGGATACGACACCGTGGCGGGCCCGATGTCGATGCGATCGCAGCGCAGCAGTAGCTCGTCGAGCACCGCCCGCAGCTCGGCGCGGGCCAGCATCGCGCCCAGGCAGTGGTGTGGTCCGCCGCCGCCGAATGCCACGTGCGGGTTGGGTTGGCGGCCGATGTCGAAAGTGAACGGCGACGGGAAGACTTCCTCGTCGCGGTTGGCCGAACGCAGCATCGACACCACTCGGTCGCCCGCGGGGATGTGCTGGCCGTCCATTTCCACGTCGATCTTCGCGGTGCGGGTCCAATACGCCACCGGTGACGCCCAGCGCAGCACCTCCTCGACGGCACCGGGCCGCAGCGCTTCCGATTCGCGATAGCGTTCGATCTGCTCGGGATCGGCGACGAATGCCTGCAGCCCGATCGCCAGTGCGTTTTTGGTGGTGTCGCTGCCGGCGAACGCCAGCACGAAGAAGAAGAACTCGAGTTCGTTTTCGGGCAGGCTGAATTGCTCGCCGTCGTCGCCGGTGATCACCGCGGACGCCAGCGTGGACCAGATGTCGTCGGTAGGGTTGCTCCGCTTTTCGGCGGTGAGCTCCATCGCGTACTCGAAGACCGCGGCAAAGAGGTCGAGTTCTACCCGCCCGCTCAGGCGCGCCTCGGGCGCAAGCGCCTTCAGGATGCGGTCGAAGAGGTCGAAGATTCGCGGCCGATCGTCCTCGGGGATGCCGATGATGTCGCCGATCACCGTCATCGGCAACGCGTCGGCGACATCGGAGATCCAGTCCCCGCCGCCCTCGGCAAGTAGGCGGTCGATCATCCCGGCCGCTCGCGCCCGGATGCCCTCCTGCAGCTTGGCGATCGCTCGCGGATTGAACGCGCCTGCGATCAGCTTGCGGCGCTTGTTGAGGTCCGGCGGGTCCAGCGTGATGATCGTCGGGGAGGACGAGAACATGGCGACCGGCTGGATGAGCGGCCCGTCGACCGCGGTGAACGACTCGGTGTCGCGGTGCAGGCGGACCGCATGCCGGTGCTTGGTGGCGACCCAGAATTGGCGCTGGACGGTGTCGGCGACACCCGGTGTCAGGTCGTGCCGGAAAAGTGCCCTGGTGCGCCGCAAGTCGGCGAACAACTCGTCGGGAAAACCGTTACGCCACAAGGCGAAATCCGACAGGTCCACTGCAGCAGCAGTCATGCGCAACTCCGCTTGCTCACCCGCCACGCGACCACCGGCTGGCACCGCGTTGACGTTCAATGCTTAAAATAGTAAAAATAGACTTTAGTCGTCGAAACGCGGTGAGGTAAGTGCGGCCCAATTGCGCCCGACTCACGCTGGTCCAGGTGGGAAACGGAGTTCTTGTGACGAATGCGATTTCAGAGTCCGACCCGTCGGAACGTGAGTTCGGACAGTCCGGCATCGCGCTGTCCACCTATCGGTTCCCGACGGGGTGGTTCATCGTTGCCTTCGCCAGCGATGTGGCGCCCGGGCAAGTCAAGCGGCTGCACTACTTCGGTGAGGAGATGGTGCTCTTCCGCACCGCGTCCGGCAAGGTCAACGTGCTGGACGCGTACTGCCAGCACCTCGGCGCCAATATGGGCGTCGGCGGCACGGTCGAAGACGAGAACATCGTCTGTCCCTGGCACGGCTGGCAGTGGCGTGGTGATGGCAGCAACGCGTTGATCCCGTACAGCAAGATCGGTTGCAAGAACAACGTCCGCATCCGCACCTACCCGAGCATCGAGTGGTACGGGTTCATCCTGGTCTGGCATGAACGTCACGGGCGTGCGCCGTACTGGCAGCCGCCGGCGCTGCCCGAACTGGAAACCGGCGAGTACTACCCGCTGCACCCGCACAGTCGGATGCTCAACCGGGTCAAGGTGCACGCGCAGATGATCATCGAGAATGCGGCCGACCCGTACCACGTGCAGTACGTGCACAAGGCCGCCAACCCCGCCAACACCGCCTCGTTCGAGGTGGCGGGATACCACCTGCACGCCACCGTCAACGCCCACTTCGGTGGGGGCCGGGCCAAGACGTGGCTGACCCCCAACGGGCCGGTCGACGCCAAGATCATCTACGACAACTACTCGCTCGGATTGGGGCTCGTCCGGTTCCCGAGTGACCTGGTGGCCACCATTGAGGTCACCGGGCAGACGCCGGTCGACGAGGACTACACCGACTACTTCTATACCCAGGCGTCGATCCGCGAGCCGGGCGACACCGGCGACGTGCCCACCGGGCGCGCGGCGAAATTCCTGGCGCTGCAGCAAGAGGTCATCAAACAGGACTTCTTCACCTGGGAAAACATGAAATACCTGGAGAAGCCGAACTTGGCTCCCGAAGAGGCACACGACTACGCGGCCCTGCGCCGGTGGGCGCACCGCTTCTACCCGGGCACCGATCCCTCGCCCACCGACTTCGGGTACACCGCGGAAGGCGAGCCCGATCCGGCGGCCGCGAAAGCCTAAGTGGCGCTGATGCACTCGCTGCGGAGTAGGCCCCTGGGGCCCTCCGATTTCGGCGTCGATCGTTTTACCGTCCCGGCTGTGCTGGATCGCCGGGCTCAGCAGTACCCCGATCGGGTGATGATGTCGATCGCCGGTACCGAGGTGACGTTCGAGCAGATGCGGCAGCGCTCTTGCGCGGCGGCCGACGTGCTGAGCGAATTGGGGGTGGGGCGCGGCGATGACGTGGCGCTGTTCACCGGCACCTGTCCGGATTGGGTGTACTTCTGGCTGGGCGCGGCCCGCATCGGCGCGGTGAGCGCGGCGGTCAACGCCGCGAACAAGGGAGACTTCCTGCTGCACACCCTGCGGTTGTCGCGCGCCAAGGTGATCCTCACCGACCCCGAGCGCCGTGCCCGCGTTGACGAGGTCGTCGACCGGTTGGACACGGTGACCGACGTGGTGGTGCAAGACGATTCGCTCAGCGACCGGCTTATGCGCGAGGGCGCCCGCAGCGGGGCCGACGACTGCGCGGAACCCGACGAGGTGGGGGCGCTGTTCTACACGTCGGGCACCACCGGACCATCGAAAGCCGTTGCCACGAGCTGGAATTACCTGTTCTCGGTTGCCGCGACCGTCGCCTCGGCCTGGGAGTTGCGGTCGGGCGAGGCGTTGTGGACGGCGATGCCGTTGTTCCACCTGAGCGCGGCGCCGAGCGTGCTGGCCCCGATGCTGGTCGGCGCGACGACCGTGCTGGCGCAGGCTTTCCATCCCGGCCGGGTGTGGGATGACATTCGTACCCATGGCGCCGTCGGCTTCGCCGGAGCGGGCGCGATGGTGTCGATGCTGCAGAATCTTCCCCCCGATGCGCGTGACGCACAGCTGCCGCTGCGGTTCATCTCCGCCGCGCCGATCGACGCGAGCTCCTACCACGAGATCGAAAAGCGTTACGGCTGCCGCATTGTGACGATGTACGGAATGACCGAAGCTTTCCCGATCACGGTCAAAGGCGTGGCCGATACGGGGGTCCCCGGAACGTCGGGCCGGCCCAATCCCCATTTCGACGTGCGCATCGTCGACGACGACGGCAACCCGCTGCCTGCCGGCACCGTTGGCGAGATCGCTTGCCGACCCCGGCATCCGCACGTGATGAGCGAGGGCTACGTGGGTCAACATGCGCGGGTGGACCCGCACCCGGAATGGTTCCGGACCGGTGATCTCGGACGACTCGACGCCGATCAGAACCTGACATATCTGGACCGGATCAAGGATTCGCTGCGCAGGCGCGGCGAGAACATCTCCTCGGTCGAAGTGGAACGCGTCGTCATGTGCCATCCCGCGGTCGGCGAAGCCGCAGCGATCGGGGTGCCCAGCGAACTGGGCGAGGACGACATCCTGCTGGTCGTCGCGTTGCGCCCGGGGGCCGCGCTGGATTGCGCCGAGTTGCTGGACTTCTGTGCCGGCCGCATGCCGTACTTCTGCGTGCCCCGCTACGTCGAGCAGGTCAACGAACTCCCGAAGAACGCGATCGGACGGGTCCGTAAAGATTTACTGCGAGCCAAAGGTTTGACGTCAGGGGTCTGGGATCGAGAAGAATACGGATATATTGTTAAGCGGTAAGTAAAGTCCATGTTACGTAGATCGTTTCTTTTTTCCTTCGGGGAGAGGCTGGCGAGTAGAAATGACCATGACCTACCAGCAGGAACAGTTCCTGCAAGCCGCGACCGGCCGCGACGCGATCTTGAATTTGAACGCCCGGCACAATCGCGCCTACTCCGACGGCGACCGCGACAGCTGGATCGCGACGTTTCGTCATTCCGGTGCCAGCTTCGTTCGTGACGGGGAACTGTTCGCCGATCTGCGGTTGGCGTTCGACGGCGGCGAAGGACAACGCTTGGTGACCGTCGATCACGAGATCGCCGTCGAGGGTGTCCACGCGATGCAGCGATGCGTCGCCGTGCTCTTCTCCGCCGCGTTCGGCGAGACCACGCTGCGCGCCACCGGGACCTACCGGGATGAGCTGATCTACGAGCGCGGCGGCTGGTACTACACGTCGCGCAATCTCTCCTGGGATCTGGTGCCCAGCCGGCACCCGCTTGTTATGTAAGCGGCACCGATACGTGGATTCCGAGCTCAGCTATCAACTAGCCTTCGGCACATACGAGGACGCGCTGCGCATGGTCGGCGCGGCAAGCGAACCGCGGACCGCGGTGACACCGGTTAGTGGCGCGCGTATTCAGTTGTATGCCTCGATGATTCACGACGAGAATCGTTCGTACTGGGACCCGGAGTTCGCGCGGCAGCAGTGGGGAGGCCTGCTGGCCCCGCCGGGACTGTTGATGGGATGGCTGATACCTCCGCCGTGGGAGCCCGGGGGCAGGCGGCCGGCGGCATCGCTGATCTTGCGAGTACCGTTGCCGGGCACCACATTCATCAACGCCGCCAACGACGTCGAGTTCCCGGAACCCATCGTCGAAGGCGACATGCTCACCTGCGTCGAGGAATTGGTATCGGTGTCACCGCAGAAGCAGACCCGGTTGGGTGTCGGCCATTTCATCGAGACGCTGGAGACCTATCGCCGCCAGGACGGGACCGTCGTCGCCCGATCGCGGAATACGTTGTTCCGCTTCACCCCCGGAGCTCCGGAGTGACCGGCGCGGATCTGGATTGGAACGAGATCGAAATTCCCGCCGAGCTGCCCGAAGTGGTCGACGAGATCAGCTATCAGCGGGTCGTGGAGAACGCCGGCGCGACGTGGGATTATTTCCCGGGCCACTTCGATCCCGAATATGCGCAAAGTCAAGGGAACCCAACGATTTACCTCAACACCATGCATCTCGCCGGGTTCGCCGACCGTGTCGCGACCGATTGGGCCGGACCGAGCAGCCGGGTGGTGCGCCGCTCGTTGCGGCTGGCCGGTTCGGTCTACGCGGGCGACACGATGATCGGCCGGGGCCGGGCGGTGGCCAAGCGGCGGGACACGTCGGTGGACCCGGCGCGCTACCTGGTCGACATCACGATCGAAGTGACCAACCAGCATGGCGCCCTGTGCTGCCCGGTCGAGCTCACCCTGCAGTTGCCCGAAAGTGGTTGATCGCACCGCCGAACTGCAGCTGGCACGCGACAGCGATGTGCAGGCCAAACTCCTTGCGCGCCTTGGTCGTGATCCCGCATGGCGGCCGGAGCGCGCTAGCTCATAGCGGCGGCATCTGCCCTTTGGCGATTACCGTCTGGAGCTCGACATATTCGTCGAGGCCTTCCGGCCCGAACTCGCGGCCGATGCCCGAGTGCTTGAAACCGCCGAACGGGCTGCCGATGTCGAGCGTATACATGTTGATGCCGTAGGTGCCCGCGCGCACGCTGGCGGCGACTTCCAGGCCGTGGGCGATATCCGCGGTCCACACCGAACCGGCCAGGCCATAGTCGCTCTCGTTGGCGATCCGGACCGCGTCGGATTCGTCGCGATAGCGCAGCACGGTCAACACCGGGCCGAAAATCTCCTCCCGGGCGATGCGCATGTCGTTGGTCGCATCGACGAAAAGTGTTGGCCGCACATACCAGCCGCGCTCGGCCGGCCTGTCTTTCGCGGTATTGAGACCACCGAGCACGATGCGGGCGCCCTCGCTTTGTCCGGACTGGATGTACTCCTGCACTTGCCGTTGATGCCGTTGAGCGAAGAGAGGTCCGATGTCGGTCGCCTCGTCGGTCGGATCCCCGACGTTGAGATCCGACATCATCTCGGCCAGCGCGTCGACGAACTCATCATGGCGACGTTCGCTGACCAACAGGCGGGTCTGCGCGACGCAGGCCTGTCCGTTGTTCATCAGGCTGGCCGACTTCAGCCCGGCCACCGTCTTGGCGATATCGGCGTCGTCCAGGATGATCGCCGCCGACTTGCCGCCGAGTTCCAGGCTCACCCGTTTGAGCTGCTCTCCGCAGAGCGTGGCGATGCGGCGTCCGACGGCGCTGGAACCGGTGAAGGAGATCTTGTCCACGCCCCGATGGCGCACCAGTGCCTCACCGACGTCGGTACCGCCCGGCAGCACGGACACCACGCCTTCCGGCAAGCCGATCTGCTCGATCATTTCTGCCAACCACAAAGCGTCCAAAGGTGTTTCGGGTGCGGGCTTGATAATCACCGTGCAGCCGGCGATCAGGGCCGGGATGAGCTTGGGCATGATCAGGAATTGCGGCACGTTCCACGGGACAATCGCTGCGACCACCCCGACCGGCGCCCGGCGGAGGTGTACTTCGCCGAGCACACCTTGGCGGCGTTCGGCCCAGGGGAAGTCGCGGGCGGCGGCCAGCGTGAGGTGGATCATCGCGGCCGCGGCGGCGCCTTGGCCCATCCTGCTGAAGGTGCGCGGAGACCCCATCTCATCGGTGATCAGGTCGGCCATCTCGTCGACGTGGCCGGCATAGATCGCGGCGAACTCTTCAACCTTGGCCATCCGCTCGGCGTGGGTCAGTCGTGGCCACGGGCCGTGGTCGAAAGCCTGCCGCGCGGCGGCGACCGCGGCGTCGACATCTTCGGGACCGGCAACTTGGACGTGGCCGATCGGCGCCTCGGTATGGGGAGAGATCACCGCGAGCTGCTGTGGGGCCGCGGGTTTGCGCCACTGCCCGCCGATGAACAGCTCGTTGTAAGAACGATGGTCGGAATGTTCTGTCACCGGGGCACTTCCTCAAAAGATGGGACCGCGACCGCAATTTCGCTATTGACGCTAACATAGCCAAAAAAGCGGTTTGCGCCCTAGCGGTGCCTTCTGTCGAAACCAGTGTCGGCGAGACGAGGCTTGATATGACAAACGATTGGCGCCGTTATCCGTTCGAGTTGGTGCCGGGCGATTCCCAGCTCGATTTTCCCGCCGCCGAGGGCGAACACCCCGACCAAGAATCCGACACGTGGTTCATCGCAGGTCAGCTACAAGCCGTCGAGAGCGATCGGTCATTTGCCTTCCTGACGATCTTCAACAAGAACCAACCCGGCGGAACGGTCGTCGCTGACTTCTACACGATGGCGCTGTTCGACCTCGACACCGGTGATTACGGCACCTACACGGACTACGACATGCCGCCGGCCAATATGGAGCCCGGAGCGCGGCGCAAAATGACTATGACCGCGGGCCATCTCGACATCGGCTACCGGAGCAGTGCGGGCACCGCGTCGTGGACCACGTGTCGTGACGGCGACGGCGAATTGCTGCCCTATACCTATCGAATCAGCCTGGTGGGCCAGGATCATCAGGGCCGGTCCATGCGGTTGGACTTGGTCGTCACCCCGACGCGCGCGCCGACACCGGTGGGCGCATCGACCTACAACGGCAAGATCGTCTGCTTCGGTCAAGACGACACGTACTCGTATTTTCAGACCGGTATGTCGATGACCGGAACACTGCGCTGGGGCGAGACGGTCGAGCAGGTTTCCGGTAGCAGTGGACATGTCGATCGCCAGTGGTTCCCGAAGTATGCGGGCGGCGGCGGCACCGGGGGAGACCCGCGGGCCAGGTCGCACGAATGGCGCACGATCAATTTCGACAACGGCGTCGACCTGAGCATCTGGCGGCAGTTCGACCGCACGAACGGCAATGCGCTGCAACCGTTTACCGGGATAACGACGAGTCACCCGGATCCGGCCATCGCGCCGGAATGCGCCGAGGACTTCGAGGTCACCGTCAGCAGCTACGTCAAATGGCCCACTGCGGTGCGCCCGCTGCTGCGCCCGCTTGCCCCGGCCCGCTACCTTGCCGACCGGCACCGGATTACCTGTGCCACATTGCAACTGGACCTCATCGGCGAGCCGCTGGTGCCGGCGCCCGCGCACGGTCTACCGATCGAGTACATGGAAGGTCCGTACCGCTACCAGGGAACGCTGTGGGGAAAACCGGTGAGCGGCTTCGCGTTCAACGAGCGCTCGTTGGCGTTGTACCGGGACTGGGAGCTGGTCGAGGTGCTGGCCACAACTGTTGCCGACGTCGACCCGGACTTGCAGTCGGTGACCGATCAGTTGGTGCCGTTGGTGGCCGCGGGCCGTCGTGGTGCGGCAGTCGAACTGCTGACCGGAGCGCTTCCCGTGCAAAACGCCACGCTGGCAACGCTTCTCGACGATCTGATCGCCGTACTGTCCGAAGCGCAGTCAGCGCACGGCAGCTGACGCGGCGAGAGCGTCGGCCCACGCGATGTGGCGATGCTGCAGCCCCGGCTCGTTGCGGCCGAATACCAGGTGTTCGCGAGCGCCCGACGCGAGATTGGCCTGCAGCCCCTCGACCAGCCGGTAGTCCTCGTCGCGCACCGTGGCGTGCGCGTAGTCGAAAACGGCTTGCGCGCCGGCCGCCACGGACTCCTCGGAAAGGTCCAGCGGCGTCGAGTTCTGGTGCACCGTGATCGACCGGCCGGGTTCGTCGCCGGGGTAGATCCGGAACAGCTCGCCGTTGGCGATCGTCACGGACAGTACGATGTTGGGGAACAGGGCGTAGATCACCACCAGGTTGTGGAACGGGTCCCACTGCTCCTCGGGCACATTCTCCAGCTCGAGAATCGCGTTGAGCGGGAAGATCAACCGATGGTGGGGCCCGTACGAATCGAAAACCGTGCAGTTGCTGCGGGCGATGGTGGCGAAGGTCTGTCGGTGCACGGTGGCGAAATGATAGTTCTCGGCGAAGGTGTCGACGGCCAGCTTCCAGTTGATCGGAGCGTCGAGAATCTTCTCACCCAGCGGCGACCACCGGCCGATGCCCCACGAGTCGAGCTCGTCGGCCAGCGGTCCCAGGTGCGCGGCGACGTCCAGGGTGGCGCCTGGATTGAGCGCCACCCAGAGGAATCCGGCGAACTCGGCGGCCGGTAGTCGGGTCAAGGAGTCGGACTTGACGGCCGCGTCCGGGAAGCCCTCGCGGCCCGGCAGGCCGACCAGCGCGCCGGTGTTGTCGTAGGTCCAGGCGTGGTACGGACAGGTGAACCGCTTCGCGGTGCCGCACCCCGTGACTACCGGGGACTGGCGGTGCAGGCAGACATTGTCGAATGCGCGGACCGACCCGTCGGATGTTCTGGTCAGCAGGATCGATCGCCCCATCACCGTCTTGGTGCAGTAGGCGCCGGGCTCCGGGAGCTCCGAGACGTAGCCGACCAGTTGCGGGCTGGCCTCGACCAACGCCCTGTCACGGTGGTGTCGCTCGAGCGACGTGTAATCGCTCGCGTCGACCGCGTGCTGGCGCGCAGCGAGGTCGGTCGTCTTGTCGCGCGCCAACTTCAAAGCCCGTCGGGTCAGGTCGATGAGCTGGTCATGGTCCATCCTCCCAGTACAGACCTTGCGACAGTTGTAAGGTCAAGAAGTGGCTGAGCAGTTGCTGATCGGCGACGTCACGGCATTGACCGGCATCGCTTCGGGCCGGATCCGCCATTACGAGAAAATCGGGCTGCTGCGCGCGCAGCATCTGAGCAACGGCTACCGGGTCTTCGACGTCGAGCAGGTCCTCGACCTGTTACGCATCGACCTGATGCGGAGCCTCGGCGTCAGCATCAACGACATCCAACGGCTGGTCGACGGCGGTCAGACCACCTTGGCTGACCTTCTGGACGAGCACCGCGCCTTGCTGCTGCATCAGCGGGACCGGCTGGACCAATTGATCGCGGCCATCGATGCCGCCACCGATTGCGGTGCCGCGGGTGTCAACGAACAGATCCTGCGCACGCTGGCGACCACGCACCGCGACAGCATCGGAGTCATCGGGCGGCTCAGTGCCCCCCTGTCGGCGCCCCTCGCCGCGATGTATTCCGACCTTTTCGACGAGTGGAAATTGCCGGTTCCCGCGCTGTTCGGGCAGATGGTGCTGCCGCCGGCGGCGAGCACGTTGCTAGAGCAGCTCGCCGAGACGCCGGGACGACGGGTGCTGTTCGACCGGTTGCGCAGCCTCGCGGGCGATGTGATTGCGCTAGGCGATGATCTCTCGGCGGCAACAGAGCTCGCGCGTACCTGGATTGCGCATCAGCTTGCCGATCCGCTGCCCGATGACGTGGTCAGTGTGCTGCGTGGCGTGCAGCCGCTGCTGGAAC
This sequence comes from Mycobacterium sp. Aquia_216, assembly GCF_026723865.1. NCBI lineage: Bacteria > Bacillati > Actinomycetota > Actinomycetes > Mycobacteriales > Mycobacteriaceae > Mycobacterium > Mycobacterium sp. Aquia_216. The sequence goes on along the minus strand of NZ_CP113529.1, from coordinate 4,686,935 downwards.
ACGATCCGGTGATCGTGCAGGGATTCCGGGCCTGGGCGCGATCGATCAACCCGGCGGCCGCGCTCCTCGTTGAGGAGATTGCCGCCCAGACGGCCCAGCGCGGCTTGGAAACGGTGAGTGTCATCGTGCTGCCGATGGCTAAACCTGCCCGCTCAAGATGTGATTGATATGTGACCGGTGTGACTGATGTGTCTGCTGGTGTTTGTGTCGTACCCTGGCCGATGTGTCGATTTCGCGCCGTGACGTGCTTAAATTTGCGGCGGCGAGCCCGGCCTTGGTAGGCATGGGCGTCGCGGCGTCGTCATTGTGCGCGGCGCCGGCGTCGGCATCGTTGGGCACCTTGCTGGACTACGCCGCGGGCGTGATCCCGGCCAGCCAGATCCGGGCCGCGGGTGCCGTGGGGTCGATCCGGTACGTCTCCGACCGTCGACCGGGCGGGAATTGGATGCTGGGCAAGCCGATCCAGGTCGCCGAAGCGCGCGACCTGCACAGCAACGGGCTCAAAATTGTCTCGTGCTATCAGTACGGCAAGGGCAATAGCGCCGACTGGCTGGGCGGTGCCGGCGCCGGTCTGCAGCACGCCAAGCGCGGGATGGAGTTGCACGCCGCCGCGGGTGGCCCCGCCGGCGCGCCCATTTACGCGTCGATCGACGACGACCCGTCCTACGAGCAGTACAAAAGCCAGGTAGCGCCCTACCTGCGATCCTGGGAGTCGGTGGTCGGACACGAGCGGACGGGCGTTTACGCCAACTCGAAGACGATCGACTGGGCCCTGCACGATGGTCTGGGCTCCTACTTTTGGCAGCACAACTGGGGCTCGCCCAAGGGCTTCGCCCATCCGGCGGCGAGCCTGCATCAAGTCGAGATCGATAAGCGCAGCGTGGGCGGCGTTGGGGTGGACATCAACGAAATCCTCAAGCCGCAATTCGGGCAGTGGGCCTAGCAACCGCGTGTCGCCGCAAAGATTTCTGAGCCACTAACCTATCCGGCGGCGCTTGCGCAACCCGGTTCCAGCAAACACTTGTTCGCCGTTTGCCCGGCCGAGCGGCCCGCGGCAGCCGCGAGACGGCTCGGCGGTGGCGGCGCGACGGGCGGCGCGCACTACGAATTCTTAACATAACGATTTGATAACAATGCCGCCTTGAACAGCGCAGTTATAGCTACTCGACCGTAACCACCTGCATGCAGGACGTTTGTTCTGGATACCCGTGAGGCCGGTTAATGCGGGTGTTACCCACAACACGGTTACCCGTGCGTAGAACTCACCAGTAACCGATCAGCGCAAAAAAACGACCCGAATCCTTATGACACTCTTAGTACAGCCGATGCAGTCCGCCGCGCCGCTTGGTCCACATGAGCGGCCCGCCGACAACACACCGGTCAGCCGCTTTAAGGGCTGCGATTCGAAGCGGAATCAACCTAGAGCCAGTTGAGCCCCGGCCGCCGGGCTCTCAGCGGGCCGAACGAACCGATACGTGAAGACGCACACAGGGAGATACACAAGGTGACGATCCACGAGCACGACCGGGTGTCCGCTGACCGCGACGGGAATGGCCCGCACAGCACCCATGCTCTGGTCGACCGTCTCACGGCCGGCGAGCCGTACGCCGTCGCGTTCGGCGGTCAGGGCAGCGCCTGGTTGGAGACCCTCGAAGAGCTGGTGTCCTCGGCAGGCATCGAGACCGATATCGCAACCCTGGTCGGCGAAGCGGAGCTCCTGCTCGAGCCGGTGGCGAAAGAGCTGGTCGTGGTGCGTCCGATCGGCTTCGAGCCGCTGCAATGGGTACGCGCGCTGGCGGCTGAGGACCCGGTTCCCGCGGACAAGCACCTGACGTCGGCCGCGGTGTCGATGCCCGGCGTACTGGTCACCCAGATCGCGGCCGGGCGCGCCCTGGCGCGACAGGGCATGGACTGGACCTCGCACCCGCCGGTCGCCGTGGCCGGGCACTCGCAGGGCGTGCTCGCCGTCGAGGCATTCAAGGCCTTGAAGGACGGGGCCGCTGCTCGCGACGTCGAGCTGCTGGCCCTGGCCCAGCTGATCGGTGCGGCCGGGACGCTGGTGGCCCGTCGCCGTGGCATCGCCGTGCTCGGTGACCGCCCGCCGATGGTGTCGGTCACCAACGCCGACCCCGAACGCATCGTGGCGCTGCTCGACGAGTTCTCGCAGGACGTCAGGACGGTGCTGCCCCCGGTGCTGTCCATCCGCAACGGGCGGCGTTCGGTCGTCATCACCGGCACCCCGGAGCAACTTTCCCGCTTCGAGCTGTACTGCCAGCAGATCTCCGAGAAAGAAGAGGCCGACCGCAAGAACAAGCTGCGCGGCGGCGACGTCTTCGCGCCGGTCTTCGACCCGGTGCGGGTCGAGGTGGGCTTCCACACCCCGCGGTTGGCCGACGGCATCGACATCGTCGGTGGCTGGGCCGAGAAGGTCGGTCTGGACGTCGAGCTGGCCCGGCGCCTGACCGACGCCATTTTGGTGAGCGGCGTCGACTGGGTGGAAGAGATCACCAGGGTGCACAACGCCGGCGCGCGCTGGATTCTCGACCTGGGTCCCGGCGACATCCTGACCCGCCTCACCGCGCCGGTGATCCGCGGTCTCGGCGTCGGCATTGTGCCCGCCGCAACCCGCGGCGGTCAGCGCAACCTCTTCACCGTCGGCGCGACCCCCGAGGTGGCACGCCCCTGGTCGAGCTACGCGCCGACCGCCGTGACCCTGCCCGACGGCCGGGTCAAGCTCTCGACGAAGTTCACCCGGCTGACCGGGCGCTCGCCGATCCTGCTGGCCGGCATGACCCCGACGACGGTCGACGCCAAGATCGTCGCCGCCGCGGCCAACGCCGGACACTGGGCCGAGCTGGCCGGTGGCGGGCAGGTGACCGAAGAAATCTTCGCCGCCCGCATCGAGGAGCTGTCCGGGTTGCTCGAGCCGGGCCGTACCTACCAGTTCAACACCCTGTTCCTCGACCCCTACCTGTGGAAGCTTCAGGTCGGCGGTAAGCGCCTGGTGCAAAAGGCCCGCCAATCAGGCGCCGCGATCGACGGCCTGGTGGTCAGCGCCGGCATCCCGGACCTCGAGGAAGCCGTCGAGCTGATCGACGAGCTCAACGACGTCGGCATCAGCCACGTCGTGTTCAAGCCCGGCACCATCGAGCAGATCCGCTCGGTCATCCGCATCGCGACCGAGGCGCCCACCAAAGCGGTGATCGTGCACATCGAGGGCGGCCGCGCCGGCGGTCACCACTCCTGGGAAGACCTCGACGACCTGCTGCTGGCTACCTACTCGGAGCTGCGGTCACGCTCCAACATCACCGTCTGCGTCGGCGGCGGTATCGGCACGCCCGAGCAGGCCGCCGAATACTTGTCCGGCCGTTGGTCGCAGTCCTACGGCTTCCCGTCGATGCCGATCGACGGGATCCTGGTCGGCACCGCGGCGATGGCGACACTCGAGGCGACCACGTCGCCGTCGGTCAAGCAGCTGCTGGTCGAGACCACCGGCACCGACCAGTGGATCGGCGCCGGAAAAGCCCAGGGCGGCATGGCTTCCAGCCGCAGCCAGCTGGGTGCCGACATCCACGAGATCGACAACGCCGCGTCGCGCTGCGGCCGGCTGCTCGACGAGGTCGCCGGCGACGCCGACGCTGTTGCCGAGCGCCGCGACGAAATCATCGCCGCGATGGCCGGCACCGCCAAGCCGTACTTCGGCGATGTCGCAGACATGACCTACCTGCAGTGGCTGCAGCGCTACGTCGAGCTCGCCATCGGCGAGGGCAACTCGACCGCGGACACCGCCTCGCCCGGCAGCCCGTGGCTGGCCGACACCTGGCGTGACCGCTTCCAGCAGATGCTGCAGCGCGCCGAGGCGCGACTGCATGCCCAGGACCACGGCCCGATCGAGACGCTGTTCAACGACGCGGCGCTGCTGGAAAGCCCGCAGCAGGCGATCGCGACGCTCGTCGGTCGCTACCCCGACGCCGAAACCGTCGTGTTGCACCCGGCCGACGTGCCGTTCTTCGTCACGCTGTGCAAGACGCTGGGCAAGCCGGTGAACTTCGTTCCGGTCATCGACAAGGATGTGCGCCGCTGGTGGCGCAGCGACTCGCTGTGGCAGGCCCACGACGCCCGTTACGACGCCGACCAGGTGTGCATCATCCCCGGCACGGCAGCGGTCGCCGGCATCACCCGGGTGGACGAGCCCGTCGGTGAATTGCTCGACCGCTTCGAGCAGGCCGCCATCGACGAAGTGCTGAGTGCCGGAGCCGAGGCGAAGCCCGTCAGGTCGCGCCGGCTGGGCCGCCCGGATGTGACCGGGCCACTGGCCGTCGTACTCGACGCCCCGGATGTGCTGTGGGCCGGGCGCACCACCACCAACCCGGTGCATCGCATCGCCGACCCGGCCGACTGGCTGGTCCATGACGGATCCGAGGGTCAGCGCGCCACGCATTCGTCGACCGGAGCTCGCCTGCAGGTCAAGTCCGACGGCGGGGCCGGCAACGAGCAGGTCGTGCTCAGCATCCCGATCTCCGGGGTTTGGATTGAGATCCCATTCACGCTGCACGCCAACACCATTGATGGCGGTGCGCCGGTGGTCTCGACCGACGACGCCACCGCCGCGATGCGCGCGGTCCTAGCGATCGCCGCCGGCGTGGACGGGCCGGAGTTCCTGCCCCAGGTGAGCGACGGGACGGCCACCGTGACGGTGGACTGGGACCCCGAGCGGGTCGCCGACCACACCGGGGTCACGGCCACCTTTGGCGAACGTTTGGCGCCCAGCCTGACCGCCGTGCCCGACGCCCTGGTCGGTCTGTGCTGGCCCGCGGTTTTCTCCACGATCGGCGCCGCGGTCACCGAGGCCGGTGTCCCGGTCGTCGAGGGCCTGCTGAGCCTGGTGCATTTGGACCACGCCGCGCACGTGGTCGGCAAGCTCCCCACGGAGCCGGCCCAATTGACCGTTACCGCAACGGCTTCGGCGGCGATCGACACCGACATGGGCCGGGTCGTCTCGGTCTCGGTGACGATGGCCGGTCCCGACGGTGCGGCGATCGCCACTCTCGAGGAGCGATTCGCCATCCTTGGGCGTACCGGTGCCGCCGAGCTCACCGACCCGACCCGGGCCGGAGGCGCGGTGTCGGAGAACACGACCGACACTCCGCGGCGGCGCCGCCGCGACGTGACGATGACCGCGCCGGTCGACATGCGTCCCTTCGCCGTGGTGTCCGGTGACCACAACCCGATCCACACGGACCGGGCAGCCGCGCTGCTGGCCGGACTGGAATCGCCCATCGTGCACGGCATGTGGTTGTCGGCGGCCGCACAGCACACGGTGACCGCCACCGACGGCCAGGCCCGTCCGCCGGCCCGCTTGATCGGCTGGACCGCGCGGTTCCTGGGTATGGTCCGTCCGGGTGATCAGGTCGACTTCCGGGTCGACCGCGTCGGAATCGACCAGGGCGCAGAGGTTTTGGAAGTAGCCGCGCGCATCGGATCAGACCTGGTGATGTCGGCGACCGCGCGGCTGGCCGCGCCCAAGACGGTCTATGCCTTCCCCGGCCAGGGGATTCAGCACAAGGGCATGGGCATGGAGGTGCGCGCCCGGTCCAAGGCTGCCCGCAAGGTGTGGGACGACGCGGACAAGTTCACCCGCGAGACCCTGGGCTTCTCGGTGCTGCACGTGGTGCGTGACAACCCGACCAGCCTGATCGCCAGCGGCGTGCACTACCACCACCCCGACGGTGTCCTGTATCTGACGCAGTTCACCCAGGTCGCGATGGCGACCGTGGCGGCCGCGCAGGTCGCCGAGATGCGCGAGCAGGGCGCGTTCGTCGAGGGCGCCATCGCCTGCGGTCACTCGGTCGGTGAGTACACCGCACTTGCTTGCGTGCTCGGTGTCTATCAGCTGGAAGCTCTGCTGGAGACCGTGTTTCACCGCGGGTCGAACATGCACGACATCGTGCCGCGCGACGAGATGGGCCGCTCCAACTACCGGTTGGCGGCGATCCGGCCCTCGCAGATCGACCTGCCCGACGACGAGGTGACCGACTTCGTCGCCGAAATCGCCGAGCGCACCGGGGAATTCCTGGAGATCGTGAACTTCAATCTGCGTGGCTCGCAGTACGCGATCGCCGGCACGGTGCGCGGGCTGGAGGCCCTCGAGGAAGAAGTGGAGCGGCGCCGCGAGATCAGCGGCGGCAAGCGGTCGTTCATCCTGGTGCCGGGCATCGACGTGCCGTTCCACTCCCGGGTGTTGCGGGTTGGTGTTGCCGACTTCCGCCGTTCACTGGAGCGGGTCATGCCGCGTGATGCGGATCCCGACCTGATCATCGGGCGCTACATTCCCAACCTGGTGCCGCGGCCGTTCACGCTGGATCGTGACTTCATCCAGGAGATCCGCGATTTGGTGCCGGCCGAACCGCTCGACCCGATCCTCGCCGACTACGACACCTGGCTTGCCGAGCGGCGGGGCGAGATGGCCCGCACGGTGTTCATCGAGCTGTTGGCTTGGCAGTTCGCCAGCCCGGTGCGCTGGATCGAAACCCAAGACCTGCTGTTCATCGAGGAGGCCGCCGGTGGCATGGGTGTGGAGCGGTTCGTCGAGATCGGCGTGAAGTCGGCGCCGACCGTCGCCGGGCTGGCCACCAACACCCTCAAACTGCCGGAATATGCCCACAGCACTGTGGAAGTGCTCAACGCCGAGCGCGACGCGGCGGTGCTGTTCGCCAACGACACCGACCCGGAGCCGGAGGCCGACGAGGATTCCGCCGCAGCCGTTCCGGCCGCCGACGGTGCGCCGCAAGCCGCAACGGCTCCTGACGGCGCCGCGCCCGCACCGGTGGCCGCGCCCACCGCTCCGTCTGGTGCCCCACGTCCCGATGACATCGGGTTCGACGCGGCCGACGCGACGCTCGCGCTGATCGCGCTGTCGGCCAAGATGCGCATCGACCAGATCGAGGAGCTGGACTCCATCGAATCCATCACCGACGGCGCGTCGTCGCGGCGCAACCAGCTGCTGGTGGACCTGGGTTCGGAGTTGAACCTGGGCGCCATCGACGGTGCCGCCGAGGCCGACCTGGCCGGACTGCGGGCGCAGGTGACAAAGCTGGCGCGTACCTACAAGCCCTATGGCCCAGTGCTTTCCGACGCGATCAACGACCAGCTGCGCACCGTCCTCGGGCCGTCCGGCAAGCGGCCGGCCGCCATCACCGAGCGGGTCACGAAGACCTGGGAGCTCGGCGAGGGCTGGGCCAAGCACGTCACGGTCGAGGTCGCGCTGGGAACTCGCGAGGGCACCAGCGTCCGTGGTGGTGCGATGGGGCACCTGCACGAGGGCGCCCTGGCCGACGCCGCCTCCGTCGACAAGGTCATCGACGCCGCTGTCGCTTCGGTGGCGGCCCGGCGCGGTATTTCGGTGGCGCTGCCGTCCGCGGGCGGTGGTGGCGGGGCAACCATCGACGCCGCCGCGCTTTCCGAATTCACCGACCAGATCACCGGCCGTGACGGCGTGCTCGCCTCGGCGGCCCGTCTGATGCTGGGGCAGTTGGGGCTGGACGATTCGGTCGGCGCCGCACCGGTAGCCACCGATGCCGAGCTGATCGACCTGGTCACCGCCGAATTAGGTTCGGAATGGCCACGTTTGGTGGCGCCGGTGTTCGAGGCCAAGAAGGCGGTCGTGTTCGACGACCGCTGGGCCAGCGCCCGCGAGGACCTGGTCAAGCTGTGGCTGACCGACGAGGGCGACATCGACGCCGACTGGGTGCGGTTGTCCGAACGCTTCGAGGGCGCCGGCCACGTCGTCGCCACCCAGGCCACCTGGTGGCAGGGCAGGGCGCTGGCGGCGGGCCGTCAGATCCACGCCTCGCTGTACGGCCGGATCGCCGCGGGCGCCGAGAACCCGGAGCCCGGTCCCTACCACAGCGAAGTCGCCGTGGTCACCGGGGCTTCGAAGGGTTCGATCGCGGCATCGGTGGTGGCGCGACTGCTCGATGGCGGTGCCACCGTCATCGCGACGACGTCCAAGCTCGACGAGGACCGGTTGGCGTTCTACCGCACGCTGTACCGCGACCACGCTCGGTTCGGTGCGTCGCTGTGGGTGGTCGCGGCCAACATGGCCTCCTATTCCGACATCGACGCCTTGGTCGAATGGGTCGGTGCCGAGCAGAGCGAAAGCCTTGGGCCGCAGTCGATTCACATCAAGGATGCGCAAACCCCGACACTGCTGTTCCCGTTCGCGGCACCGCGGGTGGTCGGCGATCTGTCGGAGGCCGGTTCGCGCGCCGAGATGGAGATGAAGGTTCTGCTCTGGGCCGTGCAGCGGCTGATCGGCGGTCTGTCGAAGATCGGCGCCGAACGCGACATCGCGTCGCGGTTGCACGTGGTACTGCCCGGCTCGCCCAACCGTGGAATGTTCGGCGGTGACGGCGCTTACGGCGAGGCCAAGTCTGCGCTGGACGCCCTGGTGAGCCGTTGGCACGCCGAGTCCTCGTGGGCGGCCCGAGTCAGCTTGGCGCACGCCCTGATCGGCTGGACCCGTGGGACCGGGCTGATGGGCCACAACGACGCCATCGTCACCGCCGTCGAGGAGGCCGGTGTCACCACCTACTCCACCGACCAGATGGCCGCGATGCTGCTGGCCCTGTGCGATGTGGAATCCAAGGTGGCCGCGGCCAGCGAGCCGATCAAGGCGGACCTGACCGGCGGCCTCGGCGAGATCGAACTCGACATGGCCGAGTTGGCCGCCAAGGCGCGCGAGCAGGCCACTGCCGCAAGCGAAGAGGCGGACGACGAGAGCGGCCGGGGTAACCCGGGAACCGTTGCCGCGTTACCGTCGCCGCCGCGCGGGTACACCCCGGCACCCCCGCCGGAATGGGCCGACCTCGACGTCGACCCGGCCGATCTGGTGGTGATCGTCGGCGGCGCCGAGCTCGGCCCGTACGGATCGTCGCGCACCCGCTTCGAGATGGAGGTCGACAGCGAACTGTCGGCCGCCGGGGTTCTCGAGCTGGCGTGGACCACTGGGCTGATTCGCTGGGAGGATGACCCCCAACCGGGTTGGTACGACACGCAATCCGGTGATCTGATCGACGAGGCTGAACTGGTCGAGCGCTACCACGACGTTGTCGTCGAGCGCTGTGGCATCCGGGAGTTCGTCGACGACGGCTCGATCGATCCCGACCACGCGTCGCCGTTACTTGTGTCGGTGTTCCTGGAGAAGGACTTCGCGTTCGTCGTCTCCTCCGAGGCCGACGCCCGCGCCTTCGCCGAGTTCGACCCCGAGCACACGGTGATCCGGCCGGTGCCGGATTCGAGTGACTGGCAGGTCATCCGCAAGGCGGGCACCGAGATTCGGGTGCCGCGAAAGAACAAGCTGTCGCGTGTGGTTGGCGGCCAGGTCCCGACCGGGTTCGATCCGACGGTGTGGGGCATCAGCGCCGACATGGCCAGTTCCATTGACCGGCTTGCGGTGTGGAACATCGTTGCGACCGTCGACGCATTCCTGTCCGCCGGGTTCAGCCCCGCCGAAGTGATGCGCTACGTGCACCCGAGCCTGGTGGCCAACACCATGGGCACCGGTATGGGTGGCGGCAGCTCGATGCAGACGATGTACCACGGCAACCTGCTGGGCCGTAACAAGCCGAACGACATCTTCCAGGAAGTTCTGCCGAATATCGTTGCCGCGCATGTGGTTCAGTCCTACATCGGCAGTTACGGCTCGATGATCCACCCGGTCGCGGCGTGCGCGACGGCCGCGGTGTCGGTCGAGGAGGGCATGGATAAGATCCGGCTCGGCAAGGCTGAAATGGTCGTTGCCGGCGGGATCGACGACCTGACGCTGGAAGGCATCATCGGCTTCGGCGACATGGCGGCCACCGCCGACACCGGAATGATGCGCGGCCGGGGTATTCACGACTCGAAGTTCTCCCGCCCCAACGACCGCCGGCGGCTCGGCTTCGTCGAAGCCCAGGGTGGCGGCACGATCCTGCTGGCGCGTGGCGACCTGGCGCTCAAGATGGGCCTGCCGGTGCTCGCGGTGGTGGGCTTTGCGCAGTCGTACGGCGACGGGGTGCACACCTCGATCCCGGCCCCGGGCCTGGGCGCGCTGGGCGCGGGTCGCGGCGGCAAGGATGCGCCGCTGGCACGCGAATTGGCCAAGCTGGGCGTGGGCGCCGATGACATCGCGGTGATCTCCAAGCACGACACGTCGACGCTGGCCAACGATCCCAACGAGACCGAGCTGCACGAGCGGCTGGCCGACTCGCTGGGCCGCTCCGCGGGCGCTCCGCTATTCATCGTGTCGCAGAAGAGCCTGACCGGGCACGCCAAGGGCGGCGCGGCGGTCTTCCAGATGATGGGCTTGTGCCAGATGTTGCGCGACGGTGTCATCCCGCCCAACCGCAGTCTGGATTGCGTCGACGACGAACTGTCCGGCTCGGCCCACTTCGTCTGGGTGCGCGACACCCTGCGGCTCGGCGGGAAGTTCCCCCTCAAGGCCGGGCTGCTGACCAGCCTCGGGTTCGGCCACGTGTCCGGGCTAGTCGCGCTGGTGCACCCGCAGGCGTTCATCGCGTCGCTGGACCCCGAGCAGCGGGAGGACTACCAGCGGCGGGCGAACGCACGCCTGGTGGCCGGTCAGCGCCGGCTGGTGTCGGCCATCGCCGGCGGCGAGCCGTTGTACCAGCGGCCGCCGGACCGTCGCTTCGACCACAGTGCGCCGGAGAAGCGCCAGGAAGCTTCGATGCTGCTGAATCCGGTCGCGCGACTCGGCGCCGACGACGCCTACCGGGTGTCTGCGGAATGACTCCGCCGATGCGTTAGCCTGGCCAGCCATGGGCATCGTCGGTGTGGGGATAGACCTCGTCTCCATTCCTGATTTCGCCGAGCAGGTCGACCAGCCGGGAACTGTCTTCTCCGAGACGTTTACGCCCGGTGAGCGTCGCGACGCCTCGGATAAAAGTTCGTCGGCGGCGCGTCACCTGGCGGCGCGTTGGGCCGCGAAGGAGGCCGTGATCAAGGCCTGGTCGGGATCACGGTTCGCCCAGCGCCCGGTGCTGCCGGAGGACATCCACCGCGACATCGAAGTCGTCACCGACATGTGGGGACGACCGCGGGTCCGGCTGACCGGGGACATCGCCAAGCATCTGGCCGACGTCACGATCCACGTGTCGCTGACCCACGAAGGGGATACCGCGGCTGCGGTCGCCATCCTCGAGACGCCCTGAGGGCCTAGCCTCGAGGATATGAGCGATCTGGTTGAGCGCGTACGCGATGTCTTGCCGTCGGTGCGCCGCGATCTCGAGGACCTGGTGCGGATCGAGTCGGTCTGGGCCGACCCCGGCCGCCGCGACGAGGTTCATCGCAGCGCGCAGGCCGTAGCGGATCTGTTGTCGCAGGCGGGTTTTGGCGATGTGCGCATCGTCAGCGAGGGCGGCGCCCCGGCGGTCATCGCGCAGCATCCGGCACCCGCCGGTGCACCTACCGTGCTGCTGTACGCCCACCACGATGTGCAACCCGAAGGCGACCGCGATCAGTGGGTGTCGCCGCCGTTTGAGCCGACCGAGCGCAACGGGCGGCTGTACGGGCGCGGCAGCGCCGACGACAAGGCCGGTATCGCAACGCATTTGGCCGCGTTCCGGGCGCATGGTGGCCAACCGCCGGTGGGTGTCACGGTCTTCGTCGAAGGGGAAGAGGAATCCGGGTCGCCGTCGCTGGGCCGGCTGCTGGCCGCCCATCGCGATGCACTCGCCGCCGACGTCATCGTCATCGCCGACTCGGACAACTGGAGCACCGAAATCCCGGCGCTGACGGTCACGCTGCGCGGCTTGGTCGACTGCGTGGTCGAGGTCGCCACGCTCGACCACGGGCTGCACTCCGGCATTTGGGGCGGTGTGGTGCCCGACGCGCTGAGCGTTCTGGTGCGATTGCTGGCCAGCCTGCACGACGACAACGGCAACGTAGCCGTGGGGGGTCTGCACGAAAGTACCGCCGCCGCTGTGGAATACCCGCCCGAGCGGGTGCGCGCCGACTCCGGGCTGCTGGACGGGGTGTCCGAGATCGGCTCGGGGTCGGCGCCGCAGCGACTGTGGGCCAAACCCGCGATCACCGTGATCGGGATCGACACCACACCGATCGAGAAGGCGTCGAACACGCTGATCCCGCGCGCGGCCGCCAAGATCAGCATGCGGGTCGCGCCCGGCGGCGACGCCGCGGCGCACCTGGACGCGTTGACCGCCCACCTACAGCGGCACACGCCGTGGGGCGCTCAGGTCAGCGTCACCCGCGGCGACATCGGCGAGCCCTACGCCATCGATGCCAGCGGCGTGGTCTACGACGCGGCGCGGGCGGCGTTTCGGCAGGCGTGGGGGACCGATGCGATCGACATGGGCATGGGCGGATCGATCCCGTTCATCGCCGAATTCGCCGAGGCGTTCCCGGAGGCGAAGATCCTCGTCACCGGCGTGGAAGACCCGGCAACCCAAGCCCACAGCATCAACGAGAGCCTGCATCTGGGCGTGCTGGAACGCGCCGCGATCACCGAGGCGCTGCTGCTGGCCAACCTGGCCTAGGCCGACAACTTCGGATTGAGGAAGACGTACAGGGCAGCGATTTTGCTATCCCGAACGACGACAACATCGAGGCCGGTGTACTCGGCCGGCTCGCCCTTCGGGCCCGAGCCCCACGCAAGAATTCCCCCGTTGTGTAGGGCCTGCGGCTCGCCATGGTGTGTGTAGACAAAGTGGGGATGGGTCGCGCGTAGTTCACCGGCGAAGGCGTCGACTGCGTCGTGTCCTACCAGAACCGCGTCCGGAACATAGACCACGCAATCGTCTGTGTAGAACTCTTCGATGGCCGCGCGCCGACGCGCCGGGTCGCCCTCCCCGAAGACCTCCTGAAGGTTCCGCTGGAGAAGTTCGATAATTCGCTCAGTTGCCGTCATATCGTGCGCAACCGGACTACGGTCCGTTTCTATTCCGGTTGCCCAAGCGCGGCAATCGCCGAGGCGCTGCTGTTGGCCATCCCGGGCTGATGGAAGATACGACCTATGGCGCGACGTCCTAGGCCGAACATCGGTTGGCTCGGCACGGGGTTAGTGGTTGGCGCATTACTGGGTGGCGCAATCGCCGTGGCCGGCCCCGCGCACGCGGGGGCCGATGAGTTCCTCTACGACATCAACAGCGTCGGCATCGGTAACCGCGACGACCCGCACAACTTCGACCTGGTGGGGTTTGGCAACGCCATCTGCTGGCGCCTCTACACCGGCGAGGCACCCGCCCAGGTCGCCGATTCGGTGTTCGCCAACTCTCGTACCGGTAAGCAGGCGGACCTCACCCACGAGCAATCCGACGCCGCGGTCCGCTTTGCCCATGCCGACCTCTGCCCGGACGCGGAGCCGAAGTCCTAGACGTCCAGGTCGCGCCAACCGCATACTGCTCATAGAGGCAGCGCAGCCATTCGTCCGCAGGAGACGCCACCGTGAGCACGGAAGACACCCTGACCGGCAGAGCCGACACAGCCGGCAAGATCAACCGTTACCACTTCGATCGCCACACCCCGGAGTACCGCGAGCGGTTCACCGCGATCACCGAAGAGATGCATGCCAGGTGCCCGGTGGCGTGGACCGACACCTACGACGGGCATTGGGTGGCCGCGGGCAGCAGGGAAGTCTTCGAGCTCGCTCGATGCCCGCAGGTTTCCAACGACCACGACGTCACCGGCCAACGCCCCGCTTACCAGGGCATCACCATTCCCACGACGCCGCAGGGCGCCGGCATCCGTGGCGGCATGCTCGAGATGGACGAACCCGAGCACTCCGCGTACCGCAGCGTCCTCAACCCCTACCTGTCGCCGGCCGCCGTCAAGCGCTGGGTGCCATTTGTCGACGAGATCGTGCGGGCGAGCATCGACGAAAAGATCGAATCCGGGCGGATCGACTTCGTCGACGATCTCGCGAACATCACCCCCGCGGTGCTGACTCTGGCGATGATGGGCGTTCCGCTGAAGAAGTGGACGCTCTACTGCGAGCCGGCCCACGCCAGCGTGTACACACCCGCCGATTCCCCCGAATTCCCGGCCGTGATGGAGCAGTCGGTGGCGATGGGGATGGACCTGTTCAACCACCTCCTCGAGATCCGCGAGAACCCGCGCCCGGGCCTGGTCGACGCGATGGCGAAACTACGGATCGACGGCGAACCCGCCCCCGACCTCGAACTGGTCGGAATGCTCGGCTTGATCATCGGTGGGGGTTTCGACACGACGACGGCGCTGACCGCCCACGCACTGGAATGGCTGGGCGAAAATGCCGAGCAGCGCGAATTGCTGAGGCGGGAATCGGACACGCTGCTCGACTCCGCGACCGAGGAATTTCTGCGTTACTTCACGCCGGCCCCGGGGGACGGTCGCACGATCGCCGCCGATCTCGAAATCGCGGGCACGAAGTTCAAGGAGGGCGAGCGCCTGTGGCTATCCTGGGCGATGGCCAACCGCGATCCCTCGGTGTTCCCCGATCCCCATCGACTGGACCTCGGCCGAAAGAACAACCGGCACTTCAGCTTCGGGCTCGGCATCCACCGCTGCATCGGTTCCAATGTCGCGCGGGTGGTGTTCAAGTCGATGCTCACGGCGGTGCTCGACCGGATGCCCGATTACCGCTGCGATCCCGACGGCACCGTGCACTATCGGACCATCGGCGTGATCCAGGGCATGCAGCACCTGCCGGCCAGCTTCACGCCCGGCAAGCGGCTCGGACCGGGGATCGACGAGACGCTGGAGAAGCTGCAGCGGGTCTGCGACGAACAGGGGATTGCGCGGCCGATCACCGAATACAAGGACGCCGCCGTCATCGCTTAGACGTCTCTAGACGTCTAAATCGCGCCGAAGCTTGGCGACGTGGCCCGTGGCCTTGACGTTGTATTGCGCGGCGGCGATCTTGCCCTTCTCGTCGACCAGGAAGGTGGAGCGGATGACGCCGGTAACCGTCTTGCCGTACATCTGCTTCTCGCCATAGGCGCCGTAAGCGGCGAGCACCTTGCGGTCGGGGTCGGACAGCAGCGGGAACGTCAGCTTCTCCGCGTCGCGGAACTTCGCCAGCTTCTCGGGCTTGTCGGGGGAGATGCCGACGACGTCGATGCCCGCACCGTTGAGTTCGGCCAGGTTGTCGCGGAAGTCGCAGGCCTGTTTGGTGCATCCCGGCGTCGAGGCCGCCGGGTAGAAGTAGACGACGACCTGGCGGCCCTGGTAGTCGGCCAGCGATACCTTCTTGCCGTCGGCGTCGGGCAGGCTGAAGGTGGGCGCTTTGTCGCCAGCGGCCAGCCGCGTGGTCTCAGTCAAGGTACATCCCTTTCGGTTCATCCAGGCGTCGGCATTAGGGTAGTTCCTCAGGCGCACCAGGCGGACTACGGAGGACTTGGAGGGCAGCACAGTGGCGGACCGGGACCCCGAAGCCATCAAGCAGGAGATCGATGTGGCCCGCGATCAGCTGGCGGCCACCGTCGATTCGCTTGCCGAGCGTGCCAATCCTCGCCGCCTCGCCGACGACATCAAGATCCGGGTGATCGGGTTTGTGACCAAACCCGCGGTGGCCGCCACGATCGCAGGAGTCGTGGCCCTGGTCGTCGTGGTGGTGGTCCGCCGGGTCAGGAACCGCTGACGCGACCGCCCGACCAGACAGACAGCTCTGTCTAGGGCCCGAGCTCTGCTAGCGTCGCGGTATGGACAGCCTTGCCGCGGAGGCCGCCACCACCAGCACGCAACGGCCGCGCTCGGCGTCCCCCACCGACCGGCTACTCGTAGTCGCGACAAAACTATTTGCCACGCACGGGATTCGGGCGGTCGGCATCGAGCGGATCCTGCGCGAATCGGGTTGCGCGAAAGCCAGCCTCTACGACTCATACGGTTCCAAAGCGGGTTTGGTGGCGGCTTATCTGACACAGTTGGATCGCGCCGACCGGGATCGGTGGGAGAAGGCGACCGAAACCGCGGCCGGCCCCATCGAAAAAGCCTTGGCGTTCTTCGATCTCGCGATCGCCAAAGGACTCGAGGGTGAGTTTCCCGGTTGCTTGTATTCCAATGTCGCCACCGAGTTTCCCGGCGTGCGCTTCGAACCCGTCGACGGGCACCGCCGTTGGGTTCGATCATCGCTGACCGAGCTGATGAACTGCGCCGGTGCACCGCAGCCGGATGTGACCGCCCAGCAGATCCAGCTGCTCTACGACGGCGCGCTGGCGGGCTCCAAACTCGAGGAATCGGTGGAGCCGATCCGGCTGGGCCGCAGTCTGGCGGCCGACTTGATCGATCGCGCCTGCCGGCGATAACACCCGGCCGGGCCGGTTCGGATCAGCGCGATCCAATCGCGGCGGGCGTCATTTCCCACACACGCGGGTCACTGGGCGCGGCTCCGTGCCGTCGACGCCCACCCGATCGGCTCCCGCCGACCGACTGAATCAACCAGTGCAGCAACAGGATTCGTGGATACGTAAGCAGCTTGTCGGGCGATGGCGACGACACCGGGGCACCGCGGGTGCCGCGCCGTGGATGCAGACGTACGCGTTGCGCGAAGACAGCTCACATAGACAGAGCGGTCTGTCTATGGCAGCGTCGCCCTCGTGCCTGCCCTGCGGGGTGTGAGGCGTTCCGGGCTTCCCGAAAGGACATGACGTGGCAACTGGCACAGTGCGGATAGTCAGTGGCCACAAGAGTTTTGGGGCCACCGGCCCCGCGCTCGCCGGCATCGATCTGACCATCGACGACGGGGACTTCCTGGCCATACTTGGACGCAGCGGCAGCGGCAAGTCCACTCTGTTGCGGGTCATCGCCGGACTGGAAAAGCTGACCTCCGGAACGGTCGAGTGGTCTACCGGTAACGGCGTGGCCCGGCCGCACACGGGTGTCGTCTTTCAACAACCGCTCCTGATGCCTTGGTTGACCGCCCGGGAAAACGTGCTTTTCGCGGGACGATTCGCCGCGAACCGGGTGTCGTTCGAACCCGAATACGCCCAGGAACTGCTGCGTCGTTTCGACCTGGAGCGGGTGGCGGACCAATATCCCGACCAGTTGTCCGGCGGGCAGGCGCAGCGCGTTTCGATCATCCGCGCGGTGGCCACCCGGGCCCGGCTGCTGCTGCTGGACGAGCCGTTCAGCGCTCTGGATCCCGCCATTCGCGGTGATCTACGGACGTGGCTGGCTGATCTTGCCGTCGAGCTCGGGATCACCGTCGTGCTGGTCACCCACGACGTCGACGAGGCGCTGCAATTGGCCAGCCGGGTAGT
Source organism: Mycobacterium sp. Aquia_216 (assembly GCF_026723865.1). Lineage (NCBI taxonomy): Bacteria > Bacillati > Actinomycetota > Actinomycetes > Mycobacteriales > Mycobacteriaceae > Mycobacterium > Mycobacterium sp. Aquia_216. The sequence goes on along the minus strand of NZ_CP113529.1, from coordinate 4,669,683 downwards.
GCTGCTTGGTCCCGACGGGCGGATCCGTCGGGAATGGCAACCCGGCGCCAGCGCCGACGAGGAACTCCGACGGGAGATTCTCGACCACTACCGCCTGGTCGAACAATGACCCCCCTGCTCTCCCGCCGGTCGCTGCTGGCCGGGACAGTCGGGCTGGCGGCGGCCGGCGGCGTGGCCGGCATCGCCGACCTCGCGCACGCCGCGAGCATCGACCGGACCAATACCAGCGGACAGCTGCGCATCGGATACCTGCCCATCACCGACGCCGCGCCGCTGTTGATCGCGCATGCCGCCGGGCTCTACCAGCCCGGCGTGGTCAGCTCGGCCAAACCGGTGCTGTTCCGCAGCTGGGCGTCGCTGGCCGAAGCGTTCGTCACCCGTCAGGTCGACGCCGTGCACATGCTGATGCCGATGGCCATCCAGCTGCGCTTCTTTTTGGGCAGCGCCGTCCGGGTGTTGGCCTGGAACCACACCAACGGCTCGGCGCTGACCGTCGCTCCGAACATCGGCGACTTCGGGCAACTAGCGGGAACGCAAGTGGCCATACCGTTTTGGTGGTCGATCCACAACATCATTCTTCAGGAACTGCTGCGTGCCCATGACCTGGTGCCGGTCGTACGCCGCAGTGCGTCGCGGAGTGCCCGGACGGTCGAGCTGATCGTCATGAGTCCCTCCGACATGGTGCCCGCGCTGGCCAACCGTTCCATTAGCGGTTATGTCGTGGCTGATCCGTTCAACGCGATGGCTCAGATACGCAAGATCGGCCGCATCCAAACCTTTCTGGGCGACGTGTGGCGCGACCACGCCTGCTGTGTGGTCCTGGCCCACGAGGATCTCATCGAGAACCGGCCACAGGCGGCGGCTTCCCTGGTCAATTCGATTGTGCTTGCGCAGCAACGCATTAACGACAACCGGCCGGCCGCCGCGGCGGCATTGTCGAGTGGAGCCTATCTGCCCCAGCCGCTACCGGCCATCAAGACCGCACTCACCTACAACCCGAAGGACTATCGGCTCGCACACCCGGATTGGCAGCCACAGCGGTTGGGTTACCAGCCGTTCCCGTTTCCGAGTTTTACCCGACGGCTCGTGGCGGCAATGCACGACACGGTCGTCGACGGCGACCGGCGGTTCCTGGATGGGCTCGACCCCGCGACCGCGCACTCGCAGCTGGTGTACGACAGGTTCGTGCGGGCGGCGCTGGATGCGCACGGCGGTGCCGCCAGCTTCGGCATTCCTTCCGACCTGACCCGAGTTGAAGAGGTACAACCGCTATGACCACACAGGGAGTCGATCCCGTCGACACCTCGGTGCCGGGCGAGGTAGTCATACCGGCGACGACGTCCGCACCGAAGTGGCCGTTTCTGCGACGCTGGTGGCCACCCGCGCTGGCCATCGGTTCCGCGGTTGCGCTCTGGTGGCTCGTCACCGCCGTGCTTGCGTCTCCGCAGTCTTTGCTGCACCAGACGACACCGGGCCAGGTGGCCAAATCCCTGGTCGATCTGTACAAGCGCGGCGTGCTGCTGGCCGATACCGAGGTCAGCCTGTGGCGGTTGCTCGTTGGGTTGCTGGTGGCGGCGGTCATCGGGATTCCCGCCGGATTGCTGATCGGGCTGAGCGATCTTGCCGATCGTGCCACTCGTCCCGTCGTTCAATTTCTGCGGATGATCTCGCCGCTGTCGTGGGCTCCGATATCGGTGGCGATCTTCGGAATCGGCAATGAGCCGGTCATTTTTCTGATCGCCGCGGCGGCGGTGTGGCCGATCCTGATCAACACCGCGGCCGGCGTGCACAGCGTCGACCGCGGTTATCTGGAGGTCGCGAAGTCGTTCGGGGCAACCCGCACCGAGCAGCTGACGGTCGTGGTGCTGCCCGCCATCCGCGGGCACCTGCAAACCGGCTTACGGGTCGCACTGGGAATCGCGTGGGTTGTGCTGGTGCCGGCCGAAATGCTCGGTGTGCGTTCTGGTTTGGGCTATCAGATCCTCAATGCGCGCGACCAACTCGCCTACGGTCAAGTGGTGGCGGTGATTGTCGTCATCGGCGTCATCGGGTACGTGCTGGATCTGGGCGCGCGGCGGCTGCTGTCGTCGGGGCGCGGTGACCGCTGAACGGGTTGTCAGCCCGTGCCGGCGGCGGCGCTGCGCTCGACGTGCACGGGGAGGTCGTCCGCCCACGGCTGAGTGGTGACCATGTCGTCGACGTCGACGTACCCGCGCTCGAATTCGCCCGTCGCCGCATCCACGAGCCGATACTCCTGCCGCTGCTTGTGGATGGGCTGCGCGTCGAGGATCACGACCCGCACGTCGCCCGGCTCGAATCCGCACCGCTGCTGTAGCGCCTCGACGAGGCACTCGTTGTGCAGGTGCCCGTCGCCGAAGTTCCACCCCAGCACCATCGCGCAGAGGACCTCGCCCTCGCAGAGGTTGTAGTCGTCCTCGTCGTAGCCGGCCAGCGCGCGGTGCACCAGCGTGAGCAGCGCGCGCCCGTGGGTGTTCATGCCGCGGAACGCCAGCGCCAGGTGCAGGGGGATCAGCGTTTCCTCCTTGCTGCCGTACAACCGCTCGAGCTGCAGGTGCTGCATCGGGCCCAGCGCACGGGAGCCGGTGCGGAACTTCTCGTCCATCGCCGGCTTGACGCACCACACCGTGGTATCCCAGTTGCCGGCGTAGTAGCGCATGCCGGGCAGGAACGAAACCTTGCGCGGGTACAGGTTTCCCAGCACCACGACCGACGCGATCACGACCAACAGCACGACGGGCCAGGGACCGCTCAGATCCGACAGCCCAATCGAAGCGTGCGACACGAACAGCCACAGCACACCGAAGATCATGAACACGTTCCACTCCAGCGGCACGCCCATCGGGAAGGCCAGCAGGATGTTCAGGTGAAATACGATCATCACGAACGCGGCGACCGCCGTCGGCCAGCCGCCAGGTGAGAACAGCAGCGCCAACGGCACCAGACCTTCGATCGCCGTGGAGAAATGGGCGATGAAACCCGCCAATGCGCTGGGCCGCAGATCATCCGGAAAGCGCTTGAAAAGCGACCGCTTGAGCACACCCGAGGGCAAAAACGGGTTGTTGGCCAGCATTGTCGAGATCACGAACGGGAAGTGCTTGGTGAGCTTCGATGCGGCTGCGCCGAGCCAGATCGCCATGAAGACCAGCTTGGCGCCGATGACGATGTCGGCCCCGGAGAACAAGAACACCAACGCCAGCGGACCGTACACCTCGGCGCGCGCGGCCAGGAAGATCACCTTGTCCCGCAAGCTGATCACCGCCAAGACGGAGAGGATCGCGACGGTCTGCCACTGCGGCAACACGCCAATCACCGTGCCCAGGGCAGGAATTGGGCCGGAGCCGTCGGACACCAGTGCCATCGCGAGCAAAACGAGCAGCGCGCCATAAACCGATGCGTCGAACGGCGTCCTGTTGTTGCCTTCGGTCAGCGGGACCCGGTCGGGCCAGGGTGGCAGCCGGATGGTGCCGGGCCGCAGCCAGTACAGGATCGATCCCATCGGCGGAAAATAACGTCCGGCCAACGGCCCGAAACAACAACCGAGGCCGACGACTTCGAACAGCATGGTGAACAGAACGGCCTTTTGGAACACGATCGGCTCCGACCACCAGGCGCCGACGTCGGTGAAGCCGCCGATGCCCGTTGTGCACCAGCCGAAGAACCAGCCCCCGAGGATGTAGAGCGCGATCTTCACCCCGTACATCACGTGCATCACCAGGGGAATGCCGAATCCGTTCTCGGCGATGTGGCGCGTCATCGGGATGATCCGCTCGGCGCGGGTGCCCTTGCTCCACTCGGCCACGTCGACGACGGGCAGGTTGGGCTGAATGAACCCCATTGCAGCTCCTTTGACGCGGCTATTTCACAGGGGTGCCAATCATCAGCCAGGCACCGAGGAAAAACTACTCCCGGCAACCACAGGATGGGACAGAAATTGCGACGCCGACAAAGTCGACCCGCTCATCGGGCATCCTGCTTGTGGGAAGCGCCCGCGCGCCGCAATTCATAGTCGTCGGGATTGGGACGGTTGGTCCACGTCCAATAGTCGAAAATGCGGAACCCGTACAACGTGGGGACGTGGCCCGCGACGTTCTTGTAGTAGCTGCTGGAGACCGCCGGGTGGGTGTACACCATTTCCTTGAGCCGTTGCCGGCTGCGGCGGTTGTAGTCCTTGCACACCTGTTCCCGCGGCGTGGCCGAGCCGAAACCGCCCGCGAGCACCATGTCGATACACCCCATGATGTAACGCATCTGGCACTCCGAGTTGTAGATAATGCTGGCCCCGTTCACGGCGTTCGTGCCCGGACCGAACATGCAGAAGAAGTTCGGGAAGCCCGGCACGGTGACGCCCAAATAGGCGTACGCGGAATCGCCCCAGGCCGTGTTGAGCTCGATGCCGTTGCGGCCGCGGACATTGATGGGTCCGAGTTGGTGATTGACGTCGAACCCGGTGGCCCACACCAGCACATCGGCGCGTCGATGTACTCCGTCGACGGTCCGCACTCCATCGGCGGTGATCTCGGCGATGCCGTCGGTGATCAGATCGACATCGTCACGCTGCAGCGTGGTGAGCCAGGTTCCGTTGTCCTGCAATGTCCGCTTGCCCATCGGGGGATACTTCGGGGTGACCTTGGCCAACAGCTCTTCGTCGGTGCAGAAGACGCGCATCCACGCGATGAACATCTCGCGAATCGCGTGGTTCGACTCGCTGCACGAGAGTCCGCCGTTGTCCCACTTCGGGTCGATCTTCACCTGCTCGTCGAGCGCGTCGGCGATCGGCCACCACGACACGAACCGCAGCCATCGTGCGTAGTAGGGCAGATGGCGGATCGCCCACCGCGCACCGTCGGGGATGGCGTCGTGGTAGATGGGGTTGGGCGCCATCCATTGTGGCGTGCGCTGGTAGACGTCGACGTGTTGAGTCGAGTCGGCGATTGCGGGCACCAGCTGGAATCCGCTGGCGCCGGCGCCGATGACCGCGACCCGCTTGCCCGCCAGATCGACATCGTCGCGCCAATCCGCGGTATGAAAGGACGGTCCGCGAAAGTCTTTGGTGCCCTTGATATCCGGAATGACAGCATTGCTGAACTGGCCGACCGCGCAGATCAGGGCCCGTGCGGTCAGCGTCTCGACCCGGCGGTCCGCCCCGCGGATCGTCACCCGCCAGGTTGCCGATTCCTCGTCCCAGTCCGCGCCGGTCACCTCGGTGTTGAACCGCACGTCGGGCGTGATGTCGTAGCGGGTCGCCACGTCATTGAGGTACTGCAGGATCTCGGGCTGTTCGGAGTAGTAGTGCGTCCAGTGGTCGAGTGGCTCAAACGAATACGCGTAGTATTGGTTGGCGATGTCCACGCGGCAACCCGGATAGCGGTTGGCCAGCCATGTTCCGCCCACACCCGGTTGCTTTTCGATGATCGTGTACGGCACGCCCGCAGCCTTGAGCTTGATCCCGGCCAGCAGACCGGCCTCACCGCATCCGATGACGACGACGGGGAAGTCGGCACGCTGCTCGGGTGTGGACTGCAGTACCGGCCCGCACTGATCGGCATCACTGAATCGCAAGTCGGCGGCCACGTAGTCGACGTACTCCTCGGTGACCTGGCCGGCCGACATCACGTCGAACATCACCCGCATCTGGTCGGCATCCGGGACGAACGGCGGGGGACAGCCCCGGTCGCGGTAGTCGCGAATCACGTCGAAGGCGTGGTTGCGCACCAACTTCTTGTCGGGTTCGCTCATGGCGCCCTGCAGGTCCATCGCGACGAGCATGAATGGCCGCGGAAGCTCCTCGAGCAGACCCATGTCGCCAGTCATGTGAACCATCGACATCAGCAGCGCTGGAACACTCGCCTGTTCGACCGCATCTCGAATGACGTCGTTGGAGTCCGCGAACGGTAGCCCGAGGAGTCGGCTCAGATCCGTCGATGCGGATGTCGAGGCAGGTAGGACCACAATTCCTCCGCATGACTAGACAGATCGTCGACAATGTCTAGTCGTAGGCTAGCATCGTGTCGAATCCACGTGAAGGAGGCTGATGGGCACCGGTCACGGGCTGACCCCCTACAAGATCGATGTCGCAGACGGCGAGTTGGACGATCTGCGTCGCCGCCTCCAATCCGCCAGGTGGCCAGACGAACTCGCCGGCGCCGGATGGGATTACGGAACGGACCAGTCGCGCTACGGTCGCTCGTGGACCGCTGGTGCGACGGCTATGACTGGCGGGCCACCGAGGCCGAGCTCAACGGCTGGGGATCGTTCATCACCACCGCCGCCGGACAGCGGGTGCACCTGCTGCACGTTCTTTCGGTTGACGAGGACGCCATTCCATTGGTGTTGGTTCACGGGTGGCCCGGTTCGATCATCGAGTTCCTCGATGTTCTTCCGCTGCTGCGTGAACGGTTCCACGTCGTCGTTTTCTCCATGCCGGGCTACGGCTTCTCGGGGCCGAGAACAAGGGATCTGCTGAATCTCTTATGTACGAATACCGTTCGCGTTGGCGTGGTGATCGATCACGCTGGGCTCCGCCGAGCGCGCGGCCACCGCAGGCGATCGCCGGCCGGCGCGCAGGAAGCTGCCGGTACGCACCTTCCCGAGGATGTCGGTGGGTTCGCCGTTGGCCACGACCTGCCGTCCGCTGATGAACACCGCAACGACGGTGGCGTCGTTGCGGTTCACCATGCGAGACAATCCCCCGTATTGCTCGACGCGCTCCTCGGCGTACTTCTCCAGGGAGTCGTCGAGGCGCTCGGGATCGATGATCGACAGGTCCGCCCGGTCACCGATGCGCAGGTGGCCGGCGTCGATCCCGTACCAGTCGGCGATTTCACCGCTGAGGCGGTGTACGGCGTGTTCGACTGTCATGAAAGGCGTTCCGGCATTCTCTGCGTCCCGCACGTGCTTGAGTAGCCGTAGGCCCATGTTGTAGAAGGCCATATTCCGCAGGTGCGCACCGGCATCCGAGAACCCCAACTGGGTGAAGGGGTCCTTGGCGAACTTCTTGAGCACCTCGGGTCGGTGGTTGGAGATCGTGGTGAACCAGCGGAGTTTGGCGCCGTGCTCGAGCACCAGATCGAGGAACGCGTCGACTGGGTGCACCCCTCCGCGATCAATGCCGACCTCGCCGAACGACTTTCCGATGACGGACGGGTCCGGGCAGTCCGTGATGATCGCGTCGAAGAAGTCGCGGTGCCACACCCGAATTCCGAACTTCTGGTCGTAGTCTTTGCGGAACCGCCGTCGGTAAGCCTCATCACGCATCAACTCGTCGCGTTCCAGACAGTCCGCCAGATGCATGGCTTCCTGCCCCGACCCGAACTCCTCGAAGATGACGAAGTCGATCCCGTCGGCGTAGACGGTGAACGGTACTGGGAGATGCTGGAAGCGGAAATCGGCGCCGAGCCCGTTGACGGCCGTGGCGAGTCCCTTGAGGAAGTAGAACGCGACAGGATTCGACTTGGCGTCGGCCGCGGCCAGCAATGTGGTCTTCAATGGCCGGCGAAACAACCCGATCGATTGCAGTGCCTGGACGACCATCCTCAGCGGCATGCTGATGTCGGGAGCTGATTGCAAGATGCGGCCCCGCGCGCGCACCAGGTTCTGGAGCCGACGGTTCTCTCGCCACTTGGCGTAGGTGGACGGCAGGGTGCGCGACCGGCAGAGCTGACCGTCGAGTTTGTCGAATTTCAGCTGGTTGGTGGACAACCCGATGAAGCCGGCATCGAGTGCCTCGGTCAGCATCTGCTCCATTCGCGCCACCTCGGCGCGGGTCGGCTTGATGTCGTCGTCAGTGGAACGCTCGAGTCCCATCGTGACGGTGCGGATGTCCGAATGCCCGATGAAGGAACACAGGTTCGGGCCGAGCGGCAGGTTCTCGATTGCTTTGATGTACTGCTGGCCACTGCTCCATGTCTTGTGCGCGCCGATCGACTTGATCACGTGCTGGCGGGGGATCGCCTCGACTCGGCCGAACAGGTCGCCGGCTTCTTCAGCGTCGACATGGATCGTCGATATCGAGCACGACCCGGTTGCCACCGTCGTCACACCGTGGCGAACCGACTCTGCCAACCCCGGGCCTTCCAAGACCTCGATGTCATAGTGCGTGTGAATGTCGAGGAACCCTGGGACAACCCACTTCCCTGATGCGTCAATGACATTGCGGCAACCGGTTTCGTCGAGGTCCTCGGCCGAGACCGCGGCGACGTGTCCGGCGGAAATGCCGATGTTGCGGACGGCCGAGGGTGCTCCGGTCCCGTCAAACCACCGTCCATTGCGGATGATCGTGTCGTATGACATACCCGTTCCTCGCCGTCTGGATCGGCAGCCGCGTCGTGGCGCGCTGCTCGCCTTTTCCGCCTGACCATACGCTCTGGATGCAAGTGGATGGTGACAGGCTACCCCATCTCACAGGGGAGACGGCTAGACCTTGAAGCGGCCGGCGAAGCCACGCAGCGGCAGGTCGGCGCTTGTCACCAGTCCCGGCGGGGCGGCGACGACCGACTTGATGGCATTGAGGGCCGGCAGGCCGGTGACGGTCATGCCGATGGAGGCGAAGTTGTCGGGATTGGACAGGTCGACACCGGGCTTCGGAAAGACCATGTGCTTGTTGTAGATGCAGGGGTCGCCCTTGATCTGAGTGATGTAGCAGCCCTTGATGTCCCAGCTGGGGTCGGTGTGCGGGGTCATTTGCCACTCGAGGTGCGTCTCCACCTTGGGCACGCCGTTGACCATGCCCTGGTACTTGATGTAGTTGCCGCCGAGAGAGCCCTTCGGCATCCGGTACCAACCCAGGTCGACGTCTTTGGTGCACGCGCCGAGTTCGTAGCTGAACTTGACCTCGTCGAGTTTGATGTCGAAGCAGTCGGCCATCATCAGCACGCTGTCAGCGAAGACCTCTGTGTACTTCCTCAGCTTGCCCGGGATCGATGGATCGTCGACAGGCAGGCCGTAGCCGACCTCGATCCAGGTGTCCTTGCTGTGGTGACACGACACGTCGACGGATTCGATGGTGGTGACGTTCTCGATTTCGGCGACGTCGGCGGAGCACACGACGCCGAGGATCTGGTTCAGGCCGGGGTTCATGCCCGTGCCGTAGAAGGTGGAGCCGCCCTTTGCGCAGGCCTCGGCGAGCAGCTCGGTTACCTTCTTGCCGGAGTGGTGCGGGTGGTTGACGTCGCGGTGAAAGCCGGTGATCCAGTCGGCGGTGGTCACGATGTTGATCCCGGCTTCGAGGACCGGGACGTAGAGGTCCTCGTCGGGAAAGACGCCATGGAAGGTGAGCACGTCGGGTTTGGCCGCGATGATCTCCTCGATCGTGCCGGTCGCCTTCACCCCGATCGCCGGTAGCCCGACGATCTCACCGGCGTCGCGGCCGATCTTCTCCGGCGAATAACAGTGCAGGCCAACCAGTTCCAAATCGGTGCGGTTGCCGAGCCGCTTGATCATCTCGGAGCCGACGTTGCCGGTGGCTACCTGGAAGACACGGACTGGAGCGTTCATTCGATGCGGCCTTTCGGTTGATGTTGTAGCCCGCTCGTTCGGCAGGACTCAGCGAGCCTCGGCGGCCATGGATTGCAGTTCGGCGGCACTGCCGCCTCGTCCGTCGGGATAGAACTGTCGGGCCCACTCGCGGATCGCGGTGAAGCCTTCGAACTCGGAGGCGGACAGCGCGGGCGGATCCGAATACCGTTGGTGTGACCAGATATAGACGTCCTGCTTGAACTGCCGGATCACTTCTCGGCCAAACTCCTCGGCCTTTGTTTGGTGCCGAGGCGTGTCTTTGCCGGGCACCCGGCCGATGTACACCGTGAAGCGCACGTCGGAGGTGTGTTCGTCGACCGGGGTGGTCGCCGAGATGGTCCGGTTGTCGATCATGCCGGAACTCTTGGTCACCGCGATGCCGATTCCGCCGTTGATCGCTTCCACCCCGCTGTCGATGTCGTCGATCGATTGGTTTTCGTCACCCTCGAAGGTGATGGTGAAGTCGACATAGGACACCGGCTGGGCGAAGTCATGGCGCATGAACACCGGCACGATCGGTGTCTTGTGCACGAACTTGAAATGGGCTACGTCGACACCGTTTTCCATCACGTACTGAGGATGCAGCTCTTGACTCGGCTCGTACAGAGTCTGGCGGGGGTAGTAGTCGGCCAGGCTGCTGCCGTCGTCGAAACTGCCGAAGATGTCGGGCACATCGAAGAACGGCTCGCGACCCTCGACGTCATGCCAGATGTAGGCCGACTCATTGCGTTCCACCACCGGGTAGGTACGCATCCTGCGTCCGCGGTTGGGTCGCTTCTCGTAGGGGATGCAGACGTTGCGGCCCTCATGGTTCCACTGCCAGCCGTGGAAGGCGCACTCGATGGCCTCGCCCTCGACATGGCCGCCGAAACCCAGATGAGCGCCCAGATGTTCGCAATAGGCGTCCATCACCGTCAGCCGTCCCGACTGAGCCCGCCAGGCCACCATCTCCTGGCCGAAGTAGTGCATCTTGTGCACGTCGCCGACGGAGATCTCGTCGGACCACGCGACCTGGAACCAACCGGTCGGCTTCATCGACAGCGGCGGTTTCGCCATCCGAACTCCTCTAACGGGCGTGTTGGGCTGCACGTGACACGTCGTCTGGTGAAGAAGCATAGTGCCCGCTACGGGGAATTCAAAGAGGGCTCTGTGAATCATTGAAATGCGTGGTTGAGCCGTTATTATCTGGGTGATGACCGGTTCGGATGTTCAACCGCAGCGCACCAACCGGCGCGGTGATGCGTCCCGCGAGAACATGTTGGAGGCGGCCCTGAAGGCACTGGCTACCGGCGATCCCGCAGCGGTGTCGGCGAATCGAATCGCCAAGCAGATCGGGGCCACCTGGGGTGTGGTGAAGTACCAGTTCGGCGATGCCGACGGCCTGTGGGCCGCGGTGCTACATCGGACCGCCGAGCATCGGGCGGACGTCTTCGCGCCCGCCAACCCCACAGCGCCACTGCGACAACGAGTCGCCGCCATCATCGACACTCTCTACGACGGCCTGACGGCCACCGACTCGCGGGCGATCGAAAATCTGCGCGCCGCGCTTCCTCGCGACCCCGCGGAGCTCGAGCGCCTATACCCGCGCACGTCCGCGGAACTCCAGTCGTGGGGGCGGGGTTGGCTCGCAACGTGTCAAAGTGCTTTCGCTGACTTGAACGTCGACCCCGAAAGGGTCCGCGCCGTCGCCACATTCATTCCGGGAGCGATGCGCGGCATCGCCTCAGAGCGTCAGCTCGGCAGCTATTACGACCTCGACCTGGCGCGCCAGGGGCTCACCAATGCGATTGTGGCGTACCTGGAGTCGCCCACTTCGAGCCGCCTGGCTGCTGGGCGCCCGGCGCGAGGATGACCGCTCCGCACATGATTAGCCGAGCCGATGATGTGCTGCGCCCACGGATGTCATCGCTCTGGCCCCGCTGCCCCCGCTTCGGCTAGCCCGTTGAGGAGCAAGTCGAGGCCTCGGTCGAGTTCGGCGGCGCCGTCGTACGAAGCGAGGACGCCTGCGAGGGCCCGTAGGTGGGGGAACTCGGTGATCGAGAGCCGGTGCAGACCGAGCCGCAGAACGTGATCCGTTTCTTCGGGTCGTTCGACGATCTCCTGCAGTTCATTAACGATGTGACCGTGCAGGTAGGCGAAGAGAACCCGGTAGATGTGCAGGGCGTCCTCACCGGCAAACCCGGCGGCGATGAGCAGCGTGAGGACGTCTTCGAGCGGCCGGAGTGTTCCGGGCGGTCGTTGTCCAAGTGGGGTGGCTAGCGGCCGGGTCACCAACAACGGCACGACGTTGGGATGCGCGAGTGCGAGGCGCCGGAAGTCGTGGGCGACGGTGCGCAGCTGCGCGGCCCAGTCGGGGTCTGTGGTGTCCACCGCGAGCTGGGTGAGGACGAGTTCGGCGACGCCGTCGAGGACGGCGGCCTTGTTGGGGAGGTGCCGGTAAAGCACCGTCGAGTCGCGGTTTACCGCGTCGCTGAGACGGCGCATGGACAGGCCGTCTACACCGTCGCGGTCGACGATGTCTAACGCGGTCTGCAGGATGAGCCCCCGGGTGATTTGGCGTCCATCCGAGGAGCCGGCCGTCACGGAAGGGCCTGCACCGCCAACGGCGGAATCGGGCCCGGTTGGTTCTGTCACCTGAGCAACACCTCCTATCCGTCGTCACTGTAGACCGATGGTGTACGTCAACACTGTTGACAAACAGTCGACCTGGGTGTGTAGTAGGAGTTCTAGCACTGGATTGAGGCTTCACCATGATGGTCATCGTCGGATTAGTTGTTCTGCTGGCCGCCGTGATCGTCGGGACCGTTGGGGTGCTGGGCAATGCCGGGGGCACTCATCCGGTCGCGGAGAACTTTTCCGTGCTCGGGTATCACGTCACCGGGTCGACTGGCACGTTGTTCTTGTCTGGAATCGTGGTCGGCGCCGTGGGGGTGCTGGGTTTGAGTGTGTTGTTGGCCGGCGCCCGGCGCAGTGCCATCCGTGGGCGCGATGCCCGACGCGACCTGGCACGCTCTCAGCGCGAGACCGCATTTGTGAACCGTGACCGCGCCCAACTACTTGAACGCCAACCCGCCACGCACACCGTTGCGACGTCGGATCCGACAGCGGCTAGTTCCGCCGGGGAAAAGGTTTCCCTGTTCGGCCGCTGGGCGCGTCGTCGGCAAACCATCGACCACGGGCACTTCGACGTAGCCCCGTAGATAGCCCGCGTCGCTGGTTGTCGCTCAGTTCGCCGTCGCGGTCTGGGATCACCGAAGAAATGAAGGAATCCGCCATGAGCATCGCTAAGAAGCTCGCCCACAAAGCCGAAGCCGCCAAAGGCGCCACCAAGAAGTATTTCGGCCGCGCCACCGGCAATACCCGCCTGCGCACCGAGGGCCGCGCCGATCAGGCCAAGGGCAACGCCAAACAGGCAGGGGCAAAAATCAAAGACGTTTTCAAACGCTGACCCCTCGCCACCCCGTATTTCTGCACAACCCTTCGAAACTAGGTAGACACTGATGATCGTTCTCGGAATTGTCCTGATCGTCCTCGGGCTGATCCTCCCCAGCCTCGTCCCCACCTTCGCCTTCGCCCATATCGTCTTGGTCGTAGGGGTCATCCTGCTCGTCGTCGGCCTGATACTGCTGGTGGCGGGACGGTCGGGACACGCGGTCGGCGGACGCCGCCACTACTACTAACCCGCTGCACGTCGGCCCCGCATCGGGGTCGACGGCTCATCATTACTCGCCGCGCGGGCCAGACGAACTCCGGCTGGCCGCAACGCGACCATCGACATCGCTTCACCAACATAAGGAGCCGATATGGCTACCAGCACAATCGTTTTGATCGTCATCGCCGCGGTCGTGGCCATCCTGCTCATCGCAGGACTCACCTGGGTGGCACGCAACAAACGCAACCAACAGCGCCACGTCGAAGCAGACAAGATCCGCCAGGACGCCCACCAGGAAACACTGCAGGTCAGACAACGCGAAGCCCTCGCCGATGAGACCGCCGCCAAAGCCCGCGCCGCCCAAGCCGAAGCCGACGTCAAAGCGGCTCAAGCCTCCGGTCTGCAACAACAAGCTGCCGTGCACCGCGGTGAAGCGGTCACCTCGCGCGAGCACCTCAACGAGCAATGGGACCGCGCAGATTCGCTGGACCCGGCATCCCCGGCGTCCGACACCAGCGGGGTCGCCCACGACGAACCGCGACCCACAGCCGGGTCCCGTTGAGCCCGGCGCGCCTCGCCACCGCGGCTGACCCCCTGCTCAGCGACACCAACACCGGCGCTGGAGCGTGTCCACACACCCACGATCCGGCGGGGATCTGACGAGCGCCGCGATACAGATCGCCCAGAACGGCATCTTCGAGCGCACCGCCCGAGCCGGGTATGTCGTCAGCGGTGTGCTCCACGTCATCATCGGCTACCTCGCCATCCGGATCGCTCTGGGTAGCGGCGGCGGCAGCGCCGATCAATCCGGAGCGTTAGCTGCGTTATCCACCAAACCGGGCGGCTTCGTCGCGCTCTGGGCTGCCGTAATCGCGCTACTGACCATGGCGTTGTGGCGGCTCGCCGAAACAGCGCTCGGCCGTTCCACCGACCCGAAAACCCAGGGCACCATGTCCGAAATTCTGGACCGAGCGAAGGCCTTTTCGCTGGCCGTCGTCTATTTCGGATTCGCCTACTCCACCCTCGGATTCGCCCGGAATGCAGGGAAATCCACCGGCGACCAGAATTCCGGGCTCAGTGCCCGGCTCATGCACACCGCCATCGGCACTGTCGTGCTGATCGTCGGCGGCCTCATCATCGTCGCCGTCGGCGGATATCACATCTACAAGGGAGCCAGCCGTAGCTTTCTCGACGATCTCAACGGCACCCCCAGCGACCTCGTGCGGCGACTCGGCCTGATCGGGTACATCGCCAAGGGCCTCGTCATCATCGGCGCCGGCGTACTGGTCATCATCGCCGCAAGTCTTTCCGAGCCCGCCAAAGCCACAGGACTCGACGGCGCGCTGAAAACACTCGGCGCTCAGCCCTACGGAGCGACACTCCTGATTCTCGCCAGCCTGGGAATCATCACCTACGGTCTCTACAGCTTCGCCATGGCCCGATACGCAAAAATGTAAGTGGACTCGACCAGTCTTCTATGGACACCCCGCGAATGCCCATGTGGGTCGCACCACCAAAGTGCGCGTTCCCCGCACCCAACGGCGTGCATTTGCACGCTTCCACACGGGCCAGCGCGCGACGAGACCACACGGGTTTTGTGTCGAAGGAGTACGTAATCGCCGCTTGGCACTCGGACTCAGTCGGGAAGCCGCCGCTGTGCGCTGCGGTAATGATGCGGGCTCACTTGTGAGCCCGAACGTGCGTACCCATATATACAGTCAGAGCCATATGCAGTCAGAGCGTGGAAAACGCTCTGAGCTGTGCGCCGTCAGGGTTTCGAACCCCGGACCCGCTGATTAAGAGTCAGCTGCTCTACCAACTGAGCTAACGGCGCCTGGTCAGCCGAGATTGCGTTGCGACAATAACAGGCATCCTGTCGCTGCGCGAAATCGCTGGACCTCCCAGTGTAGAGCCTGCGCGGCGGGCGACTGTCCTGCGTTTTGCGGACGCAGCCGATCCTGCCTTTTGGTCACGGGCCGGATAAAGCCTGTGAGTTGTCATGACTACGGGTCGTAACCCATTAGAATATTTCCAACTATTCTCCGGTCAGCGGTGACCAGAACATAATCGGGATTGTCATGGAAGGTCACTTGATGACGCCTTTGCGCAGACGTCGATCGTGGCTGGCTGCTGGGTTGGTCATCTTTGCCGTGATCGGTGTCGCGTGCAGCGGTAACCACGCGGCCGCGCCGCCGAAGGTGATCTTCGACAAGGGCACACCATTTGCCGATCTGCTGGTCCCCAAGCTCACCTCCTCGGTGTCGGACGGTGCCGTCGGTGTCACCGTCGATGCGCCGGTCACCGTCAACGTCGCCGATGGCGTGCTGGCGTCGGTCACGATGGTCAACGACAACGGCAGGGCGATCAACGGCCAACTCAGTTCCGACGGACTGCGCTGGTCGACCACCGAGCAGCTCGGCTACAACCGGCACTACACGCTGAACGTGAAGGCGCTTGGGCTCGGCGGTGCGGCGAGCCGCCAGATGAGCTTCTCGACCAGTTCGCCCGCGCACCTGACGATGCCCTACGTCGCTCCGGGCGACGGCGAGGTCGTCGGCATCGGCGAGCCGGTGGCAATTCGGTTCGACGAGAACATCGCGGACCGAGCCGCGGCGCAAAAGGCGATCAAAATCACCACCAACCCACCCGTCGAGGGTGCGTTCTACTGGCTGAACAACCGCGAAGTACGTTGGCGCCCAGAGCATTTCTGGAAGTCAGGAACGGCCGTCGACGTCGCGGTCAACACCTATGGCGTCGATTTGGGCGACGGGATGTTCGGCGAAGACAACGTCAAGACCCACTTCACCATAGGTGACGAGGTCATCTCGACCGCCGATGACAACACCAAGATGGTGACCGTCCGGGTCAACGGCGAAGTCGTGAAGACCATGCCGACCTCGATGGGCAAGGACAGCACCCCAACGGCCAACGGCTTCTACATCATCGGTGGCCGGTACCGACACATCATCATGGACTCCTCGACGTACGGGGTTCCGGTCAACTCGCCCAACGGGTATCGCACCGAGGTCGACTGGGCCACGCAGATGTCCTACAGTGGCGTGTTCGTGCACTCCGCGCCGTGGTCGGTCGGTGCGCAAGGCCATACCAACACCAGCCACGGCTGCCTGAACGTGAGCCCGAGCAATGCCGAGTGGTTCTACGACCACAGCAAGAGCGGCGACATCGTCGAGGTCGTCAACACCGTCGGGCCCACGTTGCCCGGCGCCGAGGGCCTGGGCGACTGGAACATCCCCTGGCCGCAGTGGAAAGCGGGCAACGCCAACACCTGACGTCGAGCCTCACTGCCCGGGGACGAGGCCGATGCTGCCGGCGTGCTCGAGCCGCTGGTCGGCGACCGCCCTCATCGCGTCCTGGGTGGTCGAATTTCCGGTGCTGGCGCTCAGGAAATCTGCCCGGCGCAGCCGCCAGAGTGCGCCCGCCTGTACGCACCGCACCGTGGCGGTGCGCGCAGCATCGAACAGCAACGCGATCTCCCCGACGTGGTCACTGTCGTGCAGCGTTCGTACGTGCCGGCCGTCAACCATGGCTTCGAAGACGCCGGAGCCGATCAGGAACATGTCCTCGGCGGACTCGCCCTGCCGGACAATGACATCGCCCTCGGCAACTGCAACTGCGATCAGGGCCGAGGCAAGCTGGTCGGCGGTCGCGACAGACAACGGCCGCAGCGCTGCCACGCTCCTGATGGCGTCGAGTTTTTCGCGCGGCATCGGTGAGCGCCGTTCCACCCGCATGACGCGCCACAGGCCGTAGATCGCGCCGAGGAGCGCCAAGCCGGCCGCCATCCACATCGTCCCGCGCACTCCGATCGCGGTGTTGACCTCGGCGGCGCAGAAACCGGCAACGCCGACGACCGCGACACATGTGCCACGACACCGGCGGGGATCGACGATTCCGCTCTGGCGATATTCGCATTGGACAGGGCATTGCGACAGGCCGCCCACCGACTTGCTCGTGCCGGCGCCTCGGCAATCCGGTCAGCATAGCGCTGCGGTGACGCTCGCTCGTTGCGGCGCAATAGATTACGACAGAGTTGGCGGCTGCGCCCCTATGCTATTCGCCTTGTACTTCAGGCCGGCCACGGCCACTCCGTCCCGAAGCAATGGGGGGGACAGGACGCCAAGCGATCTTGAAAGACATGGCGTTGGCAATCACCAACGTCGGGATCTCGCCGTCCGCGAGTGCCGGGGCGGTCGGGATCGCTGTCCGCACCGCAAGGCCACTGCGCCACAACGCAATAGGAAATCGGGTTCGACGACGGGCGCGGGTCCATTCCGGTGCCGGGTCGAGCCTGCAACAGGCCCCGAGAACAAAAAGGTCAGAGGGCAGATAGGCCCTCTGACCTTGTGGGGTGAGTGACGGGACTCGAACCCGCGACATTCAGGATCACAACCTGACGCTCTACCAACTGAACTACACCCACCATGGCTGCGCGCGTAGACGCGCAGCGACTGTCGATACTAGCGGTTCGGTGGCTCGACGGCCGAATCAGTTGCCTCCGGTGCGCCGTCGTTGCCCTCTATTTCGGCGGCCACCGCGGCGATTTCGCTGGTAGAAGGCCCCGGGGGCGATACAAACGCGGTACGGCGGTAGAACTGCAGTTCGCGGATCGACTCGCGGATGTCGGCCAGCGCCCGGTGTGTGACCCCCTTGGCCGGCTGGCCAAAGTAAATGCGGGGATACCAGCGGCGGCAGAGCTCCTTGATCGAGCTGACGTCGATCATCCGGTAATGCAGAAACGAATCCAGGGCGGGCATATCGCGCGCGATGAACGAACGATCGGTGGCGATCGAATTGCCCGCGAGCGGCGCCGTCTTGGGCTGCTTGACGTGCTTGCCGATGTAATCGAGCACCATCGCCTCGGCGGTGGCCAGGTCGACGGTGGATGCCCGCACCTCGTTGATCAGCCCGGAGCGGGTGTGCATCTCGGTGACCACGTCGATCATCGACGACAGGGCAGCATCGTCGGCGTGGATCACCACGTCGACGCCGTCGCCGAGAATGTTCAGATCGGCGTCGGTGACCAGGGCTGCGATCTCGATCAACTTGTCCGACCTCAGATCCAACCCGGTCATCTCGCAGTCGATCCACACCAATTCGTCGCGCACAGCGCTCAGCGTATGCCCACGTGAGCCTCTGCCTCCGCCTCACCCTGGGAAGTAGTGTTGGGCGTTGCAACTTTCTCCGAGAGGTGGGGCGGAGCGCGATGACCACTGAATCAGCGGCGGGCGGACCCGCGCAGCGGATCGCCAGCGGCTATGCCGTCGAAGGCCAGGCGCTGGAATTGGGCACCGTCGTCGTCGACGGCGACGCCGATCCAACCGCGCAGATCCGCATCCCGCTGGCCACCGTCAACCGGCACGGTCTGGTGGCCGGAGCCACCGGAACCGGCAAGACCAAGACCCTGCAGCTGATCGCCGAGCAGCTCAGTGCCGCAGGCGTCTCGGTGTTGATGGCCGACGTGAAGGGTGACTTGTCGGGTCTGTCCCGGCCGGGGGAGGCCAACGACAGGACTGCGGTGCGTGCCAAAGACACGGGCGACAGTTGGGTGGCGACGGGATTCCCGGTGGAGTTCTTGTCGCTGGGCACCGAGGGGATCGGGGTACCCATACGGGCGACGGTTGCCAGTTTCGGCCCGGTCTTGTTGTCAAAGGTGTTGGGGCTCAACGCGACCCAAGAGTCGACCCTGGGTTTGATCTTCCACTGGGCAACGGAAAACAACCAACCGCTGATTACGTTGGACCAGTTGCGCGCCGCGATCAGCCACCTGACCAGCGACGAGGGCAAAGCGGACCTGAAATCCCTTGGCGGGGTGTCGTCGACGACCGCAGGCGTCATCTTGCGATCCCTGGTGAACCTCGAATCCGAGGGTGGTGACACGTTCTTCGGCGAGCCGAAGCTCGACCCCCAGGATCTGCTGCGTGTCGACGACCGGGGCCACGGCATCATCTCGCTACTCGAGTTCACTGGTCAGTCGTTGCGTCCGGTCATCTTCTCCACCTTCCTGATGTGGGTACTGGCAGATCTGTTTGCCGTTCTGCCCGAGGTCGGTGACGTCGACAAGCCCAAGCTGGTCTTCTTTTTCGACGAGGCGCACCTGCTGTTCACCGACGCGTCGAAGGCATTCCTCGAGCAGGTCGAGCAGACCGTCAAGCTGATCCGATCCAAGGGCGTCGGGGTCTTCTTCTGCACGCAGTTGCCCACCGATCTGCCCAACGATGTGCTCTCCCAGCTCGGCGCGCGGGTGCAGCACGCCTTGCGCGCGTTCACCCCCGATGACCAGAAGGCGCTGTCCAAGACCGTCCGCACGTATCCCAAAACCGATGTCTACGACCTGCAGTCGGCGTTGACCTCGCTGGGGATCGGCGAGGCCGTCGTCACGGTGCTGTCCGAGAAGGGCGCACCCACGCCGGTGGCCTGGACTCGCATGCGGGTGCCCCGGTCGCTGATGGGCGCCGTCGGCACCGACGCGATCACTGCCGCGGCCAAATCCAGTCCACTGCAAGCCAAATACGGCCAGACGATTCAGCAGCCATCGCAACCTCAAGTGCCCGCATCCCTACCAGAGCAACGGCACGCGGAACCCGACAATCCGTCGTTGCCAACGGACTTCGACATCCCGCCGATGCCGGAGCCCTTCGAGCCGAAGGGCCCGGCCATGTGGGAGGAAGTGCTGAAGAATCCGACCGTGAAAAGCGGTATCAACACCGCGATACGCGAAGCGGTGAAAGGCATCTTCGGCACGGGCCGCGGCCGCCGTAAATAGCACTGGGCGTCGCGAGCGTAACGTCACTGCGAACAATGCCGCGCGATTTTCGCAGCCAGGTTACGCTCGCAGCGGGCAGCCGCCGCCAGGCTACGCTCGCGGGCGGGCGAGTTACCCGCCGCCGAGCTTCTTGTAGAAGCTGCCCACGATCGGCGCCACGATCGCGCGCGGGGCATATCCGCTGCCGACCGACATGGCCTTGGACGTCAAGCCCGGAACGACGCGCATCTTGTTGCGCTCCAACGCATTCAGCGAGACTTGCGCGGTGTGCTCGGTGGAGATCCACAGGAAGTCCGGCACCAGCCGTTCGACCAGTGACCTCTCCGCGTCATCGGGCAGGTCGGTGCGCACCGGGCCCGGTGCCAGCAGCGTGACGTGCACACCTGAGCGGCGCAGTTCACCGCGCAACGATTCACTGAAGGTGTTGACGAACGCTTTCGAGGCGGCATAGGTCGCGTTGTAGGGGATCGGCGAATTGCCCGCCGCCGAACCGGAAATCAAGATGCCGCCGGCACCGCGTCCGACCATCCCCGGCACCACCGCCAACGTAAGGTCGTGCACCGCTACGGCATTCAGTTGCACCTGAGCCTTTTCGACCGCCGGGTCGAGGCCGGAGATCGGGCCGAAAGTCCCGGTGCCCGCGTTGGCGCACAGGATCGAGATGTTGCGGGTGGCCAATTCGTCGCACAGTTCGGCGCGTTCCGACGGGTCGGCGAGGTCGGCGGCCCGCACTTCGACGGTGACGCCGTACTTCTCGGCTAGCCGTGCGGCAAGGTCCTTGAGTTTGTCTTCGCGTCGCGCGGTGACGATGAGGTGGTGTCCGCGCGCGGCCAATTCCGTGGCCAGCGCTTCGCCGATGTTTTGCGAAGCTCCGGTGACAACGGCGCGTGCATCGGGGCTGGGAGCGGGTACCGGCATGCGGCAATCGTAGACAGCCGCTAAACCCTTTCCGACAACGGCCGCGACCGCGCGCGGCGTCTTGCCGGCTCAACAAATAGAGTGCCGGGCATGGGTCAGCCGGGGGTGGGCGGGATCGTGCGATCCCGGGTGGTGGCATGGGCGCTGTGGGATTGCGGGTCAACGGGTCTGAACGCGATCGTGGCGACATTCGTGTTCTCCGTCTACCTGACGAGCAGTGTGGGCGTGGGCATGCCCGGCAGCACCACGCCGGAGAGCTGGCTGGGCCGCGCGGGGGCGCTCGCCGGGTTGACGGTCGCACTGCTGGCGCCGCTGGTCGGCGTGTGGGTGGAATCACCGCAACGCAGACGAGTGGCCCTGAGCGTGTTGACCGGGCTGGCGGTGACGCTGACCTGCGCAATGTTCCTGATCCACGACCGGCCCGCCTACATGTGGGCCGGGTTGGCGCTGCTGGGCGCGACGGCGGCCTGCGGTGACCTGGCCAGCGTCCCGTACAACGCGATGCTGCGGCAGCTCTCGACCCCGGGCACGGCCGGCCGGATTTCCGGTCTGGGCTGGGCGGCGGGCTACCTCGGCAGCGTCCTGCTGCTGTTGCTGATCTACACGGGTTTCATCGTGGGCGCCGGATCCGGGCCGGGCGCGGTGCGCGGGCTGCTGCGCGTGCCGCTGGCTGACGGGCTCTACGTCCGGGAGGCCATGCTGGCCGCCGCGGCGTGGTTGGCGGTGTTGGCGCTGCCATTGCTCTTGGTCGCGCACCGGCTGCCCGACACCGGCGAGGTGTACCAGCCGACGACCATGCTCGGCGGCTATCGCAAGCTGTGGACCGAAATCTCCGCCGAATGGCGGCGCGACCGCAACCTGGTCTACTTCCTCGGCGCCAGCGCGCTTTTCCGCGACGGGCTTGCGGCGATATTCGCCTTCGGCGCCGTGTTGGGCGTCAATGTGTACGGCATCTCGCAGGCCAACGTGCTGATCTTCGGTGTGGCGGCCAGCGTGGTGGCCGCCGTCGGGGCGGTGGCCGGCGGCTTCGTCGATCACCGGATCGGATCCAAACCGGTCATCGTCGCGTCGCTGGTGGCGATCGTCGTCACCACGCTCACCATGATGGTGCTCTCCGGTCCGGTCGCCTTCTGGACCTGCGGGCTGTTGTTGTGCCTGTTCATCGGGCCGTCGCAATCATCGGCGCGTGCGCTGCTGTTGCAGATGGCCACCAACGGCAGGGAAGGCGTGGCATTCGGCCTGTACACGATGACGGGCCGGGCGGTCGCGTTCGTGGCACCGTGGCTTTTCTCCGTGTTTGTCGACGTGTTCGGCGCCGTCCGCGCCGGGCTGGGCGGGATATCGCTGGTGCTGATCGCCGGACTACTCGCGATGCTGGCGGTGCGTGTCCCGCCGCGCCATGCCGCCGCGGCGGTGGAACGGTCTTAGCGTCCCGCGGCGTCGCAGACGGTGATGCCGCCCCCGACGCGTTGGCGCACCTGCACCCCGTCGACGGTGACCGAGCAGGTGACGTTGTGGCCGATGTTGATGATCGTGACGCTGGCCGGATGGACGGCCGACTGCGACAGACTGACCTGCTTGCTCCACGGCAGCGCGACATTGAACTCGGTCTGGATCACGTCGCCGGTGTCCCAGTAAGTGATGCTGATGGCGCGACCCTCGCCGCTGACGTTGTAGACGACGTTTTGCGTCGCGCCCGGGGTGGGCGCGGCTGACCCGCTCGGTGGCGGCGCCGGCACGACGGTCCGCGGCGGCGGCGCCGCGCGTGTCGAGGGGGTGGGCGTCGGGCTTTGCTCACTCGATCCGGGCATCGCCGGCAACGGCGGCACGGCGGTCTGGTTCTTGAGCGCGCCGTTCGTGAGGACCAGCGCGATCAACAGCGCGACAACCAGCAGCACCGCCGCGCCGGCGCCGATCAACAACCAGCGGGGCGACCTCGGGCCTTCCGGCGGCGGGGGAGCCGAGCCCTCGGGCGGAAGCCCACCCGGCGGCGGCTGGTCTTGCTGCCAATACGCCGGCAACCGTTTGGTCGGGTTGGTCTCGTTCAGCCCCGGCGCCCATTGCGGCGCGTACCCGCCGTAGGCAGGCGCATACGGCGCTTGGTCGGCATAGGCCGGATCAGCGAGCGGCGCGTTCCGCGGGCCAATCGGCCCGGTCGGTTCGGATCCCGTTTGAAGGGGACTAACCCGCTCGGGTCGACGTGGATCGTTCATGTCCACCTCACAAATTGCAGGGTACCTAAGCCGAGCGGCTGGGCGCGGATTCGTTCGATGACGCCCGATTAGCGGACTTGGCTTCCGGCTCCCAGTGCGGCGACCGTCATGGCGCGCATGACGGCGCGCGACCGCGCCCCGCGGGTCGGCTTTTCTGCCGCCTTCATGCTGTGCGGTGTCGAGTTCAGCAAGCCGAATACCGCGTGCGCCGCCAGCCGGGCATCGGCTTCCGCCAGTGCCGGGTCCAGCTCGCGCAGCACGCCGACCCAGACCTCTACGTATTGGCGTTGGGCTTTGCGTACCTGCCGTTCGGCGGCCGCGGGCAGGTGTGCCAGGTCGCGGTCCTGGATGCGGATCAGGTCGGGCTCGCCGATCGCGAAGTCGAGGTGAAAATCGATCAGGCCATCGAGCGCGTCGGCCGCGTCGGCGCTGCGGCCGGTCACCTCGCGAGCCCCGGCGAGGAGTCTGGCGCTGATCCCGACCAGTAACTCGACCAGCATCGACTCCTTGTTGGGGAAGTGGCGATAGATCGCCGGGCCGCTTACCCCGGTGGCGGCGCCGATGTCTTCGAGTCGCACCGCGAGAAAGCCGCGTTCGGCGAAGAGCCGTTCGGCCGCCGCCAGAAGTTGCAATCGCCGGTCGGATTTCAACTGGCTGCGGCGATTTGGCGACTCGGGCTGACCCGGCGAGGTGTCCGGGGTGGACGCTGTCATGACGGCCCTCCGCCTACGTCCGGAAGTTCCGGTTAATCGTCGCTAACATAACACGAGTTATTGGTGATTAACTCAAGCCCCTGATCGCGATTCATCGTTTTCCTTCCGGCTTTCCAACCACGCTCGGCGAACTAGGTGCCAAGCAGCTGGTGGTAGATCTGCGAGCGGACCCCGCGCGCCTCGGGCAGCCACGAGGTCATGGCCCAATCGTGCATTTCGCCGTAGCGCAGGTCGAAGCTGAACTTGGTGCCCGGTGTGGCGAGTGATTTCGCTTGCAGTGCAACGGCATCGGGGCCAAGTACGTCCAACGATCCGGCGTAGACCGCGGTCGCTCCAAGGCCGCTCAACGATCCGTGCAGCGGGCTGACCAAGGGATCGGCCAGGTCGAGGTCTGCGGCCCAAAGCGCGAAATTCACTTTGAGCGCATCTGTGCTGAGGACAGGGTCGTTGACGAATTGAATGTCCGGGTTGCTCAACGTGGCATCGAGCAGCGGTGACAGCAGAACCATCCGGGCCGGCGGCGTTGCGTTGCGCCGTACCAATTCCTGCGCGGCACAGAGCGCGATCCCGCCGCCGGCGGAGTCGCCGTAGACGCTCACGTTGTCTAGCCCGTGTTCGCCGATCATCCAGGTGATCAGGTCCGCCATCTGTGGGACGACGGTACCGGCGGTGCCGTGCGGTGCCAGCGGGTACGCGGGTACGACGACCGTCGCGGAGGTCTGGCGGGCGATCGCCGCATAATCTCGCCAGTGCAAGACGGTGGCTTCACACACAAAGGCGCCACCGTGGATGGCCAGCACGTGTTGGCCCGACAGCGACTCGGGTCGCAGAGTGCACACGTCCCAGCCATTGAACTCGCGATGTCGCACGGTCACGGCACGGGTGGTACGCCGCGGCGGGTGGCGGCTGGCAATCAACGTGTTGATGCTGGTGCCCAGGTCGACCCCGACCAGGCCGGCAATCGAGCGCAGCAGCCGCAGCGTCGGCGCACTGATCCGGGCCTGCACCGAGGGTCGACCGGTGAATCCGGACGACCGTGCGTCGTTCGAGTGGGCTGGAGTGGCGGCCATGACTTCCCCCGAGGTAATTGCGCTCTCTCGATAGCGATAATCGACCAAAAGAGTCGGGAATTTGGGGAGGTCCGGGAAAGCAAACACGCGTTGTCTTTCCCGCGCGGGTTTGTTCGCCCAACGGTCGACTGGTCCCTGGACGCCGTAGCGTCGCCGATGGTATTGTCGGCGCCAGTTAATGAGGATTAACTGAAGTGCCTAGACCCCAATGGCGAGGAGGCTGCCGCGGCGATGGACGAGCTCCCGGAACAGTCATGAGCGCGTCCGTGCAGGCCGCACCGTCGTTCGCCGATGAGCACCGTCGGCTGGTCGGCGAGTTGAACGCCAAGCTGGCCGCCGCCGCGCTGGGGGGCAATGAACGCGCACGGGAACGTCACGTCAGCCGAGGCAAGCTGTTGCCCCGCGAGCGGGTGGACCGGCTACTCGACCCGGGCAGTCCCTTCTTGGAGCTGACCCCGCTGGCGGCGAACGGGATGTACGACGACGAATCCCCGGGTGCCGGGATCATCACCGGCATCGGGCGGGTCGCGGAGCGCGAGTGTGTGATCGTCGCGAACGACGCGACGGTCAAGGGCGGCACCTACTACCCGATCACGGTCAAAAAGCACCTGCGCGCCCAGGAAGTCGCGTTGCAGAATCGACTGCCGTGCATCTACCTGGTCGACTCCGGCGGCGCCTTTTTGCCCCGCCAGGACGAGGTGTTTCCCGATCGCGAGCATTTCGGACGAATCTTCTACAACCAGGCGACCATGAGCGCCAAGGAAATTCCTCAGGTCGCCGCGGTGCTCGGCTCGTGCACGGCGGGCGGCGCCTATGTGCCGGCGATGAGCGACGAGGCCGTCATCGTTCGCGAGCAGGGCACGATCTTCCTCGGCGGCCCGCCGCTGGTCAAAGCCGCTACCGGAGAGATCGTTTCGGCCGAAGACCTCGGCGGCGGCGACCTGCACTCGCGGGTCTCGGGGGTCACCGACCATCTCGCCGACGATGACGAGCACGCACTGCGCATCGTGCGCGCGATCGCGGCAACGTTCGGTCCGCGCGCGCCCAGCCCGTGGGAAGTGCGTTCCCCTGTCGAACCCAAGCATTCGCAGACCGAGCTCTACGATGTCGTACCGCCCGATCCGCGGGTGCCCTACGACGTGCACGAGGTCATCGTGCGGCTGGCCGACGGCAGCGAATTCAGCGAATTCAAATCCAAATACGGCAAGACCCTGGTAACCGGATTCGCCCGCATCCAGGGCCACCCGGTCGGGATCATCGCCAACAACGGCGTGCTGTTCAGTGAATCCGCGCTCAAGGGAGCGCATTTCATCGAGCTCTGCGACAAACGCAAGATCCCGCTGCTGTTCCTGCAGAACATTGCCGGCTTCATGGTCGGCCGCGACTACGAGGCCGGCGGCATCGCCAAGCACGGCGCCAAGATGGTGACCGCCGTGGCGTGTGCCCGGGTGCCGAAGCTGACCGTCGTGATCGGTGGATCCTATGGCGCGGGCAACTATTCGATGTGCGGCCGGGCGTACTCGCCGCGCTTTTTGTGGATGTGGCCCAATGCCCGCATCTCGGTGATGGGCGGCGAGCAGGCGGCTTCGGTGTTGGCCACGGTGCGCGGCGAACAGCTCAGTGCGGCGGGCAAACCGTGGTCACCCGACGAGGAAGAGACATTCAAGGCGCCGATCCGCGCCCAGTACGAGGACCAGGGCAACCCGTACTACTCGACGGCCCGGCTCTGGGACGACGGCATCATCGACCCGGCCGACACGAGAACGTATGTCGGGCTTGCCCTTTCAGTGTGCGCCCAAGCGCCCCTGGAGGGGGTCTCCTACGGCGTCTTCCGGATGTGAGCGCAGTGTTCGACACCGTCTTAGTGGCCAACCGCGGCGAGATCGCCGTGCGGGTGATTCGGACCTTGCGCCGGCTTGGCATCCGCTCCGTTGCCGTCTACAGCGATCCCGACGCTTCCGCGCGACACGTACTGGAAGCCGACACGGCGGTGCGGCTGGGACCGGCGCCCGCGCGCGAGAGCTACCTCGCTATCGAGAAGGTGCTCGATGCCGCCGTACGCACCGGCGCTCACGCGATCCACCCCGGTTACGGGTTTCTTTCGGAGAACGCCCATTTCGCGGCCGCATGTGAGCGCGCCGGGGTGGTGTTCCTGGGGCCACCGGCCCGCGCGATCGAGGTGATGGGCGACAAGATCACCGCCAAGAACGCGGTCGCCGCGTTCGATGTGCCGGTTGTCCCCGGTGTGGCGAAGTCGGGCCTGACGGATGACGAACTCGCCGCCGCGGCCGACGAGGTCGGTTATCCGGTGTTGATCAAGCCCTCGGCCGGTGGCGGAGGCAAGGGCATGCGGCTGGTGGAAGATCCGGCCCGGCTGCGCGAAGCGTTGGTCGGCGCGCGGCGTGAGGCCGCGTCGTCATTCGGCGACGACACGCTGTTCCTGGAACGATTCGTGTTGCGGCCCAGGCATATCGAGGTGCAGGTACTTGCCGACGGCCACGGCAACGTGGTGCACCTCGGCGAGCGTGAGTGCAGCCTGCAGCGCCGTCACCAGAAGGTCATCGAGGAGGCGCCCTCACCACTGCTGGACGCGCCGACCCGCGCGCGGATCGGGGCGGCGGCCTGCAACACCGCTCGCAGCGTCGACTACGTCGGGGCCGGCACGGTGGAGTTCATCGTCTCCGCCGAGCGACCCGACGAGTTTTTCTTCATGGAGATGAACACCCGCCTGCAAGTGGAACACCCGGTCACCGAGGCGATCACCGGCCTCGACCTCGTTGAGTGGCAGTTGCGCGTGGGCGCCGGCGAGAAACTCGCCTTCGCCCAAGACGACATCGAGTTGCGCGGGCATGCGATCGAGGCCCGGGTGTACGCGGAGGATCCGGGGCGGGGATTTCTACCCACCGGCGGACGGGTGCTCGACGTCTTCGAACCCTCGGGTCCCGGTGTGCGAGTGGACTCGTCGCTGTTGGCGGGCACAGTGGTGGGCAGCGACTACGACCCGATGCTGAGCAAGGTGATCACCCACGGAGCCGACCGCGACGAGGCGCTCGCCGCGCTCGACCTTGCGCTGGCGCAGACGACGATTCTGGGCGTGCAGACCAACGTCGAATTCCTTCGCTTTCTGCTCGCCGACGAACGAGTGCGGGCCGGCGATCTGGACACCGCACTGCTCGAGGAGCGACTGCCGGACTTCGCTCCGCTACCCGCGCCCGATGACGTCCTCGCGGCGGGCGGCCTGTACCGCCAGTGGGTGTTGGCCCGTCACGCGCGGGGGAACGTATGGGCGGAGCCGACGGGCTGGCGCGTCGGCGGTGATGCGGCGCCGGTGCGCACCGCGATGCGAACCCCGCTGCGCACCGAGACTGTCTCGGTGTCCGGACTGCCGGCGGCTGCCACCGTGCGGGTCGGCGATGGCGAAACCCACTCGGCGAGTGTGGAAGTCGAGCCACGAAAGATGAGCGTGGCGCTGGACGGGCTGCGCCGCGAGTACCGCTGGGCCCAGGCCGACCGCCACCTGTGGGTCGCGGACGAACGGGGAACGTGGCACCTGCGCGAGGCTGAGGAAACCAAGATCCAGCGCGCGACCGACACAAGGCAGGCCGAGGTCCTCAGTCCCATGCCCGGCAGCGTGATCGCCGTGCAGGTCGACTCCGGTGCCGAGGTATCCGAAGGCGATGTGGTCGTGGTCGTCGAGGCGATGAAGATGGAACATTCGTTGGCCGCACCGATTTCGGGACGCGTGGAGTTACAGGTGTCCGTCGGTGATCAGGTGACGGTTGACCAAGTGCTGGCCCGCCTGGTCCCAGACTCCGAAGAGAACAAGGATTAGAGGATCATGACGACAACGATCACCGCGGGGACGTTACCCAAGGAATACGAAGATCTTCGTGACACCGTCGCCGAGTTCGCGCGCACGGTGGTCGCACCCGTATCGCCCAAACACGATGAGGAGCACAGCTTCCCGTACGAAGTCGTCGCCAAGATGGGCGAGATGGGGCTGTTCGGCCTGCCGTTCCCCGAGGAGTACGGCGGCATGGGCGGCGACTACTTCGCGCTGGCGCTGGCCCTCGAGGAACTGGGTAAGGTCGACCAGTCGGTGGCGATCACGCTGGAGGCTGGGGTGGGCCTGGGCGCTATGCCCATCTACCGGTTCGGCACCGAAGAGCAGAAGCAAAAGTGGCTGCCGGATCTCGTGTCCGGCCGCGCGCTTGCGGGCTTTGGGCTGACGGAGCCGGGCGCGGGTTCGGACGCCGGCGGCACCCGCACCACGGCCAAACTCGACAACGGCGAGTGGGTGGTCAACGGATCCAAGCAGTTCATCACCAACTCGGGCACTGACATCACCTCACTGGTCACCGTCACCGCGGTGACCGGGACGATCAGCGATACCAAGAAGGAGATCTCGACGATCGTCGTGCCCAACGGCACACCGGGATTCACCGTCGAACCGGTCTACAACAAGGTCGGCTGGAACGCATCGGACACCCACCCGCTGTCCTTCGCCGACGCCCGGGTCCCGGAGGAGAACCTGCTCGGCGCGCGTGGACGCGGTTACGCGAACTTCCTGTCGATCCTTGACGAAGGCCGCATCGCGATTGCCGCACTGTCGACCGGTGCGGCGCAAGGCTGCGTCGACGAGAGCGTCAAGTACTCCAAAGAGCGCCAATCCTTCGGGCAGCCGATCGGCTCCTACCAAGCGATCAGCTTCAAGATCGCCCGGATGGAGGCCCGTGCCCACGTCGCACGCACCGCCTACTACGATGCTGCTGCAAAGATGTTGGCGGGCAAGCCATTCAAAAAGGAGGCGGCGATCGCGAAGATGATCGCGTCGGAGGCGGCGATGGACAACGCCCGCGACGCTACCCAGATTCACGGCGGCTACGGCTTCATGAACGAGTATCCCGTGGCGCGTCACTATCGCGACAGCAAAATCCTCGAGATCGGCGAGGGCACCACCGAGGTGCAACTGATGCTCATTGCGCGATCGCTGGGACTCTCATGACCGACGCCGAACGAGGCGGCACATCGGTTGTGCAGCGGGGCTTGTGGTTTGAGGAGTTCGAGATCGGCACCACCTACCTGCATCGGCCCGGGCGCACCGTCACCGAGGCCGACAACGTGTTGTTCACCACGCTGACCATGAACACCCAGTCGCTGCATCTCGACGCGGCGTGGGCCGCCGAACAGCCGGGCTTTCGCGGCGAGCGGCTGGTCAATTCGATGTTCACTCTTTCGACGCTGGTCGGGCTTTCGGTCACCCAGCTGACGCTGGGCACCGTCGTGGCCAACCTTGGTTTCTCCGAGGTGTCCTTCCCCAAGCCGGTCTTCCATGGCGACACGCTGTATGCCGAGACCGTCTGCACCGGCAAGCGCGAGTCGAAGAGCCGGCCCGGCGAAGGCATCGTCGCGCTCGAGCACACCGGCCGCAACCAGGATGGCGATATCGTGGCGCGTGCTGTGCGCACCACCCTGGTGCACAAGCGACCAGCCTCCGAAACAAGCGGGGAGGAGCCCCGATGAATCTCGCTGCCGCCGGCCCCGGGTGGCTGTTCTGCCCGGCCGATCGGCCCGAGCGTTTCGCGAAGGCCGCCGCGGCGGCCGACGTCGTGATCCTCGACCTGGAGGACGGGGTGGCCGAGGCGGACAAGCCCGCCGCCCGCAAGGCGCTGCAGGAAACCCCGCTGGACCCGGAGCGCACCGTGGTCCGGATCAACGCGGCCGACACCGCGGAATACCCCCGCGACCTCGAGGCCCTTGCCGGTACCGCGTATACGACGGTGATGCTGTCCAAGACCGAATCGGCGGCGCAGGTGGCGGCGCTCGCGCCGCGCGAGGTGATTGCGCTGCTGGAAACGCCGCGCGGCGCGGTGTTCGCCACCGAAATCGCGGCGGCGCAGGGCACGGTGGCGTTGATGTGGGGCGCCGAGGACCTCATCGCCACCCTCGGCGGCAGCTCCAGCCGCAAGGCCGACGGCAGCTACCGGGATGCCGCCCATCACGTGCGGTCGACGACGCTGCTCACGGCAAACGCATTCGGGCGGGTTGCGCTCGACGCGGTGCACCTGGACATCCCGGACTTGGACGGGTTACGGGCCGAGGCCGAAGACGCCGTGGCGCTCGGCTTCGCCGGTACCGTCTGCATCCACCCGACCCAAGTGGCGGTGGTGCGCAAGGCCTTTCGTCCCACCGAGGAGAAGCTGGACTGGGCCCAACGGGTATTGGCGGCGGCGCAAAACGAACGCGGGGTGTTCGCGTTCGAAGGGCAGATGGTCGACTCGCCCGTGCTCAAGCACGCGGCAACACTGGTGCGGCGAGCGGGAGATTCCGGCTAAGAGCTCACCCACGGGTGCAACGCAGTTTGACGGCAAGGTTGCATTCGTCACCGGCGCCGAGCGCGGGCAGGGCCGGTCGCACGCTGTTCGGTTCGCCGAAGAGGGTGCCGACATCACCCGCCTTCGGCGCCCAGGGCAATGAGATGGGGGCGTTCGCCGATGCGGTCGACACTTTGCTCAACGGGCCGATGATCGAAGCTGCCGACGTGACCGAAGCGATGGTTTATCTGTGTGGGCAATCCGGGCGCTAAATCACCGGTACCTCACTTCCCGTCGACGCGCGTTACACGGTCAAATAGCGGCCCTGGCCACCGGTTGCGGCATTGCGGACCCGGTGTTTCGTGACTTAACGAGATCGCAAAAGAGCGGAAACATTTGCGAACGCCCAGTCCGCAAATCTGTCGTAATCTGTGATCCACCAGAACAGTTGCTCGTTGCACTGACTAGCTCCACGGAAGGAACGAAACCATGACCATCGCGCGGGGCTTCGCCGCCACGGTTGTCTGCGCCGGTTTAGCTGTCGGGTCAGCCGGCACGGCGTGGGCCACACCGACGATGAGCGGCAGCTACACCGAGACCGTCACGACGCCGAGTGGCAAGTCCATCGACAACAGCTGGGCCGTCAACTCCTGCGGTGACGGATGCCTCTGGATCAAGGCGGGCTTGGGCGCCAGTCAGGCCCGGCTGGTCGATGGTCAATGGGTCCTGGACACGATGAGCAACGTCAGTTGCCCGGACGGTTCCTACACGATCTACGGCACGAACACTCACACGGTGTGGGATCCCAACAGTCTCACCGGCACGTCCGCTCACACCTACATCATGGGAGCCTGCGGCAACCCGCCGGGATTCACGCAGGTCGACCAGATTGCGATCAAGTCGGCGTCCTGACGCATTCTTGCTCTCAAAACCCCTGAAACCCTCGGGATTCAGGGGTTTTGAGTCGTTTGTCGGCGTTTGGTCCCGTGTCTTCGGGCAGCCCGGCCGGTTGCGCGCCGGGCAAATAGCTGCTGTATAGGGCAAGCTAACCAACCGTGCCGGCCAAATGGCGGCAGCGCAACGACACCGTGGAGCGTTATGGGCAACCAGTACTTTCCGTTGGTCATTGCGGTGGTCATGCTCGCCCTTGGGCTGACACTCACCGTGGCCGATTTCAAGCGGGCCGCCACGCTGCGGCGACCGCTGGCGGTAGCGCTGTTCTGCCAGACCGTGCTGTTGCCGAGCCTGTGCCTGCTGATCGCCGAGGCCTTCCACCTCGAGCCGCATCTGGCGGTCGGGCTCATGCTGATGGCCGCCACTCCGGGTGGGACGCTGGCCAACATCCTCAGTCATCTGTTCAACGGGGACCTGGCGCTCAATCTGACACTGGCCGCGATCAACGCCGCGCTGTCGATCGTGGCCCTGCCCGCGATCCTGGCCGCATCGATGACCTGGTTCCTCGGCGAGGGGCGCTTCATCCCGCTCCAGCTGGACAAGTTCGTCACGGTGTTCGCCCTGGTGCTCATCCCCACCGCGATCGGCATCGCGATCCGCCACCGCTTCCCCGAGCTGGCCCGGCGATTGAAAACGCCCGTCAAAATCGTCGCGGTAGTGCTGATGATCGTCGCGGTTCTCGGGGCCATCGCCGGAGGAAAAACGACGCTGTTGAACAACTTCGGCGTGGTGAGCGGGGCGGTCGTGTCCTTCTGCGCGATCAGCCTGACCGTCGGCTATCTGGTGCCGCGTTTGATGCGCCTGGGTCCACCGCAGGCCATCGCCATCAGCCTGGAGATCGGACTGCACAACACCGTGGTGGCGCTGGGCGTGGCGCTCAGCCCGCAACTGCTTAATAGCGCCGAGATGGCAACTCCCGTAGCGATTTACGGCGCTTTATCGCCGCTGATGGCGCTGACCTTCATCTTCGCGGTCCGCCTGCTGGACCCGGCGTTCCGGGTCAAGGCGCAGCCCGACGCCGTCGCGAGCGAACCCGGGGCCTAGGCCCTACTTACGCCGTGCCGCGGCCAGCCGGTCGGCGAACTCCGGCGACTGAATCGAGGACACCTGCGGCCCGAGCTCCGTGTGCATGGCGAGCTCGTGGTGCTCGTTGTCCAGCGATCCCGGGCTGGCGGTAGCGCGCATCGTGGCCTTGGTGGCCAGCACGACCTCGCGCGGGGCGGCCGCGGGTCCGGCGGCGAGTTCCAATGCCGCCGCGACCGGATCGTCGGCAACGCGGAGCGCCAACCCGTGCCGCACCGCGGCTTCGGCGTCGAAGCGCATGCCGAACAACAGGGCCGCACGAGCGGCCTGCGGGCCCACCGCGCGCTGCAGCATCCAGGTCGCACCGCCGCCGGGATGCAGTCCCAGCTTCTGGAAACGGGGGTCGAACAGTGCGCCGGGCCCGGCGATGCGCACGTCAGCGGCCAAGGCCAGGTTCAGGCCCGCGCCGACCGCCGCGCCGTTGACGGCGGCGATGGTGGGCAGGGTGCAACTGCCCACGGCCATGAAGCCGTCGTAGAGCTGCTGCAGGGCTGATTCCGCGGCTCCGGCGCCCGCGGCGCCCAGGGCGCTCAGGTCGGCGCCGGCGCAAAACGCCTTGCCCGCCCCGGTGACGACGACGGCGTGCACACCGGGGTCGGCTTCGGCCTGCTCGACGGCGGCGCGCAGCTGCGTCGATATCTCGCCCGTCAGCGCGTTGCGCCGATCAGGGTCGTTGACGGTGATCAGTGCGACGCGATTGTTCACGCTGAACAGGACGGAATCGGACTGGGCCATCGCGCACCTCCGCGGTCGGTCATCGGGCGAGCTAAAGGGTACTTGGGGCTGCGGCTTCAAGAATCCGTAGAGGATGCCTCAAGCCTGGCTGGTGATGCTGAAGACACCGCATCACGACGAGGGGGCAGCCAATGCGCACGACGACCATCACCACCAAATCGCAGGCGATCCGTTGGGCGATCTTCTCGGCGGTGGCGGTGGGGTTGACCGCACTCGGCCTCGGTGTCGCGGAGGCCAACCCGCCACGGCAGGACCAGCCGTGCTCCCTGCGATACGCGACGATGCGCGACGCCGACGGACACATGATGCAATGCGAGCGGATGATGAATGGAACCCACGGCTTGGTGTGGCAATACACCCTGGGGTCGTAGTCACTGGCTAATCTGGCCGGGTGAGCGGCAACCAAGTGCCAGGTGGGGTAGTGCACAAGCTGCCCGCGGACCTGCGCGAGGCGCTGACTACGAACTCCACCGCACTCGCGGCGTGGAACGACATCACGCCGCTGGCGCGCAACGAGTTCATCTGCTGGGTCGAAGACGCCAAGCAAGCGGCGACGCGCCAGCGCCGCATTCGCCGGACCCAGGAGGAGCTGGAAGAAGGTCAGCGCCGGCCGTGCTGCTGGCCGGGCTGCAAGCACCGCGAGCGCACCGGCCGGCCGTAAATCTGAAACAGGCTGCCCGCCAACGGTTTTGTGGGTAGCCATCGCCATCGGCGGCTCCGGGGGGTTCCTCGAGTTGCGATTTGCCGTGGCCTATTTCAGGCTTGGGGATGACCGACCCGACCGCGAGACAACCCCGGATCCGCCGAACGCCGGGTGGGAGAGCAGTCAAGCTCGTCTTCCGACTCATTCGTCCGGCGATAGTCACCGGGATGATTGCGGTCCCGATTGCTGGCGCCGATGCACCCGCGTTCTTGCCGCTGGCGTGCGGGATTACGTGGACGATGGTGGCGGGCACCATCATCTTCGAGCCCGACTGCGCGCATCCGGTGCCGGGCGGCCCGCCGCCATATCCCCCCGACCCGCCGCCGGATCCCGGTGCGCCACCCGCCCCGCCGCCTCCGTAGGCGTTTGCTGCTGCCGACCGTCGTGGTGGCGTGCTTACCTCGGCTGCGCTGAGCTCAACGCACAGAGCACCGGTGTGACGAGCCGCGGGTTCGCAGTTACACGAGCGTCAGAGATGGCTCGCTACGAAAGTCGCTGCCTGACCGGGCATTCCGGACTGCGCATAAGACAGGTGCACCGGCGAAAACAGCTCGTCGTGTGAAGGCAATGCCAGCGCCCCGCCCGGCGTGCAGACCGGATCGGCCGCCGCGCACAGGTCAATGGCCTTGGGCCCGTACCACGGGCTGACCTCGCTGACCGGTCCCCCCAGGTATCTGTCCGACGGATTACCGAAGAGCGCGAGTGCCGCGACGTGGTCAGCTTCGTCCGCCGTGAGGATGTCGGGGATCAGGCCCGCAATCGGTGCCCGGGCGATGGTGGCCTCATCTATCGCCATGGCGCCCAAGGAATATCCACCGAGCACCAGCTTGGTGTTGGGGCAGTTGGCAACCATCGACGCAACGTGCGCGTGGACATCGCTGCCGCCGGCGGAGGCCGACGGGGCGAAATCCTCGCCGGCGGAATAGTTGACCGGATACACCCCGAGGCTTCGGCCACCAACCTGCGAGCGCAGTGCATCGATGAATCGCTGTCCGACCCCGCCGACACCGGGCGGCTCGTTGGTGCCGCGGGCGAACGTCACCTCGACGTCGGGGCAGGGAGCAGCCGACGCGGGCGCAATGAGGATCGGTGCACTCAGCAGCGCTGTCGAAGTCAGCACTGCGACACCCAGCGAATAAGCGAACTGGCGTGCATTCACGCCCCCATGCTGGCATACCGTTCGCCGACACTAAGGGTCGCCTTACCGATTCGGCCGCGGTTCCCAGCTGTCGGTCGGGTACGCGCAGAACAGCGCGACACCTTCGGGGGACTGGGCGGTAAACGACCCGTTGTTGTCGGGAGCAAGGGTGAATCACCCTCCTGCGGGGCCGACCGTCAGTCGACCAGGCTGTCCGCGAATCTCCGAAGCAACTTCGCGATGGCCGGTCCGTCCGGCAACGGCGCTTGATGTTCCAGATGGGTTGCGGCGTCTCTCAGCTGACTAGCGGTGTCGAACACCTCAAGAAGCCTGCTGCGTACTGCACCCCTGGTCGACGGGAGGCTTAGGGCCTGCTCGATTTCCTGAGGCGAGCCAACGAGGTGAATTCGTTTGGAACCGACTTCATGGATGACGTAGATGTCGCCGAGCTGTTCGAACTCGTAGATAAATGAATTGCAAGCCATCGGGTGTCCTTGTCGACTACTTGACCAGGGTGAACTGGCAGACGTTGGTGTATCGGTCGCCGGACAGGTCCGGGCAGCCGGTCAGATAATGCATGTAGATGCCGTACCTCTCCTGCCCCTGGAGCTCGATGGCCTTGTCGGCTTCCAGCGCAGCCGCCCGCGCGTTCAGAGTCGGCACGTAGTGCTCTCCGATGTGCTCTCCGATCACGTGGTGGCGTTCCGGGAAATTCGGTTGCCGAGCTCGGGCCGGGCAGGAGCCAACCGCCTCCCGACACCCGCAAAACAGCGCCACCCGAACCGGCGCTTACAAGCGATTCGTAGCTACGTGCCCGTCGGATGGGTGCGAATTAGGGCCGGGCGCTCGTCTGGAGTCTTGGCGGCCAGTTTTTCCTGGTAGTCAGGCCGAAACTGGCCAAAGTGTCGATATGAGTGCCCCCGGCACGACTCGAACGTGCGACCTAGGGATTAGAAGGCCCTTGCTCTATCCACCTGAGCTACGGAGGCAATGCGCAGGTCAGTCTATCCAACTAGCGACGCTACCCCGACTCGCCGACACGACACGCGCGAAAAGCCTTGCACCGCTATCGAAACCGGATATTGTATTGAACCTCGACACACGTACAACACCAGCTGGTAAACAGCTGTTAACCGCAACGAGGCGTGTGCATAAGGTCGAGGAGACCGGTGTCAATGGGCGTGGCCATGAGTATGACTGCGCGGTACGCGAGGGCGGGTTCCCAAGCGTTCCGCCTGGTAGCCGATGCCAGAGGTGCCTCCCGGGCAGCTGGCCTGCTGCTGCGTGGATCGCCGTTTGCGCTGGGCTGGTTTGCCGGTTGGCTGACCACGGAGTTTCCTCCACACGTGGTGACCGGGCACGCGTTGTCCCGGGTATCGGCCCCTTCCATCGGCCGCGTCGGCGCCTCGTGGGCCGGGCAGCGGGCGGAGCAAACGCTGACCGCCGCCCTCGAGGAATCTTTCGGCTCCGGGTACACCGAGCAGGTTTCCCATCCGGCCTGCGAAGCATCCGAGTGCGCACCCCGCGGCGGCCTGTTGCGCCGGCCGGGGCCGCACGCCCGGTACGCGGCGCAGACCTCGGACATTTCCTACGGTCCGGGTGGTCGCGACAACCTGCTCGACATCTGGCGGCGCCATGACCTGGCGCCGGGCCGCCGCGCGCCGGTGCTGATCCAGGTCCCGGGCGGCGCGTGGGCCGTCAACGGCAAACGCGGCCAGGCGTACACACTGATGAGCCGGATGGTCGAACTCGGCTGGATCTGCGTGTCGATCGACTACAGCAAGAGCCCCCGTTCCACGTTTCCGGCCCACCTGATCGACGTGAAGCGAGCGATCGCGTGGGTCCGCGAGAACATCGCCGACTACGGCGGCGATCCCAGCTTCATCGCGATCACCGGCGGCTCGGCGGGCGGGCACCTGGCCTCACTGGCCGCGCTCACCCCCAACGACCCACGGTTTCAGCCCGGATTCGAACACGCCGACACCAGAGTCCAGGCGGCCGTGCCCTACTACGGGGTCTACGACTTCACCAACGCCGAGGTCATGCACGAACTGATGCTGCCGTTCCTCGAGCAGTTCGTCATGCGCGCTCGATACGCCGACACGCCCGAGCGGTTCGAGGCGGCGTCGCCGATTTCCTACGTGCACGACGAAGCACCCCCGTTCTTCGTGCTGCACGGCGAGAAGGATGAGCTGGTTCCCTGCACCCAGGCCCGGACCTTCTGCGCGGCGATGCGCGCCGCCGGAGCCCCGACCGTGACGTACGCCGAGCTCGCCAACGCCCACCACGCATTCGACATCCTGTCCACGGCCCGGTCGCGGCACGCCGCCAACGCGGTGGCCGACTTCTTGGGCATCGTCTACGGGCGGCGGGAGAGCGCGCTGCTTGATTCGTGGCCGCTGTCGGTGACGTCGGCCAGCTGAGTTGAACGCCTGCCGCGACGTTTCATCTGCCACGCCGCTGCGCCCGCTGTAGCGACCGAATCGTGCCTTTCACCAGCGCGTCAACGCGACTAGCGTTGGTGTGTCTATCCGGTTGGCGGAGCTGAGGCAGGAGGCTTGACGGATCATGACTGAGCCCGAGGGGCTCGTCGGATTGTCCGACGAGCTCGGACCGGTCGACTATCTGCTGCATCGAGGCGAAGCGAATCCGCGGACCCGCTCGGGGATCATGGCGCTGGAGCTCCTCGACACCACGCCGGACTGGGACCGGTTCCGGACGCGGTTTGAAAACGCGTCGCGAAAGGTGCTGAGGCTACGGCAGAAGGTCGTCGTGCCGACGTTGCCGACGGCCAATCCGCGCTGGGTGGTAGACCCCGACTTCAACCTGGACTTCCACGTCCGGCGGGTGCGCGTGTCCGAACCCGGCACCCTGCGCGAAGTATTCGATCTCGCCGAGCTGATCCTGCAGTCACCGCTGGACATCTCGCGGCCACTGTGGACGGCCACCCTGGTCGAGGGTCTGCCCGACGGCAAGGCCGCGACGTTGCTGCACGTCAGCCATGCGGTCACCGACGGCGTGGGCGGTGTCGAGATGTTCGCCGAAATCTATGACCTCGAGCGCGATCCGCCGGCCCGCCCGACCCCTCCGCTGCCCGTCCCGCAGGACCTGTCACCCAACGATTTGATGCGGGAGGGCTTCAACCACTTGCCGATAGCCCTTATCGGCGGCGTCGTCGGTGCGGTCTCGGGAGTGGTGTCGACGGCCGGGCGTGCGCTCTTGGAACCGGTGTCGACGGTGTCGGGGGTCGTGAACTACGCCATCTCCGGCATGCGGGTGATCAACCGGGCCGCCGAGCCGTCGCCGTTGCTGCGCCGGCGCAGTCTGGCCACCCGTTCCGAAGCGATCGACATCCCGCTCGCCGATCTGCACAGGGCCGCAAAAGCCGGCGGAGGATCGATCAACGACGCCTATCTGGCGGGACTGTGCGGTGCCCTGCAGCGCTACCATCAGGCGCTCGGCGTCCCGATCGGCACGCTGCCGATGGCGGTGCCGGTCAGCCTGCGGGCCGAAGCCGACACGGCCGGCGGCAATCGCTTCACCGGCGTCAACCTGGCGGCACCGGTGGGTGCCGGCGACCCGGTGTCCCGGATGCGCAAGATTCGCGCCCAGATGACCCAGCGCCGTGACGAGCCCGCGATGAACATCATCGGGTCGTTGGCGCCGGTGCTCAGTGTGCTGCCCACAGCCGTGCTGGAGGGAATCACCGGCTCGGTGGTCGGCGCCGACGTGCAGGCCAGCAATGTTCCGGTCTACCCGGGGGACACCTTCATCGCGGGTGCAAAGGTATTGCGGCAGTACGGCATCGGCCCGCTGCCCGGGGTGGCGATGATGGTGGTGCTGATTTCCCGGGGCGGGTGGTGCACGATCACCGTGCGGTATGACAGAGCATCGGTACGAAAGGAAGCCTTGTTCGCTCAGTGCCTCTTAGAGGGCTTCGACGAGATTCTCGCGCTGGCCGGTGATCCGGCGCCGCGCGCGGTGCCGGCTTCGTTCAGTGCGCAAACCGATTCGGTGTCTCGATCGGTTTCGGGCTCATGAGCGCTGCCGAAGCGCGCGGGAAGTCAACGCCGGCAAAGGATTTGCGGCTACCCGGCTCGGTCGCCGAGATCCGCGCCAGCGCCCCCGGTCCCAAAGTCGGCGCCTTCTTCGACATGGACGGAACGCTGGTCGCGGGGTTTACCGCGGTCATCCTCACCCAGGAACGCTTGCGCCGGCGCGACATGGGGGTGGGGGAGCTGCTCAGCATGGTTCAGGCCGGTCTGAACCACCGGCTCGGGCGCCTGGAATTCGAAGACCTGATCAGTAAGGCATCCGAGGCGCTGCGCGGCCGGATGCTGACCGACCTGGACGAGATCGGCGAGCGGCTCTTCGCCCAACGGATCGAGTCGCGGATCTACCCGGAGATGCGTGAGCTGGTCCGCGCCCACGTGGCTCGCGGCCACACCGTGGTGCTCAGCTCGTCGGCGCTGACCATCCAGGTCAATCCGGTGGCCCGCTTCCTCGGGATCACCAACACGCTGACCAACAAGTTCGTGACCAATGAAGACGGGTTGCTGACCGGCGAGGTGGTCGAGCCGATCCTATGGGGGCCGGGCAAAGCCACTGCGGTACAACGGTTTGCGGCCGAACACCAAATCGACCTCAAGGACAGCTACTTCTACGCCGACGGCGACGAGGACGTCGCATTGATGTACCTGGTCGGCAATCCGCGGCCCACCAACCCCGAAGGCAAGATGGCTGCCGTCGCGAAGCGCCGCGGTTGGCCGGTCCTGGAATTCAGCAGCCGGGGCAGCGTGGGGATTCGGCCCCAGGTGCGCACGCTCGTCGGCATCGGTTCGATGCTCCCGGTCGCGGCCGGTGCGCTGGGGGTCGGTCTGCTGACCCTGAGCCGTCGGCGTGGCGTGAATTTCTTCACCTCGACCTTTCCCCAGACATTGTTGGGGGCCAGTGGTGTGAGCTTGAACGTCATCGGCAAAGAGAACCTGACCGCGCAACGTCCGGCGGTGTTTATCTTTAACCACCGCAACCAGGTTGACCCCGTCATCGCCGGAGCGTTGGTGCGCGACAACTGGGTTGCCATCGGCAAAAAGGAGCTGAAGAAGGACCCGATCGTAGGCACCCTCGGTAAGCTCACCGACGGTGTGTTCATCGACCGTGATGATCCGGTCGCCGCGGTCGAGACGATGCACGAGGTCGAAGAGCGGGCCAAAAACGGCCTGTCCATCCTGATCGCTCCCGAGGGTACCCGGATCGACACCACCGAGGTCGGGCCGTTCAAGAAGGGGCCGTTCCGCATCGCGATGGCGGCGGGAATTCCCATCGTCCCCATCGTGATCCGCAATGCGGAGATCGTCGCCGCACGAAACTCCACCACGATCAATCCGGGCACGGTCGATGTCGCGGTGTTCCCGCCGATACCGGTGACGGACTGGACGGTCGGGACGCTGCCCGACCATATCGCCGAGGTGCGCCAGCTGTACCTGAACACCTTGGCCAACTGGCCCGACGACGAACTGCCCGAAGTCGATCTGTACACCGAGAAGAAGGCGGCAACAAAGGCCCGCGCCAAGCCCGCCGCCAAGGCCGCCAAAGCCAAGGCTGCCGGGACCAAGGCACCGGCGAAGAAGGCCGCCGCGAAGAAAGCCGCTCCCAGGAAATCTGCGGCAAAAGCCAAACCCGCGGCCAAATCAGAACCGCCGCAGCCTAATCCGAACGAGTCCAAAGTTGTTCGCACCGACGGCGAGCCGCCACAGCCCGGTACGGACCAGCCCGGCAGCGCCGAATCGACGGCTCGGCCCCGAGGGCGCGCGTGACACAACCGGCGGCAACTACCAGCGCAGTCCTGACCGCGCAAGATTCGCTGGTACTGGCGTCCATGGGGTCCGGCGTCGAAACGCAGCTGGTGATGGACTGGCTCAGCCAGCAGCGCGCCCAGCATCCGGATGTGAAGCTCGACGTGCTCAAACTGCCTTCCGGCGATGCTCCGCCGGCGGCGTTGAATCTGCTTGTGGACCAGCTCGACTCCGGAGAAGACCGCTCGATCGTGCCGGTCCGGGTGTTCTGGCTGCCGGCGCCTGATCGCGGCAGGGCCGCGAAGCTGGCCGGGCTGCTTCCGGGCTGGGATCCCTACCATCCCAACCAACGCCGGCAGCGCAGCATCGTGCGCAACGATCGCCACCGCGCCCGGGTGGTGGCCGGCGAGGCGGCCAAGGTGTCCGAACTCCGTCAGCAGTGGCGCGACACCACCGTCGGCGAAGACGAGCGGGATTTCGCCCAGTTCGTCACGCGCCGTGCCCTTTTGGCGCTGGAACGGGCCGAGTATCGAATCCTCGGACCGCAGTACAAGTCCCCGCGATTGTTGAAGCCAGAAATATTGGCGTCCACGCGGTTTCGCGCTGGTCTGAAAAAGATTCCGGACGCCGGTGTCGACGAAGCGGGCAAGATGCTCGACGAATTGGCCACCGGATGGAGCCGGGTGTCGGTCGACCTGGTTTCCGTTCTGGCCAGGGCGATTTGCCGCGGATTCGAACCGGAGATCGACTACGATGCGTTTCAGATCGCCGCGATGCGCAATGGGCTGGAAATTCATCCGGCGGTGCTGCTGTTCTCGCATCGGTCCTACATCGACGGCGCGGTGGTGCCGGTTGCGATGCAGGAAAACCGGTTGCCGCCGGTGCATGTGTTCGCCGGTATCAACCTGTCGTTCGGATTGTTGGGCCCGCTGTTACGCCGCTCCGGTGTCATCTTCATCCGCCGCGACATCGCGAATAATCCGCTCTACAAGTATGTCCTGCGCGAATACGTCGGCTACATCGTCGAAAAGCGATTCAACTTGAGCTGGTCCATCGAGGGCACCCGCTCCCGCTCCGGCAAGATGCTGCCCCCCAAGCTCGGTCTGATGTCCTATGTGGCGGACGCTTATCTGGACGGCCGCAGTGAAGACATTCTGCTGCAACCGGTTTCGATCGGTTTCGACCAGCTGCACGAGACCGCCGAATACGCCGCCTACGCCCGGGGCGGAGAAAAGACACCCGAGGGCGTGCTGTGGTTGTACAATTTCATCAAGGCCCAAGGCGAACGCAACTACGGCAAGATCTACGTCCGGTTCCCCGAAGCGGTCTCGATGCGGCAGTACCTCGGGCCGCCGCATGGCTCACTGGCCCAAGACAGCGATGCTAAACGACTTGCGCTGCAAAAGATGTCGTTCGAAGTCGCGTGGCGGATCCTGCGCGCAACCCCGGTGACGGCGACGGGTTTGGTGTGCGCGTTGCTGCTCACCACCCGGGGCGCGGCGCTGACCCTCGACCAGCTGCGCCACACGTTGCAGGACTCGTTGGACTACCTCGACCGCAAAAACACCCCGGTGTCGACGAGCGCGTTGCGGTTGCGCACGAGCGACGGTGTGCGCGCGGCCGTCGATGCGCTGTCCAACGGACATCCGATCACCCGTGTGGACAGTGGGCGCGAGCCGGTTTGGCTCATCGCGCCCGACAAGCAGCACGCCGCGGCGTTCTACCGGAACTCGGTCATCCACGCTTTCCTGGAGACATCGATCGTCGAACTCGCGCTGGCGCATGCCCGGCACACCGAAGGCGACCGCATGGAGGCGTTCTGGGCTCAGGCGATGCGGTTGCGCGATCTGCTGAAATTCGACTTCTACTTCGCCGATTCGGCGGCATTCCGCGACAATATCGCCGAAGAGATGGCGTGGCATGGCGATTGGGAGGCCCACGTCGCCGCCGGCGGCGAGGAGATCGACGCGATGCTGTTCGCCAAGCGGCCGTTGATGTCCGATGCGATGCTGCGGGTGTTCTTCGAGGCCTACGAGATCGTCGCCGATGTGTTGCGTGATGCGCCGGCGGATGTCGAGCCGAAGGAACTCACGGAGTTGGCGCTCGGGGTCGGCCGGCAGTACGTCGCGCAGACCCGGGTGCGCAGCAGCGAATCGGTGTCGACGCTGCTCTTTGCCACTGCCCGTCAGGTCGTTGCCGATCAGGACCTGATCGCACCGGCCGCGGATCTCACCGAACGCCGGACCGCATTCCGCCGGGAATTGCGATCGATTCTGCGGGATTTCGGCTACGTCGAAAAAATCGCGCGCAACCAATTCCTCGCGCGCGAGGTCCAGGCGCGTCGGGAGCGCACCGCTCGCCAGGACGGGTAGCGCGGGCCTCGCGGGCGCGCGCCCATACCCTGGACGCATGACGGTTGGCCAGTCCGGCGCCAAGACCCGAGAGCTGGTCTGGCCGCTGCTCACCGGCGTCGCGGTGTTGGCCGGTTGCACGGCGGCCGGCATCGGGGTGTTGTCGCTGGCCGACGCGCTGACCGCCACCGGATTACCCAATCCGGGTCCGGCGACCACGCTGGGGCTGCCGTTCGTCCGCGCGGCGGGCGAGATCGCCGCGGTGCTGGCCGTGGGCTCGTTCCTGTGCGCAGCCTTCCTGGTGCCGCCGCAAAAGTCCGGCGTGCTCGACGCCGGCGGGTATCGGGCCCTTCGGCTGGGCACCGTCGCGTCGGGTGTGTGGGCGGTGTGTGCCGCCGTGTTGATCCCGTTGACCATTTCCGATGTGTCCGGTCACCGGCTGGCCGAGAACCTCAATCCGGTGCGACTCTGGTCGTTGGCCAGCCTGGTCAACACCGCCTCCGCGTGGCGCTGGACCGCGGTCCTGGCCGCCGTCGTGACGCTGGCGAGTTTGGCGGTGCTGCGCTGGTCGTGGACGCCGTTGCTGTTGGCCGGGTCGCTGATCACCCTCATTCCGCTGGGCTTGACCGGCCACTCGTCGGCCGGCGGTTCGCACGACCTGGCCACCAACAGTCTGTTGATCCATCTCGTCGCCGCCAGCCTGTGGGCCGGGGGGCTGCTGGCCCTGCTCGCCCACGCGCTGCGCGGCGGCGACCACCTCGCGCTCGCGGCCCGGCGCTTCTCGG
Source organism: Mycobacterium sp. Aquia_216 (assembly GCF_026723865.1). Taxonomy (NCBI): domain Bacteria; kingdom Bacillati; phylum Actinomycetota; class Actinomycetes; order Mycobacteriales; family Mycobacteriaceae; genus Mycobacterium; species Mycobacterium sp. Aquia_216. The sequence continues at coordinate 4,624,941 of NZ_CP113529.1, read as the reverse complement.
CGATCGCGTTGTGGTGCTGGGTGGCGATGGCGCTCAGCGGTGTGATGAACGCCCTGGTGCGGGTGTTGCCATCGGACCTGCTCACCACCACCTACGGGCGCCTGGTGCTGGCCAAGTTCGTCGCGCTGTGTGCGCTGGGCGTGTTGGGCTGGCGCCAGCGGCGCACCGGAGTCGTTGCGCTGCAAGCCGATCCGGGCCTACCCAAGGCGCGTGGTGTCCTGATCCGGCTGGCGCTCGTCGAGGCGGCCCTGTTCGGCGTGACGTTCGGTATCGCCGTCGGGCTCGGCCGCACCCCACCGCCGCCGCCGCCGATCCGCCTCCCGTCGATTCCCGAGGCCGAGATCGGCTATGACTTCGATGGCCCGCCGACGGTGGTGCGCGTCCTGCTCGATTGGCGCTTCGATCTGGTATTCGGCACGGCGGCGATCATTTTGGCCGCACTCTATGTGGCAGGGGTGCTGCGACTGCGCCGGCGCGGCGATCACTGGCCGCCCGGCCGGGTCCTGGCGTGGTTGCTGGGCTGTCTGACATTGCTGTTCGTGACGTCGTCCGGGGTCGGCCGCTACATGCCGGCGATGTTCAGCATGCACATGGCCGCGCACATGGGGCTGTCGATGCTGGTGCCGATCTTCCTGGTGTTGGGCGCACCGGTCAGCCTCGCATTACGCGCGTTGCCCGCCGCCGGCCGCGACGACCCGCCGGCCATGCGCGAATGGCTGTTGGCCGCCCTGCACAGCCGGTTGTCCCGCATCCTGACCAATCCGATCGTGGCCACGGTGCTGTTCATCGCGGGCTTCTACGGCCTGTATTTCGGGAGCATCTTCGACGACGCGGTGGGCAGTCATGCCGGGCACCTGGCGATGAATGTGCATTTCCTGGTCAGCGGCTACCTCTTCTATTGGGTGGTGATCGGTGTGGACCCCACCCCGCGACCGATCCCGCCGCTGGCCAAGGTGGGCGTGGTGTTCGCGTCCCTGCCCATGCATGCGTTTTTTGGCGTGGAGCTGATGGGCACCCCAACCGTGCTCGGGGAGGCCTACTACCGGTCACTGGGCTTGAGTTGGCATACCGATCTGCTGGGCGATCAACGGTTGGGTGGCGGAATCGCTTGGGCGGCAGGAGAAGTGCCGCTTGTGATCGTGATGCTCGCTTTGCTGGTGCAGTGGGCACGCAGTGACGCGCGGACCGCGCGGCGCCTGGACCGGGCAGCCGACCGCGACGACGACGCCGACCTGACCGCCTATAACGCGATGCTGGCCGAAATGGCCCGCGGAACAGGACCGCCGGGGCGGTCTTCGCGCCACCCGCGAGCATAACGTTACGGCGGTCACCGGCGGATTTTCGCAGTGGTGCTCCGCTCGCGGGACCGGTCGGGAGCGGATGTGGGTCTGACTAGGTGTCGGGCAGGATTACCGAGATGCGTATCTTCACCGTGGACACGTTCGCCGACCAACTTTTTGCCGGTAATCCGACGGCGGTGTGCCTGCTGGATTCGGGTTGGCCGCCGACTGAATGGCTCCAGCGACTCGCAAGCGAATTAAACTTGCCCGCAAGTGCATTCGTGTATCGCACTGGTGCCAATACGGCATTACGTTGGTTCAGTCCGCGCAGCGAGCTTGAACTGTGCGGCAGTGGCACGCTGGCCGCAGCGCACATATTGTGGGAAGTCGGCGACTGTTCTGAGACCCTTCTATTCACAACTGCCGGCGGCCTTCTCGGCGCTCAACGAGAGCCGGGCGAACGGATCACCTTGGACTTCCCGTCCGACAACCTTCGGCCGGTGTCGGCACCGCCGGGATTGGCTGCGATGCTTGGCGTTACGCCCCTCGCGGTTTGGCGTGGACGGTTGGACCTGCTTGCCGAGTTGGACGGCGCGCAATCTGTCGCCGTCTTGAAGCCGGACTTGGAAGCTCTGGCCGAGCTCGATGCCCGCGGTGTGATTGTCACCGCCCGCGGCGACGCCGATGTCGATTTTGTCTCCCGATTTTTTGCGCCCGCCGCAGGGATAAACGAGGACCCCGTGGCGGCTTCGGCTCACTGCAGCCTGGGCGCCTTCTGGTCGACGATCCTTGGGAAGCAAACGCTTACCGGTTCTCAGTTGTCAGCGCGTGGCGGGCGAGTCGAGGTCCGCCTCCGCGATGACCGAGTGAATCTGACCGGGCAAGCGGTCACCGTGATCAGGGGTGCGCTGGCAATACAACGTGCCACCTAGTGCTTCGGTGCTGTTACGACCGTGGATGCGTCGAGGACCCCGGTTCGACGTCCCGAGCCGACGCCTGTCAAACCCGACTTGGCTCACATCGGTGTGCACGTCGGCGCGGATCGGGGCGAGCGGCGTTGTGGGTGTGGTGGTCGGCTGCGACTGTCGCGGTGCGGTGGATGCGCCTGTCGCGGACGTATGTCTTGCTGCTCGACTTCGTTTGAATGTTGGTCCCGGATCCGGTAACTGGCCTCGTTATGTGGTGGTGGTTGGGGTTGGAAGGGTTGGTACCACCACCAGTGGGCGCGTTCGCCGGTGGGCCCGGGCCATGGTGGGACCGCGGGCGGGGGACGGTTGGGTGGGCGCGCGAGCGATCCGGTGCTGAGCTGTCGGCCGGCGTTGTCGGTGACGATGAGATGGTCTGCGGGTCCGGTGATGGTGATGATGCCGCGGTGGTGCAGCCGGTGGTGGTAGGGGCAGACCAGTACCAGGTTGGCCAACTCGGTGGGGCCGCCGTCTTCCCAGTGGCGGATGTGGTGGGCGTGTAGGCCGCGGGTCGCCCCACAGCCGGGGACCGCGCAGGTGGGGTGGCGGTGCTCGAGCGCGCGGCGAAGCCGCCGGTTGACGGTGCGGTTCGCCCGCCCGGCGCCGATGACCTCGCCGTCACGTTCGAACCAGACTTCACAGGTGGCATCACAGGTCAGGTATCGGCGTTCGGCGTCGGTGAGCAGCGGACCCAGATGCAGCGCCGCAACGTGCTGGGCCGCGTCGACGTGGACCACCACTGTGGTGTGCTGCCCGTGTGGGCGGCGGGCCGCCTCGGCGTCCCACCCCGTCTCGACTAGGCGCATAAACGCGTCGGTGGCGTTCGGGAACGGGGGCCGCTGATCTGATTGGCGGTCGCCGTGGTCGTGTTTCCACTGGGCGATCAGCGCATCCCGATGCGACGCCAGCGCGGCGTCGAACTTCGCCGCATCCAGGTGCCCCAGTGTGATCCGCCAACAGCTGAACTGCTCGTCGGAGGTCATGGTGATCGAGGGCTGCGGTTCGGGCCGAGGACCGGGTTGGGGTCGTGGTTCCAGTTTGACCGCGGTGCGCAGTTGGCTGACCGTCGCGACCTCGGCCAGCTGCGCATAGTGCGCATCGGATCCCTCGCCGGCCCGCGCGGCGATCACCCCGACCTGATCCAGCGACAGCCGACCCTGGGCCATCGCCTGCACACAGCGCGGAAACTCCTCAATCCGACGCGCCACCGTGGCGATCGTGTGCGCATTTCCTGACGACGAGCCAAGCTTCCAGGCAATCAACGCCGCCACCGACCGCGCGCCCGTCGCGCCGCACAGCTCGTCGCGATCGATCTCAGCGGCAATCTCCACGATGCGCCCATCAATCGCGTTGCGCTGACCCGCCAACTCCGCCAACTCCTCGAACAACACCTCCAAACGCTCAGCAGGACTCACCACCACGGCGCCAGCGGATGCGATCGAAGACATAACCACATCATCGCAACCGGGTACGACAAATCTCGGCGCCATCCGCGCCGGGCTCGTCGGTGACGTGGCCGCCGCTTACAACGCGATGCTGGCCGAAATGGCACGCGGAACAGGACCGCGGCCGGCGTCACAGGGACCGGCCGCCGGGGAGTAATCCCCAGTCGCGGCTTTCTGCACAGGCCGGCCGCGCACCGGTCGAGATCGGACCGGATGGGCGGCGACTCGTCGGTGTCCGGGCGCTCAATGAACACCAAGCAAGAGCGCTACCGCAGAAAAGTGCGAAAGGAAACTGAGCCCATGTTCGAAACCCAGCTGACCGTCGTCGGTCACATCGTCAACGACCTGCAGCGCCGCAAGGTCGGCAATCAGGAACTCATCAAATTCCGGGTGGCCAGCAATTCCCGCCGTCGTACCGGCGACGGCAGTTGGGAGCCGGGAAATTCGCTGTTCATCACCGTCAACTGCTGGGGAAAGCTGATCACCGGGGTCGGCGCCGCCCTGGGCAAGGGCGCACCGGTGATCGTGGTGGGCCACGTGTACACCAGCGAGTACGAGGACCGGGACGGCAATCGCCGGTCGTCGTTGGAGATGCGAGCGACGTCGGTCGGCCCGGATCTGTCGCGCGCGATCGTGCGCATCGAAAAGCCCGGCTATACCGGCCCCGACACGGAACCGGTCGCCGATGTCACGGACACCGGCGTCGAGCCGGCCGTCGATGATGACCCGGCCGAATCCGGCGACGGCGCGCAGAACCCCAGTCCGCTATCTCTGTCGGCTTAGCTGACGGTCGGGCGTCGGGGTAGCGCCGTCCGGTGATGCCTAGGATGGTCCGCGAGATCATTCTCAAAGACCAGAAAGGCAAAACCGCGGCATGGCTGAGTTCATCTACACGATGAAAAAGGTCCGCAAGGCGCACGGCGACAAGGTGATCCTGGACGACGTCACGTTGAGTTTCTTCCCGGGCGCCAAGATCGGTGTCGTCGGACCTAACGGCGCCGGTAAGTCGAGCGTCTTGCGGATCATGGCCGGTCTGGACAAGCCGAACAACGGCGACGCGTTCCTGGCCAACAACGCCACGGTCGGCATCCTGCAACAGGAACCGCCGCTGAACGAGGAGAAAACCGTTCGCGGCAACGTGGAAGAGGGCCTGGGCGAGATCAAGGTCAAGCTCGACCGCTACAACGAGGTCGCCGAATTGATGGCCACCGATTACTCCGACGAGCTGATGGAGGAAATGGGCCGACTGCAAGAGGACCTGGACCATGCCGACGCGTGGGACCTCGACTCTCAGCTGGAGCAGGCCATGGACGCGCTGCGCTGCCCGCCGCCCGACGAGCCGGTGACCAACCTGTCCGGTGGCGAGCGCCGCCGGGTGGCGCTGTGCAAGCTGCTGCTGTCCAAGCCCGACCTGTTGCTGCTCGACGAGCCGACCAACCACCTGGACGCCGAAAGCGTGCAGTGGCTCGAAGCGCATCTCGCGGCCTATGCCGGCGCGATCCTCGCCGTTACCCACGACCGTTACTTCCTGGACAACGTCGCCGAATGGATCCTGGAACTCGACCGCGGCCGCGCGTATCCCTACGAGGGCAACTATTCGACCTACCTGGAGAAGAAGGCCGAGCGCCTCTCGGTCCAGGGCCGCAAGGACGTCAAGTTGCAGAAGCGATTGACCGAAGAGCTGGCCTGGGTCCGGTCCGGGGCCAAGGCGCGGCAAGCCAAAAGCAAGGCCCGCCTGCAGCGCTACGAGGAGATGGCCGCCGAGGCGGAGAAGACGCGCAAACTCGATTTCGAGGAGATCCAGATCCCGGTCGGGCCTCGGCTGGGCAACGTGGTCGTCGAGGTCGAACACCTGGACAAGGGCTACGGCGGACGCACCCTGATCAAGGATCTGTCGTTCACCTTGCCCCGCAACGGCATCGTCGGCGTCATCGGTCCCAACGGCGTCGGCAAGACCACTCTGTTCAAAACCATCGTGGGTCTCGAGGAGCCGGACAGCGGCACGGTCAAGGTCGGCGAGACCGTCAAGCTGAGCTACGTCGACCAGACCCGCGCGGGCATCGATCCGAAGAAAAACGTCTGGGAAGTCGTCTCGGATGGACTGGACCACATCCAGGTCGGCCAGACCGAGGTGCCATCGCGCGCCTACGTATCGGCATTCGGCTTCAAGGGTCCCGATCAGCAGAAGCCTGCCGGTGTGCTCTCCGGTGGCGAGCGCAACCGGCTCAATCTCGCGCTGACGCTCAAACAGGGCGGCAACCTGATCCTGCTCGACGAGCCGACCAACGACCTCGACGTCGAAACCCTGGGTTCGCTGGAGAATGCCCTCGAGCAATTCCCGGGCTGCGCGGTGGTGATTTCGCACGACCGCTGGTTCCTCGACCGCACCTGCACGCACATCCTGTCGTGGGAGGGTGACGACGACAACGAGGCCAAGTGGTTCTGGTTCGAAGGCAACTTCGGTGCATACGAGGAAAACAAAGTGGAACGACTTGGCGCCGAAGCCGCCAGGCCGCACCGGGTCACCCACCGCAAGCTGACGCGCGGCTAATGTCAGCTCTGCCAACGAAGGCATGAGTCGTGAATGGGAGCTAGCGGCATGACGATCGGTTCCGGACCGAAGCAGGAAACTACGCCGTGGACCGCGTTCACCAAGATGTCGGACATTCCCGATTGGATTTCGAAGGCCTACATCGAGTCCTATCGGGGCCCCCACGACAAAGAACCCGGAACCATCGAAACCGGTGTCCTCGACCTGACCATCCCGGCCGCCATCGTCACCCCCTCGCTGCTCAGCGCGCACTACCGGCTGGGCCGGCACCGCCCGCCCGGCGAGAATTGCGTCGCCGTCTACCCGCCCGACGATCCCGCGGGTTTCGGGCCCGCGCTGCAGGTCGTCACCGACCACGGCGGCATGCTGATGGACTCCGTCACGGTGCTGCTGCACCGGCTCGGCGTCTCCTACACCGCGCTGATGACGCCGGTGTTCGAGGTGCATCGCAGCTCGACCGGAGAATTGCTCAGCATCGACCCGAAAGCGCCCGGCGCCTCGCAATACGTTGGCGAGGCCTGGATCCACATCCAGTTCGTGCCATCCGTCGATACCAAGGCACTCGCGGAGGTTGAGCGGGTACTGCCCAGGGTCCTCAGCGACGTCCAACAGGTGGCCGCCGACGCGGCCGGGATCATCGCCGCCCTGAGCAACCTGGCCGCCAATGTGGAAGCCAACATCGACGGCCGCTATTCGGCGCCCGACCGCGAGGATGTCGCGGCGTTGCTGCGCTGGCTGGGTGACGGCCATTTCCTGTTGCTGGGCTACCAGCGTTGCCGGGTGCATGACGGTCTGGTCTCCGGCGACGGGACGAGCGATCTCGGCGTGATGCGCAGCCGGATCGGGTCCCGCCCGCGGCTGACCGACGACGACAAGTTGCTGGTGCTGGCCCAGGCCACCGTCGGCAGCTATCTGCGCTACGGGGCGTATCCGTACGCCATCGGGGTGCGCGAATACGTCCAGGGCGGCGTGATCGAGCACCGCTTCGTCGGGCTGTTCACGGTCGCCGCGATGAACGCCGACGTCCTGGAGATCCCGTCGATCTCCCGCCGGGTCCGCGACGCGCTGGCGATGGCCGACAGCGACCCCGTCCATCCCGCTCAGTTGATCCTCGACGTGATCCAGACCGTCCCGCGCTCGGAGCTGTTCACCCTCAGCGCCGAACGGCTATTCGCGATGGCCAAAGCCGTGGTGGATCTGGGATCCCAACGGCGGGCGCTGTTGTTCGTGCGTGCCGACCGGCTGCGCTACTTCGTCTCCTGCCTGGTTTATGTGCCCCGCGACCGCTACACCACGGCCGTGCGGTTGCAGATCGAGGACATCCTGGTTCGCGAATTCGGCGGCACGCGATTGGAATTCACCGCGCGAGTCAGCGAATCGCCTTGGGCGCTCATGCATTTCATGGTGAGGCTGCCGGAGGATGCGGGTCCGGTCGACGTCTCCGAAACCAACCGGATGCGAATCCAGGCGCTGGTCAGCGAGGCCGCGCGCACCTGGTCGGACCGGCTCGTCGCCGCCGCACCCACCGGCGCGATCTCGCACGCCGATGCCGAGCACTATTCCGTGGCGTTCTCCGAGGCATACAAGTCGGCGTTGACTCCCGACGACGCCATCGACCACATCGCGATCATCAACGGGCTGACCGACGATTCGGTCAAGCTGGTGTTCGCGGATCGGGGCGAGGAAAACGCTCAGCTGACCTGGTTCTTGGGTGGACGCAGCGCCTCGCTGAGCCAGCTGCTGCCGATGCTGCAGAGCATGGGTGTCGTCGTGCTCGAGGAGCGCCCGTTCACGGTCACCCGGCCGGACGGTTTGGCGGTGTGGATCTATCAGTTCCGGATCTCACCGCACCCGACCATCCACCTGGCGCAGACGCAGGCCGAACGGGACGCGATGGCACAGCGTTTCGCCGACGCGGTCACCGCGATTTGGCACGGCCGGGTCGAAGTCGATCGGTTCAACGAGCTGGTAATGCGCGCCGGACTGACCTGGCAGCAGGTGGTGCTGCTGCGCGCCTACGCAAAGTACTTGCGGCAGGCCAACTTTCCCTACAGCCAGTCCTATATCGAATCGGTGCTCACCGAGCACCCCTCGACCGCGCGATCGTTGGTGCGGCTGTTTGAAGCGCTGTTCGATCCCAGCAACTCGGGATCGGCGACCAGCCGCGAAGCGCAAACGGCGGCCGCCGCGGTCGCCTCGGACATCGACGCGTTGGTCAGTCTGGACACCGACCGCATCCTGCGCGCCTTCGCGTCGCTGGTCCAGGCCACCTTGCGCACCAATTACTTCGTGACAGGCGAGGCTTCGGCCCGAGCCCGCAATGTGTTGGCGATCAAGCTGGATGCTCAGCTGGTCGACGAGCTGCCGATGCCGCGGCCCAAGTACGAGATCTTCATCTACTCACCCCGCGTCGAGGGCGTGCACCTGCGGTTCGGCCCGGTGGCCCGCGGCGGGCTGCGCTGGTCGGACCGGCGCGACGACTTCCGCACCGAGATCCTGGGCCTGGTCAAGGCGCAGGCGGTGAAGAACGCCGTCATCGTGCCGGTCGGGGCCAAGGGGGGCTTCGTCCTCAAGCGGCCGCCACTGCCCACCGGCGACCCCGCCGCCGATCGCGATGCGACCCGGACCGAAGGTGTCGCCTGCTATCAGCTCTTCATCTCCGGACTGCTCGACGTCACCGACAACGTCGACCACGCCACCGGGAAGGTCAGCCCGCCACCGCAGGTGATACGCCGCGACGGCGACGACGCCTACCTGGTGGTGGCCGCGGACAAGGGCACCGCCACCTTCTCCGACATCGCCAACGACGTCGCCAAGTCCTACGGCTTCTGGCTGGGCGATGCCTTCGCGTCCGGCGGATCGGTCGGCTACGACCACAAGGCCATGGGCATCACCGCCAAGGGCGCGTGGGAGGCCGTCAAACGACACTTCCGCGAGATGGGTGTCGACACCCAGACCGAGGACTTCACCGTGGTGGGTGTCGGCGACATGAGCGGCGACGTGTTCGGCAACGGCATGCTGCTGAGCAGGCACATCCGGTTGATCGCCGCCTTCGATCACCGGCACATCTTCCTGGATCCCGATCCCGACGCGGCGACGACGTGGCCGGAACGCCGGCGGATGTTCGAGCTCCCACGGTCCAGCTGGGAGGACTATGACAAGTCGTTGATCAGCGAGGGCGGCGGGGTGTACAGCCGCGAGCAGAAAGCCATCCCGGTCAGCCCGCAGGTGCGTCTGGCCCTCGGCATCGACGACGAGGTCGAGGAGATGGCCCCGCCGAACCTGATCAAAGCGATTCTGCTCGCGCCGGTGGACCTGCTGTTCAACGGCGGCATCGGTACCTACATCAAAGCCGAATCCGAGTCCGACGCCGACGTGGGCGACAGGGCCAACGATCCGGTGCGGGTCAACGGAAATCAGTTGCGCGCCAAAGTGATCGGCGAGGGTGGCAACCTCGGCGTGACGGCCTTGGGCCGCGTCGAGTTCGACCTGGCGGGCGGGCGGATCAACACCGACGCGATGGACAACTCGGCCGGTGTGGACTGCTCGGACCACGAGGTCAACATCAAGATCCTGATCGACTCCCTGGTCACCGCCGGCAAGGTGAACGCCGACGAGCGCAGCCGGCTGCTGGAATCGATGACCGACGAGGTCGCGCAACTCGTGCTCACCGACAACGAGGACCAGAACGACCTGATCGGCACCAGCCGCGCCAACGCCGCCAGCCTGCTCCCGGTGCATGCGATGCAGATCAAGTACCTCGAAGAACGCGGCGTCGACCGCGCACTGGAAGCGCTGCCGTCGGAGAAGGAAATCGCGCGGCGTACCGAAACCGGTATCGGGCTCACCTCTCCGGAGCTCTGCACGCTGATGGCCCACGTCAAGCTGCTGCTCAAAGCGGAAATGCTGACCACCGAACTGCCGGAGCAGGACGTCTTCAAGTCCCGGTTACCCCGTTATTTCCCGGCACCGTTGCGGGAGCGGTTCACCCCGGAGATCCGCACTCACCAGCTGCGCCGGGAAATCGTCACGACGATGTTGATCAACGACATGGTGGACACCGCCGGCATCAGCTACGCCTACCGGGTCACCCAGGACGTCGGTGTCGGGCCGATCGACGCGGTACGCACCTGGGTCGCCACCGACGCCATCTTCGGCGTCGACCAGATCTGGCGGGGCATCCGTGCGGCCGACATCCCGGTCGCGCTGTCGGACCGGATGACCCTGGATACCCGACGGCTGATCGACCGGGCCGGACGCTGGCTGCTCAACTACCGCCCGCAACCGCTGGCCGTTGGTGCCGAGATCAACCGGTTCGCCGCCAAGGTCAAAGCGCTGACGCCCCGGATGTCGGAGTGGCTGCGCGGCGACGACAAGGCCATCGTCGAACAGGAAGCCGCGGCGTTCGCCGCCGAGGGTGCCCCCGAAGATCTGGCCTACCTGGTGGCGGCCGGCCTGTACCGCTTCAGCCTGCTCGACATCATCGACATCGCCGACATCACCGAGACGGACACCGCCGACGTCGCCGACACGTATTTCGCCCTGATGGACCGGCTGGGCACCGATGGCCTGCTCACCGCGATATCCGCGCTGCCCCGGTACGACCGCTGGCATTCGTTGGCGCGCTTGGCGATTCGCGACGACATCTATGCCTCGCTGCGGTCGCTCTGCCTGGACGTGCTGGCGGCGGGGGAGCCGGACGAAAGCGGGGAGGAGAAGATCGCGGAGTGGGAGCACATCAGCGCATCCCGGGTGGAGCGGGCGCGGCGCACGCTCACCGAAATTTACGAAAGCGGCGATAAGGATCTCGCGACGCTGTCGGTGGCCGCGCGCCAGATCCGCCGCATGACCCGCACCAGCGGGCGGGGGACTTCGGGATGACCGTCGGGTTCGTCGCGCCGGTGCTGGTGCGCTGGTCGGACATCGACATGTACCAGCACATCAATCACGCCACGATGGTCACGCTGCTGGAAGAGGCGCGGGTTCCCTTCCTCAAACCGGCCTTCGAGATAGACATCTTGGAGATCGGGCTACTGATCGCCGACGTGCGGGTCACCTACAAGGCGCAGCTGCGGCTGGTTGATTCGCCTCTGCAGGTGACCATCTGGACCAAACAACTGCGGACGGTCGACTTCACGCTGGGCTACGAAGTACGTTCGGTCAGCGCCGATCCGGAGTCCAAGCCGGCCGTCATCGCCGAGTCACAGTTGGCCGCTGTTCACATCGAGGAGCAGCGGCTGGTGCGACTCTCGCCCCAGCATCGGGAGTACCTGCAACGGTGGCTGCGCTAGCTGATCGCGGATTGTGGCTGGGCCCGGCATCGATGGAGGCCCACCGCGCCGATCTGGCTGCATTCGTCGATCACTCGATGCGCCTTGACGATGCCGCGGTCATTCGGTTGCGGGCCCGCTCTTCCGGTTTGCTAACGGCATGGATGGCAACCGGATTCGAGGTGCTGGCCAGCCGCGTGGTGGAGGGCAAGGTGCGCCCGGTCGACGTGACGGTCGCCGCGGACGGCTTGGCGCGCGGGCTGTCCGCGATGGACGACACCGGTTATGTCGATCCGGGTTTCGCGATGGACTCGTCGTGGCACAGCGCGCTGCCCCCGGAATCCGGCTTCACCTACCTCGACGATGTGCCGGCCCAGGTGATGCTGGACCTGGCGCAAGAAGGCGCGCGGCTTGCGAAGGAGCACAGCAGCTCCCATGGTCCGCCGGTGTCGCTGCTCGACCAGGAGGTGATCCGGGTCAGCTCGGCCGACACCAGCGTCGGGTTGCCGATGCGTTGTGTATTCGCTTTGACCGCAATGGGTTTCCTGCCACAGTCAAGGGATGCAATCGACGCGAGCGAAATGATCCGGGTTCGGACGCTTCCGGCGTGGTTGCGTCTCGACGCCCGGTTCGGTTCGGTGTACCGCCGCCGCGGCGAGGCAGCGCTGGTGCTGCGCTGAGCGGTGCGTCAGGTCCGGTACAGCAGCCACAACGGCAAGACGGAATCCAGGTAATCCATAAACTTTTTCAGCCCGACCCGGTATTGGCCGAACCCGTAGGGGTCCTTCGCATATTCCGGAAACGCAATGCCCAGGCCGAACAGGCCGGGGGCGATGATTCCGTTTTGTTGGTTGTAATCCAGCTGACCCCATTGGGGCGTCTCGGGAAGCTTTCTGCGCTGGAAGCCGACCGTATAGACCGCGCGATCGCACAGCGCGAGTTTGTCGTCGAATTCCGGGCTGGACACCCAGCACCTGTCCAGCCGGTCCGGGTAGACGCCGTCGATGTTTTCCCGGGCCCAGTCGGCCGCTCGGCCCTTGAGCCCGGTGTCGTCGAAAAGAATCCAATCATCAAGATAAACAGCATATTTCAGTGGGCTTTGGTAGAAATTGATCACCCGCTCGACGGGATGGCGCAGCAGGTTCGGCAACACGATCATCGACGAGTGCGACGAGCCGAACACGGCCACCGTCGCGCCGTCGAGCGACTGCTGGGCGAGCTTGTCGGGATCCAGAGCGACCTCGACCGGAATTTCATCCAGCCCCGGGTAAGCAAGCTTTTTGGGCACCGCCCCGACGGCGAGGATCACATTTTCGGAGACGATTTCTTGTTGCTCGGTGGCAATGGTCCATTGCCGATTACCCAGATGGAGCGACGTCGCCGTCGTTTGGAAGACGTGTATTTGCTCGCGCAGGTGCTCAGTAATCCAGACCAACGGATCTGCGACCAGGTCGAGGGCGCACGTGTCGGACGGATCGATATCGTGCAGCGGCAGGTGCGGTGCCTCCGAGAACCGAAACGCCTTGGAGCCGTTCAGAAAGCCGAGGAAGGTCTCGGCGATGGTGTTACTCGACACGGGCCGCCACTTCTGACCCAGATCGCCTGCCGCAAAAGCGGGATCGATCCAGGCGATCTTCTCCGTCGCGATGCCTTGATCTAAAAGCCTTCCCACCGCCGCAATTCCGGCGGGGCCGGCTCCGACGACTGCCCACGCATACGCTGCCATGTAACACATATAGAGGAGCGCGGGCCGCGGCGCGAATCGGCTGCTGACGGAAAAGCTAGACCAGCCAGGCCACCGCGTCGGCCGGGAGTTGACCGTCGACCAATGGTGCGCTGGTCAAAATGAGTTCGCCGGCGGGCAGTTCTATCGGACGCTTTCCCGAGTTCAGCGCGCATACCAGACCGCCTGCGCCCCGCCGGAATACCAGGGCTTCGGGCGTTACGGTCAGCCATTCCAGTTCGCCGCCGTCGAATTCGGCGCGCTCCCTGCGCAATTTGAGCGCCGCGCGGAAAAAAGCCAATGTCGAGTCGGGATCGGCCTCCTGCTTTTCGACCGTCAGCGACGCCCAATCGGCGGGTATCGGCAACCAGGTGTCGGGCGAGCTGGAAAACCCGAATGGGGGAGCCTCGCCCGACCACGGCAGCGGAACCCGGCACTTGTCGCGGCCCCGCTCGGTGTGGCCCGAGCGCTCCCACGTCGGATCTTGCAACACCTCCTCGGGCAGGTCCAACACGTCGGGCAGGCCCAGCTCCTCGCCGTTGTAGATGAACACTGTGCCCGGCAGGGCGAGCATCACCATCGCCATCGCGCGCGCCCGGCGCAACCCGACCTCGCCACCGCCGTAGCGGGTGACCTCGCGATCCACATCGTGGTTGGACAGTGTCCAGGTCGGAACCGCGTCGTAGATCGCGGTGGCCGCGAGTGAATTCTCGATGGCGTCGTGGACTTCGCCGGCGTCGAAGCCGATCTTCGTCAGCCGGAAGTTGAAACCCAGATGCAGTTCGTCGGGCCGCAGATACTCGGCCCACTGCAGGTTGTCCATCACCCACACCTCGCCGATGGTCACCGCCCCGGAATAGTGATCGACGATCTTGCGGATCTTGCGGTGGATGTCGTGGACGCTGGGGTTATTGAACCGAGGGTCGTCGTCGCTGTGACTCAGCACCTTGACGTCTTCGTTCGCGTCGGGCAGGCCGGGTGGCTTTGCCATCCCGTGCGCCACGTCGATGCGGAAGCCGTCCACGCCGCGTTCCAGCCAAAACCGCAGCGTCTTCTCGAAGTCGTCGAAGACTTCGGGGTTCTCCCAGTTCAGGTCCGGTTGCTCGGTGTCGAAGAGGTGCAGGTAGTACTGGCCGGGGTTGCCGTCCGGCTCCACCACCCGCGTCCAGGCCGGCCCGCCGAACACCGACGTCCAGTTGTTCGGCGGCAGCGCCCCATCGGGACCCTGGCCGTCGCGGAAGTAGTAGCGCTCTCGCGCGTCGGTGCCCGGGCCGGCGGCCAGCGCGGCCTGAAACCACGGGTGCGCCGAGCTGGTGTGGTTGGGGACCACGTCCATGGTGATCTTGATGCCCCGCTCGTGCGCAGCCGCGATCAGCCGTTCGACCGCGGGCATCCCGCCGAACAGGGGGTCGATATCACGGGGATCGGCGACGTCGTAGCCGTGGTCGGCCATCGGCGAGACGGTGACGGGGCTGAGCCAAATCGCGTCCACCGCCAGCCGCTCGAGGTGATCCAGATGGGCCACCAACCCATCGATGTCGCCGACTCCGTCGCCGTTGCTGTCGGCGAAAGACCGTGGATAGACCTGGTAAAAGACCGCGTTCGACCACCATGCTTCGGGGCTCATGCTGCTCCGTTTCAGTTGCTGGGCATCAAAGGCTAGAGCTCAAATAGGCGCATTGACGAGTGAGTGTGCAGCCATTTCCAAATAGTTGAGCAGCTCTCGGCGGTGCTCGTCGTCGAGAGTCTGCGAGTCGATCGACGCGACCGCGGTGTGCATGCACCGCAGCCACGCGTCGCGCTCGATCGGGGTGATCCGGAACGGAACGTGGCGCATCCGCAGCCGGGGATGCCCGCGCTGGTCGGAGTACGTGCGCGGGCCGCCCCAGTACTGCTCGAGGAACATGCGCAACCGTTCTTCGGCGCCCTCCAGATCATCCAGGGGGTACAGCTCACGCAGGATCTCGTCCTCGGGGACCTGCGCGTAGAAGCGCGCGACGATCGTCTTGAATGTCTCAGCACCGCCGACGGCGTCGTAGAACGACTGTTGTACCTGTTCCATCACCGCCCATTGTGGTGCATCCGCGGTGCAGCGACATCAGGCAGGCCCCGACCGCTCCTTTCTGTTAACCGGCTGGTCACGGCGCGCACCAGCAATAGGCGTGCGATCGGCGGCGAATCATGGTGGACTATCCGCGGAGGATTTATGGCGCAGGGCAAGAGACGCCGCAGCCACCGAGGTTCCGGGGCCGCGGCAGGGTTAACCGGTCCCGCAACCGCGCCGTCTCTGCACAGTGTTGGTTCCCACCGCCCCACCCCGGTTGGGCCGCACCGCCCCTCCCCGGGGGCCGACACCCATCCACCCACCCGGCACGAGAGCGCGTCGATCTGGAGTCGCCGCCGGGTGCTGCTGCTGAATTCCACTTACGAGCCGCTGACCGCGCTGCCGATGCGGCGGGCGATCGTGATGGTGATCTGCGGCAAGGCCGACGTGGTGCACCACGATCCCACCGGACCGGTCATCCACTCGGCGACCAGCTCGATCCCGGTGCCGTCGGTGATCCAGCTACGCTCCTATGTCCGGGTTCCGTACCGGGCCCGTGTCCCGATGACCCGCGCCGCGCTGATGCACCGCGACCGCTTCTGCTGTGCCTATTGCGGAGCGAAGGCCGACACCGTCGACCACGTCGTGCCCCGCAGCCGTGGCGGCGGCCACTCCTGGGAGAACTGCGTCGCCTGCTGCTCGACGTGCAACCACCGCAAGGGCGACAAGCTGCTCACCGAACTCGGTTGGACACTGCGTCGCGCGCCGCTCCCGCCGACCGGACAGCACTGGCGACTGCTGTCGACGGTCAAGGAGATGGATCCGTCCTGGGTCCGATACCTCGGCGAGGGCGCGGCCTGACCGCCAATCTTGTGTCCAAGCGCGCCGCGGCATCACTCGGTGGGATACGGTTTCCGTCGTGAGCGCAATGGAGATTCACCTGTACTTGGTTGGAATCCCGGCGTTGCTGGTGATCGTGCTGGCGGCGCTGATCTGGTCGCGCAAGGGGCCGCACCCCGCGACCTACAAGATGTCCGAACCGTGGACGCATCCGCCGATCCTGTGGGCTGCCACCGACGAAGCGGTCGGCGGCGCGCATGGGCATCACGCATCGGAGTTCTCAGTCGGAGGTGGCGCCAGTGGCACATGGTGAGGTAGCGACGAGAGAGCACGCCGCGCTGCCCGCGGGCTTTGCGATCACCAGCAGCGGACGGGTGTCCGGGGTCACCGAGCCCGGTGAGCTGTCGGTGCACTACCCGTTTCCGACCAAGGACCTCGTCGCCATCGACGACGCCCTGAAATACGGCTCGCGCCAGTCGATGACGCGGTTCGCCATCTACCTCGGCGACCTGGGTAGCGACACCGCGGCCCGGGCTCGCGAGATCCTGGCCGACGTGCCCACCCCGAACAACGCGGTACTGCTGGCCGTCTCGCCAGATCAGGCCGTCATCGAGGTGGTCTACGGCTCGGAGGTCCGCGGACGCGGTGCCGAGTCCGCCGCGCCGCTGGGCGTGGCCGCCGCGTCGTCCGCATTCGAGCAGGGCCACCTGGTCGACGGGCTGGTCAGCGCGATCCGCGTGCTCAGCGCGGGGATCTCTCCGGCGTAACAGCGCTAGCTACGCACCGTCGAAGGTGCGGGCTCGCAACGCCCGCTTCACCCCGGCCTGGCCCTCCAGCACCAAACGGCGCAAGGCCGGCGGCACCTCGGATTCCGGCGCACTCAGGAACTTCTCGGCGGCGGCGATGCCGTCCTCGCTGATGTCCCACGACGGGTAGAGACCGATCACCACCGTCTGCGCGACCTCGCTGGAGCGCCGCGCCCAGACGCCGGGAATGGCCCGGAAATAGCGCTCGGCGAACGGCTTGAGCAACTCACCCTGGCCGGGTGCCCCGAAGCCCGCGATGATCGCGCGTGCCGACGCGTTGGCCACGGTGTCGTCCTCGACCACCGTGGTGAACGCTTGCTCCTTGACGTCGGGCTGCGGGCGGGCCGCGGCCGCCTGGGCGCCGTAGCGCTTGCCGGTCGCCGTCGGGTCGCGCTGCACCTCGGCATCGATGAACGGCGTCGCCGTGCCGTCGGCGTCGATATCGCCGGCAGTGGCCAGGGCCGTCACGATGCGCCAGCGCAGGTCGGTGTCGATGTCGAGGCCCGCCAGGCCCAACTCGGACGGGTCCTGATCGAGCAGATCGGCCATCGTCGCGATATGCCTGGGGGACAGCACCGAGGAGCACAGCGTGTTGACGAAGGCGAGCTGGTGATCCGATCCCGGCTGCGCCGCGCGGGCCAGCTCCAGCACCCGATCGGCGAACTGCGGCCAGCCATGCTCACGGGCCCAGCCCGGCTCGGCGTAGGAGCCCAGCGCTGTCTGCGCCTGCAACAGCAGCCGTTGTGCCACACCGACTTCCGTCTCGGCCTGCACGCCACCGGAAACCAGTGCCACGAAGTCGCGGGCACGCAGTTCGGCATCGCGGGTCATCTCCCACGCCGCCGACCACACCAGCGAGCGGGGCAGCGGCTCCGCGATGTCGGCGATGCACTCCAGCGCGGTGCGCAACGACTTCGCGTCCAGGCGAAGCGAGCAATAGGTCAGGTCGTCATCGTTGACCAGAATCAACTTTCCGGACGAAATACCAACCAGCGCAGGGACTTCCGTCTCTGAACCGTCGACGTCGAGTTCCTCGCGGTGCACCCGCACCAACTTGCCCGCGTCGTCTTCGTCGTAGATACCGACCGCCAGCCGGTGCACCCGGGTTTCGCCGGCCCCCGGTGCGGCGCCGCTCTGGCTCACCGCGAACCGGGTGAATTTCCCGTCGGCGTCCACGTCGTATTCCGCGCGCAGGGTGTTGAGACCGGTGGTCTTCAGCCACTGCTGACCCCAGTTCGACAGGTCCCGACCCGACGCCTGCTCCAGGGCGGACAGCAGATCGCTGAAGGTGGCGTTCCCGAATGCGTGCGTGCGGAAGTAATCGCGCAGCCCGGCCAGGAAGTGCTCCAGCCCGACGTACGCGACGAGCTGCTTGAGTACCGAAGCGCCTTTGGCGTAGGTGATGCCGTCGAAGTTCACCTCGACGGCGGCCAGATCGGGGATGTCGGCGGCGATGGGGTGCGTCGACGGCAATTGGTCCTGGCGGTACGCCCACGATTTCTCGACGGTCGCGAATGTCGTCCAGGCCTCGGTGAATTCGGTTGCCTCGCTTTGGCACAGCACCGAAGCGAACGTCGCGAACGATTCGTTCAGCCACAGGTCGTCCCACCAGGTCATGGTGACCAGGTCGCCGAACCACATGTGCGCCATCTCGTGCAGCACCGTCTCGGCGCGTCGCTCGTAGGAGGCGCGGGTGACCTTGCTGCGGAACACGTAATCCTCGAGGAAGGTCACCGCCCCGGCATTTTCCATTGCGCCGGCATTGAATTCGGGCACGAACAGCTGGTCATATTTGCCAAACGCGTAGGGAAGACCAAAGTTCTTGTGGTAGAAGCCAAATCCCTGCTTGGTTTGGGTGAATAACCGCTCGGCGTCCATGTGTTCGGCCAGCGACGCCCGGCAGTAGATGCCCAGCGGGATCTCGCCGTACTCGTCGCTGTAGGAGTCCTTCCACTGTGCATACGGACCCGCGATCAACGCCACCAGATAGGTGCTCATCCGCGGTGTGATCGCAAAACTGTGTACGCCGTCCTCGATCGAGGTGGTGGCCCCGTTGGAGATCACCTTCCAGTGCCCGGGCGCGGTCACCCGCAGATCGAACGTGGCCTTGAGGTCGGGCTGGTCGAAGCAGGCGAACATGCGCTTGGCGTCGGCGGTTTCGAACTGCGAGTACAGGTAGGTCTCGTTGTCGACCGGGTCGACGAAGCGATGCAGTCCCTCGCCGGTGTTGGAGTAGCGGCAGTCGGCGTCGACGACGACGACGTTGCGGTCGGCCAGTCCGCGCAACGGGATGCCGGTCGACTCGTCGTATCCGGAGACGTCCACGTCGCGCCCGTTGAGGGTGGCGCTGCGAACGGTTTCGGCGGCGAGGTCGATGACCGTGTCGGCGCCGGCGAGTGCGTCGAACACCACGGTGGTGGTGGAGCGAAAGGTTCGTTCGCCGGGACCGCCAGAAATACCGTCGGTGACATCGAGGCTGATCTGGTAGCTGTCGACGGTGATCAGGGACGCTCGCTCGACGGCTTGGTCTCGGGTGAGGTTAGGAAGGGCCACCCGTCCAACTTAGTAGCGTCCCGGGCCGACGGTGTGGAACGGGAACACGTGCGCGGCGACTACGGTTGTGCAGGACGGTGTTATGACCGTTCCTGATCTCATTCGGAGAGGACTGCGCAATGTCCGAGAAGGCCCCCGCGAAAAGCCAAGCCGGTTTCTGGTTCGACCCGCTGTGCCCATGGGCATGGATCACGTCGCGCTGGATCCTCGAAGTCGAAAAGGTTCGCGACATCGAGGTGAACTTCCACGTGATGAGCCTGGCGATACTCAACGAGAACCGTGAAGACCTGCCCGAGCAATACCGCGAGAACATGAAGCGGGCCTGGGGACCGGTGCGGGTGGCGATCGCCGCCGAGCAGGCGCACGGCGCCGAGGTGTTGGCTCCGCTGTACACCGCGATGGGCACCCAGATTCACAACAAGGGCAACAAGGAGCTCGAAGACGTCATCAAGCTGGCGCTGGACGAGGTTGGTCTGCCCGCCGAGCTGGCGGACGCGGCAACCAGCGACGCCTACGACGAGGCGCTGCGCAAGAGCCACCATGAGGGCATGGACGCGGTCGGCCCGGACGTCGGGACGCCGACCATCCACGTCAACGGCGTGGCGTTCTTCGGCCCGGTGCTGTCGCGGATTCCTCGCGGCGAGGAGGCCGGCAAGCTCTGGGACGCCTCGGTGACCTTCGCGGCCTATCCGCACTTTTTCGAGCTCAAGCGCTCGCGACACGAAAAGCCCGAGTTCGACTGATCCCGTTGCCCTCGGGCGACGCGGCACCCCGGCGTTGCGTCGCCCGGGCATGCGGGTAAGGATTGCGGGCATGCGCGTCTACCTGGGTTCTGACCACGCTGGATTCGAGCTCAAGCAACAGATCATCGAGCATCTCGGGCAATCCGGACACCAGCCGATCGATTGCGGCGCCTTCACCTACGACGCCGAGGACGACTATCCCGCGTTCTGCATCGACGCCGCAACGCGCACGGTGGCCGACCCCGAAAGCCTGGGCATCGTGATCGGGGGATCGGGCAACGGTGAGCAGATCGCGGCCAACAAGGTCCCGGGAGCACGCTGCGCGCTGGCCTGGAGCGTCGAGACCGCGTCGCTGGCGCGTCAGCACAACAACGCACAGCTGATCGGCATCGGCGCTCGCATGCACACCGTGGCCGAGGCACTGACGTTCGTCGACGCTTTCCTCACCACGCCATGGTCGAAAGCTGAACGACACCAACGGCGTATTGACATTCTCGACGAGTACGAGCGCACTCACCAGGCCCCGCCAGTGCCCGGCGCGCAAGCTTAAGGACTGCTGAGAGGATCCCGTGCCCGAAGGGCATACGCTGCACCGGTTGGCCCGGTTACACCAACGCCGATTCGGGCGGTCGCCGGTCGCGGTGTCCAGCCCGCAGGGGCGTTTCGCGGACGCGGCAGCCAAGGTGAACGGCCGCGTCCTGCGTAAGGCCAGCGCCTGGGGCAAGCATCTTTTCCATCAGTATGCAGATGGCCCGATCGTGCACGTACATCTCGGTCTCTACGGCACGTTCACCGAATGGGAACACTCCGGCGTGCTTCCGGAACCGGTCGGGCAGGTACGGATGCGGATGGTCGGCGCCGAGTACGGAACCGACTTGCGTGGCCCGACGGTGTGCGAGGTGATCGACGAGGCGCAGGTAAGCGAAGTCATCGCGAAGCTCGGTCCCGACCCGTTGCGCAGTGACGCCGATCCGGCCTGGGCGTGGAGTCGAATCACTAAGTCCCGCAGGCCTGTTGGTGCGTTGCTGATGGATCAGACGGTCATCGCGGGCGTGGGCAATGTGTACCGCAGCGAGTTGTTGTTCCGGCACCGCATCGACCCGTACCGGCCCGGTCGCGGCGTCGGTGAAGCGGAATTCGACGCGGCCTGGACCGACCTGGTGGCGCTGATGAAGGTCGGCCTGCGGCGCGGCAAGATCGTCGTGGTGCGCCCCGAACACGATTACGGCCCGCCCTCCTATGCGCCCGGCCGGCCTCGCACGTACGCGTACCGGCGCACCGGTGAACCGTGCCGGGTGTGCGGCACGCCGATTCGCACGGCGGTGTTGGAGGGTCGAAATGTGTTCTGGTGCCCGACGTGTCAAAAGTGACACACACCGGCAAATTGACAGGAAACTGACAGGAAGAAACGCTGGCGTCTACAGTTTGGGACGTCGCGCTCTCGGGTAAGACCGGCTGGTGAAAACAATTCCACGTTTTGCTGCAACGATTTTGGCCGGAGCCGCCGTGGGGCTGGCCGGCGTGGGTGTCGCCGCAGATGCTCAAGCGCAGCCAGGTCCCTTCCCGCAGTGGTGTCCGGGGGAGTACTGGGATCCGGGCTGGGGCAACAACTGGGACTGGAACGGTTGCCACGACTGGCGCGGCGGTCCGCCCGGCTATGGGCCCGGAGGCTGGAACCCGCCTGGACCGGCCGGGGGACCTGGCTGGGGTCCCCCAGGACCGCCGCCTCCGCCTTGGGGACCGCCGCCGCCTCCCGGTTGGCACCCCTGATAGATACAGCACACCAACAATCGCGCCCTGCCGACATCGTTCGGCGGGGCGCGGTTTATGTCGCGGTTTGTGTCGAGGGAGTCAGGAGACGTCTACGCCCAGCGCGGCATAGACCTCGTTGCTGAGCGCGAGGCTGCGTGGGTCCGCGTTGGCCTTGGTGGCGTCGAATCGATTCGCCACGTACGCGTAACCGATGCGGTGCTCCAGGTCGACGAACCCGAATGAACCGCCCAGCCCGCCGTGGCCGAAGATCCGCGGGTTGGGACCGTTGACGCGGCGTTGGTTGAGCATGTAGCCAAGCCCCCAGCCGTGGTCGGCGACCCGGGGTCCGAGCACCAGATCCGTCGCCAGGCCGCCTTGGCACTCCCGGATCACGTCCATGTGCTCGCGGCTCAGCAGTTTCTCCTGGGCTAACGCGTTGTAGAACGTCGCCAACCCCAGCGCGGACACCTGGCCATTGGTGCCGGGGAATTCGAGCGCGCGCCAGCGGTCGAGATCGTAGGAGCTGACCTCGTCGTCGGGTGCGAACCCCATCGCGACCGCCAGCCCTGCCTTGGGGTGGTCGTCCAGGCTGGTGGGGTGGCTGGGGACGTGCGTCAGCAGGTCGCGCATGTGCGGCTTGTTCACCCGCTCGGCGCAGCGTTGCTGGTCGGCGGGGTACAGGCCGATGTGCACGTCGGCACCCAGCGGTTCGGCAATCTCGGTGCGCAGGTACTGGCCGATGGTGCGGCCGGTCACCCGGCGAAACACCTCGCCAAGGATGAAGCCGAACGTGGTCATGTGGTAGCCCTGGGCGGTGCCCGGCTCCCACCACGGTTCGGCGATGACCAGTTGTTCACAGACGTAGTCCCAGTCGCAGACCTGTTCCCAGCTCATCGGGACTCGCGGCCCGATGGCGCCGGACCGGTGGCTCAGCACCATGGCCAGCGTGATGTCTTCCTTGCCCGCCTGCCCGAATTCGGGCCAGTAGCGCGCGATCGGAGCATGCAGGTCCAGCTCGCCGCGGTCGACAAGCTGGTGAACGCAGGTCGCCGACAGGCCCTTGGTGCCGGACAACACGGTGGTCAGGGTGTTTTGTTGCCAGGGCCGGGTGCCGGCCGCGTCGGCCCAGCCGCCCCAGAGATCAACGACGAGGTCCCCGTCGACCCACACCGCGACGGCCGCGCCCTGCTCGAGTCGCAGCGTGAAGTTGCGCTCGAACGCGTCGCGAACTCCGGCGAACGCCGACGCGCATGAGCCATTGATGTCAGTGTCCGTTTTCAGGTCGCTCATGGCGCCTTTCTGTGGAGCACTACTTACCCCGAGCGGGCGACGGGAATCGAACCCGCGTAGCTAGTTTGGAAGACTAGGGCTCTACCATTGAGCTACGCCCGCATGCATTAGTCGAGCGAGACTGTATCTGGCGGCGAAGATCAAATCTAATCGAAGCAGATTCGTGATGGCTTCGTAAGGTCTTGAGGTCGCTTCGAAGCCGATGCTGTCGGCCCGTAGGATCGCGAGGTCAGCGCGGGGTGTAGCGCAGCTTGGTAGCGCATCCGCTTTGGGAGCGGAAGGCCGCAGGTTCAAATCCTGTCACCCCGACCAGGACCGCGCCGCAACCCGCCAGGCCACCGAAGACATAGAACGAGGAGTACACCCGTGAAGAGCAGCGTCGAGCAGTTGAGCCCCACCCGGGTGCGCATCAACGTGGAGGTGCCTTTCACCGAGCTCGAGCCCGACTTCCAGCGCGCGTACAAGGAGCTGGCCAAGCAGGTCCGGCTGCCCGGGTTCCGGCCAGGCAAGGTGCCGATGAAGTTGCTGGAGGCCCGCTTCGGCCGCGAGGAGATGCTCGAGCAGGTCGTCAACGAGGCGCTGCCCACCCGGTACGGACAGGCGGTCACCGAGACCGAGGTGCACCCGATCGGCCGGCCCGAGATCGAGGTGACGAAAAAGGAGTACGGCGAGGACCTCGCATTCACCGCCGAGGTCGACGTCCGTCCCAAGATCACCCTGCCGGACCTCAACGCGCTGAAGGTGTCGGTGGATCCCATCGAGGTCAGCGACGACGACGTCGACGCCGAACTGCAGTCCCTGCGGGCCCGGTTCGGCACCCTGACCGGAGTGGATCGGCCGGTCGCCGACGGTGACTTCGTGTCGATCGACCTGTCGGCGACGATCGATGGCGAGGAGATTCCGGGTGCCGCCGCCCAGGGCCTGTCGCATGAGGTCGGCTCCGGCCGGCTCATCGAGGGTCTCGACGACGCGATCGTCGGCCTGTCCGTCGATGAGTCCAAGGAATTCACCGCCAAGCTGGCGACCGGCGAACACGCCGGCCAGGACGCCCAGGTCACCGTCACGGTCAAGTCGATCAAGCAACGCGAACTGCCGGAGCCCGACGACGAATTCGCGCAATTGGCAAGCGAATTCGACACCATCGACGAACTGCGCACCAACCTGCGCGACCAGGTGGGCAACCTCAAGCGCGCCGAGCAAGCGGGGAAGATTCAGGAAGCCACGGTGGAGGCCCTGCTCGAGCAGGTCGACGTACCGCTGCCGGAGGGCATCGTCGCCGAGCAGTTCGACAGCGCGGTGCATGGCGCCATCGACAGCGTCAACCACGACGAGGCCAAATTCGCGGAGGTGCTGGCCCAACAGGGCAAGACGCGCGAGGAGTTCGAGGCCGAGACACGCAGCGCGGTAGAGAAGGACGTCCAACGGCAGCTGTTGTTCGACGTGCTGGCCGATGAGCTGGAAGTCCAGGTCGGCCAGGAGGACCTGACCGAGCGACTGGTGGCGACCTCGCGGCAGTACGGCATCGAGCCGCAGCAGTTGTTCGCCTACCTTCAAGAGAACAACCAGCTACCGGCCATGTTCGCCGATGTGCGCCGTGGTCTGGCGATCGCGGCAGTGGTGTCGAAGGCGACGGTCACCGATACCGACGGAAACGCCATCGACACGAGCGAGTTCTTCCCGGACCGCGCGAAAAGCGATGCCGCCGACGAAGACGCAGATGCCGTCGACCACGTGGCCGATGAGTCCAGCGAGGAATGACCCAGCCGTGACGCTGTGAGCGAACGCGCCCGGTTCAAGGGTGCGTGGCCGCGAAACGGTGTGCTTGGTTGGTTAGTGTCGTGAGTACAGATCTCGAGAAAGCAGGTAACCCGGTCGTGACTGACATGCGTTCGAATTCGGTGGGTCTTAACCTCACGGACTCGGTCTATGAGCGCTTGCTCTCCGAGCGCATCATCTTCCTGGGTTCTGAGGTGAACGACGAGGTCGCCAATCGGTTGTGCGCGCAGATTCTGCTGCTCGCCGCCGAGGATGGCGACAAGGACATCAACCTCTACATCAACTCTCCTGGTGGATCGATCAGCGCCGGAATGGCGATCTACGACACGATGGTGCTGGCGCCCTGCGACATCGCCACGTACGCGATGGGCATGGCCGCCTCGATGGGCGAGTTCCTGTTGGCGGCCGGGACGAAGGGCAAGCGTTACGCGCTGCCGCACGCCCGCATCCTGATGCACCAGCCGCTGGGCGGCGTGACCGGTAGCGCGGCCGACATCGCTATCCAGGCCGAGCAATTCGCCGTCATCAAGAAGGAGATGTTCCGGCTCAACGCCGAGTTCACCGGCCAGCCGATCGAGCGCATCGAGGCTGATTCGGACCGCGACCGCTGGTTCACCGCGCCGGAAGCGCTGGAGTACGGCTTCGTCGACCACATCATCACCCGCGCCGCTCACATCACCAATGGAGAACCTCAGTGAACCCCGAAACCCAACCCCAGGCGCGCTACATCCTGCCGTCGTTCATCGAGCACTCCAGCTTCGGCGTCAAGGAGTCCAACCCGTACAACAAACTGTTCGAGGAACGCATCATCTTCCTCGGCGTCCAGGTCGACGACGCGTCGGCGAACGACATCATGGCCCAGTTGCTGGTGCTCGAGTCGCTGGATCCCGACCGCGACATCACCATGTACATCAACTCGCCCGGTGGCGGTTTCACGTCGCTGATGGCGATCTACGACACGATGCAGTACGTGCGGGCCGACATCCAGACGGTTTGCCTGGGTCAGGCCGCCTCTGCGGCCGCGGTGCTACTGGCCGCGGGGACACCGGGTAAGCGGATGGCGCTGCCCAACGCGCGGGTGCTGATCCACCAGCCGTCGCTGTCGGGCGTGATCCAGGGTCAGTTCTCGGACCTCGAGATCCAGGCCGCCGAGATCGAGCGGATGCGCACGCTGATGGAGACCACGTTGGCTCACCACACCAACAAGGACGCCGCGGTGATTCGCAAGGACACCGACCGGGACAAGATCCTGACCGCCCAAGAGGCCAAGGACTACGGGATTATCGACACCGTTCTCGAGTACCGGAAGCTCTCCGCGCAGACCGCCTAAGGGCTTTCGGCGACGGCCCCCAGGCCGGCGATGTCGGCCGGACCGACGCGGCAGCAACCGCCGACGATGCGCGCCCCGGCCGCAATCCACTGGCGGGCAAGCTCGGCGGAGTATTGCGGGGCGCCGGTCCACCTGCCGCCGTCCCATCGTTCGCCACTGTTCGGGTAGACGATGACGGGCTTGCCGATCGCCGACGCGATGTCGATTGCCGGCAGTACGTCCGCGGGCGCGCAGCAGTTCACGCCGACCGCGACGATCTCGTCGACGCCGGCGGCCACCGCGAACGCCTCGGCGAGCGGTTGCCCGGCGCGTGTCGCGGTCCCGTCGATGGTGTAGCTGAGCCAGGCCGGGACACCGACCGTACGGACCAGGTCGACCAGGGCCTCGGCTTCGTCGGCGTCCGGAATCGTTTCGCACGCCAGCACGTCGGCGCCTGCGGCCGCCAGCACCTCCAGTCGCGGTCGATGCCACCGCGTCAACGCCTCGACGGAGAGACCGTAGCGTCCGCGGTATTCGGATCCGTCGGCCAGCGCCGCGCCGTAGGGTCCGATCGAGGCGGCGACGAGAAGGTCGCCGGCACCGGTCTCGTCACGCGCCGCCTGGGCGAGTTCGACGCTGCGGCACAGCAATTCGACGGCCCGGTCGCGGTCAATTCCGTGGGCCGCAAAGCCTTCGAACGATGCTTGGTAGCTGGCGGTCGTCGCGATCTTCGCGCCGGCCCGAAAGTAGGCGGCGTGCACCGCGACGATTTCGTCCGGGGCGTCCGCCAGCAGCCTCGCCGACCACAGCGGGTCCGACAGGTCGTGACCGCGTGCTTCCAGCTCGGTGGCCAGGCCGCCGTCGCTGATCAGCGCGGATTTGGCGGGACGAGAAATTTCCGCAGCCAATCCCACTCGGCCACTGTAGGGTGGTGGCCTGGCAACCAGCTCATTTGGCGTAGCCAGCATCGGTCGGGTAACGGCCGCGACACGCCAAAGACACGGAAAGCGCGTCTCAGCCAGCGACGGGGGGTGTCGGGCTATATGTTTTCGGACAGGCATGAATACCACCGACGCGATTCGGCGCTAATGGTCGCGGCGGGCCCGATCTAGCGGGTAGCGTCGTGGGGATACATGCGGCAGGCAGGTTGAGGCGTACGGCGAACAGGAAGTAGGCACTGAGGCACCATGGCGCGCATCGGAGACGGCGGTGATCTGCTGAAGTGCTCGTTCTGCGGAAAGAGTCAGAAGCAGGTCAAGAAACTCATTGCGGGCCCGGGCGTCTACATCTGCGATGAATGCATTGATCTCTGCAACGAGATCATCGAAGAGGAGCTTGCTGACGCCGACGACGTCAAGCTCGACGAGCTGCCCAAGCCTGCTGAGATCCGCGAGTTCCTCGAGGGATACGTCATCGGGCAGGACACCGCCAAGCGGACGCTGGCCGTCGCGGTCTACAACCACTACAAGCGGATCCAGGCCGGCGAGAAGGGTCGTGACTCCCGGTGCGAGCCGGTCGAGCTGACCAAGTCCAACATCCTGATGCTCGGCCCCACCGGCTGCGGCAAGACTTACCTGGCCCAGACCCTGGCCAAGATGCTGAATGTGCCGTTCGCGATCGCGGATGCCACCGCGCTGACCGAGGCCGGTTACGTCGGTGAAGACGTCGAGAACATCTTGCTCAAGCTGATCCAGGCCGCCGACTACGACGTCAAGCGCGCCGAGACCGGCATCATCTACATCGACGAGGTCGACAAGATCGCCCGCAAGAGCGAGAACCCGTCGATCACCCGCGACGTGTCGGGCGAGGGCGTGCAGCAGGCCCTGCTGAAAATCCTGGAAGGTACGCAGGCCTCGGTTCCCCCGCAGGGCGGCCGCAAGCACCCGCACCAGGAGTTCATCCAGATCGACACCACCAACGTGCTGTTTATCGTCGCGGGTGCGTTCGCCGGCCTCGAGAAGATCATCTACGAGCGCGTCGGCAAGCGTGGCCTGGGCTTCGGCGCCGAGGTTCGGTCCAAGGCCGAGATCGACACCACCGACCATTTCGCCGATGTGATGCCCGAGGATCTGATCAAGTTCGGCCTGATCCCCGAGTTCATCGGGCGGCTCCCGGTCGTTGCTTCGGTCACCAACCTCGATATGGAGTCGTTGGTCAAGATCCTGTCCGAGCCGAAGAACGCGTTGGTCAAGCAGTACACCCGTCTGTTCGAGATGGACGGCGTGGAGCTGGAGTTCACCGAGGACGCGCTGGAAGCGATCGCCGACCAGGCGATCCACCGCGGCACCGGTGCTCGTGGTTTGCGCGCCATCATGGAAGAGGTCCTGCTGCCGGTGATGTATGACATCCCGAGCCGCGACGACGTCGCCAAGGTGGTCGTGACGAAGGAGACTGTGCAGGACAACGTGCTGCCGACGATCGTGCCGCGCAAGCCGTCGCGCACCGAGCGCCGCGACAAGAGCGCCTAGCCAGAGCGCCGTTGACCCTTCGGGTAACCCCGCAAGGGTCAACGACTTATTTGTGATGCCGTCGGAGGAACAATGCCTGGACGGTGGCGGATTAGGGCGCGGCGACGTGACCAAAACCACAGTTTCGTGTCGTACTCGCCGGTAGCCCTCGCTGACTACGCGTTTTGCCTAAGATATTGGTAAGTATGCGCAGTCAGAGACGTCCTTCTGACCCGACAACGAGTGCAATAATTGGTACTACCAGTCTCATACAACCGTATGAGCGCGGGGACTCCTTTGATGGCGCGTAACCTGAAGCTTCGGCAGAGTGCCTGTCCGGTTAACAAATGGAAGGCGGAGACGTGGATTTGAACGGCAGTGGAGCCGGGTCAGATTCTCATGGCGGGTCGTCGGACCGTCAACGCCTAGAACAGGTCGTCATCCGATTCGCCGGTGACTCCGGTGACGGTATGCAGCTGACCGGTGATCGGTTCACGTCGGAGGCAGCGCTTTTCGGCAACGACCTGGCGACCCAGCCGAACTATCCCGCCGAGATCCGAGCTCCCGCAGGCACATTGCCCGGCGTCTCGTCGTTCCAGATTCAAATCGCCGACTATGACATCCTGACCGCCGGCGACCGGCCGGACGTGCTCGTCGCCATGAACCCGGCCGCATTGAAGGCCAACATCGGCGACCTGCCGCGCGGCGGAATGGTGATCGCCAATTCCGACGAATTCACCAAACGCAACCTGACCAAGGTGGGTTACGTAGCAAACCCGTTGGAGACCGACGAGCTGTCCGACTATGTCGTGCATTCCGTCGCGATGACCACGCTGACCCTGGGGGCCGTCGAATCGATCGGCGCGACCAAGAAAGACGGGCAGCGGGCCAAGAACATGTTCGCGCTGGGCCTCTTGTCGTGGATGTACGGGCGGCCGATCGAGACCAGCGAGACCTTCATCAGGGAGAAGTTCGTCCGCAAGCCCGACGTCGCGGAGGCCAACGTCCTCGCGCTCAAGGCCGGCTGGAACTACGGCGAAACGACCGAGGCTTTCGGCACCACCTACGAGGTGTCCCGGGCCACCTTGCCGACCGGCGAGTACCGCCAGATCTCGGGCAACACCGCGCTGGCCTACGGCATTATCGCGGCCGGTCAGGTTGCCGACCTTCAGGTTGTGCTGGGTAGTTACCCGATCACACCGGCGTCGGACATCCTGCACGAGCTGTCCAGGCACAAGAACTTCAATGTGATCACCTTCCAGGCCGAGGACGAGATCGGTGGCATCTGCGCCGCGATCGGTGCCTCCTACGGCGGTGCGCTCGGTGTCACCACCACGTCGGGGCCGGGGGTATCGCTGAAGTCCGAAGCGATCGGGCTCGCGGTGATGACGGAACTGCCGTTGCTGATCGTCGACGTGCAGCGAGGCGGGCCGTCGACCGGTCTGCCCACCAAGACCGAGCAGGCCGACCTGCTGCAGGCGCTGTTCGGCCGCAACGGAGAGTCGCCGGTGGCCGTGCTGGCCCCGCGGTCGCCGTCCGATTGCTTTGAAACCGCTCTCGAGGCGGTGCGCATCGCGGTTTCCTATCACACGCCGGTGATCTTGTTGTCCGACGGCGCAATCGCCAACGGCTCTGAGCCCTGGCAAATACCGGATGTCGGCTCGTTGCCGCAGATCCAACACACCTTCGCCAAGCCCGACGAGCCCTTCCAGCCGTACGCCCGCGACCCGGAAACACTGGCTCGCCAGTTCGCCGTGCCGGGCACTCCCGGCCTCGAACACCGCATCGGTGGACTGGAAGCGGCGAACGGTTCGGGTGCCATCTCCTACGAACCGGTCAACCACGACCTCATGGTGCGGATACGCCAGGCCAAGATCGACGGCATCTCGGTTCCCGACCTGGAAGTCGACGACCCGACCGGCGACGCGGAGTTGCTACTGATTGGGTGGGGCAGCTCGTACGGCCCGATCGGCGAGGCGTGCCGGCGCGCGCGCCGTAAGGGCATCAAGGTTGCGCACGCCCATCTGCGCTACCTCAACCCGTTCCCCACCAACCTCGGCGACGTGCTGCGGCGTTATCCGAGGGTGGTGGCACCGGAGATGAACTTGGGCCAGTTGGCGCTGCTGCTGCGGGCTAAGTATTTGGTCGACGTCCAGTCGGTCACCAAGGTCCAGGGCCTGGCGTTTTTGGCCGACGAAATCGGGCGGGTTATCCGGGCCGCACTGGCCGGGACGCTGCCCGAAATCGAGCAAGACAAGGCGATGGTCGCCAGAATGGCGGCAGCAACGGTTGGAGCTAACGCATGACGCGCGACGGCGACGATGCAGAGCGAAGCGATGGGGAGGAGCGGCGCTCGTGACTAACGCGATCGGCAGTGACCTGACGGGCACAGACCTCGGCTTGACTCCGAGGTTGAAGAAGAACGACGGTGTGCCCACATTGTCCGTTGACGACCAGCCGCAGAAGGGCAAGGACTTCACCAGTGACCAAGAGGTGCGCTGGTGCCCGGGCTGTGGTGACTACGTCATCCTCAACACGATCCGCAACTTCCTGCCCGATCTGGGCCTGCGCCGCGAGAACATCGTGTTCGTCAGCGGTATCGGCTGCTCGAGCCGTTTCCCCTATTACTTGGAGACCTACGGGTTCCACTCGATCCACGGCCGCGCGCCGGCGATCGCGACCGGCCTGGCACTGGCCCGCGAGGACCTGTCGGTCTGGGTGGTCACCGGCGACGGGGACGCCTTGTCGATCGGCGGCAATCATCTGATCCACGCGCTGCGCCGCAACGTCAACATCACCATCCTGCTGTTCAACAACCGGATCTACGGGCTGACCAAGGGCCAGTACTCGCCGACCTCCGAGGTCGGCAAGATCACCAAGTCGACGCCGATGGGCTCGCTGGACCACCCGTTCAACCCGGCCTCGCTGGCGCTGGGCGCCGAAGCGACGTTCGTCGGCCGCGCGCTGGACTCCGATCGTGCCGGGCTCACCGAGGTATTGCGCGGCGCCGCCGAACATCGCGGGGCCGCCGTGGTCGAAATCCTGCAGGACTGCCCGATTTTCAACGACGGTTCGTTCGACGCGCTGCGCAAGGAGGGCGCCGAGGACCGGGTGATCAACGTCCGACACGGCGAACCGATTGTGTTCGGGGCCAACGGCGAATACTGCGTGGTGAAGTCCGGCTTCGGCCTCGAGGTGGCCAAGACCGCCGACGTCGCGACCGAAGAGATCGTGAAGCACGACGCGCACGCCGACGACTCCGGCTATGCGTTTGCGCTGTCGCGGCTGTCGGACCAGAACCTCGACCATACGGTGCTGGGCATCTTCCGAAACATCAACCGCCCCACCTACGACGACGCGGCCCGCTCCCAGGTCGCCGCGGCCCGCGAAGCAACGCCGTTCGACGCCGCCGCGCTGCAATCGCTTTTGCGTGGGCGCGACACCTGGACCGTCGACTAGGGGGCTGTGCTGGTGCCCGACGCAGTGTCATTGGCCGGCGTAGTACTCGCCGGAGGCGAATCGCGGCGCATGGGCCGCGACAAGGCCACCTTGCCGGGTCCCGGCGGAAGCGCCACGATGGCCGAGTACGTCGTCGGCGTTGTCGCGCAGCGCTGCGACCCGGTTTTCGCCGTGGCTGCCCCGGGCCAACCGCTGCCCCGGCTTGACGCGCGTGTCATCCGTGACGAAATACAGGGGCTGGGACCGCTGCCGGCGACGGGGCGGGGACTGCGTGCAGCCGCGGAAGCAGGCGCGCAGTTCGCGTTCGTTTGCGCCGTCGACATGCCGCTGCTGACAGTCGAATTGATCGACGAACTCTTGGCGCTCGCCACCAAGACCGACGCCGAAGTCGTGTTGCCGTGGGACGGTCGCAGCCACTACCTTGCCGCGGTGTACCGCACCGATCTGGCCGACCGGATTGACGCGCTGGTGGCCGCGGGCGAGCGCAAGATGAGCGCCCTCATCGATGCTTCCGACGCTCAGCAGATCGTGTTGCCGGATTCGCGCGTGTTGACCAATGTCAACACCGACTCCGAGTTCCGCGCCCTGGTGCAGCCCGGAGCCTGAGTGACGCTCGTTGGATTTCGCAGAATTAAACTAATTCTTTAGCCAATTTCTTGTATTACATTCCTGACTTACGTATTCGTCGTCGTTAACTGTTTGTTCATAAGAAACACTATTGGTTTTCTCGCGCCCTATCGATTAAGTTCCTCGCCAACTCGGTGGCAAATTCAGCTTGAGGCTGCTCAACGCCCCGCATAGTCCTGGCGCACAACAAATTTCGCGCAGTGGTGGCGGATCCAGGGTGAGCTCGGCGGGGTGTGGCACTGCCGAGTCCGCCCGGAGTGGACTCGGCGAAATCATTCATGGCTAATTCGATTGCACCAATTCGCTCGGGTTAGGTTTCTGGGCCGCCGTGCTTGGCGCCGGGCCTGCACCATGGCACCAGCGGCAGGCACTGGCGCAACGACCGTGACTAAAGCTGTAGCGACAGTGCGTAATTCAAGGTCAAGTCGACGACCAGAAGTGTTTGTGCGCGCCTAACCCGGTTCTGTGCAGGAGTTTTCGAAGGACGCCGAACATCCAGTTCGATGAACGCCGTTGTCGTGAAGCGTATTTGACCTCCAGAAACGGCATGACAGGCCTAGATCACAATCAGCATGTACTGTGCGCCATCGCACGACGGCCCACCTATGTGATGCTCGGCGGGCTAATTGCCGCGCCCATCAGCCAACCGATCCACACTGTGGCAAATGCGTGGCTCAGCTCACAAATATGGTGTGAGTCGTATCACAATTGTGTAGTCTTCACGTCAGATGGATACGCGCGAAAAAGGTACTGTTGACCTGCGTTAATATTTCCGCGGTCGCGTCGTAATCGGCTCGTTATTGGATTGAGATATCGGCGTGTCGGAGATGACGAACGCAATCTGGTCTCCTACTGTGCCCTTTAGCCCGAACGGGTTAATGAAAAATTCAATCCACGAGTCCGCGTGTGAGCGGGGCTGCGGGCGGCGACGGTCGCGAGCAGCCACCGGCTATCAGCCGACTGGGCAGATGCAGATCATGCCCGCCGCTGTCGTGCCCGAACGAGACGGCACGAGCCAAAGCACCTATTTCACATCGACATAGCACCTCGACCCACGCCCATGGGTTGAGTTTGGCGCGCGCGCATGCGAAAGGAACAAGTTGAAGAACGTCCGCAAGACGCTCATCCTGGCCGCGGTCACAGGAACGCTGGTAGCTGTGCCGTCAGCCACCGCCAACGCGGAACCGGTGGGCTTTGACCCGAACGTTGCTCCGGCGGCGCCTGCCCCTGACGCGCCGCCGCCACCGGCCCTGGACGCCCCGGCTCCTGACGCCCCGCCGCCACCCCCGGCTCCTGACGCACCGCCGCCACCCCCGGCGCCGGACGCCCCGCCGCCCGCCCCGGTGGGTTTCGACCCGAACGTCTCCCCGCCGCCGCCCGCCCCGGCTCCGGAGGCTCCGGCGCCTATCAAGGCCTATAGCGTCAACTGGGACGCCATTGCCCAGTGCGAGTCGGGCGGAAACTGGGGGATCAGCACCGGCAACGGCTTCGCCGGAGGCCTGCAGTTCACCTCGAGCACCTGGCACTCCAACGGCGGCTCCGGTTCGCCCTCCGGTGCGAGTCGCGAGGAGCAGATCCGGGTGGCCGAGAACGTGCTGCACTCGCAGGGCATCGGCGCGTGGCCAGTCTGCGGCCGCCGCGGCTAACCAACTGCTGTCATTGGCGGCCTCGCCGTCCTACCGAACGGGAAATGCCGGGCTGCGTGCCCGGCATTTCCCTGTTAAGGCCGATCACGGCACCAGTAGCAGCTTTCCCACGGTCTTGCGGTTCTCGATGTCGGCATGCGCATTCATCGCGTCTGCCAGGCGATACTCGCCGAAGATCCGCACCTCCAGCTTCCCGTCCGCAATCCAGTCGAAGAGTCGCTGCGTGCGGGCGCGCAGCAGTGCGGGGGTAGCGATGTGGTCGGCGAATACCGCATAGCCGATCTTGATGCTCTTCGGCAGGCTCATGATGTCGATCGGACCGGGGCCGCCGAGGACCGGGCTGTACCAGCAGAACGTGCCCGACCGGCGCAGCACGTCGAGCGAGCCTTGGAACGTCGCGGGTCCGGAGCCGTCGTAGACGACGTGTACGCCTTCGCCGTCGGTGAGCTGCAGCGCCTCCTCGGCGAACCGGCCCTCGGCATCGACGATCACGTGGTCGGCGCCGGCCTCCTTGGCCGCGGGGGCCTTGGCATCGGAGGAGACGCGGCCGATGACGTGGCCACCGCGTAGTTTGATGATCTGGGTCAGCAGCAGTCCCAGCCCCCCGGCGGCCGCGTGGACGAACGCGGTGTCTCCGGGCCGCACCGGGTAGA
Organism: Mycobacterium sp. Aquia_216; assembly: GCF_026723865.1. NCBI lineage: Bacteria > Bacillati > Actinomycetota > Actinomycetes > Mycobacteriales > Mycobacteriaceae > Mycobacterium > Mycobacterium sp. Aquia_216. Next base: position 4,589,762 of record NZ_CP113529.1, on the reverse strand, counting down.
AGTCGGTCGCGAAGTGGCTTGCGGTGAGTCCCTGCATCATCACCGACGCGGCCACGCGGTCCTCGATCGCGTCCGGGATCGGGACCAGCGACGTGGCCGGAATCGCGATCCGCTCCGCATAGCTTCCGGGCGCGTACACCCAGGCGACGCGCTGGCCGATGGAAATGTCTTGGACGCCCTCACCCACCGCCAGGACGCGCCCGGCCCCTTCGACTCCGAGGATCTTGGGGTTGGGGATTTCGGTCCACGCCATGCCTTGTCGCACACCGATGTCCATGAAGTTGACGCCTGCGTAGGCGATCTCCACCAGGGCTTCGCCGGGGCCTGGGGTGGGCTCGGGACGCTCGACGTATTCCAGCATCTCCCGGCCGCCCGTGGCTTTCATGATGACTGCCTTCATGTAACCGCTCCCATCGTGAATGATCGTTCAATAAATCGGTGAATTCGACGCTACCGAATCGCTCGCAGTGTCATGTCGGCCATCCCGGTCAGGATTGTGGGGCCCGCGCCGCCGCGGCCCGCGACTCGGATGCCGGAGATACTGGCCATGAGGAACTCGGCGGCGGTTTCAGGATCGATGTCGACGGCTCCGTCACCCTCCTGCTGTGCATCGCGGATGCGGCCGGCGACGGCTGCCCGCAGCCCGGTGCCGAGTCGTTCGTTGATCTGTGCGAGGTCCGGGCGTGAGGAGCCGAACTCGTAGATCGAGCCGACCCCGAGGCAGGGTTGATCAGCAGTTTCCACGACGCGGCGCAACATCGCACCGATTCCGTCGATGGCTCGCGGGCCGCTGCGCAGGGCGTCGAGATGGGCGGCGCATTCGCCCATTCCGTACCGCCGTACCGCCGAGCGATACAGCTGCCACTTGTCGCCGAAGGTCGCGTAAAGGCTCTGGCGTCCGATCCCCATCGCATCCACCAGCAGCTGTGCTGAACTGCCCTCGAATCCATGCTCGCGAAAGACGCCAATCGCGGCGTCCAGCGCCGCGTCCGCGTCGAACTCTCGGGTTCTGGCCATGCGCGAATTCTATTGTTTCGGGAATGAACATTCAAGAATAGCGGCCTGAGGCATTAGGTGCCCGCTTCACGACGGCGCTCGCCTTCGCGCGTAGCCTGCCCGCCGATAGCTGCCCCGCCCGCTATAAGCGTGGTCGATGGCAGCCACTGGAAATTGCGATTGGACAGGCTACGTAGGTCGTCGCAAGAATTCTGTACAGGTCGGCGGCGATGAACGCGCCCGATAGGAGCGGACGATGAGCGTGACGGTTCGGCAGGATTTGGTGCTCTCGCACATCGTGGTGACTGCCGATGTCGAGGCGCCGTTCGAGCGGGTCGATATCGCTCAGTGGCTCAAGACTTTACCGACGCATGAGTATCAGCGCTGCGCGCCGCCGGACCATAAGGCGGCCGGCTACACCGTCGATGACGATGGCACGCCGATGTCGATCAATGTGGAGATGATCGGTACCGGGCTCGTGGTGCAGCAGTATCGGTTTGAGGTCGCCGAGCCGCACTACTGCAAGATGGTGTCGCTGTCGGATGTCCTCACCCCGCACGGATGGACCACCAGCCAGGTGATCTGGGAATTACGGATGGAGCAGCTCGAAGGTGAGCGTTGCCGCTACACCAACACAGTGACCTCCCATCCCACCGAGGGTTTCCTGGAGTTCATCACCGCACAGGGGCAGACGTTTCAGGAGGCAGCCGAGGCCCGCCAAGACGCCTCTGGACGGCATTGTCGAATGGAGACTCCGCTGTACGCACAGAGCATCGCGCGGTGGGCGGTGGCCCAAGAAGGCTGAGACCTGGGGCGTGGTGGTCGAGGTTGGCGCCCGCGCCTCATGCTGAACCCCATGGATTTGCGCAGTCTGGAGTATTTCGTCGCGGTCGCCGACGAGGAGTCGTTCACGAGGGCCGCGGCGCGCTGCCGGGTCACGCAGCCCTCGATCAGCGCCCAGATCCAAGCATTGGAGCGCGAGCTGGGCGAGTCGCTGTTCGAGCGGCTTCCGCGGGGAATCAGTTTGTCGGTCGGCGGTCATGTCCTGTTGCCGTATGCGCGGCAGTGCCTGGCTGCCGCGGCGGCCGCCAAGTCGGAATTCTCCGCGCGTGCGGGTCTGCTGCAGGGAGAGCTTCGCCTTGGCACGGTCAGCGGAATCGAATGCACGCTGGTGCCGGAATTGTTGGGGACCTTTCATGAGCAGTTCCCCGGCGTCGATGTGACCGTGACTGAGGGGACCTCCGCCCCATTGTTGGACCTGGTGAATCACGGCGGGCTCGACACCGCGGTGATCGCGCGTCCGATATCGCCTCTGCCGCCTACAATCTCGGCGGCAACGCTGCTGGCCGACCAACTATTTGCGGTGTTCAACCCGGAAGTCTTCGCGTTCGACTCGCGGCCCGTTCCGGTGGCGGTGCTGCACGCCCATTCGATCATCAGCTACGCGCCCAGCAGCGGGCTACGTTCCATCATGGACGCCGCGTTCGCCGCCGCGGGTCTCGCGTTGCATGTCAACCACGCCGCCAATGACGTCCGGCTACAGCTCGCCCTCGCCCAGCAAGGCGTCGGGGTCGCCATCAGCGCCGGCTCCGACCCCGTATTGGCTGATGTCACCGGGCTGTCCAAATGCAGCATCGACCCCGCGATCGGCTACGAGAAGATCCTGATCTGGCGTAACGACTCGACACCGCGGGCCTCGCTGCGGGCATTCCTACGCCTCTGGACGGAGCTTCGGGCCGGGACCGAACATCAACGCTGAGGTGGCTTCACCGATAAAAGGAGTGACGCGACGGTTCCACGTCAACGGCGAGATCGCAGGGTTTCCCGGACGGCTGGCCACCGTCGCCTGCGATCACCGGTCGCGTTCGACTGGTCGGGCCCACACCAGCGTCGATCGGATCATGCGACCGTGTGACGGTGCCTCGGCAATCAGTGTGAGCCGGTTCGACTCGAGGATGCTGTGGCGTAACTGCAAGGTTCCCAACCAGTTCGGCAGCAGCGAGACGACCACTTCGTGGTGCACGATGCCGGTGGCCTCGTCAACAGCGTAGGGACCGCTATAGGCAAGATATCCCGCCGCGGCAGCCGCATGCTGTGCCTCGGTGCCGCCGGCGGTGTCGGGCTGCTCGTAGTCCGGCCGGTCGGGCCTCATCAGCTGCGCGGACATGTAGCCGTCGTGGGTGTACATGATCAATCCCAGGGCATCGGGGCCCAGCGGGTAGCTGACGGGTCCGCCCCGTTCGTCCTCTGTCGTGTACGAGACCAATGCCCAGCTGCCGCGGATGTCGTCGTGCAGCGTCACGATGCTGGGATGGTGTTGAGGGGGAAACCGAACATGAGCCACGACTGGTGACTTACCCAATCCGGGTAGAGCCTCGCCATCTCGTTATACAGATCTTCGTCGGAGAGTGCCGATTCCTTAAGGCGCCCAAAGTCTTTGAGATAGCGTTTGGAACCCTCGATGGCGTCCGGAGTATCCGGTGCCCCGGTCTTCTTGTGACCGGCAATGGCGATCTTGGGATTAAGGTCGGCCAACCGATCCAACGCGGCGATCCAATTGGCCCGGCTTTCAGCGGTGCTGTCGCCGACGAACATGTGGCATTGGTTGTACAGAACATCTCCACCGACAACAAGGTCGATCGAGGGCACGTGCAACGACGTGCTGTCCAGGGTGTCGGTCCAACCCTGCTCGATGATCCGAATCTCGTTGCCCTCGAGGAAGAATGTGTCGTCGGGGTAGGGTTGGGGCAGCGTGATCTTGGCCGGGAACTGTCCCGGGAAGAGGCTGGCGAAGAAGCGGCTGAGCTCCGGGTCTGTCCGCGCGACCAGTTCGATCGATTTTGGCGTCGCGATGGCCTTGGCGTCGGGAAAGCGGTCCAGTAGGACGCTGAGCCCGAAGAAGTGGTCGAAATGTCCGTGGGTGATGTAGATGGTGGTCAGGTTGCGATGATGCAGCCCAACCCATTCCGCGAGTGCACTGGCTTCCGCCACGGTGGTCAGCGGGTCGACCAGGACAGCGTCGTACTCACCGTAGATGAGGGTCGAGGTGATGGGGTCCCAACCCAGCGGTGGTCCGAAGGGTTTGGGGCGTTCACCGACCACGGCCTTGCCAGGGGCAGTGAATACGTTGACGCCCAGCGTGTTCGACGTAGCAGGTTCAGACATCGCGGTGGTCCTTTCTAGGCTGAATAACTATGGGTTTCGATACTGCGGTGAGCCTGAAACCATCCGCCGACGCTCACGAGGCGGTTGGACGCTGGGCGCGTGGCGGGATCTGTATCCGCCGCACGCCTGAACTGTCGTCGCGCCGTGGGGTGACGATGAAAAAGCACCCTCATGGCTGTCCGCCTTAGTATTCGCGGGTTATGACTACGCCAGCGTCGCATCGGCGCTCAGTCCGGCGCATCACTCGTTCGAGTACTTCTGGGAGCAGGTTGAATCCAGCGCGCCCAGGGATCCATCACTCGATGCTCGTAGGTGTGCGGATCTAGCTGACGATGCTCGATCTCAGGGTTCAGCGTGCGTCGCGTTGCGCGGTGAGCCGGGCCAGTTCAACCCGCGAACGGAGACCGAGCTTGGCGAATATCTGCCGAAGGTGAGCGTTAACAGTATGCGGTGAGAGAAATAGTTGTTCTGCGACTTCACGATTGGTCGACCCGGTTGCCACCAGCCGCACCACCGCGAGTTCCGAGTCACTCAGTTCGGGCCAAACGGCTGACACGGTGGTCCGAAGGTTCATCCTGCGGACGCCACGTTGGCGCAGCAGGGCTCGAACCCGAGCCGCATCGCGGCGCGCGCCCACTTGCACATAGATCTCCAACGCTGACTCGAGCCGCTCGACGGCTTCGTCCCGCAGATTCCTCGGTCGAAAGTGTCCGGCGTCTTCAAGAGCGCGCGCGATCAGTACCGGCTCCTCACCGCCTTCGTACAATGCCGCCGCTTTGTCCGCCAGACCGAAGTCATTGTCCAGCAGTGCATCGGTGTGAGTCGACGTCGCGGCCAACAGGGGGAAATCCGGGTCGTTGGCCGCCATGGCGCGGAGGCGACCAGCCACTGCGATGGCGTCTTCGCGGTGGTCGCCGGCCAGCAGCACACGCACCAGCTCTGGTTGATCGACATAACGACGTGGGCTGCTGACGTGTGGGGTTCCGTTGATCAGCGGATCGAGCAGAGCAATGTCAAGTTGTCGGGACTGTGCCGGAGTACCTTGTGCCGCATCCAGTCTGGCGAGCATCCACGCGGCTAGAGGACGGGCGCGACCGTGGGTCACCTGCTGCATCTGGATGGCAGCCCGCCTTGCTGCCGACAACCCGGCAGTGTCGCCGGTGTGCAGCGCGATAGTGCAGAGCACATGGGAGGCGATGTGATTGATGTAGCCGCGCCCGCCTTCGCCGATCTCGTCTGACATCTCCATGACTGCCTCGGCCTCGGCGGTCGCGTCGGCGAACCTGCCCAGCGCGAGCATAGTGCGGCAGCGTAGCATCGACCACACCCGTAGATTGGCCGAAATCCCTTCGCGTTCAGCTGATCTCGTTCCGGCGTTGATAAGCTGCAACGCCTGCTGATGCTGGCCGAGGGCGATCAGGATCAACGCATACCATGCGTCGAACATCCATGCGCGACGGGCGGGTACATCGGCAAGATCCTGATCCCTGACTCCCCGGTCGGCGAGGTCTACGGCCGCCCGCCAGTCGCCACGATCGAATGCGACCAGCGCCCGCGGCGGAAGCGTGACGACCGCCTCGAACGTCTCGTCCAAGACATACGCCGCGGCGGTTGCCTCATTTGCGCACGCCGCGGCGGCATCGATGTCCCCAACCATCTCCAGCGCGCACGCGCGCAGTGATAGCAAAGCGACCCGCAGCTGCGGTGGCAGATCAGGAAGCTCCAGCCCTCTGCCGCAGTGTTCGGCGCAACCCGCTGGGCCGTATTGAAGTTCCAGCGACCCCAGGGTCATTCGCGCCGCAGCCTCAGCTTCGCGATCGATCCGTCCTGTGGTTTGGGCGATCAGGTTCTCAGCCTCAGCCGCCTGACCCGAGTGCACCAACAAGTCTGTCGTCTCGACCACCCGCGCGCTCCAGTCCGGGTCGCTATCCGGTGTGAGCTCCAAAAGGCGACGGCTCAGCTGCGCCGCGACCGTAGGGGACACTCGCCCGATTTCCACGGTCGCCCGATGCAGCAGGTCGATCGCCGGCCGGTCACCAGGGCGGGCAACCTCCATTACCAATGTTGCGGCATCGGCCGCCGGTGCGCCGTGCTCGAGCAGCACGTCAAGTGCTCGGCGTTGCAGGCTCCGCTTCAGCGCCGACGGGAGTTCGGCCTCAGTTGCTTCTCGGATCAGGTCATGACGGAACCCGAGCCGGTCGCCGTGATCGACGATCAGCCCGGCGGCGAGCGCTTCGCGCACAGGTTCGATGACGGCAGCGGCGGGAAGGTCCATCAGGCTGGCAAGCTCGTCCACAGAGAAGCTTCGTCCCAACACCGCGGCCATCTGCAATCCGCGTCGAGTCTGAGGCGACAAACGTGCGAGCTGATCACTGACAGACTCCAGCAACCGGCGCGGTATCGCGTCGCCCAGCAGGTATGCCACATCGCCGACCACATCAACCAGGCGTTCGTCTCTAAGACCTCGAAGCAGTTCCACCAACCAAAGTGGTTGACCGCCAACCCGGTTGATGATGCTTTGCAACCTGGCGTCGGGGTCACCGCCCAAGGTATCGCGACAGACGGCCCGGATAGCGCTGTCGTCGAGCGGGTTCACAGTGAGAATGTCGGCATTCTCAGCGCGGATGCGCGCTACCGCCAGTTGTGCCGACGTCGAAAGCTCACCGGATCTCACGACGAACAACCACAAGATCCGGTGTGTCGCCAGCCGCCGGGGCAGGATGGTAATCGCGTTGAGGGTCGCGGCATCAGCCCATTGGATGTCATCGATCCCGATCACGATCGCATCTGATAGCGCCGCTCGTTCCAGCCGCTCCTGCAGCTCACGCAACAGCCAGTAGCGCTGGTCGACCGATCCGCTGAGCTCACGCAGCACCGTAACGTCCACCGGCGGGTCATCGGCGGTGACCAGCGCGTCCAGCAGAGGTCCGAGCGGAAGCGAGCGATCAGCGACATGACTTCCTCCGTGATACACGCGCGCGCCCCGCTTGCGGGCCATGGCTTCCGCTTCGGTCAACAGAGCGCTCTTGCCCAACCCAGCGGTGCCGCGGATCAACACCACGCCGCCTCGGCCCTGACCGAGCTCATCCAGTCGACGTGACAACATACCGATTTCGGGGTCACGGCCCCGAAGCCGGCGAGGTCGCCCGCTGTCCACCCGCTTCGTCACATCGCAACCGATCCTTTCACGCGTTCACCGGTCACGGCGCGGGAACGACGCGCGCTCGTCAGGAGACGTGGGCGAGCTCGGGCGGCACGGGAACGTCCAACTGAATCAGCAGCGCCACCAACACCCGGCAGAACTCTTTGGCCACCGAATCGAGTACGGGATCCCCATACGCCGAGAGCAAATCCGCCGGATGATCGATCGTCAGCTGCGCATCTCCGGCATCGTCACTGGCGATCACAACTCGCAGGGGCACGTAGAGAAAGCATCCCGGATGCTGCCGAAAACCCGGCTCCGCCTTGATGATATTGCCGATCAAATACGTCACCGCGTTCCCTGTGGAGCCGTTCAAATGCATGACGGGACTCGGGTCGAAAACAAAGAAGTTAACGAAACCCTCAACGGCCGTCGCCTCCGAAAGGCGCCTGATCGCGTCCCAGCCGCTGCCGCTCAACGCCACACCGACCGCCTCCAAGTGGTCGAAGTGCGGTACTGCCCGCTCATAATCGCGTCGGAACTCCGACCACGGCCGCCGGGTGCTCAATGTGATCTGACGGACCGGGCGGGTCACGACCTGAATGTCGCGCGGCATGTGTGGCTCCCTCGATTCCGTGCGCTACTTCCTCCTAGCCTGCCGAAACGGCGACGCAACCTCATCACTCGATCGAGTCGTCGGCACTCTTGTGTGCGTTCGCCGCATAGCGTGGCCCGGACGGTCAGACCGTGGGCCGCGCGGCAATATCGGAAACGGACTGCGGCGCGTAGCCCCTCACCCAAGGATGGACGCAAGGGCCCGTACCGGCTGGATTAGACAAGCTGCCGCAACGGGTTTCGATCCGCATTGAATCGGACTAGTGTCGTAGTCGACTTGCCTGAAACATCCGTGCAATCAAGGTGGAGATACCGATGGCCGGTCTCGATGATCTGTACGCCCAGATTCCTACCGCCGACATCGCAAGCACGCTCGGTGCCGACGAAGGCGAAGTCGACACGGCGGTGCATACGCTGGTGCCGGCGCTGCTGAGCGGCCTGCACCAGAATTCGCAAGACCCCGAGCAGGCCGGCCGGATCGAATCCGCCGCCACCGCTCCCGAGAGTGACGGGCACCAGGCAATCGCGACGCTGTTCGGTGGCAGTGACGCCGACCAGGTCGCGTCGGCGCTGGCCCGCGGGGGAGCGGGCAACAGCGAGCTGCTGAAGCAGCTGCTGCCGGTTGTGCTCCCGATTGTGCTGGCGTACATCGGAAAACATCTTTCCGGCGGTGCCGTGCCGCAGGACAATGCGCCGAAGACCACGCACGCGCAGTCCGGCGGCCTCGGTGAAGTGCTGGGCAGCATTCTGAGCGGTGGCGGCGGTGACAAGTCGCTGGGCAACATCCTTTCCAGCGTGCTGAGCGGCAAAGGCGGCGCATTCGGCGACATCCTTGGTGGCCTGCTCGGCGGCAAGAAGTAACCGAACCCAAGTCCGGCGCCAGCGCGCGGGACTCGATCAAGAGAGGGAAAGCCATGTCAGACACGCTTACTGAGGGACAGCAGCTGCAGCGGGGACAATCGTTGGCCTCCAGCAACGGGGCCTATACCCTCACGCTGCAAGACGACGGCAACCTCGTGCTGGCGGCGCGGGGCGAGGCGCTATGGGCAACCGCGACCAACGGTCAGGACGTGGTGCGCGCGGAGGTGCAGCGGGACGGCAACTTCGTGTTGTACACGTCGGACAAGCCGATCTGGCACACCGACACAAAGGGCAAGAAGGACGTCCGGCTCGTCCTTCAGGACGACTGCAACCTGGTGCTCTACGCCGCTGACGGACCGGCGTGGTCCAGCCACACGCACACCGACGGTCCGCCGCCCCCGCCGCCCGCGGCCGAGCCCGGCGCCCCGGATGTGACAACCGCCACGGCCGAGCCCGTGCCCGAACCGACGTCCGGGCCCGTCGACGGCGCCCCGGAACCCGTCGGCGAAGCCGCGCCCGGCCCCACTCCGCGCACGTACACCGTCGTCTCCGGCGACACGATGTGGGCCATCGCGGAGCGCTTCTACGGTGACGGGAGCAAGTATCAGGTGATCGCCGACGCCAGCGGAGTCGCCGATCCCGACCTGATCCATCCGGGCCAGGTGCTCACCATTCCCTGATTTGGGGCGGCCGAACCGAGTCAGACCGATCACGTGCGTGTTCGGGCGCTTACACGCGGGCCCGTCACGGTTCCTAGAATTGACCGGTGACCGCCAGCCGCAACTCCGCCGCCGACCTGCCCAAGTCGTGGGATCCCGGCGCGACGGAGACTGCGATCTATCAGAAGTGGCTGGATGCCGGCTACTTCAAGGCCGACCCAGCAAGCTCCAAGCCCGGGTACTCGATCGTGCTGCCGCCACCGAACGTCACGGGCAGCCTGCACATGGGCCACGCCCTGGAACACACGATGATGGATGCCCTGAGCCGCCGAAAGCGCATGCAGGGATACGAGGTGCTGTGGCAGCCGGGGATGGATCACGCCGGCATCGCGACCCAGAGTGTGGTGGAAAAGCAACTCGCGGTCGATGGCAAGACCAAGGAGGACTTCGGCCGGGAGCTCTTCGTCGACAAGGTGTGGGACTGGAAGCGTGAGTCCGGCGGCGCCATCGGTGGCCAGATGCGCCGTCTCGGTGATGGGGTCGATTGGGACCGCGACCGCTTCACGATGGACGAGGGTCTGTCCCGCGCGGTGCGGACGATCTTCAAACGGCTCTACGACGCGGGGCTGATCTATCAGGCCGAGCGACTCGTCAACTGGTCGCCGGTGCTCGAGACCGCCATCTCAGACCTCGAGGTCAACTACGTCGACGTCGAAGGCGAACTGGTGTCGTTCCGGTACGGCTCGCTGGACGACTCGCAACCGCACATCGTGGTCGCCACCACCCGGGTCGAGACGATGCTGGGCGACACCGCGGTCGCGGTGCACCCCGACGACGAGCGCTACCGAGACCTGGTCGGCACCACGCTGCCGCACCCGTTCATCGACCGGCAGCTCATCATCGTGGCCGACGAGCACGTCGACCCCGAATTCGGTACCGGTGCAGTCAAAGTCACGCCCGCTCACGACCCGAACGACTTCGAGATCGGGCTGCGCCACGAGTTGCCGATGATCTCGATCCTCGACACCAAGGGCCGGATCGTGGACACCGGTACGCAATTCGACGGCATGGACCGTTTCGAAGCTCGGGTCGCGGTTCGCGAGGCGCTGGCCGCGCAGGGGCGGGTGGTTCAGGAGAAACGGCCCTACCTGCACAGCGTCGGGCACTCGGAACGCAGCGGTGAGCCGATCGAGCCCCGGCTGTCGCTGCAGTGGTGGGTCAGGGTGGAATCGCTGGCCAAAGCCGCTGGTGACGCAGTGCGCAACGGGGACACCGTGATTCACCCCGCCAGCTTGGAGCCACGCTGGTTCGCCTGGGTGGATGACATGCACGACTGGTGCATCTCGCGTCAGTTGTGGTGGGGCCACCGCATCCCGATCTGGTATGGCCCCGATGGCGAGCAGGTGTGCGTCGGCCCGGACGAGACTCCGCCGGAGGGCTGGGAGCAAGACCCCGACGTGCTGGACACCTGGTTCTCGTCGGCGCTGTGGCCGTTCTCCACCTTGGGCTGGCCGTCGCGGACCTCTGAGCTGGAAAAATTCTATCCGACAAGCGTTTTGGTGACCGGATACGACATCCTGTTCTTCTGGGTGGCGCGGATGATGATGTTCGGCACATTTGTCGGCGGCGACGACGCGATCACGCTCGGCGGCACCCGCGGCCCGCAGGTGCCGTTCACCGACGTCTTCCTGCACGGGCTGATCCGCGACGAATTCGGTCGCAAGATGAGTAAGTCCAAGGGCAACGTGATCGACCCACTGGACTGGCTGGAGCTGTTCGGGGCCGACGCGTTGCGCTTCACGCTCGCTCGCGGCGCCAGTCCCGGCGGCGACCTCTCCGTCGGCGAGGACGCCGTGCGGGCTTCGCGCAATTTCGTTACCAAGCTGTTCAATGCGACCCGCTTCGCTTTGCTCAACGGAGCGCAGCTGGCACCGCTGCCGCCGCATGCCGAGCTGACCGATGCCGACCGGTGGATTTTGGGACGGTTGGAAGAGGTTCGTGCTGAGGCGGATTCGGCTTTTGACAGCTACGAGTTCAGCCGGGCCTGCGAAGCGCTCTATCACTTCGCGTGGGACGAATTCTGCGACTGGTACGTCGAAGTGGCGAAGGTGCAGCTTGCCGATGGGTTCACCCAGACCACCGCGGTACTGGCCGCGGTGCTCGACTCGCTGCTGCGGCTGCTGCATCCGGTCATCCCGTTCGTCACCGAGGCGCTGTGGCAAGCGTTGACCGGCGAAGAGTCCCTGGTGATCGCCGAGTGGCCGAAGCCGTCCGGTGTCAGCCTGGATCCTGTTGCAGCCCAGCGTGTTAGCGATATGCAACGGCTGGTGACCGAGGTGCGCAGATTCCGCAGCGACCAGGGTCTGGCGGACCGGCAGAAGGTGCCGGCCCGGTTGGCGGGTGTCGAGGACTGCGATCTGAGCGGTCAGGTGCCCGCGGTCACGTCGCTGGCTTGGCTCACCGCGCCGGGGCCGGACTTCGGGGCCTCGGTTTCCCTGGAGGTCCGGCTCAGCGGCGGCACTGTCGTCGTCGAACTCGACACGTCGGGCACCATCGACGTCGCCGCCGAGCGGCGCCGCCTCGAAAAGGAACTGGTCGCCGCACAGAAGGAATTAGCTTCCACCGCAGCTAAATTGGCCAACGCGGACTTCTTGGCCAAAGCACCGGAACCGGTCGTCACCAAGATCCGCGATCGTCAGCGACTGGCCCAAGAGGAAACCGACCGCATCACCACCAGGTTGGCGGGGCTGCAATGACCGAGCAGCCCGACTGGCTCGACCATCCCGAGGTCACCAGCGTGGCTCCGACACCAGACGAGATCGCGGCGCTTCTGCAGGTCGAGCACCTGCTGGACCAGCGCTGGCCCGAGACCAAGATCGAACCGAGCCTGACCCGGATCAGCGCCCTGATGGATCTGCTCGGCTCGCCTCAGCTCGGCTATCCGTCGATCCACGTCGCGGGCACCAACGGCAAAACGTCGGTGGTGCGAATGATCGACGCGCTGCTGACCGCGCTGCACCGGCGCACCGGCCGCACCACCAGCCCCCACCTGCAGTCGGCGGTCGAACGCATCGGGATCGACGGAAAGCCAATCAGTCCAGCACAATACGTGGCGACCTATCGCGAGATCGAACCGTTCGTGCAGATGGTCGACACACAGTCGCAGGCCGCGGGCGGTCCGGCGATGAGCAAGTTCGAGGTCCTCACCGCGATGGCGTTCGCGGCCTTCGCCGATGCGCCCGTCGAGGTCGCGGTCGTCGAAGTGGGAATGGGCGGTCGCTGGGATGCCACCAACGTGATCAACGCACCGGTCGCGGTGATCACCCCGATCGGCATCGACCACGTCGAATATCTCGGTGCGGACATCGCCGGAATCGCCGGCGAGAAAGCGGGCATCATCACCAAGGCCCCGGACGGCGCACCCGACACCGTCGCGGTCATCGCGCGGCAGGTGCCGGAGGTTACGGAAGTGCTTCTGGCACAGTCGATTCAAACCGAAGCTGCGGTCGCGCGCGAGGATTCGGAGTTCGCGGTGCTGGGCCGTCAGGTTGCGATCGGCGGGCAGGTGCTGCAGCTCCAAGGCCTGGGCGGGGTGTACTCCGACGTGTACCTGCCGCTGCACGGCGAACATCAGGCGCACAACGCGGTGGTGGCGCTCGCGGCGGTCGAGGCCTTCTTCGGCGCCGGCGCTCAGCGCCAACTCGACGTCGAGGCGGTGCGGGCCGGTTTCGCCGCCGTCACCAGCCCCGGCCGGCTGGAGCGCATGCGCAGCGCGCCCACGGTGTTCATCGACGCCGCGCACAATCCGGCCGGCGCGGCCGCGCTGGCGCAGACGCTGGACGGTGAATTCGACTTCCGATACCTGGTCGGGGTTCTCAGTGTGATGGCCGACAAGGACGTGGACGGCATCCTTGCCGCGCTGGAGCCGGCGTTCGATTCGGTGGTGGTGACCCACAACGGGTCGCCGCGGGCACTGGATGTCGAGTCGCTGGCACTCGTCGCTCAGCAGCGGTTCGGGCCTGACCGGGTGCTGACCGCTGAAAACCTGCGCGACGCCGTCGACGTCGCGACTGCGCTGGTCGACGACGCTGCGACCGACGGCGAGGCTGAGTCGTTTTCCGGCACCGGAATCGTGATCACCGGGTCGGTTGTCACCGCCGGTGCCGCGCGCACCTTGTTTGGTCGTGATCCGGAATGACCGACAGCGACCAGAATCCGCCACCGGCGGACCCTTGGAAGAGCTTCCGGGGAGTGATGGCCGCGACGCTGATCTTGGAGGCGATCGTGGTGCTGCTGGCCATCCCGGTGGTGGGTGCGGTCGGGGGCGGCCTGACCACGGCATCGCTGAGCTATCTGATCGGGCTTGCTACGCTGCTGATCCTGCTGTGCGGAGTGCAGGGCAGGCCTTGGGCGATCTGGGTGAACTTGGGCGTCCAACTCTTCGTCCTCGCCGGATTCGCGGTCTACGCGGGTGTGGGGTTCATCGGTGTGCTGTTTGCCGGACTGTGGCTCTTGATCGCGTACTTCCGTGCCGAGGTCCGGCGGCGGCAGGAGCACGGCCAAACACCGCCGGGCTGACCGCCGATCGGTTGGGTACGCTGACCGCCGTGACGGAACGGACCCTGGTACTGATCAAGCCCGACGGCGTCGAGCGCCGGCTGATCGGCGAGATCATCAGCCGCATCGAGCGCAAGGGCCTCGCCATCGTGGCTCTCGAGTTGCGCAATGTCAGCACTGAGCTGGCAACCCAGCACTACGCCGAGCACGAGGGCAAATCGTTCTTCGAGTCGCTGCTGGACTTCATCACGTCGGGGCCGGTCGTGGCGGCGATCGTGGAGGGACCGCGTGCGATTGCGGCGTTTCGGCAGATCGCAGGGGGTACGGACCCGGTGGAAAAGGCCACGCCCGGCACCATCCGCGGCGATTTCGGCCTGGAAACGCAGCTGAATCTGGTGCACGGATCCGATTCGATCGATTCGGCAAAGCGCGAAATCGCGCTATGGTTTCCCCGCGCTTAGGCTCCTGGCAACCGACCGCTCCAGGTCAGGCTCGTTTGGACCAGCGGCGTGATGTGGGATACTGACAGCGGGTGAACGTCGCCGGACCGGCGTCAGACACCCGAATGAAGACTTAGACAAGCGCGACCATTGCCAGCTCGCGATGTTGCGCCGCATGTCAGGCCGACATTCAGCACGGCGCCGAGTCGGTTCTAGCCGAATCGCTCGGGGCAAGACCATCACAAGACCGGGAGAAGTGACCCGGGCACATAGCGAAGCCCTCGCGTGGCCGCGTCGACGTGACGCGCCCGGGGGCTTGAGGAGAATACGTGATAGACGGTGACCAAACTTCAAACCCATCAACAGCGCCGGCCCAGGCCCAGGATGACCTGCCGGACCGACTGAGAGTCCATTCGCTGGCCCGAGCGCTGGGAACCACCAGCAAGCGAGTGCTGGACGCACTGAGCGCCCTGGATGGACGAATCCGCAGCGCGCATTCCGGCGTGGACTACGAGGACGCGATCCGAGTGCGTGACCTGCTGTCGGCCCGGCCGCCGGAGAACTTCGTGGCCTTCAGCAGCGCCGAAGTCGCCACGCCTGGCGAACCCGAGTCCCGGTTGATGCTGGAGACCGCGATAGACCGCCCGGCCTATATGCCGCTGTTCGTCGCGCCGCAGCCGGTCGCGGCCGAGGTTGGCACCCGCGCTGACGACGACACCGACGCCGACACCGACGATGCCGACGGTGACGATGACGACGACGATCAGGCCGATCGGCCCGCTAACCGGCGGCGGCGCCGGGGCCGGCGGGGACGTGGACGGGGCCGCGGTGAACAGGGCGGATCCGACCAGGACGACGACGGCGAGACCGAGCAGCGCGGCTCGAAATCCGCCGACTCGGATGACTCTGACGATGACGACCAGGATGACGCCGATGACGGTGACGGCCCCGATGACGGTGGGTCGGACGGCGGTAGTCGGCGTCGTCGTAGGCGCCGTCGGCGTAAGTCGGGTTCGGTTGACGACAACGACGAGGCCTCGTCGCCCGATGATCCGCCGAACACCGTGGTGCACGAGCGAGCACCACGCGGCAAAGGCGGCTCCTCCGACGACGGCGGCCGGGGCAGCAACGGCTCGAGCAATGCCGAGATCAAGGGCATAGACGGGTCGACGCGGCTGGAGGCTAAGCGGCAACGTCGCCGGGACGGGCGTGACGCCGGACGGCGCCGCCCACCGGTGCTGACCGAGGCCGAATTCCTGGCGCGCCGTGAGGCCGTCGAACGGGTCATGGTGGTGCGCGACCGGGTCCGCACCGAGCCGCCGCATCCGGGTGCTCGCTACACGCAGATCGCCGTGCTCGAAGACGGCATCGTCGTCGAGCATTTCGTCACGTCGGCGGCATCTGCGTCACTGGTCGGCAACATCTACCTCGGCATCGTCCAGAACGTGCTGCCGTCGATGGAGGCCGCCTTCGTCGACATCGGCCGCGGCCGCAACGGCGTGCTCTACGCCGGCGAAGTCAACTGGGAAGCCGCGGGGCTGGGCGGGGCCGAACGCAAGATCGAAAAGGCTCTCAAGCCCGGCGACTACGTCGTCGTCCAGGTCAGCAAGGACCCGGTCGGACACAAGGGCGCGCGGCTGACCACCCAGGTGTCGTTGGCCGGCCGATACCTGGTTTATGTGCCCGGCGCGTCGTCGACCGGGATCAGCCGCAAGCTGCCCGACACCGAACGCCAGCGGCTCAAGGAGATCCTGCGTGAGGTGGTGCCGTCGAACGCGGGCGTGATCATCCGCACTGCGTCCGAGGGCGTCAAGGAAGACGACATCCGCGGCGACGTCACCCGTTTGCAGGAGCGGTGGGCGCAGATCGATGCGAAGGCGGTCGAGACCAAGGCGAAGGCCGCCGGCGCTGCGGTGGCGCTCTACGAAGAGCCCGACGTGCTGGTCAAGGTCATCCGCGACTTGTTCAACGAGGACTTCGCGGGCCTCATCGTCTCCGGCGACGAGGCTTGGAGCACCATCAACGAGTACGTGAATTCCGTTGCACCCGACCTGGTTTCGAAGCTGACCAAGTACGAGCCCCCCGCCGGAGCCGACGGCCAGCCCGGGCCGGACGTGTTCGCCGTGCATCGCATCGACGAGCAACTAGCCAAGGCGATGGAGCGCAAGGTGTGGCTGCCCTCGGGCGGCACGCTGGTCATCGACCGCACCGAGGCGATGACGATCGTCGACGTCAACACCGGCAAGTTCACCGGGTCCGGAGGCAACCTCGAGCAGACGGTCACCAAGAACAACCTCGAGGCTGCCGAGGAGACCGTGCGCCAGCTGCGGCTGCGCGACATCGGCGGCATCGTGGTCATCGACTTCATCGACATGGTGCTGGAATCCAACCGCGACTTGGTGCTGCGCAGGCTGACGGAGGCATTGGCCCGCGATCGCACCCGCCACCAGGTCTCGGAGGTGACGTCCCTGGGTCTGGTTCAGCTGACCCGCAAGCGGCTGGGCACCGGGCTGATCGAGGCTTTTTCGACCACGTGTCCAAACTGTGGCGGGCGCGGTCTGCTGCTGCACGGTGACCCGGTCGACTCCGCTCCGGCGAACGCGCGCAAGCCGGAGTCCGGTGGGCGCCGCGGAAAGCGGTCGAAGAGGAACCGATCCGACGAGCAATCCGAGCAGTCCGTCGTGGCCAAGGTGCCCGTGCATGCGCCGGGCGAACATCCGATGTTCAAGGCGATGGCCACCCGCGAGAACGGCGAGGCCGACGAGACCGGTGAGGAAATCACCACCGAGATCGACGAGCAGACCAAGGTGCCGGTTCCCACTGACCTGGAGGACGCCGACTCCGATGACTTCGAGGACGACGACACCGATCAGGACACCGACGACGTCGACGAGGAGGACGCGGTAGACGAGGACCTCGACGATGAGGATCTCGACGACGAAGATCTCGACGACGACGACGACGACGACGAGGACGAGGACGAGGACGAGGATCTCGACGACGAGGACCTCGATGGCGACGAGGACTCCGACGACGGGAACGGCGACGCCGACGATTCCGCTAACGGGTCAGATTTTGGACGTCCGCGCCGGCGCCGCGCGGCCGGCCGGCCGGCCGGTCCGCCCATCCACGCGGAGTAACCGGAGTCAGCACCTGGCGCCGCTCGTCCTCGGGCTCGTCGATCATGGTCAGCTCGCCGAGGGGATCCCTGTAGATTTCCGGGCATAATCTCTCGCTTCACATATGGGCGTAGTGGTACCGCGTTGCCGATCTCGCGGCACCACTCAACAATGGCGACCGCAGAGTCTTTCGGATCCTGGCAGTCGAGGAACCACTGAGGCCGCGTGAGGGAACTATCACCTATTCGTGCAGCAGACCCGAGCCGCTATCGACGACCATGCGCGTGTCGGTCCCGACTGTGATGCTGCTGGTCGGAACGGTGCCAGTTTGGCTGGACGGGATGGAGGGCCGACGCTGCCGGCGGGCGTGTAGTTGACGGCTGGGTGCGTTTATCTTCCGCTCGCGGTAGTGGGTGTGGGAGGTGGCGCTGGCGGTGGCTGGACCTGCGCGCGGCCGCACAGCGCCTGCTGAAATAACGTGAGGGGGGCCATTCAAACTGACCGGCGGCCGCCCACAGTGCCGGTTTGACCCTGTAGCCGCTGGTCACGTACCCTTGGACAGTTGTCGTCAAGCCGGGCGGCTGACTTCGGCCGACGACAGCGGGACTCCCGGGCAACCGGCGCAGACCCGCAACCCAGACCCAGCACGCGCATCGCAGCTTGCACGCGCGCGGAAGACGTGAGGAAGAGGCAGGAGCAACGATGGCGACCTACGCAATCGTCAAGACCGGTGGCAAGCAGTACAAGGTCGCCGTTGGTGACGTCGTCAAGGTCGAGAAGCTCGAATCGGACCCCGGAGCCAAGGTGTCGCTGCCGGTCGCGCTCGTGGTTGACGGTGCCACCGTCACCACCGACGCGCAGGCGCTGGCCAAGGTCGCGGTGACCGGCGAGGTGCTCGAGCACACCAAGGGTCCGAAGATCCGTATCCACAAGTTCAAGAACAAGACCGGCTACCACAAGCGTCAGGGGCACCGTCAGCAGCTGACGGTCCTGAAGGTCACCGGAATCAAGTGATGAGCCACCAGGCGAAGAACAGACAATACTGAGCGGAGACCAACAAGATGGCACACAAGAAGGGCGCTTCCAGCTCGCGCAACGGTCGCGACTCCGCCGCCCAGCGGCTCGGCGTCAAGCGGTTCGGCGGCCAGGTCGTCAAGGCCGGCGAGATCATCGTTCGCCAGCGTGGCACCAAGTTCCACCCCGGCACCAACGTGGGCCGTGGCGGCGACGACACGTTGTTCGCCAAGGAAGCCGGCGCCGTGGAGTTCGGTCTCAAGCGCGGGCGTAAGACCGTCAACATCGTCGCGGCCGGCCAGACCGCCGACTGAGCGTCGCGGGTGCGCATTCACCCGTGATTAAGGGGAGCCCCGATGCCTCGGTTTGTCGATCGGGTCGTCATCCACGCGCGGGCGGGTTCCGGCGGTAACGGCTGCGCGTCTGTCCATCGCGAGAAGTTCAAGCCGCTCGGCGGCCCCGACGGTGGCAATGGCGGTCGCGGCGGCAGCATCGTCTTCGTCGTTGACTCCGCCGTACACACGCTGCTGGACTTCCATTTCCGTCCGCATGTCACCGCGCCCGCGGGCAAGCAGGGGATGGGCAGCAACCGTGACGGCGCCGCCGGTGCGGACCTGGAAGTCAAGGTCCCTGACGGCACCGTCGTGCTGGACGAAAATGGTCGGCTGCTGGCCGATTTGGTCGGTGTGGGCACCCGCTTCGAAGCCGCCGCAGGCGGCCGCGGGGGTCTGGGCAACGCGGCGCTCGCGTCCCGTGCCCGTAAGGCCCCCGGCTTTGCACTGCTGGGTGAGCCCGGCCAGACTCGCGACCTCACTCTCGAGCTCAAGACCGTCGCCGACGCCGGGCTGGTCGGTTTTCCGTCTGCGGGGAAATCGTCGCTGGTATCGGTGATTTCGGCGGCAAAACCCAAGGTCGCGGACTATCCGTTCACCACGCTGGTTCCCAATCTGGGTGTCGTCTCGGCCGGCGAGCAATCGTTCACCGTCGCCGACGTCCCCGGTTTGATCCCGGGTGCTTCCGAGGGCCGCGGCCTGGGGCTCGATTTCCTGAGGCATATCGAGCGCTGCGCGGTGCTGGTGCATGTCGTCGACTGCGCCACTGCCGATCCCGGTCGCGACCCGATCTCCGACATCGATGCGCTGGAAGCCGAACTCGCCGCATATACGCCCACCTTGCAGGGGGACGCGGCGCTGGTCGACCTGGCCGAGCGGCCACGGGCGGTGGTGCTCAACAAGATTGACGTGCCGGAGGCGCGTGAGCTCGCCGAGTTCGTCCGCGACGAGATCGCCGCGCGTGGCTGGCCAGTATTCCTGGTGTCGACGGCAACCCGGGAAGGCGTGCAGCCGTTGATCTTTGGGCTCTGGAAGATGATTTCGGAGTACAACGCGGCTCGCCCTGCCCCGGTAGCGCGACGCCCGGTGATCCGTCCGGTGCCCGTCGACGACAGCGGTTTCACCGTCGAGTCCGACGGCGAGGGCGGCTTCGTCGTCACCGGGGCACGCCCCGAGCGCTGGATCGGCCAGACGAACTTCGACAACGACGAAGCGGTGGGCTATCTCGCCGACCGCCTGGCGCGCCTCGGCGTCGAGGAGGAGCTGCTGCGGTTGGGCGCGCAACCCGGCTGCGCGGTGACCATCGGCGAGATGACATTCGACTGGGAGCCGCAAACGCCTGCGGGCGTTCAGGTTCCATTGACCGGCCGGGGCACCGACGCGCGGCTGGAACGCACCGAGCGCGTCGGTGCCGACGAGCGCAAGGCCGCGCGGCGCCGGCGCCGCGAACGCGGAGACGAGTTGTGAGCGCCCACCGCGACGCCATCCGCACCGCGCGCAGTCTGGTCGTCAAGATCGGGACCAACGCGCTGACCACGTCGTCCGGCGTGTTCGACGGGGGCCGACTGGCCGGCCTGGCCGATGCGATCGAGGCTCGGATGAAGGCGGGCACCGATGTCGTCATCGTGTCCTCGGGTGCCATCGCCGCCGGTATCGAGCCGCTCGGATTATCCCGTCGGCCAAAGGATTTGGCGACCAAGCAAGCCGCGGCGAGCGTCGGCCAGGTCGCGCTGGTGAACGCGTGGAGTGCCGCGTTTTCCCGGTATAGCCGCACGGTCGGGCAGGTGCTGCTGAGCGCGCACGACATTTCGATGCGGGCCCAGCACACCAACGCGCAGCGCACCCTGGACCGACTGCGCGCGCTGCACGCGGTGGCGATCGTCAACGAAAACGACACCGTGGCTACCAACGAGATCCGGTTCGGCGACAACGACCGACTTTCGGCGCTGGTGGCTCACCTGGTGGGCGCCGAGGCCCTGGTGCTGCTCTCCGACATCGACGGGCTCTACGACACTGATCCGCGAAAGACCAAGGGCGCACGCTTCATTCCCGAGGTGGCCGCGTCGTCGGATCTCGTTGGCGTGGTGGCCGGCCCGGGAAGCGCACTGGGCACCGGGGGAATGGCGTCAAAGATGTCCTCGGCGCTGCTGGCCGCCGACGCCGGCGTGCCGGTGCTGCTGGCCGCGGCTTCGGATGCCGCGACGGCGCTCACCGACGCCTCGTCGGGCACGGTGTTCGCCGCCCGGCCCGTGCGGATGTCGGCCCGCCGCTTCTGGGTGCGTTACGCCGCCGAGGCCACCGGCTCGCTGAGCCTCGATGCGGGGGCGGTGCGCGCGGTGGTGCAGCAACGCCGCTCGCTGCTGGCCGCGGGCATCAGCGCGGTGTCGGGCCGGTTCTACGCCGGAGACGTCGTCGAACTGAGCGGACCCGACGCGACGGTGGTGGCTCGTGGCGTGGTCGCCTACGACGCCGCCGAACTCGCGACCATGATGGGCCGGTCCACCTCCGAGCTGCCCGACGAGCTGCGCCGGCCCGCGGTGCATGCCGACGACCTGGTCGCGGTCTGACGTGTCAGCCCGCCGACTGCGGCCTGAGATACAAAGTGGCCCAGATGATTTCGGCCAACGTTGTGGCCAGTTCGGCATCGTAGGAGTCCGGCGCCCCCGGCAGATTCTGCTGGCATGCCCGCTCGGCCATCCAGGTCAGCGCGCTGGCCGTGCTGGCAGCGGGTAATTCCGGGCGGATCGAGCCGTCGGACTGGCCGTCTTCGATCACCCGGGTCAGGCGCGCGGTGATCGCGGTCAACAGATTGCGGTATGTCGCGCCAACCACCGGGTCGTAGGCGGCCATTTCGTTCAGTGCGACGAGCACCGGCTGATGGCGGCGATAGCTGGCGACGAGGCCCGTCATTGCCGCGCGCACGTCGGCGGGATCGTGCCGCCCCGCCACGCTCCACCAGCGATTCGCGCTCTCGGCCAGATCGGCGAACACCTGGCCGGCGAGCCGGCGCAGCAGATGGCCCTTGTCCTCGAAATAGATGTAGAAGCTCGCCCGCGAGATACCGGCCTCGGTCGATAGCCGGTCCACGCTGAGCTCGGTGAAACTAGACCCGCCGTGCATCAGGCGCTCGGTGGCGTCGAGCAGCCGGCGCTCCATCTCCTCGCGCCGCTGCTGGCGCGTGGACTCCCGCCTGGGCTGCGGTTTGCGGGTGACCGACGGCATTGTCCGAGCATAACCGACCATTCAACATATTGACTAGACATAGCGTCTAGGCATACTGTTCGACACAGTTCACGACTGGCTACCAGGTGATGGAGGACCAACGATGGCAGTGCTGACCGGGCGGTCCAGCCGTCCTCGTGCCTACGACGCGATTGACCTGTCCTCACGGGCGTTCTGGTCGACGACGGCCGCCGACCGAGAACGCTCGTTTGCCGTGCTGCGGGCCGAGCGGCCGGTGAGCTGGCATCCCCCGGTCGAAGATTCGTTGATGCCCGATCCCGACGATCCTGGCTACTGGGCGGTGACCCGGCGCGCGGACATCGTCGCGGTCAGCCGCGATAGCGAGGTGTTCCTCTCCGGTAAGGGAGTGATGTTCGAGAGCATTCCGGTGGAACTGCTCGAGGCATCGCAATCCTTCCTGGCGATGGACCCGCCCCGGCACACCAAGTTGCGCAAGCTCGCCCACGCCGCATTCACGCCACGGCAGGTGCGCCGCATCGAGGAATCGATCCAGGCGAATGCCAAGGCCATCGTCGAGGAGCTTCGCGATGCCGGTAGCGGTGCGGATTTCGTCGATCACTGTGCCAAGGAACTGCCCATCCGCACGCTGTCGGACATGGTGGGGATTCCGGATTCCGAGCGCGAGCGCATGGCCCACGCCACCGACGCGCTGGTGTCGTGGGCCGATCCCGACTTCCTCAATGGGCGCCCGGCGCTGGAGGTCATCTTCGAGCATCAGATGTACCTGCACCAGGTCATCGGCACGCTGGCCGCCGAACGCCGCGAGAACCCGGGCGACGACCTGATCAGCAGCCTGGTGCACGCGGAGGTGGACGGTGACCGGCTGACCGACGCGGAGGTCGCCGCCTTCTTCGTGTTGCTCTCGGTGGCCGGCAATGACACCACACGGCAGACCATGAGCCACACCATGAAGGCCCTCACCGACTTCCCGGACCAAAGGGCTTGGCTGCTGGCCGATTACGAGAACAGGATCGGCGCGGCGGTCGAGGAGTTCGTGCGGTGGGCGACGCCCGTCATGACCTTCCGCCGCACGGCGGCAACCGATTTCGAGCTCGGCGGCCAGGCCATCGCGGCGGGGGAGAAGGTGGTGATGTTCTATCCGTCCGGCAACTGGGACACCGAGGCGTTCGAACATCCGGACCGATTCGACCTGAGCCGCAGCCCCAATCCGCACGTCGGCTTCGGCGGCGGCGGACTGCATTTCTGCCTCGGCGCGCATGTGGCACGTGCGCAGCTGCGTGCGATCTTCGGTGAGCTGCTGAGTCAGCTACCCGACATTCAGGCAACCGACGCGACGTATGTGGCGGGCAATTTCGTGCACGCCGTCCGCAGCCTGCCCTGTACGTTCTAGCGCAATGCCAGCGGCGCCAGCTCGTCGCACAGCAGCACCAGCAATTCGGAACACCCACCGTCGAGCTTGACGGCGGCCAGGTCATCGCCACGGGTGGGGCCGCGGTTGACGATGGCGACCGGGATCCCGCGCGCCGCGGCATGCCGCACGAACCGGTAGCCCGAGAACACGGTCAGCGACGAGCCCGCGACCAGCAGCGCCTCTGCCTGATCGACCAATGAAAAAGACTGCGCCACAATACCTTTAGGAACATTTTCACCGAAGTAAACGATGTCGGGTTTGAGCATGCCGGCGCAACGTGGGCAGTCGAGATAGTGGAACGACATGGTGTCGGCGACGACGGCGTCGGCGTCTGGAGCCACCGCCAAGCCACCGATCGCCTCGGCGCGCTCGATGAATCCCGGGTTCAGTGCCTCGAGCTTTTCGGCCAGTGCGGCGCGGCTCATGGTGTGTCCGCAGCTCAAGCAGATCACCTGCGCGTAGGTGCCGTGCAGATTGATCACGTTCGAGCTGCCCGCCTTGGTGTGCAGCAGGTCGACGTTCTGGGTGATCACGCCGGTCACCACCCCGGCGTGTTCCAGCGCGGCCAGCGCCCGGTGCCCCGCATTGGGTTGGGTGTCGGCCATGTGCCGCCAGCCGACGTGGTTGCGCGCCCAATAACGCTGGCGGAATGCCGCATCCGAGGTGAACTGTTGGATGGTCATCGGGTTGCTCGGCGGCGAATCAGGCCCCCGGTAGTCGGGAATGCCCGAGTCGGTGGAGATTCCCGCGCCCGTCAGCACCGCGATCCGGCGTCCGGCCAATAGCGCGACTAGCTCCGGAGACTCAGGGCGCGCGGTCACGTATTCGAGAGTACGGATCTAACCGGCGCAATACGCCGACGCGGTCCGAGAACCGTGGGGTAGTCAATCCGGGAGAGTATGGCGCCGGCATGGATCGTCCGTGGCGCAAAACCGCCACGGACAGCGCGCACACTCACTGATCACGGCCTAGAAGGTCACAGTGCCGCTGCAGCGGCCTCGGCGACGGCCTGGTCCTGCTCGCCGCTGCCGCCACTGACACCGACGGCACCTATTACCCGGCCATCTTGGCGCAGCGGCACCCCGCCGGCGAAGATCATCACCCTGCCACCGTTGGAAGCGTGGATGCCGAAGAATTGGCCGCCAGGACCGGCATTGCGAGCTAAATCGCACGTGGACGTGTCGAAGGCCCGGGCCGTGAACGCCTTGTTGATCGAGACATCAACACTGCCCAGCCATGCCCCGTCCATCCGGATATGGGCAACTAGGTTTCCGCCGGCGTCGACGACAGCGATGTTCGATGGTTGGCCGGCCTCTTCCGCTTTGGCCTGCCCCGCAGCGATCACTCGCTGCGCGTCGGCCAGCGAGACTGACACTTGCTGTAGCGTCACAACCCACTACCGTTCTTCGTGCCGGGCAAGGTATTCCCGCTTTGCTCACCGCTCACGAGTTGCGGCTTGAGCACAACCTTGGTCCAGCCGTTATCTCGCGCGTCGAAATGCCGGTAGGCATTCGGGGCTTCCGAGAGTGGTAATTGGTGGGAGATGATCCACGACGGCTTGGCCTTGCCATGGTGGATCAGATCCCGGAGCGCGCGGTTGTAGTGCTTGATATTGGCTTGACCGGTTGCCATCCGTTGACCCTTGAACCAAAACTCGCCCATCTCGAAGGTGATGCGTCCCTTCTCTTTGTCGTCGTCAGAAGCGCCGGGGTCTTCGGGCAGGTACAGGCCGACCACGCCTATCCCGCCGGTGAACTTCACCGCTCTAACAAGATCATTGAGCACCATCGCCGGATCCTCGTCGCCCTGCGGGTCGTGTGCCTGATAACCGATGCACTCGCAGCCGCAGTCGGCGCCCTTGCCATCGGTGTGATCGAGGACCTGCTCCACGGCGGGCCCTTTGGAGTCGTCGATCGCAATGACGCCGATCTGCTCGGCCAGCTCGAGCCGGTCCGGTTGGCGGTCGACGATCATCACCTTGCCCGCGCCCTTGATCACGGCTGAATAGGCGGCCATCAGTCCGACCGGGCCGGCGCCGTAGACGACCACGGAGTCACCGGGGCGCATCCCGGCAAGCTCAGTGCAGTGCCAGCCTGTCGGGAAGATGTCCGAGAGCATGACGTAGTCGTTTTCTTTTTCCGCCGCGTCATCGGGAAGCTTGAGGCAGTTGGAGTCGCCAAAAGGCACCCGCAGGTATTCGGCCTGTCCACCGTTGTAGGGCCCCATTCCGGCGAAACCGTACGCAGCCCCGGCCATGTCGGGCGATGGGCTGGTCGTTAGGCAGTAGGCCGTCAGACCCGCTTCGCAGTTGCGACAGAAGCCGCAGCTGATGTTGAACGGAAGGCACACCCGGTCTCCCTCTTTGACCGAGACGACAGCGGACCCAACCGCCACCACTTCGCCCAGGTTTTCGTGGCCGAGCACCAGTCCGCTATCCAATGCGGTGCGGCCCTCGTACATGTGCAGGTCCGAGCCGCAGATGTTTGTGGTGGTGATCCGCACGATCACGTCAGTCGGATGCTGGATCGTCGGGTCGGGTACATCCTCGACCCGCACATCCTTAGGGCCCTCGTAGACAACAGCTTTCATGGCTTACCCCTTTTTCGATGGCTTTCATCTGTGCATGCACCCCGGCTGGGCCGCGGCCCAGCCAGCGCGGGCGCAACTGGGTGGGCTAGTTCGTGGGGTTCCATACGGGGTTTTCCACTGCTAGCAAGATTTCGGACTTGGGCAGATCGATGAACTTCTGCTCGTCCGGGCGGATGTTGGCGTTGTAGGTAGCCGAGGTGAATGCTTCGTTGAAATCTTCGAGTGTGTCGAACCAGATCTCGGTGACACCGTCGAAGGTTGAATCGGGATATCCGCGCAGTCCCGATGGGATGGTGTGGCTTTGAATGTACTTGCGGCACAGGCGCTGTACCGTCGGATCCGCCATGAACGTCTTGGCGTGGATCGTGCGGTGGTAGTCGATGAACTGTTCGTGCGTCATGCTCGCTGGTCGCCGCATGAGGGCAATGAATTTGACGGTCACGGCTGTCTCCTTCCAAAGTGATTGACGCCGATCACCCGCAGCGTAAGAACGAGATCACCGCCTCGTCACTGACGATCAGTGCCACGGCACTATCAATCCGTGCCGGGGCATTGTCGCCCTCCAGTGCGCCGGGCGGGGTCTACCGGGGACGAGGTGATGACCGGTACGTGGCCGGGGTCATCGCGGTGAGCTGACGGAAGGCTCGGTAGAACTGCGCGTCGGTGGCAAATCCACAAGCTTGGCCGACCGCACTCACCGGACGATCGGGCTGGTTGCGCAGCATGAGCATCGCCGTCTCCACACGAAGTTGACGCAGGCGGCCCATGACCGAATGCTCGCTGCCTTCGAAGAGTCGGTACACGGTCCTTCTCGACAGCAGACAGCCGTGCGCGATGGCATCGACGTCTAGCCGCGGATCGCCCATGTGCGTTCGAAGGAAGGACATCACCTGCTCGCGCCGCACGAAATCGGGCAGGTCGGTAGGTGTATGGCGCATGGCCGCTAAACCGAGCAGGGAGGTGATCAGCCCCGTGGCGTGCCGGGCGAGCAACGCCGCACCGTGCGGGTCGGTGGTCTGCCTCGCGGCGAGTGATCCGAAGAAGGCGTTCGCCGCGCCTGCCGCCCCCTCAGAATCGAGCGCCACCGCAAGCAGTTCGTCCGAACGCCGAAGACCGGCCATCGCGTAAGCCTGCTCGACAGGAAGGTGGACGATCACTTGCTCCCAAGGTCCATCGAAGGTGAGGGAGAAGGGTTGTGAAGTCTCGTAGAAAACCATCGAGCCCGGTGTGAGCACAGCCGTATGTCCGGCCTGTTCGAGCACACCCCGCCCCACGGCTTGGAAGGTCCCGTAGAGGTATTCCTCATCCTCGCGGCTGCGAGCAATCAGTGACCTGCTACGGCTGACCCGTTCTCCACTCGCGCGGATGACGGACAGGTCGAAGTCCGGGTATCTGCCGTGAATGACCTCGCCTGAGAAGGTCTGCTTCGAGTGGGGCGTGGTGCTTAGCCTGACGTAGATGTCGCATACCACCTCACGCCAGTAGTCGACCGCCTCGTCTTGTCGCACTGCCGCGGTGGACCATACGGCGACCCCGGTCGCAGGCTGTTTCGAACTGCCATTGCGCAGACTCATCGCGACCGCCTCCCAGAGGCCTCCGTTTTTGAAATGGAGCCCCTCTGCTCACTGAAGTAATTCTGCCGCACGCCAAACATCGTTTGGCTGCTGGTCGCCGCGCGGACAGCGGTGAACGCCCGCCTCGGGTCTTTCGAAACGTGTTTCGGCTGATCCTTCGCGGGTAGCCCACAACAGCCACGCCGCAGCTAGCGGTGGCTTCAGGAGTCAAGATGAGTACCACGAAACAAAATGGGTCGCAGGAAACCGGGCAGCACGAGGTCAGCGAAGGCACAGATCGGCCGGAAGGCACCGTTGACGAGGACGCTAACGCGCCGCTCACCGATATGACAAAGACAGACGTGCAGCGCAACCCGGAAACAATTCCTCCGCAGGCCGCGGGATCAGCCGTGCCGCCCGACGAGGGACGCCAGCAAAGCTCCGCCGAGGAGGGCACCGCTGGCCGCGGGGAGAACGAACAACAAAGCCCGGACACGGGCGACGCGGGGAACTCGGCTGCCGCTCACGGATCCGGGCACGAACACGATGATCACGGCGTCGGTCCGACCCACACGCCGGGGACGGGTCGCGCCGAAAACTGATCACGCCGAATGACGGACTTGGTCGGCTTACCGCATCGATTTCTGTTCGGCGCCTGACATGTTCGCTGCGACGATGGACGCCGCCCACCGTGCTGACCGAGACGTTGCGCGGAGGGCGTGAGCGTTGCGCCCACGCCGATGCTGTCGGCTCATGACTACGAACCCACGGACGACTGCGGCGTTGGCCTAGCTGGCCGGGACTGTATCGGTGCGGCAATTCAGGGGATCAGGATGTAGCTGATCCCCGGGACTTGTGCGACGGTGCGCGTGTCGAATTCGTGGAAGCCTGTGGTGCGGTATCCGTTGGCTGCGCTGGCCCCGTAACCGGCGTTCATTTCGGTGATCGTTATGTTGTTGCCGTTGACGGCGTCGACCCAGGCGACGTGTCCGACGCCCCCGACGAGCGAGCTGCTGAAGACAGCGATCGAGCGGGGTTGCGCGTCGTTGACGACGGTCCAGCCCGCCGCTTGGGCTTGGTTCGCCCAGTTTTCGGCATTCCCGGTAAGCGCCCTGATGTAGTAGCCGGTGTGGGCGTGTATCTGTTCCTGGGCCCCCCAAGTGCAGTAGCCCTCGTAGTCGCCGCTAAGCGGGTTGTGATCGATCGTGCGACCTATGGTCGCGGCCGGATCCCCGCTGGCCGGTGCCGGCGCCATCGATGCTCCCAGTGAGATTGCGCTGCTCACGGCGACGGCGGCCACAACTCCGCTGCGCTTCATACGCGTCCTCTCGCAGGACCATCAACCCGTTACCTTCCTGTTATCGCCGCGAGACCAATATTCGTTTCACGCGTCGGATCCGAGCACAATCAGCCGGTCGCAGCGAGGTTGTCACTCGGGTACGAGTTTGATCGCGATGTGCAGCTATTGCTTCCGGTTGAGAAGCTGGCAGAAATGAACCACCTTGCGGTGCCGTCTGTTACTAGCGTTCGCAACATCGGTATGGCCGCCGCTGTGCCGGTGGCGTTAGCCTTGTCCGTCAGCTTGTTCGGACAAAAGCAGATTTCCTCCGACGCCATAACGACCGATCTTCCCTTGGATGGAGCGCATTAGCGGGGCCGCTTGGTCGTCGTGAAAGTTCGATCTGAAATCCAGGCCGGAGCCAACCAAGTTGCTCGCCCAGGAAACTTCGGTGAGAAATACCGCGCGAGCCCAGTCAATCTTCGAGAGGGGTTCCTTCCGCCAAATGGCCTTCCCGAGTCGGGCCACAAGGGTGTCGAAGCTTTCACGGTCGGGTAGACCTAGCGCTCGTACCATGACGAGTTGATTGCGGATCGGCCCACCGTATTCGTTGAGGCCGTGGGAAAGTAGGTCCCGCTCATCGTCCGTCAGGTCGATGTCGACGAGCTCCGTCGTGGTCATGGATTCAGCCTAACCAGGCGTCTGGGGATCAATGGTGGTCGTCTTCCCAGGGTTCTTCGGCGGCGTCGCCAAGCACGTGTGGTCCGTGCCAGTGTGGTGGCGGTGCCAACGTGGGCCCAATGGGTGCGCCGGGGCCACCGGGAAGCATTGGTCCTTCCTTAATCGACGGGGCTGTCGACTTTGGGACTGGTTGTGCTTCAACTGGTGGTCGCGGGGCGGCGGGCGGCGTGGACTCAGCTGGGGCAGGTTTCGGCGCGGGAAGAGGGCCGTCAGAAAGTTGTCCGGGCGGAATGGATGGTTCGCGGGCAACAATCTTTGGACGATTGTTCTCGTCGCCTAACACGTACCCGATACCGTCTTGCGGCTTGAACACGGTTCCGCAGTCGAGACCGCCCGGATCACGGATCACGATCACATTATTTTTCGGGTCATACAGCACTGGCGCACCGTCTCTCGCTCGACCAACTATCAGATCCTTGGGATCGCGGGTGAACATGTTGTGTATGAGGTCGGCAAGCTGATCCTTGGTCATCCCAGGGAACTCAGCGAGGTGGCCGTCGGGCCCACTTGCGTGTCCATATGCGATCTTTTGCGCGGCCCGCATCAACGGGTCGTTGCTCCAACCGCCTGGCGGAGGTTCGGGTTCTGGATTCGGAGCGTCCTTGAACGTGTGCAGATCAACTGCGTGAATTTTCGGCTTGTTGTCGCGGGGCGCAGCTGGCGGTTCAGGGAAGGTCACCGCGTTGAGGGGCGCCGTGGCCGCGCTGATCCTGCCGGCGACCTCTTGGTCGAGGGTGGCCAACTGAACCGCGCGTTCGCGAATCTGGGCGGCGTACATCTGCGCTTGAGCCTGAGCTGCGGCACCACCGCGCGACGGGGTCACCGAAAGGTCTTCACCCACAACATAACCGGCGGCGCTGGCGTCCCTGGCCACATCCAGCACACTCCGCTTGGCTGAATGGAGGGTCTCGGCACCCCGACACGCGATCGCCGCCGACTCATGCAGGACATCGGCCAGTCCCCGCACCTTTACAAGATCAGCGAAGGCGCGCTCCTGTGCGGCCTCGGCAGCAACACCTTCCCAGACCGTCCCACCCGGTGACACGGAAGCCCGATGAATTGAGGTAAACGACGTTTCCCAATGCTGTGCGGTGGCGGTCCAGTCCCTGGCTGCGTTTTCTAGGTGGGCGACGTCCCACGCTTGGATTTCTGACAGGCTGGGCACCCCCACACCGACAACCCCGGCCACTGGTCACACCTGAGTGATCGAGGTACCTAGAGCAGCAACGCTCTGGGCCCCAGCGCAGTCGCTTGCAACGAACTCAGCGCCGGCTACAGCGGCTCTGACCGCGCTTGCCTGCGCTCTTGCCGCCAAGGTGGTGATCACGGCGCGAGGTCATGCGGCGTCATTGCGGGGTGTGGCAGATGCCGCCCGGATTTGTCTCGACGGATAGCCCTTGGGGCACCGGCAGATTCGCGCATGAGGTGGTCCTTAACCGAGGCAGTCTGCGGCCGTCGTCAGTTCCGCCGACATGTTCCGCTCCATCATCTTGAGCGCCGCCGTGCCCAACTGTTCGTCGATGTGGGCGACCGCGTCCGTCGGAACGACGATCTGCAAATGGCGCACATAGGCGTCGAGGGCGGTGTACAGGATGCACTGCTCGGTAACCTGCCCGGTCAGGATCAACCGCTCGGTGCCGAGGCGATTGAGTAGGTATTCCAGCGAGGTCGAATAGAACGCGCTGTGGCGAACCTTGGTCATCACCCGGCTGCCCTTCGCCGGCACGATCGGGTCCACCAGCTCGGGACGTGCGCCGTGGCACGCTGATTCGACGAGGTCGGAGAATTCGGCGGTGAAGTCACCGTAGTTGTCGTTCACATAAATCAGATCGACGTCCTCGGACTCGCGGGCGCATCGGACCAGAGCGGCCAGCGGATCGATAATTTCGCCGACATTGGGTATCAGTTCTTCGGCGTCGGGATGCTGATAATCGTTCATCATGTCGACCACCAAGACAGCGGTATCACTCATGCTGAGGTGATACCCGGCGAATACTTGTTGACACGGCTCGGGCGACAATGGAAGGGCGATGGACTTTTACAACAGTTACAGCCACGGGTTCGTCCGGGTCGCCGCGTGCACACACCACACGACGCTCGGCGATCCGGCGGCCAATGCTGCGTCGGTGTTGCGGTTGGCCGGCGAGTGCCATGACGAGGGTGTCGCCCTGGCCGTCTTCCCGGAATTGACGCTGTCCGGCTACTCGATCGAGGACATCGTCCTGCAAGACCTCTTGCTCGACGACGTCGAAGCGGCGCTTGCCGACGTCGTCGCCAGCTCTGCCGACCTACTGCCCGTCCTGGTCGTCGGCGCCCCCCTGCGCTCCCGGCAGCGCATCTACAACACCGCGGTCGTCGTCCACCGAGGCGCGGTGCTCGGGGTGGTACCCAAGTCGTATCTGCCCACCTATCGCGAGTTCTACGAGCGCCGCCAACTCACACCCGGCGACGACGAGCGCGGCGTCATCCGCATCGGCGATATCGAGGCGCCATTCGGACCCGATCTGCTGTTCGCGGCATCCGACCTGTCCGATTTCGTGCTGCACGTCGAAATCTGCGAGGACATGTTCGTGCCGATTCCGCCGAGTGCGGAAGCGGCGCTGGCCGGTGCGACGGTGCTGGCGAACCTATCCGGCAGCCCGATCACGATCGGGCGTGCCGAGGACCGTGCGCTGCTGGCCCGTTCGGCGTCGTCGCGATGCCTGGCCGCCTACGTCTATGCCGCCGCAGGGGCGGGCGAGTCGACGACCGACCTGGCCTGGGACGGGCAGACCATGATCTTCGAAAACGGGGTGCTGCTGGCCGAATCCGAGCGCTTCCCGAAGGGAGAACGTCGTTCGGTGGCCGATGTCGACACCGGGCTGCTTCGCTCGGAGCGGCTCCGGATGGGAACTTTCGACGACAACCGGCGCCATCATCGCCCGTCGGCGGAGTCCTTCCGGCGCATCGAGTTTCGGCTCGATCCGCCCGCCGGTGACATCGGACTACGGCGAACGATCGAGCGCTTTCCGTTCGTCCCCGCGGATCCGAAACGGCTGGAACAGGATTGCTACGAGGGCTATAACATCCAGGTGTCCGGGCTCGAACAACGGTTGCGTGCGCTGGACTTCCCGAAGGTTGTCATCGGGATCTCCGGTGGGCTGGATTCGACGCACGCGCTTATCGTCGCCGCGCGCGCGATGGACCGTGAGAACCGGCCCCGCAGCGACATTCTCGCGTTCACCCTGCCGGGTTTCGCGACGGGCGATCGCACCAAACGCAATGCGACCGAGCTGTGCCGCGCGCTCGGCGTGACCTTCTCCGAAATCGACATCCGCGACACGGCACAGCTGATGCTCAAAGAGATGGATCACCCGTTCTCCCGCGGCGAGAAGGTCTACGACGTTACCTTCGAGAACGTTCAGGCCGGCCTGCGCACCGACTACCTGTTCCGGCTGGCCAATCAGCGCGGCGGCATCGTGCTGGGTACCGGCGATCTCTCCGAGCTCGGACTGGGCTGGTCGACATACGGTGTCGGCGACCAGATGTCGCACTACAACGTCAACGCGGGAGTACCCAAGACGCTGATCCAGCACCTGATTCGCTGGGTGATCGCATCGGGGCAGTTCGAGTCGGACGTCACCGAGGTGCTGCAGTCGGTGCTCGACACCGAGATCACTCCCGAACTCATTCCGAGCGGCGAGGAAGAAGAGCTGCAGAGCAGCGAAGCCAAGGTCGGACCCTTCGCCTTGCAAGACTTTTCGCTGTTTCATGTGCTGCGCTACGGATTCAGGCCGTCTAAGATCGCGTTCTTGGCCTGGCATGCGTGGAGCGATCCCGAGCGTGGCCGCTGGCCGGTGGGGTTCCCCGAGGACAAGCGGCCGTCGTATCCGCTCAAGGAGATCCGACACTGGCTGCAGATCTTCGTGCAGCGGTTCTACTCGTTCAGTCAGTTCAAACGTTCGGCGTTGCCCAACGGTCCCAAGGTGTCCCACGGCGGCGCGCTGTCGCCGCGCGGAGACTGGCGTGCCCCGTCGGACATGTCCGCGCGTATCTGGCTCGACGAGATCGACCGCGAGGTGCCCGAAGACTGACGGCGCGCGAAACAGATGTGCCGCGAGATGCGGGCACCTCCTGCGCGAGCGTAACGCCACGGCGAAAAATCGGATGGTGGATTCGCCGCGGCGTTACGCTCGCGAGCGGGGCGTAGATCGCTCGCGAGGTGCCCGAAGACTGGCGCCGTTCACGACGGTGCCGAAAGAACGACCTCGCGTACCCGGTCCAGTGCGTTGGCCAGTTCGGTGAGTGACGGTGTGCCCAGTGCCAGCCGCAGTGCATTGGGCGGATGTGCTGTGACGCAGAACGCCTCGGCGGTCGAGACCAGAATGCCTTGGTCTGCCAACTCGTGCGCGACGTAGTCGCCGCGCACATTCTCGGGTAGCGGTAGCCAACCGTAATAGCACGAGGAATGGGCATGGTATTGAAGCCCTTTCAACGCGCGACGGGTGATCCCCTGGCGTTCTCGCGCATCGTTGCGGCGCTGTTTTTCCAGCCGGGTGACCGTGCCGTCGGCGAGCCAGCCGGTGACCAGTGTGGACACCAGGCTCGAAGTACCCCAACTCGAGGTTCGCACCGCCTGTTTGGCCCGCGAGATGTGTTCGTCCGGCACCACGACGAACCCGAACCGCAGTCCGGTGGCAACGTTTTTCGACAGACCGGCGACGTGCAGAGTGCGCTCCGGGGCCAGCGTGTACATCGTTGGCCCACTGTGGGGTTCCAGGAACGCGTAGGTGCCGTCCTCGATCACCGCGCAATCGTGACGACGGGTGATCTCGGCCAGGCGTGACCGCTGCTCGCGCGACATGACGTATCCGAGCGGGTTGTGCAGCGTGGGCATCGTGTAGACCGCCACCACCGGGCGGGTGGAGCACAGCGCCGCCAGCGCGTCGAGATCCGGACCGTCGGGACCGGAGGGAAACGAAACCAGTTCCAGGGCGCGGTCGTCGGCGATCAGCTTGATCCCGGGATAGGTGAGTTCCTCGACCGCGATGATCGCCCCGGGGCGCGCCAGCACCCGCAGCGCGATGTCCAGCCCATGCTGGGATCCCGCCGTCAACACGACATTGTTGGGCGGCACGTCGATCCCACGGTCGAGCAGATACGTGGCGACCGCAGACTTGTCGCTGGTTCGTCCACCCGGGGAGTGCTGGATTAGCACCGATTGCAGGTCGCCGGTTGCGGCCAGGTGCCGCAGGGCCCCACGCAACTGTTCGGTCTGATCGGCGGATAACGGCTGGTTGAACGACAAGTCGGCAACTCGGGATGCCGGCGGGATTCGGCGCCCGTCCAGTCCACCGTAGCCACCCTGGTCGCGGACGAACGTGCCGCGACCCGGCTCACCGGCGACCAGGCCCGCCCGGCCGAGCTGGGCATAGACGCGAGTCGCGGTGGCCAGGGCGATGCCATGCCGGCGGGCCAGTTCCCGATGGGTGGGCAGCCGGGTGCCGGGTGGCAGCCGACCGTTGCGGATCTGCTCGGTCAGCTGATCCACGATCGTGGTGTAGCGACTGGGCGGCACCGATAGCCCACCTTGTATCTAGGACAATTTCTCGATTGTTCTATCACACCTGGATACGCTGACGGAAGAGCGCCAACCAGCCCGTGAGTCGCGTGGACGGCGCACTATCAGAGGTAGGAGTCATCCATTTCGACGATCGAAATCAGCACCGGCACAATCTATTACGAAGCCTTCGGGCCTGCGCACGGCAGGCCGATCGGTCTGGTCGGGTGGATGCCGGAGTTTTCCGGAGCCACCCGGGTGTTCGGGTCTCGCGTCGAGTCGCTCTTCGTCGGTTGCGGCTTGATCGGCTGGTGGCTGGCCGTGGTGCCATCTGTGCGGCACGCCGGCATCGGCGTTGTCGTCGCCATCTTCCTCCACACGATGGCAGCAGTCACTCTTGTAGTCGCGAAAGCCTTGCCGTGCAACGACAGTGGCTTGACCTTCGCGTTGGCGTCCGCCGTCTACACACTGCTGTTCGCTCAACTGCAATACCTTGGCCGGCTGCGCATCGAGAGTTCGCGATGATGCCGGCCGCACGCGCCGCCACGGAGACGGTGGCCATGCCCAGCACTACGCGGGGGTGCCGAGGGTTCACCGAACACGACCCGCGTCAATCGCCGTTGGTGTCTCTGCGGCGAGTCAGACCGAACGACGGACCTGCTTTGATTCGCATGCATCAACGTTGCAGTCTTGCAACCCGGTATTCCAGATGGTTGGCGCCGAGCTCGATCTTCCCGGGGTCGTATCTCCGATCGCTGCTTGCATGCAGTCCCGAACATATCGCGATCGCGGCGGTGTGTGGCGGCCGGTCATCGCGCATAGTCGGATTGGCCAGTGCCGCAGCGACTCCGGATGGTTGCCGCGAGCTCGGCTTCCTGATTGAGGATCAGTATCAGCGGCTGGGGATCGGCAACGCAATGCTCAGCACGCTGATGAATCTGATCGGGCCGGACGAAGGCCTGCAGGTATCCGCGCTGTTCGAGAATCACTGGTTGGTGGGCAAGCTGTCCCGATTCGGGACGGTCGTGACTCACCTCGACAACAACATCATCGATGCGCGGGTGATCCGAGCGCCACGCTGACCGCATGACCAGTTTCGTCAGGGAAGGTGTTCTCCGGCGGGGGAACCGTGGTCCAGTCGGCTTTCCGCACGATAATCACGATGTGACGCGAAAGTTGCTGCTGCGCTGCAAATGAAGGAGGGCGTGGACCGCATCGTCGTCACCGGGCGTATTTCCTCCACTACCGCAACGATATTGGCGACACGATCCGTCGCCTCACCGCGCTTGCGGAGGTCGGTGTGGATGCGCCGTTAACTCCCTACCCGCCGGACATGGCCGCGATCGTTCAACGCGGTCGCCGCTAAGCCCGTCACCATCGCGATGGGTACCAAGACGGAGATGCCCTCGGTGGGGCCAACTGGCGGCAGCCGGGATCAAGCGGGGCGGCGCTTTAACACCACGCTGCCGCAGCGGGCAGGCCGCTGCGGCAGCGCTGGCTCGAGTGGCCTCCCGGGTGCGATGACACGGGGATGCCGGTCCGAGATGTGGCCGCCTCATCGAGTGGTCAAGGGGCTACGCCCTTGCGCGGCGCCAGCCCTGGTATTGCAGCTCGGCAAAGAACAGGGTGTAGATGCCGGATCCCAATGTGACGACCACACCGGTGGCGGTCAACGGAAAGATGTCCGCGAGCACCAGAACGACGGCGGCCACGGTGTAGAGCAGGTTGCCGAGCACGACGGCCATGCCGGCGCGACGCACCGACGGCAGTGCGGCCAGCCAGAGCACGAGCACGCCGTAACCGATCAAGAACGCGGCCATGCCGTACTCGAACTCCTTCGTGGTGCCGGACACCTCGGCCAGGTAACCGGCCAATGGGACGCCGGCGAGGCCGAC
The DNA here is from genome assembly GCF_026723865.1 of Mycobacterium sp. Aquia_216. NCBI lineage: Bacteria > Bacillati > Actinomycetota > Actinomycetes > Mycobacteriales > Mycobacteriaceae > Mycobacterium > Mycobacterium sp. Aquia_216. Next base: position 4,552,651 of record NZ_CP113529.1, on the reverse strand, counting down.
CAGGCCGCTGATGGCGGCGTCGGCGCGCATCGCGAGGCGAAGAAAGCCGTCGCGAGTGGCTTTGCGGTCAAGAGTGGTGGCGGACATAACGTTCCCTTCTGGTTGGGTGGTACCGAGGTCATCGACGTTGCTCGGAAACCACTGCCAGATGGACGCCAGACGCTGCCACCTACTGCCAACCGCAGGTCAGCCGGGGTGCGACTCCAGAGCGGGCCTACCGCTCGTAGGTGCCGGTGAGTGTGCCGCGGGCCAGTACATGCCCGGCCATCACGGCCAGCAGGGCCTTGGCGGTTCCGACGGTGTCCGGGATCGGCTGGTCGATCGCGAACACGTGGAAGCGGTAGCGATGTACCCCGTGGCCGGGAATCGGTCGTGGACCGGCATACCCGCGATGACCCAGGTCGGCCCGGATGAATCGAATCCCCGGTGTTCCCGGCTGCAACGCGCCCGCCGCGACACTGGCCACCGTCGGGTCGATCACCGCGACCGTGTGCAACAGCGGTCGGGGCAGCGGCACATCGACGTCGTCGATGATGAGCACCACCTGCCGGGTTTCGGGTGGCAGCCCGTCCCAGCGCAGGTGTGGTGACGTGTTGTCGCCGACGCCCTTGCCGGCGCTGGACGCCGGCAGCGCGGCGCCGCCGGTGAAGGCCGCGCTGGTCACCACGATCGATTCCGGCGCAGCAAAGCCACTTCCGGACAACGGGCTGCGATGTTCGCTGGATCGAACTCCGCGTAGTAGCTTCCCCAGCAATGCCATTACGCGCCGCTCCCGGTGCCGCGCATAGCGACCGCGCTCGACCGCAGCAGGTCGCCGAGTTCGGCGGGCAGGTAGCCCTGCGCCGCCAGCCGGGGCATGACGCCGCCGCTTTCGATGATCTCGAGGATCAGGTCGGGCAGCCGGGGCACCGTCCCCGACTTTCCGGTGCTGTCGTTGCGCCAGCTGCCCTCGGACAGGTTGAACGTTCCGGTATCGCCCTCGCTGAACACGGTGGTGGCGTTGGGCAAGGTGATCGCGGGCAGCCCGGCGTTGACGGCATTGCGAAAAAATAGCGAGTTGAACTCTTCGGCGACGAGTCCGGCGATGCCAAGCTCGGTGAACAACGATGCGACCGGTCGCGACGATCCGATCCCGAAGTTCATGCCGGCCAGCACGATATCGCCCGGTGAAACCTGATCGGTCCAACCCGGTCGGACCTCGTAAAAGATGTGCTTGGCCGCTTCGGGGGGATCCATCTTCATCGCGAAGGCGGGGTACATGGCATCGGTGTTGAGGTTGTCGCCGAACACCCAGACCTTGCCGGAGAAGCTCACCGTCATGCCGCCACGCTCCTCGGGTCGGTGATGTACCCGGCGATCGCCGACGCCGCGACGGTGGCCGGTGAGGCCATGAAGATCTCGGCCTCGGTGCTGCCCATGCGTCCGGTGAAGTTGCGCGTGCTGGAGGTGATGCACACCTCGCCGGGCCCGATGACCCCCATGTGATAGCCGAAACAAGCGCCGCAGGTCGAGTTGGTGATGACGCCGCCCGCGTCGGCGATGTCCTGTAAATACCCCAGCCGCATGGCTTGTCGATACACCGCCTGGGAGGCCGGCGTGACCAGCAGCCGCACCCCCGGGGCGACCGTCTTGCCGCGCAGCAGTTGTGCGGCGATTTCGAGGTCCTCGAGTTGACCGTTCGCGCACGATCCGATGAAGGCCTGGTCCACCCTCTGCCTACTCAACTGCGAGACGGGCAGCCCGTTGCGGCTGACGGTACCCGGCCGCGCCACATAGGGCTCCAGCATCGACAGGTCGACGTGCCGCACGTCGTGGTAGGTGGCGTCGGAATCCGGTGCCGCCGAGGTATATCCGGCGACTCCGGTGCCGTCGAGGAAGCGCGCCAACACGTCGTCGGCTTCGAAGGTGCTGAAGTCGGCTGACACCTCGGCGCCCTGGGTTGCGATGGTGCGCCGGTCGTGCATCGGGATGCCGGCCAGGCCCGGGCCGCCGAATTCCAGGTTCAGGTTGGCGGCGTCGCCATACTTGTCGGCGATGTGCAAGAAAATGTCCTTGCCACTCACCGTGTTTGGCTTGACGCCGTCGAGCTCATAGCGGACCGTCGGTGCGACTTGGAACCAGGTGGTGCCGGTGCACATGATCGAGTACACCTCGGCAGGGCCCAGCCCACGGGCAGCGGTGTTGTAGGCACCGGCGGCGCAGGTGTGAGAGTCGGTGCAGGCCAGTACTTCTCCGGGCCGGGCCAGGCCGTTCTCGGCAATGACCTGATGGCAGATGCCGTGGCGGCCGACGTCGTAGAACCGTTCGATGCCGAAGTCGGCCACGAATTTGCGGGCATGCGGACCGCCGGCAGCGTCCTTGATGGTCGGCGCCGGGACGGCGTGGTCCATGACAACAGCCAGCTTGTCCGGGTCATTGATCCTTTTCGGCTGTATCCACATGGTGGCGAACTGCAGATCGATCAGCACGGTCATATCGACGTCGACGACGATGGTGTCACCCGGCGACACGGACTCCAGGCCGGCTTTGCGTGCAAAGATCTTTTCGATGATGGTCATGCCCATGATGGGTCCTTACCTGCGTAGCGGGTGTCGAGCTCTAGCCACTCGGACATGCCAACCAGGTTGAAGAAGTCCGCGGGGCTGGTGGGCAGGTAGTCTGCAACATCGCTGCCATTGAGCTGGCAAAGGCTTTGCAGCATACCGAATGTCGCCTGCATCAGCAGGTTGCTCGGATGGATCGCGATTGCGTAACCCAGTTCGTGCAGCCGTGACGCCGATTCCAGCGGCGTCAGCCCGCCGAGCACCAGATTGATCAGCAGGGGAGCGTCGACTTCGTGCGCGATGCGTTCGATTTCCTGCTCGTCCTGTGGGGCCTCGACGAAGATGATGTCCGCGCCGGCGTCGGCATAGCGATTGGCCCGCTCGATCGCGGCGTCCAGTCCGAGCGGAGCGCGAGCGTCGGTGCGGGCCACGATGAGGAGGTTGTCGTCGGACCTGGCATCCAGCGCGGCCGCCAGCGTCTGTTCGAACACCGCGGCATCGACGACCTGTTTGTCGGGCAGATGACCGCACCGCTTCGGAAATACCTGATCTTCCAACTGAATTGCGGCTACCCCCGCTGACTCATAGGAGCGGACGGTACGGACGACGTTCATCGGTGCGCCGTAGCCGGTGTCGGCGTCGGCGATCAGGGGAACATCGCCGAGGGCACCGGCGATCGTCCGGACCCGGTCCGACATTTCCGTCGCGGTGACCAACCCGATGTCGGGCAGGCCGAAGCCCGATGCGGCGACGCCTGCGCCGGTCATATACGCCGCGGCGTGGCCGGTGCGCTTGGTCAGCTGCGCGGAGATACCGTCGAAAACTCCTGGCGCGATGATCAGTTCGTGCGCGTTCAGTAGCTCTCGCAGCCGTTGGCGGGCCTTAACAGTGCCAGTGCTGGCCATGGCCGTCCTTTCAGTCCAGGGCGCCCGCGACGGGCGCCGCGAGCAGATCGATCAGGTCCTCAACGTCGTCCAGGTTTTCGAGACCGACCACCGCCCGTTCGATCGCGTCGGCGCGGGCGCGGCTGGTCACCCGGTCGGCCAGGGAATGGAACTTCGCGACGAGTTCGTCGTTGGTGACCGGGTCGGTGGGCGCGCCATGTGGCAGATCGACGCGAACGTGGTGCACGGTGCCGTCGCGCGTGGTCACCGCGACGTCGGTGCGAAACCGCTCGGTGATGGGCGCGTTGGCCAGTGATTCGTCAAGACGCACCGAGGTGTTCGCGATCAGCGACCAGATGTCGTCGGAGTCGAGCCGTGCTCCGGTGAACTGCTCGGGCAGGACGTTGCCGTCCAGCAGCGCCGCGGCCGTGGCGTACCCGATATTCATTTGCGCGCCGATCGCCGTGAGCGGACGCTCGGGGGTCCACCAGCCGTGCTTGTAGACGGTCTCGCCGACGGTGATGTCGACCTTCGAAATATCCTTGGGTGCAACTGAACTCCGCAATTTCCTGGCCGCGTCGATCGCCCCGTGCAAGCCGCCCATCGCGGCGTAAGACTTGACCACGATGAGCGTGGTCTCCCAGCGTTGTCCGAGTTGGCCGGTCAGCAGCGCGGCGTCGGGATCGTGGCCTTCACCGAAAACACTGAGAAATCCGCCATATTCACGCTCGAACACCCGCTTGATGCCGGTATATCCGGCCGCGGCCAGCCCGGCCGCGTAGAAGCCGTTGCGCGCCGCCAGGCCGTGGTGCATGCGCTTGCTCATCGCCTCGTACTGCGCGGCCATCAGCCCCGCGGATTGGGTGCCGGCCAGACCGAGGGCGTCTTCGAGCTGTGCCGGGGAGAGCCCGCGTACCTTGCCCGACGCCATCGCCGCCGAGTGCGTGCCGAAGACCGAGCCAGAGTGCCAACCCCGGTCGAGCATCTGGGTTCCGTGCAACGTGTATCCGACGCGCGGACCCACTTCGAAGCCGGCGATCGTCCCGAGCAGCAGTTCGGCGCCCGTCGTCGAATGCTGCCGTACCGACGCGGTAGACAGCAGCGCCGGGATGAGCAGCGAACAGCTGTGCAGCGGGGCCAGCGGATGGAAGTCGTCGAGTTCGAAGCCCTGGATGAACGTGCCGTTGAGCACCGCGGCCGCGGGCGCGCCGCTGGTCTGTCCGGTGCCGATGATCGCGGTGTCACCGGGGCCCTCCAGCCCCAGGACCGCTTCGGTGGCGACACGCGACCACGGCAATTGGGCTCCGACCAGGGCGCAACCCAGGCCGTCGAGGAGGAGGTATTTCGCCCGCGCGACCACGTCCCGCGGGACATCGCCGAGGGTGAGGTCGGCGACCCAGGTGGCTAATCGCCCGGTAGGGCCCGCCGGATCGGTGGCGGACTGCTGCTGCGCCGTGGTCATCGGATCTCCCCAAAGTCGAGCGGTTGTTATATACATATAACAACCGCTGCTAAGGCGCAAGGGAGACGGTGTGGGAGCATGACCACTATGCAGCAGGCCAATGCCGAAACCGGACCGGTGTCGGCGGGCGCCGGGGTGCCACTGCACCGGCAGCTCTTCCTGGTGTTGCACGACGAGATCGACCGCGGCGTGCTGGCTGCCGGCGACCCGCTGCCCACCGAGCAGTCCCTGTGCGATCAATTCGGGGTTTCGCGCATCACGGTTCGGCGCGCGCTGGCGGACCTGGCCGAGCAGGGATATATCGAGCGCCGCCACGGCGTCGGTTCGTTCGTACGGGACCACCCTCCGGCGGAACTGCCCGTGGCGGGCGGCTCCTACCTGGACGGGTTGCGGCAGGCCCAGTTCGAGACCGAGGTCGACGTGCTCGAACTCGACTCGCACCGCCGCCCTCCCCGGGTCGTCGCCGACGCGCTCGAGACGTCCGGCGAGCTGCTGCACATCGTGCGGGTGCGGCGTCAACGCAGGACGGGTGAGCCGTTGATGGTCACCGAAGCCTGGTTGCCCAGCGCGTTGGCGGACCATTTAACCGAGTCGGCATTGCAACGTGAACCGCTCTACGAACTGCTGGCGAATGTCGGGGTCGTGGTCGAACACATGCGGCACGAGATCACGGCCGAAATCGCAGGCCCTCGCCACGCCCGCCTGCTCGACACCGCGATCGGCGCCGCGCTGCTGCGCGTCAACCGCCTCGCTTTTGCGGCGGACCGGCCGCATCACTATCTGTCGATTCTGTTGTCGCCGAACCGCAGTCGCGTGTGGATGAGCCAGTCGGCGGCCGAGTTGGAAACGGGTGACGGCCTGGCCATCGCCCACGACGTGCGTCGAGAATCGCGCTAGCGAAGCCGCCGACACCCGGGACGAAGCGCCCGACGCTGGTCGCGTAGGCCCGATACGCATCACCATGGGCTCGCGACAAGTGTAAGGGAAAGCCCACGCAGGCAACAAAGTTCGGCGTCACCAGGGCGACCCCAGGCCGAACGTGAAGATGGCGGTGCAGATCGGATTGCGGATCCGACCGAACACGCCGGTGCGCTCCAGCGTGGTGGTCTCCCGTTCGTCCACCCCGATCCGCCAGGAACCACCCATCTCGAGTTGCGCGTATACCGTCGCGATCGCGATCCCGACGACCCACTCGGTGGGCCCACCTTGACCCGGTGAAAGCCCGTCGACCCCGTGTGCCGGTGCTGTAGCCCACTGCGCCAACCGAATCCGAGCACCCCGAAAACCGCAAAGAGCACCACGGCGATGACGGCGGCAATTATCTTGCGGGGCGGGCTAATGCCGAATCGATGGCTTCGGCATCCGGTGCGCAATCACCGGCTCCAGGAACCAGGGTCGAAAGCGCGCCCGCGGTGCAGGCCCGCTGCAGCGCTGCCAGTCGCTCGGACCGCGAACCCGGGTCGCGTGGCCAGCTCGCCGCCAGGACTCCGGCAAACACGTCGCCGGCGCCGGTGGTGTCCACCGCTTTGACCGCCGGAGCCGGTACCCAGAACTCGTCGTCGGCACTCACACAGCCGGCACCGCGGGCACCGAACGTAGTCACCAAGTAGGTTGGCCGCCAAGGCCATTCCTCGGCTTCGGCTTCATTGGCGACCACCACGTCCGCAAGCTGCGCCAGTTCGGCCAGCGCGCTTCGCTCCTGACCGCCCGGCGAGGCGTTGACGATGACGAGCGCACCGGCGGTTTTGGCCTGGCGCGCCGCGGCCACCGCGGTGGCGACCGGAATCTCCAACTGGGTCAACAACACCTCGCACTCGGTGACCATCGCGCGGGGGGCCGCGCTGGTCAGGGCCAGCTGCCCATTGGCCCCCGGCGCCACCACGATGGTGTTCTCGGCGCCGGCATCGACCACGATGATCGCCGTGCCACTGGGGCCGGGCAGCGCAACGGTCGCGTCCAGCCCAACGCCATTGGCCGACAGATGCGCCCGCAACGGTTCGGCCGCGGCGTCGTCGCCGAACGCGCCGACGAATTGCACCTGTGCCCCCGCGCGTGCCGCGGCCACGGCCTGGTTGCCACCTTTGCCGCCGGGTGCGTAACTCAATGAGGACGCGAGCACTGTCTCGCCTGGGCGGGGAAGGGCGTCGACCTCGCAGGTGATGTCCATGTTCACGCTGCCGACCACGCAGACCCGAGCCATCTCGTCAAGGCTAGTCGCGTCCGGCTTGCCTTTCGAAGGCGATCGCATGCCGCAAACGCCGATTTTGTGATGCCCGCACGCTAGTGTGCTGCGTGAGCAGCGCCTCTTAGGGAAGGGGGAAGCGATTGACATCGAGTGAGCTGACCGACGCCACCGAGTCCGTCCCGGAGCAAGAGGCAGCGACTCAAGGCAGTGAGTCGCGCAGTATTGCGAGGTTTCGCCGTCGCCGGCTGTTCCGGGTGGGCATCCAGTCCAAGCTGCTGATGACGCTCTTGATCTGCAGCATCTTTTCGGTCGCGGTCGTCGGACTCATCGGGGCGCTAACCGGCCGCAACGCGCTGCGGCAAGTCGAGGCCGAACGCCTTATCGAGCTGCGCGAGTCGCAGAAGCGGCAGTTGGACACGCTGTTCAAGCAAATGACGAATTCGCTGATCGTCTACAGCAGCGGGTTCAGCGTGGTTCAGGCCATGGAGGCCTTCACCGCAGGCTTCAACCAGTTGGGCAACGCGACGATCAGCCCCGCTCAGCAGCAGTTGCTCGTCAACTACTACGACAACCAGATGATCAAACCGATCAAACAAATGACCGGCGAAACAATCGACATCAACGCGGTGCTGCCGACTTCCAACGCGCAGAAATACATTCAGGCGAACTACACCGCGCCGCCTCGGCCCAGTGGGGACGCGTTGCCCGTCGTCGATGCGGGCGACGGCAGTGCATGGTCGGCAGCCAACGCCCGGTTCGACTTCTACATGCGCGGAATCGTCACCCGCTTCGACTATCGGGACGTGCTGTTGCTGGACAACCAGGGCAATGTCGTCTATTCCGTGGCCAAGGGCCCCGACCTCGGCACCAATATCTTCACCGGCCCGTATCGCGAATCCAATCTCCGGGATGCCTACCAAAAAGCCTTGCGTTCCAACGATGTCGACTACGTCTGGATTACCGACTTCCAGACGTATCAGCCGGCACTGGACGCTCCCACCGGTTGGGTGGTATCGCCGATCGGCATGAACGGCAAGATCGACGGCGTGATGGCATGGCCGTTGCCAACGCCGAAGATCAACAAAATCATGACCGCCGGGAAACAGTGGGAAGCCGCCGGCATGGGCCCGTCGACCGAGTCGTATCTGGTAGGCCCCGACGGCTTGATGCGGTCCGATTCTCGGCTGTTCCTCGAGGACCCGCAGGAATATCGGCGCGATGCCGTGGCTGCCGGAACTCCGCCCGACGTCGTGAACAGGGCCATTCAGTTGGGTACCACGATCCTGGTGCAGCCCGCACAAACCGCGGGTTTTCGTGCCGCCCAACGCGGGCAGACCGGAACGGTCACCGGCACCGATTACACGGGCAATAGCGAGATGGAAGCCTATACGTCGTTGACGGTGCCGAACTCCGATCTGCATTGGTCGATTCTGGTGACGCGCGATGACTCCGATGCTTTTGCGCGCCTGGGCAGATTCAGCCAAACATTGGTGGTCGGTGTCGCGACCATGATCTTCATCGTGTGTGTCGCCTCGATGGTGCTTGCCCAGATAATGCTGAGGCCGGTCCGCCGGCTCCAGGCCGGTACGCAGAAGATCAGCTCCGGCGATTACGAAGTCAACATCCCGGTAACGTCGCGCGACGAAATCGGGGACCTCACCCAGGCTTTCAACGAGATGAGCCGGAATCTGGCGATCAAGGACGAATTGCTCACCGAGCAACGCAAAGAAAACAACCGTCTTTTACTGGCGCTGATGCCGGAGTCGATGGCCCAACGGTACCGCGAGGGCCAGGAGACCATCTCACAAAAGCACCAGGACGTGGCCATCATCTTCGCCGATATCGTTGGCCTGGACGAGATTTCCATCGATCTAACCGGCGACGAACTGGTGGGAATTGTCGACGAATTATTCCGGCAGTTCGACGCGGCAGCCGAATCCCTCGGGGTTGAACGGATTCGCACCTTCCACAACGGCTACCTCGCCAGCTGTGGGGTCGTCACACCGCGGCTGGACAGCATTTACCGAAGCCTCGACTTTGCTCTGGAAATGCGTCAGATCATCGACCGGTTCAACAGTCAAAACTCACACGAGCTGAAGCTCCGAGTTGGCATCAACACCGGCAACGTGATCAGCGGACTGGTGGGACGATCGAGCCTCGTCTACGACATGTGGGGCGGGGCGGTAAGCCTGGCCTACCAAATGCACAGTGGCGCACCGCAGCCCGGTATCTACGTCACCTCGAGTGTGTACGAGGAGATGCGGGATGTCCGGCAGTTCACGCCGGCCGGCACGATCTCGGTCGGCGGAAAAGACCAGGCGATCTATCGGCTGTCGGAGCGGTAATGAACGCATTCCACTCGTCGTGGTTCTACTGGGCGGTTGGCGTCGCGATCGGATTTCCGGTCGCGCTGATTCTGCTCACCGAGCTGCACCACGCACTTGTGCGCCGACACAATCGCCTGGCCCGGCAGGTCAGCCTGCTACGTAACTTTCTGCTGCCGCTGGCCGCGCTGTTGCTGCTGTTGGTCAATGCCGCGCAGGTCTCGGCACGAGACGGTGCGGTGCGCATCCTGTCCACGCTGTTCGGCTTCCTGGTGTTGGTCATGTTGCTGTCCGGGCTCAATGCGACCTTCTTTGAAGGCGCACCCCAGGGCAGCTGGCGGAAACGACTACCCACGATCTTCCTCGACGTCGCCCGATTCGCGCTGATCGGTGTTGGCCTGGCCATCATCTTGTCCTTCATTTGGGGTGTCCGGGTCGGCGGTCTGTTCACCGCGTTGGGCGTGACCTCGGTCGTGCTTGGTTTGATGCTGCAGAATTCCGTCGGCCAGATCGTGTCCGGCCTGTTCATGTTGTTCGAGCAGCCATTCCGTATCGACGATTGGCTCGACGCGTCCAATGAGCGCGGACGAGTCGTCGAGGTGAACTGGCGGTCCGTGCACATCCAAACCGGCGATGGAATACGGGTGATGCCGAACTCGATGCTGGCCAGCACCACCTTCACGAATCTGAGTCGCCCGCCGGGCACCCACAAGCTGACGATGAAGACGACATTCGCGGCCGCGGACCCGCCCGATCGCGTCTGCGCAATGCTGACGCGGGTCGCCCGCGAGCTGCCGCAACTCAAGGCCGGCAGCGTCCCGCGCTCGGTGCCCGTCGGCAACGGCGAGTACGCCACGAGCATCGGGCTGAACTCGCCCGCCGAGGATGGCAGCGCGCGAGCGACGTTTCTGCGCTGGATCTGGTATGCCGCACGGCGGGAAGAACTGCACCTCGACGAGGCCGACGACGACTACTCGACGAGGGAACGGGTCGAAGACGCGTTGCGATCCGTGGTGGCGCCCGCGCTGCGGCTCAGCGTCGCCGATCAGCAGTCGCTGCAATCCTCGGCACGAATCGTCCTCTACGGTGCCGACGAAATCGTCGAGTACGCAGGTCAAGTGCCGGCGGGTATGACGTTCCTGGTGGCCGGGCGGGTGCGGATATTGGCGACGGCTGCGGACGGGTCGGCCGTGCCGATCAGCACGCTGGAGGCGGGCTCGTTTTTGGGCCTGACCGCGCTGACGCGGCAACCGAACCTCGCCAGCGCGTATGCCCTGGAAGAGGTCACTGCGTTGATGATCGATCGCGAACACCTCGAGCATCTCGTGATGCGTGAACCGTTGCTGCTACAGGACTTTGGCAACATCCTGGAAGAGCGGCAGAGCAAGGTGCGCCAAGCCGAGCGCGGTGAGCGGGTCGGCTGAGGCCGAGCGCCGCCCGGGCCGACTTACTTGGTTGGCTCAAGCCCGTTACCCTGGATCAATGAGTCTGCAAGCACCATCGCGTCCTGACTTGCGTCAGGAGGTCCACAACGCCGCCCGCCGCGCCCGCGCCGCGTCCCGGACGCTCGGGTTGTTGCCGACGGTTGCCAAGGACGAGGCGCTGCACTCAGCGGCCGAGGCGATCACGGCCAACACCCGGCAGATCCTGGCGGCCAACGCCGAAGATCTGAAGGCCGCGCGGGCCGCGGGGACGCCGACCGCCATGCTCGACCGGTTGGCGCTGGACGCCGCCCGCGTGGACGGAATCGCCGCTGGTCTGCGGCAGGTTGCCGGACTGCCCGACCCGGTCGGTGAGGTACTGCGCGGTTACACATTGCCCAACGGGCTGCTATTGCGTCAGCAACGGGTACCGCTGGGCGTGGTCGGGATGATTTACGAGGGCCGGCCCAATGTCACCGTCGACGCTTTCGGATTGGCCCTCAAGTCCGGCAATGCCGTGCTGCTGCGGGGCAGTTCCTCCGCGGCGCGATCCAACCAGTCGCTCGTCGAGGTGTTGCGGTCGTCGCTGGTCAGCGAGGACTTGCCGGCCGACGCGGTCCAGCTGCTGTCGGCGGATGACCGGTCCACCGTCACGCATCTGATCCAGGCGCGCGGCCTGGTCGACGTGGTGATCCCACGCGGGGGAGCGAGCCTGATCGACGCGGTGGTCCGCGACGCGCAGGTACCCACGATCGAGACCGGTGTCGGCAATTGCCATGTCTACGTGGATGCGGGTGCCGACCTGGATGTGGCGGAACGTGTTCTGCTGAACTCCAAGACCCGGCGGCCCAGCGTGTGCAATGCCGCCGAGACGCTGTTGGTGGACTCCGCGATCGCCGGAAACGCGGTGCCCCGGCTGGTGGCTGCCCTGCAAGACGCCGGTGTGACGGTGCACCTCGACCCGGACGAGGACAACTTGCGCCGCGAATACCTGTCGATGGACATCGCGGTGGCGGTGGTCGACGGCGTCGATGCCGCGATAGCCCACATCAACGAGTATGGCACCGGACACACCGAGGCTATCGTGACCAGCAATATGGCTGCGGCACACCGGTTCTCCGACGGTGTCGATGCGGCCGCGGTGATGGTCAACGCATCGACCGGGTTTACCGACGGCGAGCAGTTCGGTTTCGGCGCCGAGATCGGTATCTCGACGCAGAAGCTGCATGCGCGCGGTCCGATGGGCTTGCCGGAACTGACCTCGACCAAATGGATCGCGTGGGGCGACGGCCAGGTCCGTCCAACCTGACCCCGACCCCAAAAGTGTTTTAGGAGAACCTGATTGTGAGCGTGCCCGCCCGGCCCACTCCGCTGTTCGCGGACATCAGCGACGTCTCGCGGCGGTTGGCCGAGACCGGTTATCTACCCGACACGGCCACCGCGACGGCGGTGTTCCTGGCCGATCGGCTGGGCAAGCCATTGCTGGTGGAGGGTCCCGCCGGCGTGGGCAAGACCGAGTTGGCTCGCGCCATCGCACAGGCCACCGGCTCGGGTCTGGTTCGGCTGCAGTGTTACGAGGGCGTCGACGAGGCTCGCGCGCTTTACGAGTGGAATCACGCCAAGCAGATCCTGCGCATCCAGGCCGGCTCGGGGGACTGGGACCAGACCAAAGACGACGTGTTCAGCGAGGAGTTCCTACTGCAGCGTCCGTTGCTGACCGCCATCCGGCGCACCGAGCCGACCGTGCTGCTGATCGACGAGACGGACAAGGCCGATATCGAGATCGAGGGCCTGCTGCTGGAGGTGCTGTCCGACTTCGCGGTGACCGTTCCCGAACTGGGCACGATCACCGCGACGCGGACGCCGCTGGTGGTGCTGACCTCCAACGCCACCCGCGAGCTGTCCGAGGCGCTCAAGCGTCGCTGCCTGTTCTTGCACATCGACTTCCCCAGCCCCGATCTAGAACGCCGCATCCTGCTGTCCCGGGTCCCCGAGCTGCCCGCGCATCTCGCCGAGGAGTTGGTGCGCATCATCGGCGTGCTGCGCGGCATGCAACTGAAGAAGGTGCCGTCTGTCGCCGAGACCATCGACTGGGGCCGCACACTGCTGGCGCTGGGCCTGGACACCATTGACGACGCGGTCGTCGCTCAGACGCTCGGCGTCATACTCAAACACCAATCCGACCAGCAACGCGCGGCCGGGGAACTCAGGCTGAACTGATGCCCCCGCGCCGGATCCGCCCCGCCAGGCCACTCGCCCCGTACGGGCTGCCGGGACACTTGGTGGGATTTGTGGAAGCGCTTCGTGGAAGCGGGATTTCGGTAGGCCCGTCGGAGACGGTGGACGCCGGCCGGGTGATGGCGACCCTCGGCCTCAGTGATCGCGATGTGCTGCGCGAAGGCATCGCCTGCGCGGTGCTGCGCCAGCCGGACCACCGCGAGACCTACGACGCGATGTTCGACCTGTGGTTCCCCGCGGCGCTGGGTGCGCGGGCGGTTGTCGCCGAAGACGGCGGGGAGGGCGGCCCGGACAGCGACGCCTTGCCCGCCGACGACGTCGACGCGATGCGCCAGATGCTGCTCGACCTGCTCACCCAGAACGAAGACCTGGCCGGCATGGACGAGCGCCTGGTCGCGATGATCGCGCGGATCGTGGAGGCCTACGGCAAATACAGTTCCAGCCGCGGCCCGTCGTTCTCGTCGTATCAGGCGCTCAAGGCGATGGCACTGGACGAGCTGGAAGGCAAGCTACTCGCGGGCCTGCTCGCCCCCTACGGCGACGAGCCGACCCCCACGCAGGAGCAGATCGCCAAAGCGCTTGCCGCGCAGCGGATTACCCAGCTGCGCAAGATGGTCGACGCCGAGACCAAGCGGCGCACCGCCGAGCAGCTCGGCCGCGATCACGTCCAGATGTACGGCATTCCACAGCTTTCCGAGAACGTAGAGTTCTTGCGCGCCTCCGGTGACCAGCTGCGCCAGATGCAGCGAACCGTGGCGCCACTGGCCCGTACCTTGGCGACCCGGCTGGCTGCCCGCCGGCGCCGCAGCCGCGCCGGAACGATCGACCTGCGCAAGACGCTGCGCAAGTCGATGTCCACCGGAGGGGTGCCCATCGATGTGGTGCTGGCCAAACCCCGTCCGGCCCGCCCGGAACTGGTCGTGCTGTGCGACGTGTCCGGTTCGGTGGCCGGGTTCAGCCACTTCACCCTGCTGCTGGTACACGCGCTGCGCCAACAGTTCTCACGAGTGCGGGTGTTCGCGTTCATCGACACCACCGACGAGGTGACGCACATGTTCGGGCCGGAATGCGACCTGGCCGTGGCGATCCAGCGGATCACCCGTGAAGCCGGCGTGTACAGCCGCGACGGCCATTCCGACTACGGCAACGCATTCGTCTCCTTCGTTCAGGCCAATCCGAATGTGTTGTCGCCGCGCAGCTCCCTGTTGGTGCTGGGGGACGGGCGCACCAACTACCGCGATCCGGCCATCGACGTCCTGTCCGACATGGTCACCGCCGCCCGGCACGCACACTGGCTCAATCCCGAGCCCAGACATCTGTGGGGCAGCGGCGACTCGGCGGTGCCGCGCTACGAAGACGTGATCACGATGCACGAATGCCGGTCGGCCAAGCAGCTCGCTACGGTGATCGACCAACTGCTGCCGGTGTGACGCCCATTCGGCTCAGTCGCGGTTCGTCACTTCAGCCACACGCAGCGCTGCGGGGAGGGCGACCGAAGTGCCCGCCTCCGAGCGACAATTCCCAGGGCGCTGCGCAACTCGCGTCTACGGCGCAGGTTGTCGCTGTGAGGCGGGCACAACGCCTACCTCCCGACCCGGCGGTTGATGTGGCGGATGTGATCACAGCGCGGCGACGGGCGGGTCGAGCGGCCCGGTAAGCTGGCAAATCGTGCAAAAGCCCCGTCGCAGGCTGGGAGTAATGGGTGGGACGTTCGATCCCATCCATTACGGGCACCTGGTCGCCGCCAGTGAGGTCGCCGACCTGTTCGACCTCGACGAAGTGGTTTTTGTGCCCAGCGGTCAGCCGTGGCAGAAGACCCGGAATGTCTCGGCGGCCGAGGATCGGTACCTGATGACGGTGATCGCCACCGCCTCCAACCCCCGGTTCTCCGTGAGTCGGGTCGACATCGATCGCGGCGGCCCCACCTACACCAAGGACACCTTGCAGGATCTGCACGCCCTCAATCCGGATTCCGAGCTGTTCTTCATCACCGGCGCCGACGCGCTGTCATCCATCCTGTCCTGGCAGGGCTGGGAAGTGCTGTTCGAGTTGGCGCGGTTCATCGGCGTCAGCCGGCCCGGCTACGAGCTGCGCCACGAGCACATCACCGAGGTGCTTGGCGAGCTGGCCAAGGATGCGCTGACCCTGGTTGAGGTTCCGGCGCTGGCGATCTCGTCGACCGACTGCCGTCAGCGTGCGGCGGAGCGCCGTCCGCTGTGGTACCTGATGCCCGACGGTGTCGTGCAATACGTCTCCAAGCGCCGGCTCTACCGGGGGCCCGTTGAGGGAGAGGCGACCGCGACGCTCGGCCCCTCGCAGTCCACCCTTTCCGCGGGGAACAACACATGAGCGCCACCCCGGAAGCCATCGACATGGCCACAATTGCGGCGAATGCGGCGGCCGCAAAGCTCGCCAACGACGTCGTCGTCATCGACGTCTCCGGGCAATTGGTCATCACCGACTGCTTCGTGATTGGCTCGGCGTCCAACGAACGGCAAGTCAACGCGATCGTCGACGAGGTCGAGGAGAAGATGCTCAGGGCCGGTTACAAGCCCGCGCGCCGCGAGGGTGCCCGGGAAGGACGCTGGACGCTGCTGGATTACCGCGACATCGTCGTGCACATTCAGCACCAGGACGATCGCAACTTCTACGCCCTGGATCGCCTGTGGGGTGACTGCCCGGTCGTGCCGGTCGACTTGGCCGGTCCGCACGATTCGGCGAGTACGCAATGAGCATCCGTCGCCTGGTGATGTTGCGGCATGGGCAAACCGACTTCAACGCCGGAAGCCGGATGCAGGGGCAATTGGACTCCGCGCTCACCGAACTGGGTCGCGCTCAGGCGGTCGCCGCCGCCGAAGTGCTGGGCAAGTCGCAGCCGTTGCTGATCGTGTCGTCGGATCTGCATCGCGCCTACGACACGGCGGTCAAGCTGGGGGAGCGGACCGGGCTACGAGTGCGGGTGGACGAGCGGCTACGCGAGACGCACCTGGGAGATTGGCAGGGTCTGACCCACACCGAGGTCGATGGACAGGCTCCGGGCGCCCGGCTCACCTGGCGCGACGACGCCACCTGGGCACCGCACGGCGGGGAAAGCAGGGTTGACGTCGCCACGCGCAGCGTGCCGCTGGTCGAGGAGCTGGTGTCCCGCGAATCGGAATGGGGCAACGCGGACGAGCCGGATCGGCCCGTGGTGCTGGTGGCCCACGGTGGCTTGATCGCGGCGTTATCGGCTGCGCTGCTGAAGCTTCCGGTCGCCAGCTGGCCGATCCTGGGCGGCATGGGCAATGCTAGTTGGGTGCAGCTCTCCGGCCACTCCCGCGACTCCGGCGCCGACTTCGACAACATCCGCTGGCGCCTCGACGTGTGGAACGCTTCGGCGCAGGTCTGAAAACGATGTCCTCTGACGTACGCCCCACATTGCTGGTCTTCGCCGATTCGTTGTCCTACTACGGCCCCACCGGGGGATTGCCGGCCGACGATCCTCGCATCTGGCCCAATATCGTTGCTGCACAACTGGGTTGGGATGTGGAGCTGATCGGTCGCATCGGCTGGACCTGTCGCGACGTATGGTGGGCCGCTACGCAGGACCCGCGGGCCTGGGCGGCTCTGCCCAGGGCGGGCGCGGTGATTTTCGCGACCGGCGGGATGGATTCCCTGCCGTCGGTCTTGCCGACCGCGTTGCGTGAACTGATCCGCTATGTTCGCCCGCCGTGGCTGCGGCGCTGGGTTCGCGACGGCTACGGCTGGGTGCAGCCCAGGCTCTCGCCGGTGGCCAGGGCCGCACTGCCACCGCATTTGAGTGCCGACTATCTCGAGCAGACCCGTGGCGCAATCGATTTCAACCGCCCGGGTATCCCGATCGTGGCGTCGCTGCCATCCGTGCACATCGCCGAGACCTATGGCAAGGCGCACCACGGCCGCGCCGGCACCGTGGCAGCCATTACGCAATGGGCGCAGAACCATGACGTGCCCTTGGTTGACCTCAAAGCTGCTGTGGCCGAACAGGTTATGAGCGGACGTAGCAATCCTGACGGTATCCACTGGAATTTCGAAGCCCACCAGGCGGTCGCGGAGCTGATGCTCAAGGCGCTGGCCGCGGCCGGTGTGCCGACGATGCAGTGGGGGCACCCCCAGCCGCCCGGCGGCGAGGGGGACGCGCAGCGCGAGGAGGAGGCGCGCAATCAAGCCGGGGTACCGAACGAGAAATCGCGCGGCTAAGCCATGACAGTCGTGGTGGTGACCGATGCCTCGTCGCGCCTCCCGGCCGAGCTGCTGGAAAAGTCAGGGATCCGCGTAGTCCCGCTGCACATCCTGCTCGACGGTGAAGATCTGCGCGACGGCGTGGACGAGATCCCCGACGACATCTATCGGCACCACGCCACCACCGCGGCGGCCACTCCGGCCGAACTCGAAAAGGCCTACCGCCAGGCACTGGCTGACGCCTCCGGGGATGGTGTAGTGGCAGTGCATATTTCGTCAGCGCTCTCCGGCACTTACGGCGTGGGGGAACGGGTCGCAGCCGAGATCGGTTCGGCCGTACGGGTTGTCGACTCGCGCTCGGCGGCGATGGGCACCGGCTTTGTCGCGCTGGCCGCCGCGCGGGCCGCGGCCGCGGGTGGGGGCTTGGACGCGGTCGTCGCCGCCGCGAACACGGCGGTAAGCCGAAGCCACGCCTTTATTGTGGTGCACGGTCTGGACAACCTGCGACGCAGCGGCCGGATCGGCGGGGCCAAGGCATGGCTGGGCACCGCGCTGTCGCTCAAGCCGTTGCTGCGCATCGAGGACGGCAAACTCGTTCTGGCCCAACGGGTACGAACCGTCAGCAAGGCGACGGCGGCGATGCTCGATCGGGTCTGCGGGGTCGTCGGCGACGGCTCGGCGGCGGTGGCGGTGCATCACGTCATGAACCCGGACGGTGCCAACGAGGTGGCGGCGGCGCTGGCCCAGCGGCTACCCGCGTGCGAGCCGGCGATCGTCACCCCGTTGGGGCCGGTGCTGGGCGTGCATGTCGGACCGGGAGCTGTCGCGATCTGCGTGGAAGTGGCTGCGCGCTAAGCGGATACCCATTTGCGGGCGTTGTCGCCGCGCGGATGGACGACCTGCGGCCACCAGAACCAACGCCCGAGCAGCGTGGCGATCGACGGCATCAACAGCGTGCGCACGATCAGCGTGTCCAGCAGCAGGCCAATGCAGACGGTGGACCCGAACTGGCCCAACACCCGCAAGTCACTGCCGAGCATCGACGCCATCGTGAACGCGAACACCAGACCCGCGGCCGTCACCACCCCGCCGGTGCCGGCCATCGACCGGATGATCCCCGTCTTGAGTCCGTGATGGATCTCCTCCCGGAACCGGGATACGAGCAGCAGGTTGTAGTCGGATCCGACTGCCAACAGGATGATCACCGAGAGCGCGGCGACGATCCAGTGGATCCTGATGCCGAACAGGTCCTGCCAAATCAACACGGACAGACCGAACGACGCGGCAATAGAACTGGCCGCGGTACCGACGATGACCAGGGCGGCCACCACGCTCCGGGTGAGCAGCAGCATGATCATGAAGATCAGCGTCAGCGCCGATACCACCGCGATCATCAGGTCGTACTTCTCGCCGTCGGCCATGTCCTTGAACGTCGCTGCGGTTCCGCCGAGATATACCCTGGCGTCGGATAGCGAGGACTGCTTCAACCCCTCCTGTGCGGCGATGCGTTCGGCTCCGACCCGTGAAATGCCTTCCGGCGTCATGGGATCGCCCTGATGGGTGATGAAGAACCGTGCCGACTTTCCATCCGGCGACAAGAACATTCGAAGACCCGTCTGGAAGTCAGGGTTCTGGAACGCTTCCGGCGGCAGATAGAAGAAGTCGTCGTTCTTCGACTGGTCGAAGCTCTGCCCCATGACGATCGCGGTGTTGCTCATCGCCTCCATCTGGTTGATCATCGCCTTGAACGTCTGGTAGAGCGTCAGCGTGATGCCCCTGGTGGTCTTCAGCGTCGTGATCAGCGTGGGAAACAGCGCATTCAGGTCGTGGGTGGCCTGGGCGGTGTGCTTGATGTCAGCCGTGAGGAAGTGGAACTGCTCGGCGAGCTGGTCGAAGCCGTCCAACGTGTCGAACAGGGATCGCAGTCCGTAGCACAACGGGATGTCGAAGCAGTGTTTCTCCCAGTAGAAGTAGGTGCGCACCGGCCGGAAAGTGTCGTCGAAATCCGCGATGTGGTCGCGCAAATTATCGGTGATCTGCGATGTCACCGCCGTGGTATTTGCGCTGTCGTCGGCGGCATGAGCGAGGTCTAGCGATACCTCGTATTGCCGTTGCGTGGTGTCGATTTGGGTCTGCAGGTCGTCAGCCATCTTCAGGATGTCGGCAATGCGCTCCTTGAGGAAGTCCATATTCTGCATGGTCGTCTGGCTTTGAATGCTGTTCTGGAACGGAATCGAGCTGTGCTGAATCGGAATGCCCAGTGGCCGGGTGATGTCCTGGACCATGGCGATGCCGAGCGTGCGCATCTCGTTTTTAGCTACCCGGTCCAACACCAGCATGTCGGCCGTGTTGCGCATGTCATGGTCGGATTCGACCATCAACAGGTCCGGGTTCATCCGGGCCTCGGAGAAATGCCGGTTCGCGGCCTCCTGCCCTTGGTTGGACGGAGCCGAGAGCGGTAGGTAATGGCGGTCGTTGTAGCTCGTCGTGTAGCTCGGGAGGGCAATCATGCCGACCAGCACGACCGCGGCGCTGACGGCCAGAATCGGTGCGGGCCAACGCACTACCGCGGTGCCCACCCGGCGCCAGAGCCGCCCTTGTTTGGCGGCGCGCTTGGTCTCGAAGAGATGGAAACGGCTGCCGATGAAGATCACAGCGGGGCCCAGCGTGAGGCCGGCAGCGACGACAACCAGCATGCCGATCGCCACGGGAGCGCCCATGGTGTTGAACCAGGGCAGCCGGGAAAAACTCAGGCAGTAGGTCGCGCCGGCAATCGTCAGGCCCGACCCCAGGATAACGGGGGCAACTCCCTTAAATGTGGTGTAGTAGGCGCTTTCTCGATCTTCGCCGGCGCGCAGGGCCTCCTGGTAGCGGCCGACGAGGAAGATGCCGTAGTCCGTGCCCGCCGCGATCGCCAGCATGGTCAGGATGTTGGCGGCAAAGGTGGTGAGCCCGAATGCGTTGTGGTACGCCAGAACCGCGACGACTCCCCGCGAACAGGCCAACGCGACAAAGGTCATGAAGAGCTGGACCAACGTGGTCACGACGGACCGGTAGACCAACAGCAACATGATCGCGATCGCACCCAGGGTGAATAGCGTGATCGTGGCCAGGCTGGCGTTGCCGATGATGTGCATGTCGTCGGAGAGCGCGGCGGGACCGGTGACGTAGGCCTTCACCCCCGGTGGCGCCTTGTTCTCGTCGATCACCTTGCGAACGGCGTCGACGGACTCATTCGCCAGCGTGGTGCCTTGGTTACCGGCTAGGTTCACCTGCACGTAGGCGCCCTTGGCGTCGGCGCTCTGCGCGCCCGCCGCCGTCAGCCGGTCTCCCCAGAAGTCCTGGATGTGCTGGATGTGCTTGGGATCCTGGCGCAGTTGCCGAATCAGCTTGTCGTAGTACTGGTGTGCATCGGCGCCAAGCGGTTGTTGGCCCTCCAGCACGATCATCACGGTGCTGTTGGAGTCGAATTCGTGGAAGTTTTGGCCCAGCCGCATCATCGCCTTCATGGACGGCGCGTCCAGGGGTGTCATCGGGGCCGAGTGCGCCTCGCCGACGACTTCCAGGGTGGGGACGATGACGTTCACCAGGATCGTCACGGCTACCCAGATCAAGATGATCGGCACGGCGAAGATACGAATGGTGTGCGGGAGGTACGGCCGGTGGCCGCGTTCCGGCCTCCCGGACCCCTGCGTGTCGATCGGACCGGTGTCGACGGCGTCGTCGACTCCCAGCTGGCTCTTGCTATTGAGATCGCTCATGCGGACTTCACCAAGCAGAAGGTCTGGGCGTTGTGGCCATCGGAGTTTTGCTCGTCGCGGACGACGCCGTCCACGGTGATCTTGCAGGTGATTCGGCTGCCGTCACTTTGCGCCATGATGTTGGCGCTCACCGACGGCAGCGTGGTCGAGATCGTGGTCGACCACGGGAGCGGGGCGTTGTTGATCTGGTGGGTGTTGGCATCCGCATCCCAGTAGTTGATGTTCGCGGTGGCTCCCGGCGGGCCGCCGATCTCGTACAGCACAACCTTCGGGTTGAACTGCACGATCTCGATCCCCTTGCCCGCATTCGCGTTGAGGTCCTGGGAGCCGAAGATTTTGTGCAGTCGCGACACCATCAACGCCGAGACTGCCAGTACCACAATTAACAGCAGAGGAATCCACGCCCGTTTGAGCGCTCGAGTTATGGCATCCGAATTCGGCGAAGCCCTCACCTTGACCGCCTTCCGCTTACCGCTGCGGGGGCCTGCCATCCTGCCTTGGAAAGCTCACCACCGCGTCGACAACCCTCATTGTCGCGGAACCTTTGCTTGGCTAAGTACTCTAACCTAGAGGACGGAACCGTTCCTCCGGGGTGGCTTGCATGTGGCCAGCGCCATAGGGTCAGCGCGCCACCCGGCCGGTGACCGGCGGCAAGTCGGCAAGGGTCACGATCCCGGGCCTGGCGGCCACCACCCCGGGCACCGCGTTGGTGACCGGTAGAGCGGTATAAATCATGCCGAGGCCCATGAACCCGGGCTCCGTCCAATCCTTCGGCGGCAGGCAATGCAGTACGGTCCGCATGTTGGGCAATCCGAAGACCTGAATGACGTGGCCGTGCTCGAGCGGCTTGGGCGGGACCACGTGGCTGCCCATCGTCCAGTTGAATCCGACGCTGACGACGTTGCGGTCACCTTCCCAGCCGCGGTGGAAGCCGTACACGCCGCCGACCGTGCCCGCGGGGATCTTCATGAAGCCCAGATCGGAGTCGCCGGTGGCCGCGGTGAATGTCACGTCGAAGGTCATCTTGTCCAGCTTGGCGCCGATCGCGTCGGCCATCATCGCCGCCGACTCCGCGAAGACCTCGCTTTCCCGCCGCACGTTCTCGGCCAAGCCCGGTGCGTCGGGGTCTTGTGAGAATCCCATTGCCGTCTGGGTTTCCGCGGATTCGTAGGTCGAGCAGTCCACCGACTCGGTGATCCGGATTTCGTCGACGCGCTCACACGAGGCGGACAACACCATGCCGACCATGTTCGTCATGCCCGGGTGCGCACCGCTGCCGAAGATCGTCGAATTGCCCTTTTGGCAGGCGTCCTCGATGCGCTGCCGGTCCTGCGGCGTCTGCTTACCGCCGGTGATCCAGGCCGCGCTGGAGCACACGTTGACCCCTGATTCCAGCAGTCGCACCAGTTCGTCGACGTTGGGCCACAACGGGTTATAGCAACACGCGTCGGCGCCCAGCGCGATCAGCGCGTCGATGTCGTTGGTGGCTTGCACCCCGGTCGGTTCCGGCCAGCCGGAAAGCTCGGCGGCATCGACACCGACCTTGTCCGCCCCGTGCGCGTAGACCCCGACCAGTTCCATGTCGGGCCTGCCGATGATGGCGTGCAGCGAGCGCCGCCCGATGTTCCCCGTTGTCCACTGGATGACCCGTAGGGGACGGTCTGTGCTGGCTGTGCTCATCGTGGCTCCTTTGCCGGTGCGGATGGACCCATTATGCGAATAGCGGTTCCCCGCCGTGCGCGGACGTCGACTTCAGGCGGACCCGCGCAGACCGGCCGGCTTAGGTGTCCAGCCGGGCGAATTGGTGCCGGTTGTACAGCTCGACACAGGCAGAGCGCCGGATCTTGCCACTCGTGGTGGTGGGAATAGACCCGGGCGGTACCAGAACGAGGTCCTCGACGTTCACCCCGTGCGCATTGGAAATCGCGGAGATGACGTCGCTCTTGACTCCGCTCAGCCAGCGCCTCGCCTCCTCGGCCGAGTCGCCTCGCTTCTTGAGCTCGATGACGGTGACGAGCTTCTCGGTGCTGTTCAGCGGGACCGATATCGCCGCGACCCGACCACGGGTGATCTCTTGGACCGTCGCCTCGATGTCCTCGGGATAGTGATTACGCCCACGGATGATCAGCAAATCCTTGATGCGACCGACGATGAACAGCTCACCCTCGGAGATGAAACCGAGGTCACCGGTCCTCAGCCAGGGTCCGACCGGCGTACCCGGCGACGCGTCCAAAAGCGTTGCGCCAAAGCATAACTGCTCCTCGGGCGGTTTGCGCCAGTAGCCCTCGGCGACGTTCTCGCCGTGCACCCAGATCTCACCGACCAAGTCCGTCGGGCACTCGCGATGGGTTTCACTGTCGACGATCCGCAGTGTGGGCGATTGCGGCACGTCGTATTTGACCAGTGCGGTGCCGGTCCCGTGCGCGCACCGCTTGACGCGGCCTGCGGACAGCTCTTCGGTGTCGAAGCGGGCCGCCGGCGACGATTCACTCCAGGTGCCGGTCGCCACGAAGACGGTTGCCTCCGCCAAGCCGTATGACGGACGCATCATATGGTCGCGAAAGTTGAAGTGCGCGAACCGATCAACGAAGCGCCGCAGGGTGACCGGTTCGACACGTTCGGCACCGCTGATGATGCCCAGCACCCCACCCAGGTCGAGCCCGGCCAGGTCAGTATCACTCGTCTTGCGCGCGGCCAGATCAAAGGCGAAATTAGGTGCCGACGACCAGGAGTGCGGATTTGCGGCAAGAGACCGCATCCACCTCGCCGGGCTTTCCAAGAAAGCCACCGGGCTGGTCAGATCGGCGCGGTAGCCGCCCAGGATCGGGGCGCAGACACCCAGTACCAAACCCATATCGTGGTAGAAGGGCAGCCAGGACACCAGCGTGGCATTCGAGGGGATCGCGAACCGGGAGTCGGTGAAAAAGCTTCGCATCAACTGTTCGAAATTCACCTGGAGGTTGCGATGCGAAAGCATGACCCCGGTCGGCGTGCGGGTCGAACCCGAGCTGTACTGCAGATACGCGATGCTGGGCAGATCGGCCGCCTCAACGCTCGGTCCGCCCTCGGCGTCCAGATTCAACGAATCGATTTCGACGATCTTGGGAGCAGTGTCCAGCCGCGATTGGTCGACATAGTCGCCGACATCTTCCGCGGCTGCGGACGTGGTGAGAACTATCGAGGGCGACGTATCGGCAAAGACCGCGCCCACCCGATCATGACTCGAGCCCCGGTGCGGCAACGGGAGTGGAACGGCGATGAGCCCGGCCTGCATGGATCCCAGGAAAGCCAGAATGTAATCGAGGCTCTGCGGAGCCAGGATTACTGCCCTGTCTCCGACCGATGCGTGCAGGCTGAGCTCGCGCGCCACACTGAGTGTGCGGCGCGATAGCTGCGACCATGTGACACTCTCGGCGACGCCCGCCCAATCTTGTTGGTAATCGGTGAAAGTGAACGCGACGTCGTTGGGGCGCATGCTGGCGCGCCCGTGCAGCATCGAGAGCACAGGTGGCTGAGACATGGGCGTCAAGTTAAATCCGTACCAGTTCGTCGAATCCGTTTGCTCGGAGTCGGATGTCAGCCCGTGCCATGGGACAGCACGGACGTTGCTCCGCTGAGAATTTGGGAAAGAGGATCGGCGCCGCCGCCGAATGTCGCCTGGTTGGCCGGTGCAGTGACTTCGGCTGGGTCGAAGCCGTGCACCGGGTCCACCTGAACGGGAGCGGTCGACGGGTCGTCGTTTCGCGAGTAACCCGCGTTCACCCGGGGGATCAGGATCGCGTCGAGCTTGTTCAGCGTGTCCTCGTCGATCCCGACGTACTTCAGCGGCATGACGAGAGGAAGGTGCTGTTCCGGGACCATGATCGTGGTGTCTTTAGCACCCCTGGAGTTGATGGTCGTCCTGATGTTCTGCGGCGGTACCATGCTCGGGTTTGTGAAGGCCACCGCGGTGTGACCCGTGGCGAGTCCCAGGAGCGTGTTGGCCAGGGCGAACATGTTGTCCGGCCGGTCGGGGAAGTCCGCGATCGAGTCGTAGGCGGCCACGAATCTGTTTGTGTCGTACTGACTCTCATAGGGCGGTGGCATGGTGTAGTCGAGTGCGGGGACCACGCTGCCGACCGGGAACATGGCGGACAGGAAGCTCTGACCGAAGGCGTGACGCCCAATCGGGTCGCCGAATGTGGCGAAGTTCAGTTTGTCCGGCGGGGGAGCGGTCGGGTCATTCGCGAGCCGAGCCTGCTCACCATCGACCACGAACCCGCCCTCGGACAAGCCGATCGCCGTCCCGGGGCGACCGGTGCTGCGAATCGCCGCATCGAGGTTGTTGATGCCCTCGTCGACCGACTCTCCGACGCTGGGGCCATCCAGACCCAGGCCCGGGAAAAATGCATCGAAGCGGCCGATGCCCGGGAAGAGCCGCTCCAGCACGTGGCCCTGAACCTGGCCAGCCGGGTAGCGGACGATTTGTCGCTGCTGGCCGGGGAACCAGTCGGCGCCCTCCATGCGGATGTACTGGTCGTAGGGGATCCCCAGGACGTGAGCGCCTCCGAGCGCGTAGGCGGTCTGGTCGCCCGGCGCCCCGGGGGTCGGCGGGCCGCCGATCGGCGTGTCGTCGGCCGTCGCGGCTCCGACGCCGAAACATGCTGTGGCACCCACAGTTACCAGCGCCGTAACTCCTGCGAGTAGTTTCTTCATGCCTACTCCTGACCGCTTGAACTCGTCTCGTAGTCTCACACACGTCATGGGTATGTGCTAACCGGGCTGCGGCTCGGCGCGTCCGGCCGGCGACCGCCGCACACCCATTTGGGACGGCCACCAGTTGGCCCGTCCGACCAGTGCAGCGATGGCGGGAACCGTGATGGTGCGTACCAAGAAGGTATCCAGCAAGATTCCCACACCGATCACGACACCGCCCTGAACCACGGTGCTGATGCTGGAAAACAACAGACCGCACATCGAGGCGGCGAAGATCAGACCGGCCGCAGTGATCACACCGCCCGTCGAACTCAGCGTCCGAATGATGCCGTACCGCATGCTGCGCGCAGACTCCTCACGCATTCGCGAGACGAGCAGCATGTTGTAGTCGGCCCCCACCGCGACCAACACCACGAATGCCAGCGGGGGCACGCTCCAATGTAATGGCTGGCCGAGCAGATATTGGAACACGAGTACGCCGATACCCAACGCCGACAAATACGAAATGACCACGGAAGAAACCAGATACAGCGGCGCGACAATCGCACGCAGCAGCGCGATCAAGGTCACAAACACGACGAAGAGGGTTACCGCGATGATGAACCGGATGTCGTGTTGGTAGTAGTCGCGCGTGTCCTTCAGCCCGACCGTGTATCCAGCCATCGATACCGTGGCGTCCGCCAACGCGGTATTCGGTTGGGCCGCGCGGGCGGCCGCACTGATCGCGCTGACCTGATCCATGGCCTCGGTGCTGAACGGATTCAGTTTGGTTTGAACCAAGTACCGTGCGGAGTGGCCGTCCGGCGAAATGAATACCTTGGCCGCCTTCTGGAACTCCTCTAAATGCAGCAGCTGAGGGGGGATGTTGAACCCGGCCATTGCAGGTTGCGCCGCATCACGTTTCAGCGACAACAGAAACTCCGCTGACTCACCGAGCCCGGCACCGAGCTGTTTGACTTGGTCGACGAGTTGAGCAACTGCGTCGGCCACTTGGCGGCTCCCACCCGCGAATCTGTTTGCGCCATCTTGCAGGCTGTTCAAGTTCGCCTGCAGGCCACCGGGTTTGTCCATCCCCATGGTGTGCATCACGGCGGTGAGCCTGCCCAATGCGGCGCGCACGCGGTCCGTCGACGCTTTGAGGGCACGTTTGTCCTGGTAGTCCTGCAGTTGGTGAGCCAAGTCGTTGATCGCGTCGAGGTCTGCTTGATCGCGCGAGCCAACCAGCTGCTCAAATGCTCCGCGGGTGGCACTGCACGATTGATCGGCATCGCAAATGGGGTTGCCCTGCAGCGCGGTCAGCACCGGACCTATCCAGGCGAAGATGTTCTTGGCCGCTGAGAAGTTCCAGCCCATGGCATTGCTGAGCGAGTTGACATGGTCGACGAGCTGGGCCGCGATGTCGACCTGTTTGACCAGCGCGTCGCCGCTGTACTGGCTCTTCGCCGAGGAGAAGGCATTTTCCAGTTCCTGCAAGCTGGCAGCGAGCTGGCTGACCTGGCCGCGGACTTCGCTGAGGCTGTTGGCCAGCGTCCCCGTCCCGGCGACCAGCCGGTTGAGGTCATTGGTGTGATCGTTGATCAGGTTGGACCCGCCGGCCAGCAGGGTGCCGATGGCGCCGGCCTGATAGGTCGCCCTGAATTGTTCCGGCACACTTCCGGTGGGACGCGTAATGCCGCTGACCGCAGCGATATTCGGCAGTTGGCTGACTCGGTCTGCCATCTGTTCCAAATCTGCAAGGGCTCTCGGCGTACGAAGGTCATGCGGTGATTGGACGAGGATGTACTCCGGAATGGACTGGTTCACCGGGAAATGCCGATCCAGCGCGGCATACCCGATCGAGCTCGGAGCGGACGGCCGCAGGGCCTTGCGATCGTCGTAGTTGTAGCGCACCAAGCCGGCGCAGCTCGCCAGGATGATCAGAACAAGCACGCTGGCAAGCAGATTGACCTTCGGCCGGCGCACGATGCGGATGCCCGAACGTCGCCAGAACGCAGCGGTTAGTTCGCGCCGTGGCTTGACCCAGCCGCGCGGCCCAGCCAGCGCGAGAATTGCCGGCAGCAACGTCACCGCGGCGAGGAATGCCACCCCGACCCCGATCGCCGAGGATGCTCCGACCGTCTTGAACACTCCCATTCGGGCGAAACTGATGAGGAGAAAAGTGATACCGACGGTGGCGGCGGATGCGGCCACCACTTTTCCGATAGAGATCATTGCGCCCTTGACCGCCTGATCGGAATTCGCACCTGACCGCAAATAGTCGTGATAGCGGCTGATGAGAAAGACCGCGTAATCCGTTCCGGCACCGGCCATTATGGCGCTCAGAAATACGATGGACTGGTTTGAGACGCCCGCGCCGGTCAGTTGGGAATAGCCCGCCACCACTGCCTGCGCGATCACCAGGGATATCCCGATCGTCAGCAACGGCAGCAGCATCGTGATCGCACTGCGGTAGATCACCAGCAGGACGATGAGCACCAGAACGGCGATCGCCAGCTCGATCGGAACTCGATCGTGATCGCCCGCGACCGTGAGGTCGGCGACGGTTGCCGCGGGGCCGGTGAGGTTTGCCGTCAGGGCCGTTCCGGAGACGGCGTGTTTGACGATGTCGCCGATCCTGTTGAAGGCGGCGTACGACCGTGGGGTGCCCAACTCGCCGGCAACGCCGACCGGCAGTACCCACGCTTTGTGGTCTTTGCTGGTCACGACCGAGCGCAGCGGTGGCGTGCTGAGGAAATCCTGCACCATCAAGACATCTCGCGGGTCTTGGCGCAGCGCGTCCACCAGTTTGCGATAGGCGGCTTCGTCGGCGGGGTTAAGCCCCTTGTCGTCGGTCAGGACCACCAATAGCAGGTCTTCCGAGCCCGATTCGTGAAATGCCTCGGTCATCTTCCGGGCGGTGGCGTTCGAGGGTGCATCGCTGGGCAAGATGGCGAGCGGATGCTTCTGGGCCATCTCGCCCAGGGATGGCAACGTCAGTGGTAGCGCGACCGCAACCGCGACCCAGAACCCGATTACCGCCCAGGGCCATCGCACCACGAAATCGGCTAGCCGTCGCATGTTGCCCTCGCCCCCGATCGGCGCAGTCGTGCGCGCCCGTCGCCGACGCTCGTCGACGCTTCGTCAAACCGCGCAATTTCGTCGCGTGCCCGACCGAAAACTGCGCGTCTCAGACGAGCCCTAGCCATCGAATGCGTCCACGCTACGCGACGCGTCCCCAGTGTCCGGTGCCAGCAACGCGCCCGCACACGGACTTCACGGCCGCCATGTACCGGACAACTGATTTCTGGGCGATCGGGTTGTCGGGATGCATGATCGCCATTACCGTGCCCTCCCCGTAGCGAAATACATAGATGGTGAGCTGGTACGAATAACGGCCGTCCGGATAGATTCCGATGTTGTTCGCCAGACCCAGGTCGGCCGCGGCCAGAATGGCGTTGAGCGGAGCAGCGCCGCCGTGCAGGAAGTTCGACACCGGAAAGTTTGGCCGTGGCCAGCTCAACCACGGCGCTAATTCCAATACGCGGTAGTAGGGCACCTTCGCCATGTCCAGACCTGAGTCGAAAGAAGCCTGCGCGGCCCATGCGGCGTCGCCGAAAGAGGCCGCTGCTATGGGCACGGTGATCGGAATCAAGCCGGTGAACCAGCCCTGCGTCATGAAATTGTCCGCGGCTGTGCGGGAATCTCTGGGGGTAAGCCCGTAATACGTGAGAGCGCCCGTGAATTCGTGCTCTACCAGGGCCAGGCAGGCGAACAACCCGCCGACGAAGCGCGCGCCGGCCGTCGTGCAGGCAGATTCGAATCGCTCTGTCTGCGCCGCATCCATCAGAAGTTCGGAGGTCATGTCACTGCTGCTCGACTCCAACGGGTTGCCCAGGGGCAATGGGAACTCGGGGAAACTGCCATTGTTGTTCTCGGCGAAGTCAATCCACGCGCGCACCTCGGGCGAATCCACGGTGAGTGTTGACGTGTACTCGCGTTCGCGGGTGCAGAAGTCGTCGAAGCTGCCGGCATCGGGAAGGACCAGCGCCTCGCCGCTTCCGCTCAACGCGGTGTACATACCGTTGGCTTCCATCATCGTGGTGCCGATCAGCGTCGCGTCCCCGTGTACATGATCCATGGCGGCGAAGAATGTGAAGTGGCTCTCACTTTGGACGATCCCGAAGGTGAAGCAACCCCACTCCAGCGGGTTCGGTATGGCCACCACATGAGCGTGTATTTCGTCAACGGTCATCCGGCCGTGATCGATCGGAATGAATTCAATATCGGCGGGATCGCTGAGGGTATGCCTGACGAACTGCCCCCCACCGGTGTGCTCGAACCAACTGCGGAACGTGTCATGTCGACGCAGGTACGCGTTGACGGCATGATCCATGGCAGCGATGTCGCAATTCCCAGGCAACTCACAGGTGGCGATGATCTGCCGGGAAAAGTTCAGGCCAGCGGCCGTACGTTCACAGTAGTTACGGAGATGTTGGCCCTGCATGTAGCTGACCGGCACCGAACTGACCGGCGCCTGCCGAACCTTCTCGCTGGCAGCGGTTGTCGGGTGCCACGACGTGACCGAACCTGGCGTCAACGTCCACTCGTCAAGCGAGCCGACCGTAATCTTCCCGATGCGCAAAACTACGTCCCCCTGGTTTTCTACCGCTCCCGTCAGCGGCGCTGGTGGCGACACCAAGATAACCCGCCCGGCGGTCGCCTCCGCAGAGATGCGCGTCCTACCGCCTACACTCACTGACGGATCCGATGGGCCGTTGTGGTGATCAAACGGCTGGGCGGGGGACGGAGGGCGGCAGCCGCACGGGCTGTCGTTGCGCGACGCGGGTGCTGCAATTGCAGTGCTGGCCTTCGGAAATGATTCTCCGAGCGCAACCGGCTTCCCGTGGGGATCGAATCTTGACCGGCCAAGGGAGGACAAGGGCATGGCATCTGTCGAAGATCTCAGGGAGCCGGCATCGAGTTTTGCGATCGTCGGCTACGCGGCACGCTTTCCGGGCGCTGCGGACGCGGATGAGTTCTGGGATGTGTTGCGGCAAGGCCGGGATGCGATATCCGAGGTGCCGCAGGACCGATGGGACGTCGACGAATTCTTCGACCCGGAACCCGGTGCGCCCGGCAAGGTCGTGACCCGTCGCGCCGGGTTCGTCGACGATGTGACGGGATTCGACGCGCCGTTTTTCGGTATGTCCACGCGCGAGGTCAGGTTGATGGACCCGCAGCATCGGC
This sequence comes from Mycobacterium sp. Aquia_216, assembly GCF_026723865.1. Lineage (NCBI taxonomy): Bacteria > Bacillati > Actinomycetota > Actinomycetes > Mycobacteriales > Mycobacteriaceae > Mycobacterium > Mycobacterium sp. Aquia_216. The sequence continues at coordinate 4,521,712 of NZ_CP113529.1, read as the reverse complement.
TACTACTGGAGACGGCATGGCGGGCGGTGGAGCACTCGGGCACCGCGCCAACGGCTCTGGCTAACACCAACACTGGTGTCTTCGTCGGTTTGGCCACCCACGACTACCTGGGAATGGCATCCGACGAGCTGACTTACCCCGAGATCGAAGCCTATATGGCAATCGGGACGTCGAATGCCGCGGCAGCGGGCCGGATCAGCTATCGGTTGGGGCTGCAGGGTCCGTCGGTCGCCGTCGACACGGCCTGCAGCTCGTCGCTGGTGGCGATCCATCAGGCGTGCCAAGCGCTGCGCTTGGGCGAATGTGACCTCGCGCTGGCCGGTGGCGCGAACGTCCTGCTCACCCCGGCGACCATGATCACGTTCTCCAGCGCACACATGCTCGCGCCCGACGGCCGGTGCAAGACATTCGACGCGGCCGCCGACGGCTACGTGCGCGGCGAGGGATGCGGCGTCATCGTCATCAAGCGGCTTGAGGACGCGATCCGCGACGGCGATCGGATCCGGGCCGTGATCCGCGGCAGCGCGATCAACCAGGACGGCGCGTCGGGTGGACTGACCGTGCCGAACGGCGTTGCCCAGCAACGAGTCATCGCCGACGCGCTGAGGCGTGCCGATCTCGAACCCCGCGACGTCGGATACCTGGAAGCACACGGCACCGGGACATCGCTGGGCGATCCCATCGAGGCCCAGGCTGCTGGTGAGGTGCTCGGCGCCGGACGCGAAGCCAGTCAGCCGCTGTTGATGGGCTCGGTGAAGACGAACATCGGACACCTGGAAGCGGCCGCCGGAATCGCGGGTGTGATCAAAGTCATCCTGTCGCTGGAGAACGAGTTGCTGCCGCAGCACCTCCACTTCGAGAACCCGTCGCCCCACATTCCCTGGGATCGACTGGCGGTGCGGGTGGTCGAGGAGGCCACCGCCTGGGAACGCAACGGGCATCCCCGCATCGCGGGAATCAGCTCATTCGGGTTTGCCGGGACAAACGCTCACGTCATCCTCTCCGAAGCGCCCGAGCAAGCGGCGCGGCCCTCCGCGGCACCGGTTGCGCTCGGGCGGCCCAGGGACCGGCGGTTCAGTATTCTTCCGCTCTCGGCCCGGACTCCCGGCGCGCTGGTGGATCTCGCCGACCAGTACCGCAGCTGGCTGAGCGCGCACCCGGAGGCCACCTTGGCCGACGTTTGCTTCACGGCCGGGGCGGGGCGAGCACACCTGCAGCAACGGGCCGCGTTGGTGGTCGACTCGAGAGAATCCGCAATCGAGCTCCTCGGCGCGCTTGCCGATGACCGCCCGGCGCCCGGTCTGGTTCGCGGAGAATCCCACGACACTCCGAAGACGGCGTGGCTGTTCACCGGCCAGGGCAGCCAGTACCCGGGCATGGCCCGGGAGTTGTTCGACACCGAGCCGGTGTTCGCCGAGACGGTGAAGCGTTGCGCCGCAGCGATCGCGGGCGTTCTCGAAAAACCGTTGATTGATCTGATTTTCGATCTGGACAGCCCGCAGAGCGAAGAAACGCTGCGACAGACCTCTTACGCACAGCCCGCCCTGTTCGCGGTGGAGATGGGCTTGGCCCGCCTCTGGCAGTCGTGGGGTTTCGAGCCGGACGTTGTGCTGGGCCACAGCGTCGGCCAGTATTCGGCGGCCTGCGTGGCGGGCGTGTTCAGTCTCGAGGACGGCGCGCTGCTGATGGCCGAACGCGGTCGCCTCTTCGGCAGCCTGCCTGCGGGTGGCCGGATGGTCGCGGTGTTCGCCGCCGCCGAGCGTGTCGAGAGTCTGACCGACGAATTTCCGAGTCTGTCGGTCGCCGCCTACAACGGTGTCAACACCGTATTGTCCGGACCGGCAGGAGATCTGGAAAAGGCGGTGGCCTTGGTGGCGGCCGACGGCGTCCGGTGTGATTGGCTGGACACCAGCCACGCGTTCCACTCGGCATTGCTGGACCCGATCCTCGATGAGTTCGAGTCTTATGCAGGACGGTTCAATTTTGGTGCGCCGCAACGGATTCTGATTGACAATCGCACCGGCGCCGCGCTGGGGCGGAGCGTGAAGCTCGATGGCGCCTATTGGCGCCGTCACGCACGCCAACCGGTTGAGTTCGCCAAGAGCGTGCGCACCCTTGCCGATCTGAATTGCAAACTGCTGGTCGAGATAGGCCCACGGCCGGTGCTCACGGCGGCGGCCCTTGGCGCATGGCCCGACCCGGCCACCGCACCGCGGGTGATCACGTCTCTGCGCCGAAACACCGCCGACCACCGGCAGATCATCGAAGCCGTCGCCGACGCGTATGTCCTGGGTCACCTGCCCGAGTTCACCGCTTTCCGGCACGCGGACGCGCGAAAGCTCGACCTGCCCACCTATCCGTTCGAGCGCCGCCAGTACTGGTTTCGGGACAATCAGGATTCCGTCAGCCAACAACAGCAGCCCTCCGCGCGGACTCAGGCAGTCCGCCTTCTCGAGGACGGCCGCATCGAGGAACTTGCGGCTCTGCTGGACGGTTCAAGCGAAGATCATCACACCCTGCGTGTGCTGACCAAGCTTGCGGCACAACACAACCAACAACGGACAACCCAGTCGATCGTGGACGACCGATACGAGATCCACTGGGAGACATCCACTGCGCCACTGTCCGAAGCCGAATCCGGCGAGGGATCCGCCTGGATTCTGGTCGGCGATGACTCGGCTGCGATCCAGCCCGTGGTCGACGTGCTGACGGCACGTGGCCACCGGCACCAGGTCGTCGGGTTGCCGGTGTCCGACGCGGACACCGAACAGCTCGCGGTCGCGTTGAGCGCTGCGGCGGCCGATGATTCGACACTACGCATCCTGCACGTCGCGGGCCTCGACTCCGAGGCCGAACCATCGATGCGCTCCCTGTTGCGGATGCAACACCGAATCCTCGGTGGAACGCGGCGGCTCTTCCGTGCTGCCATCGCCGCTGAGCTGCGGAGCCCCATCTGGATGGTGACCCGTGGTGCACAACGCGTTACCGATGCGGACACCGTGGCGCCGGACCAGAGTTGCCTGTGGGGATTCGGTCGCGCGGCGTCGCTGGAGCTTCCGTACGTGTGGGGCGGACTGGCGGATCTGGCGGAGGGCACGGCCGACGAGTGGTCTCGGTTGATCGATCGGATCACCACGCCGCGCGCCTCGGCTGCCGTGGAAGACCAAGTGGCGCTGCGTGATCAAGCTGTCTACGTTCCCCGGCTGGTTCGGCGGTCCGGGCAGCCGAGCGGTGCACCGCTGGAATTGCACGCTGAAGCAACGTATCTGGTGACTGGCGGGCTGGGATCGATCGGACTGGAAATCGCCGGCTACCTGGCCGCGCACGGCGCCAAGCATTTGGTGTTGACCAGCCGGCGCGCGCCCAGCGAGGCTGCCCAACGACGTATCGATGCACTTGGCGAACAACACGGCTGCGAATTCCGGGTGCTGAGTGCCGATGTCGCCGATGCCCACGACGTCGCTCGCCTGTTGGGCGCCATCCGGGCCGAGCTACCGCCGTTGGCCGGCATCGTCCATGCGGCGGGTGAAATCGGTACCACGGCCCTGAGCAACCTGGACGACACCGAAGTGGACCGCGTGTTCGCTGGGAAGGTCTGGGGTGCTTGGCATTTGAGTGAAGCAGCGGCTGACCTGCAGCTGGACTTCTTTCTCAGCACCTCCTCGATCGCCTCGGTTTGGGGCGGATTCGGTCAGACCGCCTACAGCGCGGCGAATGCCTTCCTCGACGGGCTGGCCTGGCGCCTGCGTGAGCGGGGCATCTGCGGGATCAGTGTCAATTTCGGCCCCTGGTCGGCGGGCATGGCCGACGCCGAGTCCCGTGCGCGACTGGACCAGCGCGGCGTCCAGACGATGTCGCCCGCCGATGCGCTGGCCGGCCTGGCCGATGTGGTGGCGGCTGTCAAGGCTTCGTCGGCTACTTCGGCGCAGGGTGTCGTGGCCCGAATCGACTGGGCCCGCTTCCTGCCGCTCTACCAGCAAGCCGGCAGGCGGGCCTTCCTGTCGGAGCTGGAGCGTGAGGTGCCCGACGCGGTGCCGGCGGTGGCGCCGTCCGGGAAGACCCATCTGGTCGAGCGGCTCTCCGGTGCTCCGGTGCAGCAGCGCAAGAGACTTCTGACGGACTACCTGCGCGACGCGGTCGCAGAGGTCACGCGCGTCGATGCCGACGAGATCCGGGAGGACGCTGGGTTTTTCGACCTCGGCATGGATTCGCTGATGGCCGTCGAATTGCGGCAGCGCATCGAACAAGGAGTGGGCAAGCAGATACCGGCCACCCTGGCGATGGATCACCCCCGGCTGTCCGACGTGGCCGACTATCTGCTCGGCGAGGTCCTTGGGCTCAGCGAGCAGACATCCGCCAAATCGGGGCCTCGCCCAGTGGTGACGACGCGGACCGACGAAACGATCGCGATCGTCGCGGTGTCGTGCCGCTTCCCCGGCGCACCCGACCCGGAAGCTTTCTGGGAGGTGCTGGCCGGCGGTGTCAATGCGATCCGGGAAGTCCCGGAGGACCGATTCGACATCGACGAGTTCTACGACCCGGATCCAGAGACCGCCGGCAAGACTTACACCCGCTTCGGCGGATTCCTGGATGAGATCGACGGATTCGATCCCGAATTCTTTGGCATTTCCCCGCGGGAGGCCGTCTGGATCGAGCCGCAGCAACGACTGATGCTCGAAATGGCATGGGAGGGTTTGGAACGCGCTGGGTACTCGCCGGTGGCACTGCGCGGCAGCGCAACCGGAATCTTCGTCGGGGTGGCCGCCAACGAGTACGCGCACTTGCTGTCGTCGGAATCGATAGACAAAATCGAACCCCACTTCATCACCGGCAATGCGCTCAATGCGATTTCCGGTCGGGTTGCCTTCGCGCTGGGACTCGAAGGGCCGGCGGTCGCGGTGGACACCGCATGCAGCTCGGCATTGGTGGCCGTCCATCAGGCCTGCCAGGCACTGCACTCCGGCGATTGCGACCTGGCGTTGGCCGGCGGTGTGAACGTCTTGCTGAGCCCGGTGACAGTCGTCGCCGCCTCACGCGCCAGGATGCTTTCGCCCGTCGGGCAATGCAAGACCTTCGACGCCTCCGCTGACGGCTACGTGCGCAGTGAAGGCGCCGGCATTCTCGTGCTCAAGAGGCTGAGCGACGCCGTGCGTGACGGCGATCGTGTTTGCGCGGTAATTCCCGCCAGCTCGGTGAACCAAGACGGTGCTTCCAGCGGTCTGACAGTGCCCAATGGTGGTGCACAGCAACGGCTTATCGGGACAGCGCTGGCTCGCGCGGGTTGGGCAGGCGGCGACGTCGACTACCTCGAAGCCCACGGAACGGGTACACCGCTGGGGGATCCGATCGAGGTGCAGGCGGCCGCCGCCGCCTACGGCGGCTCGCGTGACGCGGACCGGCCGCTGCTGATGGGATCGGTGAAGACCAATATCGGCCACCTCGAGTCGGCTTCCGGGGCAGCGGGTCTGATCAAAGTCGTGTTGTCACTGCAGCACGAATTGCTACCGGAGAGCTTGCACTTCGAGAAGCCGTCGCCACACATCCCGTGGGACTCGCTGCCGGTGCGGGTCGTGGACAAAGCGACTCCGTGGCAGACCAACGGCAGGCCGCGTCGCGCGGGCGTGAGTTCCTTCGGATTCACCGGCACCAACGCACACGTGCTGATCGAGGAGGCGCCGCCGCAACCGGTGCCCACCGATGACGCAGGCTCGGACAGTGATGTCGCGGTGACCACGGAGCAGGACACTCCCGAGCAGCCGGTCAATGTGCTGGCGTTGTCCGCGCGGTCACCGGAAGCACTGATGGCATTGGCGCAGCGGTACGAGGACTGGTTGGAAGCGCGCCCGGACGTCGACCTTGCCGACGTATGCCGCACCGCTGGGGCCGGTCGTTCACATTTCGAATATCGCGCCGCGCTGGTCGTGGATTCGGTCGAGGGAGCGCGTCAGGGACTGGCCGAACTGGCCGCGAACCGCCTGCGACCCGGTGTCGTACGTGGCGAGCATAGGCACCACCCGACGACGGCGTGGCTGTTCACCGGACAGGGTAGCCAGCATCCGGGGATGGCGCGCGAATTGTTCGACACTGAGCCGGTTTTCGCCGAGACCGTCACACGCTGCGCGGACGCGGTCCGCGACATGCTGCCGCGGCCGTTGCTGGAGGTGCTGTTCGCCACCGATCGCGAATCCGGAGAAACGCTGCGGCACACATCGTTTGCCCAGCCAGCGCTATTCGCCATCGAGATGGGCCTGGCCCGCTTATGGCAGTCGTGGGGCATCGAGCCCGACGTGGTGCTGGGGCACAGTGTGGGCCAGTACGCGGCGGCATGTGTGGCCGGTGTCTTCAGCCTCGAGGACGGCGCACGGCTGATGGCCCAGCGCGGCCGGATGTTCGGCAGCCTGCCCGAAGGTGGCCGAATGGTCGCGGTGTTCACCGATGCCAAACATGTCGAAGAGATCGCCGGCGAATTCCCGCGAGTGTCGGTCGGCGCCTACAACGGACCCAATACCGTGCTCTCGGGCCCGGGTGAGGACCTGGAACAGGTAGTCGCCAGGTTCGCCGACGACGGGATCCGCTGCACCTGGCTGGAGACCAGCCACGCTTTCCACTCGGAATTACTGGACCCGGTACTCGATGAATTCGAGTCGTACGCAGCACAGTTGGAGTTCGCTGCCCCGACGTTGCCGCTGGTCTGCAATCGCACCGGTACCGTGTTGACGGCGCAGACCCCGCTCGACGCGGGGTACTGGCGGCGGCATTCCCGCCAGCCGGTGCAGTTCGCCGAAAGTGTGCGCACCGTGGCGGCGCTGGGCTGCTCGGTAGTGATGGAGCTCGGTCCGCAACCGGTGTTGACCGGGGCTGCGGTGCAGGTCTGGCCCGAGCACCTGGCCGCACCGCGGGCGATCGTCTCGCTGCGCAAGGGTGTCAGCGACCGGCGCCAGATCGCCGATGCGTTGGCCGCGGCCTACGTCGGCGGCCATGATCCCGATTTCGCTGCGCTGCAACGCCGGCCCGGTCGCCGACTCGAAATGCCGACCTATCCGTTCCAGCGCCGCCGCTTCTGGCCCAAGACGTCCGGAATCACCGTCGACGGTCCCGCCGTATCCGGAATCCTGGGTAGTGCCAAGGACCTCGCTTCGGGCGACGTCGTCTACACCAGCCGGCTGTCCGTCAAATCGCAGCCGTGGCTTTCCGACCACGTCATCTACGGCACCGTTGTCGTGCCCGGGGCGACCTACGCGGCGATGGCGTTGGCCGCGGTCGGTACCCCGGCGCGGGTGCGCGACGTTTTCTTCTACGAGCCGATCATCTTGCCCGAGAAGAGTTCTCGAGAGGTGCAACTGACATTGCATTCCCTGGAGGACGGCGGTGAGTCGAAGTTCCAGGTGCACAGTCGCCCGTACGGTGACCGCGGCGCCGAATGGTCGTTGAACGCCGAAGGCAGGGTGGTCACCGGCGTCGATGACGGGCCGCTGACCGAGGAGGCCGGGCCGGTCGACGAGGCGATCGAGCGACTGAGCCGCATGCGTCCGCAGGAGTTGTTCGAGACCTTCGCCGACTTGGAGCTGGCGTGGGGGCCGACCTGGTCCGGGTCGCTGAAGTCGTTGTGGCTCGGCGAGGGTGAGGCGATCGGCGACATTATCGTCGGTGAGGAACTCGCCGAACAACTCGGAACCGAGCCGATGCACCCGGTGCTGATGGACCTGTGCACCGGAGTCGCTTTCCCAGCGTTCCCGGCACTTCTCGCCGCCGAACAGGGCGTGAACGATCTGTTCCTGCCGCTGCGGTACGGACAGGTGATGCTTCGGGAGAAGATGCCCCGACGGTTCTACTGCCGCGCGAAGTGGCACACCAGCGGCCTGGACAGCGAAACGCAGGTCTTCGACCTCGATTTCGTCGATCGGGATGGCCGTCACCTGGGTGGAATCCGCGAGTTCACGGTCAAACGTGCACCCCGCGAGGCATTGTTGCGGGGCCTCGGCGGTGACGCCACCCGGCTGCTCTACACCCTTGGTTGGCACGAGGTGCCGCCGCCGGCCACGGACGACGACACCGCGGGCGCGAATGGCACCTGGCTGATCGCCGGCTTCAACGAACTGGCGGCCAACGTGCCGGGCTGCATCCCGTTCGACCGGATGGCCGATCCGGAGTCGTTGGGACAGCTCTTGACTCAGGCTCACCAGCGGGGTCTGCCGTTCTCCGGTGTCGTCTGGCGCGCCACCGCACCGACCGGCGACGAGTCGAGCGCCGATGTCGCCGCACGCCTCGAGACCGAGATCGCCGACCTGCTCAGCGCTGTGCACACCGTACAAGGCGGCGAGGTGAAACTGCCTGGCGGACTGTGGATCGTCACCGAGCGGGCCGTGGCCACCGAATCCGGCGAGCCGGTCGATCCGGTGCAGGCGGCGCTGTGGGGATTCGGGCGCACCACGATCAACGAGGAACCGGCGCTGCGCTGCAAGCTGGTCGACAGCGACGGATCAGAGCAGGCCGTGCAAGCACTTGCCAACCTCTTGACCACACCTGTCGATGAACCGGAATTAGCGCTGCGACAAGGAAAGCTGCTGGCATCCCGGTTGTTGCCGTGGGCGCGCAGCGGTCATCTCACGGTACCGCGCGGGGCCGACTTCGTCCTGGCGCCCACCGAACGCGGTGCGATCGACAACCTGCGGCTGACCGAAAAGGAAGTACCGCCACCGGACGAGGGCTACGTGCAGGTTCGGGTGGAGGCCGCGGGTCTCAACTTCCGGGATGTGCTGAACGTGCTCGGCCTGTACCCGGGTGACCCCGGACCGATCGGCGGGGATTTCGCCGGTACCGTCACGCAATTGGGCACTGGCGTCACCGGACTCGCGGTGGGCCAGCGTGTCTACGGCTTCATGCAGGGTGCATTCTCCAGCCGTTTCAACGTGCCGGAGCAGTTGCTTGCGCCCATTCCCGATGGGGTGAGCGCGGTAGACGCCGCGACCATTCCCGCTGCGGCGTTGACGGTCCGACTCGCGTTCGACTGGGCGCAGGTGCGGCCGGGGGAGCGGGTCCTCATTCACGCCGCCAGCGGTGGCGTCGGGTTGGCCGCGATCCAGATGGCCCAGCAGCAGGGCGCTGTCGTCTTCGCGACGGCCAGCACCTTCAAACGCGCGACGCTGCGCAAGATGGGGGTGAAGTACGTCTACGACTCGCGCACTACGGAATTCGCCGACCAGATCCTGGCTGACACCGACGGTGCCGGCGTCGACGTGGTGCTCAACAGCCTGACGAACGAGGGGTTCCTCGAAGCGACCGTGCGAGCCACCGCCCAGAACGGCCGGTTCGCCGAGATCGCCAAGCGCGATATCTGGACGCCGGAGCAGATGGCGGAGGTCCGACCCGATATCGACTACGAAATCGTGGCGCTGGACACGGTGACCTTCCAAGAGCCCGAGCGTATTCGTGGCTTGCTGACCGAGGTGTCGGAGGGCTTGGCGAAGGGCGAGTGGACGCCACTGCCCGCCGAGATCTATCCGCTGACCGAGGCGAGGGCCGCGTTCCGCCGGATGCAGCAGGCCCGGCACATCGGAAAGATCGTGTGCCAGATTCCGAACCCGTTGCAGCCGCGGCCAGATCGGAGCTATCTGATCACCGGCGGGCTCGGTGCGATCGGCCTGCATACGGCGTCGTATCTGGCCCAACTCGGTGCCGGTGACATCGTGCTGACCAGCCGCCGCGCGCCCGATGCGGATGCGCAGCGGGTGATCGAGGAGATCGCCGAGCGCTACAGGTGCCGCGTCCACACCTACGCGGCCGATGTCGGCAACGAGTCGGAGGTCGCGACGCTGCTGGAGCGCGTTCGCGCCGAATTGGCACCCCTGGCCGGAGTGGTGCATCTGGCCGGCGTGCTCGACGATGCGCTGCTGTCCCAGCAGGACCTGGAGCGATTCCGAACGACGTTGGTGCCCAAGGCGTTCGGTGCCTGCCATTTGGACAGGTTGACGAAGGGGGACGAGCTGGACTTCTTCATCGTGTCCTCTTCGGTCTCCAGCTTGTTCGGTCCACCCGGACAGGCCAACTACGCGACGGCCAATGCGATGCTCGACGGCTTGGTCGCACAGCGAAGAGCGCGAGGCCTGCCGGCCACGGGTGCCAACTTCGGTCCCTGGGCCCAGGGCGGTATGGCCTCGTCGGAGGCCGCGAGCGCCAATATCAGTGCGCAGGGCCTGATTCCGCTGGATCCCTCGGCTGCCCTGAGCGCCCTCGCCGAGGTCGTCGCCAACGGAACCGGTCAGGCCGCCGTCCTCAAGGCCAACTGGCAGCGAGCCGCGAAAGTGCTGGGCAGTTCACGCCCACCGCTTCTCGACCTCGTGTTGCCCAGTGCCGTCGGCGAGGTGACCGGCGACAGTGAGTTGCTCAAGCAGCTGATGGAGATACCGGTGCCGCAGCGCGCCGGGTTCGTGACCGAGTTCCTCCAGCGCGAGGTGCAGAACTTCCTGCGACTGGCGCAACCGCCCGCCGCAACCAGCCGGTTCCTCGACCTGGGTACGGACTCGTTGATGGCGATCGAACTCCGCAACCGGTTGCACAGCCAGTTCGGCGGAAAGTTCACGATCAACGCGACCGCGGTGTTCGACTATCCGACCATCGGGGGCCTCGCGGAGTATCTGGTGGGCCAGCTGTCCGAGTCGGATTCGCCGCAGGAGGAGACGGAAGACTCGCCGCAGGAGGCCACGGAAGATTCGCCGCAGGAGGCGACGGAATCGGTTGCGGCGCCGGAGCCTGCTACGAACGCGTAGGGCGCATGGGGGTCGTCGACGTCGAGTGTGTGCCGAGGGCGTCGACTGCGCGGTGCGGGTCGGACTCGATCGGCGTGTCGCTGCCCTGGACGCACAGTCAACGCCCCGTACGCACGACCGGAGCGACCAGCTAGAGCCTGGCCAAGTCGTAGTTGCCGAGGTGGTCGATCAGGTTGTGCAGGTGATCACCGGAAGTGCCCAGGGTGTGCTCGATCGCCGTGAGCCGGGCCGCGTAGTGGCTGACCGGGTATTCCGCGGTGACGCCGATGCCACCGTGCAGCTGGATGGACTCCTGCGCAATGTGCCGGCCCGACCGGCCGATCTGCACCTTGGCCCGCGACGCGATCAGCGGGTCGAGGTTGCCGTCGGCGACCGACATCGCGGCGTAGAGGCTCATGCTGCGTGCCAGCTCCAACGACACGTACATGTCGGCGGCCCGCTGGGTGAGCGCCTGGAACTTGTTGAGCGTGACGCCGAACTGCTTGCGGGTCTTGAGGTAGTCGGTGGTCAACCGGAGCGCCTCCTCCATCGCCCCGACCGCTTCGGCGCACAACGCCGACTGGATGCGAACGACGACGTCGCGGATGGCGCCTGACGCGTCGACCGCTTCGCCCAGAGGTTCGGCGGTTGCGCCGTCCAGATCGACCTGCGCGCCCCGCTGTCCGTCGAAGGTTCGGTACGGATGACGGGTGACGGACGTCGCGTCGACCAGGAACAGGCCGGTGCCGCCGTCCGGCAGCGCGGCGCTGACCACCAACGCATCGGCGCAGTCGCCGGCGAGCACCGGGTTCTTGCGTCCGGTCAGCGTCCATGAATCACCTTGCCGCGCAGCCTGAGTCGTAACAGTTGCGGTCGGTTGGCGCTGACCCGGCTCCACGTGGGCGAAGGCCAGCAGCCGTTGGCCCGCCGCGACGTCGTCGAGCTGTTCTTTCTGGGCGTCGGTGCCCAGCTCGGCGATCAGCGCGCCGGGCGCCAATGCGGCGTGCAGGATCGGTTCGGGAGCCAACCGGCGACCGACCTCGGTGAGCACGACCATGATCTCGATCTGGCCGGCCTCGTCCGGATCGAAGCCCAGGCCGAGAATCCCGGTGTCGGCGAGCTGACTCCACACTTCGCGGCTCCACCCCAGATCGGAGCCGATGACCTTGTTGCGGCTCTCCGGGTCATAGCTGCGGGACAGCAGGTCGCGGGTCGTGTTGCGCAGTAGGTTCTGCTCGTCGCTCAACTGAAAGTCCATGGCTGCCTCACAATCCGAGAATGGTGGACGCGATGATGTTGCGCTGCACTTCGCTACTGCCGCCATAGATCGACGTCTTGCGGTAGTTGAGGTAGCGCGGCGCACTGCCTTGTGCCCAGTCCGGGGACGAGATGCCTTCCCCGTCGACGGGCAGCGCGTCAGGGCCGGCCACCTCAACCAGCAGCTCGGTGGCCACCTGCTGCAACTGGCTGCCGCGCAGCTTGAGCACCGACGAAGCCGGGTTGGGCTGCCCGTCCGCGGAATCGGTAACCACCCGCGCCTGGGTGAGTTCCAGTGCCAGCACCTCGTTTTCGGCCTCGGCCAGCCGGGCCGCGAACAGCGGATCGTCGAGCACCCCGGTTTCCGCGGCGAATCTCTTCACCTCGGCGAGGCGCACTTTGGTCCGCCCCACACCGGCGATGCCGGTGCGTTCGTTGCCCAGTAGGAATTTCGCGTATGTCCAGCCCTGATTCTCTTCTCCGACAAGCTGGTTGGCGGGCACCCGGACGTCGGAGAAGAACAACTCGTTGACTTCGTGGCCGCCGTCGATCGTCTTGATGGGACGCACCGTGATGCCAGGTGTCTTCATGTCGAAGAGCAGAAACGAGATTCCGGCCTGGCGCTTGGGCGCCTGCGGGTCGGTGCGAACCAGGCAGAAGATCCAGTCGGCGTACTGGCCGAGCGTGGTCCAGGTCTTCTGGCCGTTGACGACGTAGCTGTCGCCGTCGCGGACCGCGGTGGTCCGCAGCGATGCCAGGTCCGAACCGGCCTCGGGCTCGGAAAATCCCTGGCACCACCAGATGTCGAGGCTGGCCGTCGGGGGCAGGAAGCGTTGTTTGATTTCCTCCGAGCCGAATTCGGCGATCACCGGGCCCACCATTTTGGTGTTGAAGTTCAGCGGCTCCGGGACGCAGGCCAGTTGCAGCTCGTCGGCCCAGATCTGGTGCTGGGTGGGTGTCCAGTCCTTGCCGCCCCACTCGACCGGCCAGCCCGGCACCGCCAGACCGTGCTCGTGCAGGATCTTGTGGCTGGTGACCACGTCGTCGTGCACCACTTCCGCCGAGCCCGCGCGTACCCGGTCGCGCATCTCCTGGGGAATCTTGGTGGTGAAGATGGTGCGGAGTTCGTCGCGGAACGCGGCTTCCTCCGGTGTGAGCGCCAGTTGCATGCAGACTCCTTCGCCTGGTGTTGAGCGTGGCGACCGCTTTCCGACGTTGGGCGTTGCGTCCGGTCGTGCGCTCCGAGTTCCATCTTGACCCATCCGCTGCTGTATCTGTGCACAGCCTCCGGTTAATCCACAGCCGGCGGTCGAGGTGCCGTCGGTCGCGACCGTGATGGCGGCCGGTGCACCTACCGTCGGCGCATGCGAACAGAACTTCCCGCCGAGCGACTGCACCGACGGCTCGGCGCCGACCCGGATGTCAATCCCGCTGACAATCCGAACTCGCAAGCCGACGCGGACGCACCGGATGAGGATCAGAACTCGTTGCTCCCGCGCTGGGTTCCCGACGCTTCCGAGGGCGGAGGCTGGCTGGCCCGGATGCGTGCCGATCCGGGTCGCGCCGGTGCGATCGCATTGGCGGTGGTGGCCGCCCTGGCGGTGCTGATCACGATATTCACGCTGATCCGCGACCAGCCCGCGCCGGTGATGTCGGCGAAACTGCCGCCGGTCGAGAAGGCGTCCACGGCAAGCCCCAAGTCCTCGGCGAGTCCCGGTCCGGACCGCCCGGTGGTGGTCAGCGTGGTGGGACTGGTGCACAAGCCCGGCCTGTTCACGCTGACGCCCGGCGCGCGGGTTGCCGATGCCGTGCAGGCCGCCGGGGGAGCGGTGGACGGCGCTGACACCATCGGACTGAACATGGCCCGTCCGCTTGGTGACGGCGAACAGATCGTGGTCGGGCTGGCCCCCGTGGCGGGGCAGCCCGCTGCGCTGGGCAGCTCGGTGACCGGCGGCTCGGCCCCGGGAACCAAGACGCCGGCGCCGACGGGGTCGGTCCAGGGATCCGGGAGGCCGAAGGCGGCCGAGGTGGTCGACCTCAATACCGCGACGGTGGAGCAGCTGGACGCGCTGCCCGGAGTCGGGCCGGTCACCGCCGCCGCGATCATCGCGTGGCGGCAGGCCAACGGCAAGTTCACCAGCGTCGACCAGCTCGCCGACGTCGACGGCATCGGGCCATCGCGGCTGGACAAACTGCGCGCGCTGGTCCGTGTCTGACACCATCGCGCCGCCGCGAGTTCCCGCGGTGCTCGCCCAGGTCGATGTGCGGCTGGTCCCCGCGGCACTCACCGGCTGGACCGTCACCGCCTCCGGCATCGTGTGGCCGGTCGGCCGGGTGCTGGCCTGGTGCTGCGTGGCGTTGGTCGTCGCGGCCGGGACGCTGGCCGGCTACGCATGGCGCCGGGCCGGCCGAAACCCCGGGCTGCGGGCCGTGAGTGCCGGCCTGGCGGCCATCGGTGTGGTCGGCGCGGGATTTGGATTCGCGATCGCACTGCGCGCCGACGCCGTGGCTCGCCACCCGATCACCGCGGCATTCGGGTCGGTTGCCCCGGTGACGGTGACGCCCAGCGAGAGTGCGCTGTCGTTGGGTTCCGGACGGCTGATGTTTCGAGCCACGCTGCAGCGGCTGCGTGATGACGAGATATCCGGCCGGGTAACCGTTTTCGCGCGGGCATCGGACTTCGACGTGACGGTGGGCCAGCCGGTGCGGTTTTCCGCGCGCATCAGCCGTCCCGCTCGCCACGACCTGACGGTCGCGGTGCTCAACGCGGCGGGTCGGCCCGCGCTGGGACGGGCCGGTGCGGTGCAACGTGCCGCACACGCGGTGCGCGGCAGGTTCGCCGCCACCGCGCGTGAAGTTCTGCCCGCCGGGCAGGCGGCGATGTTGCCGGCTTTGGTCCTCGGTGACACCTCGGCGGTCTCCGCCGACACCGGCCGTGAATTCCGTGCGGCCGGAATGACGCATCTGACGGCCGTATCGGGAGCCAACGTCACGATCGTGTGCGCGGCGGTGCTGTTCTCCGCCCGGCTGATCGGCCCGCGGGCGGCCGTGCTGCTCGCCGGTGTGGCACTGCTGGCCTTCGTGATCGTCGTCCAGCCGACGGCGAGTGTGTTGCGAGCGGCCGTGATGGGTGCCATCGCGCTGGCAGGGATGCTGACTTCACGTCGGCGGCAAGCGATTCCGGCGCTGTCGGCCGCGGTACTGATATTGCTCGCCGTCGCACCCCAGCTGGCTGTCGATGCCGGCTTCGCGCTGTCGGTGCTGGCGACCGGCGCGCTGGTCGCCGTCGCGCCGGTCTGGTCGCGGCGCCTGGCCGCCAGAGGCTGCCCCAAGCCGCTGGCGGATGGACTCGCGGTTGCGTTGGCCGCGCAGGTGGTGACCGCGCCACTGGTCGCCGGGATCTCGGGTCGGTTCAGCCTGGTGGCCGTGGCGGCCAACCTGGCCGCGGCGCCCGTCATCGCACCGATCACGGTGCTGGGCAGCGCGGCGGCCGTTTTGTGCGTGCCGTGGCCGCCCGGCGCGCAGCTGCTGATGCGTTTCACCGGACCGGAAGTGTGGTGGGTATCGAAGGTGGCGCACCTTGCGGCCGGCGTGCCCGCCGCGACGGTGCCGGTACCCGACGGTCTCGCCGGTGTGCTGCTGGTCGGCTGTGCCACGGCCCTGCTGCTTGCGCTGGCCCTGCTGCTGTGGCGGCACCCCTGGTTCCGCGCGTCGGCCCGGGCAGCCGGCCTGGTCGCGGTGGTGTGCGTGCTGGCCTGGTCGGCGTCGGAGCTGCTGGATCCCAGAGCGGACTGGTCGGCCCTTCGTGACACCATCGTGGGGTGAGCGAGGCTTCGCCGTTGCACTTGGTCCTGGGAGACGAGGATCTGCTGGTCGAACGGGCCGTGGCCGACGTGCTGCGCGCGGCGCGCAAACGCGCCGGCACCGACGACGTTCCGGTGAATCGGATGCGGGCCGGCGACGTCGGTACCTACGAGCTCGCCGAGCTGCTGAGCCCATCGCTGTTCGCCGAGGAACGCGTCGTCGTGCTCGAGGCCGCGGCCGAAGCGGGCAAGGACACGGTCGCTATGGTCGCTGCGGCCGCCGCCGACCTACCGGCGGGCACGATATTGGTGGTGGTGCACTCCGGCGGCGGGCGCGCCAAGGCGCTGGCCGACCAGCTGAAGTCGCTCGGCGCCCAGGTGCATCCCTGCGGACGGATCACCAAGTTGAGCGAACGCGTGGACTTCATCCGCAGGGAGTTTCGCGCGCTCCGAGTCAAGGTCGACGAGGAGACCGTCACCGCCTTGCTGGATGCGGTCGGCTCCGACGTGCGTGAGCTGGCCTCAGCCTGCTCGCAGCTGGTCGCCGACACCGGCGGTGTGGTGGACGAGGCCGCGGTCCGCCGCTATCACAGCGGCAAAGCGGAGGTGAAGGGCTTCGATATCGCGGACAAGGCCGTGGCCGGCGATGTCGCGGGGGCGACCGAGGCGCTGCGGTGGGCAATGATGCGCGGCGAGCCGCTGGTGGTGCTGGCCGACGCGCTGGCCGAAGCCATCCACACGATCGGCCGGGTGGGTCCGCTCTCCGGCGACCCGTATCGCCTGGCCGGGCAGTTGGGGATGCCACCCTGGCGGGTGCAGAAAGCGCAGAAGCAGGCCCGGCGCTGGTCACGCGACAGTGTGGCAACCGCGATGAGAGTGGTGGCGCAACTCAACGCCAATGTGAAGGGAGCGGCCGCGGACGCCGATTATGCGCTGGAATCCGCGGTGCGAGAGGTGGCCGAGCTGGTGGCCGATCGGAGCCGCTGAATAGGGACGCCCGGGCTCAGATCTTGTTGAGGGACCGCGCCAGCGCCGACTTCTTGTTGGCGGCCTGGTTCTTGTGGATGACGCCCTTGGTGGCAGCCTTGTCCAGCTTGCGGTTGGTGGACACCAACAACTCCGTGGCCTTTTCCTTGTCGCCGGCCTCAACAGCCTCGCGGAGTGCGCGCACGGCGGTGCGCAGCGAGGATTTCACCGACTTGTTGCGCAGACGGGCGCTCTCGTTGGTCTTGATGCGCTTCTGCTGCGACTTGATGTTGGCCACGCGGAACTGTCCTTCGTCGATTAGGTATTTGCGGTGTCGTTTCGGGGGCGCCCCACACCCTATTGCGACTGCTCAGGTTAGCAGTCGGTTACGTTTTCTCCCAAAACGGGAACTCGTGGCCTGCCATAACCGCAATGTGAGGCAGCATCCTAAAAGTGAGTCTTCCGAACCAGGTTGAAAAGGCCCGGCGGGGTTCGCGCGGCGCGGCACGGGCGCAGGCGCGCTCCGAGCGCATCTTCGGCGGGTACAACACGTCCGACGTCTACGCGATGGCCTTCGATGAAATGTTCGATGCCCAGGGCAACGTCCGTGCCTTGTACAAGGGCATCTATGCCGAACTCGCGCCGTCGGACGCGTCGGACCTGCGGGCCCGCGCCGAAGCGCTGGCCCGTGCGTTCATCGACCAGGGCATCACGTTTTCCCTGTCGGGCCAGGAGCGGCCCTTTCCGCTGGACCTGGTGCCGCGGGTGATTTCGGCGGCCGAGTGGAACCGGCTCGAGCGCGGCATCGTGCAACGTGTCAGAGCCCTCGAGATGTACCTCGACGACATCTACGGGGATCAGGAGATCCTGAACGACGGGGTCATCCCGCGTCGCTTGGTCACCTCCTGCGAGCACTTTCACCGCCAGGCCGTGGGTATCGTCCCGCCCAACGGCGTCCGCATCCACGTCGCCGGCATCGACTTGATCCGCGATGAGAAAGGCACCTGGCGGGTTCTCGAGGACAACCTGCGCTCACCCTCGGGCGTGTCGTACGTGATGGAGAACCGGCGCACGATGGCGCGGGTCTTCCCGAACCTGTTCGCCACCCACCGGGTGCGTGCCGTCGACGACTACGCCTCGCACCTGCTGCGGGCGTTGCGCAACTCCGCGGCCACCAACGAGGCCGACCCGACCGTGGTGGTGCTGACCCCCGGTGTCTACAACTCGGCGTACTTCGAGCATTCGCTGCTCGCCCGGCAGATGGGTGTCGAACTCGTCGAGGGACGCGACCTGTTCTGCCGCGACAACCAGGTGTACATGCGCACCACCGAGGGTGAGCGCCAGGTCGACGTCATCTACCGGCGCATCGACGACATCTACCTCGATCCGCTGCAGTTCCGCGCCGACTCGGTGCTGGGGGTGGCCGGTTTGGTCAACGCCGCCCGCGCCGGCAATGTCGTGATCTCCAGCGCGATCGGCAACGGCGTCGGCGACGACAAGCTGGTCTACACCTATGTGCCGACGATGATCGAGTACTACCTGGGCGAGAAGCCGCTGCTGGCCAACGTCGATACCTTCCGCTGCTGGTTGGACGACGAACGCGAGGAGGTGCTCGACCGGGTCGGCGAGTTGGTCATCAAGCCCGTCGAGGGATCGGGCGGCTACGGCATCGTCTTCGGTCCGGAAGCCTCCGAGAAAGAACTGGCGGCCGTCAGCAAGAAGATTCGCGACGACCCTCGGAGCTGGATTGCCCAGCCGATGATGGAGCTGTCGACCGTGCCGACGCAGATCGGCAACACACTCGCACCGCGTTATGTGGACCTACGGCCGTTCGCGGTCAACGACGGCAACGAGGTGTGGGTGCTACCGGGTGGACTGAGCCGGGTGGCCCTGGTCGAGGGCTCGCGGGTGGTCAACTCCAGCCAGGGTGGTGGCTCCAAGGACACCTGGGTGCTGGTGCCGCGGGCGTCGGCCGCCGACCGTGAGCTGGGCGCCGCCGAGGTCGTCCGGTCGTTGCCGAAATCCAAGTCGGACCCGGAGGCCGACGACTCGCCGGGGTCGACACAGCATCAGCCGTCGCACGGTGAGCACCCGCACGAGGAGAAATCCCCGCACAAGCAAAAGCAAAAGCAAAAGCAAAAACAGCAGCAATAGCAGAGGACGGTCCGCTGATGTTGGCCCGAAATGCCGAGGCGCTCTACTGGATTGGCCGCTACGTAGAGCGGGCTGATGACACCGCGCGCATTCTGGATGTGGCGTTGCATCAATTGCTGGAGGACTCCAGCGTCGATCCCGACCAGGCATCGCGGCTGCTGCTGCGAGTGCTCGGCATCGAGCCCCCGGATCACGACTTGGATGTCTGGTCGTTGACCGATCTGGTCGCCTACAGCACCCACGACAAGGGCGGCTGCTCGATCGTCGACGCGATCACGGCGGCGCGCGAAAACGCCAAGTCGGCGCGCGAAGTGACGTCCATCGAAATCTGGGAGTGCCTCAACACCACTTACAATGCCCTGCCCGAACGTGAACGCGCCGCCAAACGCCTTGGGCCACATGAGTTTCTGTCTTTCATCGAAGGCAGGGCCGCGATGTTCGCCGGGCTGGCCGACTCGACCCTGTCGCGGGACGACGGCTACCGATTCATGTTGTTAGGCCGTGCGATCGAGCGCGTGGACATGACGGTGCGGCTCTTGCTGTCTCGGGTGGGGGACAGCGCGTCTTCCCCGGCCTGGGTGACACTACTGCGTTCGGCCGGTGCCCACGATACTTATTTGCGCACCTATCGCGGGGTGTTGGACGCGGGCCGGGTGGTCGAGTTCATGATGCTCGATCGGCTCTTCCCGCGATCGGTCTTCTATTCGCTGAAGCTGGCCGAAGAAAGCATCGACGAGTTGGTGCGTGACCCGACGAGCCGGGTGGGGGCCACCGCCGAAGCGCAGCGCCTGCTTGGGCAGGCCCGCAGCGAACTGGAGTTCCTGCCACCGGGGGTGTTGCTCGACACTCTGGAGACTCGTCTGGACGGCTTGCAGACGACCTGCCGAGATGTCGGAGATGCGTTGTCGCTGCAGTACTTCCATGTCACGCCGTGGGTGGCGTGGTCGGATGCCGGTCATACCGGCCTGGTCGTGCGGAACGGAGATACCTGATGTGGCGGCTGCGCGTGGTGCACACGACCGGGTTTGCCTACCAGTCGCCGGTGACCGCCTCCTATAATGAGGCCCGGCTGACCCCGAGTTCCGACACGCGGCAAAACGTGATCCTCAACCGTGTCGAAACGATTCCGGCAACCCGGTCCTACCGCTACATCGACTACTGGGGCACCGCCGTCACGGCGTTCGACTTGCACGCACCGCACACCGATCTGACGGTGACGTCCTCGTCGGTCGTCGAGACCGAGCAGCCAGAGCCGGCCGCGAAGGATGTCAGCTGGAGCGACCTGCAGTCCGCGGCCGTGATTGATCGGTTCGACGAATTGCTCCAGCCCACGGAGTACACGCCGGTAAGCAAGCGCCTTCGATCCATCGGCAGGAGGATCGTCAAAAGCCATGAGCCGCAGGAAGCCGTCATCGCCGCGGCGAGCTGGGTGCACGAAGAGCTGGACTACCTCCCGGGAACCACCGGGGTCCGGTCCTCCGGGCTCGATGCCCTGAAGGACGGCAAGGGTGTCTGCCAGGATTTTGTCCACCTTTCGCTAATGCTGTTGCGCGACATGGGAATTCCGGCCCGCTACGTGTCCGGCTACCTGCATCCCAAGCGCGACGCCGTCATCGGGGACACCGTGGACGGCCGAAGTCACGCGTGGGTACAGGCCTGGACCGGTGGCTGGTGGAACTACGACCCCACCAACGACACCGAGATCACCGAGCAATACATCAGCGTGGGCGTCGGCCGCGACTACACCGATGTGGCCCCGCTGAAGGGCATCTACTCGGGGCAGGGCGCGACCGATCTCGATGTGGTCGTGGAGGTCACCCGACTGGCCTAGCGACACCGTTGCGGCCGAAAAAGCTATGGCCGCGGCTTTACTTCGACCCGATGCAAGTCGTCGCCGAGTTCGATCCGCCCGCCGAATCCCGAGGCGGCCAGGGTCCGCCACTGTTCTTCCTGGCCGGGTACCAGCGCCGGCACATAGTGGGTCATGACCAACGTGTCGACCCCGGCGCGGGCCGCGGTCGCCGCGGCTTGTTCGACCGACGAGTGGTAGTCGCAGATGTCCTGCAGCCGCTGCTGCGGGATCTGAGTGACGATGTCCTTGCGGATCACGGTGTGTACCAACGCACCTGCCCCGGCCGCCAACTCGTCCAGGCCGGCGCACGGGACCGTGTCGCCGGCCAGCACCACCGAGGCGCCGTCGGAGTCGACCCGGAACCCGATGGTCGGTGCCACCGGCCGGTGGTCGGTGGGCGCCACCCGAATCGAGACGCCGTCGCGGTCCCACACCGGGCCCTCGGTGTGTTCGTGCACCTCGATCAGCGGTGGCGTGTTCAGGTCGTCGTGATGGGCGATCCGGTAACCGATGTCGTGGCCGAACGCCTTCAGCGTGGCCTCGACCGTCTCCGCGGTGCCTGGCGGCCCGATGATCGGGAACGGCGCGGGATCGGGGGTGAACGTGGTGATCCAACGCGTGATCAGCAGGTCGCCGAGATCGCCGATGTGGTCGCTGTGCAGATGAGTGAGCAGCAGCGCCGACAAGCCGGCGGCGCCCACGCCGACGGCCGCCGCACGCTGAAGGACGCCGCGCCCGCAGTCCACCAGGAACACCTGGCCGCCGGCCCGCACCAGCGTCGCCGGTCCCGCGCGGTTCGGGTCGGGGATGGGACCGCCGGTTCCCAGCAGGGTGATCTCGATCATGGCCCTATCCTTCAAGACCCGTCGGCGCGTCGTGGCCCGTTCGGCGGATCCCAGCGATGTGCCGGTGGCATCCGCGCTGGTGACCCCGGACCGGCGAGTATCGGTGGGTGACCGGCTGCCGGTTTTCGTGTTGCCTTTCCCGCCGCTCGACTTAGCCGTAGCCTGGTGTGAAGCAGATCACAACCAGCTGGAGGCTTGATGCGGATAGCGGACGTTTTGCGTAACAAGGGTGCGGCGGTCACGACGATCAATCCCGAGGCGACGGTCCGGGAACTGCTCGCCGGCCTCGCCGAGCAAAACATCGGTGCCATGGTGGTGGTCGGTGACGAGGGAGTGGTCGGCATCGTGTCCGAGCGCGACGTCGTGCGCCAACTGCACGCGCATGGCCCCAGCATGCTCACCCGCCCGGTCGCCAAGATCATGACCGCGACGGTTGCCACCTGCGCGAAGTCTGACACCGTCGATGAGATCAGCGTGCTGATGACCACGAACCGGGTGCGCCACGTGCCCGTGCTCGACGGCAAGAAGCTGATCGGCATCGTCAGCATCGGTGACGTGGTGAAGACGCGGATGGAAGAGCTCGAGGCCGAACAGCAGCAGCTGCAGTCCTACATCACGCAAGGCTGATCGCCCGGCGATCACGGTCCGCGCCGCGACCGTCGAAATCGACGTTATCGATGACGGCTACGGCGTGTCGTCGCGCTGACGTCGATGTCGCGGCGCAGCAGAAGCTAGCGCCAGGCGTAGTCGGAGCGCAGGCGGGCGGCCACCACGTCGAAGATCTCGCGTTCCAGGATCGCGCCCTCGCGGCGAATACCTTCCTCGGGTACGTCGAGCACCCGATCCAGCCGCACCCAGCTTTGCCGGCCCTCGTAATCCCAGTCGCCGGCGCCGATCCCGACCCAGTCCGGGTCGGAGGCGTAGTGCTCCTGGCTGGACAGCATGAGGCCGAGCAGGACGCCGCGGTCGCGGCCGACGACGAGGACCGGGCGGTCCTTGCCGCGGGTGGGATCGTCCTCGTAGACCACCCACGTCCAGACGATCTCGCCGGGGTCGGCCCGGCCGTCGAGATCCGGCGCATAGACCACCTTGCGGGCCCGCTGCGCGGTGGGGAAGCTGGCGTCGGTCACCGGCCGGCCCTCGGTGATCGATGCCGATCCCGACTCGCCGTCGGCGCCTCGCGCGCTGGCGGTGGTTTTCACGACCTGTTCGATTTCCCGCATGACGGCCTGCGCGGTCTGCACGTGCTGGACGAGCCGGGGAATCCCGTAGACCACCGCGTTCTGGGCAAACCGCTGGAAGGTCTTCCACTGCGATTTCCGGGCAGGGGCCATAGTCGCAGCATAGACGTCGGCAGTGGGCGGCGACTGTGTCCGAGTGTGTCCAGACCAGCACGCATGGATACCCTGGACGTACCCGCGAACCGCCGGTCAAGCAGCGACAACAGCACTAGCCAGGAGATCCCCATCAGCAGTTTCGCCGACAAGACATTTACGGCGCCGGCGCAGATCAGGAACTTCTGCATCATCGCTCACATCGATCATGGCAAGTCCACGCTGGCCGATCGGATGCTTCAGCTCACCGGCGTCGTCGCAGACCGGGACATGCGTGCGCAGTACCTGGACCGGATGGATATCGAGCGCGAGCGCGGCATCACCATCAAGGCGCAGAACGTCCGGCTGCCCTGGAAAATCGGTGACGAAGAGTACGTTCTGCACCTGATCGACACCCCGGGCCACGTCGACTTCACCTACGAGGTTTCCCGCGCGCTGGAGGCCTGCGAGGGTGCGGTGCTGCTGGTCGACGCGGCGCAGGGCATCGAGGCGCAGACGCTGGCCAACCTGTACCTGGCGCTGGACCGTGACCTGCACATCATCCCGGTGCTCAACAAGATCGACCTGCCGGCCGCCGACCCGGACCGCTACGCGGGTGAGATCGCGCACATCATCGGCTGCGAACCCGGCGACGTGCTCCGCGTGTCCGGCAAGACCGGGGCGGGCGTGGCCGACTTGCTCGACCACGTGGTGCGCGAGGTGCCGGCGCCGCAAGGCGATGCCGACGCGCCCGCTCGCGCGATGATCTTCGACTCGGTCTACGACATCTATCGCGGCGTGGTCACCTACGTCCGCGTGGTGGACGGCAAGATCTCGCCCCGCGAGCGCATCCTGATGATGTCCACCGGCACCGTCCACGAACTGCTCGAGGTCGGCATCGTCTCGCCCGAACCCAAGCCCAGCGTCGGCCTGGGTGTGGGCGAGGTGGGCTACCTGATCACCGGGGTGAAGGACGTTCGCCAGTCCAAGGTCGGTGACACCGTCACGACGGCTCGCCACGGCGCCAAGGAGCCGCTCACCGGTTACCGCGAACCCAAACCGATGGTCTATTCCGGACTGTATCCCGTGGACGGTTCGGACTACCCGGACCTGCGCGACGCGCTGGAAAGGCTGCAACTCAACGACGCGGCGCTGACCTACGAGCCGGAAACCTCGGTTGCGCTGGGCTTCGGATTCCGGTGCGGCTTCCTGGGCTTGCTGCACATGGAGATCACTCGGGAACGGCTGGAGCGGGAATTCGACCTGGACCTGATCTCGACGTCGCCCAACGTCGTGTACCGGGTGGTCAAAGAGGACGACAGCGAGATCGTGGTGACCAATCCGTCGGACTGGCCCGAGGGCAAGGTCCGCGAGGTTTACGAGCCAGTGGTCAAGACCACCGTCATCGCTCCCAGCGAGTTCATCGGCACCATCATGGAGCTGTGCCAGTCACGCCGCGGCGAGCTCGGCGGCATGGACTACCTGTCACCGGAGCGAGTCGAGCTGCGCTACACAATGCCGCTCGGCGAGATCATCTTCGACTTCTTCGACTCGCTGAAGTCGCGCACCCGCGGCTACGCCAGCTTGGACTACGAGGAGGCCGGCGAACAGGCGGCGCAACTGGTCAAGGTGGATATCCTGTTGCAGGGCGAGGCCGTCGACGCGTTCAGCGCGATCGTGCACAAGGATTCGGCGTTCGCCTACGGCAACAAGATGACCACCAAGCTCAAGGAACTGATCCCGCGCCAGCAGTTCGAGGTGCCGGTGCAGGCGGCCATCGGGTCGAAAATCATTGCGCGCGAGAATATCCGCGCGATCCGCAAGGACGTTCTCTCCAAATGCTATGGGGGAGACATCACCCGCAAACGCAAACTTCTGGAAAAGCAGAAGGAAGGCAAGAAGCGGATGAAAACCATTGGGCGCGTGGATGTTCCGCAAGAGGCGTTTGTCGCCGCGCTGTCCACCGATTCCGCAGGGGACAAAGCCAAGAAATGACGAGCCGGTGGTCCACCGTGGCGCCGTTGGCGGCCGTGCTGCTGGCCACCGGGTGCACCTCGACGATCGGCGGCACCGCAGTTCCGGCACCGGTTCCGCCCATCATGCGAGTCCTGCTCGATGGCGCTACGCTGGCCAAGCTGCTTGCCCAGCCGTTCAAGAGCGCCCCACTCTTCCCGCCGTCCTACGGCGGCCGCGAAAAGTTCGGAACCGCTTGGGAAGACGCCACGCCGCCGGAGTGCATCGGCGTCGCGTTCATGATGCAGAAGATCGTCTATCAGTCCGTCCCGGTGCAGGACGTTGCCGACGCGATGTGGACGAACGACGGTCAGTCCGTGAAGGTGGATGACGTTGGCGAGGGCGTGATCTCGTTCCGGTCGTCCAAGGACGCCGCCGGTGCGTTCGCGACTTTTTCCGGGCAGTGGCGAGGATGCGATGGCACGACGCTGACCGCGCACTCGGTTACCTCCGCGAGAACCGTCGTCTCCGACGTACACGTCGCGGATTCGGTGGTCGCCGCGAGCCTGTTGGTGCACCCACACGAGCACTCGATTCTGGCGTCGACGCCGGTTGCCCGCGCCCTCGGCGTACGGGGCAATTACTTGGTGGAGGTCGCGGTGCGGTTCTTCGGTAACGACAACCCGGCGGCCCGGGGGACCGGGGATATCAACACCAGCGCCGTCGACATCGCGCACGCCATGATGGACAGGCTCTCGCTGAGCTGACGGCGCTCACACCTGCTTGTTGGCGATCACGTCGCCGGATACCGCATCGATGGTGACCCGGTGCTCGACGATGTAGCGGTCCCAGGCAACGGCTTGCCATACGGTGGTGCCGTTGCTGTCGCCGAGGCTCAGCTCGCTGATCGAGGCGCCCGCGATGCTCGCCAGAATTTTCTCCGCCGCCGCACGGTAGTCGACCCGCGCGGCCTGTACGCGAGCGCGGGTTTGGGTCTTGTCGGCGTCACTTTCGTTCGTCGGGGTCGGCCCGATCATCAGGGTCACACCGTCGGACGACACGTCCATGGACTGGTTCACCCCGTCGACAGTGGCCACCAGGATCCGCCATGATCCCGTGTCTTGGGATCTGATCAACGTCAGCTTGCCGTTCGGAACCGCCGCCAGCGCAACGGATCCGGCGTGCAGCAAGGTCTGCGGGTCGGGTGGTGCGTCCGGACGGGTCCAGTTGGAATGCGGCTTGGTTGAGGTTGACGTCGCGGTCGAGTCGCCGCTGTGGCCGCACCCGGCCAGCCACGCGATCGCCGCGCACACCAATACCACGGTTCGTGTTGCTGTTCTCATCGCCTCGCTCATCGTGTCGAGTGAATTGTCCTGCAGTGCAATGTTTTCCGCTACATAGGCGCGTTCGCGGGCTGGAACATCCCGGAGCCGTCGGATTCCTCCTCCGCACGGATCACATGTACCACCGCGTTGATCAGCGCCAGGTGGGTGAACGCTTGCGGGAAGTTGCCCAGGTGCCGGCCGGTGCGCGGCTCGATCTCCTCGGCGTAGAGATGCAGCGGGCTCGCATAGGACAGCAGCCGCTCGCACAGTCGCTTCGCCCGCGCCACCTCACCGATCTCGACCAGCGCCGACACCAGCCAAAACGAACAGATGGTGAAGGTGCCTTCCTCGCCGGACAGCCCGTCGTCGGTCTGCTCGACCCGGTAGCGCAGCACCAGGCCTTCCTCGGTGAGTTCGTTGGCGATGGCCAGCACCGTGTTGCGCACCCGCGGGTCGTCGGGTGGCAGGAAGCGGGTCAACACCACGAGCAGCAGCGAGGCATCCAGCGCGTCGCTGCCGTAGCGCTGGGTGAACACACCGCGGGAGTCCACACCGTTCTTCAGGATGTCGGCTTTGATCTCCTCGGCGATGACCCGCCACTGCTGGGCATAGCTCTTCTCGCCCTGGCGCTCGGCCAGTTTGGACCCGCGGTCCAGCGCCACCCAGCACATCACCTTCGACGAGGTGAAGTGCTGTGGCTCCCCGCGCACCTCCCAGATGCCGCGATCGGGCTCGCGCCAGTGCGCGATCGCCTCTTCCACCTGCTTCTTCAGCACCGGCCACAGCGTTTCCGGAACCTGTTCGCGTGACTTGGCGTGCAGGTAGAACGAATCCAGGATCGAGCCCCAAATGTCGTGCTGGATCTGGTCATAGGCGCCGTTGCCGATCCGTACCGGACGCGCATGGTCGTAGCCGGACAGGTGGTTCAATTCCTCTTCGACCAGGCTGCGCTCGCCACCGACTCCGTACATCACCTGCAGCGGGTGACGCTCGTTGTTGTTGGCGCCGGACACGTCGGCGATGAACGCGAAGAAGTCGTCGGCTTCGCGATCCAGGCCCAGCGTGTAGAGGCCCCACAACGCGAAGGTCGAGTCGCGGATCCATGCGTAGCGGTAGTCCCAGTTGCGCTCGCCCCGTGGCGTTTCCGGCAGCGACGTGGTGCTGGCGGCCAGCAGCGCGCCGGTGGGTGAATAGGTCAAGCCCTTCAGGGTGAGCGCGCTGCGCTGCAGATACGCGCGCCACGGATGGTCCGGGAAGTTGCCGATGTTGATCCACTGCCGCCAGCACTCGGTGGTTTGCCACATCTTGTCCGCGGCCTCTTCGAAGGTCTGCGGCGCCGGGTGTTTGGTCCAGCTCAGGGCGACGAACACGTCGTCGCCCTCCTTCATCCGGGTGCGCGCCCGTGCTTCCCGGCCTTCCAGCCCGATGTTCAGGTTGCTGGTCAGCCGCAGCTGCGGATGGTCGTCCGGTTGCTTGCTGGCGCGAGCGAGCACCTCGCCGTATGCGTTGGCGGAGTATTCCCAGGTGGGGCCGATGCGGTGGTAGTCGAAGGCCGGCTCGCAACTCATTACCAGCTCGACGGTGCCGCTGACACATCGCACGGTGCGCAGCAGGATGTGCTCGGCGTCCCAGTCCATCGGGGTGCGGCGATGGGTGCGTGAGCGCCGCTCGATGTCATGCCAGGGGCCCATTACCAGCGCATCGCGCACAATCAGCCACCCGGTGTGGGTCTGCCACGTGGTTTCCATGATCAGGCTGCCGGGCAGGTAGCGCCGGGCCGAGGGCACCGAGACGCCATAGGGGCCGAGCCGGAAATGGCCCGCGCTGCGGTCCAGGATCGCGCCGAACACGCTTGGCGAGTCCGGCCGGGGCACGCACAGCCACTCGACCGAACCGGCGGGGGAGATCAGGCACGTCGTTTCCCAGTCGGACAGAAATGCGTAGTCGGCGATCGGCGGAAACGGGTTGCGCAGCTGCCCGCCTGAGGCAAACGGTGCCGGCGCGCTGAAGTCGAGCGGCGAGGCCAGCGCTGCTTGGCGGGCCGATGGCAACGCCTCTTCGGCGGCGTCGGCAGGCTGGTCGGCGGGTTGGGCATGCAAGACCATCTCGACATCATCGACTGTCGACCCGTCCGGCGTCCATGCTTTTGCCGGGGTCGCGGGTCGTGTGACTATTCGTGGGGCCGGGCAAACTTCGGCGCGTGCTCGGGCAGCGGACCGATCGCCATCATGTAGCCGATCAACCGCTGCAGTGCGGGCGCCCGGCCGACCAGCCGCAACACCCTTTCAACGCCGAGGTCGCCATTGCGGCCGCCCGTCCGATCAGGCGCTTCCACTGCGACCGCAATCACTCGGGCGTGGACCGCGCGTTGCGCCGCCTGCAGCAGCGCGGTCGGCATCCAGCGGCGCAACTGCACCCGGGCCAGCTGCCGGGTGGATACCCGTCCGCGTTGCAGCGGGCCCGCCAGCAAGCGCCCCGCCGCGACCGCGTCGGCCACCGCCAGGTTGATGCCGATGCCTCCGACCGGCGACATCGCGTGCGCCGCGTCACCGATGCACAGCACACCGTCTGAGTACCAGCGAGGGAGCCGATTGAGTTGTACGTCAAGCAATTTCACGTCGTCGAACGAAGACAGCGTGTCGATCCGATCGACGAGCCAAGGCACCAGGCTCAACAACACGCGGTGGAACGCCTCGATACCTTCGGCGCGCACCTGCGCGTCGGCTCCCTTGGGAATGACGTAGGCGATCTGGTAGTAGTCGCCGCGGTCGATCATGATCGTCCCGTGTCCGGCCTCGAAGGTGCCGGCCAGTCCAGCCGGGTCATCGGGTTGGCGCGGCAAGCGGAACCACCACACGTCCATTGGTGCGCCGAAACTCCGCGGTGTCAGTCCGGCCGCTGAGCGCACGGTCGAGCTGCGGCCGTCACAAGCCACCGTCAGCTCGGCCCGCATTTCTTTGTTTTCGCCGCTCTGGTCGCGATAGGTGACGCCGACGACGCGGTCGCCTTCGCGAACCACGCCGGTCACCTCGGTGCCGCGCAGCAACCGGAAGGTGGGTTCGGACTCGGCGGCGCTGGCCAGCAGTTCCAGCAGATCCCATTGCGGCACCAGGGCGATGTGCTGATGCGCGCCGGGAAGGTGGGTCAGATCGAAGCTGACCGGCTGGCCGTCCAGCTGCATCCGCATGGAGTCGATGAGACGATGCGGGAGCTGGGCGAACCGCGATCCCAAACCGAGTTCGTCAAGCAGTCGCAGGGTGCTCGCGTGCACGGTGTCACCTCGGAAGTCACGCAGAAAGTCAGCGTGTTTTTCCATCACCGTGACTCTTACGCCACCGCGCGCCAGGAGCAGGCCAAGCACGATCCCGGCCGGACCGCCGCCGGCGATGACAACGGTGGTTTCGTCCGATGCGTTTGGCACGCGCCGATCTTGACACATTGGTGTTTCCGGTGCTGGGACGAATAGTGTGGGCCCGGTGAACGGGTTCCTCAATTGGTGGGACGGCAACGAACTGTGGATCTCCGGACTTCCGTTCGTGCTCCAGGCCATGGTGGTGATGCCCGTCGTGTTGGCGGTCGCCTACGGCGTGGCGGTGGTGTTGGACGCCGTGCTCAACAAGGGCATCGAATTGATGCGCCGCGCCCGCCAGCTCGACGGGACGCCCAGGTAACCGCGATGCCTCGGTCTCACGTGACGCTGATTCTCGTCACGCTCGTGGCGTTGGTGCTCGTCGCGTGGCTGGTGACGCACTGAGGCGCGTGCCGACTCGCACCCAGACCCGGCCCGGTGGCGGCCCTGCGAATTCCTGTTAGGCTTCGCGCCATGCACGTGACATCCGAAGCTCCGGATTGTGATGTCTTCGTGCGCTGTTGTCGCTGACTACCACCCCCGCGCGGTTTGGTAGGGAGTTAGCAAATCCTCCTGACATCTTCAAAGCCTTTCCGCAGCAACGGGACCGTTACCCATAAGCCCGCACTGGAAGGCCGTCAATGCATATCGACAACGACAGCGCACCGCGCTGGCGGCCTTTCGTCGCGCTCGCACTGACCATCGGTGTGGCCGCGGCATGTAGTCCGGGTTCGAGTGATGCCGTGGGCGGCGGCGGCTTGGCCAATGCGCATACGAGCATCACCCTGGTCGCTTATTCGGTCCCAGAACCCGGATGGAGCAAGGTGATTCCCGCTTTCAATGCGTCCGACGAGGGTAAGAGCGTGCAGGTGGTCACCTCGTACGGGGCGTCCGGCGACCAATCTCGCGGGGTTGTCGACGGCAAGCCGGCCGATGTGGTCAATTTTTCGGTCGAACCGGACATCACCCGATTGGTCAAGGCGGGCAAGGTCTCCAAGGACTGGAATAGCGATGCCACCAAGGGCATCCCATTCGGGTCGGTGGTGGCGTTGGTGGTGCGCAACGGCAATCCGAAGAACATCAAGGATTGGGACGACCTGCTGCGACCCGATGTGGAGGTCATCACCCCCAGCCCGTTGAGTTCAGGTTCGGCCAAGTGGAATCTGCTGGCGCCATACGCAGCCAAAAGCGATGGCGGGAACAATAGTCAAGCTGGCATTGACTTTATCGGCAAGCTGGTGCGTGAACACGTCAAGCTGCGTCCCGGGTCGGGACGCGAAGCTACCGATGTCTTCGTCCAGGGCAGCGGCGACGTGCTGATCAGTTATGAAAACGAGGCCATCGCCGCGGAGCGGGCGGGCAAACCGGTCGAACATGTCATCCCGAAGCAGACTTTCAAGATCGAGAACCCGGTGGCGGTGGTGACCACGAGCCCGCATCTCGACGCCGCGACCGCGTTCAAGAACTTCCAGTACACCGCGGCGGCGCAGACGGTGTGGGCACAGGCCGGCTACCGCTCGGTCGATCCCGCGGTCGCCGCCCAGTTCCGGGACCAGTTCCCGCTCCCGGCGAAACTGTGGACGATCGCCGACCTGGGTGGTTGGGCCACGGTGGATCCTCAACTGTTCGATAAGAACAACGGCAGCATCACCAAGATCTACACGAAGGCCACGGGATGACGGCGGCGATCACGCCGGGTTCCGGGACGATCCGCCCACCACTCGGCCCGCCCGGCGGCGCCAACACGGCTGGGCGGCGCGGTCCGCGTTCTTACGGGCTTGGCGCCGGCACGTCACTGCGGGTCGGTGTGGCGACGGTGTGGCTCTCGGTCATCGTGCTGTTGCCGCTGGCCGCGATCGCTTGGCAAGCCGCCGGTGGTGGCTGGCACGCCTTCTGGCTGGCGGTCACGTCGCACGCGGCAGTGGATTCGTTCCGGGTGACGCTGACCATCAGCGTCGGGGTCACGGTGGTCAACACCGTGTTCGGTCTGCTGATCGCGTGGATCTTGGTGCGCGACGACTTCATCGGGAGAAGGCTCGTCGATACGGTCATCGACCTGCCGTTCGCGCTGCCGACGATTGTCGCCAGCCTGGTCATGTTGGCGCTCTACGGAAACAACAGTCCGGTGGGCTTGCACCTGCAACACACCGGGTGGGGTGTGGCGGTGGCGCTCGCATTCGTCACCTTGCCATTTGTGGTGCGGGCAGTCCAGCCGGTGTTACTGGAAATCGAACGCGAAACCGAGGAGGCGGCGGCGTCTCTGGGCGCGAGCGGCCCGAAGATCTTCACGTCCGTCATCCTGCCGTCGCTGCTGCCGTCTTTGTTGTCCGGGGCCGGCCTGGCATTCTCCCGGGCCATCGGCGAGTTCGGTTCGGTGGTGCTGATCGGTGGAGCGGTACCCGGCAAGACCGAAGTCTCGTCGCAGTGGATACGTACCCTGATCGAGAACGACGACCGCACCGGCGCCGCGGCAATATCCATTGTGCTGCTGCTCATTTCATTCGTCCTGCTGTTCGTTCTGCGCATCGTGGCTGCCCGGGGTGCGCGACGGGAGGAGAGGGGCTCGTGACGTCGTCGCCGTGGGTTCGCTACCTCACTCGTTATGTCGGGCTGGCGTACGTCTTTGTGCTGCTGATAGTTCCGGTCGCCCTGATCCTCTGGCGGACCTTTGAGCCGGGGTTCGGCCAGTTTTACGACTGGGTGAGTACCCCGGCGGCGCAGTCGGCGCTGGATTTGTCGCTGCTGGTGGTGGCCATCGTGGTGCCACTGAACGTTATTTTCGGGATTCCCACGGCGCTTGTGTTGGCGCGCAACAAGTTCCGCGGCAAGGGTGTGCTGCAGGCGGTCATCGACCTGCCGTTCGCTGTCTCGCCGGTGATCGTGGGCGTCGCCCTGATTCTGTTGTGGGGATCGGCGGGGGCGTTCGGCTTCGTCGAGCAAGACTTTGGGTTGAAGATCATCTTCGGCCTGCCGGGCATAGTTCTCGCCAGCATCTTCGTCACGCTGCCCTTCGTGGTTCGCGAAGTCGAGCCGGTGCTGCACGAGTTGGGAACCGACCAAGAACAGGCAGCCGCGACACTGGGCTCAAGTTGGTGGCAAACGTTTTGGCGGGTCACCCTGCCGTCCATCCGGTGGGGCCTGACCTACGGCATCGTATTGACCATCGCACGCACACTCGGCGAATACGGCGCGGTGATCATCGTGTCGTCCAATCTCCCCGGGAAATCGCAGACACTGACGCTGTTGGTCTCCGACCGCTATAGCCGGGGTGCCGAGTACGGCGCCTATGCACTATCCACGCTGCTGATGGGAGTCGCTGTGGCGGTTTTGATCGTCCAGGTGATTCTCGACATTCGCCGAGCACGCGCGAACAAGGTTGCTTGACAAGGAGACACGAAAATGACTGCCACCGAAACAGACGATGCGATCATCGTTCGCGACGCCAACAAACGCTATGGCGATTTCGTTGCCCTGGACCATGTGGATTTCGTCGTGCCCACGGGTTCGTTGACCGCATTGCTTGGTCCCAGTGGTTCGGGGAAGTCGACCCTGCTGCGCACCATCGCCGGCCTCGACCAGCCCGACACCGGGAAGATCACGATCAACGGCCGTGACGTCACTCGGGTACCGCCGCAGCGACGCGGCATCGGGTTCGTGTTCCAGCATTACGCGGCGTTCAAACACATGACGGTCCGCGACAATGTCGCGTACGGATTGAAGATCCGCAAGCGACCCAAGGCCGAGATCAAGGAGAAGGTCGACAACCTGCTGGAAGTCGTGGGGCTCAGCGGATTTCAGGGCCGCTACCCCAACCAGCTCTCCGGTGGTCAGCGACAGCGGATGGCGTTGGCGCGCGCGCTGGCCGTCGACCCGCAGGTGCTGCTGCTCGACGAGCCGTTCGGCGCGCTGGACGCCAAGGTTCGCGAGGATCTGCGGGCCTGGTTGCGGCGCCTGCACGACGAGGTCCACGTCACCACGGTGCTGGTGACTCACGACCAGGCCGAGGCGTTGGACGTGGCCGACCGCATCGCGGTGCTCAACAAGGGTCGCATCGAGCAGGTCGGATCCCCGACCGATGTCTACGACGCCCCCGCGAACGCATTCGTGATGTCTTTTCTCGGGGCGGTCTCCGCTTTGAACGGCAATTTGGTTCGCCCCCATGACATCCGGGTTGGACGCAGTCCGGAGATGGCCGTCGCCGGCGGCGACGGCACCGCCGAGGCCATAGGCGTGGTGCGCGCTACCGTCGAGCGGGTCGTGGCACTGGGTTTCGAGGTGCGCGTCGAGTTGACCAGCGCGGCCACCGGCGGCAATTTCACCGCCCAAATCACCCGGGGCGACGCCGAGGCGCTGGCCCTGAAGGACGGGGACACCGTCTACGTGCGGGCCACCCGGGTGCCGCCCATCGCGGATGTTTCGCCGTCCGACGCAGATCAGAGCACGCTGACGTCGGCCTGATCCGCGCTCATCCCAGCGTCGACCAGTAGGGCGGCTGCTGTGTCAGCCGTTCGAGATATTCGGCGACCCGCTCCTCGTCGGATTCGGCGGTGTCGTCACCGTGGGCGAACGGGCACCATCGCGGATCGGATTCGATAATCCACACCGCGTCGAGTTCCACCTCGGGCACGGGAGCGCCCGGCGCCGGTGAGATCAAGTCCGCGGCGAATCCTTCCGCCCCGGCCCAGGTGAACCCGTCGCTGTAGATGAGCTCGTTGTTCCGGTTTGCGGCGACGACATGGTAGTGGGGCAGGCCGGCCAGGTGCTCGGCGAGCCGGTGCGGGTCGTGGTCACCCATTGCGCCATGTTAGTGGGCAGGCGAATCGACGTCCTGTTAGGCGGCTGCGGCCGCGATCTGTTCGGCGGCCGCCTGATCGAAGCGATCCAGCACGGTTTCGGCCACCAATCGGTGGGCGCCCAGCGGGGCCGCCACCTCGATGCCGGCCTTGGCGGCGAATCGTTGCACCTGGTCGGGTAGCCGTCCGGGTGCCAGGAACCACGGCGCGACGACCACCCGGCGCGCGCCCTGGCGGCGCAGCCTGCCGAGCGCTTCGGCCAGCGAACGGTCCTGCTGGGTGGCGAACGCGGTCGTTGCCCCTGCCCAAGACGTGCCGGCCAACAGCTTTGGCGCGACCCGGCCGGTCCGAGCGTTCACGGCCAGGTCGGATGTGCCGATCGCCACGACGAGAGCACCGATACCGTCGTCGAGGTGTGAGACGCCCAAATCCGTCATGCGCTGACGCAGCACCGACACCAGCCGGTCGTCCTCACCGAGCACAGGTGCTTGCCACACGTGTTGGGACGTAACGCAACTGGCGATCTGGCGGGGGATGTCGGCCCGGGCGTGATACGCGTTGGCCAACAGTAGCGGGGTGACGACCGCCGGGCCGTCCAGCGACATGAGCGCATCGGCCAGGCTCGGCGAACTGTGGTCCAGGAACGCCAGTCGCACATCGAGATTCGGCCGCATCCGCGCCACTCGGTCGGCGACGGCACGCGCATTGGCCGCCGACCGTGGATCCTTGCTTCCGTGTGCGGTCAGCAGGAGAGTGGTCACGACGCGTGCAACCCACATTCGGTCTTGGACAGCCCCTGCCAGCGCCCGCTGCGCGGGTCTGCACCCTCGACCGGCTTGGCCGTGCAGGGCGCGCAGCCGATCGACGGATAGCCTTCGTAGACAAGCGGATTGACCAGCGCGTCGTGCTCGTCGATGTAGTTCTGCAGCTGCTCGTCGCTCCACGCCGCCAGCGGGTTGATCTTCACCAGCTTGAAAGCCTCGTCGAAGCTGATCAGCGGCGCGTTGGCGCGGGTCGGTGCCTCGACGCGGCGCAGCCCGGTCACCCACGCGGAGTAACCGCTGAGTGTCTTGCCCAGCGGAACGACCTTGCGTAACCGGCAGCACTCGCCGGGATCCCGCGCGAACAGGTCCTTGCCCAGCAGCTCGTCCTGCTCGGCGACCGTGTTCTCCGGCGTGACGTTGAGAACCCGCACGTCGTAAACGGATTCGATCGCATCACGGGTGCCGATGGTTTCGACGAAGTGATAGCCGGTGTCCAGGAAGAGCACCGGTACGCCGGGCCGCACCTTGGACGCGAGGTCCACCAGCACGGCGTCCTGCATATTGGAGGCGACGACATAGTTGCAGGTCGCCCAGCCGCGCGGGCCGTTGACACCGCCGAAGTTCTCGTCGGTCCAGCGCAACAGCTCGTCTGCGCTCGCGCCGTCGAGTTCGGCGGCGCCGCGGGTCGCCATCTCGCGCAGTTCGTCTTCGGTCGGCTTGGTCGCCGCTTGGCTGGTCATCGGAGGTCGCCCTCTTCCGCGCGAAGTGCCCACTGCGCGAACCGCTCCCCGTCGTTACGGTGCTTGACGAAGTTGCGCGCCACCCGATCGATGTAGTCGCCCAGCTCGTCACTGGTGACCTTGTGCTGACGCAGTTTGCGGCCGAATCCGCTGTCCAGCCCGAGGCTGCCGCCCAGGTGCACCTGGAAGCCCTCGACCGAGTTGCCATCGCCGTCGTCGACCATCTGGCCCTTGAATCCGATGTCGGCGATTTGAATTCGCGCACACGAGTTGGGGCAGCCGTTGATGTTGACCGTGATCGGCACGTCGAGCTGCGAGTTGATGTCTTCCAGCCGGCGCTCCAGCTCGGGCACCAAAGTCTGTGCCTTGACCCGGGTTTCGGCGAAGGACAACTTGCAGAACTCGATCCCGGTGCACGCCATCAGATTCCGGCGCCAATGCGATGGCTGTGACTGCAGGCCGAGCGCGTCCAGGCCGGCGATGACTTCGTCGAGCTTGTCGTCGGGGATGTCGAGGACGACCAGCTTCTGATAGGGCGTGAACCGGATCCGGTCCGACCCGGCCTGCTCGGCGAGGTCGGCCACTTTGGTGAGGATGGTGCCGGATACCCGTCCCGCGATCGCGGCGACCCCGACGGCGTTCAGTCCGTTCTTGAGCCGTTGCACGCCGACGTGGTCGATCGGATGCTTGACCGGCTCGGGGGCCGGCCCGTCGATGAGGGGACGCTTGAGGTACTCGGTTTCCAGAACTTCGCGGAACTTCTCGATGCCCCAGTCTTTGAGCAGGAACTTCAGCCGCGCCTTGGCCCGCAGTCGTCGGTAGCCGTAGTCGCGGAAGATCGAGGTTACCGCGGCCCATACCTCGGGCACTTCTTCGAGCGGGACCCAGGCACCGACTCGCTGGCCCAGCATCGGGTTGGTGGACAGGCCGCCGCCCACCCATAGGTCCAGCCCGGGACCATGCTCGGGGTGGTTGACACCGATGAACGCGATGTCGTTGACCTCGTGCACGACATCCTGCAGACCGGAGATCGCGGTCTTGTATTTGCGCGGCAGGTCGGCGAACTCGGGTTTGCCGATGTAGCGACGCACGATCTCGTCGATCGCCCAGGTGGGGTCGAGCACCTCGTCGAGCGATTCACCGGCCAGCGGTGAGCCCAGGATCACGCGGGGGCAGTCGCCACACGCCTCGGCGGTCTGCAGTCCGACCGAGTCCAGCCGCCGCCAGATTTCGGGGACCTTTTCCACCTCTATCCAGTGGTATTGCACGTTCTCGCGATCGGAGATGTCGGCGGTGTCGCGAGCGAATTCGATCGAGATCTGCCCCAGGGTGCGCAGTGCAGCGGCCGACAGCGCGCCGCCGTCGCAGCGCACCCGCATCATGAAGTATCTGGCTTCGAGCTTGTCCATGTTCTCGTCGCCGGTCCAGCTGCCGTCGTAGCCCTGCTCTCGCTGGGTGTACAGGCCCCACCAGCGCATACGTCCGCGCAGGTCGTTTTTCTCGATGCTGTCGAAGCCCTCTTTGGCGTAAACGTTTTCGATACGTTCTCGCACCTCGAGCGGGGGCCCGGCTTGCTTGAACGCCTCGTTGGGGTTCAGTGGCTCGCGTTCTCCGAGCGCCCACTGGCCCTCACTCCGGGCCGCCTTGGCGGGACGGGCTGTGGTCATTCGAAGGTCTCCTTCGCGGACTGAGCGGGCATGGACGCGCGACGCACCGGAATTTCTCAGGCGGGCGCAGATCCGGCGCCAGCTGGACGTACAGGTGGGCGGGTCTACGAGATCAAACCGGACAGCTACAGCTGCAGACACGTTTGAGATCGATGTGCCGCCGCGCCACGAGCGCAATGCGCACGCTGGGCTGGGCGACGGTCACGCGACCATTCTGCCATGGATAGCGACTGCCAGTGCCACCAGGTCGGATTTGTTCTCACGGTGAGCAAAACTACCCGATAATCTTGGGTAATTCGACATACAAAACCGAGAAAGCCCTGAGAGATCGCCCACTTGTGCGCCTGAAGTGGTCAATTGGCTCCCGGCCCGAGCGGGTGGCTGCGAGCGCCTCCGCTCAGCGCCGACGAGGTGTAACTCGTACAATCGCGCGCTTGCCCAGGCGTGAATTTGCTCACCCGCATCCTCGCCGAGCGGCGGGCGCGACCCGCAGGTCGTGCAATCATTTGGCATGGCCCTTCGCGCGGAACCGGTTGAGCTACCGGGGATACAGCGGAGTCCTGGGCAGTCGTTCGGGATGTATGTGCACGTCCCGTTCTGCATAACTCGTTGCGGCTATTGCGATTTCAACACCTATACGCCCGCCGAGTTGGGCGGTGTCAACCCGGACGCCTGGCTGCTGGCACTGCGCACCGAGTTGGCGCTGGCCGCCGCACGCCTGGACGCACCGACGGTGAACACGGTGTTCGTCGGCGGCGGGACGCCGTCGCTGCTGGGCGGTGCGCGCGTGGCCACGCTGCTGGACATGGTGCGCGAGCATTTCGAGCTGGCGCCGGACGCCGAGATCACCACCGAGGCGAACCCCGAATCCGCGTGGCCGGACTTCTTCGAGGCCGCCCGAGCGGCCGGGTACACCAGGGTTTCCCTCGGCATGCAGTCGGTGTCCCCATTCGTGTTGGGTGTGCTCGACCGGATCCACACGCCGAACCGGTCGGCGTCCGCAGCCCGCGAGGCCCTGGACGCGGGCTTCGAACACGTCAGTCTCGACCTGATCTATGGAACGCCGGGTGAGACCGATGACGAGCTACTGCGCTCGGTCGATACGGCGATCGCGACCGGCGTCGACCATGTGTCCGCGTATGCGCTGGTCGTCGAGGAGGGAACCGCACTGGCCCGCCGGGTTCGCAGCGGCGAGCTGGCTGCACCCGACGACGACGTGCTGGCGCACCGCTACGAGCTGCTCGACGACCGCCTGTCTGCCGCCGGCTTCGATTGGTACGAGGTGTCCAACTGGTCGCGCCAGGGCGGTGAGTGCCGGCATAACCTCGGCTACTGGGATGGTGGCCAGTGGTGGGGCGCGGGACCGGGTGCGCACGGATACGTGGGCGCAACGCGATGGTGGAATGTCAAGCACCCCAACGCTTACGCGGAGATGCTGGCCGGTTCGACCTTGCCGGTAGCGGGTTTCGAGCAGCTCGACGCCGAGGCGTTGCACACCGAGGATGTGCTGTTGAAAACCCGATTACGCCAAGGGCTTCCGTTGGCGGGACTAAACGCCGCCGAACATGAACGCGCCAAGGCCGTTGTCGCCGACGGCTTGTTGGTGGCCGACGGCGACAGGCTCGTCCTCACGCCGCGTGGCCGGTTGCTCGCCGACGCGGTCGTGCGGACGCTGTTGGGGTGAACGGCGTCAGACGCCGAACCACTGTTCGATGACCCGGGCAATCTCGATGTAGAGCGGGATTCCGATGGTGACGTTGTAGGAGAACGTCAGACCCAGCGACGCGGCCAACGGCAGTGTCGGGCTTGCTTCCGGGATCGCCAGTCGCTGAACCGCCGGCACGGCGATATAGGACGCCGCGCCGCACAAGACCGCGAACAGCACATAGGTGCCCGTCTTGAAGTCGGTGTGAGTCACGCTGGCGTAGGCGCAGGCAGCGAAGATCCCCAGCGTCGCAAAGACATTCGGAGCCAGCACCGCGAAGAAGATGAACCCGGGCCCCGCCGTTCTCAGGTCCTTCAACTTGCGCGAGGCCGTCATGCCCATCTCGAGCAGGAAAAGACATAACACGCCCTGGAATGCCAAGACGAAGAACTTGTCGTCGTCTTGCACGACCTTCTGGCCCTGCAGACCACTGACGAGGCCGATCACAATGCCGCCGATCAGCAGCACCAACCCGGGATTGAGGAACACCTCCTGGAAGAGCTCGCGGGAGAAAATGGACGGCTTCTTTTTGGTGAGCTGGGTGCTCGGGCTCACGTCGAGTTCCTCTGTGCGCTCGCCCTTTTCCAGCGAAAGCTCGAGCTCTTCCTCGATTCCCAATGCGCGTTCGGTTTCCAGGCTCTGGCCGTGTGGGGGCCGTGCCGCGGTGCCGGGGCCGACCCCGACCTTCACCGGCGTGTAGCCCGGCTCGTCGGCCATATTGCCCGCCGGGTCCATGCCTCGGTGCCGCAGCCGCGCCACCAGGATCAGCGCCACCAGGCAGCCGGGTATCTCCATCACAGCCAGCATCACCGGCATGTAGGCATTGAAGGCGATGTTCACCGCGGCCAGGACCGCCACACAGGTGGCAAACGTCCCGGCCGAATCCGAGCCGTAATAACCGGCGATGGTTCCCCGGTCGATTCTCCGCAATTTGGTCAGCCAACCGAGCAGGAAGTAGGCGATTACGCCGAGCAGGAAATTGAGCACGAAGCCCAACACCATGAATCCCACGATCGCCCCGACGCTGGAGGCGCTGACCTGGGCAAGTTCTTCACCGCCATGCCAGCCGATAGCCAGCAACAGATACATGGTGAGGCCTTGATAGATCACATACGGGAACTCGAATCGCACCTTCAAGATCGGAATTAGGAAACCGAAGTAGAAGAAAAGCAGGAGTGGCTTGAACAGGTTATGCGTGAAGTTATTCCAGAACTCTTGCAGCATTTGGTGCCTCTCTTCGTCCGTCCGGGGCCCGGGGGAAGCACCGTCCGCAAGCGGGGGAGACCACGAGCATCCCGACGACCGTGGAAAATTTAGCTCTGCCGCTGCCAAACCGCCACTCGGATCGCACCCGAAATGTGCAACTCGTTCCAAGCCGCGACGAAATGGGCCCGCATCATAAAACCCGTGGTCACAGCGGTGCTGGTAGGACCAGGTATGCTGGGATTAGCGTGAATGTGTTGTGAGTTCGCTGTGCATTTACTGTCAGGATTAGCGTGTCGGCGTTCAACCGGAAATTAGCGAGGGCCTGACCCCGGCGCCCCGTTTGCGGTGCGTCACCGAGAGCCACGCGGACGGCGAGTAATGCGTAGTAATTTCTTCGAATCCATCGACACGGGAAACGGTAAGAACACCGGTTTCCTGGTTAATTTCGAGTTCGTCGCCGTCGGATGCTTGAACTTCTTCACCGTTCGCGAGCCTGATCACGAACATAATGTTCCTCTCGATCGATCGGGGACAGATAGTGATCGGGCGTTAGCTGGGCGATCCCCAAACCCGATCATATGAACGTCTTGTTACGCCTTTCTGTCATCAGTCCAATGAGGCCTCTGGTGCGAGCCCCACTGCCCCCAAATGCGCCGAGTGCGCTTCTGAACGTGATGGACGTTCGCCGAGCCCCCGCTCCGCGCCGCTGGGGCTTGGTCGAGTCGCTCAGCAACCCCGCTTTGCCCGGAGAACTCAGGTTATGGTAGCCCGTCGCGCCGGGACCGGTAGGTTAACGATCGGGAAACGTTTATGCACCTCGGCGCCTACCCAGGCACCGTCGCGCAGCATCGGATACGCGGCGATTTTATGCCGCCTAGCTGCGGAAACTGTGGCAGACGAACCACCGGTCAGTTGTCGTCGCGCCCCCTCGGAGCGATAGCCTGACAACGGCCGATGCTTTAACTCCCCGCGATGCTTACCGACTGTGCAGGCAACGAGACGGAGCACACAGGACCACTGCTTGGGGACTTTCATAGGTTAGGCTACATTTACTAGCTGTGACCGAGGCCAGCGTCGAAACAACCCCCAAAGGCATGACGTCATTGCCGATTCCCCTTCCCGCGCATATCGACCCGGCCGACCTGGCAGCTCAGCTCGCTATGGTTCTGCCCGAGCGCCTTGGCGAGGACTATTTGCTCTACGAATACGCCGGTCAATGGGTGCTCGCCAGCGGTGTGCACGCGATGATCGAGCTGGACAGCGACGAGCTCCGGGTTATCCGCGACGGCGTGACGCAGCGCCAACAGTGGTCCGGGCGCCCGGGATCCGCCCTGGGCGAGGCCATTGATCGTCTGCTGTTGGAAACCGATCAGCTTTTCGGTTGGATCGCATTCGAATTCGGTGTCTACCGTTATGGATTACAACAACGGCTGACGCCGGGTACGCCACTGGCGCGACTATTCTGGCCCAGTTCTCGCATCCTGGTGAGCCAGGACGGCGTGTGGCTTCTCGACGCGGCCCAGGGCCACCGGGAAGCGGTCCTGGAAATACTGCGGGAGGGCGTGTCCAACCTGCGCGAAACCCGCGAGATCGATATCACCGCCGACGGGTCGGACTACCGCGATCGGGTGACCACGGCCGTGAATGAGATCGCCGCCGGCAAGTACAACAAGGTGATCCTGTCCCGTTCCGTGGAAGTGCCTTTCACGCTCGACTTCCCGTCTAGCTATCGGCTGGGCCGTCGGCATAACACGCCGGTGAGGTCGTTTTTGCTGCAGCTGGGCGGAATTCGCGCGCTGGGCTACAGCCCCGAACTCGTCACCGCCGTCCGTCAGGACGGCGAGGTGATCACCGAGCCGTTGGCGGGCACCCGCGCGCTGGGTCGTGGTCCGGCGAACGATCGGCGGGCTCGCAACGACTTGGAGTCGAATTCTAAAGAGATTGTCGAGCATGCTATTTCGGTCCGCAGCTCGCTGCAGGAGATGAGCGAGATCGCCGAACCGGGAACGGCGGTTGTGACCGATTTCATGACCGTGCGGGAGCGGGGGAGTGTGCAACACCTGGGCTCCACGGTCAGCGGGCGGTTGGATCCGTCCAGCGATCGGATGGACGCCTTGGAAGCCCTCTTCCCGGCGGTTACCGCGTCGGGCATCCCGAAAGGCGCCGGTGTCGAGGCGATCCTACGTCTCGACGAAGGGCCACGGGGGCTGTATTCCGGTGCGGTGGTGATGGTTTCGGCTGACGGCGCGCTGGATGCCGCGCTGACGCTGCGAGCGGCCTACGAATGCGACGGAAAGACGTGGCTGCGAGCCGGCGCTGGAATCATCGAAGAGTCGCTAGCCGAGCGCGAATTCGAGGAAACCTGCGAGAAACTGTCTACGCTGGCGCCATACCTGATTGCACGGCAATAGCTTTCAGTTGGCTGTCCGTCGGCGTGCGGACAACTCGTCGGTACCGGCTTCCGGCGAGTGTTCCAGGTAGTCGGCGAGGATGCGGCTGGCCAATGACTCGATGTTCGACTCGATCGACGACGCCAGTGTTTCCGTGACGGTCGCTACCGCCTGAGTGCGAAAGCGAACCAGCATCGTGATCAGCTCGGCGATCTCGGCATCCGCGGGCAGCGCCTGACCGGGCTTGATCTTGTCGATGACGTGTTCGGCGCCGGCGCGCACCAGCAGGTCGCTGATCTTGTCGATCTCGGGCACGATCTGCTCGTGCAGGTCGACC
The DNA here is from genome assembly GCF_026723865.1 of Mycobacterium sp. Aquia_216. NCBI lineage: Bacteria > Bacillati > Actinomycetota > Actinomycetes > Mycobacteriales > Mycobacteriaceae > Mycobacterium > Mycobacterium sp. Aquia_216. The sequence continues at coordinate 4,478,548 of NZ_CP113529.1, read as the reverse complement.
AGCTTCTCCAATTTGACGCCGTAGCTGCGGATCTCGTTGAATGCGTCGATCAGCTTGGGCCGGGTCACGGTGGCTCGCTCGCCGTCCACCCGGATCACCTGCAGGGCCACCAGTCGCTGGAACGCGGTCGGATCGTCGACGAGCCGCTCGGCGTCGACGAGTGCCATGGTTTCCGGCTTCTCGGTGGTCCAGGTACCCACGATGGCCGTCTCGAGACCCAGAACATCGCCGAGGTTCTTGCCTTCTTCCCATGCGCTGAGCATTTCCCGGACGTGAGCGATGTTGTAGCCGCGGTCCAGCATCGAGGTGATCAGTCGCAGCCGGGTCAGATGGGTGTCGTTGAACAGGGCGATGCGGCCGACCCGCAGTGGCGGCGGCAGCAGCCCGCGATCGCGGTAGACCCGGATGTTGCGGGTGGTGGTGCCGGCCAACCGGGCCAGATCGTCGATCCGGTACTCCCCGGACGCCGCGAGCCCGTGCGGCTGGCGGGCGGCCGCGTCGAAAAGTTGAGACACCGCGGTCTCGATGAAGTCCCGCGATTGGCGGCGTACGCGTTTGGGAACCCGTCGCACGTTGTACAGGACGCTGGCGATCGTGCCGGGTTCCGGCCGGGGCGGTCGGTTCTGTGCCATTTCAGCTTCAGGCGCTCGAGGTGACGCGCGCCTGGGCATGGCGCGCCACCGCCTGGTAGTCCGCGTAGCGGAAATCGCCCATCTGACGAAGATACTGCGTGGCGAAGCCCGGGTACATCGAGCCGTTGAAGCCGTCCTTGGTGAGGTACCAACTCTGGCAGCCCGACATCCAGGTCGTCTTGGTGAGCCGGCGCTGAATGTTCTCGTTGTGGCGTAGTTGGACGTCTTGGCGCACATCCAGATAGCGCAGGTCGTCATCGAGAATGGTGCGGATGCCGCGTACCGCGTAGTCGAGCTGGCCCTCGATGTAGACCAGCAGCGAGTTATGACCCGGCCCGGAGTTGGGGCCGGTCATGAAGAACAGGTTCGGGTAGCCGTGCGCGTTGATGCTCTTGTAAGCCTTTGCGCCGTCGGACCATTCGTCGGCCAGCGACCGGCCGCCGAGACCGGTGACGGCGAACGGCGGCCCGGTGAGGTGGACGTCGTAGCCGGTGGCGAACACGATGCAGTCGAGGTGGTGTTCGATGCCGTCGCTGGTGCGGATGCCGACCGGGCTCAGCGTCGCGATGGGCCAGGAGATCAGTTTGCAGTTGCTGCGTTGCAGCGCGGGGTAATAGTCGCTGGAGACCAGCATGCGCTTGCAGCCGGGGGCGAAATCGGGGGTCAGCTGCCGGCGCAACCACGGGTCGGAGACCGTGGCGCGCAAATGGGCCTGGCCGAGTCGAGCCACCAGCGAGGTGAGCGGGGTGTCCCATACCAGAGCCGTGGCACTGGCCTCGTGTCCCCAGAACAGCGCTTGGCGGGCAAGTTGTTGAACGGCAGGAACTTTGGCGAACAGGGTCTGTACCGCCGACGGGGTCGCGATATCCAGGCGGGGCAGCACCCAGCCGGGGGTGCGCTGGAACACCTTGACGAACCCGGCCTGCTTGACCAGTTCTGGAACGATCTGAATGGCGCTGGCACCGGTTCCGATGACGGCAACTCGCTTACCCGCGAAATCGTAGTCGTGATCCCAGCGGGCGCTGTGAATCTTGTGTCCGCGATAGCTGTCCAGGCCGCGGATGCCGGGGAAGCTGACATCCGACAGCGGGCCGGACGCCAACACGACGGTGCGGGCCTTAAAACGCTTGCGGTTCTTCGTCTTTGCCGTCCATACCCCCGCGTCCTCGTCGAAGGTCAAGTCGCTGACCTCGTGCTTGAAGCGGATGTGACGACGGATGTCGAATTTGGTCGCCATGTCCTCGAGGTGACGGTAGATTTCCGGGGCGGGTGAATAGGTCCGCGACCACGTCGGGTTCTTGACGAACGAGTACGAGTACAGCAGCGACGGGACGTCGCAACTTGCCCCCGGGTAAGTGGTGTCGCGCCAGGTTCCGCCGACCCGGTCGGCGCGCTCCAGGAGGACGATGTCGCTAACCCCGGCCTCGGCCAACCGGATTGCGGTACCGAGCCCGGTGAAACCGGCTCCGACGATCAGTGTTGCGTAGGTGTGGTCGGCGCCCATGATCACGCCGCCGGGTCGTGGGTGAGTTCCCTGGACCAGCTGGGCATCGGCCTCAGCAGCGGTTTGGGATAGAAGTCCGACAGCCACACCATGGAATTGGCCAGCAGTTGGTAGGGGTGTCGCGGGTTGACCACCCACATGCCGTGCCGCTTGAGCAACTTGTAGGTGGGCACCCGCCGGGTCCGTTCGCCCCGGTCGCCGAGTTGCTTGAAGCGGTTGACCGCGTTGAACAATCGCTCCGAATCCATACCCATGCCCGCCATCTCGTTGCGTACCCGGTTAAGTAGCGGTACGTACATGACCATGCCGAGGATCAGGCCCGGTGATGCGAAGCGGCCGACGAGTTCGATGGCCAGCCGGCGCGCCTTTGCGTTGCCGATCATCTCCAGCACTTCGAAATCGACGGTGATATGCCGAGATTCGTCGTTGTTGATCTTCTCGAACACCTGGTGGCAGACCGGATCCTCGACGGATTCCAGCAGGAATTTCAGCAGCGCGCCGTCGAGTGCCACCTCCAGCATCGGTATCACGGTGCCCAGCACCGACAGCGGCATGTCGTCGGCGAAGGTGTCCAGCCATTCGATGGCCAACCGAATGTTGACGTTGGGCGTCGGGATCTCGCCGTCCTCGAGCATGCCCCAGCGATTCATCAACGCCAATTCCGCGTTGGCGTGGCGTTGCTCCTCGGCATGAAAATATCGGTAGATTTCGGCGATGGTGGGGTTCGGCGCCTTCTTGGCGAGCGCCGCAAATCCGCGGGCTCCGATGTTCTCGATCCAGCACAAGTCGGCCATGAAGGCCTTGAGCTTGGGCCGGAACTCGGGCTTGATGGTTTCGGCACCCGGTGCGTCCCAATCGATATCGGCGAGCGCCCACTGGCGATCCTTGATCTTGGCGAGCATGGCTTCCATGTCTATGGCCACCAGCAGCTCCTCTTCTCTCGTGGTTATCAGTGCATGTTCGCGCGGGAAACCAGGCCGGCGACCCGTGTATAGGACTGTGGGGCAAGCCGTTTGATGTTCCAGCCGATCTTGGCGTCGAGTTGTGGCATGCAATACAGCTCGCCCCGGTCGTGGGCGTCAAGGCAGGTGGCCGCCACTTTGTCGGGCGAGAGTCCGGTCCAGCGCATCAACTTGTCGGCCAGTTCGCCGGATTCCTCGGTGATGCGGCCGGATTCGAGGATATTGGTCTTGACGAACGTCGGGCACAGCACGGTGACCCGGATGCCGGTGCCGGACAATTCGGCGGCCAGGGTTTCGGAAAGCGACAGCACGCCGGCCTTACTGACGTTGTAGGCCGCCATGCCCGGTGCAGCGGCGAACGCGGCCGCCGAGGCGACGTTGATGATGCCGCGCGGGGTGTCCGACGGTCCGGCCTCGCGCAGGATCGGGGTGAACACGTGGCAGCCGTGAATCGGTCCCCACAGGTTGACACCCAGCGTCCACACCCAATCATCCAGCGGCACATCGCCGATCCCCGCACCGCCGGCACCGACGCCGGCGTTGTTGACGACCAGGGTGGGCGCGGTCCCGAAGAATGACTGCGCCTCCTCGGCCAGCGCGCTCACGTCGTCGAATCGCGAGACGTCGCAACGGATCGCCACTGCTTTCGCGCCCCGTTCGCCGATCGTATCGGCGGTCTTTTGCGCGGCGGCTTCGTCGATGTCGCTGCACACCACCGTGCCACCGCGGCGAGCGAGCTCGACGGCGAACGCGGCGCCGATGCCGCTGCCGGCGCCGGTCACCACCGCCAACGCGCCGCGGCTAGTGGTTTTCGACTTGCCGAGCAGTTTGTCCAACGGCCTGAACATCAGCCCACCTCGTCGGCCAGGGCGCGCGCATCCTGCAACGCGTGGGCGACGAACCGGGCGACGTAGGCCATGGCCTTGGCGGCTTCGGGTGTCATGCGCGGGAGGGCCTGGAACACATGGACTTGATGCGGCCACACTTGCAGCTCGCAGCGGCCACCGGCCGCCTTGATGTCGGCGGCCAGCTGCCGCGCGTCGTCCTGCAGCATTTCGGCGCCGCCGGCCTGGATCAGGGTCGGCGGCAGCGTCGCACCGCCGGCGACGTCGAGCGTCAAGCGCGGGTGGGTGAGATCGAGGCCGGGGTGATACAGCCGGACCAGTCGGGCCGCGTCGGCGACCCGGATCGCGGGGTCGGGGCGTACCTTTTCGCGGGCGAGCGACAGCGCGAACGTGAGGTCGATCAGCGGCGAGAACAGCACCAGTGCGGCCGGGGATTGCGCGGCGACCTCGGGCTGCAACAGCATGTCGACGGTCAGGTGACCGCCCGCCGAATCACCAGCTACCACAATCTGTTTCGTCGGCACCCCGCACGTTTCGACCAGCCAGTCCCAGGCTGCCCGGACATCGTCGGCGGCGGTGGGGAAGCGATAGCGTGGCGCCAGCCGGTAGTCGACGCAGAACACTGGCAAGCCGGTCAGCGACGACAGCCAGGATGTCAACCGCCGGTGGGTCTTCGGGGAACACACGGCGTAACCGCTGCCGTGCACGTAATAGATCGCTTCGGTGACGGTCGACGAGCGGGCTTGCCCGCGAGGAGAGCCGGCGCCCATCGCTTCGGTGACGGTCGACGAGCGGGCTTGCCCGCGAGGAGAGCCGGCGCCCATCGCTTCGGTGACGGTCGACGAGCGGGCTTGCCCGCGAGGAGAGCCGGCGCCCATCGGTCGAGTGACGGTCGACGAGCCCGGTGCCTTGCTGGTTGGCGTGCGGGGCCCGTACACCCATTCGCCCTTGACCCGGCGGCCGTCGGGCAGCCTGGTGTCGACCGGCACGACGCGGGTGCCCGCCAGCGAGGGCCCGAAGGTGGCCATCACCCGCGCGATCGTCCGGCGCGACAACCAGATTCCCCACGCCCGCTCGGGCGGCACCAGCCCGCTGAACGGCCGCAATGTGTATGTGCTTACCGCCGCCGCGCCGCGGGACCGCAGTGACCCGCGGGCCGGAACGATGTCCGCCATGCCACGGAGTCAACCGCAAATGGTGACATTCGTCAATGGCAGCTTTAGCGAATCTCCGGCTTGCTGATTACTCTGCCTGGCTGTTCACGGCGATGTAAGTGCAGCTTCCGCGTCACCGCGTTGAAGTCACTCGGCTGTCGCCTCCGTTGTGCCGTGGGCGCACCATCGTCGTTTCTCGGAGTCCTGTTCCGATGCGGCGACGTGCTCAACTGACGAAGGTTTGAGGCATCTCGTCATCCGGCGCGAGCGGTGGTCCGAGCACGATCTGTCCGCCGGCGGTGGCCGCATCCTGCAGGGCCTTGCGGGTGACCGACCAGTCCTCGGGTGGGGCACCTTGAGACAGATCCCAGCCGGCCCGCTCGAAGAACCGCTCCATGCCAGACGGTGTGCAGATTGTGAGCAGATCGGCGTCGGCGAGGACAGTGTAGGTGTGTGGGATGCCGCGAACCAGAAATACCGTGTCGCCTTCAGCAGCGGTCCACTTGTCGGTTCCCGCCCAGATGACCATCTCACCAGACAGAAGAACGATCGTCTCGTCCTCGTTCGGGTGGATATGGACCGGGGAGGCGCTTCCGGCGCGCAGACGCGACCGCATGACCGTCAGTCGGCCGTCGGTCATGTCGCCGTCGAGTATCACCCGGTGCTCGCTTCCCCCGATCCAGCCGATCGCCCGAGCGTCGGACAGGCTGGTGAGGCACGGCTGAACCATGAGCACTCCTTTCGGATCGCGGTGGCCATTCACCCGGCAGGCCGTCGAACGACGACTCGTCGTTCGACAACGACACCATGACGACTGTCGAGAGCAACGCCCGCGATTCATCGGGCAATCCCAGCCGGGCATGATCGTCGATGGTCACGAATGGGATCCTTCCGGTCGAAGACGCGTTTCGGTACCTGCGCGCGGAGGCGAATTGTGTCGATGACTGTTTTCGGACCTTAGGGAAGCGTCGCCCTACGAGCTATCCGGTCAGCGCAGTCTCTATCCCGTTCGCGCCGTCGGCGAAAGTACTAAGTCGCCGGACCCCGTCAACTAGTCGAGCCGATCGAGGTCAGGCCACCAAGAAACGACATTGGTGTGCGGCACTATTCAGACGACACGACGCGGGCATGGTCAGAGCTTCGCGCGAGGGATCGGATGTCGATGAACACCATCGACGCGGTGTCGTCAGCGGCGCAGGGTTTGGGAGGGGGATTCACCAAATGTGGCCCGGTATGTGCTGGAAAATCGGCCGAAGTGGGCAAATCCCCACCCGAGCGCGAGCCGGGACACCGTGTGATGGGCAGGATCGGCCGCCAAGAGTTCAGCGTGTACGCCATCCAGACGGGCTTGGCGCAGCCGCGCCGTCGGAGTGGTACGTAGATGCCGGCGAAATCCGTCCTGCAGACTTCGCACGGAAATGCCCACTGCTTCAGCCAAATCGTGGACGGTCAATGCCTCGTGAGCGTGGTCGCGAATAAGCTGGTCCGCACGGCGGATCAGTCGTGGTGTCGCCGGCGCGCCCGCCCCGAGCGCATCAAGCTCGGTGCTGCATGAGTGCGTAATCGCGGTCAACGTCTGGCTCATCACGAGCTGTTCGGTGTGATGCCGCAACGCGGCATGCGAAAGACCCTGTGGTCCATCAAGATCGCGACACACCATTTGCAGTGTCGAGAGCCAAGAGCGGGCGGCCGGCGTGGTCATGTCGACGCACGAGTCGAACCGCAGGCGTTGTCCGCCGGGACGGCCCAGCATGCGGTCGAGCTGATTCTCCAGCTTGTCGCGGTCGAGGCGAAGCATTATTTGCTCGGTGCCGCCCTCAAAGTACATATCGACGTCCATGTCGGGATCGAGTATCGCGGCACACTGGGCATCGGATTGGATTTCGATCCCGCCACCACGAACACTCGCCCGGCCCGCCCGGGGAATCAGCACAACGAAAAACGATTCTGGCGGCTCGGGGCGGACCCGCATCGACGCGCCATACGTTATGTAACTGAAAGCAACCGACTCGATGCTCGCGGAATTGAAACTGGTAGGTTCGGTCCGCTCGCAGGGGTAGCAATGCGCCCGATGGGAATTAAGCACCTGGCCAACGGTTTCGCACAGTTCGTCAATATCGGAAGTGTGTATGCGGCGATGGGTAGCCAGCAGTTCACGCTTTTCGCTGCCGCGGCAGTCGTCGTCCCTTCTCATCTGCGTCGTCCTCTTCGTGAGGCCATCGTGTCTACCTAACTGTCCTTGCGTCGCCCCCGCCCCCGATACGAATCGCGCATCGTCATGGAGCCCCGGTTTCGTTGATACCAGAACAGCCTGTTGCGGCCTGCTGAAGGCGCCGCAGCCGCGATCTATCCCACGGCGCGAGAGGTCCTTCGTAAACGTCGTCGGTTTGACGGCGGCTCTCACTGGCGTTTCGGCCCGAGTCAGGCTTGCCAGCTCGTCAAGTCGCGAGGGGTGCGGGGCGCAAGTTCAAGGCCGGCAGGCAGTTTCAGCGAGAGGGTGCGCCGCATACCGGTTCGATTTTCCAGTATTCAAAAAGTCATCGGATCGGTGTGAGCGGAATCCAGGGGCTGTCGGCGCTGCCGATGTAGTTGACGTCGAGTTGTTGTGCAGTCTGCATCCCAATCTCGTGTCATGGATCGTTGTGTTGGGGTGCACAGTGAGTCGCTGAGCGGCTCGGGTACGGCTGCGGTCAGCCTGTAGATACATCGCCAACGTCGTCGCAAAGCAGGGTGTTTCGCCGTGGTCGTCGGATATGGGCACAGTACTCGGTGGAGAACCGACAGGGTATGTTCGCGGTCCGCACAGGCCGGGGCTGCCACCGCGACGTCACGCTGGCAAGTGGCCGCGCGGCCGGAGTGTCCGTACAGCGACGAATACCAACCGGCGGCCACCGCGCCGCCACGGATTGAATCGTGCGCCGCGGCCTAGAAACCGCTGACACTGCTGCTTAGACGGGGACCGCTGTCGCCTCAACGATGCTGAAAGGTGATGCCGTTTGGACCACCCGGTTCATCCGGAGGCCGGCTCTCTGCAGCAATCGATCGTATTGTGCGGCGGTGCGTTCGCGGGCGGAGGCGCAGACCAGCATCTCCAGGTCTGCCCACTTACCCAGAAATTCTCGGTTATGGTCGGGGATAACGAATTCCACTAGCAAAACGTTCTTTCCGGCGCCGGTCGCCTTGCGCACGTTGCGCAGGATTTGCACCGCCTCGTCGTCGGGCCAGTCGTGAATCACGTTCTTGAGGACGTAGGCGTCACCACCCTCCGGCACGGAGTCGAAGAACGATCCCTCGTCGACGCGCACCCGGTCGTCGACACGATGTTGGCGTAGCAATGCCGGCGCCCCAGCCACCACCTGAGGTAGGTCGAAGAGCACACCGCGTGCGTCCGGGGCGGCCTGCAATATCGCTGCCAGCAGTCGGCCATGGCCGCCGCCGACGTCGACGACGGTTCGGTAGGTCTGAAAATCGTACGCGGCGATCAAAGGCGCGATCGACAGCTCGGAGACACTCGTCATCGCTTGGTTGAAGATGGCGGCGAGCTCAGGCTCGTCGGCGAGGTATTCGAACATCGACTTTCCTCGCAACTTGGGCACGACGGCGCGCCCGGTGCGGACCGCGTCCGTCAGATGGCTCCAGTGTTCTCGGTGCTGTGCAGCGCCGAGCCATCGTGCCTCGCCGGCCAGTGACACGTCAGCGTCGAGCCGCAGGGTAGCGGCCAGTGGTGTCAGGTCGTAACGACCGTCGCGGCGTTGGCGAAAGACACCTCGCGTGATCAGGGCCCGCAGCAGTCGGCCCAGCGCATCGGCGTCAGCGTTGATCTCAGTGGCCAGCGCCTCGGCCGATAGCGGCCCTTTCGCGAGTGCATCCGCGATACCGAGATCGGCTGCCGCGGTGATGGCCTGGGCGGTCCAGGCGCCCATGAGCAGGTCGATGATCACCGCCTGCGGAGGCGCCAGCGCGCGGTGGATTCGATCGAGGTAATGACGAATGGCCTCGATTGCCCGCACCATCTTGGCGGGCGGTGTCTGAAGGCCAATCTTGCTGTTGAAACTGAGCATGCGCATCAGTGACGTCCTTGTCTGCCAACTACCGAAGTGGGAGAGGTGGCCACCCGAAGCTCAAAGATGTACGGCGCGTTCACTTCTGAACCTGCCGGATCACGGTGTGCGTTGTGGGCGAGCCCATTTTTCCCTGTCGCTACGTGTGGGCCATCGGTAGCGGGCGGGTAATACGTCTGGGCGCGGCGGTTGACAACGACGGACAGCCCAGCCGCACCGGCCCGAGTTGGACCGTACGGCAGTGCTGTCCCAATAGCTATCCCGTCCGCGCATCGTCTATCCGTTTCGCGCTGTCGCTGCGAGCAGCGCATGCCCGGAGCGGGTAAGTGCGTTGAACCGAGGTGCACTAAGCCACGAATGCGCCTTCGGGCCAATATGATTCGTTCTTTGGTGGATACGTGATCCCGAACCGGGCTGTTTCCCAACCTGATACGCGGGTTCGATTCACGTCATCGACACGAATACACTCGCCGGTACGGACGCGCCCGACGGTCGCGTGCCTGACCGCACTCGAGGGGAATCGAAATAGCCGAAGCGATGCCTCAAGTCACCGACGGTGAACTGAGAATGATCAACAGCACCGATGATCAGGGCGCCCTGATGCGTTGTGACACCACTTGCGGCGTTGTCGGTGTGGACCATCGCCACCAGCGGGTCGAAACCGACTGCGGAAATGCGGTCACGCAGTCCTCGTCCGTACGCAGTTGTCATGGCGGGACTGTTGGCGGGGACACCCACCGCTCGCACAGCCGCGAAATACGCGGTGTCGTCGTCGTCAGCATGAGCCACCGGGGCCGCAGCCATAACCAGCACGGACACAATTGCCAGTAACGCGCATTTCACACTTCGCATTTAGCCGACGGTGTCTTCTCCGGCCTGCGCCGCCGAGCATGCCGTTCAACACAGGTCTGCCTAGCTGTTAGAAAGTGAAATCGAAGCGAGTCGTCTGCATGCCGATCTGTTAGGGCCCTGCGACTTCTCGTCGTCCCCCGAACCTATGCGATCAAAACAAGCCGGCAGCTCAGCCTGTCAAGAAAGTCACGGTCGTCATTTGAGGAGAACTGTGGAAGGCCGCGTAGCTGCTCACTCGTCGACGATCGAGAACAAGGCCGCGGTCAGCACTTCTTCCTCGACGGCGTCGCTGAAGTGCGTCAGGTAGGTGCCGTCGGGTCCCAGGACGTAGGTGAACGCCGCATGGGGCATCCGGTAGCCGCCGGGTTCCCCATGGTCGGAAACCCCGGTGGAAAACACTCGAAATGATCTCTTCGCCCACTCGATCTGCTGCGTCGAGCCGGTGAGACCCGTGAAGCGCGGATACGCCGATGCCAGAAACTCTTTCATCACCGCAGGGGTGTCGCGTAGCGGGTCCACCGTCACGTATAGCGGGTGTATGCGCTCGGCTCGCGGGCCCAGGCGATCGAGCACCGCCGAGAGCCGCGACAGAGCCTGCGGGCATACCCCTTTGCAGTGAGTGAAACCGAAAAAGACCACGACATGTTTGCCCCGGTAAGTCCGTCTGTTGACTTCGCGCCCGTTGTGGTCGATTAATTCGAATGTTCCACGAACGTGGTGTGGGGCAAGCTGGGGGGAGGTCTCATGCATTGTCGGATCTACTCGCTGGCTGGGTTTGAGGCTCGAAAGCCATTCGTGCTTAGTCAATTACGGCGTTGCAGTATGAACACCGGGATGGTGCGCGTGGTCTTGCTTTGGTACACACCGAAATTCGGCTGCTTGGACACGATGTCGCCGAACAGCGAATCGCGCTCTGCGCCCTTCGCTTCTAGAGCGTTGGCCGTGAACGACTCGGTGCCCACCTCGATGCGTACGTGCGGATTGGCGCGCAGGTTGTGCACCCACGCCGGATCTTTCGGCGCGCCTCCGCGGGAGCCGACGATCACCATTGCGCCATCGATGGTGACGTACGCGAGAGGGGTCAGGCGGGACAGGCCCGACTTGGCGCCGGTCGTGGTCAGCAACAACAGGCCGATGTTTTCGAAGACGCCACCGACCTTGCCGTTGTTTTCCCGAAACTCCCGGATGATCTGCTTGTCGAAGGTCTTCAGCGCGACCGTGTCGGTGCGGAATCGTTCAGGATCAAACTCCTGCATCCTGGCGAGAGTAGAACGCCTCGCGCCGTATGTGTGGTCGACGAGCAACCAGATAACGACCGTTGTCAGCGGCTCCGGTTGGCAGCGGCATGTCGACATCTGAGCGCGAGGTGCTCGACGAGTTCGAAACTCTGATGCGGCGTATCAATCGCACCAACGCTGCCGCCGTGATCGATGCGGGTGGCACGCTGACCGATGCACTGGCACGCCGGGACGCGCCGCGCCACCGTCACTACGTGGTGACCACGGCGGCCGATGCGGCCGCCGGCGCCACCCAGCCCGGCTACTCGCGGCAACTGCGGTCAGAGCTGAAAATGCTGTCCGCGTTGCCCGTTGCCGATCTGCGCGCCCAGGCCGATGTATTGGCGCGAGAGCTTCGTGAGGTCGACGCGAAGGGCAGTGCAGGGGGTTCGATTCCCTCAGTACATCGCAGCCCAGCATTGCGCACCGGTGACAGCACACAGCACATCACCGCGTGCAGATTCGTGACGATGAGGGCGGGCGCGGGGCATCCACCTCCGGCGGCGGATAATCTCCTGCTGTGGCCGAGATGCGTCGCGAAGGAGAAGTGTGGAGATGATCCGCGGAAAGTCCGTTGTCGTAACCGGTTCCACCTCGGGTATAGGTCTCGCCGTCGCGCGGGCCTTCGCCGCGGAGGGAGCGACGGTAACCCTCAACGGTTTCGGTGACCTGGAGGCCATCGAGCAGCAGCGGCGAGATATCGAAGAGACTTTCGCGGTGCGCGCGGCTTATTCGGGCGCCGACGTGACCAGGCCGGCCGAGATCGCCGAGATGATCAGTGATGCCGAAAAGGCCTTCGGAGCGGTCGACGTCCTCGTGAACAATGCGGGCATCCAATTCGTGGCCAAGGTCGAGGATTTCCCGGTCGAGAAGTGGGACGCGGTGATCGCTACAAATTTGTCGGCCGTTTTCCACACATCACGTTGTGCGCTGCCCGGGATGAAGCGCCGCGGCTGGGGCCGAATCATCAACGTCGCCTCAGCGCACGGTCTGGTCGCAAGCGCCGAGAAGTCGGCCTACGTCGCGGCCAAGCACGGCGTTGTCGGGCTGACGAAGGTGGTGGCAATCGAAGCCGCCGAGGCCGGCATCACCTGCAACGCGATCTGCCCGGGGTGGGTCATGACACCGCTCATCGCGCAGCAAATCGAAGCGTTCGCCAACACGGCGGGAAAATCCTTCGAAGAGGCCACGCAAGAATTCGTCGCCGAAAAGCAGCCGATGGCCCGTTTCACCCGCCCGGAAGACGTTGGCGCACTTGCGGTCTTTTTGGCCGGTGAAACGGCCGCTACGATCACCGGTGCGAGCTACTCGATCGACGGCGGCTGGACCGCCCAATGATGTCCCGTGGCCGCGCTACGACGCGGTTTCCGTGGCGAAACCGGCTCTGGCCAAATGCAATTGGCCACACTGGTCAGCCCGGATGATGCGAGTTGAGCGTGCTAGCGGCCTGGGAAAGCGAACGGGCTCGGCGCAGCGGGGCCACCTAGCAGCGGCATCTGCGGGACAGGGTTGGCCCCCGGTAGCTGGAATGGCATGGACGGATTGGCGCCGGGCATCGGGAACGGCATCTTTCCGTTGGCCAGCGATGTCATCACGCCCGGGCATTCCATCTGGATCGCCATGCTGGCGACCATTCCGGCCATGTTCGGCGGAAGTCCTTTAATGAGACCCAATTGCGATGTCACCGACGCGAGGGTCGCACCCGGCTTGACCAGTGACGGGCAGATGGACTGGCCAATCCCGGCAAGACTGTTGCTCAGTGAGCCGTTGGTGCCCGTTCCCGAGCCGTTCAGCGCGGCAGTGATGGGGTCGGTAGACGGGTCGGCCTGCGCGAGAGCGGGCAAGGCCGCCCCGGCGGTGAGTATGCCCGCCGCAACCGCGAGCGGACGCAGCGCCGCGGCAGCCGCATTGATGAAATCTGCCCGCGCCGTCGAGTGCCGAACCTCGCAGCGACGACGAATCGTCTGGCTCGTCCATGGGCGGTACGTCATCAGCGCGGTCATATTGCTCCAAGGTGGTGGTGGATGCGCACATCGGCGCACTGCCCATCACTTCGGTAACAATCGGCAATCCGTTACAAAACGGTTTGATGTACCGCTGCCGTGCTGGTGGGGTGCGGTTTCGCGACCTTAGCGCTGCGCCAGCGGCCGGCTACGCACCAGCGTCGGCCACCAGAACCACGGCCCGAGGATCCGCAGGATCGACGGCACCACGAACGACCGCACGATCAGCGTGTCGAGCAATAGGCCGATGCAGACGGTGGAACCCACCTGACCGATGGTTCGCAGATCGCTGGTCAGCATTGCCAGCATCGTGAACGCGAACACCAGCCCGGCCGACGTAACCACACCGCCCGTGCTTCCCAGCGCGCGGATCAGGCCGGTGTGAATTCCGCCGTGGAGCTCCTCTTTGACCCTATTGATCAGCAGCAGGTTGTAGTCCGACCCCACCGCCACCAGGATGATGAACGTCAAGGGTAGGACCAGCCAGTGCAGGTGCAGGCCGATCAGGTGCTGCCAGAGAAGTATGGACAACCCGAACGCCCCGGCGTAGGAGAACGCCACCGTTCCGGGAATCACCAAGGCCGCCACCAGACTTCGCGTGATGAACATCATGATCAAGAAGATCAGTACGAAGGCGGCGATTGCCGCGATCATCAGATCGGACATCGCGTATTCCTTGATGTCCTTATCGTTGGCCCCCGAACCGCCGATGTAGATCCGCGCGCCGGCCAACGAGGTCTCTTTCAGAATCGTCTTTATGGCATCGGGGAACTGTTCGACGTGTTCGACCCCTTCGGGGCCCATGGCGTCACCCTCGTGGGTGACGATGAAGCGGGCCGCCTTACCGTCCGGCGACATCATCAACTTCATGCCCGTCTTGACGTCGTCGTTGTCGAAACCCTCGTGCGGGATGTAGAAGAAGTCGTCGCTACGGGACTTGTCGAAGTCGTTGCCCACGTTGATCGAGTCATCGAACGTCTGCTCGGTCTGCAGGGACTGCAGATCCGCCGATCCGTAGCTGTTGACCAACTTCGACTGCAGGGACTCGGTGTCGTCGGCAGTGGCTTTCAGTTGAGCGATGATTTGAGGGAAAGCCTTGTCGACCTCCACGAGGGAGATTCTGGCGAACTTGATGTCTTCGGCCAGGTGGTCGATGTGGTCGATCGTGTCCCACAATGACCTGAACGTCCAGCAGATGGGGATGTCGAAACAGTGCTTCTCCCAGTAGAAGTAGCTCTTGATCGGGCGGAAGAAATCGTCGAGATTTGAGACTTCCTCATTCATCTCGTTGCTGACCCGTTCCAGGTCCTCAATGGTGAGCACCGTTTGGTGCAGTTCGTCGGACACCTTCTGGAAGAAGCCGATCTCCTTGCGCAAAACCGTGACCGAGTGCGCCTGGATCTCGGCCTGGGCATCGGTGTTGGAGTTCTGCTCCCTGTTGAACGGGAGTTGCTGACCGTTACCGCTGCCTTGCGTGGTGAACAGGTACGGGATGCTGGCGTGCTCGAGCGCCCGACCCAAGGGCCGCGTCATGCCTTGCACCATCGCCACTCCGTGCAGGCGTATCAGAGCTCTGGCGACCCGGTCCAGCGAGATGAAATCGGCCGAGTTGCGCATGTCGTGATCGGTTTCGACCATGAGCATCTCGGAGAACAGTTTGCTCTTGGGGAAGTGCCGATCGGCGGCTTGGAATCCAAGGTTGGCGGGCGCACCGGCCGGCTGGTACTGCCTGTCGTCGTAGTTCTGCCGATAGGTGGGAACGAAGATCGCCCCGACCATGACGACGGCGGAACTGGCCACCAGGATCGGTACCGGCCAGCGCACCACGCTCGCCCCGATGCGCCGATACAGTCGCCCGTGGACGGCGGTTCTCGGGTCGAACATCCCGAACAGGCTGCCGACGGTCAAGACCGCCGGGCCCAGCGTCATCGCTGCCACGATGGTGAACAGCATGGTGATCGCCACGGCCGGCCCCATGGTGTGGAAGTAGTTCAGGCGGGCGAACGTCAAGCAGTAACACGCGCCGGCGATCGTCAGGCCAGAACCGATGATGATGGGCGTGACACCCTTGTACGCGATGTAGAAACTGTCCTCCCGGCTTTCGCCCGCTTGTCGCGCCTCGTGATATCGGCCCATCAAGAAGATGCCGTAATCCGTTCCCGCTCCCAGGGTCAGCGCGATAACGATGTTCACGGCGAACGAGGAGAGTTCGATGTACCCGTAATGCCCGAGCGTCGAGACAATGCCCTTCGCGACGAGCATCTCGATGAGCACCCCGAGCAAGGGCACCAACAGCGTGGACGGGGCGCGATACACCAACAGCAGCATCACCACGATGAGCAGGATCGTGACGATCGTGACGTTGTTCAGGCTCGCATTCGCAATAGTCAAAGTGTCGGAGGCCAGGGGGGCCGCGCCGCTGACGAAGACCTTCAGGCCCGGCGGTGGGGTGTCCTTCTTGATGATGTCGCGGACGGCGTCCACCGATTGGTTCGCCTCAATCTGGCCGATGTCGCCGGCAAGACGCAAGAGCACATAAGTGCATTTGCCGTCCACGCTTTGCGCCCCCGCCGCGGTGAACGGCTTGCCCCACAAATCCATCACGTACTGCACGTGCTTGGTGTCGTGCTCGAGGCGGCGCATCAGATCGTCGTAGTACCGGTGATCTTGATCTGCCAGTGGCCGGTTCGCCTCGAACACCACCATGGTCAAGTTCGTCGAATTGGATTCATGAAACTTCTCGCCGATGTGCAGGAGCGCCCGCTGTGAGGGCGCGTAGTGGGGGACCATCGGTCCCGCGAGTTCTTCTGCGACCCGTTCCACTTGGGGCATAAAGGCATTCGTCGTGACGGCGAGAAGGGCCCAGAAGAAGATGATCGGTATCGCGAAAGTGCGGACCATCCTGGGGATGAAGGGTCGCTTGACCCGGGGCTCGTCAGGGCGATGCTGACTCATGCCGATTTCACTCTGCACTCGACATCGGCGTCCTGATGGTCACTCGACTGCTCGTCGCGGACGACGCCATCCACCAGCATTCGGCAGCCCACTTGACCGCCGTGTACGTGTACCGAGATGCTGCCGGAGGCCACCGTGAGTGTGGTGGTCTCGGTGTGGGTCCACGGCAGAGCCGTGACATCGACCTGATGCGGGTGGCCGTCGATGTCGACGTAGACGAGCTTCCCACCTTGTCCGGGGGAGCCGAAGACCTCATAGGTAATCCGTTTGACGTTGAACTCCTCGGGTGCCTGCGGACCGTTGACGGTGATGACCGGCTCCGGTTCGGAGAACTGGTGCACCTTGTACATGCACAGCAGGCCCACGCCGATCGCGACGACGGCAACAAACGGCATCCAGGCTCGCCCCAAGACGGTCCTGCCGACTGAACGAGGGCTCACTCGATCGCCTGTTCGGACTTCGGCCCCGGAGCTTCTGCTCTCATCCCACCCCACCTGTGGTCTGGATAGTAGACGGTTATGTACTCAATGAGATGGACTGACCGTACAGGATGACTACGGACGTTGCCATCCGCCGGTGCCCCCGGCAATAGCGACGAGCCGCACCCGGACTCGACGGAACCGGTGACGCCACGAATGGACATCGATAAGTGCTTTGCTGCGAATAGCGTCGCGAACCAAAAATGAGACGTCAGAATGGCTGCGGACGAGGCCACACTCCGTTGCGCTACGCCATTTGCCGTACGCGCCTCTTCAGCCGCGCGTGGCGGAGAAGTTGAATGGCCAGGTTCGTCGAAGTCAACATTGGAATCACCCCGAGGAATGTCCGCTCGGACGGAGTCGCTCCGTGCAGGTGGTACAGGCTGCCGAAGACGAAGTAGCAGCCCAACAGGAACAACGTCCCGGGAATGCACACTGCCCGCAACGAGCCGCGATTGGCGACGATCTGCTTCGCGTAGTCCATCTCGTCGGGCGACATCGGCTCGCGTTTTCGGAGTTTATGGATAACCGTTTTGGCGCTACCGATTTCTTCGCTGAGAGGAGCGGGCACTTGGCGTTGCAACTGCATGACGTACACCGTGGCGACGGTGGCCAACACCAACGCCAGTGCGAGGGCAACAAAGGTCAACAATCCATACAGACCCTCTGGCACGGCCTCGCTCCTTCATTTCAAGGTCGCCTCCCGATTGTGGACGCGACCGGTCACTAGCTTAAGCCCGAGCGGGCTGCGCGGGGAATGTTGCGTGTCCCAGCGTTCGGTCAGGCGCCGGTAACGGTTCGGGCTCGGTTCGGTTATGCCGCCGCACGTCGGACGCGGCCGCGGATTTCGCGGTTTAACAATGCGGGACATGACGCAATCGCGGAAGACCGACGATGGCGCGTGAGATCTCGCGGCAGACGTTTCTGCGTGGTGCCGCCGGAGCGTTAGCCGCCGGCGCAATGTTCGGATCGGGCCGACTCGGTTCGGTCCCGGCTGCTGCCGCACCCAATGCCACTGGCTGGGACGGACTTTCGACCGCTCTTGGTGGGAAGGTGCTGCTGCCGGACAGCCCGAATTTCGGGGCCGCCAAGCAGGTGTTCAACACCAACTACAACGGCTTCACCCCGGCGGCGATCGTCACCCCGACATCGGCGGCGGACGTGCAAAAGGCGATGGCATTCGCGGCCGCCAATCACGTCAAGGTCGCTCCGCGCAGTGGCGGGCACTCCTACATCGGTGCGTCAACGGCGAACGGCGCCATGGTGTTTGACCTGCGCCAACTGCCCGGCGGAATCAACTACGATGCTTCTACCGGCCAGATCACGGTGACACCGGCGACGAGTCTGTACTCGATGCACGAGACACTGGCCGGTGCCGGGCGGGGCCTGCCGACGGGTACCTGCCCGTCGGTCGGTGCGGCGGGACACGCCCTGGGCGGCGGCATGGGCGCCGATTCCCGGCACGCCGGTCTGCTCTGTGACCAGTTGACGGCGGCGACGGTGGTGCTCCCCGGCGGCCAGGCGGTCACCGCGTCTGCCAACAGCAACCCCGACCTGTTCTGGGCCCTGCGCGGCGGGGGTGGCGGCAACTTCGGGGTGACCACCTCGATGACCTTCAACACGTTCGCCACCCACGATGTCGACGCCGTGAACCTCAACTTCCCGCCACAGTCGTTCGCGCAGGTTCTCGTCGGCTGGGCCAACTGGCTGCGCACCGCCGACCGAAACAGCTGGGCGTTGGCGGACAGCACCACCGAAGCGACGGGCACACACTGTCGGATCCTCGCCACCTGCCCGGCCGGGTCGGGTCCCAGTGTGGCGAACGCCATCGCCGCCGCCGTCGGGATACAGCCGACCGGGACAGACAACCACACCTTCAACCGGATGGACTTGGTCAGGTATCTAGCCGTCAACAACCTCAACCCGGCCCCGCTCGGATATGTCGGCGGGTCGGATGTCTTTCCGAGTCTCACCCCGGCCGCTGCTCAGGGCATCGCCGCCGCGGTCAACGCTTTTCCGCGCGGCGCGGGCCGCATGCTGGCCATCATGCACGCCCTCGACGGCGCGCTGGCCACCGTGGCGCCGGGAGCCACCGCCTTTCCCTGGCGTCGCCAGTCCGCCTTGGTGCAGTGGTACGTCGAGACCGGCGACCCGGCGGCGGCGACCAACTGGCTCAGCACGGCTCACCAAGCGGTGCAAGCGTATTCGGTGGGCGGGTATGTGAATTACATCGAGGCCAACCAGTCGCCCGGGCGCTATTTCGGCCAGAATCTGTCCCGGCTGTCGGCCGTGCGACAGAAGGTCGACCCCGGTCGGGTCATGTTCTCCGGCCTGAACTACTAGCCACGCGGGGACAACCCGCCGTCACCCACACCGAAAGCCGTGAGTTCACACTCGATATGCGGCCGGCTACCCGTTGTCGAGCTGGCGGACGATCGCCTTCTTGTCGATCTTTCCGATCGGCGTGGTGGGCAGCGCCGGCATCGCGACCAACATGTCGGGCCGGGCGTGCGCGGCGACACCGCGCTGGTCCAGGTATGCGTTCAACTCGGCGAGTCCTATCGGTTCCGCGGTGAAAACCACCGCGGCACAGATTTTTTCGCCTAGATAGGGATCCGGCAACGGCACGGCTGCCGCCGCGAAGATCGTCGGGTGGCTCAGCATCTGCTCTTCGAGATCCTGGGCGGCGATCGTTTCGCCCGCGCGGGTGATGACGTCTTTTATCCGGCCGGTGACCACCAGGTTGCCGTCTTCGCGTTGACGGACGAGGTCGCCGCTGCGGTAAAACCCGTTGCGGTCGAAGCTGCGTTGGTTGTCGCGCTCGGCCCGGAAGTAGCCGTTGAGGGTGTAGGGACCACGCACCAATAGCTCGCCCTCTTCGCCGGGCGCCACCGACTCACCCGCGCCGTCGACGATGCGCAACTCGTCGGCCGCGCACAATGGCCGGCCCTGCGTTTGTTCAACCACGTCTGGCGGGTCGTCGAGACGGGTGTAGTTCAGCAATCCCTCGGCCATCCCGAACACCTGTTGCAAGCCCGGAGTCAGCGTTTCGCGGATCCGTCGCGCATCGCCGGGCTCCAGCCGCGCCCCGCCAACCTGCAAGAGTCGCAATGTCTTCGGGGTCACCGGCTCCCAGTCGCAGGCTTGCGCCCACAGCTTGGCCAATGCCGGGACCAGCGCGGTGACGGTGACGCCGTGGCGGGCGATGGCGTCGAAGGCGGCCTCCGGACTGGGATCGGTGCCGAACACTGTGGTGGCACCCACCGTCATCGCGCCGAGCAGACCCGGACAGGCCAGCGGGAAGTTGTGGCCCGCGGACAGCACCACCAGATAGACGTCGTCGGGGGTGAGCCCGCAGATCTCGGCGCTCGCGGTCGCGTTGAACACGTAGTCGTCGTGCGTGCGGGGGATGAGCTTGGGTAGGCCGGTGGTGCCGCCGGAAACCAGCAGCAACGCAGGCGATCCCGGGTCCGCCGGCAGTTCGGTCGACTCGGTGGGGGCCGAGTCGCATAGCTGCGTCCACGAAATGAACGACTCGGCATCTCCGTCGACGATGACGTGCTGCAGGCCCGGGTGCTCCCGGACCAGCTCGCGTGCCATCGCCCGGTAGTCGAAACCGTTTGCCTTTTCGGCGACCAGCAACCCGGTGGCCTCGCCGACGGCGGCGAAGTGGCCCAACTCCGCGGCGCGGTGACCGGGCAGGCACATCACCGGTGTCGCACCGGCCCGCAACAACCCGAACAGCGCCACCGCGAACTGCGTGCCATTAGGCAGCTGCAGCAGGATCCGATCGCCGGGTGCGACGCCGAGCCCGCGCAGCCCCGCGGCCGCACGGTTGGCCCGGTCGTCGAGTTCGGCGAACGTGAGGCCCCGGTCGGCGGCCGCGTCCAACACGGCAAGCTTGTCCGGCCAGCGTCGTGCCGCGTCGGTCAGGATGGAATCCAGGGGGCGGCCAGTCCAGTAACCGGCCGCGCGGTAGGCGGCGGCGCGGTCCGCGGGGAACGGGACGAAGCCCTCGACGGACTGCGCTGTGTTGGGGATCACCTGGGCTCCTTAGAGGGGGGCTTGGTAGCAACGGCCCAGGGATAGAGGATAGGGTAACCAACAAAATTAGGGCAGCCTGTGCTAATTCAGGAGGGATTTCGTGGTGCGTGCCCCCGCGTGCTCGGAGGACATCCGTGCGGAGGTAGCCGAATTGCTCGGTGTCGGCGTCGACGCTGTTCAGCCAGCTGACAACCTGATCAGTCAGGGCCTGGATTCGATCCGGATGATGTCGCTGGCCGGTCGTTGGCGCCGCCAGGGCATCGATGTCGACTTTGCCGCGCTTTCCGCGACTCCGACCATCGAGGCCTGGTCGGAGTTGGTCGTGGTAGCCGCAGACTCTCAGGCGGCCGCTGCCGACGCGTCCTGCGACGAGCCGGCCCCCACCGCCGACGGTGCCGACACAGAGCCGTTTCCGCTCGCCCCGATGCAGCATGCGATGTGGGTGGGCCGTCACGACAACCAGCAGTTCGGCGGAGTGGCCGGGCACCTGTATGTCGAATTCGACGGGGGGCCTATCGATCCGGGCCGACTGCGCGCCGCGGCCACCCGGCTGGCGCTTCGTCACCCGATGCTGCGCGTGCGATTCCTGCCCGACGGCACGCAGCACATTGCCGCGGCCGACGAATGCGGAGACTTCCCGCTAGCCGTCGAGGATCTGCGGCAGCTGGACACCGATCGTGTCGCTGCGCGGCTTGACGCGATCCGGGAGACCAAGTCGCATCAGCAGCTCGACGGCGCCGTGTTCGAGCTGGCATTGACGCGGCTGCCCGGCGAGCGTTCGCGGCTGCACGTCGACCTGGACATGCAGGCCGCCGACGCGATGAGCTACCGCACCCTGATGTCCGACCTCGCCGCCCTCTACGTCGGTCGCGAGCTGGACGAATTGGGCTACACCTACCGGGAATACCGCCTGGCCACGGTGCGTGACGAGGAGCGCCCGCAGCCGGCCCGCGATGCGGCTCGGGACTGGTGGGCGCAGCGCATCCCGGAGCTGCCCGACCCGCCGATGCCGCCGGTGGTCGGCGGTCGGGACTCGCACCGGGGCACCCGCCGCTGGCACCGGCTGGACGCGGCGACCCGCGACGCGCTGTTTGCCCGCGCCCGGGCGCGCGGCATCACCCCGGCCATGGCGCTGGCCGGGGCCTTCGCAAATGCCCTGGCCCGCTGGTCGGCCACGTCGCGCTTCCTGCTGAACGTCCCGCTGTTCGGACGCCAGGCCCGGCACCCCGACGTGGACCTGCTGGTCGGCGACTTCACCTCGTCGCTGCTGCTCGACATCGACCTGACGGGCGCCGCGACCCCGGCCCAGCGGGCGCGGGTGGTGCAGGACGCCATGCAGAGCGCCGCCGCGCATTCGGCCTACTCCGGGCTGTCCGTGCTGCGCGACCTGAGCCGCCACCGCCGCACCCAGGTGCTGGCGCCGGTCGTCTTCACCAGCGCGTTGGGGCTCGGCGAACTCTTCAGCGCCGACGTCACCGAGCAGTTCGGCACGCCCGGATGGATCATCTCCCAAGGCCCCCAGGTGCTGCTCGACGCGCAGGTCACCGAGTTTGACGGCGGAGTCCTGGTGAACTGGGACGTGCGCGACGGAGTGTTCGCGCCGGGCGTCGTCGACGCCATGTTCGCCTACCAGATCGACGAGCTGCTCCGATTGGCTTCCGACGACGAAGCCTGGGAGTCCGCGGGTCCGTCGGCACTGCCCGCCGAACAGCGCGCGGTGCGCGACGCGGTCAACAGCCGCGCGGCGACACCGAGCGCAGAGGCGTTGCACGATGGGTTCTTTCGGCAGGCCGAGCAACGTCCCGACGCTCCCGCGGTGTTGTCCAGTTCCGGCGACCTCACTTATGCACAGCTGCGTGATCAGGTGCTAGCAGTGGTCGCGGCATTGCGCGGGGCGGGCGTCGAGGCCGGCGACACGGTCGCGGTGGTGGGCCCGAAGACCGCCGAACAGGTGGCCGGCGTGCTGGGGATTCTGGCCGCGGGCGCGGCTTACCTACCGATCGGTGTCGACCAGCCGCGTGAGCGGGCCGAGCGCATCCTCGAAACGGGTGGGGTGCGGCTGGCCCTGGTGTGCGGCGGCGAGCAACTCTCGTTGCCGGTGGCCGCGCTGACGCTGGCCGACGTGCTTGCGGACGTGGCTGCCGGTGCCGGGATTCAATCCGCGAGAGTCGATCCCGCCGACCTGGCCTACGTCTTGTTTACTTCGGGCTCCACCGGTGAACCCAAGGGCGTCGAGGTGGCACACGACGCCGCCATGAACACGGTGGAATTCATCGGCCGTCACTTCGAGATCGGGCCCCGGGACCGCTGCCTGGCGCTGTCGACACTGGAAGGCGACATTTCGGTGATGGACCTCTTCGTCACCTTGCGAACCGGCGGGTCGATCGTCGTGGTCGACGAGGCGCAGCGCCGCGATCCCGATGCGTGGGCCCGGCTGATCGAGACTCACCACATCACCGTGCTGCACTTCATGCCCGGTTGGCTGGAGATGCTGATCGAGGTCGGCCGCGGACGACTGTCCTCGGTGCGGGTGATTCCCACCGGGGGCGACTGGGTGCGGCCCGAGGTGGTTCGCCGGTTTGCGGCCGAGGCACCCAACCTGAGATTCGCCGGCCTGGGCGGTGCGACCGAAACCCCGGTGCACAACACGATTTTCGAGGTGCTCGACCCCGCCGCATTACCGGCGGATTGGACCTCCCTGCCCTTCGGGACGCCGTTGGCCAACAACGCCTGCCGCGTCGTCAGCGACACCGGCGACGACTGCCCGGACTGGGTGCCCGGGGAGTTCTGGGTGTCGGGCCGTGGCATCGCGCGTGGTTATCGCGGACGTCCCGATCTCACCGCGCAGCGCTTCGTCGAGCACGACGGCAAACGGTGGTACCGCACTGGCGATCTGGCCAGGTACTGGCCGGACGGCACGGTGGAGTTCGTCGGCCGCGCCGATCACCGGATCAAGATCAGCGGGTACCGCGTCGAACTCGGCGAGGTCGAGGCCGCGATGCGACGGTTGCCCGGAGTGCGGATCGCGGTGGCAGCGGCGCTTTCCGGGTCGGGTGGATCCGACGTGCTGGCCGCTGTCGTCTGTGCCGAGACCGCCGGCGACGTCGAGCCCAGTCCCGAGCAGATTCGCGATGCTCTCGTCGATGTGCTTCCCGCACACATGATTCCGCGTCATATCCTGCTGGTGGAGAACATCGGATTCACCGACGCCGGCAAGATCGACCGTCGTGCCGTCGCCGCCCTGCTGGCCGACGCGTTCTCCGGTTCGGACACCGACCTGCCCGGCTACCGCGCTCCGTCGACGGCACTGGAATCCGCTCTTGCCAGCATCATCGCGGACTTGCTCGGTGCCGAACGCGTCGGTCTTGACGACGACTTCTTCGCCCTCGGTGGCGATTCGGTGCAGGCCACCCAGGCGGTGGCGCGAATTCGCTCCTGGCTGGACAGCCCGGATGTGATGGTTGCCGACATCTTCGCCAATCGGACCGTTTCGGCGCTCGCCGGGTTGCTCGGTCGGCGCGAGCGCGACCCTGGCCGGCTCGACCAGGTCGCTGAGTTGTATCTGGAGGTTATCGGCATGGACGCTGACTCGGTTCTGAACGCCTCTGGGCAACCCGCTAAATATGAAGCAGCACAATGACATTCCGTGATCTGATCAGCATGCCTTCAACATTTCCGTCCTGGATCAAGCTCGTGCCGGGGCGTGGTGAAAAGCCGCCGGTGGGCGCCACCGTGGTGTTCCCGCATGCCGGGGCTGCCGCCGCGAGCTACCGGGTGCTGGGTGCCGCGCTGGCCGCCGGTGCTGACACCTACATCGTGCAGTACCCGCAGCGCGCCGACCGGCTCGCCGAGCCTGCCCACGAGACCGTGCATGACCTTGCCCTGGGGCTCTTTGCGGCCGGCCCTTGGCGCAACGTCGCGCCGTTGCGCTTGTTCGGGCACAGCATGGGCGCCGTGGTGGCATTCGAATTCGCCCGGGTGGCCGAAGAGCACGACGTAGCCGTGCAGAAGCTGTGGGCCTCGGCGGGTCCGCCACCGTGCGTCGTCGCCGACATGCCCGAGCTGCCGACCAGCGATGACGGAGTGCTCGCTGAGCTCGCCGACCTGGGTGGCACCGATCCCGAACTGCTTGCCGACGAAGAGTTCTCCGAGCTGCTCACCACCGCAATGCGCGCCGACTATCAGGCGTTCAATCGCTACGACCCCAGGCCCGACATCCGGATCGGCACCGACATCCACGTGCTGGGCGGCCGCGACGATCACCGCATTGAAATCGATGTGCTGCGGCAGTGGGAACGGCACACCGCCGGGTCCTTCGAGTTGTCGCTGTACGACGGCGGACACTTCTACGTCTACGACCATGTCGACGCGATTGCGGCCCAGGTGAATGACAATGTCTGACAAGGGATTCCAGCACGACGTTGAAGCAGTCCTGGAACGAGACGAGACCGACCCGGTCGTGATCGTCGGGATGGCCGTCGAAGCGCCCGGGGGCATCGACACCGCCGACAGCTACTGGGAGCTGTTGGCGCACGGCCGTGAGGCGCTCGGCCCGTTCCCGGCCGATCGTGGTTGGTCGGTCGAGGACCTGCTCGCCGGATCACGTCGGAGCGGATTCAAGCAGATCCATGATCGCGGTGGATTCCTCAGCGGGGCAGCCACATTCGACCCTGAGTTCTTCGGCATCTCGCCTCGCGAGGCGATCGCGATGGACCCGCAGCAGCGGGTGACGCTGCGGGTGTCCTGGCGCGCGCTGGAGAACAGCGGGATCAACCCCGACGACCTTGCCGGACACGACGTGGGTTGCTATGTCGGCGCGTCCATGACGGGGTACGGCCCCGAGATGGCCGAGTTCTCCCGGCACAGTGGCCATCTGCTCGCCGGGACGGCGCTGAGCGTGATCTCCGGCCGGGTCGCGTACACGCTGGGACTGACCGGTCCGGCGTTGACCCTCGACTCCTCGTGTGCCTCGGCGCTGGTGGCCTTCCACGTTGCGGTTCGCGCCCTGCGGGACGGCGATTGCGACCTGGCGCTGGCCGGCGGCGTCAACGTGTTGGGATCGCCCGGTTTCTTCGTCGAGTTCTCCAAACAACATGCCCTCTCCGACGACGGCTACTGCCGCCCTTACAGCGCGCAGGCCAGCGGAACCGTATGGGCAGAGGGGTCGGCAATGTTTGTGCTGCAACGTAAATCGGCCGCTATCCGGGACGGCCGGCAGATCGTGGCCGAAGTCCGCGCCACCGCCGTCAACCAGGACGGCCGCAGCGCCGGCCTGTCCGCCCCCAGCGAGGACGCGCAGATCCGGTTGTTCCGCCGGGCGATCACCCAAGCCGGGATCAAGCCCGAGGAAGTGGGAATGGTCGAGGGGCATGGCACCGGTACCCGACTCGGCGACCGTACCGAACTGCGCTCGCTGGCAGAGACTTACGGCGACACCGAACCCGGCACCGGAGCTCTGCTGGGATCGGTGAAGTCCAACGTGGGTCACTCGTTGGCCGCTGCCGGCGCACTGGGACTGGCCAAAGTCCTGGTCTCCGCCGAACACGGCGCCATCCCGGCCACCCTGCACGCCACCGAAGCCAGCCCTGAAATCGACTGGGAAGGACAAGGTTTGCGTCTCGCGCAGAGCCTGACGCCGTGGCCGGCCATCGCCGGACAACGGACAGCCGTGGCGTCGGCATTCGGGATCGCGGGCACCAACGCACATCTGATCGTTTCCGTGCCAGAGGTTGCCTAGTGCTCGATCACGTGTTGCCCGACGGTCGTGTCCCGGTGCTACTCACCTCGCACGACCGAGTGCTCATTCGCCAGGATGCGGTGGCCATCCTCGACTACCTCGACCGCAGCGGCGGCGCCGCACCGGATGTGGCGGCGGCGGTCGCGTCGACCCTGCTGCGGCTGCGGCGGGTGCGACGTCACCGCGCGGTGGTCCGGGCGGCAGACCGTACCGAGCTCGTCGACGGCTTGTCCGCGCTCGCCCGCGACGAAGAACACCCCCTGATCACCTGGTCCGCGAAGTCCTCGGCTCCGCACATCGCGTTCGTGTTCCCGGGCCAGGGCAATCAATGGCAGGCGATGGGAGCCGACGCCTACCGGTGCCTGCGGGCCTACCGGGAGATCGCGGACGAGTGTGGGCAGGCGTTCGTCGCGGCCGGGTTGTCGTCACCGCTGCCTTACCTGGTGGGCGAGCTGGAGCAGAACTGGTCGCGCACGCAGATTCAGGGTGCACAGTTCACGCACGCAGTCAGTCTGGCCGCTGCATGGCGAGACTTCGGGGTGGTTCCCGATATCACCATCGGGCACAGCCTCGGCGAGGTGGCGGCGGCATATGTGGCCGGGGCGATCACGCTGTCGGACGCGGTCGCTTTGGTCGGCGCGCGGGCTACCGTCGTCGATCGGCTCACCGGCCGGTACGCGATGGCGGTGCTGGGGGTCGGCCTCGAAGAGGCGGAGTCCGTGCTCGCCGATGCGCCTGGCTGGCTGGAAGTTTCGGCGGTCAACGGGCCGTCGTCGACGGTGGTGTCCGGTGACCACGACGCCGTCGCCGCCGCGGTGCAACTGGCGGGGCGCCGGGGCATCTTCACTCATCAACTGTCCGTCGACTACCCGGGCCACACGAGTGCGTTGCGGCAGTTGCGTACGCCGCTGATCGAAATGATGCCCGACTCGGCCTTCCGGCGCTGCGACGTGCGGTTCGTCGGCTCCACATTCGGCACCGAGGTGGGAAGCGACATCGACTTCTCCGAGTACTGGTATGAGAACCTCTGCGGCACAGTACGCTTCGACCGGGCCGTGCGGTACGCGCAGAAGGTCGGAGTCGACACGTTCGTGGAGCTGTCCGCGCACCCGTCGCTGCTGTATCCGCTCGCCGACATCGTCGACGAGGAGTCGGCCGTGATTGTCGGATCGGGGCACCGCGACAAATCCATCACCGACTCGCTATCGGCGAACATCGCCGCTGTCGCGACCGCTCACCCCGGCAGCCCGTGGGCCAACGCCATTCCGGAGGGAATCCAAGCGCCGCTGCCGAGGTTCCCAAACGCGCCGATGCGAGCGGTGCATCTCTGGGCGACACCGGAACCGCTGACCGACACGGTGGCAGCTCCAGTGCTTACCGCTGCCGTCGAGGACTGGCAGCAGGTGACGTCACCGACCCCGTCCAGCGCAACGGACTGTGCCATCGGATTTTTCGGCGAGGCGGCTGCGGGTGCGCTGACCCAGCGACTGATCGACGCCGTTTCCACCCACGACGGTTGTCGGGCGGTGCCGCTGGGCGAGGCGGAAATCGTCGTGGTGATCGCCCCGGAACTCGACCAGCTGGATGCGCTTGCCGCGATCGAGCAGATCGCGGGCCGGGCCGATGCGGGCCTACCCGACTATGCGGCGGTCATCGGCCCACGATGCCGGGCCGTCTGGTTGCTCACCGTCGGTGCCGAACAGATCGATTCCGAGGAACCGAACGTCTCCCCGGCACAGGCGGCGTTGGCCGCGATGCATCGCAGCGTCGGCTTCGAATTCCCGGACCAGATCTTCGGGCACCTGGACCTCGCCAGCCGAGACGTCGACGTCCAGACCGCCGCCGCGGTCGTCGACGTGTTCCTCGGCGAGGGGGCCGAGATCGCGTTGCGGGGTCCCGAATCGACCCGGCGCTATGTCCGGACGTTCCGGGAGTGCCGCGAATCGGCAGCCAGCCGTCCATTGGATGCGGCTGCGCTGGACAATGTGGTGATCACCGGCGGCAGCGGAGCCATCGGCCTGCAGTATGCGCGGTACTGCATCGAGCACGGCGCGCGGACGGTTACCCTTTTGAGCCGCAACGGTGTTGACCCGGACACGTTGGCGCACCTCGCCGAAAACCATGATGCGGTGGTCCACGCCCCGCGGTGCGACATCACCGACCGTGCCGCGTTGTCCGCTGCCGCCGCCGAATATGCCGGGCCCGGTGCGTCATTGCTGATCCACACCGCAGGCATCGCCAAAGCGGTTGCGCGCCAGGACCTTACCGGTACGGATGTGGCAGAGGTATGTGACGCGAAGGTTCGCGGACTGGCGTTGCTGGCCGAGGTCTGGCCGGCGCAGCCCGACTGCCGGATTCTGGCCTGCTCGTCGGTGTTCGGCGTCTGGGGCGGCTACAACCACGCGGCTTACGCGGCATCCAACCGGATGCTCGACGTGCTGGCCGGCCAGTTGCGTGCCGGGGGCCGGGACTGCATGGCGGTTCGATGGGGACTGTGGCAGGCCGCCGGGGTGGTGGCGGCCAACGAGATCACCCGCACCGAGCGGTCCGGTCTGATTGCCATGGACCCCGAACTGGCGATAGAAGCCAGCCTGTACCGTTACGACGGTGATCCCCTGATTTTCGACGCAGACTTCGATCGGCTCGCGGTCTTCTTCGAAAGCCAGGGAATGCCAATGCCGTTCAGCGGACCGGGCAGCAGCGACAGTCCCGAGAGTGAGAACGGCTCCGCCACGAAACCGCTTGCCGACGTGGTACGCGCCGAGCTGGCCGCGACATTACATTTGGGTGATTCGTCATCGATCGACCCGAGTGCGTCCCTGATCGACCTGGGCGTGGACTCGTTGCTCGCGCTCGATCTGCGTAAACGGCTGCGCCGGACGGTGGGGGGCTCGGTTCCGGTGGCCCGGATGCTCGGCGGCATCACCGTGCACGAATTGATCGACGCGTTGGGCGCCACCGGCGGGCCGAAGGCACCGCCGAGGTTGGCAGCCACCGCCGCTCCGAACGGGGCGCAACACTCGACGCTCGCGATGCTAGAAAGGTTGGACTCCTAGCGTGACTGAAACCTCCGGTGCCAGCGCCCGGCTCGACGAACAGCGGCTGGAATTATTGCGCCGCAAGATCGCCGAACGTGGCCTGGCCAGGCCCGCGGCCGAGGGATCCGTGGCGACCTACGACGAGCCGCGCATGTCCGGCGGTCAGCACCGGATGTGGTTCGTGCAGTCGGTCGACCCCGACAGCGCGCTGCTCAACATCTGTGTCTCGTATCGCGTTACCGGCACCGTCGATGTCGCACGCCTGCGCGATGCGGTCGAGGCCGTAGCCGCGCGTCACCCGGTCCTGCACACCACCTACGAGACCGACGCCGACGGCTACCCGTATCCGGTGATCCGCGAGGGGCTGCGGCCGGACTGGGCCGAACATGACCTGTCCGCCTTGGGCGATCAGTCCCGGCGGTTGCGGCTGGACGTGCTCGCGCAGCGGGACTTCTCCCGCCCCTTCGACCTGGCCAAGGATTCGCCGCTGCGCGTCACCGTGGCGCGCTTGTCGGCCGACGAGCTGATGCTGCTGATCACCGCGCATCACATCGCGTGGGACGACGGGTCGTGGGCGCCTTTCTTCGCCGACCTGACGCGCGCGTACACCGACCCCGACGGTTTCGCGGCGGCGCCGGCCGCGCCGGCACCCGTGGTCGAGCCGGCTTTCGCCGACGCCCCCAGTCACGACGAGGATGCGAACTACTGGAGGCCGCTGATCACGAATCTCCCGGAACCGCTTGAGCTTCCGGGCGCCAACGGTTCGGTGGTGCCGAGTTCCTGGCGCGCGCAGCGCGCGACGGCGCAGTTGTCGGCTGAGGTTGTCGAGCGGGCGGCGGCACTGGCCCGGGAAACCGGCGCCACCCCCTACATGGTCCTGATGTCCGCCTTCGCCGCGCTGGTGCAGCGCTACACGCAGTCGAGTGACTTCCTGGTTGCAGTCCCGGTGCTCAATCGCGGCGTCGGGACCGAGGATGCCATCGGCTACTACGGCAACACGGTGGTGCTTCGGCTACAACCGCACTCCCGCCAGACGTTCCGGCAACTGCTGGTCCAGACTCGTGACAGCGCCGTGGGCGCCTTCGCGCACTCGCGCGCCGACTTGGACTGGCTGGTGCGCGAATCCAATCCCGATCGCCGACACGGCGCGGACCGGATGACCCGGGTGAGCTTCGGGCAGCGCGACGGCGACGGCGCCGGCTTCTGCCCGCCGGGCGTGCGGTGTGAGCGCGGCGAGTTGCGCGGTCACTTCAACCAGCTGCCACTGAGTTTCATGGTGGAGCTGGAGCGCTCACCGAACGGCGGCGGAGTGGTCGAGGCCGAGTACCTGGTCGAGGTGCTGGATCGCCCGCTGGTGGAACAGCTGCTGCGGCACTACGTCGTCTTGCTGGACAATGCGCTGAGCAACCCCGACGCGGCGCTGTCCGCGTGCGCGCTGATGAGCGACGACGACGCCGAGTGGCTGCGCCAGGTGTCGACGGGAGAAGAGTTCAGCACGCCGGCTGCCACGTTGCCCGAGTTGGTCAGCCGGCGTGCGGCTGCCTCGCCCGATGCCATTGCCGTCGGCTACGAAGGTCGCAACTACAGCTATCGCGAGATCGACGAAGAGTCGAACCGGGTGGCGCACTGGTTGATCGAGCAAGGCGTCGGCACCGAAGATCGGGTCGCGCTATTGCTGGACAAGTCGCCCGAACTCGTCATCACGGCGCTGGGCATCCTCAAAGCCGGCGCGGTCTATCTGCCGGTGGACCCCACCTATCCGGAGGATCGAATCTCGTTCATCCTGGGCGATGCGGACGCCAAACTGGTTCTCCGCGAACCGGTTGCCGGCTTGTCGAACTACCCTGTCACCGCGCCCGCAGAGTTGATTCGGCCACTGAGCCCGCACAACACCGCCTATCTGATCTACACCTCTGGTTCGACGGGGTTGCCCAAGGGTGTTCCGGTGCCGCACGCGCCGATCGCCGAGTACTTCGTATGGTTCGGTGACGAATACCAAGTCGACGCAACCGAATCGCTGCTGCAGGTTGCTTCGCCTAGCTTCGACGTGTCGATGGGCGAGATCTTCGGCACGCTGATCATGGGCGCCCGACTGGTGATTCCACGGCCCGACGGGTTGCGCGACATCGGCTATCTGACCGACCTGCTCAGCCGCGAAGGCATCACCTCGATGCATTTCGTGCCGTCGCTGTTGGGTCTTTTCCTGTCGCTGCCGGGTGTCAACCAGTGGCGCACCCTGCGGCGGGTCCCGATCGGCGGGGAGGCACTGCCCGGCGAGATCGCCGACAAGTTCCACGCCACCTTCGACGCGCTGCTGTACAACTTCTACGGACCGACCGAGACCGTCGTCAACTGCACCAGCTACCCGGTGCAGGGCACGCAGGGCTCCCGAATCGTGCCGATAGGCAGACCCAAGATCAATACCCAGGTGCATCTGCTCGACGATGCGCTGCAGCCGGTCCCGGTGGGAGTGATCGGCGAAATCTACATCGCCGGAACACATGTCGCGCACGGGTATCACCGTAGGCCGGGACTGACGTCCGAACGTTTCGTCGCGGACCCATTCACTGCGGGCGGGCGGATGTACCGCTCCGGGGACCTGGCCCGCCGCAACGGCGACGGAGACATCGAGTTCGTCGGCCGCGCCGACGAGCAGGTGAAGATACGCGGCTTCCGCATCGAGCTCGGCGAGATCGCCGCCGCGATCTCGGTCGACCCCAGCGTCGGACAAGCAGTCGTGCTCGCCGTGGATTTGCCGCGGCTGGGCAAGAGCCTGGTCGGATACATAACCCCGGCCCCGGACTGCGGCACCGAATCCGTTGACGTCGAACGTATTCGCGCCCGGGTCGC
This sequence comes from Mycobacterium sp. Aquia_216, assembly GCF_026723865.1. NCBI lineage: Bacteria > Bacillati > Actinomycetota > Actinomycetes > Mycobacteriales > Mycobacteriaceae > Mycobacterium > Mycobacterium sp. Aquia_216. The sequence continues at coordinate 4,446,155 of NZ_CP113529.1, read as the reverse complement.
CGCGGCGCTGCCGGACTACATGACTCCGGCCGGCTACGTCGTGCTCGACGAGATCCCGATCACGGCGCACGGCAAGATCGACCGTGTCGCGCTCCCGCAACCGGAGATCGCGGCCGGCGCCGAATACCGCGAGCCGACGACGCCCACCGAACGCCGGATCGCCGCACTGTTTTCCACATTGCTCGGCCACGACCGAGTGGGTGTCGACGACTCGTTCTTCGACTTGGGCGGCCACTCACTGGTGGCCACCAAACTGGTCACCGCGATCCGCTCGGATTGTGAGGTGGAGCTCGGCATCCGCGACGTCTTCGAGTTGGGGACGGTGGGCCTGCTGGCCGAGCGGATCGACCAGCTGCGCTCCGGCGAGCGCGCACGGTCGCGACCGAAACTCGTCGCGACCGCTCACGACGAACCGTCCCCCGCGGGCGGGAGGTATCCCCAGCCGCTGTCGGCTTCGCAGCTGCGTAGCTGGTTCGCGTACCGCATCGACGGGCCCAGCTGGGTCAACAACATTCCCTTCGCCGCGAAGCTGACCGGGCCGTGGGACATCGAGGCGCTGATTGCCGCCATCGGCGACGTCGTCGCCCGCCACGAAATCCTGCGCACGAGCTACATCGAAATCGACGGTGTCCCTTACCAAGTGGTCAATCCGGTCGGTGATCTGCCGGTCCGCCGCGCCGCCTTCGACGGCGCTGCCGAGGAGAAAGAAGCCTGGCTGACCGAACAACTCGACGCGGAGCGTCGGCACAGCTTCGAACTCGATAGCGAACGGCCGATTCGGATCGCGGTGCTGCGCACGGGCGCTGGCGAACATGTGATGTCGTTCGTGGTTCACCACATCGCCTCCGACCACTGGTCGGCAGGGGTGCTGTTCGCCGACGTGCTCACCGCGTATCGGGCCCGGCGCTGCGGAGAGGTTCCGTCCTGGGCGCCGCTTCGCGTGCAGTACGCCGACTACGCGGCCTGGCAGAGCGCGTTCCTGGGCGACGCCGGTGGTCAGGAGTCCGCGATTGCCAGCGAGCAGCGGGACTACTGGACCCGGCAGTTGGCCGGGATGCCGGAGGACACCGGGCTGCGGCCCGACTTCCCGCGCCAGCCGGTGCCCAGCGGCGCGGGTGAATCCGTCGACTTCAGCATCGACGCGACCACCCGGGGCAAGCTTGCCGAGCTGTGCCGCGAGTTGGGCATCACCGAATTCATGCTGCTGCAAACGGCCGTCGCCGTGGTGCTGCATAAGGCCGGCAGCGGTGTGGACATCCCGCTGGGCACCCCGGTAGCCGGACGTACCGAAGCCGAATTAGACCAATTGATCGGCTTTTTCGTCAACATCCTGGTGCTGCGCAACAATCTGGACGGCAATCCGACGCTGCGCGAAGCGCTGGCCCGGACCCGGGAGACGGCTTTGGCCGCCTACGCCCACCAGGATCTGCCGTTTGACCGGGTGGTGGACAGCGTCAGCCCGGTGCGTTCGTTGTCGCGTAACCCGCTGTTCCAGGTGGTGGTGCACGTCCGCGACCAACTACCCGCCACCCGGGTGATCGACGTGGGGCCCGATGGGCGCGACGGCGGCGAGGACACCGTGTGCACGTCGCTGGATCCCGTCTTCGACATGGCGCATGCCGATCTCAGTGTCAACTTCTTGGGCAGCGACGGCACCGACGGTGCCGGGTACAACTGCAACGTCATCTTCCGTACCGAGTTGTACAGCCGGTCCACCATCGAGCGATTGGCCGGCTGGCTGGCCCGGATCGTCACCGAGTTCGCCAACAACGTCGACCAGACTCTGCGCGACGTTGCGGTGATCGACGCCGACGAGCAGCACCGCATCCTCGACGAGTGGAGCCGCGGTGCCCGGGCGCCACACGACCGACCCCGCACCATCCCGGAATTACTTGGCCCCAGCCGGAATTGGGGACCCGACCGCATCGCGGTGCGCTGCGGTAGTGAGCAGATCGACTACCCCGCACTGCACCGCCGTTCGGACAACCTGGCGGCGCTGCTGCGCGAGCACGGGGTGAAACCCGGATCGCTGGTCGGGCTCTCGACACGACGCGGTATCGACATGGTGGTTGCCCTGGTGGCCATCATGAAAGCCGGCGGTGGTTACTTCCCGATCGATCCCGGCTATCCGCTGGCGCGCAAGCAATTCATGCTCGACGATGTCCAGCCGCCAGTGCTGCTGGCGACGGCCGAAGCGGCCGACAGCACGCCGGAGGTGCCTGGGGTTGCCGTGATTTCGCTGGACGACCCGCAGGTGCGTGCCGTCGTGGAGAACACCGACGCGGCCGAGTCACCGACCCAGGACCTGCCGCACCCCGACGACCCGATGTATTTGGTGTTCACGTCTGGATCTACCGGGAAACCAAAGGGCGCCGTCGGCACGCATCGGTCCATGTCGGCCCGGCTGGATTGGCAGTTGCGGCATTACCCGCCGTGCGCCAACGACATTCGATTGGCACAGGCGTCCATCACCTTCCTCGAGGGGGGTATGGAGTTGCTGGCCGGCCTGGCGGCGGGGGCCACGATGATCCTTGCCGACGATGCCGAGCACCGGGACGCCGAAGCCCTGGGGGCGTTGATGGATCGGCATTCGGTGGCGCAGGTGACCGCGGTGCCCAGCCTGGTCTCCGCGCTGGTAGACAGCCGGCCGGATGTGGTGCGCTCGCTGTCACGCCTGGTCTGCGGTGGTGAGCCGGTGAGCGCGTCGCTGCTGGAGCGGCTGACGGCCGCGTGCGCCGACAACGCGGAGATCCAGCTGTTGAACAACATCGGTTCCACCGAGACCTCCGGTGCGGTGTCCCGCGGGCTGCTCGGCCTGCCGAATCCGCTTGTGGGCAGGCCGGTACCGGGTGCGGAGGCTTATCTGCTCGACGATGGTCTGCGTCCGGTGCCGGTCGGTGTGGTCGGCGAACTGTATTACGCCGGCGACCAGCTGGCCCGGGGCTACTGGAAGCGGGCCGGTTTGACCGCAACGCGGTTCGTGGCCAATCCGTATGCGCTGGAACCCGGGTCGCGTCTGTACCGCAGCGGCGACTTGGCCCGGTGGACCGAGGACGGCGAGCTGGAGTTCGCCGGCCGTGCCGACCATCAGGTCCAGGTGCGTGGCTTCCGCGTCGAGTTGGCCGAGGTCGAGTCCGCGCTGGCGGCCGCTGACGGCGTGGCCGCGGCGGCGGCTCGGACCTGGGAGGTGCACGGCGGGGTCTCGCTGGCCGGATATGTTGTGCCGCAACAGCCGATCGTTGACGACGCCGAGAAGGCGGCCTTCGCGGGTGCGGTGCGTGCCGCGATCGCGACGACGCTGCCGGGATACATGATGCCCTCGTCGTTGACGGTGCTCGAGGCGATGCCCAAGACAGACTCGGGCAAGCTGAATCGGCCCGGACTGCCCAAGCCGGCCGTCAGCACCAGCGGCCAGATCGAACCGTCGCGCACCGACACCGAGCGGGCCCTGGCCAAGGTGTTCGCCGAACTGCTGTCGACGCCCGAGGTCGGGCGGTTCGATGACTTCTTCGCCCTCGGCGGTGACAGCATCCTTTCGGTGCAGCTGGCGTCGCGGGCCCGCGCGGCCGGCCTGGCGGTCAGCCCGCGGATGGTCTTCGAGCATCCGACCGTGCAGCAGCTGGCCGCCGCCCTGGATGCCCTGGGCGACGCGCAGACCGACAGCGAGCAGACCGACGAGCCGGCGGATACCCGCTTCGAGCCGATGGCCGCATCCGGTCTGTCGGCCGACGATCTGGCTGCCGTGACGCAACTGTGGTCGTCGTCGCGTGACGGGACGTCATGACCGCCACCAAAACCGATGTCGCACCGGACATCGAGGACGTGATGGCGTTAAGCCCCCTGCAGGAGGGTTTGTATTCGCTGAGCGCGCTGACCGAATTCGTCGAGGGCGAAGCGGCCGACGATCCGTACATGATCGGAATGGCCGCAGACATCTCCGGTGTGCTCGACGTCGAGCTGTTGCACGCCTGCGCGACAAAGATGTTGGCGCGACACCCGAACCTGCGGGCCAGCTTCTTCAGCCGGGGGATTGCGCGTCCGGTGCAGATCGTGCCGTCCCGGGTCGAGTTGCCGTGGCAACTCGTCAAGGCCGACTCGCCCGAAGATGTGCAGGCGCTGGAGGTTGGCGAACGACGGCGACCGTTCGATTTGGAACGCGGTCCCGCCATCCGTTTCCTGCTAGTCGAATTGCCCAGCGCGCGATGGCGTTTGGTGATCACCGCCCACCACATCGTGATCGACGGCTGGTCATTGCCGGTGTTCGTCAACGAGATGATGATCTTGTACGGCGCCGGCGGAGATCTCGCGGCGCTGCCTGTCGAACCGCGGCCGTACCGCGATTACATCGGGTGGCTGGCGAGCCGCGATCCGGTGGCCAGTCAACAGGTTTGGCGCCAGCACCTGGCCGGCCTGCCGGGCCCCACCTTGCTGTCGGCTTCGCTCGGCTCCGCCGAACTGGCCGACGGGCAGCAGGCGGGTTTGCCGCGCACGACCGAACTGCGGCTGCCGCCCGAGGGCGCCGAGCGACTGGTCGACGGCACCCGGTCGCGTGGCATCACCGTCAACACCTTGATGCAAATGGCGTGGGCGCTGGTGTTGTCGCGGCTTACCGATACTCACGACGTGGTCTTCGGGGTAACCGTTTCGGGCCGGCCGCCCGAACTCGCCGGCGTCGAGACGATGATCGGCCTGTTCATCAACACCGTGCCGATGCGGGTCCAGCTCGATCCGGCCGCCGGCGTCGGCGAACAATGTCGCGCGGTGCAGCGCAACGCCGCACTGCTGCGCGAGCACGGTTATCTCGGTCATGCACAGCTGCGTGCGCTTGGCGGGGTGGGCGAGATGTTCGACACCCTGCTGGTCTACGAGAACTTCCCGATGGACGGGCTGGTCGCGGGCGGCGAATTAACCGCTGGCGGTGCGTCATTCCGGCCATCCGCACTGGAGAGCCTGTCCCACTTCCCGATCGCGGTCGCTGCCCACATGGAGGGGCGCGAACTGGTGGTGCTGGTCGAGGTACTGGACGGCGCGCTGGGTGCCACCAGCGCCGAGCGGCTGGGCCGGCGAGTGCTGACCGCCGCCGAACGCCTGCTGCAGGGCTGGGAGCGGCCGCTTCGTGAGGTCAGCGTCCTCTTCGAGGACGAGGCCGTCGCGCTGGACACCGCAGCTGTGGCGGCCCCACCGGGGCTCGGCATCCACACCCGGTTCGCCGAGGTCGCGGCGAAAGCGCCGGACGATGTCGCGATCAGCTGGGCGGGCGGCACGCTGAGCTACCGCGAGCTCGACGCGCGCGCCAACGGGCTTGCGGCCCGGCTCGCGGAGCGCGGGGTGAAGCCCGAAACCCCAGTCGCCATCAGGCTTTTCCGCGGCCCGGAGTACATCGTCGCGATGCTCGCGGTGCTCAAGGCCGGCGGCATGTGCGTACCGATGGAGCCGGGGCTGCCGCCGGAACGGGTGGAGTCGATTCTTCGCCAAACCGGGGCGTCGATCGTCTTGGACGAGGGGCTGGCCGCGGAACTGCTGGGCGCCGGCGACCAGGGTGGCCCCGACTTCCGCCCGGTCGAGGTGCCGCCTGGGCACGCCGCGTATGTCGTCTTCACATCGGGTACTACGGGAGAGCCCAAGGGCGTCATCGGAACTCACGCGGCTGTCGGCGCGTATGCCGACGATCATCTGGATAGCGTGTTGCGACCCGCCGCCGCCCGGCTGTCTCGGCCGCTGCGCATCGCGCATGCCTGGTCGTTTGCGTTCGACGCCGCCTGGCAGCCGCTGGTCGCGCTGCTGGACGGCCACAGCGTGCACGTCGTCGACGAGCGGACCCAGACCGACGCCGAGGCACTCGTCGGGGCGATCGCCGAGCACGGTGTCGACATGATCGACACCACGCCGTCGATGTTTGCCCAACTCACCGCGTGCGGTTTGCTCACCACGGTTCCGCTGGCGGTGCTCGCGCTGGGCGGGGAAGCGCTCGGCAGCTCCGCGTGGGCCCTGATCCGCGGCGAGTGCGCCCGAACCGGGTTGCGGGCCTACAACTGTTACGGCCCCACCGAAACCACCGTCGAGGCAGTGGTGGCCGTCATCACGGAGTACGACGAGCCGGCGATCGGACGGCCGACCCGGCAGACCCGCGGGTACGTGCTGGACTCGGCGCTGCGACCGGTGCCCATCGGCGCGACCGGCGAGCTCTACCTGGCCGGCGCGCAACTGACCCGCGGCTATCTCGGCCGCGCGGGGGAGACGAGCCACCGATTCGTCGCCGATCCGTTCGCCACCGGCGAGCGGATGTATCGCACCGGCGATGTGGTGCGTCGGGGGCCGGACGGCGCACTGCAGTACGTGGGGCGCGCCGATGCGCAGGTGAAGATCCGGGGCTACCGGGTCGAACCAGGCGAGATCGCCGCCGCCCTCGAATCCCACCCCGCGGTCCAGCACGCCGGCGTCTTGGTGCGCAAGCGCGGCGCGGTCGCGCGGCTGACCGCCTACGTGGTGATCGCCGATGCGGCGCCTGCACCGTCGGCGGCCGAGCTGCGCGGCATGCTCGGTACCCGATTGCCGCGCTATATGATTCCGCAGCGCATCGTCACGGTCGACGAGATCCCGCTGACCGCCAACGGCAAACTCGACGAGGCCGCGCTGAGTGCTTTCGATGCGGCCGATGTCGCGGGCTCCGCCGGGGCCGAGCCCGAGACGCCCACGGAAGCCGCACTGGCCGAAGTGCTTTCGGAGATCCTGCACCTGGGGGCACCACCCGCTCGCGGGGGACCCGGCGTCGACGTGACCGCGGACTTCCTGCAGCTGGGCCTGGACAGCATCATGGCGTTGTCGGTGGTGCAGGCGGCGCGGGCGCGGGGTATGGCGTTGCGCGCCAGGCTCATCCTCGAATGCGCCAACGTGCGAGAACTCGCCGAGGCGATCGATTCCGAACAGTCCGCTGCCGCAACGGATGTCGAGGAAGAATTCGGGCCTATGCCGGTGCTGCCCAACGGCCGCTGGCTTTACGAATACGGCGAGGCTCGCCGGCTGGCGCAGACCGAGGCGCTGCGGCTGCCCGATGACGTCAGCCGCGAGCAACTGGATGCGGCGCTGGCCAGCATCGTGGCGGGGCACGAAGTGCTGCGCGCTCGTCTGGACCGGGCCAGGATGACCCTGGTCCCGACGCCGGCCACCGATACCGTCGGGGAGCTCGTCAACGAGGTGGCGGTCAGCGGCGATCTGCAAGCCGTAGTCCCCGGGCACGTCGCGCAGGCCGTCGACCGGCTTGACCCCGAACGGGGCGTGCTGCTGGCCGCCGTGTGGCTTCGACCCCCGACGGGGGGAAGCGTGCTGCTGCTGGCCGCCCACGTTTTGGCGATGGATCCGGCGTCCTGGCGGGTGGTTCTCGGCGAACTCGACGCTGCCCTACGGGCGTTGGGGACCGGCCACTCGCCCGCACCGGTCCGCGAGCACACCAGTTACCGGCGCTGGGCCGGTGCGCTGGCCGAGCGTGCCGACCAGTTGGACACCGCACCGTTCTGGGCGGCTCAGCTCGAAGGTGATGATCCCAATCTCGGTGCCCGACGGGTGGATCCGGCCCGCGACCGGGCCCGCGATCTGATCGTTCGCATGGTCGCCACCGACGCGGACATCACCCGCCGGCTGTTGGACTCCGGCCTGCCGTTGCCCCACCTGCTGGTCGCGGCCACCGCGGCGACAGTGACGCGCTGGCGTCAGGGAAGAAACCAAACCACGCCGCCGCCGCTGCTGGCGCTGGAAACCCACGGCCGCGCAGACAGTCTGGTCGACAAGCCCGGCGCGCACACGGTCGACACCGGCGACACGATCGGACTGCTTAGTTCCATCTACCCGGTGCGGGTCGCCTCGGCCGACCCGCGAGCAGTGGGGGAGCAGTTGGCCGCCATCCCGGGTGACGGACTCGATTACGGCTTGCTGCGCTATCTGCGGACGGACACCGCCGCGCGCCTGGCGGCGTTGCCCGACCCACAGTTGCTGCTCAACTATCTCGGCGCGGCCCATACCGGAGGCGGCACCGTGCTGATGCCGGAGCGCGGGCTGCTCGCCGGCGTATCGCCGCAGCCGGAACCGAATCTGGCGGTACGGCACGAACTTACGATTATGGCCACCGTGTTGACGTATGACGGGCAACGTGTCCTGGCCGCCCAGTGGCGCGCCTTGCCCGACATTCTCGATGATGCGGATATCTCTGCGTTACAACAACTTTGGATTGAATCACTTCGGGAGGTGGTGACATGAGCACGCTAGCGATTCTCGGCGCCGGCGCCAAGGCGGTGGCCGTGGCCGCCAAGGCAAAGGCGCTGCGCGACATGGGTGTCGAGGTCCCCGACGTCGTCGCCGTCGAACGCACCGGAGTCGGGGCCAACTGGCAGGCGAGCGGCGGTTGGACCGACGGGGCGCACCGGCTGGGTACCAGCCCGGAAAAGGATGTCGGGTTTCCGTACCGGTCGGCGCTGGTGCCGCGGCGCAACGGCGAACTCGACGAGCTGATGACGCGGTACAGCTGGCAGTCCTATCTGATCGCGACCGCGTCGTTCGCTGAGTGGATCGACCGGGGCAGACCCGCACCGCCGCACCGTAAGTGGAGCCAGTACCTGGGTTGGGTCGCCGATCAGGTCGACATGTTAGTGGTGCACGGCGAGGTCGACGGACTGGGCGTCGCCGGTGACCGCTGGGCACTGCACACCCACGAGACCACCGTGCACGCGGACGCGCTGATGATCACCGGGCCGGGCCAGGCGGAGAAATCGCTGCTGCCCGGCAACCCGCGAATGATGTCGATCGCCCAGTTCTGGGACCGTGCCGCCGGCCACGACCGGATCACCGCCGAGCGAGTCGCCGTGATCGGCGGCGGCGAGACGGCCGCCTCGATGCTCAACGAGCTCTTCCGGCACCGGGTTTCGACGATCACCGTCATTTCGCCCCAGGTGACGTTGTTCACCCGCGGCGAGAGCTTCTTCGAGAACTCGCTGTTCTCCGATCCCACCGATTGGACCGCCCTGACGCTGGACGAGCGTCGCGACGCGCTGGCCCGCACCGATCGAGGAGTGTTCTCGGCGAACGTGCAGGAGGCCCTGCTGGCCGATGACCGTATCCGCCACCTGCGCGGCCGCGTCGCCCACGCGGTGGGCCGCGACGGGCAGATCCGGCTGACGCTGTCCACCAACCGGTTCAGCGAGAACCTGGAAACGGTGCACGGTTTCGACCTCGTCATCGACGGCTCCGGCGCCGACGCGCTCTGGTTCACCTCGCTGTTCAGCCAGGATGCGCTCGACACCCTCGAGCTGGGGCTGGGCGGACCGCTGGCCTCCGATCGCCTGCAGGAGGGGATCGGCTACGACCTGTCCCTCACTGACGTCACCCCCCGGCTGTTCCTGCCCAACCTGTCCGGCCTCACCCAGGGGCCCGGATTTCCCAACCTGAGCTGTCTGGGCCTGCTCTCGGACCGGGTGTTGGGGTCCTGGGTCGGTCCTGCGAATTTGTCCAAATACCAAACGATGGTGGAGAAGCGATGAGCACTAACCCTTTCGACGACGACAACGGCACGTTCTTCGTCCTGGTCAACGACGAGGAGCAGCACAGTCTGTGGCCTACTTTCACCGACGTTCCGGCGGGCTGGCGCGTGGTGTACGGCGAAGCGACCCGGGCGGCGTGCCTGGACTACGTCGAGCAGAACTGGCCCGACATCCGGCCCAAGACTCTGCGTGATTCTCTCGCCGGAACCCGGTCGGCGGGCTAGTCAGCAAACCCGAAATTCTGGGCTGCTACACAGGTTGCGCACAGATTAGTCGGTGTGATCGCGCGTAGCATCTGTCCCAAGGTGCACAACCACACCATCTACACCAGGTGGGCGGTGTGGGTGACATTCCGTCACGTCGCTGCACTTCGAAGGGGGAATCATGAAATCCGTCAAAGCCATCGCCACTAGTGTGGCGGCGCTCGGCGCGCTGGGCGCCGCAGCCCTCGGCGTCACCTCGATTGCGGCCATTCCGGCTGGTAGCACGCTGCAGCTGACCGCGGTCGGCACGCCGTTGCCGCAAGACCCGCCGCCGCCCGCCCCGGCTCCCGCCGCCGGCGTCCCGACTGCCGATGAGCTAACCGGGCTGCTCAACACCCTCGCCGACCCCAACGTGTCGTTCACCAACAAGGGAAATCTGGTCGAAGGTGGCATCGGCGGGACCGAGGCACACCTGGCCGACCACAAGTTGCAGAAGGCGGCCAAAAACGGCGACCTGCCCTTGACGTTTAATATCACCAACATCGCGCCGGGCCCCGGCGGTACGGCAACGGCGAACGTCGCGGTGTCGGGCCCCAAGCTGCCTAACCCGGTGATGCAGAACGTCACGTTCATCAACCAGGGCAGCTGGATATTGTCGCGCTCCTCGGCGATGGAGCTACTGCAAGCGGCCGGACACTGACTAACATCTGGCAGGTTGGCGCAACGAAGGGCCCAGAAGGGGGAACCGTGAAATCCGTAGCTATGAGCGTGGCGGCGCTGGCCGTCATCGGCGGCGCGGCCGTTGGCATCGCTTCCGTCGCATCGCCCATGACACAGGTGCAACTGGCGGCGGTCGGCGCGCCCTTGCCGCAGGACCCGCCGCCGCCCCCGCCCCCGCCGGGCCAAAACCTGCCGAACCCGGACCAGTTGGTGAACCTCTTAAACCAGGTCACCGATGCCGGTGTGTCGTATACGACGAAGCAGAATCTGGTCCAGGGCGGCATCAGCCCCGATGAGGGCCACGGAGCCGACCACGACCTGCGGAAGGCCTACCGGAACGGGAACTTCCCGGAGACCTTCACCGTGACGAACATCCAGCCGGCCGGCCCGAATGCGGCCACCGCCGACGTCGCGATCGCGGGCCCGAAGTTCGCCGGGCCGGTCACCAAGAACCTCGCGTTCGTCAACGAGGGTGGCAACTGGATCCTGCAGCACGATTCCGCGCTCGCCCTGATACAGGCGGCGACGGCGACGAGCTAGCCGGAAACGGCGCTCAGGTCGAGCCGGGCGACGCGCTCCGGGTCGGCCAGGACGTCGATCGCGGCGACCAGCCGGCCCTCGCTACGTCGAGACCCCGCGACGGGCAAACGTGACCGGTCACTGCCCGAAGGTCGAACCCGATCCCTGGGTTTGCTGGCTCAGCGGTACGTCCATGTCGTACACCCGAGCATGGAACACGGTGCGATTGCGCAGCGCGGCCTGCACCGCACGATGCAGGCCGTCTTCGAGGTAGATGATGCCTTTCCACCGCACGGCGTGCGGGAATAGATCGCCGTAAAAGGTGGAGTCCTCCGAGAGCAGCCGGTCCAGGGCCAGCACCGTGGTCGTGGTGACCAATTCATCGAGCCGGATCTGCTGCGGCGGTATCTGGGACCAATCCCGGTAAGACAGCCCATGTTCCGGGTAGGGCTTACCGTCGCGTACGCCCTTGAAAATCATTGGCGGATCGTCTCCGATGCGTCGTCGAGGCCCACAGACACCTGGTGAACAGGCTAGCCGCACGGTAAACGACAGCGCGCGGGGGACGCTCGCGCAAGGAAGTCAGTGTGTCGTGTGAGACCGTAAAATGAACGCGATCAAGGAGGTGGGAACCAATGGGCAGTGCTGATGACCGTCGCTTCGAGGTGCTGCGCGCCATCGTCGCCGACTTCGTCGCCACCAAGGAACCCATCGGTTCGAAGTCGCTCGTCGACCGGCACAATCTCGGCGTGTCCAGCGCCACCATCCGCAACGACATGGCGGTGCTGGAGGCCGAGGGTTACATCACGCAGCCGCACACCAGCTCCGGGCGGGTGCCCACGGAGAAGGGCTACCGCGAATTCGTCGACCGGATCGACGACGTCAAGCCGTTGTCGTCGGCCGAGCGGCGGGCGATCCAAGGCTTTCTGGAATCCGGTGTCGACCTCGACGACGTCTTGCGCCGGGCGGTGCGGTTGCTGGCTCAGCTGACCCGTCAGGTGGCCGTGGTTCAGTACCCGACATTGTCGACGTCGACGGTTCGGCATCTGGAAGTAATCGCACTGACTCCGGCGCGGCTGTTGATGGTGGTGATCACCGAGTCCGGGCGGGTGGATCAGCGCATCGTCGAACTCGGCGACGTCATCGACGATCACCAGCTCTCCCAGCTGCGGGAGATCCTCGGCCAGGCGCTGGAAGGCAAGAAGCTGGCCGTGGCCTCGGTCGCGGTGGCCGACCTCGCCCAGCAGCTGGGCGGCGCCGGCGGCCTGGGCGACGCGATCGGCCGTTCGGCGACGGTGTTGCTGGAGTCGCTGGTGGAGCACACCGAGGAGCGCCTGCTGATGGGCGGCACCGCCAACCTGACCCGCAACGCCGCGGACTTCGGTGGTTCGCTGCGCTCCATTCTGGAGGCCCTCGAGGAGCAGGTCGTGGTGCTGCGGTTGCTGGCTGCCCAGCAGGAGGCCGGCAAGGTGACGGTGCGCATCGGCCACGAGACGGAGGCCCAGCAAATGGCCGGCACGTCGATGGTGTCTACCGCGTACGGCACCATTGACACCGTGTACGGCGGGATGGGCGTGTTGGGACCCACGCGGATGGACTATCCGGGAACTATCGCCAGCGTAGCCGCGGTTGCTCTCTATATTGGCGAAGTCCTGGGTGCTCGATGAGCGCGCACCCGCAGAGTTTGAGGACAGCCGCGTAACGCGCGGCGCAAGAAAGGTCAGGCGTGGCACGCGACTATTACGGGCTGCTGGGCGTCAACAGAAACGCCGGCGATGCGGAGATCAAACGCGCGTACCGGAAGCTGGCACGCGAGCTGCACCCCGACATCAACCCCGATGAGGCCGCGCAGGCGAAGTTCAAGGAAATCAGCGTCGCCTACGAGGTGCTGAGCGATCCCGAGAAACGCCGGATCGTCGACCTCGGCGGGGACCCGCTGGAGAACGCGGCCGCTGCCGGCGGATTTAGCGGCTTCGGCGGTCTGGGCGACGTATTCGAGGCCTTCTTCGGCGGCGGCTTCAGCGGGGGGGCGACGTCTCGCGGTCCGATCGGCCGGGTCCGGCCCGGCTCGGATTCGCTGCTGCGGATGCGGCTGGACCTGGAAGAGTGCGCGACCGGCGTGACCAAACAGGTCACCGTCGACACCGCGGTGTTGTGCGACCGCTGCCAGGGCAAGGGCACCAACGGCGATTCCGCGCCGATCCCGTGTGACACCTGCGGTGGTCGCGGCGAGGTGCAATCGGTGCAGCGCTCGTTGCTGGGCCAGATGGTGACGTCGCGGCCGTGCCCCACCTGTCGCGGCGTCGGCGTGGTCATCCCCGATCCGTGCCATCAGTGCATGGGCGACGGCCGGGTCCGGGCCCGGCGCGAGATCAGCGTGAAGATTCCCGCCGGTGTCGGCGACGGTATGCGGGTTCGGCTGGCCGCGCAGGGTGAGGTCGGGCCCGGGGGAGGGCCGGCCGGTGACCTGTACGTCGAGGTTCACGAGCAGGCCCACGACATCTTTGTCCGTGACGGCGACGACCTGCACTGCACCGTTTCGGTGCCGATGGTCGACGCCGCGCTCGGCGCCACGATCAGCGTCGACGCCATCCTGGACGGCGTGAGCGAGATCGCCATTCCGCCTGGCACGCAACCGGGTTCGATCATCACGCTGCGCGGCCACGGGATGCCGCAGCTCCGGTCGGCCACCCGGGGCAATCTGCACGTCCACATCGAGGTGGTGGTTCCCACCCGGCTGGACAACCACGACAGCGAACTGTTGCGTGAGCTGAAGACCCGTCGAAGCCGCGACGTGCCCGAGGTCCGCTCGGCGCACAACGGGAGCGGCGGGCTGTTCAGCCGGTTGCGCGAGACCTTCACCGGGCGCTAGCCACGGTCTTTGGAGCCCCTGCACATGGTGGCGACGCTGTTCTACGTCGAAGCACTGCCCGACCCCGGTGGACTGGCCGTCGTCGACGGTGACGAGGGGTTTCACGCCGCGACGGTGCGCCGGATCCGGCCCGGCGAGGAGTTGGTGCTCGGTGACGGGGCCGGCGGCTTGGCGCGCTGCGCGGTCGAGCAGTCCGGGCGCGACGGGTTACGGGCCCGGATACTGGATCGCTGGACCATCGCCCAGGGAAAGCCGCCGGTGACGGTGGTGCAGGCGTTGCCCAAGTCCGAGCGTTCGGAGTTGGCGATCGAATTGGCCACCGAGGCCGGCGCCGACGCGTTCCTGGCCTGGCAGGCGGCGCGATGCGTGGCCAGCTGGCAGGGGGCCCGCGTCGAGAAGGGGTTGCGCCGCTGGCGTGCGGTGGGCCGGTCGGCGGCCCGGCAATCGCGGCGGGCGCACATCCCGTCCGTTGACGGCGTGCTGTCCACGGCGGCGCTGATCCAGCGGGTCCGCGACGAAGTGGCCGCCGGTGCCGCGGTATTGGTGTTGCACGAGTCGGCGACCGACCGGATCGCAGATGTTGCTGTGGCGCAGGCGAGCTCGCTGTTCGTTGTGGTCGGCCCCGAAGGAGGCATCGCGCCGGATGAGCTGGCGGCGCTGACCGACGCGGGTGCCGTAGCCATCCGGCTGGGCCCGCAGGTACTGCGGACCTCGACGGCCGCCGCGGTGGCTCTGGGCGCGCTGGGGGTGCTCACCCCGCGATGGGAGCAAACCGTCGAGGTCGGGCCAACTCCGCCGCTCGCGGCTGACCAGGCGGAGCCCTCGGCGTAGACTGAGGCATCCGAACCACCCTTGACGAGGCGAGAAGGCAGGCATCGAAAACCACGTGACGCCACGCGAGACCAGCGCTGTTGACGCAACTGGGGCCGTGCAGGCCGATGCTCAGGTTCGCAGCAGTGTCGACGTTCCGCCCGATCTGGTCGTGGGCTTGCTGGGTGCGACGGACGAAAACCTACGCGCGTTGGAACGCACGCTGAACGCTGATCTACATGTGCGTGGCAACACCGTCACGGTTACGGGTGAGCCGGCCGACGTCGCGTTGGCCGAGCGGGTGATCTCCGAGTTGGTCGCCATCGTCGCGAATCGGCAGCCGCTGACACCGGAGGTGGTGCGCCACAGCGTGGCCATGCTCGTCGGAACCGGGAACGAATCGCCGGCCGAAGTGCTCACCCTGGATATCTTGGCGCGCCGCGGCAAGGCGATCCGGCCCAAAACGCTCAACCAGAAACGCTACGTCGACGCCATCGATGCCAACACCATCGTCTTCGGAGTCGGCCCGGCCGGTACCGGCAAGACGTATCTGGCGATGGCCAAGGCCGTCAACGCGCTGCAGAGCAAGCAGGTAAGCCGCATCATCTTGACCCGTCCGGCGGTGGAAGCCGGTGAGCGCCTTGGCTTTTTGCCGGGCACGTTGAGCGAAAAGATCGATCCGTATCTGCGGCCACTGTACGACGCGCTGTACGACATGATGGATCCCGAACTGGTCCCGAAGCTGATGTCGGCCGGGGTCATCGAGGTCGCCCCGCTCGCATATATGCGTGGACGCACGTTGAATTCGGCCTTCATCGTCCTCGACGAGGCGCAGAACACCACCGCCGAGCAGATGAAGATGTTCCTCACCCGATTGGGTTTTGGTTCCAAGATCGTGGTCACCGGCGACATCACCCAGATCGATCTGCCCGGCGGCGCCCGGTCCGGCCTACGCTCGGCGATAGACATCCTCGACAACGTCGACGACATTCACATCGCGGAGCTGACCAGTGTGGATGTGGTGCGCCACCGGCTGGTTTCGGAGATCGTCGACGCTTATGCCAGGCACGAAGAGCCGGATTCGGGACTGAATCGGGCGGCTCGGCGGGCCTCGAACGCCCGCAGTCGCCGATGATGGTGCGGTGAGCGGGCCATGACGATCGAGGTCTCCAACGAATCCGGTATCGACATCTCCGAAGCGGAGTTGGTGAGCGTCGCGCGGTTCGTCATCGCCAAAATGGACGTGCATCCGGGCGCCGAGCTGTCAATGGTCCTGTTGGACACCGCCGCAATGGCCGACCTGCACATGCGCTGGATGGACCTGCCCGGACCGACCGACGTGATGAGTTTCCCGATGGACGAGCTCGAACCGGGTGGCCGTCCGGACGCGCCGGAGCCGGGGCCGTCGATGCTCGGCGACATCGTGCTGTGCCCGGAATTCGCGGCCGAGCAGGCCGCCGCGGCGGGCCACAGTCTCGGACATGAGTTGGCGCTGTTGACAATTCACGGCGTCCTGCACCTGCTCGGCTACGACCACGCCGAGCACGACGAGGAGAAGGAGATGTTCGCCCTGCAGGGGCGACTTCTCGAAGAGTGGGTAGCCGAACAGGTCGAGGCGTACCACTACGACCGGCAGGACGAGAAAGACCGCCGGTTGCTGGACAAGTCAAGGTATTTCGACAATTGAGCCTTTTAAAGAGAGCACTCGGGATGGCGGTCGCGGCCGCCTTTACTTTGGCGCCGTTGACGGTGCTGGCTATTGCGCCCGGGGCGGCACAGGCATCTCCGTGTGCCGGCGAGGGGTCAAACCCCGTGTCCTGCCAGCACTGTCTGTTTTATGTGCAGGCGTATCACACGGCGAATGTGTGCAACGCCCCCGCGCCCCGGCCGGCCCCGGCGCCGTCGAGCACCATCCCGGCATATATTCCGGAGCCTCCGCCGTTGCCCCCGCCGACTTCCACGCGTCCGGCGCCGGTTCCGGTGCAGACCCCGAAGATCAATCCACCGGCCCCGGGGACGCCGAGAAACGTCTCGGTGGTGGCACCACCGAAGAAACTGGATGCACCACCGCAGGCGGTCGCGGCCGCCAAGGCCGCACCGGCGGCGCGGCTCAATCCCGCCGACCCGCCCAAGCCGCCGACCGAGACGGACTTCAACCAGCAGGTGCAGAACGTCGTCAGCGCCCATAGCGAGAACATCGAGCTCGTCAAGGCCGACAACAAGGCGCTGGTGCGGCCTCGACACTGGGACTACGTCGATTACGACGAGTACCACCGCCCGACGCTGTACAACCCGCTCAGTCAGGCGATGACCTTCCGCTACACCTACGACGGCGCTTCCCGGGAGGCGTACCTGCCGGCCGGCGGCCGGATCGTGCTGGATGCCGCCACCGTGGGCCTGGTCCCGTTCACCGCGGTCGGCGAGAGCTATCTGGCGGCGGGCAGCTTCTACGGCGGGGCCTTTGTGCCGCCGCCCAACTGGCAGGGCCCACCGCCGCCGGAATACGCCATGCCGTCAGCTCCGACTCTGTATCAGAATGTCCTGGCCGAGGTCCCCGCCGATAACCAGATCCTGCAAGTCGGCCAAGTCGCGGTGGTTGGCCGCGACGAAAGCCAATCCGTGGGTAGTCAGGACACCTTCCTGCTCGACGATTCCACCGTGGCCTGGGGCCAGGTCGGCGATCCGGCCACCGGCGTGCAGATCAGGGTGAGCAAGACCCAGTCGCTGCCGGGCTTCGGGCCGACCGACAACGGCGACTTCTTGGTAGCGCTAGCCGTTCGCGGGGAGCCCGCTCAACCTGCTCAGCCCGCCCCGGCGGCCCAAGCGTGGTGGCCGTGGGCGGTGCGGTACGGGTTGTTGGTGTTGGCAGTTGTCCTCATCGCCGGGTTGCTCAATCGTCGAGGCAAGAGCGACGATCCCAATAAAGAATCCGCGACTGAGTCAAGGCATTAGCACAATTGACCGGCATAACTCAGCTGCTCGGCGCGCTCGCGTTGATCTGCCTGGGCGGCGTTTTCACCGCGATTGACGCCGCGATGAGCACCGTGTCGCTGGCTCGGGTGGCCGAGCTGGTGCGCGATGAGCGGCCCGGCGCTCGGTCCCTGTCGAAGGTCATGGCCGACCGGCCGCGCTACATCAACCTGGTGGTGCTGTTGCGCATCACCTGTGAAGTCACCGCGACCGTGCTGCTCGTGGTGTTTCTCTACGACAACTTCGGTCTGAACTGGGCGGTGTTCGGTGCGGCGACCATCATGGTGCTGACCAGCTTCGTCATCATCGGGGTGGGTCCGCGGACCCTCGGCCGCCAGCATGCGTATTCCATTTCGATGGCCACAGCCATTCCGCTGCAAGTGATCTCGTCGCTGTTGATGCCGATCAGCCGGCTGCTGGTGGTACTGGGTAATGCGCTGACACCCGGCCGGGGTTTCCGCAACGGGCCGTTTGCATCCGAAATCGAGTTGCGCGAAGTCGTCGACCTGGCCCAGCAGCGCGGCGTGGTCGCCGCCGACGAACGCCGGATGATCGAGTCCGTATTCGAACTCGGCGACACCCCCGCGCGCGAGGTCATGGTGCCGCGGACCGAGATGATCTGGATCGAAAGCGATAAATTCGCCAGCCAGGCAACCAACTTGGCCGTGCGCAGCGGGCATTCCCGCATTCCGGTGATCGGCGAAAACGTCGACGACATCGTCGGAGTGGTGTATCTGAAAGACCTTGTGGAGCAGACGTTCTTGTCGGCCGAC
Source organism: Mycobacterium sp. Aquia_216 (assembly GCF_026723865.1). NCBI lineage: Bacteria > Bacillati > Actinomycetota > Actinomycetes > Mycobacteriales > Mycobacteriaceae > Mycobacterium > Mycobacterium sp. Aquia_216. The sequence continues at coordinate 4,427,761 of NZ_CP113529.1, read as the reverse complement.
GGGGGCCGGGACACCAAGGTGTCGCAGGTGATGCGTCCGGCCGTGTTCGTGCCGGACTCCAAGCCATTGGATGCGCTGCTGCGGGAAATGCAGCGCGACCGTAACCACATGGCGCTGCTCGTCGACGAGTACGGCGCGATCGCCGGTCTGGTCAGCATCGAAGACGTGCTCGAGGAGATCGTCGGCGAGATCGCCGACGAGTACGACCAAGCGGAGACGGCCCCGATAGAGGACTTGGGCGACAAGCATTTCCGCGTGTCGTCGCGGCTGCCGATCGAAGACGTCGGCGAACTGTACGGCGTGGAATTCGACGACGACCTCGACGTCGATACGGTGGGCGGCCTGCTGGCCCTGGAGTTGGGCCGGGTTCCGCTGCCCGGCGCCGAGGTGGTCTCGCACGGCCTGCGGCTGCGTGCCGAGGGCGGCCCCGACCATCGCGGCCGGGTGCGGATCGGTACCGTTCTGCTCAGCCCGGCCGAGTCGGAGGATCACGAGTTTGAGAGCACTCATCATGGCTGAGCAGCTGGATCCCGACGACGCCGAGCTGGTGGCGCTGGCCCGCGCCGCCATGGCCCGTGCGGAGACCGGCAGCGGCGCCGCGGTCCGTGATGCCGATGGCCGCACGTATGCGGCTGCGCCAGTGGACTTGTCGGCGCTGAAGCTCACCGGGCTGCAGTCGGCGGTGGCCGCGGCCGTATCCAATGGGGCCACCGGACTGGAGGCCGCCGTGCTGGTGGCAGGATCGGCCGACGACCCCGGCATCGCCGCGGTGCGCGAGCTCAGTGCCACTGTGGCGATCATCCTCACCGATCGCGTCGGCACCCCGCTATGACCGAATTCCGTTCGGGCTTCGTGTGTTTGGTCGGCCGGCCGAACACCGGCAAGTCGACGCTGACCAACGCTCTGGTCGGCACCAAGGTGGCGATCACCTCGAAGCGGCCGCAGACCACCCGCCACACCATCCGCGGCATCGTGCACCGGGAGAACTTCCAGATCATCCTGGTCGACACCCCGGGTCTGCACCGGCCGCGCACTCTGCTGGGCAAGCGGCTGAACGACCTGGTCCGCGACACCTACACCGAAGTCGACGTCATCGGGCTGTGCATCCCGGCTGACGAGGCGATCGGTCCCGGCGACCGCTGGATCGTCGACCAGATTCGTTCGGTTGCACCCAAAACCACCCTCTTCGTGATCGTCACCAAGATCGACAAGGTGCCCAAGGACCGGGTGGCGGCCCAGCTGGTTGCGGCCAGTGAACTCGTCGACGGATCGGCCGAAATCGTCCCGGTGTCCGCGGTGGCGGGCACGCAGGTCGACATGCTGATCGACCTGCTGGCCGCGGCACTGCCCGTCGGCCCGGCGTATTACCCCGACGGCGAGCTGACCGACGAGCCCGAAGAGACCTTGATGGCCGAGCTCATCCGCGAGGCCGCCCTGGAGGGAGTGCACGACGAGCTTCCGCATTCGCTGGCGGTGGTGATCGACGAAGTCAACCCGCGCGAGGATCGCGACGATCTGATCGACGTGTACGCGCTGCTTTATGTCGAGCGAGACAGCCAGAAGGGCATCATCATCGGCAAGGGCGGGGCCCGATTACGGGAAGTGGGAACGGCGGCGCGCACTCAGATCGAGAAGCTGCTAGGCACCAAGGTCTATCTCGACCTGCGCGTCAAGGTTGCCAAGAACTGGCAGAGCGACCCTAAACAGCTTGGGCGGCTCGGCTTTTAGCGCGTCTCAATCTTGCGGCGGGGCATGGTCGTGCTCCCACCACACCTTCGGCTGCTTGGCGGCCCAGCCGCAGACGGCCTCCAGCTCGGCGGCCAGCGAGATCAGCATGCCCTCGCTGTTGGCCGGACCCATTAGCTGCACGCCGATCGGCAGGCCGTCCGAGGTGAACCCGGCCGGCACGTTGATCGACGGCCAGCCCAAGACATTCCACGGCCAGGTCGCCGGGCACAACTTGATCATGGCGCGGTCGGTGCCGAAGCCGCCCAACCGGTCGAAGGATCGTGCCAGTGGCGGCGGCTGCGCGGTCGTCGGGGCCAAAACGACGTCGACGATGTCGAAGATCGAGCCCACTCGGCGCTGCAGAGCGGCCTCGTGTTGGCGTGCGTTGCGCAGGATCGCCTGCCCCAGCACATGACCCATCCTCAGGTTGGACAAGGTGCGAGGGTCCAGGACGACACCGTCGCCCAGCCGCTCCTCCCATTCCCGCAGTCCGGCGGTCGACCTGGCCAGAAAGTCCCACCCCAACCGCAGGCCGTAGTCCGGGTTGCCGGTCACGACCGCGTGGCCGAGCAATTGGAGCTGCTTGCCCACCGCACGGGTCGCGGCCAGGATCTCGGGATGCAGCTTGGCCCGAAAGAAGGTGTAGGCGAACCGGGTTGACAGCGCGATGTTCAGCGGCCCGGGCGCGATGCTGACGTAGTCGGACGCCGTCAGTGGCGGCGGCTTGTGCCGGTCGCCCTCGACGTTTCCCGAGGCGGCGTCGAGCACCAGCGCCGCGTCGGCCACCGTGCGGGCCAGCACGCCGTTGACCGTGATCCCGTTGAACGCCTCCGGCAATGGCCAGGTCGAGATGCGGCCACGCTGCGGCTTGATGCCGACCAGGTGCGTCCAGGCCGCCGGGATGCGGACGCTGCCGGCGCCGTCGGAGCCGATCGCGGCGGTGACCAGACCCGCGGCGACCGCGGCCGCGCTGCCGCCCGACGAGCCACCCGGGGTGTGCCGCCGCGACCACGGATTGCGGGTGTACCCGAACCCGGGCCCGCTGGTGAACGGCCACTGGCCCAGCTCGCAGCTGTTGGTCTTGCCGACGATCACCGCCCCGGCGGCCTTGAGGCGGCGGACCACCTCGGCGTCCTGGGTGGCGGGCCGGACGTAGCCGTCGGTACCGAAGGCCGTCGGCACGCCAGCAACATCGACGTCGTCCTTGACGGCGATCGGGACGCCCAGCAACGGCGCCGTGTCTCCGGCGGCCCGTCGCCGGTCGGCCTCGGCCGCGTCGGCCAGCGCGGACTCGGTCAAGACCACCCGGAATGCGTTCAGCGTGGACTGGCTGGCATCGATCGCGTGCAGCGAACGGCGCACCAATGTGTCGGATGTCACCGACCGGCTGGCCAGCTGATAGAGCAGGTCAGTGAGTGTGGGCAGGCGCGTGCCGCGGGATCCGGAAGCGGACCCGGAAGCGGACTCGAAAGCGCCAATCACGGGGTACGAGACTATCGGCGCGGATCCCCGCGATGTCGCGGCGGGGTGCAAAACTGTTGAGATGCGGCTGTATCGAGACCGAGCGGTAGTGCTACGCCAGCACAAGCTCGGCGAAGCCGACCGGATCGTCACCCTGTTGACCCGCGAGCACGGGCTGGTCCGCGCGGTGGCCAAGGGGGTGCGTCGCACCCGCAGCAAATTCGGCGCGCGGCTGGAGCCGTTCGCGCACATCGATGTGCAGCTGCATCCCGGCCGCAATCTCGACATCGTCACCCAGGTCGTTTCGATCGACGCGTTCGCCACCGACATCGTCAGCGACTACGGCCGGTACACCTGCGGGTGCGCGATGCTGGAAACCGCCGAACGCCTCGCCGGTGAGGAGCGGGCGCCCGCCCCGGCACTGCACCGGCTCACGGTGGGCGCGCTGCGGGCGGTGGCCGACGGACGCCGCCCCCGCGAACTGCTACTGGACGCCTACCTGCTGCGTGCCATGGGTATCGCCGGCTGGGCGCCGGCGCTGACCGAGTGTGCCCGCTGCGCCACACCCGGCCCGCATCGGGCGTTTCACATCGCCGCCGGTGGCAGCGTCTGCGGTCACTGCCGCCCGGCGGGCTCGACCACGCCGCCGCTGGGCGTGCTGGAACTGATGTCCGCGCTGCACGATGGCGATTGGGAGGCCGCCGAGGCGACGCCGCAATCCCACCGCAGCCATGTCAGCGGATTGGTGGCCGCCCATCTGCAATGGCATCTGGAACGCCAGCTCAAGACGTTGCCGCTGGTGGAGCGCAATTATCGGGTAGACCGGACCATCGCCGATCGGCGCGTCGCGCTGATCGGGCAGGATGAGGCCTGTGGCTAAGCACCACGAGCGCACCCTGAAGTCCAAGGACTACCTGGCCTTCCCGCAACTGCCCGCCGCGTCCGACGACTACCCGACATTTCCCGACAGGTCGACATGGCCGGTGGCGTTCCCCGAGCTGCCGCCCGCTCCCGGCGGCGGCCCGAGCCGGCCACCACAGCACACGTCGAAGGCGGTCGCGCCGCGGATCCCGGCGGATCGACTGCCGAACCACGTGGCCATCGTGATGGACGGCAATGGCCGCTGGGCTACCCAACAGGGATTGACCCGTACCGACGGCCACAAGGCGGGCGAGGCGGTCGTCATCGACGTCGTGTGTGGGGCAATCGAAATCGGGATCAAGTGGCTGAGCCTTTACGCCTTCTCCACCGAAAACTGGAAGCGGTCCCCAGAGGAGGTCCGCTTCCTGATGGGATTCAACCGCGACGTGGTCCGGATGCGTCGGGTGAACCTCAAGGCGATAGGGGTCAAGATCCGGTGGGTGGGGTCACGGCCGCGCCTGTGGCGCAGCGTGATCAATGAATTGGCGATTGCGGAGGAGATGACGAAGGGCAACGACGTCATCACCGTCAACTACTGCGTCAACTACGGTGGCCGCGCCGAAATCGCGGAAGCTACAAGGGAAATCGCGCGCCTGGCCGCTGCCGGCCGGCTCAACCCTGAGCGCGTCACCGAGACGACGGTGGCGCATCACCTGCAACGGCCCGACATCCCGGACGTGGATCTATTTCTGCGGACCTCGGGGGAGCAGCGCTCCAGCAATTTCATGCTGTGGCAGGCGGCCTACGCCGAATTCATCTTTCAGGACAAGCTGTGGCCCGATTACGACCGTCGCGACCTGTGGGCCGCGTGCGTTGAATACGCGGACCGCAACCGACGGTTTGGGAGCGCCTAATGCCATCGCTGCAGGAGCGCCTGGGATCGATCCTCCGCGACGTGCTGACCGTCGAGGACGAACCCGATGGCGGGCTGACGGTTCACCACGACGGCACCTTCGCGTCGTTGCGGGTGGTGAACATCGCCGACGGACTCGACCTGGTGTCGCTCACCCAGATCGTGGCGTGGGATCTGCCGCTGACCAAGAAGCTCAGCGACCAGGTGGCCAGGCAGGGGCACGACAGCAACTTCGGCAATGTGACCGTGGTCGAGAAGGTCAGCGACAAGGCCGCGCAGCGCAACTCCGGCAAAGGCGCGTCAAAAACCGCCGACGTGATGCTGAGATACAACTTTCCCGGTGCGGGTTTGGCCGATGACGCACTGCGCACCCTGATCCTGCTGGTGCTCGACACGGGCGCCCAGATGCGGCGCGTGCTGACGGCCTGAGCCTCTCTGACGACCGAATGCGCGGCCAGCCGTGCATTCGGCGCTCAGCGCGCGGCTGGCCGCACGCTCGGCGCGCATCGAAGCCCTCAGCGGGCGCAGTCCGAGCACATCCCGAAGATCTCTATGGTGTGGCTGACATCGGAATAACCATGCTTGGCGGCCACCTGCGACGCCCACTCCTCGACCTCGTGGTCACCGACTTCGATCGTGGACCCGCAGTGGCGGCACACCAGATGATGGTGATGGTGTTCGGAGCACCGGCGGTAGACCGACTCTCCGGTGTCGGTGCGCAGTGTGTCGACCATTCCCGCCGACGCCATGGACTGCAGCGTTCGGTAGACGGTGGTCAGCCCGATGTTCTCGCCGCCGCGGCGCAGCTCGTCGTGCAGTTCCTGGGCCGAGCGGAAATCGTCGAGCGTCTCGAGCAGGGTGGAAATCGCCGCCCGCTGGCGGGTGGACCGGACGCTGGTTCCTGTCATGGTGTGTCCTCACTGGCGTGGGCGACGGCATCGACGACGATGTGCGCCAGGTGGTGGTCGGCCAGCCGGTACAGCACTTCGCGGCCAGACCGCTCCCCGGCGACCACGCCCGCCGCCTTGAGAATCTTCAAATGCTGGCTGACCAGCGGTTGTGGCACTCCCAGCGCGTCGACCAGCTCGTGCACGCAGCGTTGCGATTCGCGTAGCTGCAGCACGATGGCAATCCGCACGGGTGCGGCCAGTGCGCGTAACAGTTCGCCGGCGGCATCGAGGATCTCGCGTGCCGGCGGCACCGGATATTCAGCGAACGGAGAAAGCTCGCCGCCCACCGCCTCGCCGTGCCGGTGGGCACCCAGAGCCGATGATGAGCCATGGGCTGCGGTCGGCATCACCATGCGAAAGTAATCACCTCGAGAAGTACCGGGTATGTGGAGCTCCACGAACAGGGAACGACTTCCACTGTCACATGCATGATGACGCATGTCAAAGACCCCGGGCCGGGTCGATACCATTGCTGATGTTTCGCGGGCGACGATTCGCCGCTCCGCCTCCGAATCATCCGAAAGGGAGTGGACCACCCCGTGGCGTCCGTCATCGACACCGTCGTTAACCTGGCCAAACGGCGTGGATTCGTCTATCCGTCGGGGGAGATCTACGGCGGCACCAAGTCGGCATGGGACTACGGGCCGCTGGGCGTGGAACTCAAGGAGAACATCAAACGGCAGTGGTGGCGCGCGGTGGTCACCGGTCGCGACGACGTCGTAGGACTCGACTCGTCGATCATCCTGCCGCGACAGGTGTGGGTGGCGTCCGGGCACGTCGAGGTGTTCCACGACCCGCTGGTGGAGTCGCTGATCACCCACAAGCGCTACCGCGCCGACCATCTGCTCGAGGCCTATGAGGCCAAACACGGCCACCCGCCGCCCAATGGGCTGGCCGATATCCGTGACCCGGAGACCGGCGAGCCCGGTCAGTGGACCGAGCCGCGCGAATTCAACATGATGCTCAAGACCTACCTCGGGCCCATCGAGACCGAGGAAGGGCTGCACTACCTGCGGCCCGAGACCGCGCAGGGCATCTTCGTCAACTTCGCCAACGTCGTGACGACCGCGCGGCGCAAGCCTCCGTTCGGTATCGGGCAGATCGGCAAGAGCTTCCGCAACGAGATCACGCCGGGCAACTTCATCTTCCGCACCCGCGAGTTCGAGCAGATGGAGATGGAATTCTTCGTCGAGCCCTCTACCGCCAAGGAATGGCACCAGTACTGGATCGACACCCGGCACCAGTGGTACGTCGACCTCGGCATCAACCCGGAGAACCTGCGGCTCTACGAACACCCCCAAGAGAAGCTGTCGCACTATTCCGACCGCACCGTCGACATCGAATACAAGTTCGGTTTCCAGGGCAACCCCTGGGGTGAGCTGGAAGGTGTCGCCAACCGCACCGACTACGACTTGTCCACGCACGCAAAGCATTCCGGTGCTGACCTGTCCTTCTTCGACCAGGTCAGCGACACTCGGTACACCCCGTACGTGATCGAACCCGCGGCCGGTCTGACGCGGTCGTTCATGGCGTTTTTGATCGATGCCTATGCCGAGGACGAAGCCCCGAACGCCAAGGGCGGTGTGGACAAACGCACCGTGCTCCGCCTGGACCACCGGCTGGCTCCGGTCAAGGCGGCGGTGCTGCCATTGTCCCGGCATGCCGATTTGAGCCCCAAGGCCCGAGACTTGGCCGCCGAATTGCGGAGATCGTGGAACATCGATTTCGACGATGCCGGCGCGATCGGGCGCCGTTACCGGCGCCAGGACGAGGTCGGGACGCCGTTCTGCGTGACAGTGGATTTCGATTCCCTGCAGGACAACGCGGTCACCGTGCGCGAACGCGACGCGATGACTCAGGAACGGGTGGCGATGGACGCCGTCGGCGACTACCTGGCGGTTCGGCTCAAGGGCTCCTAGCTGGCCTTATTCAGGCATTTGGGCAAACGCGGCAATTTGGTGTAGTGCTGCCCTACGATCCGGCCTTAGTCTTATACGCAGTGTCCAGTCGCCGTATGACTGTAGGGGTGCAGTTGTGAAGCCGTAGAAACGGCTGGGCGTGTCCGAGGTACTAGATGGTTCTGGATTTTGCGTTTTTGCCGCCGGAGATCAATTCGGCCCTGATGTATGCCGGCGCGGGTTCCGGGCCGCTGCTGGCTGCTGCCGCGGGGTGGGACGGATTGGCCGCCGACTTGTGGGCGTCGGCCACGTCGTTCGACTCCGTGGTGTCGGGCCTGGCGTCGAGTGGGCAGTGGATGGGCCCGTCCTCAGAGGCGATGGCGCAGGCAGCGGCGCCGTATTTGCAGTGGCTGCACACGGCGGCGGCGCACGCCTCCATGTCTGCCGCCCAGGCTCGGGTCGCGGCGATGTCCTACGAGTCGGCATTCGCGGCGACGGTGCCGCCCGTGGCGGTGGCAGCGAATCGCATCCAGCTGATGACACTGATCGCGACGAATATTCTGGGCCAGAACACGGCGGCAATCGCGGCCACCGAATTCCAGTACATCGAGATGTGGCTTCAGGATGTGCTGGCGATGTTCGGCTATCACGCGGGAGCGCAATCGGTCGTGTCGGCGTTGCCGTCGATCAGTGCGGCGCCGTCGAGTTTGGCGGGGTTGTTCACCACGCCGCTGAGTACGCTGGCGTCGCAGTTCGCCGGGGCGTTGTCGTCGGTGGGTGGTCAGATATTCGGTCCGGGGTTCTCGTCCGCCGTGACCGCGATTCAGTCCGCGCTGACCCAGGTGGGGTCGATAGTTTCGTCGGCGCCGGTGTCGTCATTGATGTCGGTGGCCCAGATCGGAATGTATCCCGCGAGCGCGTTGACGACGCCGATGATGGCGCTGGCGCAGGGCACTGTCCCCGCTACGTCGCTGGCCAGTGCGACGAATATGACGGCCGCCGGGGCGTCGCAATCCGTCGGTTCGACCGCTCCGACGATGCGGATGCTGAGCGGCGACGGGAGCTGGGGCTCGTCAATTTCGGCCAGTCTGGGCAGGGCGCGGTTGGTCGGGTCGATTTCGGTGCCCGCGGTGTGGCAGGGGTCGACGCCCGCTCCGGTCCTCAGCGCGGCGATGGCGGGAGCGGGAGCGCCCGGCGCCGTCGCAGAGCCGGTCGGATCCCCCGGTGGCATGCCGGTGCCCGCGCGGGCGGGCGCCGCGAATGACAAGCCGGCCGAAATGTTGGGTCGTGCCGGAGAAAGTCCGCCCCACGTGGTGCAGGGCCGGCCCAAGGTAGTGCCTCGCAAGGGGGCCTGAGCGAGCCGGAGCAATTGCCCGGGCGGGCCAAACGAATGGATCGGGCTGCCGCGAATTTCCCAAATGTGTTGCAGGCGAGTATTCATCGGTTAATCGCTTAAGCAAACTATTAGGTACGGTTTGCGCGGGTGAACCATTACGTTCGCCCGCCATGCTCGGCAGAACGCCCTGGCCGCGGGCCGCGGCATCGTGGACACCGACCCGGCCGCACGCGGCCCGTGGGATTCGACGAACTGTCGCGCCGACGTGGCGCGGCGCGGGCCGTCGCGAACGCGCCTGCTCGGCCCTGCGGCCACATCGCCGCAGAACCTTTGCCGAGCAACATTTTTCGCAGTACATGCCGAGTGTGTGGTTCGGCGCGGCGCGTCACATCGTGCGGTCGCGTCCTGCCGACGCTTCGGTCGGCCGGGTGTGACGGCGGTCGCGGTCGCGGGCACCTACCGGGCGCGAAATTCCGAGTGTGGCGGCGCAAAAGCCGGAGATTCCGAACAATTGTCCGTGGTTTTGATTTAGTATCGGAAATACTTGGTGGTGATTTTTTGCACCGTTGGGGATGGTGTTAACAGAGTTTCGGGTGTGGAAGGGGGCATCGTGCTATTGCCTCTCGGTTCACCCCTGCCGGACGATTCGGTCGCGGCAGTTCGGGGTGAGTCAGGCATGCTCGGTCGCTTAACGGTTCCGCTCAGTTGGGGCGTGGCTGTTCCGCCGGACGACTATGACCATTGGGCACCGGAGCGCGAAGAGCGCACCGCTGACGATGACAAAGCGACCGACGGGCCGGATTCAGAGGCCGCTTCCGAAGGCATGAGCGAAAAGTGGGGCGAATGGGGAGGCGAAGCCGAACCTCGCTTCGAAGCGCCGCGACCCAGCAGCGTTGTACCGCATTCTCCGTGGGCAGGTTGAGATAAAAAACTGCCGGCCAATTGGCCCGGCACGTCGGTGTATTGAGTCCGCGGGCTGGAGTGGGCAGGCCCAGGCGACGTCCTACGACACCATGGGTCAGATGAACCAGGCGTTCACCAACATCGTCAACATGCTCCACGGCGTGCGTGACGGACTCGTCCGGGACGCGAACAACTACGAGACGCAAGAGCAGGCCTCGCAGCAGTCCCTCAGCCACTAGTGGCGAAAGTCGTTGCTGCCCAACAATTGAGGACGTAGACAATGTCGATCAATTACCAGTTCGGAGACGTGGATGCGCACGGCGCGCTGATCCGCGCGCAGGCCGCTTCGCTGGAGGCCGAGCACCAGGCCATCGTCCGCGATGTGCTTGCTGCGGGGGACTTCTGGGGCGGTTCCGGTTCGGTGGCTTGCCAGGAGTTCATCACCCAGTTGGGTCGTAACTTCCAGGTGATCTACGAGCAGGCCAACCAGCACGGGCAGAAGGTGCAGAGCGCCGGCAACAACATGGCCAGCACTGACAGCGCCGTCGGGTCCAGCTGGGCCTGAACGATGTCGATCGCGGGGCCGCACCGAGTCATCGGTGCGGCCCTGATTCCGTGATGGCTCAGAACACGCGCCCGCCACCCATGATGGGGTGGCTCAGAAGCGGCCGCCGCCACCCATGAAGCCGCCGTCGGAGCCGCCCGGCGACGAGTTCGACGAGCCGCCGAACGACGCGGGGCTCCAGCCCCCGAAGCCGCCCCCAATCCCTCCGCCGAGCAGGTCGCCGATGATGATCCCGCCGAGCATCGCGCCGGTGTCGTTGCCGCCGCGGCCGGTGTAGGCGCGCTGAGCCGACACCACGTCGGCGTTGGCCAGCGATTGCGCGTTGGCCGCCAGTGTCGATGCCGCATTCGCGTGGGCGATCGCCTCGGCCGGGTTGGTCGACTTTGTGGCCTCGGCGGCTTCGAGATGTCGTTGGGCTTCGGCGAGCCGGGTTCGAGCGTCGGGTCCGATGCTGCCCCGACGGGTGTCGATGTAGTCGGAGACCCCTCGTACGCGAGCCTGGGCGGTGAACAACGCCTGTTCGAGCGACCGATTGAGCCGTTCGGCGTCCGCCCGTTCCTTGGCCAGGGTGGCCAATACCCGGTTGAGCTCGGCGTCGGCCTTGGCCAGCGCAGCGAAGGTGCCCAGCGGATCGGCGGATCCACCCCCGGCGGCGTCGACGGCTCTGGTCGCGGCGTCACGGGCCGCGACGAGCTCGCTGATATGCGGGGATTTCGTGTTCTGCCCGTGCAGCTGCTCGGCGGCGTGCGCAATGCCCGCCTTGGTGTCGGTCAGCACCGCCGGCAGCTTCTCGACGGCACGCCGGATGTCGGTGGCCACATTGTCCACCGCATCGAGCAGCGCGCGAGCCTGCCCGAGCGCCGACTCGGCGGCACGCACCGCGTCGACCAAACCGCCCTGCTGTCCGCTGACCGCGTTGCCGGCCAGCGTTCGGGCCGAGCTGATGTTGCGGTCGGCAAACGCCAGCCGCTCCTTAGTGGTGGAGATATTGCCCGATACCGAAGTCAGTGCCGCAGGACCGAATTCCGTGTTCAACTCGGCGAGCCGCTGTTCGGCCGGCTCGATGCGGCTGGTGAGTTCGACGACCTGCTGGGTCAGCGCGTCGAGCTTCGATTCGGCGTTGACCACCAAATCCCTTAGCTGCTCGAACGCCTCGGTCTGTGCTTCCAGTTCGCGGTCGGCGCCGGCCGCCGAGACGATGACCTGGGTGAGCAGCTGGCGCTGCTGCGCGGGTGTCTCGGGTGTGGTGTCGTCAAGCTGCTGGCGCACCGTAAAAGCTTCGGACAGAGCGGCTTTGGCGTTGTTGACGGCCCGGGTAAAAGGTTCGGTGCGCTCGGCGCCGAACTCGTCGATCGCCAGGGCAAGCTCGTTGGAGCTGGTGCGCACCGCGTTGTCGACCGCGACCACCATCGACCGCGACAGGTCGTCGAGTGCTCCCAGTGGCACGGCGGCCAGCGCCGTGGGATCGGTGGGGTCGACCCGTCGCGCGGCTGCCAATTCGGCGGTGCGGCGTCGCCGGCGCCGATAACGCGTGACGAGGACCAAAGCCACCACCGCGAGCACGATCACGCCCAGTGCGCCGAGCAGCCAGAATCGGTTCGACGAATTCGGCGTCGCGTTGAGGCCGTTCGCCGCGGAAACCGCGGCCCCCCGCCAATCCCCGTCGCGCAGATCGGGTTCGATCTCGTTGCGGCGCAATTGGTCCACCTGAGTTTGGGTCACGCCTTTCACCCCGGACGGCACCAGGAAGGCATACGCGCGTCCGGTGGTGGCGACCGCCAATACCGCGTCGTAGGTACCCAAATCGCTTTCGTGGACCGTGCGCTGCGCCCAGCTCATCGCGTTCTGGCCGGAGAAGTCGTCGACGTAGACCACCCACAGCCGGATGTGGCGGTCGGCGTAGAGCTTGTCGATCGCCGCGCTCACGTCGGCGTGACCGGAGGGCGACAGTGCGCCCGCGTTGTCGGTGACATACCCGGGCAGCCGGAACGGGGGCTGCGCGTCGGCAGCCGGTGCCACCAGCAGCCCGGTGATGAGCGTTGTCAGGATCACGCCGAGTAGGCGGCCAGTGCGCATAGGTCAATTTAGCCCCGCGACCGCACCGGCCCGCAGGGCGTGAGGCGGGGTGCCGCGGGCCGCGGAACGGCCCGGGCCAGAGCGGAGCCACTTCCCGGCATTCCCTGGCAGACTGTGCGTCGGTGATCACGAACCTGCAAGACCCATACGACGACTTCGACCGGCAACGGCGGGTACGGGAAGCGCCGAAGACCGCGGGTCTGCCGGGCACGGAAGGTCAGTACCGCAGCGACTTCGCGCGGGACCGGGCGCGCGTGTTGCACAGCGCCGCGCTGCGCCGCTTGGCGGACAAGACGCAAGTCGTCGGGCCTCGTGAAGGCGACACCCCGCGCACCCGGCTGACGCATTCGTTGGAGGTCGCCCAGATCGGGCGCGGCATGGCGATCGGGCTGGGCTGCGATCTGGATCTCGTCGAGCTGGCCGGGCTGGCCCACGACATCGGGCATCCGCCCTACGGACACAACGGCGAGCGCGCACTCAATCAGGTGGCTGACAAGCACGGTGGTTTCGAAGGAAATGCCCAGAATTTCCGGATCCTGACCAGCCTCGAGCCCAAAGTGCTTGATGAGCAAGGCAATAGCGCCGGATTGAACCTGACCCGCGCTTCGCTGGACGCGGTCACGAAATACCCGTGGATGCGTCGTGACGGGGACCGCAAGTTCGGGTTCTACGAAGAAGACGGGCTGGCGGCGGACTGGATGCGCGCGGGAGCGCCGCAGGATCGAATGTGCCTGGAAGCACAGGTGATGGACTGGGCCGACGACGTCGCGTACTCGGTGCACGACGTCGAGGACGGCGTCGTCTCGCAGCGCATCGATTTGCGAGTGCTTGCCGACGATGACGAGGCGGCGGCGCTGGCCAAGCTGGGGGAGAGCGAATTCTCCCGGGTGAGTGCCGACGATTTCATGGCTGCCGCGCGCCGGCTGTCGGGGTTGCCGGTGGTTGCCGCGGTTGGCAAGTACGACGCCACGCTGGCAGCGTCGGTCGCACTCAAGCAGTTGACCAGTGAATTGGTGGGGCGATTCGCCTCGGCCGCGATCGCGACCACGCGCGCGGCGGCGGGCCCCGGTCCGCTGGTGCGTTTCCAGGCCGATCTGCAGGTGCCCGACTTGGTTCGCGCCGAGGTTGCCTTGCTGAAAATCCTGGCGCTGCAGTTCATCATGTCCGATCCGCGGCATCTGGAAACTCAGGCTCGTCAGCGCGACCTTATTCATCACGTGGCGCAGTGGCTCTACGCCGGAGCGCCCCGAACGCTCGATCCCGTCTTCGCCTCGGCATTTGCCACCGCGGCCGACGACGGCGCCCGGCTACGGGTGGTCATCGACCAAATCGCCTCGTATACCGAAGGTCGGCTGGAGCGAATCGCTGCCGGCCCGACGAGCCCGTAACGGCCGCATGGCACCCGTTAGGCTGCGGGCATGAGCAGACACACCGCCGTTGCCGCCGCCCTGTTGTCGATCCCGATCGCGGCCGTCAGCGCCTGCAGTTCGCCCCAGCATGCGAGCACCCAGCCGGGCACCACGCCTCCCGTCGCGAGCGGCTCTGCCAGCTCGTCGGTGACATCCAGCCCGTCGTCGAGCGGCCAAGCCCTGACCGCCGCTCTGAAGGCGCCCGACGGCCGGCAAGTGGCCACGGCCACCTTCGACTTCGCCGACGGCTACGTCACCGTCACCGTCAAGACGGACACCCCCGGCATCCTGGCGCCCGGTTTCCATGGTCTGCACATTCACGAGATCGGCAAATGCGAGCCGAACTCGGTGGCCCCGACCGGCGGTCCACCCGGTGACTTCTTGTCCGCGGGCGGCCACCTCCAGGCGCCCGGGCACACCGGGAAGCCCGAAAGCGGCGACCTGACCTCGCTTGAAGTGCGCCAGGACGGCTCGGCTTACCTGGTGACCACCACCGATGCGGTGACCAGGGACCTGCTGCTGGGACCGAACAAGACCGCTTTGATGCTGCACGGCGTGGAAGGTGGCGACATGCCGGGAATGCCCGGCATGCCCGGTGGGGCAATGGAGCGCGTCGCCTGCGGCGTGATCAACCCGGCCAGCTGAGCTGGTCGTCACTGGTTGATGGGAGGGCGCGGATCCGGCGTCCTAGACTGAGCCGATGGCTGGCCGGATCTCCGATCGTGATATCGCCGCCATCCGTGAACGTGCCCGCATCGAGGAAGTCGTCGGCGATTACGTCCAGCTGCGCCGCGCGGGCGCGGACTCGCTGAAGGGCTTGTGCCCCTTCCATAACGAGAAGTCGCCGTCGTTTCACGTCCGCCCCAACCACGGCCATTTCCATTGCTTCGGCTGCGGCGAGGGTGGCGACGTGTACGCGTTCATCCAGAAGATCGAGCACGTCAGCTTCGTCGAAGCCGTCGAACTGCTCGCCGACCGGATCGGCCACACGATCAGCTACAGCGGCCCGGCCACCAGCGTGCAGCGCGATCGCGGCAGCCGCAGCAGGCTTGTCGCGGCGAACGCCGCCGCGGCCGAGTTCTATGCGGAGGCGCTGGAGTCCGACGAGGCGGCACCGGCCCGTCAGTATCTGAAGGAGCGCGACTTCGACGCCGAGGCCGCCCGCCGGTTCGGCTGCGGATTCGCGCCGTCTGGCTGGGACAAGCTGACAAAACATCTGCAGCGCAAGGGTTTCGAATTCAAGGAGCTGGAGGCGGCCGGCCTGTCGCGGGAGGGGCGGCGCGGGCCGATGGACCGCTTTCACCGCCGGCTGTTGTGGCCCATCCGCAGTTCGTCCGGTGAGGTGATCGGGTTCGGGGCCCGGCGGTTGTTCGACGACGATCCGATGGAAGCCAAGTACGTCAATACGCCTGAGACGCTGCTCTACAAGAAGTCGGCGGTGATGTTCGGCCTCGACTTGGCTAAACGTGACATCGCCAGGGGACATCAGGCGGTCGTCGTCGAGGGCTATACCGACGTGATGGCGATGCATCTGGCCGGAGTCACCACCGCGGTCGCGTCGTGCGGCACCGCATTCGGCGACGAGCATCTGGCGATGCTGCGCAGGCTGATGATGGACGACAGCTTCTTTCGCGGGGAACTGATCTACGTTTTCGACGGCGACCAGGCGGGACGCGCGGCCGCGCTCAAGGCCTTCGAGGGCGAGCAGAATCTGGCGGGTCAATCCTTTGTCGCGGTCGCCCCGGACGGCATGGATCCGTGCGACCTACGGCTCAAGGCCGGCGACGGTGTTCTTCGCGACCTGGTGGCACGACGAACGCCGTTGTTCGAGTTCGCCATTCGCACCGCGATCGCCGAGATCGACCTGGACAACGCCGAAGGCAGGGTCGCCGCGCTGCGCCGCTGCGTGCCGATGGTGGGCCAGATCAAAGACCCCACGCTGCGCGACGAGTACGCCCGTCAGCTTGCCGGCTGGGTGGGTTGGGACGACGTCGCGCAGGTCATCGACCGGGTGCGGACCGAGGCGAAAAAGTCCAAGTCTCCTGCGACCCGGGGTGGGTCGGCGCCGACTCGTCGCGGCACCGAGCAGCCGGCGCACAGCGCCCCCGCCGAGCCCGCCGCGCGTCCCGACCCGCGCGACCCGACCCTGTGGCCACAGCGTGAGGCACTCAAGTCGGCGCTGCAGTACCCGGCGTTCGCCGGCCCGGTGTTCGACACCCTCACCGTCGAGAGCTTCACCCACCCCGGCTACGCGGCGGTGCGCGCGGCCATCGACGCGGCCGGCGGAACGTCGGCCGGCGTCACCGGTGCACAGTGGATCGACGCGGTGCGGCACCACACCACCTCGACCCTGACCGCCGGCCTGATCAACGAGCTCGGGGTGGAGGCCGTCGCCGTCGACGACGACAGACTGCCGCGCTACATCGCCGGGGTGCTGGCCCGTCTGCAGGAAGTCTGGATGGGCCGCCAGATCGCCGAGGTGAAGTCCAAGCTGCAGCGCATGTCGCCGATCGAGCAGGGCGATGAATATCACGCGCTGTTCGGCGACCTGGTCGCGATGGAGGCATACCGGCGCAGCCTGCTGGAGCAGGCTAGCGGCGACGATCTGACGGCGTGAGGGCCTCATCGGCCGGCCGCTCGGCTTCGCGTTGCACCACGGCGGTCTCGTTGTCGATCTCGGCCACGGTGACGAATCCGGCGTCCGGTGAGATCCGATTCGCGATCTTGCGCCGGCCACCCTCGATCATCGACTGCGCTACCGGGCTGCTGGTCAGCGCGCGGTACGTACCGACGAGCTGCTCGTATCGGCGGCGTCCGGCTTTCGAGCCCAGCACGTAGCCCAGTCCGAGCACGACGACATATCGGATCAAAACGTCCCTCCCCACGACGGTGCGGATGCGTCCATCCTGCCTCACTCGCCGGGGTGCGTGCGCCCCGATCGATCTAGCTGGGCATGCGCGGGCTGGCCCGAACTTGGGCGCGGGTATCCCGGTACGCTAAAGTCGTCCAGCGATCCGCGCCAGACCTCGCGCGCGGGCCAGGTAATCCCCTGTAGCTCAATTGGCAGAGCATTCGGCTGTTAACCGAAGGGTTGGTGGTTCGAGTCCACCCGGGGGAGCCAGGTCAGGGGGCATTTTCGCCACCCGTGGGCGATGACCGGGCTATTTTGCTCGATGCGCGGCGTCCGCGATCCTGCTGAGGTAGCCGCGGTAGCGGTGGTCTTTTCGTCAGGGCCGGAGCTGAGGGATTCATCGAGCGGGGCCACCGGGGACGCCGTACGCCAGCCACCACCCCTGGGATTCCGCATCCAGTCGAGAGTTGTTCATCAGCCCTCCGGCGGCGGGCACACCAATCAAGCGATCGCCGTGCGACTGTTCATCAGCCCGCGGACCGTCGAACGGCATCTGAACAAGATCTTCCCCAAGCTCCATTCGGCCCGCCGACAAGAGTTACGCACCACGCGAGGCGACGCCACCTAGGCACCTGGACGCGCGGGAACCGTCGTCGAACGGCTAGGCGGTAGGTCCCCAGCAGCGGCGGTCGCCCAAAGGTGTAGCGGCGCAACCCCATTCCCGCCAGCGCCGCGCCTCCGACCACCATTCGCAGCACATCGGCATTTCGAGATATCGGCAGAGCGGGTGCACGGACGGGCGCCGGATCGGCCGGAATATGTTCTGCGGCAGCAACTGCCGTCTTGATCGCCACACAGGCGCACAGTGTCGGTGCTTACCACACCACCACTAAGGCGCTAGACGGATGGGCGTGTACCGCGTGCACTCGCTTTCGTCCCGTGCGGAGGCCGCTACGGATTGACCAGGATTGATACGAGTAGTCGAATAGTTTACGATTCGTAATATGAACGCAGATCTTCGTCAGTGGTTCGAGGGGATCGGCTACCCCGCGAACTGGCTCGCCGAGGCCGACTGTTACGCGCCCGACGACGCCTACGTGATGTTCGACCCGCAGTGGGCCGAACCGTTGCCACCGATACCCGAGCAGACCGTCGACGTAGTCGTTCGTCGTCAAGCCGCCGAGCGGCCCGATGAGCTGGCGATCATCTACCTGGACCGCAGCATTAGCTACGGCGAGCTGCACGAGCTGGTCGGTCGCGCGGCCGCCGTCCTGCGCGGGTGCGGAGTGACCCGCGGCGATGTCGTTGCCGTGATGGTGCCCACTTCGGCGATGCATTGGGTGATCTTCTTCGCGCTGGCCCGCCTCGGTGCGGTTCACTGCGGCGTCAACGTCATGTACCGCGCCGAGGAGCTGCGCTTCCTGCTCGATGACGCGGCGCCCCGCGTCATCATCTGCCTCGACGAGCTACTGCCCGTCATCGAACAGGCAGCGGACGGGCGGAGCCAAACGACTGTGTTCACCGTGTCGATCACCGATCTGGCCGACCCTGAGTTCGCCCCGTACCCGGGGCTGGACGCGTGGTGGCCGTCGCCCGGACGCCGGCCCGCTGCCGCGCCGGCACTTCTGGACGAGATGATGACGGCCCAGCCGTTGCTAAACCCCGCTTGCGTCGCCGACGTGCGAGAGCAGATCGGCCAGATCGTGTACACGGCCGGCACCACCGGCCGTCCCAAGGGCGTCCTGCAGTCCCACTACAACCTGATGCACAATGCCGTCACACACACTCTGGCCATGCCGGGGGTGAGCATCCCGGTTACCCTGTCGATCCTGCCCCTGTTCCACACCGGCGGCTTCTTTGTGTACTCGCTGCCGACCTTTGTGCGTGGGGGGACTGTCATCCCGCGGCCGTTGTTCGACCCGGGCGATGTATTGCGCTGCGTGCAAAGACATTCGCTCAACGTGCTTTTCGGTCCGCCCACCTTCTATGTCGCCCTGTTGAAGCATGGATTGGAGCACACCGATCTGTCGGGCATTCGAGTCTGTTCGACGGGTGCGGCCCCGATCCCTGCGGCCTTGCCGCAGCGATGGAGAGAGGCGACGGGATTGCAGCTGCACGGCGGATGGGGGATGAGCGAACTGAACAGTCTCGGGACATTCAACGGTCTGCCCGGCAAACCCACTCATGGCACGCTCGGCGTGCCGGTCGTCGGAGAGGTACGGGTCACCGTCGACGGGTGTGTGGCGGCCCGCGAGATCGAAGGCGAGATTGAATTTCGTGGCCTGCAGGTCTCCAAAGGCTATCTGGGCAGGCCGGAGGACACGGAAGCGTCGTTCGGTGCCGACGGCTGGCTGCGCACTGGCGATATCGGCTACCTCGATCAACACGGCGCGCTGCGCTACGTCGACCGCAAGAAAGAGCTTCTGTTCGTCTCCGGTTACAACGTCGCCCCAGCGGAGATCGAGGCGACACTGCTGCAACACCCTCGAATCACCGATGCGGCCGTCGTCGGAGAAGACGATCCCTATCGCGGTGAGATCCCGGTCGCTTTCGTCGTCGGTGACGTCACACCCGACGAGGTGGAATCCTATGTGCGAGAACATCTTGCGGCTTTCAAGGTGCCACGCAGAGTCGAGGTGGTCGACGCATTGCCCAAGAACGCAATGGGCAAGACGCTAAAGCAGGAATTACGCGCGCGGCGAACGGAGCAGCAGTGATGGCGCGAGCAAACGAGTTATCGGTGGTGGCGCGCGGCCGGCGCGAACGTGAGCGTATCGCGCGACGGGACAGCATCCTGGCCGCAGCGCAGGAGACGTTCAGCACCCGGGGGTTCGCCGGTTCCACGATGGAGGAGGTGGCGCTTCGGGCCGAGATCACCAAGCCCACGCTCTATGGATACTTCCACACGAAAGACGAGCTGCTGCTCACACTGATGCTTCCGGTATTCGCCGACATCGGGGCCCAACTGCAGGCACTCCAGCGAGACCTCGAGGCCGGGTTGATCGGCAGCTGCCGCGAACTGATCCGCGAGTACCTCGATGCGGTGCTCACCCCATACCGCACCGACCCGGCACGGTTTCGGCTTACTCAGCTGCTCCATCAAACCCGGCTGGTGGAGACCCTGGACCCGGCCACCGTCGCCGCCCTGGACATCCAAGGGCGACAGGACTTTACGGTGGCGCGCGCGATCCTGCGCACCGCCGTGCAGAAGGGGTTGATTCGGGATGTGCCGGTAGCGCCGCTTGCGGACGTGATCTGGGGAATCGTCGTCGGAACCATACAGGTCGAGGACATCAAGAACCGCACCGGCGGTCATCCGCAACATACCGCCACGCTGAAACTCGCGGCGGACCTGCTCACCGCGGCCCTCACTCCCCACCAGACCGAAGGAGAACAGCGATGACCGACGATCTCAGCGGCAAAGTCGCGATCGTCACCGGCGCCGCCCGCGGCATCGGTGCTGCGATTGCCCGACAACTGTCCGAGCGCGGTGCCACGGTGGTCCTCGCTGACATCGACGACGTCGAGCTGCGCTGTGCGGCTGGGGAATTGCCGGGACCTTCGACACCGGTGGCGGTGGACCTGACCGCTCCCGAGGCCCCAGGCGCCGTTGTCGATACCGCAGTGCGCGCGCACGGCCGGTTGGACATCGTGGTCAACAATGCCGGCTACACCTGGGACGGCCCAATACATACGATGTCGGACGAACAGTTCCAGGCCATGCTCGACATCCACACCGTCGTCCCTTTCCGCCTACTGCGCGCGGCGGCCAAGCCGATGCGCGCTGCCGCCAAGCAGGAGATCGCCGCGAATCGGCTCGAGCACCGCAAGGTGGTCAACGTGGTGTCGTTGGCCGGCCTGATGGGCCAGGGCGGCCAAATCAACTACTCCGCCGCCAAGGGCGCGACAATCGCGATGACCAAGGCGCTGGCCAAGGAATGGGGACACCTTGGTATCAACGTTAATGCGGTGGCTCCCGGTTTCATCGAAACACGGCTGACCGCCAGCCCGGACCCCGACAATCGTATCGACATCGGCGGGCGCACACACCAACTCGGCATCTCGAACGCAGTACGCGATACCGCACTAGCCACCAATCCGTTGGGACGTGTCGGTTTTGCCTCCGACATTGCGGAAGCGGTCGCATGGCTCGCATCACCCGCCTCCGACTACGTCCAGGGCCACGTGCTGACCGTCAGCGGGGGCCAAATCGGTGGGATGACGTGCTGAACCCGTCAGTCCGGTGACGGGGCAGCGGCCCGCCTTCCGCTAGCCCGGATCCGCGTCGCGCAGCCACCCTCGAGCAGTCCTTACGGCTAGTAAAAGTAGCTAACTACTCATCAATTATCGAAAGGATTTCCCGTGACTGATGCTCTCACCGAGACCGACGTCGTCAAGTACGAGGTGCGAGGCCACATCGCCATCGTGACCCTGAACCGGCCAGACCAACGCAATGCGTTCGACCTCGAGCAGTCCGCCGCCACGCTAGCCGCCTGGGACCGCATCAAAGCCGACCGCAACATCCGCGTTGCCATCATCAGCGGCGAAGGCTCCGCGTTCTCTGCCGGTGCGGACTTGAAGAAACTCATCCCCTACATCCGAGACGCCAGCGACGAGGACAACCGCCGCCGCGCGCTGGAAGGACCGGGATGGGCGGGAGTCTCAGGTGGCTACACGATCAACACACCGATCATCGCCGCGATCAACGGCGACTGTATCGCCGGCGGACACGAACTCGCCGAGTTCTGCGATATCCGGATCACCGTGCCGCACGCGCGATTCGGTCATCAGGAGATCAAGTGGGGGCTGATGCCCGGCGACGGCGGTTGTTCACGACTGCCGCGCATCATCGGGCTCGGCCGCGCGATGGAACTGATCCTGACCGGACGAATCTACGACGCCGAGGAAGCACTCCGAATCGGCTTCGTCACCAAGATCGTGGAACCGCAGCACCTCATGCGGGAAGCCATGACCATCGCACAAAGAATCGCCTCCAACGGCCCACTGGCAGTACGAGCCGCCAAACAAACCATCCTTCGTGGAGTCGGCCGGCCGTTGAACGACAACATCCCCTTCGAAACCGAGACATTCAGCTACCTGTGCAGATCCGACGACTGGGCGCGGGGTCAGCGTGCATTCCTCACCGGCGAGGAGCCGGATTACCAGGGCCGATGAACGCGCGCGCAGTGCCCGAAACCGCTACGGCTACCCAAGACGAAGGTCGCCCGATTCGCATCGCCGAAAGCCTGCCAACCCGAAAGGAGGTGGCAGTTTGTCACCGCTGCCGTCACTGACCCCCGTCTCCGCCAAGGTCGTCGTCACCGGAGCTGTCGGTGGCGTGGGCTCAGCGCTCATGGCCGCACTGGCGCAGTTGAACTGTTCCGCGATCGGGATCGACCTTCCCGACGCTGTGCAATCCGCGCCGGACCGCGACCGTTTGATCGCAGCTGATCTTTCCGACGCAGAATCAGCATCCCGCGCCATCACGTCTGCGGTCGATCGACTCGCCGGCCTGGACTGCCTCGTCGGCGCCGCGGCGGCAGTTGCCACACTGCACCGGGCCGACAGCTTCCCCGCCGCCGCGTTCCGCGATGACGTCGCAGCCAACTTGCTCAGCCAGTTCTGGACCGCCCAAGCGGCCTACCCCGCGCTGACCGCAAGTGGCGCCGCGAGCGTAGTCATGCTGTCGTCGATAGGAGCGCTCGACGGCCTGCCTGGACAGGCCTCCTACGCGGCGTCGAAAGCAGGGATCCTCGGGCTCGTGCGTACCCTGGCTGCCGAGTGGGCCCACGCGGGGATACGGGTCAACGCGATCGTGCCCGGGCTCACCGCCACCCCGAAAGTCCTAGCCATGCCTGAGGAAATCCGGAGACGAGCGGTCGCGAACGTGGCGCTGGGACGGATGACCTCGGTCGCCGAGGTCGTTGCCAGTATCGTGTTTCTGCTGTCGCCGGCTGGTGCTGCTATCACCGGCCAGAGCATCCGTGTCGACGCCGGTTCGGGGCTGAACACCACCGTTGGGCTGCACCGATGAATGGGCAGAACGAGCCGCATGTCACGAAAATCGATGAGACCACGAACGGATACGGTGGTCGGGGCGAAGTCTGCTACGACGTCGTTATCGTGGGGGCCGGATTTTCCGGGCTGGCGGCGGCCGCCAAGATCTCGCGACGCACGCGATGTTCCTATGTCATCCTCGAGCAGGGTGGCGACGTCGGCGGTACCTGGCGAGACAACACTTATCCCGGATGCGCATGCGACATACCGGCTCCGCTGTACTCGTTCTCGTTCCTGCAGAATCCCGACTGGCACCAGCTATTTGCCACCCAGCCCGAGATCCTCGACTACCTCCGCGTCGCGAGCACGCGCCTAGGACTCGTCGGAAACATCCGATTCAACACCACCGTCACCTCCGCTGACTGGGACGACGCCTCTAGCAGATGGCAGGTGGCGACGGCGAACGGTACCCGGTTCTCGGCACGCTACCTCGTCAATGCCGTTGGTATCCTTCACCATCCATTGATTCCGGAGCTGCCTGGCATCGATGAATTCGACGGCCCGGTGTTTCACTCCGCGGCCTGGGACCACGACGTCGACCTGCGCGGCAAGAAGGTGGTTGTCGTCGGTACGGGGGCCAGTGCGATCCAATTCGTACCTGCCATCGTCGACACCGTCGCCGCACTGACAGTGGTGCAGCGAACGCCCCCGTGGATCGTCCCGAAGACTAACCGCCAATTCAGCGAGCGGGAACGCGCCCACATGCGGAATAGTGCCCTGGCCCGTTGGAAGCGTCGGGCCGAACTTTTCTGGGTCCACGAGAAGCGGGTGAAGGGCTTCCTCGGAGACGAATCCGCGATGGAGCCGACTCATCAACTGGCGATGAAACACCTCGAGAAACAGGTCCGCGATCCCGCCCTCCGCGCAAAGCTCACTCCGAGCTATGCGATCGGGTGCAAGCGCTTGCTGATTTCGAGTGATTACTATCCCGCATTGGCCAAATCTCACGTTAGCGTGGTCACCGACCCCATCGGTCGGGTGGAGTCCGGCGCGGTAGTCACCGCGACCGGGCAGCTGATCGAAGTCGACGTCTTGATCTACGGCACGGGTTTCGACGCTCAGCATGCGGTAACCCGCGTTCCGATCCGCGGGCGCCAAGGCATCTCACTGGAACAGGCGTGGTCCTCGGGGCCAGAAGCTTATCTGGGGACCTTTGTGAGCGGCTTTCCGAACTTGTTTCTCATGTGCGGACCCAACACTGGGCTGGGCCACAATTCGCAGATCCTCATGATCGAAGCCCAGGCCAACTATCTGACCCGCTGCATTCGTTTCGCGCGGGGCGAGGCGGTGGTGGAGGTCCGTCGTGGCGCTCAGGACCGCTACAACGATGAACTCCAGCTCGGGATGGTCGGGACGGTATGGCAGGCAGGAAGATGCCGAAGCTGGTACCAGGACGCCGAGACCGGCAGAAACACGCTGCTGTGGCCGAAGTCCGTCGCGGCGTTCTGGCTGCGCACGCGTCGCGTGCGACGAGCCGACGTTGATCGGCTGCTTGCCTAGTCGCGTCACGGGGGGCTTGGCAGCATCGATGATTCGAAATTTGGCACCCGTAGAAGGCGTGTTCCGCGCACTTCACCGTCAGTTAAGCGGCGGCGCGTAAGGTTTGGCGGTCGCACCCGAGTGCGTCCGCACATGACGGTAGGAGGGAGGTACCGCCGGATGCCGTTGACCGGTTTGGTGACCACCTTCGACGCTGTCATTCGCGCCGGATACCCCCATGGTGTGCCGCGCGCCGACTACGTTCCGCTATTGGCGCTGTTGCGCCGCCGCATGCCCGACAACGCGGTGGCCGCGGTGGCCACGCACGTGGCGGCCCGCGGCGACTTGAATGCCGACGCCGCCGACATCCGCGCGGCCATTACCCGGGTCGCCGATCAACTTCCGTGCACGGCCGATCTCGAACGCGTCCAGCGGCGGCTCGCCGCGATCATCGAATTGGCCCGTCAGCCAGCGTGATTGAGCTAGGGCGCTAGTCGTAGATGACGGCGAGCCCACGCCGCTCGAGGTCAGCCAAGCCGTCCCGCATGGCTTGCAGCTGTTCGGCGGAATGCCCCACCCAGTCCATGATCTCGCCAACGATTTTCACCGGCTCCCGGGTGCGATAGGAGCGAGTCGGGTTTCCGGGTAACTTTTTGTCGGTCACGTTCGGGTCGTCCTCCACCGTTCCTTCCGGTTCCACGATGTAGATGCGACCCCGTCCCGAGCCTTTGGCGAGTTCGGCTCCCCACACCGCGGCATCCAGTGTCTGCGTCACGTAGACATGGTTCGCAAGGCGTCCTTCGCCGTAGTTCGACTGACGTCCGGGCACCAGGAGATCACCTATCGCGAGGTCGGCCTTGGTGCCGTGCAAGAACGCACCCGACTCGTGCACTTCGAAAGGTTTCGGCGCGGTCGTCACAACGATCCGCCCTGGGACGCCCCCGCGGTGATCGCCACTCTGACTTGATCGTCGGTCACTGACCTTCCCCCGTCACCGGTCCGGTGATGTCCGCCGCGCTTTGCGAATGCTATCCGGTCTCGCCGAGTCAAAATCTGGTCGCCGCAGGGGCCTGCGAGTTCCATAACCGATGTGGCGGCAGCTGCACAGCGAACGGAGCGCTTCGAGGAGAGTTCGATCGCGTGGTCAGATGGCGCGTTGGTGGTCATCGACCAGCGCGCGCTCCCGCATGAGCTGCGTACGTTGCGGATCACCACGGTGGACGACGTTATCGACGCGATCAAGACCCTGGCGATTCGGGGGGCGCCGGCGATCGGAGTTTCCGGGGCCTTCGGGGTAGTGCTGGCGGCGTATGCGCATCCGGGTGATTACGAGAAGGTCGAGTTGGAAGCGACCCGGATCGCGTCGGCCCGTCCCACCGCAGTCAACCTGGCCTGGGGCGTGCGCCGCGCACTGGCGAAACTACCCGAGGGCCCGGAGGCCGTGCTCGAGGCAGCGTTGGAGATGTTGGAGGAGGACGCCCGCGTCAATCGCGCGGCCGCCACCCACGCGGCGGACCTCATCCAACAGCTGCGCCCGGGCCGCCCGTTGCGCATCCTTACCCACTGCAACACCGGCCGACTGGCCACGACCGCGTTCGGTACCGCGATCGGCGCATTGCGCGTGCTGCACGAACGCGCGGTGCTTGAGAACGTCCTGGTCGACGAGACCCGGCCCCTGCTGCAGGGAGCCAGGCTGACCGCATGGGAGTTGGCCGAGGCCGGCATCCCACACCGGCTGACCATCGATTCGGCTGCGGCGTGGGCGATGGCCACCGGGCAGGTGGACTGTGTGATCGTCGGCGCGGATCGCATCGCCGCCGACGGCTCGGTGGCCAACAAGATCGGCACCTACGGCTTGGCAGTGGTGGCTCACCGGCACGGCATTCCGTTCATCGTGGTCGCCCCAGAGTCGACGCGCGATCCGGCTACGCGCAGCGGGCGCGAGGTCGTGGTGGAAGAGCGGGCCGCGGGGGAGATCACGCATGTCGGTGGCGTTGCCATCGCCCCGGCCGGAGTCGGGGTCTTCAACCCGGCCTTTGACGTCACTCCACCGGAGTTGGTTACCGCGGTCGTCACCGAGAATGGCGTAGTCCCCTCACCGATTTCCTTTGTCGAGCAACAGATTGCGGCTCTCGCCCGCAGCCTCTACGCACAAGGCTGGATGCCGGGCACGGCCGGCAACATCTCCGTGCGCACCGGCCACACCGTGGTGATCACGGGAAGTGGATTGTCCAAGGGTGAGCTCACCGCCGACGACATGGTGAGGGTCGATGTCGCTGACTCTCGGCCCTTATCGGGAACCCGCCGTCCGTCGGCAGAGACCGCGATCCACACCGCCATCTACCGGGCCACCCACGCCCAGGCCGTGGTGCACATCCATCCGCCGCATGCCACCGCCCGGTCAATCGGTGCACCAGATACGCTGCGGTTCAGCGGATATGAGCTGACCAAGGGTTTTAGACCCGGCCCCTTCGTCGATATCCCGGTCTTTGCCAATCACTCCGACGTGTCGCGCATCGGTGCCGAGATCGAGCGTCATCTGACCAACCATCCAGACGAGGCGCCGGTGCTGTTCATCGCCGGCCACGGCGTCACCGCGTGGGGCGACGACCTCGCGCAGGCCCGCGACAGGGCGGAGTGTCTGGAGGCGATATGCGAGTTGGTGACGCTGACGGGGCACCGCGAAATAGGTTCCTACACTGATGGTTTGGAGTCCGCATGACCCTGCTGCAGGTCATGGCGGAAAACGATGCCGCAGACATTCGGTCGCGTACCGATGAGGCGGAGGCGATCGGTGTCGAACTGAGCAAGCGCGGCATTGTGTTCGACCGCTGGCCCAGCGAGCCCGGGATCGGTGCGGCCACGCCGTCGGCGGAAATCCTGGCCAACTACCGCGACTACGTCACCAAACTCAATGCCGACGGCCGCTACCGGCACATCGACGTCGCGCGGTTGCAGCCCAACCTGAGCGATCCGCGCTGGCCGGACACGGCCAAAGCCGCACGCGAGAAATTTCTCTCCGAGCACCGGCACGCCGAGGACGAAGTACGTTTCTTCGTTGCCGGCCGTGGCTGTTTCTACCTGCACCTGGCAGCGGAAGTTGTCGCGGTGGTATGCGAAGCCGGTGACTTGCTGTCGGTGCCGGCGGGCACTCGGCATTGGTTCGACATGGGCGTGCGGCCCGATTTCATTGCGATCCGCTTCTTTGAAGAACAAGACGGCTGGGTTGGCGATTTCACCGGCGACTCGATCGGCGCACGTTTCCCGACGCTGGATCAGCTGACCGCGTGATAGCTGCGATCGTCATCGACATCGAGGGCACCACCAGCCCGACCAATTCTGTGCGTGAAGACCTGTATGGCTATACCCGACAGCATCTTCCGTCCTGGCTGAGCGACAACCGAAACGGCGAAGCCGATCCGGTGATTGCCGGCACTCGAGGCCTGATGCGTCGACCCGACGCCGATCTGACGGAGATCGCCGAAACCCTGTGCGGATGGCTGGCTTTGGATGTGAAGGCCGAGCCTCTCAAAATCGCCCAAGGCTTGATATGCGCGGAGGGTTTCCGCACTGGAGTCCTCCACGGAGAGTTCTTCGACGACGTCCGATCGGCGCTGACATCGTGGCACGAAAGCGGTATTACGTTGTCCATATTCTCGTCGGGTTCGGTGCGTAATCAACGGGATTGGTTCACTCACGCTCGCGGCGGCGAGCTCGCGTCATTGATCAGCGGCTGGTTCGACCTGGCCACGGCAGGGGGCAAGCGGGAGAGCACCTCCTACGACCGGATTGCTGACGAGATCGGTATTCCCGCCGAGCGGATTCTCTTCCTGTCCGACGCTCCCGACGAACTGGATGCCGCGGTCCGCGCCGGCTGGTCGGTACTGGGTGTGGACCGAGACGGTGAGCCGAATTCCCCTCGCCCTCCGCACCGTTGGGTCCACTCGTTCGCTCAAGTCGACGTTCGGGGATACCCTCACAGCAAGTAAGTCAGGCCCCACTCCCGCTCGGCGGCGAGCTCGGCAGCCGTATCGCCCCTGACGTCGCCGTCCCGGCTGGCTAGGCTCACCAATGCACCGGCCAGGGCGAAAATCGGTACCCGGTGCCGCTCGCTGACCGAGATCAGTTCCCGGAAAGCGGTGTACGTGCCGCACCGACGCCACCCGACGAGTATTCCTACCGCGGTGTCGAGAACTCGGCTGTCTGGATTGCGCCCAGGGCTGAGTCGTACCTGACTCGTGAGGATTTCAGTCATTAGTTGGATCTCCTGGTCCGAATGTTGGCGAAAGGCACGAATGTAAGGGGATTGGACTAAGCGCCCGGTCTTCGGGGCCGAACTCGAATTGCTGTCCCAGCGGGGTGTCAGAGAGTCAGCGGCAACAGTGCGCCGCGAGGCGGCGCTGAACGACTAGAAGTCCTGAGAGCTGTTGCACAGCACCACTGTAGGACATTTATACCTTTTGAGGCAGATTCTAAGTGTTTGGCTCACAACAGATTTAATCCTTGCCGATACCTCGGCCGTGGATGTTGCCCGGTCGTTTAGATGGAGAAGTCTTCGCCGTGCCAGACGCCGGCCTCGGGCGGGCGGATGACGCGGCCGGTTTGCTGGTTGCTGTCGCCCTGGGCTTCGAGTTTGGCCACCCTGCTGAGCAACTGTTGCAGGCTGACACCGACGAGGTCGGGCAATGAATCGTCCGGGCTGCCGGGTCTGGCGCGGCTGATGATCTGCCCCGGTACCCCGACGACCACGCTGCTCGACGGGACCTCTTTGACGACGACGGAGTTGGCGCCGATGCGACTGTCATCTCCGATTTTGATCGGGCCCAGGATCTTGGCCCCGGCGCCGATGATCACCCGGTCGCCGATGGTGGGGTGTCGTTTACCCGGGTCCGTACTGGTGCCGCCGAGCGTCACGCCGTGGTAGATCGTGACGTCGTCGCCGACTTCAGCGGTTTCCCCGATCACCACCCCGGTGGCGTGGTCGATGAACAGACCGGTGCCGAGTATCGCGCCGGGATGGATCTCGACCCCGGTGAGGATTCGGGTCAGTTCCCCGACAACCCGTGCGGCGACCTTGGCGCCCCGGTTCCACAGCCAATGACTGATCCGGTGGCCCCACAGGGCGTGTATGCCGGGATAGGCGAAGATGACCTGCAGCGCCGACGGCCGGGCCGGGTCGCGCTCGGTGGCCGCCCGGATGTCCTGCCGTATCGCTGCCAGCACACCTACTCCTACTCCGTCACGTCGTCGAAAAGCGGCGTGCTCAAATACCGCTCGCCGAAGTCGGGGAGCACAACCACGATCAGCTTCCCCGCGTTTTCGGGCCGGTGGGCGATCTGCAGTGCGGCCACCACGGCCGCACCCGAGGAGATGCCGACCAGTAACCCCTCTTCGCGAGCCAGCCGCCGGGCCAGGTTGATCGAGTCGTCGTTGCCGACGGTGATGATCTCGTCGACCAGATCGAGGTCGAGCACCGGCGGAACGAAGCCGGCGCCGATGCCCTGGATCGGGTGCGGACCCTTCTTGCCGCCCGACAGCACCGGTGACGCGGCCGGTTCGACGGCCACGAACTGCACCGAGGGCTTGCGTTCCTTGATGACCTGGGCGACTCCGGTGATGGTGCCGCCGGTGCCGACTCCCGACACGAAGAAGTCGATCTTCCCGTCGGTGTCGCGCCACACCTCCTCGGCGGTGGTCTTGCGGTGAATGGCTGCGTTGGCCGGGTTTTCGAACTGTTGGGGCACGAAATACCGGTCGTCGGTCTTGGCCAGTTCCTCGGCCTTGGCGATGGCGCCCGGCATGCCCTCGGGGCCCGGGGTCAGGATGAGCTCGGCACCCAGGGCGCGCAGCAGCTTGCGCCGCTCGATGCTCATCGTCTCCGGCATGGTCAGCACGATCCGATAACCACGGGCCGCGGCCACGACGGCTAACGCAATGCCCGTGTTGCCGCTCGTCGGCTCCAAGATGATCGTGTCCGGTTTGATCAGGCCGGCTTCCTCGCCCGCGTCGATCAGAGCCACCCCGAGGCGGTCCTTCACGCTGTTTGCGGGGTTGAACGATTCCAGCTTGGCGACCACGTCCGCGCCTGCGCCGTCGGTGACCCGGTTTAACCGGACCAGGGGGGTGTTGCCGATCAGTTGCGTGATGTTCTCAGCGATGGTCACAAACGCCATTCCAGCGAATGTCGAAGTGGATTGCAACGTCGGAGGGTACGGCGAGGGCGACCGGAGTGAATTGTTCCGGTGCCTCGGGGGCCACGCCGGTCAGCACTCCGCCGGTGAGCCGGTGCGGAGTAGCTGTTGCGGTCAGCGTCGTCGCGGAGGTGCCCGGTGCCGGGCGCAGGTAGAAGTCGGTGCCCGGGTGGACTATCCCATCGACGGCGAAACCGTCGGCGTCGACCAGCGAGTGGCCGTCGGCAACGTTGAATGTCAACGGGATTCGTACCCGAAATGGGCCCACGAGCTCGGGTCCGGCGGCGGCCTCGGTATCGATGAGGGCGGACACGTCGGGTTCCTGTGGTGCCTTCAGTGCCCCGGAAAGCAGGTAGTTGTAGAGATGTACGACGGCGTCGGCGTTGCGATAGTGCCGCGTACCGGTCAGCCAGAAATCCACGTGGCCGACTTTGGGTGTGGTGCCATTCTCTGCTTCGGCGATGAGCCGGTAGTAGCGGTAGCCGCGTCCACGGTGACCGTGGCTGCTGCTCGACAAGGTGCTGCCTATTCCCAGCGCGCGTTGGTAGTGCCCCTTCGCTGGACTGACGGTCAGCTGTGAGCCGGAAACCTCTTGCCAGTCAATGCCATTGGCGGATTTCTGCAGCCGAAATGTGATGGCACTGTCGGACACGGTCCACACCGAGTAGCCGCCGAGTTGGGGTTGGCCGTCGAATTCGAAGGTGATCACCGGGCCGGGTGTGCGGTGCACCGCGACGGGTACGTTCAGCGGCTGGGTGTCCAGAGCCAAGCCGTTGGTCAGATACCAGATCGCCGCCTGAGTGGCCGCGATGGCTTCGTGTTCCTCGACATTGGCGTGTCCCAGCGGGTAACCGGCGTGGCGCAGCTGTTGACTGAGGTCCGCGGTCGTTTGCATCGGATACGAGTGGCGCAGAATCCAATCCACCTCCGCCTCGTAGTCGCGGCTGCGCAGATGGGGCAGTGCCGACCAGGTTCCCAACTGGTACCGCGATGGCAGATGCGGGGCGATGCCGGCGAAGTCGAGTGAATAGGCATGCAGATTCGGATGCAAGCGGATCAAATCGGTGCGCGCGGTGCTGCCGTCGCTGAACACGATCCTGTCGACGGTGTGGGAGTAGGTGCCGCCGCGGTAACGCGTCATGTGGGGCAGCTCGGTGGCCGGCCGGACCTCGATGCGCCTACGGGTCGCCACCGGCGCGAGGGCGCGGCTGGATATGGATAACACGGTCATCGCTGGTTGTTCTTCCCGGAAGATTTCGACTGTTGCGCGCTTCCGTACGCGCGGGCGCACGCCCGCTAGCGGGTAAAAAGCGCGACGATTAGAACGTCAGAATTGGGTCGTCAGGAAATCAACAACAGCAACAACAGTCCACGGCAAGGCAGCGCGAAGGGATAAGGCGCAGCTGTGCAGCGTGGTGCATGCGACCACTATAGGGCAATATCTCGACCGAGTTCGCTCGACCAGGAGCACCTACCCCGGTGATTGAAAAAATCTCGATGAGTTTTACACTTGCGTCGGCTCAGCGTGGCGCTTTCGGTTGGTGATCCTGTGGCTCTACACCCGTGCTAAGTATTCGACAACGACGGAAGGACCAAGATGACGTCGGCTCAAAATGAGTCTCAGGCTCTCGGGGATCTCGGTGCCAGACAGCTAGCGAACGCGACCAAGACCGTCCCGCAGCTTTCGACGATAACCCCCCGCTGGCTGCTGCACCTGCTCAGCTTCGTGCCGGTCGAAGCCGGTATCTACCGGGTGAACCGGGTGGTCAACCCCGAACAGGTTGCCGTGACGGCACAAGAGGGCGCCGCCCTTGACACACCGCTGGCGGAGACCTTCGTCGACTACGAGACCAGCCCCCGCGAATACACCCTGCGCAACATCTCCACGCTGCTGGATGTCAGCACCCGGGTCTCCGACCTGTACTCCAGCCCACACGACCAGGTCACCCAGCAGCTGCGGCTGACCATCGAGACGATCAAAGAGCGCCAGGAATTCGAACTGATCAACAGCCCGGAGTACGGGTTGCTGTCGCAGGTGACCCCGGAGCAGACGATCCAGACGCTGGGTGGCGCTCCGACGCCGGACGACCTGGACGCGCTGATCACTCGGGTGTGGAAGACGCCGAGCTTCTTCCTGACCCACCCGCAGGGCATCGCCGCCTTCGGTCGTGAAGCCACCTACCGTGGCGTGCCGCCCGTCGTCGTCAGCCTGTTCGGCGCGCAGTTCATTACCTGGCGCGGCATTCCGTTGATCCCGTCGGACAAGGTTCCGGTCGAGGACGGCAAGACCAAGATCATCCTGGTGCGCACCGGCGAGGAGCGCCAAGGAGTCGTGGGCTTGTTCCAGCCGGGCCTCGTCGGGGAGCAGGCGCCGGGTCTGTCGGTGCGGTTCACCGGCATCAACCAGTCGGCGATCGCGCGCTACCTGGTGACGCTGTACACGTCCTTGGCTGTCCTCACCGACGACGCGCTCGCCGTGCTCGAAGACGTCGCTGTGGACCAGTTCCATGAGTACAAGTGAGTATCGGTCGGTAGACGCCGAAAGCGACCTGCCCCTGGGCGCCGCGGAGATCGCCGCGCTGGCCAGCCAGTTGTACGCGGCCAGCATCCGCCCGGGTCCCGACAGCCCGCCGCAGTCGGCGCCGCTCGCCCCGCGGGGGAGCGTGCCGGACACGACGGCGGCCACCTCGGCCGGGCAGACCGCAGCGGGCAGCGCCGATCTGTACTCGGCGCCGGTTCCGCTACTCGGTATCACCGACATCTATGTCCCGGCTCCGACGTCTCCGGAGCCCGAACCGCCACCGCAGGCGGTGCCGGTCGCCCCGCGCGGCAACGTGCCGGGTACGACGGCAGCGCCTTCGGGCGCACACGCGGTCGGCAGCGTCGCCGACCCGTACTTGCCGCCGGCTGATTTCAGTGCGTTCGAGGTCCCCAGTGCGGGCATCGTTCCGACGGTGCCCGGCGTGCTGGCCGGTGCTTCGAATGCCGCAGCGCCACCGAGCGCTCCGGTGGCACCGCGGGGGTCGGCGCCGTACTCGGGAATCGGGTGGCTGCCCGATGCGCCGTCGGTGGTCGACGTGGGCTGGTCCGACGCGGTGCCCGCTGCGCCGGAGGCGCTGAACGCGCCGGCCGATAACGAGTACACCTATCACTTCCTGACCTCACCGGTCACGGAAGCCGGACCGGTGCCGCAGTTGCCGGACGACCACGAGGTGTTCGACGTCAACGCGGTCCGGGAAGACTTTCCGATCCTGAAGGAGACGATCAACGGAAAGCCGCTGATCTGGTTCGACAACGCCGCGACTACCCAGAAGCCGCAGTCGGTGATCGACCGGCTGTCGTACTTCTACGCGCACGAGAACTCCAACATTCACCGGGCGGCGCACGAATTGGCGGCGCGGGCCACCGATGCGTACGAAGAGGCTCGCGAGACGGTACGGCGGTTCATCGGCGCTCCCAAGGCTGAACAGAACATTTTCGTGCGCGGCACCACCGAAGCCATCAACCTGGTGGCCTACGCGTGGGGCGGTAAGCACTTGGGCCCGGGCGACGAGATCGTCATTACCCACCTGGAGCACCACGCCAATATCGTTCCGTGGCAACTGCTTTCGCAGCGGACCGGTGCAATTTTGAAGGTCGCACCGGTCGATGAGGCGGGCAACCTGCTGCTGTCGGAGTTCGAGGACCTGCTGGGCCCGAAGACGAAGTTGGTGGCGGCGACCCAGGTGTCGAACGCGCTGGGCACGGTGACGCCGGTGGAGAAGATCGTGCAGTTGGGTCATCGCTACGGGGCGCGCGTGCTGATCGACGGCGCGCAGTCGATTCCGCATCTGCCCATCGACGTTGCCGAACTCGGTGTCGACTTCTTCGTGTTCTCCGGACACAAGATCTACGGTCCCACTGGAATTGGTGTGCTGTACGGCTCCGAGGAAGCGCTGGCCGAGACGCCGCCGTGGCAGGGCGGTGGCAACATGATCGCCGACGTCACGCTGGAACGCTCTCTTTACCAAGGGCTTCCGAACAAATTCGAGGCCGGCACCGGCAACATCGCCGACGCGGTCGGCCTGGGGGAGGCGCTGCGCTATGTCGAGCGGGTGGGCGTCGACCGGATTGCGGCCTACGAGCATGCGTTGCTGGACTATGCGACGCCGCGCCTGGCCGACATCCCCGGTGTTCGCCTGGTCGGGACCGCCGACGAGAAGGCCAGCGTGCTGTCCTTTGTCTTGGCCGGACATGAGCCGCTCGAGGTCGGCAAGGCGCTTAATGCCGAAGGGATTGCCGTTCGGGCCGGACATCACTGCGCGCAGCCAATTCTGCGGCGGTACGGCCTGGAAGCCACGGTTCGTCCGTCGTTCGCCTTCTACAACACGTTCGAAGAGATCGACGTGTTCCTCAAGGCGGTGCGCCGGATCGCCGAGGGCGGCGCGAACGTCGGCTAGCGCGGGGCGAACGAACGTCGGCTGGCGTCGGCAGTCACGGCTTTGACTGTGCGCTCAGGGATTTGAGTGTCCGCCCGCGGCGGCCTCGGTCGGCGTGTCGGCGCCCCCACCGCACACTCGTCGCCAAGAACGCACACCCGACGCAGCCGGGGTAGAAATCCGGCTGTGATCGGGTAATTGCGCTCGGTCTGAACGAAACTGTTGCTTCGAGCTGCATTTGTCGCCGATTGTGACCTGCGGCGGCAATAGACCGGAGTCCGACGGCGGCCGCGAATCCTCAAGAGGGTTTTCGAGATGGCGGAAAGAAATTCGCGCAGCAATTTTAGCCTCGACGCTGGCGAACGGTCGTTAGTCGATTTCTGCTGCCGCCACAGTTCCGCCATTCCAGGGTTCGCCGAGTGGTGGCCGGGCCGCTGTCGAGCCCCTCCCTGCGGAACAAGTCAGTCTCTGGATGCCGCTTCGCCAGCGAGTTCGGTGTGATCGTCGGCCGGACACCCTCGGGCATCGGCCAGATTACTTTCTGGTTGATTGCAACCCTAACGCCGGGCATCGGTTTGCCCGTAAATTGCGGCGATGTTCTATGTGTGCAAACAGACGGTGCGGTCCACATGTGAACGATGCTGACCCGTTATGGGCCAGCTAGTTGCTCACGCGTCAAAATAATCTCGAAATTGGGGGACCGCATGAACCGATTGGGCCGTCGCTGGTCTGGGCAGGTTCTATGAACGGGTCTGCGGTAGCGAAGCCGATGAATGCGCTGGGGGAATTCTTCCTCCTCAGCGCCGAGGCATTGGTGACTGCGCTGCGCAAGCCGTGGGCCTGGCGCGAGATTCTCGAGCAGATTTGGTTCGTCGCCCGGGTGTCGATCTTTCCGACCATCATGTTGTCGATTCCGTACACGGTGCTCATCGTATTCGTGCTCAACATCCTGCTCGTCGAGATCGGCGCCGGGGACCTTTCCGGTGCCGGTGCGGGGCTGGCGTCGGTGACCCAGGTCGGGCCGGTTGTCACGGCGATGGTCGTTTCGGGTGCCGGGTCGACCGCCATGTGCGCCGATCTGGGCGCGCGCACCATTCGCGAGGAAATCGACGCGATGAAAGTGATCGGCGTCAATCCGATTCAGGCACTGGTGGTTCCACGCATCATTGCCGCCACCTTCGTCGCGGTTCTGCTCTATTCGGTGGTCGCGGTCACCGGATTGACCGGCAGCTACATCTTCGTGGTCTTCGTCCAGCACGTCACGCCCGGCGCCTTCATCGCGGGCATGACGCTCGTCACCGGTCTTCCGCAGGTTGTGATCTCGCTGATTAAGGCGACGATGTTCGGGTTGTCCGCGGGCTTAATCGCCTGTTACAAGGGCTTGTCGGTGGGCGGTGGGCCCACCGGCGTCGGTAACGCGGTGAACGAGACTGTGGTGTTCTCCTTCATGGCCTTATTCTTCATCAACATCGTGACGACCGCGCTCGGAGTGAAAGTGACTGCCAAATGACCGATCTCGCACGCGGGCCATCGTGGCTGGACACTCTTGGCCCGAAATTGGTGGCTTCCACCCGCAAGGTGGGTGAGCAGACCGAGTTCTACGGAAAGTCGTTGGCTGCCACCGTGGACGCGGTACGCCGCTACCCGAACGAATTGCTGCGCCTGATCGCCGAGATGGGGATGGGCACGGGAGCGCTGGCGGTGATCGGCGGCACGGTCGGCATCATCGGGTTTCTGACGCTGACGACCGGCGCGCTGGTCGCGGTGCAGGGATACGACACGTTGTCCAACATCGGTGTGGAGGCGATGACCGGCTTTTTGTCGGCATTCTTGAACGTTCGGATGATCGCGCCCTGCACGGCCGGTTTGGCGTTGGCGGCCACGATCGGTGCCGGCGCGACGGCGCAGCTGGGCGCGATGCGCATCAACGAGGAGATCGACGCGCTGGAGGTCATGGGTATCCGGTCCATCACCTACCTGGCGTCCACCCGGATCATCGCCGGCGTCCTGGTCGTGATCCCGCTTTACGCCGTCGCGGTCCTGATGTCGTTCATCGCGGCGAAGTTCCTCACCATATACGTTTACGGCCAGTCGCGTGGCGTCTACGAGCACTACTTCTCCACCTTCCTGCGTCCCAACGACTTGCTCTGGTCGTTCTTGTCGGCGCTCACGATGGCGACGGGTGTGATGGTCGTGCACACCTATTACGGCTTTACCGCGACAGGTGGTCCCGCCGGTGTGGGGGAGGCTGTCGGTCGTTCGGTGCGGTCATCGATGATCGTCACGGCGTTTGTGTGCCTGATGATTTCGCTGTCCGTTTACGGGCAGTCCGGCAACTTCAACCTGTCCGGGTAGCCCTATGAGCAACCACAGGGAAAGCGGACCCGCACGGCGAAACAGAGTCCGCAGCAGCAAGATTGACCCGATCTGGTGGGCGCCGACCTTGTTCATCCTTGTCGCCGCGTTGATCGTGCTGACCGCCGGAGCGTTCTCCGGCAAGTTCGGTGACTTCGTCCCGCTGACGCTGGTGTCGGACCGGGCCGGATTGGTGATGGAACCGGGCGCCAAGGTGAAGTTGCGCGGTGTGCCGGTCGGCACCGTCGCGTCGATCGGCACCGATGTGAAAGCGGCTCAGCTGCAACTGAAGATGGACCCGGGCCCATTCAAATATCTGCCGAGCAACCTCGAAGCCGAGATCAAGTCGACCACCGCCTTCGGGTCCAAGTACGTCGACCTGATCGTGCCGGACCAGGCCAGCCACACGCCGTTGAAGCCCGGCGCGGTGCTGCACTCACGCAATGTCACCGTCGAGGTCAATACGGTCTTCCAGAATCTGCAGTCCGTGGTCCAAGCGCTCGATCCGGCCAAGCTGAATTCGATTCTGTCGGCTTTCGCACAATCGGTGCGCGGCAAGGGGGATCGGATCGGACAGTCGATCACCGACGCGAATAACATTCTGCTCACCGTCAACCCGCGCATGGATACGATCCACCGGGACTGGCGTCTGTTCGGTAAGACCACGGCGATCTATTCGGATGCGGCGCAGGACATCCTGTCGATCCTCGAGTCGGCCTCGACCACCAGCACCACCCTCACCGAAAACCAGCAATCGCTGGATTCGCTGCTGTTGTCGGCGATCGGCTTCAGCCAGACCGGCATCAACGTCATCGGCAGAAACGAACCCAACATCGTGCAGTCGATGAAACTTCTCGACCCGACGTTGACGCTGCTGAACAAGTACTCGCCGACCTATACCTGCCTATTCCAGGGTGCGCAATGGTACGTCGACCACGGTGGCAGGGACATGCTTGGTGGCAACGGCTACTCGTTCATCATGGACGCGGCCTTGCTATTCGGCGACGACCCGTACCGCTACCCGAAACACCTTCCAAAAGTCAATGCAACGGGGGGTCCGGGTGGTAAGCCCAGCTGCGGTTCACTGCCTGACCCGAGCGCGAATTACCCTGTGCGCCAGCTAGTTACCGATACCGGTTGGGGGGCCGCCCCGAACGAGATCCGCAGCAACGTGGCCGCGGGCAATCCTTGGTGGGGCAACTGGTTCCCGACTACCAAGAACGCTCCCGAACCGCCACGCTACTTCTGGCGCGGGGGTCAGCCGCCGCCATGAGAAGGAAGCTCTCCAGCATCATCCTGCGGGTCGGCATATTCACAGCTGTCTGCCTGCTCTTTACCTTTACGTTGGTCGCCGTGTTCGGACAGTTGCGCTTCGAAGACCGAACCGACTATCAAGCGGTCTTCACGAACATCTCCGGTCTGAAGTCCGGCAACTTCGTCCGCATCGCCGGGGTGGAAGTGGGCAAGGTCGGCGATCTTGACCTGCATCACGATGGCACGGTCACCGTCGGCTTCGCGGTTGACAAGGGGATACGCCTCACGGAGGGCACCAAGGCCGTCGTGCGGTACGAAAACCTGATCGGTGACCGTTATCTGGCGCTCGAAGATGGACCTGGACCCCCACGCCGGCTGCCCCCGGGCGCGACGATTCCGCTGGCACGAACGTCGCCCGCCCTCGACATCGACGCACTCATCGGGGGATTCCGCCCGTTGTTCCGGGCGCTGGATCCCGATCAGGTCAACGCGCTGTCCGGTCAACTGTTGCGAATCTTCCAGGGACAGGGCGGCACCCTGGCCTCGGTGTTGTCCCAGACCTCGCTACTCACGTCGACGCTGGCCGGGCGCAGTGAATTGATCGGCCAGCTGATCACCAACCTGAACACCGTCCTGCACACCTTCGCCGCACGCGACCACGAGTTCTCCGACGGCTTGGACAAGCTGGCCCAGCTGGTCGAGGGCTTGGCGCAGCGCAAGGACGACATCTCGACGGGGCTGGCCTATATCAACGCGGCCGCCGGCTCGGTTACCGATTTGCTTGTCCAGGCCCGCCAGCCGATCAAGGATGTGGTGCACGAGACCGACCGCATGTCCGGGCAGATACTCTCCGACCGCGACTATGTCGACAAACTACTCAAGGATCTCCCGAACGTCTATCAAGTGCTGTCCAGGCAAGGCCTGACCGGCGACTACTTCGGTTTCTACTTCTGCGAGGTCTTACTCAAGCTCAACGGCAAGGGGGGCAACCCGATCTTCGTCAAATTGTTGGGCCAGCCCAGCGGGCGGTGCACGCCTCAATGAAGTTGAAGCTGCCCAAGATCAAACCGCTCGGCCGTCGGAGCCCCGTCATGTTGGGACTGATGGGCACCGCGATCTTGACCTGCGTGACCGTTGTCGCGTTTCAGTACAACAAACTGCCCTTTGTGAAGAACACCGATGACTACGCCGCGTATTTTTCCGAGGCCGGTGGCATCAAACCCGGTAGCACGGTGCGGGTTTCGGGGATGGGTGTCGGCAGGGTCTCCGACATCCGGCTGGAGGGCACCAAGGTTCGGGTCGGCTTCACCGTTCGCCAGGGCATCGAGTTGGGCGACCGCACCGAGGCGGCGATCAAGACGGAAACAATCCTGGGCTCCAAGATGCTCGAGCTCACGCCGCGCGGTGATGGGCGGCTATCCGGCCCCATTCCGCTGGCGCGTACCCACTCACCTTATGACCTTCCCGACGCGCTGGGTGATCTGACCACCACGATCAGCGGCCTCGATACCGCCCAATTATCCTCAGCCCTAACGACATTGGCGAACACATTCAAGGAGACACCGCCGAGCCTGAGGCCCGCTTTGGAGGGTGTGGCCCGGTTCTCGGACACCCTCAATGGACGTGACACCCAGCTGCGCAGCCTGCTGGGCAACGCCAATAAGGTATCGGCGGTGCTGGGCAAGCGCAGCCAGCAGATCGCCGGCCTGGTGTCCAACTCCAACGCACTGCTTGCCGCACTACTGGACGAGCGCGATTCCCTGGACGCACTGATGAACAACCTCACCGCGGTCTCGCATCAGATTTCCGGGCTGGTCAACGACAACAGAAGCCAACTCAAGCCCGCGCTGGACAAGCTCAACGGCGTGCTCGAGATTCTGGACAACCGCAAGGAAGATATTCAGCGGACCCTGCCCAAGTTCAAACGCTATGCGATGTCGTTCGGCGAAGTGTTGGGTTCCGGGCCATTTTTCAAGGCGTACGTGGCGAACTTGATCCCCGGCCAAATCGGGGGGCCGGTGCTGGACGCGGACATGTACGACCGGTTCCTGGATCCCAACCAAGGGCTGCCCTCGGAGGTGGTGGACCCGCCGACGGGAACGCCACCCGTGCCGCCGGAGAACGCACCGGTCCCGCTGTGGTCGCAGCCGCCCTCACCGCCGCCCTCGACGCCACCGATACGAACCATCCCGCCGCCCTCGCCCCACGAGTTCGACGGACCATGAACAAGAGTCGAGACACCCTTCGAAAAGCAACGGCGATCAGCTTAGTGCTGACGCTGGCCGTGGCGTCGTTTCTAGTCGGCAAGAAGCTGTGGAAAGACGTCGAAAAGAACACCTACTCGGCGTATTTCACGGAGGCGAACGGCCTGTTCGTCGGTGACGAGATTCGGATCCTCGGCGTCGCAGTCGGCGTGGTGGACAAGATCGAGCCCCAGCCCGCCAGCTCCAAGGTGACCTTCTCGGTGGAGAAGCAGTACGCGGTTCCCGCCGATGCCCGCGCCGCGATCCTGTCGCCGTCGCTGGTGACCTCGCGGGCAATTCAACTCGTCCCGGCGTACTCGGGCGGCCCCAAATTGAGCCCCGGCGCGTCGATCCCGCTGAGTCGCACCGCGGTGCCGGTCGAATGGGACGATTTCCGCAGGCAGCTAGAGAAGTTGACCGACGCCTTGCAGCCCACCAGTCCGGGCGGAGTGAACTCCGTCGGCGAGTTCGTCAACTCGGCCGCAGATAACCTGCGCGGCCAGGGAGATACCGCTCGCGATACCGTAATCAAGCTGTCCCAAGCGATCTCGGCGCTCGGTGACCACGCCGACGACATCTTCAGCACGGTGCGTAATCTGCAGCTTCTGGTGTCCGCACTGTCCTCCAGCAGCGATCTACTGGCCTCGTTCAATCGAAACTTGGCCAGCGTCACGACCGTGCTAACCAACAGCCCCAACGAAGTCGGCAATGCGTTGCAGGCCTTGGACGGCGCGCTCGTGGATGTCCGCGACTTTCTCGCCGAGAATCGGGAAGCAATAGGTGTCACGTTCGACCGACTGGGATCGATCACGACCGCGCTGAACGACAGCCGTGGTGACATCAAGCAGATCCTGCATGTAACTCCGACGGTGTTTCAGAACTTCATGAACATCTACCAGCCGGCGCAGGGCGCGATGTCGGGCATTATCGCGTTGAACAACTTTGCCGACATCCCGCAATTCATTTGCAGCTCAATCGAAGCAGCATCCCGAGCGCGCCTGGCGCGAGTCTCGAAGCTGTGCATGCAGTACCTCAACCCGATCATCAAGAACCGCATCTACAACTACATTCCGGCGGGAATCAACCCGTTTGTCGGCACGCAAGCCCGGCCGGGTGAGATCACCTACAGCGAGGACTGGCTACGGCCCGGCTACACGCCGCCTCCCGCGGCAACTCCGCCACCGCCCGATGCTCCGCAACCACCCGAGTCACCGCCGCCGCCGCTTCCTGGGCCGCCCGGGCTTGCCGATCAGCCGCAACCACCCGAGTCACCGCCGCCCCCGAGCGCCGGAATGAGCTCGATCCAGGTGCTACAGAACCTGATGCTCCCGACGGGGC
This sequence comes from Mycobacterium sp. Aquia_216, assembly GCF_026723865.1. Lineage (NCBI taxonomy): Bacteria > Bacillati > Actinomycetota > Actinomycetes > Mycobacteriales > Mycobacteriaceae > Mycobacterium > Mycobacterium sp. Aquia_216. Next base: position 4,385,475 of record NZ_CP113529.1, on the reverse strand, counting down.
CGCCGTCATGAGACGCGCGATAGCCGCAGTGTTGGGAATGGCCTGCGTCGCCGCACTTTCGGCGTGCGGCGGATGGCGCGGCCTGAATTCGTTCACGCTGCCCGGTACTTCCGGTGGCGGGCCGGGTGCGTACACGATCCAGGCGCAAATGCCCGATGTCGTGACGATTCAGCAAAACACCCGGGTCCGGGTCAACGATGTCAACGTCGGCAATGTCACCAACATTGAGCTGCAAGATTGGCATGCGCTGGTCACGATGCGCATCAACGGCGATGTCCGCTTGCCGGCCAATTCGACCGCCAAGCTCGGCCAGACCAGCCTGCTGGGTTCGATGCACATCGAGCTCACGCCGCCCAAGGATGAGCCGCCCGTCGGCCAACTCAAGAACGGATCTGTCATCCCTTTAAGCCGCGCGAGCTTGTATCCCAGCACCGAGCAGACATTGGCATCGGTGTCGATCCTGCTCAACGGCGGGGGAATTGGGCAGCTGCAGGAAATCAACCAAGCCGTCGCCAAGGCATTCGCGGGGCGTGAAAACGACATGCGCAGCCTGCTGAGCCAGCTGGATGAATTCATCGCCCGCACCAACGACCAGACCGACGACATCATCGCCGCCGCCGAGAATCTCAACGCCCTGGCGGGGCAGGTGGCCGCCAAAGATCCGGTAGTCGACAAGGCGCTGATGACCGTGCCCAAAGCGCTGGACGTACTGGCCAAAGAGCGCACGAAGATCGCCGATGCGATCGATCAGGTCGGTAAGTTCAGCGCGATCGCGGCCGACACCATCCACCAGAGCAAGGAATCTTTGGTCAACAATCTGCGCAATATCGCGCCGGTGCTGCGGTCACTCGCCGACGCGGGGCCGGCACTCACCAAGGGTCTGGACGGCTTGGCGACCTACCCGTGGCCGACATCCACAGTCACCAACTGGTTTCGCGGCGACTACGCGAACCTCACGATGATCGTCGATTTGACGCTGAGCCGCATAGACACTGGGCTATTCACTGGTTCGCGCTGGGAAGGTAACCTCACCCAACTCGAAATGTACTGGGGTCGCACCATCGGCATGCAGCCCAGTCCCGTTACCGGCGGTAACCCGCTGACCTACCCGTATCACTTCGGGGGGTACTGATGCTGCGCCTCAATCGCCGGACCTGGATCCAATTGGCCATTTTGACGCTGGTGACCGTAGTTTCTTGTGGCGCAATGGCATTCAACTTCATGAAACTACCCGAGACGTTGTTCGGGGTCGGGGAGTACAACGTCACGGTCGACCTGCCGCAGTCGGGCGGCCTTTACCAGACCTCGGTCGTCACCTATCGCGGTACCGATGTGGGCCAGGTCAAGTCGGTCGACGTCACGGCGACCGGGGTGCGCGCGGTGCTCGCCATGAGGTCCGGAGTGAAGGTGCCCTTCGAGGTTCAGGCTTCGGTGCACAGCCGCTCGGCGATCGGTGAGCAATACATCGAACTGACCCCGCAGCCCGGTAAGGACGGTGGACAGTCCCGACCGCTGCGGGCTGGCGACATCATTCCAGCCGGTCATGTCGACGTTCCTGTCGACATCGGTCACCTGCTCGACCTGACTAACCGTGCGTTGCAAGCGATTCCGCGGGACAACTTGCACACGGTGATCGACGAGACCAATCGGGCGGTCGGGGGCCTTGGCCCCGAGCTGTCTCGGATCGTCGATGGATCAACCGCATTGGCCATCGCCGGAGGTCAAACCGTCGATCCGCTGGCCACCTTGATTGACCAGTCCCCGGCAGTGCTGAACTCCCAGGTGCAGACGTCGGATGCGATCGCCACGTGGGCCAGTCGAACGGCGGCGCTGATGGCGCAGTTCAAGGCACAGGATGCGGCGGTGCGAGATCTGCTGACGCAGGGGACTTCCGGGATTGAGGAAGGTCGCGCGCTGTTGGACCGGGTGTCGCCGGCGTTGCCGGTGTTGTTCGCCAACCTGGTGAGCCTCGGTGACATCGCCGTCGTCTACCGCCACGACATCGAACAGCTCCTGGTGTTATTCCCGCAGGGTATAGCGGTGATGGCGGCGGCTTTGGTGCCGAACTTGAACACCAAACAGGAGTATCGCGGATTTTTCCTGGATTTCAACCTCAACCTGAACCTTCCGCCGCCATGCTCAACCGGATTTCTGCCGCCCACTCAGCGCCGCTCACCAGCCAGCGTGGATGCCCCAGATCGACCGGCAGCCGACCTCTATTGCCGGGTTCCGCAGGATTCCGAGTTCAATGTGCGGGGGGCGCGCAACATTCCGTGTGAGACCAAGCCATGGAAGCGTGCCCCCACCGTCGAGCTGTGCGATAGCGACGAGGAGTACGTGCCGCTCAACGAGGGCTACAACTGGAAGGGCGACCCGAACGCCACCACCAGTGGCCAAGGTGTGCCGCAGTATCCGCCGGGACAGGATCCGCGACTGCCACCCCCGCGGGGCACGGCACCGTCAACCCCGCCGCTTTCCGTGACCACCTACGACCCGGCCACCGGTGACTACATAGGTCCCGACGGAAAGCGTTACACCGAGTCCGACTTGGCGCACCCGCGTGCCAAAAACTGGCAGTCGCTTCTCGTGCCGCCAGGGCAGGGATAAAGGAGAAACATGGCCGACGAGCCCGATACCGCCGACGCCGACGAAAAGGTCGCTGAGCCAACGGATGCCGACACCGAGGACTACGACGACGCCGAAGACGACGCGGCGCTGGTCGACGAGACCGAGGAAAGGGACGGGACCGGTGAGAGCAATGGCCAGTCCGAAGGCCGCTTCGCTCGCTGGCGGCATCGGTTTACCCGTCGGCGCCTTTCCAGTACGGGATCGGCATTGGTAGCCGGCGCCGTGATTTTGGCGGGGGTGACCGGATTGGCTGGCTGGCTGGGATACTCCGCATACGAAAGGCATCAAGCGCAGGCGCAACGCGAGCAATTCGTCTCGGTTGCTCGCCAGGGCGCGGTGAACCTCACCACCATCAACTACACCGAGGTCGATTCGGACGTGCAGCGGGTCCTCGATCTGGCCACCGGGTCTTTCCGTGAGGATTTCGAGCAGCGGGCCAAGCCGTTCATCGAGGTCGTCAAGGCGGCGCAGTCGAAATCGGAGGGCACGGTCACCGACGCCGGTCTGGAATCGCAGCGGGGCGACTCCGCTCAAGTCCTGGTCGCGGTGGCGGTGAAGTCGCGGACCGCGGGCGGCGAAGAACCGCCGCGCGAATGGCGGATGCGGATTGAGGTCCACTCGGTCGGCGACGACGCCAAGGTGTCGAACGTGGTGTTCGTGCCATGACGACACTCAAGGAAGACGCCGAGGGCACCGTGAAGACCGATGACGCCGACACGGCTGACGCGTCCTCACCTGAGGCCGAAGCTAAAGACGAGGCGACACAACAAGAGTCGGAAGCCGTCGAGAACGCCGAGGCGTCCGGTGACGAGCCCAAGACCCGGAGGCGTTCGATCGCCTGGTCGCGGGTGCTCGCCTATGGCGTGTTGCCGGCGCTCGCATTGCTGGTAGCGCTGGGGGCGGGTTACTTCCGGTGGGTGGTCGGGTCGGCCGACGACCTTGCGGTGGCCCGCACCGAATCGGTCCGGGCGGCAAGCGAAGACACCGTCGCCTTGCTGTCGTATAAAGCGGACTCGGCAGACAAGGACCTCGGCGCGGCGCGTGAGCGGCTGACCGGCGAGTTCAAGGACGCCTACACCGCGCTGATTCACGAGGTCGTGATCCCGGGTGCGAAAGAAAAGCACATCTCGTCAGTGGCCAAAGTGACGGCGGCATCCTCGGTTTCGGCGACCGCCAACCATGCGGTGGCCCTGCTGTATGTCAACCAGACGGTGACCATCGGCGACGGCACGCCTACCGATACCCAGCCCGTCATCAAGGTGACGCTGGACAAGGTCAATGGCCGATGGCTGGTTTCGCGCTTCGACCCGGTGTGATTCGAGGAGGTCAGATGACGGTGTGGCTGCGCCGCGGTGCTCGCCTACTGCCCGTCGCTGTATTGCTCACGGCGGCAGGAGCATTCGCGGTGCCGGCCGCTCATGCCGACAACAAGCGGCTCAACAGTGCCGTCGTCTCCGCCGTGTACACCCTGCAGCACCAGGCGGGCTGCACGAATGACGTGATCAGAAACAATGCGCTCACGCTGGCTGCCCAATGGCACGCCGACGATATGATCAACAACCGAAATATCAATGACGACATCGGATCCGACGGATCCACACCGCAAGACCGCGCCAACGCCGCCGGCTTCCGCGGCAGAGCCGCAGAGACGGTGGCGATCAATCCGGCCATTGCCATCAGCAGCCTGGAGCTGGTCAACCAGTGGTACTCCAACCCCGACGACATGGCGATCATTCGCGACTGCGCCAACAACAACATCGGGGTGTGGTCGGACAACAGCCTGGACCGCACCGTCGTGGTGGCCGTGTACGGGCAACCGACCCCGCCCTTGCGATAGACCCGATTAGTCGTAGACAGGCGCCCACAACGTGTCGGCCACGGCTTGCGCGACATCGTCATGGCTCGTGCTGGCTGCGCCGTCTTCGACGGCAGCGTAATAGACGGCTTCGGCGACCGTCGTCGAGATCTCGTGCAGGTTCTGCACATCCGGCAACAGCGAGTCTCCGGTATCTTCCGGGCTCGCGTGCCGCACAATGGCTTTCGCCGCGGCTTGCAGCATCCCCGGGGTGACCGACTTGGCCCGTGCGACGATGGTACCCAGTCCGATTCCCGGGAAGGCCAGCGCGTTGTTGGCCTGGCCGATGATGTAGGTGGTCCCGTCGTAGGCGACGGGAGCGACGGGAGTACCGGTAGTGATCAGCGCCTTGCCGTGCGACCAGCCCAGCAGGTCGGCCGGCATGGCTTCCATGCGTGAGGTCGGATTGGACAGCGGGAAGATCATCGGCCGTTCGCAGGATGCGGTCATCGCTTCGACGACCTCTTGGGTGAAGGCGCCGAATACGGCCGAGGAGCCCAACAGAATGGTCGGTGACGCGAGCTTGATCGCATCCACCAACCCCACCCGGTCGGCGGCGGCCACCCCCAGTCGGTCGCGGTTCTTCGCGTACGGCACCTGGAATGCCCGCAGGTCGTCCATGTCGTCGAACAGCAGGCCTTGCCTGTCGATCGGCCATATCTGCGATCTGGCGTCGTCGACGGTGGCGCCGTCGGCGACCATCGCGTCTCGAATCTGATCGGCGACGCCGATGCCGGCGGTCCCGGCGCCGAACACGATCACCTTCTGGTCGCGCAGCGGGACGCCGGTGACATGACATCCGCCGTACACGGCGGCCACCACCACCGCGCCGGTGCCCTGGATGTCGTCGTTGAAAATGCAGTAGTCGTCGCCGTAGATCTGCAGGATCTTGCGTGCGTTGATGGGCCCGAAGTCCTCGAAATGCAGTATTGCGCGGGGGAACAGCCGGTGGGCGGTTTCGATGTAGCGCTGGATGAAAGCATCGTAGTCCTCGCCGCGACGCCGGGCATGGCGGTTGCCCAGGTAGTAGGGGTCCTGCAGCAGCTGTTCGTTGTCGGTGCCGACGTCGAGTGACACCGCGATGCAGCGGCGCGGATCGATGCCGCCGCCGGCGGTGTAAAGCGCCAACTTGCCTACCGCGATCTGGATGCCGCCCACGCCCCAGTCACCGATACCCAGGATGGCTTCGGCGTCGGTGCAGACAATCAGGTCGACGTCATCGGGTCCCAGTCCGAACGTTTCGAAGGCTTCTTCGATCTCATCGGGTTCATCGATGCTCAGGAACAGCCCCCGTTGCCCACGGTATTCGTCGGAGAAGCGTTGGATGGCCTCTCCGACGGTGGGCGTGTAGACCACTGGCATGAGTTCGGGCAGATGGTCGGTGAGCACCTTGTAGTACAGCAGTTCGTGGCGGTAGTGCAGTTGCTCGAGGAGTAAGTTACGGCCCAAATCGGTCGCCAGGCTTTGCAGTTGATGCCACACCCGGTCGGCTTGCTGTTCGAGGGTGAGAACGGCCGACGGCAGCCGCCCGGTCAGCCCCAGCCGCTGCCGCTGTTCATGGGTGAAGCCGACTCCGCGGTTGAGGCTCGGCGAGGACATCGCGAGGGGGATCCGGGGTGTGTGAGCGTCGCTCATCGCACCCTCCGTCCGATGACGTGGCGCATGCAGTCACGGTAGCGCTGATCAAGGTGAACGCACCCTGAAGAACACCTGAAGGGCTCATGTGCCCGTTTCAGCCGCCGTGTTACTCACCAAGTTGAGACAGGATCGTCTCGGCATCCGACGTGGCGCCGCGGTTGTACGGCAATTTGGAGAGCGCAGTTCCCATCGCGCAGGTGTTGGATACCGCGGCATAAGTCAGACCCGCACCGATTGCTGCGGCCAGCCATTTGAGTCGCGGGACGGCGACGCTGCCGAGAACGGACGAAAGCACGATCGATCCCGCCACCAGACGCACCTGACGTTCGAGGTCCCATCGTTGCGCGCCGCGGTCGACCGCGAACCCTCGCCCCTCCCAGTCGGTGATTCCGTTTTCGAGAACGCGCCCGGTGGTCAGTCCGGCGTTGCGCAGCAGCGTTTGAGCCTTGGTCGAGCGTTGACCCGAACGGCATAGCAACACGACATCGTGATCGCCGTCGAGCCGCTGAGCGATTTCGGGACCGTGCTCTTCCAGCACATCGAGCGGAACGTTGTAAGACCCGGCGATATGCGAGGTTTCGAATTCGGCGGGGGTGCGTACATCGACGACGCGCGGAGCCGTGGACGACTCCAGCAACGTGTGAAGCTCTGGCGAGGTGATGACGTCGGCGGTCGGTGCGCTCATTATTGGCTCCCAATGTGAGGTGGCAGTGAGTATTCACTACCCGCGGCGGCGGAAAACCACAGATTTATGTTCACAGTGATTTTCGGCGAGGCGTTCGGCTCCGCGGAATGCCGTGCCGGTCACGTCGCCGTGGTGATCTCCAGCTTTTCGGCGTTGTCATAGCTGTCGTCGATCAGCACGACGCGGCGATCGTGCCGGTCGAGCAGCGCAGCAGCGATCGACGCGCGGTAGCCGCTTGCGCAGTGGATCCACAGCTCGGGGTCGGCGGGAATTTCGTCGAGGCGTTCGGCCAATTCGTGCAACGCGACGTTGATCGCACCGCGCACGTGACCACCGTCGAATTCCCCGGGCTGGCGGACGTCGAGCACGATCACCGCGCCGTCGCCGAGTACAGCGGCAAGTTCTCCGAAGTCGGCCACCCGGTAACTACGCAGTGCCTCACCATCGGCCAGCTCGCGGATGTCACCGCTGGCGCTGCCGGTGAGGCGCTCAACGCCGATGCGGGAAAGCTGACGTTGCGCGTCGGCGATCTGCTTCGTGTCGTCGCCGATCAAGGTCAGCGGCGCGCCCCAGGCGTAGAGCCAGCCGAGGTAGTTGACGAAGGAACCGGACAGCTCGAATCCGTATGTGCCGGAAAGATGTCCGGCCGCGAAGGCGGTTCGGTTGCGTAGGTCGACCACCCATTCGCCGGCGTCGATCCGCCTGCGCAGCTCGCTCGGGTCGACCGGCGCAGGCGGCGACAGATCCGCAGCCGTGGGACCGTTCCGGTTGATCACACCCATATGCGCGTAGTACGCCGGGAAGGCGGCCAGCCCGTCGAGAAGCTCGTCAACGTAGTCCTGCTCGCCTTGAGTCAACGCGGGGTTTCTGCGGCGTTGGTCTCCGATGGTGGAGTCGTCACCGTCGGTGGGTGCGGCGGAGCAGAAGCTGCCGAAGCCGTGGGTTGGGTAGACCGGTGTCGCCGCGGGCAGCTCGTCGGCGAGGCGTCGGACCGAATGGTATTGCAGCCGAGTCAATTCCTCGGCGTGCTCGGCGCCGAGCAGATCGGTTCTTCCTGTGCTGCCGAAGAGCATCGACCCTCCGGTGAAAACCCCGACGGTGTCGCCGGACTCCTCGCGGAGGACGTAGCTGACGTGATGGTGGGTGTGCCCCGGCGTGAGTAGCACTTCCAAATGGATTGCGCCGCTGTCGATGCGGTCGCCATCGCCGACGGCGCGGCAGGAAAACTCGACGTCTTCTCCTGAGGGAATCACGTATTCGGCCCCGACCGCGTCGGAAAGCGCCAGCCCGCCGGTGACGTAATCGTTGTGGATATGCGTCTCGAGCACGTGCGTGATTCGCAGGTCGCCGGCTAGCTCGAGCACCCGATCGATGTCGCGCTGCGGGTCGATGGCGACCGCCACTTCACCGTCGCTCACCAAATAGCTGCGATCACCCAACCCGGAGGTCTCGATAATCGATACATCCAACACGTTTTGCGCCCGTCCACGGAGGTGGTGTTTCCCTGACGCTACGTGCCCACCGGTCGGTGTGCGTGAGTCGGCGAACGCCGCCGACATGCCCGCGTTGACAACCACTGCAGCACGGTATCCACCGTTTGTAGCGCGGATGTCGATCGCGACCAGCGGGTCGGGTGGGCGCTACCCGGCGTGGCGTCGGTCGTCGCTCAGCCACTCAACATGGATTTGACCCGTATCGGGGTCAACGGCCGCACCGTCGCCATCGTTCGAGTGCGCGCGCAGCGAGCACCAGCGCTTCCGGATCAGGTGCTGCGCGTAGACCTTGTCGCGCTGTGCCTGGGAGAAGGCGTAATCGAGGTTGATGGGCAATCCTGCCCAAGCGACATGGCCCGCCGGTAATTCCTGGTCAACCGGGTGGTCGTCAGTTGCCATGCGGACACCCCTTCATCGGCTACGCACCAGTTGTTGAGCACATCGTGCGATAGCGATGTTTCGGCCGCGGATGGCAGATGTTTCCGCCGTATTACGGGTTCGACGGGTGGCTAGTAGACGTCGCGGTGGTAGCGCTTGTCCGCGCTCAGCGACTGGACGTAGGCCGACGCGGCGTCGGGGTCGAGGTTGCCGTGTTCGGCGGCGATGTCGCACAGCGCGCGATCTACGTCTTTGGCCATCGGGTCGGCACTGCCGCACACATACAGCTGCGCGCCGTCCTGCAGCCAGCTCCACAGTTGCGCGCCACGCTTGCGCATCAGGTGCTGGACGTAGACCTTCTCCTGCTGGTCCCGGGAGAACGCCAGGTCGAGTTCGGTGAGGAGCCCGTCGGCGTGCATCTTCTCGATCTCGTCCCGGTAGTAGTAGTCGGTCTCGGCGTGTTGCTCCCCGAAGAACAGCCAGTTTGGTCCGGTGTGGCCGAGCGCGCGGCGCTCCTGCAGGAAGCCCCGGAACGGGGCGATACCGGTCCCGGGACCGATCATGATCATCGGCGTGTGTGAATCGCTGGGTGTCCTGAAATTGCTCGACGACTGCAGATAGACAGCGACTCGATCGCCGGGAGAGCGGTCGGCAAGGTAGGTCGAACACACCCCGCGGCGGGGGACGCCCTGGAAGTTATAGCGCACCGGTGAGACTGTCAGGTGCGCTTCTCCGGGGCACTCTTTAGGACTCGACGAGATCGAATACAGGCGCGGTTGAAGGCGTTTGAGGACCCTCAGCCACTCGTGGGCGGATGCCGAGACCGGCAGCTGCGCCAGCAGGTCGACGGACTGGCGCCCCCACGTCCAATTGCTCAGCGCGGCTTTGTTTTGCGGCTTCAATAGCTCGGCGAGTTTCGGATCGCCGGTGCGCTCCTGCACGAACCGCACCAGGTCCCGGCTGATGTGGGCGATCTCGAGCCGTTCGGTGAGCGCGGAGCGCAACGACATCAGACCATGCTCGCCGACCTCGACCGGGGTCTGTGCATCCAGTCCGGTGACCGACAGCCATTCGTCGACGAGTTTGTCGCTGTTGCGCGGCCATACCCCGAGCGCGTCGCCGGCCTCGTAGCTGACATGCTCGCCGGGGAGGTCAAACACGATCTGCCGCACGTCTTTTGCGGAGCTCGGTCCGCTGAGCGTGGTGTTGCGGATCATGTCGGTAACCAGCGGGCACTTTTTGTTATAGGTCGGCTCCTTGGGACGGGTTGCCGGACGGCGCGCGGGCGCCGCTGCCGAGGCCGCGGTTCCCTGGCCGACCGGGGTGGGTGTGCGTGTCAGCGCCCCGATGACTCCGCCCAGCCACCCATCGGCGGCCTCCTCGTAGTCGGGCTCGCAGTCGACGCGATTGACGATGCGGGTCGCGCCCAGCTCCGCCAACTTCTCGTCGAGCTTGCGCCCGTAGCCGCAGAAGTCGTCGTAGTTCGAGTCGCCCAGGGCGAGGACGGCGTAGCGGGTCTGGGTGAGCTGCGGCGCGCTGTCACCGGTCAGCGCTCGCCACAGTGCGGCGCCGTTGTCCGGGGCCTCGCCGTCACCGGTGGTGCTCGTGACCACCAACAGTTCTTGCGTGGTGGCCAAGTCGGCCACCGGGAAGTCGTCCATGCTGTGCGATGCCACCGACAGCTGAGCTTCGCCGAGTCTGGCTACGACCTGGGCGGCGAGCTCTTCGGCGTTGCCGGTCTGCGAAGCCCACAACACCACAATCGGAGCCCGCTTCGGCGCGGCGTCGACCTGGGGCGTCGTGGGTGGGTCCGCCGGCGCATCGACGGTGGGGGAGACCGGTGTAAAAGCCGGCATCGACGCGGGCGGTTCGGTACGCGCGAACATCCCCGCAAGCAGACCGTCCACCCACAGTCGGGTGTTGGTGTCGAATGGGGCATTGAGCGGCAGGGTGGGAACCCCGAGGTTGCGGCGGCCGGCTTCCGTCCGCAACCCGGCGAGTATCCCGGCCAGGTAGGTCCGGCCGAGCGGACCGAGCTGGGGCACCGGTTCGTTTGCCACACCAAGGATTTCGGCGAGGGCGTCTACCTGTGAACTGGTGATTTCGGTAACCTCCGTAGCTGCGGGGTCCGTCGCGCTGGTGGTCACCGCAGGCTCGGGTTCGGTGTCGACATCCGATGTGGTGACGGTGATCTTCGTGACAGTGACCGCACACGTCTTGAATTCCGGTTGGTAGGAAACCGGATCCACCGCGTCGTTGGTGACCGCGTTGATCGACAAGTACTCGCCGAACGAGTCGTTCCAGTGGAACGGTGCGAAGCAGTTGCCGGGCCGCACCCGGTCAGTGACCACGGCCGGTAGCACGGCTCGGCCACGGCGCGAGGCGATTTCGACCTGATCGTCGTCGGCGATCTCGAGCCGCGCCGCGTCGTCAGGATGGATTTCGACGAATGGTCCGGGGTTGAGCTTGTTGAGCTTGGCGACCTTGCCGGTCTTGGTCATCGTGTGCCATTGGTGCTGCAGACGCCCGGTGTTGAGCAGGAACGGGTAGTCGTCGTCCGGCATCTCCTCGGGCGACAGGTGCGGGCGCGCGAAGAACATCGCGCGACCGTTCGCGGTGGCGAAGGCCAACCGCGGCACGGTTCCGTCCTCTCGGACCAACTGGGTGTGGCTGACGCCGTCGTTCAGGTAGCGGATCGGGTTGCGATCGTCGACACCATCCGGCGGACACGGCCATTGCAGCGGGGTCTGCCGCAGCCGGGCATAGCTCGCGCCGCGCAAGTCGTAGCCCGTCTTGGGATTCCAGAACCGCTTGATCTCCTCGAATACGTCTTCTGCGCAGTCATAGCTGAAGGAGTCCGAAAAGCCCATCTCGCAAGCGATCTTGGCGATGATCTGCCAGTCCGGCATCGCCTGGCCGGGTGCTCGCACCGCCGGCTGGAACAGCGTCATGTTGCGCTCGGAGTTGGTCATCACCCCTTCGGACTCTGTCCACAGGGCGGCGGGCAGCAACACGTCGGCGTATTCGTTGGTCTCGGTCTCCAAGAACGCGTCCTGGGCGATCACCAGCTCGGCTTTCTCCAGGCCCGCCAGCACTGTTTTCCGATTGGCAACGCTGGCAACGGGATTGGTGCAGATGATCCAGCAAGCCTTGATCTCGCCAGTGGCCATGCGGGAGAACATGTCGACGGTGCCGGTGCCGACGTCGGTACGCAACGATCCGCGGGGGATGCCCCACTGGTCCTCGACGAAGTCGCGGTCGGCCGCCGAGGTCACCGCGCGCTGGCCCGGCAGCCCCGGTCCCATGTAACCCATTTCGCGCCCGCCCATCGCGTTGGGCTGGCCGGTGAGCGAAAACGGACCGCTGCCCGGCTTGCAGATCGCGCCGGTTGCCAGGTGCAGGTTGCAGATCGCGTTGGTGTTCCAGGTGCCGTGGGTGCTCTGGTTGAGCCCCATCGTCCAGCAGGTCATGAAGTTGTCGGCTTCGCCGATCCAGCGGGCCGCGGTACGGATGTCTTCGGCGGGAATGCGGGTGATTTCGCTGACCTTGTCCGGGGTGAACTGCTCGAGGAAACCGGGCATCTCGTCCCAGCCATCGGTGAATTCGGCGATGAATTCTGGGTCGGTGTGGCCGTTTTCGACGATCAGGTGCAGCAGCCCGTTCAGCAGTGCGAGATCCGTACCGGACGAGATCTGCAGATAGAGGTCGGCCTTCTCGGCGGTCGCGGTGCGGCGCGGATCGACGACGATCAATTTGGCGCCGGCCTTGACGCGTTCCATCATCCGCAGGAACAGAATCGGGTGGCAGTCAGCCATATTGGCGCCGATGACGAAGAACACGTCGGCCTTGTCGAAGTCCTGATAGGAACCGGGCGGCCCGTCCGCGCCGAGCGACAGCTTGTAGCCAGACCCCGCGCTGGCCATGCATAGTCGCGAGTTCGACTCGATCTGGTTGGTGCCGATGAAGCCCTTGGTCAGCTTGTTCGCCAGGTATTGCGCTTCCAGCGACATCTGCCCGGACACGTACAGGGCGAAGGCGTCTGGGCCGTGTTCGTCGATGATCGCCCGCAACTGCTTCGCGGATTGGGTGATTGCGGCGTCAAGATCGACCGGCGCGAGGGCCTCGCCGCGCTCCGCCCGCCAATAGGCCGAATCCATCCGGCCGGGTGCGGCCAACATGTCCGCGGTAGTTGCGCCCTTGGTGCACAGGCGGCCGAAGTTGGCCGGGTGGCTTTTGTTGCCAACAGATTTCGCGACGTGACTGTGGCCGTTTTTCGGGTCACTGGTGATCTGCAACACCATGCCGCAGCCCACGCCGCAGTAGGCGCACAGGCTGTTCACGGTGTCCTGACCACGCTCCGCAGCCACGCCTACTGCCCTCCTTTCGGGCGCGCAAGGGCCTATCGGCTAAATCGTGCGACATGGATGTTTCAGCGTCGGGCGTCCGATGTTTCCGCCGTTTTACGGCTTGATCTCACCGGAAGCGGACGCATTTGTGAGGTGTTTGCAAAACCCGCAGGCCGAGCAGGTAGCCGCAGGTCAGCACTGATCTGCGGCTGACGCCAGATTACTCGCGGACTCTTGGGAATTGCCCCTCGGAACAGGGGCTCGGACGAAACAAATGGGACATTCACAGTTTTCGCTAAGCTCACAAAGTGCGTCGTCACTTTGTGATTTTCTTGATTTTGTTGGCCTCGGCTTGCGGCGGAAAACCCACCACACCGCCGGCGTCGCGGGCGGATAGCTGCAAGGAGTCCGACGGACCGAGCGCCGACACCGTGCGCCAGGCGATCGCGTCGGTTCCCGTCGAGGTTCCCGGCTCGAGTTGGGTGGAGATCGCCCGGGGGCATGCCAAGAGTTGCCGGTTGTACTGGGTGCAGATCATTCCGACCATCGCCAGTGAGTCGACGCCCCAGCAGCTGGTGTTCTTCGACCACAACAGGCCGCTGGGCACACCGACGCCAAATCCCAAGCCGTACATCACCGTGCTGCCCGGGGGCGGCGATGCGGTCACGATTCAGTATCAATGGCGGGTCGGCAATGAAGAACCCTGTTGCCCCAAGGGAATTGGCACCGTCAAGTTCCAGATCGGTCCCGACGGCAAGTTGCAGCCCGTCGGCAAAATTCCACACCAATAGGGTTGTTGCACATTATGTTCCGATTTTCTGCGACATCCGGTCGCCCGCACCGCGCGGTGGGCACGAACGCGAAGCTGGCCGCACACTCGACGTCGAACGTGCGGCTGGCCGCACAGTCGGCGGTCCGCCGATATCCGGCCCTCGTCTCGAAGCGAATGCGGTGCCCCGGCGGCGGCGGGAACCCAGTACTTTTCCAGGAATTCACCAGGATTTTCCGGTCGACAATGACAACGACCTGCACGTTGGCCTGGCACCCTGGATTTCCGGTCTAGCCGACGGAGTAAGGAGAGTGATGGAACAGCGGGTGCTGCCGCACGGCGAGGAACGGCCGCGCGCCTCCGGGGCCTCGACGGCAGGGGCCGTCCCACGGGTCAATTCCGGGACCATCCTTCGGACGGTCAAGTGAGTGGGTAGGTCACGACACCTGTCTCATTGGGACGCAGAAGATCTGGTGGCCTGGGAGGCGGGTGGCAAGACCATCGCGCGGCGCAACCTGCTTTGGTCGGCCGTGAACGTGCATCTGGGTTACGCGGTATGGTCGCTCTGGCCGGTGATGGCATTGTTCATGCCCCGCGATGTGTATGGCTTCTCCGCAGGCGACAAGCTGCTGCTCGGTATTATCGCCACCCTGGTCGGGGCCTGTCTGCGGCCGACATATGCTGTGGCAACGGCCATCTTCGGTGGCCGGAACCTGGCGGTGTTCTCGGCGTTCGTCTTGGTGGTTCCGTTGATCGGCGCGATGGTGCTGCTGGCTCATCCGGGGCTGCCGTTGTGGCCGTACCTGGTGTGCGCGGCGCTGACCGGCATGGGTGGCGGTAATTTCGCGGCTTCGGCGAGCAACGCCAACTCCTTCTACCCGCACCGGCTCAAGGGTGCGGCGCTGGGAGTTGCCGGCGGCATCGGCAATCTCGGGGTGCCGATGATGCAGATCGTCGGCCTGGTGGTCATTGCCATCGCGGGCGACCGGCAGCCGTACTGGGTGTGTGGCCTGTATCTGGTGCTGTTGATCATCGCGGGCATCGGCGCCACGTTCTCGATGAACAACGTCGCCCAGCACCGGGTGGAGCCCGGCCGTCTGCGAGCGATCCTGTCGGTGGTGCTCTCCACCCGCGACACCTGGCTGCTTTCGCTGCTTTACCTCGGCAGCTTCGGCTCGTTCATCGGGTTCTCGTTCGCGTTCGGTCAGGTATTGCAGACCAGTTTCACGGCGGGCGGACAAACCACATCCCAGGCCTCGCTGCACGCCGCCGAACTCGCCTTCATCGGGCCGCTGCTCGCCTCGCTGGCCCGCGTGTACGGCGGCCGGCTGGCCGACCGAATCGGCGGGGGCCGTGTCGCGTGCGCGGTTTTTGTCGCGATGGTGTTGTCCGCCGGGATGCTGATCACCGTCGGCAGCATCGAGGATCCGCACGCGGGCCCGGTCAGCGGTTCCGCCATGGCGGGTTATGTGGCCTGCTTCATCGCCTTGTTCACCCTGGCCGGGCTGGGCAACGGATCGGTCTACAAGATGATCCCGACGGTCTTCGAAACGTGCAGCCAGAGCCTGGATATGGACGAGACCGAACAGCGTCAGTGGTCACGATTGATCTCGGGCGTCGTCATCGGCTTCGTCGCCGGCTTCGGGTCACTGGGCGGTGTCGGTATCAACGTCGCATTGCGACAGTCCTATGTCAGCACCGGGACGATGACGTCGGCGTTCTGGATCTTCCTGTCCGTCTATGTGTTTGCCGCCGCGCTGACCTGGATCAGGTATGTGCGCCGACCGCTTGCACCCGCCCCTGCCGGCAACGCGCCCGACGCGGTCGGAGCCGGTTGAAACGACACCGCCGTCGACGCAACGACGAACGCGACCGTATCCTGCAAACACTGGTCGGCGTCGGGTCGCTGGGCGGAAACGTGACCGATGAGGACTATTGATGCAGCGGGTGGATAGTGCCACCGAGGCGGGTCGGATCCGGGCCGTAACGCGCTACCGGATCTTGGACACCCCGCCCGAAGAGGTCTTCGATCGCATTGCGCGGATCGCGGCTCGAACTTTCCGGACATCAATGGCGACGGTGTCGATCGTCGACGCGAGCCGGATCTGGTTCAAAGCCGCCGTTGGGCTGCGCGGGATAGGGCAGACAACTCGCGGCCGAGGACTGTGCGCCAGTGCCATCCTCGATGATGTTCCACACGTGGTCTGTGATGCGCTGACCGATCCGCAAGCGTCGACCAATCCGCTGGTGCGCGGTCACTTGGGAATTCGGTTCTATGCGGGTGCTCCTATCGTCACCCCGGACGGGTATCGGTTGGGGGCTGTCGACGTGTTTGACTCGCGCCCCTATCAGCCCAGCGACGATCAACTCGCCACGCTCATCGACCTGGCCGCCGCCGTCATGGATCACCTGGAACTGCGGATGAGGAGGATAAGCGCTTCGCGCGTGCAGCAACGGCTGCGGGGCGCTGAGGATGAACGAGACACCGCACGGGCGGACCGCGACGTTGCCAAACGCGACCGCGACGCCGCTGAAGTCGGCCGCGACTCCGCCGAACGGGAGCGCGATGCCATCGAGGAATACGCGGCGGTGCTGCAACGGACGTTGCTTCCACCGTCGCTTCCCGATATTCCGGGGCTGGCTCTTGCGGCGCATTACCATCCGGCATCACGTCGGCAGGTTGGCGGCGACTTCTATGACGTGTTCGCCATCGGGCCCCGGCGGTGGGCTTTCTTCCTCGGCGATGTCGAAGGCCATGGTGCTGCAGCCGCGGCGGTCACCTCGTTGATCCGCTACACACTGCGTTCCGCCGCACTGCATTACAGTGATCCCGTCGAGGCGCTCGCCGAGCTGAACTCGGTGTTGATCCGTGATCCCAGTGAAAGACATTCCTGCACAGTGCTATTCGGAACGCTGGAGCCCAGCGTCGGTGAACCGGGATTCCAGGTCACCGTGGCCACCGGTGGCCACCCACCGGCGCTGTTACTCGACGACGCTGACGGCTCGGTGCGCGAGATCCGATCCAGCGGTGGAATGCTGCTCGGTGCACTCACCGAAGCGACGTTCGAATCCTGCAGTGTGCGACTGCGTCCCGGTCAGACGCTGCTGTTCTACACCGACGGTCTCATCGAAACCCGAAACCGAGGCGTCGGCCAGTTCGGCGAAGACGAACTCGCAAGCTTTGTCGCGAGTCGCGCCGGTCTAAGTGCCAGCGAACTCATCGACGACCTCGTCGCGCTGATCCTCACTCTGCGACCCAGCGACGATATCGCCTTGCTGGTGTTTGCCAGTCGCTGACTCAGTCGGCGTCGGGCAGGTTCTCCGGGTGCAGCATCTCGGCGTAGCGCAGCGGCTCAGGGATCCCGAAGCCGTCGACCAGCGTCTCGGCATGCGGGCGAAGAGCCCGGCACCGATCGTTGATCCCGCGGGTCACGGCCTTGGCCCGTCCGGTGGACAGGTAGCCGTGCTCGATGTACCAGGCCTTGTCATCCTCGATCACCGAAAGCGCGTACAGGTCGCAGAGCATCTCCAATACCTCACGGGCTTCGGTGTTTTCGCAGGCGTCGATGCCGGCGACGAATGCTTCCAGCACGATCCGGTCGATGTGTGCGTTCGCGGTGTGCAGCACATGGTCCTGCACGGCGTTGAATGCGTCGAAGGCCGACATCTCCTTGGCTTTGCCCTGCAGGCGCCGGGCGACCGACGAAAGCAGATACTCCTCGCGGGCTTCGAACATATTGACCTGCGTACCACGGTTGAATAGGCTGCCCTCTTCTTCGCTGTCCTGGCGGGCGTCAACGATCCTTTGCATAATCGCCTCGGCCGCAGTGCGTTTCAGTACCCTCTCACCGACGGTGTTGGCGGCAAACCGCACCCATTCGACCGGGCTCATGCTCTTGATGTCGTCGGCGTAGGCGGTTAGCAGCTCCTTGGCCACCAGCTGGGTCAGCACGTGGTTGTCACCCTCGAAGGTGGTGAACACGTCGGTGTCGGCGCGCAGGGCGATCAGCCGGTTTTCGGCCATGTAGCCCGCGCCGCCGCAGGCTTCGCGGGCCTCCTGAATGGTGCGGCTGGCGTGCCAGGTGTTGGCCGCTTTCAGGCCGGCGGCACGCGATTCCAGCTCGCGCTGTTCCTCGGCATCGGGGAAGTCCGACGTCTGCAGGTCGTGACACTTGGCCACCAGCTCGTTCTGCGCGAACTGCAGCGCGTACGACTTGGCTATCAACGGGAACAGCCGCCGCTGATGCACCAGGTAGTCCATGATCAGCACTTCATGCGCCTCGTCGTCAGGTGCACTGAATTGCCTGCGCTGCAATGCATATCGAGTGGCGATGTCCAACGCGACGCGGGCGGCCGACCCCGCGCTGCCGCCCACGGTGATCCGGCCGCGGATCAGCGTGCCGAGCATGGTGAAGAACCGCCGGTTGGGGTTGTCGATCGGCGAAGTGTAGGTGCCGTCGGGCGCGACGTCGCCGTACTTGTTCAGCAGGTTTTCCCGCGGCACCCGGACGTGGTCGAACATGATGCGGCCGTTGTCCACACCGGGCAGACCGCCCTTGTAGTCGCAGTCCGACGTTGTCACCCCGGGCAGGTCGTTGCCGTCGGCATCGCGGATCGGGACCAAGACGCAGTGCACGCCGTGGTTGACCGGCTTGCCACCTTCGGTGGTGATCAGTTGCGCGAAAACCGATGCCATGGTTGCGGTTTCGGCAGCGCCCCCGATGTAGTCCTTGCGGGCCGACGGGGTCTCGGAGTTGACGACGAACTCTTCGGTCTCGGGGTCGTAGGTCGCGGTGGTCTCCAGCGACTGGACGTCGCTGCCGTGTCCGGTTTCGGTCATTGCGAAACAACCGCGCAACTCGAGGCTGATGATCTTGGGCACGTAGGCCTCGTGGTGACGCTCGGTGCCCAGGTTCTCCACGGCGCCGCCGAACAACCCCCACTGAACGCCGGCCTTCACCATCAGCGACAGGTCCGACATCGCCAGCATCTCGATCATCGTGACCGCGGCACCGACGTCGCCGGTGCCGCCGTGCTCCTTGCGGAACGAGTCGGCGGCCGCACCGAACGCGGCCATGATCCGCATCTGCTCGGCCACCTTGGTGCGCGCGATCACCGTGTTCGGCGTGTAGTGCGGGCGGAACAGGTCCTCGCTCATTGTGGCCCGCATCCGGTTCTTCACGTCGCGCCAACGCCCGTCCAACGCGTTGCGTAGCTGTTCGGCAGTGTTTGTCGTGTCCGGCGCCATAACCCGACGGTAACCTGCCGCTGGCCGCGCGGGAACAGCCCGCGGGGTGTGATCGTGTGGCGTGGATCTTCCCGGCACGGCCCACATCACGTTTAGATGGCGTCATGTCCCAGCCCGGCAACCCGTCTCAGAATCCGGCGTACGACGTCGGACACACCCATCCCGATGTCAGCGGCGGCTGGCTGCGCGCGGCCACCTTTGGCGCGATGGATGGCCTGGTCAGCAACAGCGCCCTGATCGCCGGAGTGGCCGCCGGCGAGAGTGCACACACCACGTTGGTCAGCGGTATCGCCGGCCTGCTCGCCGGCGCGTTTTCGATGGCACTCGGCGAATACTCGTCGGTGACCACGGCCAACGAGCAGATCGACTCCGAGGTGCACGTCGAACACCGCGCCATACGTAACCACCCGCACGCCGAGCGCGCCGAACTCGTCGACTTGCTGGTCGGGATCGGCATGAGCGAGAAAACCGCGCAGATCGCCACCGACGAGATTCACCGTGACGAGAAGCGCGCTGTCGGCTTCCACCTGGTCCAGGAGATCGGCCTGGACCCCGCGGAAAAGCCCTCGCCCTGGGTGGCCGCACTCGCGTCATTTTTCATGTTCGCAATCGGGGCGGTCATTCCGCTGATCCCTTACCTTCTCGGATATGGGCTTTTGGCGGCCGGTTTGGCATGTGGCGCGATAGGGCTACTGGTCGCAGGCGGCCTGACCGCTCGATATACCCGCAAGCCGGTGTGGTGGGCCGCGGGCCGGCAGCTGGTGTTCGGCGGTGTCGCCGTCGCCGCGACGTACCTGGTCGGTCTGCTCGTGGCAGCAGTGATGTGATGTCGGCCTTGGCCGCTTTGCAACATCGAAGGCGTCACGCTGAGACCGAAATTGGCCGATGGCCGTCAGTCGGTCGTGTTGTCAGCGACAACGATTTCTCACCCTGACAGGTCACTCGGTTCCTGCTCTTCGTGATGTAGCGGCCGCTGACGAATTTCGTGCGCCGGCGGGCGAATCCGGTACCGGGCAAACCCGGCCCACGCCGCGCCGAAGACGGCGAGCACGATCATGTCGAATATCCACCAGCCCGCGTAGTGGGTCCACACCAAGATGTCGGCGGCCTGCGCGTCGACCCGGTGTAGATCGACGGTCGAGGCGGATGCCGCGAAGCCCCACTGGGCCGGGACCAGCCAGGAGACCTGGTCGTAGCCCCAGGTGCCCACCAGCGTGATCAGGCCTCCGGCGAACAGCGCCGACGCCAGGATCACCGGCACGACCAGCGGCAGCACTTCGCGCAGCGATTTGCCCAGCGTCGAGAGCGCGAGCCCGACGATCGCCGAGACGATGGCCGTGAGCGCCACGCTCGCATACAGCTCGACGGCGGCGTTCGGCAGCAGCGCGGCGCCGTGCACGGGCTGGCCTTTGTCGGCGATGACGATGGTGGACAGAATGGCGGCGAGGATGGCCGCGGCCACGCCGAAGAAGATGATCTTGGCCACCAGGTAGGCAGATGTCGAGAGTCCGACGGTTTGCTCGCGGCGGAAGACGCGCCGCTCGCCAACCAGGTCGCGAATGGTCAGCGCGATGCCCAGGATCACTGCGGCGATATTGAGTGCGGCCAGGATCTCGACGGCTTCATGCGGGTTGCGGCTGCTCTCCTCGGGACGATTCAGGCCGGAATCGCCGGGAATCAACAGAGTCAGCGCTGCCAACGCGAACGGCAGCGCCACCAGGAACAGGGAGTAGAAGGGGTCGGCGATGGCCAGCCGGGCTTGGCGGCGGGCCACCAGCCAGGCTTGCCGGGTCAGGGTGGCCGCTCGCTGCGGCGGCCAGGGTGCAGAGGTTTCGGGCGGTTCCGCCGGGCCTGGTTGGTGTGCGGTGAAGGCGCGGTGAGCACCGTCGGCATCGGCGCTTATGCGTGCGAGGGCTTCGGACCAGTCGGCGGTGCCCATCGTGGACTTGAGTCGTTGGGGAGCTCCGGCGAAGGCCGTGGTCCCGGCCGCGGTGAGCAGCAGTACCTGGTCGCAGATGGTGAGCTGGGTCCGCGATGTGGTTGCCACCACGACGACACAGCCGAGGTCGGCCTGGCGTCGCAACACCGCCATCACGTGATCCTGCTGCGCCGGATCCAGGGCGGTGCTCTGCTCGTCGACCACGAGCAGCGTTGGTCTGGTGATCAGTTCGATGGCCACCGATGCGCACCGACGTAGCTCCGGCGACAGCTTGCCGATCCTGGTTGTGCGGTACGGAGTCAGCCCGACTTCTTCGATCACCTGGTTGACGACTCGGTCGCGATGCTCGCGCGGGATGTCGGGCGGCAGCCGCAGTTCGGCGGTGTAGCGCAGGGCGCGTTCGACGGTCAGCCGTCGGTGAATCCGTTCGCTGCGCGAAACGATGCCGATGCGGGTGCGCATGGCCTCGGGTTCGGTGTACACGTCGTGGCTGTCGACGGTTACGCGCCCGGTGCTGGGCTCCCGGGTGCCCGCGAGCATCCCGAGCAGCGCCGAATTGCGGGCGGTTGACGGCCCGGCGACCGCGGTCAGCGTGCCCGGACGCGCCGTGAATGACACGTCCGTGAGCAGGTCGTGTCCGTCGGCGATAAGCCCCAGGCGGTAGGCGTTGACGCCGGCCGTGCGTGCGACGCCCTCGAGCGGCAGCCGGTAGGTCGTGCTGGGCTCTTCGGTTCCGACGGTGGCTTCGCTCGGGGGGCGGCTTGCGCGCAGCTTGCGTGTCGCGTCGGTCATTCGCTCGATCAGCCCGCGGCCTTTGCGCTGTTGCTCCGGCGCGATCGGCTGTTCCGGGATCGGTGGTGGTGCCGCGATCGGTGGTGGTGCCGCGATCGGTGGAGGCTCGGGCGGTTGTGGTGGCGACGGCGGGTGCGACGGCGGCGGCACGGGGGGCGCCGGCGGCGCGGTGGGCCCGACCGGGGGCGGCGCCGGCATCGGAGGCGGTGGCGCCCCCGGTGGGATGGGGCGCTCGACCGTCGGCTGTCGCGTCGGGGTGACGCGCATTCGCTGCGTTTCCTGCCTGGTCGGGATCTGCTGCGGGGGTTGGCTCGGCGCGACAGGTGGCCGCGGCGGCGGATGGGCCGGCATTTGCGGTGGCTGCGGCGGATGGGGCGGCATTTGCGGTGACCGCGGCGGCGGATGGGCCGGCGATGGCGGTGGTGGGGGTGGCATTTGCGGGGACGGCGGTGGATACGGTGCGCGTTGCGGGGGACCGGGCGGTGGCCCTGGAGGACCGGGCGGCAAGCCAAGGCGGAAAACCAGTCGCGGACCGCGCTGAGGGTCACCGAGCGCGATCGCCTGGCCGTCGCGGATGTCCAGCGCCGGAACCCGGGCGCCGTCGACGAAGATGCCGGCGCGGCTTCTGTCGATGGCAACCCAACGCGTTCCGGCGAACCGCAGCAGCAGGTCGGGTTGCGGAAACGGCGGGGGCGGGGCGGCGAAACCCAGGCGGTTCAGCGGGATGTCGCACCAATCGCCATACGCCACGATCACGTCGCGGCCCGGGGCAAAGACGTACCTCATCGATCCGACGAAGACCGTGAGCGGTGAGGCTGGGAACGCGGAAGCCACTGACTAAGTGTCTACCCGCTGGTGGTCGTGGACCGGCAAGGGGTGCGAGCCGGTCACAGCGTGTTGCGTCGCGGTGTCGCTGCGGCATTGTCGAGAAGCCGGCGCAACACTTGGACCGCCTCGACCAGTACCTGACGGTCGGCCGGCTCGAGCATGGCCAATTGCGGTTCGATGGCGGCGGCGCGGTCGGCCCGAACCGCGTTCAGGGTGCGTCGCCCTTCGGGCGTGATGCGGATCCGGACCGCGCGGGCGTCGCCGGGGTCGACGGTTCGGCTAACCAGGCCGGCGTCCTCGAGGCGCCGCACCTGCGTGGTCATCGTGGGTTGAGAACAGTGGTCGACGGCCGCAAGGTCGCCGATGCGCGCTTCTCCGTGAACCTCGATCGTCGCGAGCAGTCTGGCCTGTGCTGCGGGCAACGGCATCTGGATGCGTTGCGTGGCCAGCCGGTTAAGCCGAGCGACCACAGCGAGCAGGTCGGCGCCCAGCCCCTGCAGAAGCGTGGTGTTTGCGGTGTCGACGACGTTGTCCATGTACCCATGCTTGCATAGCTTTGCTATGCGAGACCAGCCGCTGCCCCACCTTTGTCTCAGCGGCACGGGCCAGCAAAGGAGGGCTAACCGGCGGCGCATGGGCTGTGGGCCTGGCACAATCGAGAAAGTGACCGCGCGCCCCCTTCGGCACCGTACGGGTGGACCGCTGCAGCCGAACGAATTAGCACAAGCCGCGGTGATGGGGGCGCTCTGTTCGGTGACCGCCATCATCGCCGCGGTCATCCCGTTCGCTCAGGGCCTTGGGGTCTTGGGCACGGTGCCGATGGGCTTGCTCGCCTACCGCTTCCGTCCTCGAGTGTTGGTCGCCGCGGCGGTTGCTGCGACGGTGATCGCGTTCTTGATCTCCGGGCTGGGCAGCTCCGCGATGGTCGTCGATGCTGCCTGGGTGGGCGGGATATGCGGAATCGTCAAACGCAAGGGCCGCGGCGTAGCCACGGTGATTGCCTCATCTATGGTCGCCGGATTCATCTGGGCCTCGGCCTGGGTCGGCCTGTTCGCGGTGCTGACTCGGTTGCGGCAGTTGATCTTTGGGGTGCTGACCGCGAACGTCAACGGCGTCGCCGCCTTCCTGCGTTGGGTCCACCTCCCGGCGGTCGCCGACGCCCTGAAACGCTATGTCGCCGAGGGGCTGCAGTACTGGCCGTGGTTGGTGCTGCCCTATTTGGTTTTCATCGTCGTCA
This sequence comes from Mycobacterium sp. Aquia_216, assembly GCF_026723865.1. Taxonomy (NCBI): domain Bacteria; kingdom Bacillati; phylum Actinomycetota; class Actinomycetes; order Mycobacteriales; family Mycobacteriaceae; genus Mycobacterium; species Mycobacterium sp. Aquia_216. Next base: position 4,361,639 of record NZ_CP113529.1, on the reverse strand, counting down.
TCGTGACGTTGATTGGCTGGTCGGCGTTGTCGCGCCTGTTGGAGCGGATGGGCGACATCCCCGATGTGCACAAATTGGATCCGCCCGACATTGTCGGTCCTGCGGGCGGCGAGATCGGTCCGGTGCCGGTGCGGCTCGACCGGGTGCGGTTCCGTTACCCCAACGCCGGTCAAGACGCGCTGCGCGAGGTCAGTTTGGAAATCCGAAGCGGGGAGCATGTCGCGATCACCGGTGCCAACGGATCCGGGAAGACGACGTTGATGCTGATCCTGGCCGGCCGGCAACCGACATCGGGCACCGTGCACCGCCCCGGCACAGTCGGTTTGGGCGAGCTGGGCGGCACCGCGCTCGTCCTGCAACACCCGAAGAGCCAGGTCCTGGGCACCCGGGTCGCCGACGATGTGGTGTGGGGCCTACCGCCGGACGCTCACGTCGATGTGAGCCTGTTGCTGCGTGAGGTCGGCCTCGAAGAACTCGCCGAAAGCGACACCTCGAGTTTGTCGGGCGGGCAACTACAGCGCCTTGCGCTCGCCGCCGCCCTCGCCCGAGACCCCGAGCTGCTCATCGCCGATGAGGTCACCACGATGATCGACCAGCAGGGCCGCGACGGCTTGCTGGGCGTGATGTCGGGTCTTACCAAGCGGCACCGGACAACCTTGGTGCACATCACCCACTTCGACGACGAGGCGGCGTCCGCCGACCGCACGATCAATCTGAGCAATTCATCGGACAACACCGGCGTGGTGGGGACCGCGGACGCGGCGGTACCGACCCCCGCTACCGATCGACGGCTCGAAGCGGGAGCGATCGAACTCGTCGGCGTCGGGCACGAATATGCCAGCGGCACACCGTGGGCCAAGACCGCGCTGCGTGACATCAACTTCGTCGCCGAGCAGGGTGACGGGGTCTTGATCCACGGGCAGAACGGTTCGGGCAAGTCCACGCTGGGCTGGATCATGGCCGGGTTGACCGTTCCCACCACTGGCTCATGCCTGATCGACGGCGAGCCCACCGATGAGCACGTCGGTGTGGTGGCGTTGGCCTTCCAGTCAGCCCGGCTGCAATTGATGCGCAGCCACGTCAACCTTGAAGTGGCTTCGGCAGCTGGTTTTTCGCATCACGACGAAGACCGCGTGGCCGCGGCGCTGGCCCTGGTCGGACTGCAGCCCACGTTGGCCCAACGGCGCATCGACCAGCTCAGCGGTGGCCAGATGCGCCGCGTGGTGCTGGCCGGACTGTTGGCGCGTTCGCCGCGCGCGTTGATCCTCGACGAGCCGCTGGCGGGGTTGGACGTCGCCAGCCAACGCGGCTTGCTGACGCTGCTCGACCGGCTGCGGCGCGAGCAGGGCTTGACCCTGGTGGTGATTTCGCACGACAGCATCGGCCTGGAAGGGATTTGCCCGCGCACCCTGCATCTGCGCGACGGTGTGCTGGAAACGGTGTCGACCACGACAGGGGGCGTGGCATGACCGCGACTGCATCACCGGCCGCCAGGGGTCGGGCTAAGCGCCCTCGCCGTCCGGTGGTGTTGCTGGTTCCCGTCCCCGGAAACTCCGTCATCCACCAATTGTGGGCCGGCACCAAATTGCTGGTCGTTGTCGGTGTCGCGGTGCTGCTGACCTTCTATCCGGGCTGGGTGAGTATCGGACTGCTCGGCGCCGTGACGGTGGCGGCGGTGTGGCTTGCCCACATTCCACGCGGCGCCTTGCCGTCGGTGCCGCGCTGGCTGTGGCTCGTGATCGGGCTGGGCTTTGTCACTGCTGCGCTCTCCGGCGGTAGTCCGGTGGTCTCGGTGGCCGGGCTGCACGTCGCCCTCGGCGGCTCATTGCACTTCCTGCGGATGACCGCGCTGACGATCCTGTTGATCGCCCTCGGGGCGATTGTGTCCTGGACGACCAACGTCGCCGAAATCGGCCCCGCCCTAGCAACTTTGGGCCGCCCGTTCAAGATATTCCGGATCCCGGTCGACGAATGGGCGGCCGCGTTGGCGCTCGCGTTGCGCGCCTTCCCGATGCTGATCGAGGAATTCCAAGTGCTTTACGCCGCCCGCCGACTACGTCCCAAAGAGGTGCCCCTCAGTCGCAAGGCTCGACGCCAGCAGCAGGGCCGCGACTTGATCGACCTGTTCGCGACGGCCATGGTCGTGACGTTGCGGCGCGCGGACGAAATGGGCGACGCGATCACCGCTCGTGGCGGGGCCGGTCAGCTTGCCGCATCTCCGGCCCGGCCGAAAACGGCGGATTGGGTGGCGCTCGCTCTCTTTGCCGGGGCGGGCGCCGCCTCGGTCGCCATCGAGACGATCCTGCATATCACCCCGATTTAACGAGCCGGTTGTCGCTCTTCGCGTAACGTAAGCGGGTGGCCGACATCCAGCGCACACGTCTCATTGCGGCTCGCGTGCAAGAAGTCTGGGATGTCCTGGCGGACTTCGGCGCAATCAGTTCGTGGGCCGACGACGTCGATCACTCGTGCATCTTGTTCTCGGGTGCCGGCGGAGCACCGGTCGGTACGACGAGACGAGTACAAGTCAAACGTGACACTCTCGTCGAGCGCATCACCGCGTTCGACCCGCCACACGTGCTTGCCTACGACATCGAGGGCCTGCCCCGGTTGCTGCGCCGGGTGGCGAACCGCTGGACGCTCGCGGCCGGTACGGGCGACTCGGCCGTCGTGACCTTGACCAGCACGGTCGAAATCGGACCTCGCCCAACCCAAGAGCTTGCCGAACGCCTGGTGTGTCGCGTCGCTGTACGACTGTCCGACTCGTTGCTCGCCGGGCTCGCAAAACGATTGGAGAAGGCTCGTGTCTGATCGCCCCGACATCGTCATCCTGATGACCGACGAGGAACGCGCGACGCCACCGTACGAGACGCCCGAACTACTCGCCTGGCGGGATCGAATGCTGTTGGGGCGCAGATGGTTCGACGATCACGGCGTCAGCTTCGGCCGGCACTACACGGGCTCGCTGGCCTGTGTGCCTAGTCGCCCGACCATCTTCACCGGGCAGTACCCGGACTTGCACGGGGTCACCCAGACCGACGGCATCGGGAAGACGGCCGACGACTCCCGCATGCGCTGGCTGCGCCCGGGCGAGGTGCCCACGTTGGGCAACTGGTTGCGCGCGGCGGGATACGACACGCACTACGACGGCAAGTGGCACATCTCGCATGCGGATCTCACCGACCCGGACACCGGGGGTTCGCTGGCGACCAACGATGACGACGGCGTCGTCGACCCGGTGGCGGTGCAGCGCTACCTCGACGCGGATCCGCTCGGTCCGTATGGCTTTTCGGGATGGGTCGGTCCGGAGCCGCACGGGGCGCTGATGGGCAATGCCGGCATTCGCCGCGACCCACTGATCGCCGACCGGGTCGTCGCCTGGCTCACCGATCGTTACGCCCGCCGTCGCGCCGGTGACCCCGACGCGCTGCGTCCGTTCCTGCTTGTCGCCAGCTTCGTCAACCCGCACGACATCGTGTTGTTCCCGCTGTGGTCGCGGCGCAGTCCGGTCAAGCCGTCACCGTTGGACCCGCCGGCGGTCGCCCCGGCACCCACCGCCGACGAAGATCTGTCGACTAAGCCGGCCGCGCAGATCGCCTTTCGCGGGGCCTATTACTCCGGCTACGGCCCGGCGCCCGCTATCGACCGGACCTACGAGCGCGGCGCGCAGCGCTACCGCGATCTGTATTACCGCCTGCACGCCGAGGTGGACGGACCGATCGACCGCGTCAGACGCACCGTCACCGAAGCTGGTTCGGACGACGCCGTTTTGGTGCGTACCGCCGATCACGGCGATCTGCTGGGCGCCCACGGCGGGTTGCATCAGAAATGGTTCAACCTCTATGACGAGGCCACCCGCGTTCCCTTCGTCATTGCCCGCATCGGCACGCGCGCGACGCAGCCCCGGGCGGTCACGGCACCGACGTCGCATGTCGACCTGGTTCCGACGCTGCTCGGGGCCGCCGGAGTCGACGTCGCGAAAGCGGCTGCCACGCTGGCGGAGTCGTTCTCCGAAGTCCACGAGCTACCCGGCCGCGATCTGATGGCGGTCGTCGACGGCGCGCCCGCCGACGAGACCCGGGCCGTCTATCTGATGACCCGCGACAATATGCTCGAAGGAGACAGCGGCGCCTCGGGCCTGGCGCGCCGGCTGAAGATCACAGCCAATCCTCCTGCGCCGCTGCGTATCCGGGTTCCGGCGCACACCGCGTCCAACTTCGAAGGGTTGGTTGTCCGGGTTGACGAGGGCGCGGGCGCCGGACACCTGTGGAAGCTGGTCCGCACCTTCGACGACCCGGGCACCTGGACCGAACCCGGCGTGCGCCATCTCGCGGCTAATGGCATTGGGGGAGAAGCCTATCGGACGTCTCCCCTCGATGATCAATGGGAGCTCTACGATCTCACCGCCGACCCGATCGAAGCCGACAACCGGTGGACGGATCCCGATCTGCACGAGCTGCGGCAGCATTTGCGGATGCAGCTGAAACAGGCCCGGGCAGGTTCGGTCCCGCAACGAAACCAGCCGTGGCCCTACGTGACTCGTCGGCCGACAGCCAGGCCCTCGTGGCGCCGCATGCTCACGAGTCGCTCGCGAGCGTAACGGCAAGGCGAAAAATCGCCCCGAATCTCGCAGCGACGTTACGCTCGCGGCGGGAGGTGCCCCAGCCCGGGGCGGGAGGTGCCCCGGCTCGCGGGCGGCACGTGCCTCAGCGCGCGGCGGGAGGTGCCCCAGCCCGGGGCGGGAGGTGCCCCAGCCCGGGGCGGGAGGTGCTCGCGCGGCGCTTGCCTAGGTGCGCATCCGGTCGATGAGGTTGGACAGCACGACGATGCTTTCGCTGCGTTCGATGTCGGCACTTTCCCGGATGCGTTCGAGCGCCGACTCCAGGTGGCGCATGTCGCGGGCCAGAACGTGCAGGATCGCATCGGAGGTACCTGTCACCGTGGCCGCGCTGACCACCTCGGGCATTTCCACCCAGGCCGCCCGCAACTGATCGGGCGCGATGGTGCCGTGGCAGTACACCTGCACATAGGCTTCGGTGTTCCAGCCGAGCGCGTTGCGGTCGACGATGGTGGTGAAGCCCTTGATCACACCGTTGTCGAGCATTCGGTCGACTCGACGTTTCACCGCCGGTGCGGACAAATTCACCTTCTCGCCGATCTCGGCGAAGGTGGCCCGCGCGTGCTCGGTCAACTCGGTGAGGATGCGTTCGTCGGTGTCGTCCAGGCGGTCCATCGTCCCCCTTTTCGCCTGCGCACAACGAATCGTTGCAACTGGCATTTTAGCGCAATAAACCATTCATAGACACGCAAGAATCGGCGTTTGATTGTGTCCAGGCCCCAAAATACCCTGGAAATATGACGGATTACCATGTCGCCGACTCGGCGCCCCACGCCGCGCCCGCGGCATGGCAAGATGCCGCACCGAAGCGGTCCAGAACAGCTCAGACCCGTCGGTATGCGATGACGCCGCCGGCCTACTTCGCGGTCGAGTACGCGATCAACCCGTGGATGGATGTCAGTGCACCCGTCGACGTCGACGTCGCGCAGGCGCAGTGGGAAGGTCTTCGGCAGGCCTACCTGGGGCTCGGCCACCGCGTGGACATCGTCGAGCCGGTGCCCGGCCTGCCGGATATGGTCTACGCCGCCAACGGCGGGTTCGTCGCCGGCGATGTGGCCATCGTCGCCCGGTTCCGCTATGAGCAGCGCGCCGGTGAGGCGACCGCGTACGGCGACTGGATGTCGTCGATGGGCTATCAGCCGGTGACGACCCGTTACGTCAACGAGGGGCAGGGTGACCTGCTCATGGTCGGCGAAATGGTGTTGGCCGGTTATGGCTTTCGCACCCACCGGCGCGCACATGCCGAGATCTCGGCCGCGCTGCGCATGCCGGTGGTCTCGCTCGAGCTGGTCGACCCGCGGTTCTACCACCTCGATACCGCCCTCGCCGTCCTCGACGATCACACGATCGCGTTCTACCCTCCGGCATTCAGCACAGCGGCGCAGGACCAGCTGCACGCACTGTTTCCCGACGCTATGGTGGTGGGAAGCGCGGACGCCTACGTGCTTGGCCTCAATGTGGTATCCGACGGTCTGCATGTCGTGCATCCTTGTGCCGCAACGGGTTTCGCTGCCCAGTTGCGGGAAGCGGGCTTCGAGCCCGTCGGCGTCGACCTCTCCGAGCTGCTCAAGGGGGGCGGTTCCGTGAAGTGCTGCACTTTGGAGGTGTTTAGATGACGATTCTCGACCATCCGACCTCGGTGTCCACCAACGGAACCGCGGACGCGATCGCGCTCGTCGAAAAGCATGCAGCGCACAATTATTCGCCACTGCCCGTGGTGGCGGCCAGCGCCGAAGGCGCCTGGATCACCGACGTCGACGGACGGCGCTACCTGGACTGTCTGGCCGCGTACTCGGCGGTCAACTTCGGCCATCGCAACCCCGAGATCACCGCGACAGCCCATGCCCAACTCGACACCGTCACGCTGGTCAGTCGCGCCTTCCACGCCGCCAACCTGGGAACGTTCTGCGCTGGGCTTGCCCGGTTGTGCGGCAAAGACATGGTGCTGCCGATGAACTCGGGCGCCGAAGCCGTGGAGAGCGGCCTCAAGGTCGCGCGTAAGTGGGGCGCCGACGTCAAGGGAGTGCCCGAGGGGCGCGCGAACATCGTGGTGGCTGAGAACAATTTCCACGGCCGCACGATCAGCATCGTCAGCTTCTCCTCGGACCCGACGGCGCGGGGTGGGTTCGGGCCGTTTACGCCGGGGTTTCGTTCGGTGCCGTTCGGCGAGGCCGCGGCGTTGGCGGATGCGATTGACGAGAACACCGTCGCGGTGCTGCTCGAACCGATCCAGGGCGAGGCCGGCATCATCGTCCCACCCGACGACTACCTGCCATCCGTTCGTTCGCTGTGCACCCAACACGACGTCCTGATGATCGCCGACGAAATCCAGTCGGGACTCGCGCGTACGGGCTACACGTTCGCCTGCGACCGCTGGGGCGTCGTACCGGACGTCTACCTGCTCGGCAAGGCGCTGGGCGGCGGCGTCGTTCCGCTGTCGGCAGTGGTCGCGGACCGCGACATTCTCGGCGTGCTGCATCCGGGCGAGCACGGCTCGACGTTCGGGGGCAACCCGCTAGCCGCCGCGATCGGCGCCACGGTGGTCTCCATACTGGAGCGAGGTGAATTCCAGTCCCGCTCGGCCGAATTGGGCGCACACCTGCACCGGCGGTTGCGGGGCCTGGTCGGCGACGGTGTGGTGGCGGTGCGTGGCTTCGGCTTGTGGGCCGGTGTCGATATCGAACCCACGCTTGCCACCGGCAAAGAAATCAGCCGGCGGCTGGCCGAGCGCGGTGTGCTGGTGAAAGACACCCACGATTCGACGCTGCGCTTCGCCCCACCGCTGGTCATCACCGAGCAGGAAATTGACTGGGCCGTGGAAAAGTTCGCCGCCGTATTGCGGGAGGCAGCATAATCAGCTGATCCAGCACGAGGGGGCGCAATTTGCGAGCCAGCTCGATCAGCCTGACAGCACAGATGCTGCGGCGCCGCCCGGTGATGGGCGCGCCCGTCGCGCATGGCGCCGCGGATCACCTCAAACGTGGCATCAGTGCGTTCCAGCTGACCATGTTCGGGGTCGGCTCGACGATTGGCACCGGCATTTTCTTCGTGCTGTCGCAGGCGGTGCCCGAAGCCGGGCCCGGGGTGATCGTCTCGTTCATCATTGCGGGGATCGCGGCCGGGCTCGCCGCCATCTGCTACGCCGAATTGGCGTCGGCCGTGCCGGTTTCGGGATCGTCGTATTCCTACGCGTACACCACCCTGGGTGAGGTGGTCGCGATGGCGGTGGCGGCCTGTCTGCTGCTGGAGTACGGGGTAGCCACGGCCGCGGTTTCGGTGGGCTGGAGCGGCTACGTCAACAAGCTGCTGTACAACCTATTCGGACTGCAACTCCCACATGCGTTGTCGGCGGCGCCGTGGGATTCCAACCCGGGTTACGTGAATCTCCCGGCGATCGTCCTGATCGTGATGTGTGCGCTGTTGCTGATCCGCGGTGCCAGTGAATCGGCGCGGGTCAACGCGATCATGGTGCTGATCAAGTTGGGCGTGCTGGTCATGTTCGTGATCATCGCGTTCACCGCCTTTGACGCCAATCAGCTCAAGGACTTTGCACCGTTCGGCGTCGCCGGCATCGGCTCGGCGGCGGGCACGATCTTCTTTTCATACATCGGCCTTGACGCGGTGTCGACCGCGGGTGACGAGGTGAAGGATCCGCAGAGGACCATGCCGCGTGCGCTGATCGCGGCGCTCATCACGGTCACCGCCGTCTATGTGCTCGTCGCACTCGCGGCGCTGGGCACCCAGCCGTGGCAGGATTTCGCCGGGCAGGAGGACGCCGGACTGGCAACGATTCTCGACAAGGTCACGCACCAGGGCTGGGCCAGCACGATTCTGTGCGCGGGCGCGGTGATCTCGATCTTCACCGTCACGCTGATCACGATGTACGGCCAGACCCGCATCTTGTTCGCGATGGGCCGCGATGGGCTGCTGCCGTCGCGATTCGCGTCGATCAGCAGCCGCACCATGACGCCGGTGAGCAACACGGTGATCGTCGCGATCGCCGCCGGGACGCTGGGCGGCCTCGTCCCGCTGGACAAGCTGGCGGACATGGTCTCCATCGGCACGCTGACTGCGTTCATCGTCGTCGCGGTGGGCGTGATCGTCCTGCGGGTGCGCGAGCCGGATCTACCGCGTGCATTCAAAGTGCCCGGTTACCCTGTCACGCCGGTGCTTTCGGTGCTGGCCTGCGGATACATCCTCGCCAGCTTGCACTGGTACACCTGGATCGCGTTCAGCGGGTGGATCTCCCTTGCGTTGATCTTCTACTTCGCGTGGGGTCGCCACCACAGCGCGCTCAACAATGTCGACTAGCGACTAGCGGCGGCATTGGCAGCGGCCTGGGCCTGCTTCAGCGTGGTCGCGACGTCGCCGCGGCCAAGAAACATCTCGTCGAAATAGCTTTGCAGCGCCGCATTTCCGGCGGCGAAGCCGGCGCCGCCCGGTGCCGGGATACGCGGACCTTCCAGGACGGCGAAGAAGGGTGTGACGTCGACGCCGCGCTGCGCCCAGTAATTGAAGTAGACCTGCTGGGCTGACCGAACCGCCGGGATCGCCGCGCCCTGACTGCCCAGATAGGCGTTGCCTTCGTTGCTACCCATCCAGGCCAGCACCTGACGTACCGCATCGGGATGCGTGGTTGCCGAATTACCCGCTGCGGCAATGCCATTGGTGACACTGATCCGGCCCGAGGGGCCGATCGGCAGCATCGCGACGCCCCAGCGGAAGCGGGCATCGCGCGCTATCGACGCGAGGTTGTAGGTGCCGGACTGAAACAGCGCCATCCTGCCGGCCAGGAATTGGTTGCGGGAGAAGTCGCCGTTGGTGTTGGTGTCCGAGGCAGGTGGGGCGACGTGGTCCTCGTTGATCAGGCCGACCAGGTAGCGGAAAGCCGCGATGGCGCCGGGGTTGTCGAAGGCGAACTCGTCGCCGCGCTGGAACACGCCGCCCGCCGAGCCGATGTAGTTCAGGTAGATCGCCTGCGCGTCGTTGGCCGCGTTGTAGCCCCACTGCCGAACCCGGGCGGGATCGAAACCCGTTGTGCCCGCGTGATTTCCATTGGTATCGACGGTTAGCCGAGCCGCGAGCGGGCGCAAGGTGTCGTCCCCATTCGGATCCCAGCGCAGGGCGTTCAGCTGACCGGGATCCACCCCGGCGGCAGCGAGCAGGTCCGCGTTGTAGTACACCGCGATGCCGCCGTCGGTCAGCTGCGGGACGCCCCACAGCGCCCCGCCGCGGGTGAACTGATCGACCACCGCCGGCTCCCAGTCCGAAATCTCCTCGGGGCTCAGGATTTTGCCGATATTCAGCAGCCGGCCGTTGTCGGCGTAGGCCGACAGGTATGCGTTGGAGAGCCAGAAGATATCGTCGGCGCTGCCACCCGCGACGTCGGTGCGCAGCGTGTTGAAATACGTCGAGTAGGCCACCAGATCGATGCGCACCTCGATATCCGGATGCGTGCGGTTGAAGGCCGCGAACGACTCCCGGTAGGACTCGGTGAGCGGCGCATCCCACATCCGCACCCGCACCACGACCTTGTCACCGTGCGGCTCGCCGGAGTAGTTCAACAGCACCGCGATCGCGGCCAATAACACCACGACCAGGCCCAGCGCGCCGGCGGCAAGCGTGGAAAAGCGGGGCCTCACTTGACACCCGAGAGGACGATCGACGCGACGATGTGTCGCTGCGAAGCGATGAACAGCAGCACCAGCGGCACGATCGCGAGCGTGGTCGCCGCCATCACCAGCGTCCATTGCGCGTTGAAGCGCGACTGCAACTCGGCCGTCGCCACGGTCAGCACCCGCCACTTGTGGCCGCTGGTGATCACCAACGGCCACATGAAGTTGTTCCATTGCGAGACCACGGTGATCAGCGTGAGTGCCGCCAGCACCGGCCGGCTGGACGGAATGACCACATGCGTGATCACGTCCAGGGTGTTGGCCCCGTCGAGGCGCGCCGCGTTGATCAAGTCGTTGGGGATGAGGCGAAAGTGCTCGCGCAGCAGGAAAATCGCGTACGGGGAGCCGAACATGAACGGCAGCACCAACGCCCAGAACGTATTACGCAGCCCCGCCTGGGCCATCATCAGATACAGCGGCACCACCGTCACCGTCCCGGGCACCATCAACGTCGCGATATACACCCAAAACAACGCGTCGCGTCCGGCGAAATCCAGCCGCGCGAAGGCGTAGGCCGCCAGCACCGAGAAGGTCATCTGACCCACCAGGATCACCGCCGTCATCAACGCCGTCACCGCCGCGGCGCGGCCGAAGCCGGCACCGGCCAGGTCGCCGTAGTTGGCCAGCGTGGGCGGGCGGGGGAGCTGCAGCGGTGTACCCGTCTCGAACTGGTGTGCCGAGGTGAACGCGGTCAGCAGGCCAAGCCCGAAGGGCGCCAACGTGATCAGCGCACCGATCACCAGGCCGGCGTAGATCGCCGCATTGGCGACGCGACTAGACGAGGTCATAGGTGATCCGCCGCCGGAAGTACAGATGCTGAATGATCGTGATGCCGACCAGGATGACGAACAGCACCACCGCCATCACCGATGCCCGGCCGATGGCCGCCGAACCGAACGCCTCGGCGTAGATGCGGTGGGCCACCAGGTCGGTGCTGTCGCCCGGGCCGCCGTCGGTCAGCGCGTAGACGGTGTCGAAAACCTGTGCTGTGCTGACGATCCCGGTCACCAGCACGAAGAACATCGTCGGGCGCAGCATCGGCAGGGTGATGCGCCAGAACCGTTGCCAGGCGTTGGCGCCGTCGGTGCGGGCGGCGGCATGGATGTCGTTGGGAATCGCGAGCAGGCCGGCCAGGAACGACAGCGAGTTATAACCCACGTTCATCCAGACCACGACCGCCGACACCAGTGGCAGCGCGAAGGTGGGGTCGGAGAGCCACTCGATGCTGTGTCCCAGCAGCGTCGCGATCGCGCCGTCGGTGGGCGCCAGGATCCAGCGCCACAACACCGCGATCGCCAGCGGCGCGCAGATCCACGGCAGCACAAAAATCGTCCGGAAAAAGCCGGTCCCCGGAAGCAGCCGGGCCAGCATCGAGGCAACCAGCAGCCCAAGCACGGTCTGCACCGGGACCACGATCGCCACGAAGATCGCCGTGACGAACAGCGAGTGCCCGAAGCCGGAGTCGGTCAGCACCGAGCGCCAGTTGGCCACGCCCACAAAGCGCAGCGCACCCAGCAGGTCCCAGTGGTACAGGCTGAGCCAGACCACCACCAGGATCGGCAGCAGCAAGAAGATGACGACACCGAACAGGCTGGGCGCCAGCAGCCCGTAGGCCAGCACGCTGGATCGCGGCTGACTCCTGCGGGCGGCGCTGGCCATGCAGCCAATTAAAGCGGGCTCCGCACGGGTTTGGAGTGCGCACTCGTTACGGTGGAGCCGTGACACCGAATCGGGGGATCGATGCCGACTTCCTGGGCCTGCCGCGACACGAGCTCGCCGAAGCCGCGCTGTCGGCGGCCACCACGGCCGGGGCCAGCTACGCGGACCTGCGCATTCATCGCATCAACACCGAGATCATCCAGTTGCGCGACGGCGAGCTCGAGACCGCGGTGGTCAGCCGTGAGGTCGGCTTGGCGGTGCGAGTCATCGTCGACGGCACCTGGGGATTCGCGTCGCACGCCGAATTGGCGCCGTCGGTCGCGGCCGAGACCGCGCGCCGCGCGGTGCATGTGGCCACCACGCTGGCGGGGCTGAACACCGAGCGCGTCGAACTGGCGCCCGAGCCCGTCTACGCCGACGTGACCTGGGTGTCGAGCTATCGGAGCGACCCGTTCGACATCCCGGCGGCCGACAAGATCGGCGTGCTCGAGGAGTATTCCGGGCGGCTGCTGGGCGCCGACGGCGTCGACCACGTGGCGGCCAGCCTGACGGCCGTCAAGGAGCAGACGTTCTACGCCGACACCTTCGGGTCGTCGATCACCCAGCAGCGGGTGCGGATCATGCCGTCGCTGGAGGCGGTGACCGTCGATGCCGCGGCGGGCAGCTTCGACTCGATGCGTACGCTGGCGCCGCCGATGGGTCGGGGCTGGGAGGCGCTGGCCGGCGACGAGGTGTGGAACTGGAGCGACGAGCTCGCGCAGCTGCCCGCGCTGCTGGCCGAGAAGGTCAAATCGCCCAGTGTGATTCCTGGACCCACGGACCTGGTGATCGATCCCTCCAACCTGTGGCTGACGATTCACGAATCCATCGGCCACGCAACCGAATACGATCGTGCAATCGGCTACGAGGCGGCTTATGCCGGAACGTCGTTCGCCACGCCGGACAAACTCGGCACCATGCGTTACGGCTCGCCGGTGATGAACGTGACCGCCGACCGCACCGTCGAATTCGGTTTGGCCACTATCGGTTACGACGACGAAGGCGTGGCCGGGCAAAGCTGGGACCTGGTGCGCGACGGCATCTTCGTCGGCTACCAACTCGACCGGGTGTTCGCGCCGCGGCTGGGGCAGCCGCGTTCCAACGGCTGTTCGTATGCCGATTCGCCGCATCATGTGCCGATCCAGCGGATGGCCAACGTGTCGCTGCAGCCCGGCCGCGACGACCTCAGCACCGCCGATCTGATCGGGCGGGTCCAGAACGGCATCTACATCGTCGGCGACAAGTCCTGGTCAATCGACATGCAGCGGTACAACTTTCAGTTCACCGGCCAGCGCTTCTTCCGGATCACCGACGGTCGCCTGGATGGTCAGCTGCGTGACGTGGCCTATCAGGCCACCACGACCGATTTCTGGAATTCGATGGAAGCCGTGGGCGGACCGTCGACGTGGCGGCTGGGCGGTGCGTTCAACTGCGGCAAGGCCCAGCCCGGGCAGGTCGCCGCGGTCAGTCACGGCTGCCCGTCGGCGCTGTTCCGCGGCGTCAACGTGCTCAACACTCGGACCGAGGGGGGCCGATGATCCGCGTCGGCGACGATGCAGAACGAAGTGATGCTGTGGGGGTACCGCCCGCTTGCGGGGGAGAGTGGCGCCGATGATCACCGCGCAGCACGTCGTCAACCTCGTGTTGGAAGAGGCGGCGAAACTGGGCCATGTCGACGAGACCATGGTGTTGGTCACCGATAGGGTCGAGGCGACGTTGCGGTGGGCGGGCAATTCGATGACCACCAACGGGGTTTCGCACAGCCGCAACATCTCGATCATTTCGATTCTACGCAAAGGTGATAGCGCTTCCATCGGTACGGTGGTGTCCGCGGAGGTGGACCCTCGGGTGATCCCGGCTCTGGTGGCCGCGTCGCAAGAGGCAGCCCGTTCCGCGCCGGAGGCCGGCGATGCCGCACCGCTGCTGACCGATACCGGAGTGCCCGCGGATTGGGATGCGCCGGTGCCCGGCACCGGCGCCGAGGTGTTCGCCGATGTCGCGGGCTCGTTGAGCCGCGGATTCCGGGGCACCGATCGGCTGTATGGCTTTGCCCACCACAGTGTTTCGACGACGTTCCTGGCGTCGTCGACGGGGCTGCGCCGGCGTTTCACGCAACCCGCCGGTGCGGTGGAGATCAACGGCAAGCGCGGTGACGCCAGCGCCTGGGCGGGTATCGGGACGCCCGATTTCGTTGACGTGCCGACGGATTCGCTGCTCGAGGACCTGTCGCTACGGCTGGGCTGGGCGGAGCGCAGCGTCGAGCTGCCCGCGGGACGCTACGAGACGATCATGCCGCCGTCGACGGTCGCCGACATGATGATCTACCTGGGCTGGTCAATGGCCGGGCGGGGTGCGCAGGAGGGACGCACCGCGTTCTCGGCGCCCGGCGGCGGGACCCGGGTGGGGGAGCGGCTCACCGATCTGCCGTTGACGTTGTTCTCCGACCCGATGGCGCCCGGGCTGGCCTGCACACCGTTCGTGTCGGCGAGCAGCTCCACGGAGACCGTGTCGGTGTTCGACAACGGCATGGAGATCGGCCACGTCGACTGGATCCGCAATGGGGTGATCAACGCGCTGGCCTACCCGCGGGCCAGCGCCGCCAAGTTCGACGCCGAGGTCGCTGTCGCGGCCGACAACCTGGTGATGACCGGCGGATCGAAAGACCTCGCCGACATGATCGCCGGCACCGAGCGGGGCTTGCTGCTGACCACGCTGTGGTACATCCGCGAGGTCGATCCCACCACGTTGTTGCTCACCGGGCTGACCCGTGACGGGGTGTACCTGATCGAGGATGGCGAAGTCACCGCCGCGGTGAACAACTTCCGCTTCAACGAGAGCCCGTTGGATCTGCTGCGGCGCGCCACGGAGGCCGGTGTCAGCGAGAAGACCCTGCCGCGGGAGTGGGGCGATTGGGTCACCCGCACGGCGATGCCGACCCTGCGGATCCCGGATTTCCACATGTCGTCGGTGAGCCAGGCGCAGTAGTCGTAACGTATCGGGCATGGTGACTCCCGCTACGGTTCGAGATGCTCAGCTGACGCGGTTGGTGGCCCTGTCTCCGCCGGCTGATGCTCGCCTGGTGGGCTTGGTGCGTCGGGTGTGTGCGCAGACGATGTCGCTGCCGCCGCTGCCGGTCGAGGTTTCGGTCGACCAACCCGAATCCGAGGCCGAAGCCGTCGTCACCGAGTTCGCCGAGCAATTCAGCGCCGACGTTTCCGCGATCACTGGCGAGCAGCGGTCGCGATTGTTCAAGGCGTTGGGGGACAGCACCTTTGGTGTCGTGGTGGCGATGTACATCGCCGACTTCGTGCCGCGGGTGCGGGCCGGGCTGGAAGCGTTGGGTGTCGGCTCGGGTTATCTCGGCTGGACGGGCGGCCCGATCGAGTGGGATCACGCCACCGACCCGTCGGGTGAGGTGTTCAACGAGTTCCTGCCCGCGGTCGGCCGGATGCGGGCGCTTGACCCGGTGACCTCCGAGTTGGTGCGGCTGCGCGGGGCGGCGCAGCACAACTGCCGGCTGTGCAAATCGGTGCGGGAGAGCAGGGCGCTGGATGCCGGGGGTTCGGAGGCGCTGTACGACGACATCGTGCAGTTCGAGAGCTCGACGCTGATCGATGAGCGCGCAAAAGCAGCGCTGCGCTATGCCGATGGGTTAATTTGGACGCCGGCGCACCTCGACGCCGACGTTGTCGCCGAGGTGCGCGCTCGGTTTTCCCAGGTCGAAGCCGTCGAGCTCACCCTCGACGTCATGCGCAACGCCAGCAATAAAATCGCGGTCTCGCTGGGCGGGGACGCCCCCCGGGTTGAGAGCGGCACCGAGCGTTACCTGCTCGATGTCGACGGTCAGACGGTTTTCAGCTGACGTTGACGCGACGGTGGGTCGCAGAACTGGCTGCCGCGCTGATTGCCTTCGCGTCGGCGGCCAGCGCTGGGTGCCAGTACGGAGGGTTCGTTGCCAGCAAGTGCGACGGACCCGTTCAGGCTGACGGCACCTGGCAACGTTGCGTAGTACTCACCACGTCGCCGACACATATCGACGACTGAGCTGACCACGGCGGCGGCCTACGGCCGCTCGAGATCAGTGCTGCGGCACCTCGATGTCGGAGACCAGTACCCGTACCCCGCCAGTGGCGAGGCGCCCCAGCGCTTCGAAGAACGCGCCTGCTTCCGGTGTCGTCACCGCCACACTGACGTCGTCGTAAGTCGGGTAGTACAGGTCGATCATCCGGTAAGCGGGCGTCGGGCTGCCGTCTTCTTTCGGCCAAACCTTCGACGCCTCAAGCCGCAGATATCCCGGTATCCGCCGAGCGAGCTCCAATTGTTCTGCCTCATAGGCGCTTTCGAAGGCGGCCGGGTCGGTGGGGTTGTCGTAGATGACCGTAAGCTTGGTTTCGGACACTGGATTTCCTCGCATCGTTGTTGGTCGCGGCGTATTGCCGTGACCGCCGTCATGACCCTACCCTCGCGAACTGACTGCGCTTTGGTCGTGTCACTACGCTTATCCCGTTCGGCTTCGGCGGCGGGACTGGGCGACCATGGCATCGCCGGGCGTGGGAGCTGGCGCTAAGGTCGAACCCGTTAACCGCCGGGGGCGGTAGCTCAGTTGGTTAGAGCCGCGGACTCATAATCCGTTGGTCGCGGGTTCGAGCCCCGCCCGCCCCACAAGGTAAAAATGCAGGTGAGAGCTAGTTTCAGGGTTTGCTGGCCATTGATTAAATCCGGCTAAAAGCCCGCTCTGTCAACGCGCTGTCAACATACCAACCGTTGTACCAAGCAAGCGGTGCGGCGCTAGCAAACGCCGAGCTAGAGCCTGATTCGCCAGACGAAACGAGCCAAGTTGAATCCCGGCGGCTAGTTCTGACCACCTACGCAACGCAAGACCGCAACGGGACTGTTGAGCCGCGCTAGCGGCGAAACACCACCGGACCAAACCGAACGGCGGGGACACTCGCAATTGCTTCGTTTCAGCTCCGCGTGGCGCAGCGGGTCAACCCGGACATATAGGTTCAGGCGCACTACTGAAGACCTTCGTGATTGGCCTGCCTAACCAGGTCCAGTCGCCAATACAGGCGCTACGCGATTCTACAGACTCGGTTTTATACAATTTGATCTTTTTGTGGCTATCCAAAACCGTCGTCCAGTCACGGTCGTACGAGATCACATATGCAGCTTGAACATCTGAACCCCTGACTTTCACCGCCTCCGCCGGGAACCAACTTCCAGACGAACCGATCAAGCCTTGAAGTACTAGTCCGAACAAGAAGCCGCGAGCGCTCCAATATATCGGAGCTAATGTCTGCCCATGATTCGCTCCCCATCGAAGCTCTGCCTTCTTTCGCGCGCGGCGACGGCGAAAAAAGAGAAACATTAAAATGGCAATGCTTATGAGAATTTGAAACGTCGGCATGATTAGTACGATGAGCATTGCTGCGTTCCATATCGGTTGATCAAGCCACTCTGGCATGACCTGGTTGCGCACTGCGGCAGGCGTCCGCCGAATCCAGTCCAGCCACACAACATACGTCCAAAAAATTACTAGAGGCGCAAAAGGCACTACCGTCGCGATAACTAATTGCACCACGTTTAAATCGCGTAACAGAAACCGAAAAACTTCAGGATCACCTTCTGACACGGCGAACAACTTGATTCCAGCCAACACGAGCGGTAACAGGCCGAGAATCCAAATTATGTGGTCTCGAGCAAATTCTCGCCAGTTGGGAAATATCCGCTCAACAGGCTTCACTCACTCACCGCCTAATCGCGGGTCCGAGCCAAAACATTACGGTATCCATCGAAATTTCTTCTCATAATAGTCGGACAGAGCGAGGACCCAGGTTACCGCAGCGCTAAATGATATAGCGATAGCGCTACCTACCGCACCAAAAGACTTTCCAATATCTGCCACAAAAATTTTCGATGACAGAAAGTACACCGCTATCACCAGGGCAAAAATAAAGGGAATGGACAGCATGCGGAGAAATCGAACCAGGTCAAACTGATTAACTAAATCGACCGATTTCGATGGACGTGACCAGCCCTCAATCCTTCCAGTCACGTCGACTTTGGATGGACCTTCTGAGTCCAGAAGTATCTGTACCACAAACCCATCTCCTGCATTGATGGTTCTACAGAAAATTTCAACTTGCCCTTTTTCATCCACGATTAGGTGACGAACTATGCCACGCGGTTTTTCGACATCAAGTTGGGCGTCTGCCAACTTAGCGTCCTTGAAGTTGATTGAATAGTGTTGTAAAAACTCGACCTCTTTAATTACCTGGTTGCCGGTATTCCTGAATGCTGCGCGCAACAAGCGCGGGTGTTGAAGTTCCTCATCCTGGTACAACACCTTCAAATCGCTTGGACGAGTCCTGAGGATTGGCACATCAGAGATGATTTGGTAGTCGAATGTTTTCGATTGCTTATCGCGGTGCCGTTGAATCGCTCCGATTACGAACAGAACGACTGCGACCACAACGCCGGGGAGCCAACTGTTGTGCTCTAGAAAGCTGTTGGCGACTACCACCAGTCAAAGGTAGACAGGCCCGCAACCGCCCTGGTGATGACACGCCGGTTCAACTTACCCGGAAGGTCCTCCAAACAGCCAACGTCTAGGCTTAGCTCCATGGGTGCTGATGCGTGGGCGGCCTGGGGCATATGGGTTACTGCTGGGATTGCGGCCGTCGCCGCGTACCTCGCGCTGCGCCAGCTTCGCGAAATGCGGCTTACGCGCGAAAGAGTTGCGCAGCCGAACGTCGTCGTCTATGCCGATTTGAACCACCAAGACTGGCACTACCTTGACTTCGTAGTCAAGAACTTCGGCGAGACTCCTGCCTATGGGATCAGATTAACCCTACCGCCGTTAGATGTGGTGCCTTGGGACAATCTTGCTACCGGCGACAGAGTTACCTCGCTTTACCTACCAGAGAGCATCGTTGTTCTAGCACCCGGCCAAGAGTGGAGAACGATGTGGGAGTCGGGTATTGCACTCGATGAATACGAGAAGGAACGAAAACTCGCTCAGCAAGCTCCACAGTTGAATCGCCCTGTTCTTCCCGAACTACGTTCAGTATTCGTCGGCCGTGTCGAATACCAAGACAAAGACGATAGGCCACACCGCAACCCGGTCTACCTAGATACCAAGACTTTTCAAAACGTTACGCGTATCAAGGCCAGAGAAGAGGGTTAGCAACTGAGGGGAACGCGCAGAGCCGGCCGCGCCTGGGAACCCCAACCGCATTGGTGGATCGCGGACCAAAACCAAGCGCGGTGGTCGATGGATCGTTGACACCCCTAAATCGGCCAAATCGATTCGAACCGTGCCGCTAGATGGCTGGCTGGCCGATGACTTGCGCGACTACCTGGCCGAAACGCACCCGAACGCTGCGGACCTATATGCGCCGCTGTTTCCCGCCCGGTATTCAATGAAGGCCGCGCTAGATGCTGGCCTGGATACCCGCGATAGCGCCAGCCGGTACAACTACGCCGAACCAATCGATTGCTCCAACGTCTACAAGCGCTACCTTGCGCCTGCGTTGAAAGCACACAAGTTGCCCGCTGCGCGATGGCATGACCTGCGGCACAGCTTCGCGGTAATGAGCTTGTCTAGCGGTGAGCACTACATGCAGGTATCGAAATGGTTGGGGCACAGCACTTTTACCCTGACTTTGGACGTGTACGGCGATTACATTTCTAGCGCCGAAGGCGGTAAAGCTGCGCCGTTGGCCCGTCCTGTTGTCAAAGTCGCTGAAAACAACGTTGTGTCAATTGAAGCCAAGCGGTCGGGTTGACGGCTTTTCGGTAGGCGTGCTGGCGGCTGCGGGCCAGTTTTCTTCGTCGACTAGCTCCACGGCAGCTTTGAGTTCGGATAACGCCGTGACCGCTATGCTGGCTTCCTTCGGGTAATCGAGATTCGCCTGCCAAGGAAATCCTATAGCACCGCTGCCTGCACCGAGAAAGTATTTATCGAAACTTTCTTTACTCAGGTACGAGCATTCGCTTGCCCGCCTATAGCACGCAGACATATTCGAATAGGAGCTTGTAGCGCCCTCATCATGGATCGCGGAAAACCTGCTAACCGGATTTTCGATTGCGGAGAGACGATTACGTATGTCTGCATGGACTACGTAATCAAACCACGGCAGACTTCGTTCTAGCCGCTGCAACCGGACGTATTGGTCTAGCGTGCTCCAATTGGCGAGAATCGCAGACCAACGGAGTTGTATTTGTTTATGCGTTCCGACGCTTTGGGTGACGGTATTCAAAGCGTCTACCCAATTCGGCAATTGTTGACGTAAGTGAGCTTGTAGTTCATCAAAATCGTGGTCTGTATGAGGACTGATCCGGTACCTTTCAAATTCCTGGATAACTACGCGATATCCGTCATACACGCTTGCTGCATCGAAACGAAGGCCATAGAACCGCGACTCGGAACATAGGTCGTTGATCTCGTCGCGGAGCTGGGTCCACGCGAAGGTTGTTAAACGGTTGGCTCTATCAAGCGCTGTTCGCTCTTCGCGTTCGATGGTGAAGCTTGCCAATAAGACTAGGGCAACCGGCGCGCCGATAAGAAAACCTGTCAGGCCCGCAGCAATATTGGGTATGTATGAAAGGCTATGCCACCATTCTGATTTACTCAGATCCTCTTTGATCAATGCGTAGAGCAGAATCCAACCGGACAGAAACATACAAGTTAGCGTCCACTTGCTCACCGGGCCAAAGCTCTTAAAGGTTTTGACCGGACCAAATGATAGAAGTCTGCTACTGATTGCGCGGTCCTCGCCATCTGACACGCGCAGATACTAGCTACCCACCCCCCGCCCTGGTGGATGGCGCGCGGGTTCAACCTTGGGTTTTGAATCAGCAAACTTGTTCAGCTCGGACCGCCCGTCAACATGTCGTCAACATGGCGTGTTGACCCAGCTAACGCCGCTCCCACCTGCAAGTTTGCTGACTAACAGCTTGATTGATTGCTTGCAATCGTTGAAAGAGATTGAATAACAAGGGGTTTAACTGTCCAGAATGAATCCGTGGAAGATTCACTGATGCTTGCTGGTCCGACGCTAGCAACGCCGGATACGGACTCATAATCCGTTGGTCGCGGGTTCGAGCCCCGCCCGCCCCACCGTAAAAGTGTATGACCTCGGCTGTTGCTTGACATGTTGCCTTCGGGTGGTGCCTCACGGTGTTTCGGCTGATGGTTGACAGTTATTTCGGCTGATCCTTGACACTCCCTAGATGAGCGAGGTGAGCATGGCCGAGCAGAGGTATGCGGCTTGTTGGCGGTGATTGCCGATGGGTTGTCGGTGTCGCAGGCTCCCGAGAAGTTTGGGGTATTGCGGCAGACGTTGCACAGCTGGTTCGCCCGGAACGAGGCCGGCGGCCTTGAGGGCCTGATGGATCGGTCGCATCGGCCGGTGTCGTGTCCGCATCGTGCTTGCGTGGCCGCGGCACGGGTACCCGTCCGAGCACGATGACAGAGATGTCCTACAGACGCACGGATGACATCGACCCTTGTGTGCGCGTTTACGGGACGCGGGTCCACAACCTACGAGGTGTGGATGTCGTGGCGCCGCGTGATGCGCTGGTCGCGTTCACGGGGATCTCCGGATCCGGCAAATCGTCGTTGGCCTTCGGGACCATCTATGCCGAGGCCCAGCGCCGCTACTTTGAATCGGTCGCTCCGTACGCCCGCCGCTTGCTGTTGCCAACCGGCGCACCGAAGGTAGATGACATCACCGGGCTACCGCCCGCGGTCGCATTGCAGCAGCGCCGGGGTTCGGCGACGTCGCGGTCGACGGTCGGCACCGTCACCACTCTGTCTAATTTGCTGAGGATGCTGTTCTCCCGCGCCGGGACCTACCCGCCGGGAGCCACGGAACGACTGGACTCCGATGCGTTCTCCCCGAACACCGCGGTTGGGGCGTGCCCCGAATGCCACGGGCTGGGACGAATCCATCGGGTAACCGAAGAGACACTGGTACCAGACCCGTTGCTGACCATCCGCGAAGGCGCGGTTGCCGCATGGCCGGGTGCGTGGCAGGGCCAAAACCTACGTGACATCCTCGTCACGCTGGGGTACGACATCGACAAGCCATGGCGCAAACTTCCTAAGCGTCAACGCAATTGGATTCTGTTCACCGACGAGCAACCAACAGTCGAAATCGACCCGAGCCAGCACCCCGTGCAGGCCGATTATTACTACAACGGCACATTCTCCAGCGCCGAACGCCACGTCCGCCACACGTTGGCCAACTCCCATAGCGCGACGATGCGGCGCCGCGTACTGCAATTCGTCGACAGCGTCGAGTGCCCATTATGCGGCGGCTCCGGGCTGCGTGCGGAGGCGTTGAAGGTGACATTCGCCGGGCGGACCATCGCCGACTACGCTGCGATGCCGTTGGCCGACCTGGCTGATACGTTGCGGCCGACGGCTTCTCGGACCGATACCGCCGCCGCGTACGAGTCAACGAATTCCGGTGAGCTGACCGAAGTGGCGACCATGATCGCCGCCGATCTCGTCGCGCGCCTGCAGATACTCATCGATCTCGGCCTCGGTTATCTCTCGCTATGTCGCCGCACTCCGACGGTGTCGCCCGGCGAACTGCAGCGGTTGCGGCTGGCCACTCAACTGCGCGCCGGCTTATTCGGCGTGCTGTATGTGCTCGACGAGCCGTCGGCGGGACTGCATCCCGCGGACGCCGAACCGCTACTCGACGTGCTTGACCGCCTGCGGCGCGCCGGCAACTCGATATTCGTGGTCGAGCACGACATGGACGTCGTTCGCCGTGCCGATTGGATCGTCGACGTTGGACCTGGGGCAGGGGAGCTGGGCGGGAACGTGCTCTACAGCGGGCCGGTGCCGGGTCTCGCCGACATCGAGGGCTCGGTCACTCGTAGGTACCTTTTCGAGGAGGCCACGCCGCCGTGTCGTGAACCCCGCAGGCAGTCCGGGCGGCTGCGGCTGCGCGGGATCTGCTTCCACAACTTGAGAAACCTCGACGTGGACCTGCCACTTGGTGTGTACACCGCCGTCACCGGCGTGTCCGGTTCAGGCAAGTCGACGCTCGTCGTCAAGGTCCTCGGTGATGTCGTGAACGGCCATCTCGGGACGGGACGCCCGGCCGAGCCGGCCGAATCCGACGACGAAGCCGACACAAGCGTCGTCGATCTCGATCACGACGCGAGCGTCGGTGTGACGGCAGCGGGGATCGAGGAGATCAACCGACTGGTATCAGTCGACCAGCGCCCGATCGGACGCACGCCGCGCTCGACGCTGGCGACCTACACCGGCTTGTTCGACGCCGTGCGCCGCGAATTCGCTGCGACCCCGCAGGCGCGCCGCCGCGGTTGGACAGCGGGCAGGTTTTCCTTCAACGTGGCCGAAGGTCGCTGCCCCACCTGTCAGGGGGAGGGGTTTGTGTCGGTCGAATTGTTGTTCCTGCCAGGCACTTACGCGACCTGCCCGGCATGCAAAGGAGCGCGTTACTCCGACGAGACGCTGGAAGTGCGCTATCGGGACCGTACGGTCGCCGACGTCCTCGCGATGACCGTCGATGAGGCCTCGGAGTTTCTTGCCGACGTCGCCAACGCAGCGCGGAGCCTGACCACGCTGCGAGAGGTCGGACTGGGATATCTGCGTCTCGGACAGCCCGCGACCGAGCTGTCAGGTGGCGAGGCGCAGCGGATCAAGCTCGCCTCCGAACTGCAGAGACCCCGGCGAGGGCACACCCTCTACGTCCTCGACGAGCCGACCACCGGGCTTCACCCCGCCGATGTGGATCTGCTCGATCGTCAACTGCACCGCCTGGTCGACGCGGGCAATACCGTGGTGGTGGCCGAACACGATATGCGGATGGTCGCGGGTGCGGACTGGGTGATTGACCTGGGACCGGGAGCCGGTAGCGACGGTGGTCGCGTCGTTGCGGCGGGCCCGCCCAAGAAGGTGGCACGGGCGAAACACAGCCGCACGGCGCCGTATCTGGCAAAGCGATTGGCGCCATCTGCTCTTCGATGAAAAAAAGTTGTGGTTCTTGATGAACCACTCGAGGCGCTCCTCGTCGGACATGTCGGCGAGCTGCGCTATCCCCTTAGTGCCCACGCGGTGTGTCGGGAGCAGCAGTATCAAAATTGACGTCTGCGCCGTCACTCTTGGCGCCTCAGGCGGTCGCGCACCGCTTAATGGCCAGTGGATACTGTCGTTGCGCCGCACCTGTGTTTCACAAGTTGTCCTTGGCGAAGCAGCGGAGGCCCAGGAGAGTGTCTGACTTTGCGGACGGCTCGCTCGGGATGTGAAGCCGGACTATCCCGTTGTAGGTTAGAGTGCCTAAGCTTACTTCTAAGCTAATTAGTTGAGTAGCCTTCGCCCCTGGTTAGGAAAGCGCCCATGACGACCACCAAGCCATGGAGAGAGTCGCTAGCTCCTAGTGTGCCCCCAAGCACCGAGGAAAAACTCGGCCCACAGCGCACCCAGAAGAAGGGCGTGTTCAGCCGGTTCTGGCTGGTGCTTACGATCGTCGCTGTCGTCGCGCTGTCCGGGTTCGTCGTGCACCGGCTGCATGACATCTTCGGCGTCCACAGCGGTTCGTTCGGTGGTGGCACGTCGGGCGAGGTCCTCGACCAGTTCAACGCCAAGACCATCACGCTCGAGGTCTGGGGCTCTCCGGGCAGTACGGCGACCATCAACTACCTCGACGAGAACTCCCATCCGCAGCAGGCCCTCAACGTCCCCTTGCCCTGGAGCACAGTATTGAAGTCAACGAAGCCAGGCATCCCGGCAAACCTGGTAGCGCAAGGAGACGGGAGTTGGATCGCCTGCCACTTCGTCGTGGACAACCATGACGGGCGCGGTGCGGTGATCAAGGGTGCTAATCAATCGCCCGCCAACGAAAACGTCAATGCCATGGTCTACTGCCTGGACAAGTCCGCATGAGCGAGGCCACCGAGGCTGTGCCGCGCGTTGATCAGCCGCTGATCCCGCCGTTCCTGCCGCGGATGATCCATCGGCTTGCGTTGCCGATCGTTCTGGTGTGGTTGGGCCTGGTCTTCGTCACCAACACCATCTCTCCGCAGCTGGAGGTCGTCTCCAAGAGGCAGTCGGTGTCGCAGAGTCCCACGGACGCGGTGTCGTTCCAGTCGATGATGCGCGTCGGATCGACGTTCAAAGAGTTCAGTACCGATAGTTCGGCGATGATCTTGCTGGAGGGCGACAAGCCGCTGGGGGCGGAGGCGCACCGCTACTACGACGAGATCGTCAAGCGACTCGAGCAGGACAAGAAACACGTTCAGCACATCCAGGATTTCTGGAGTGATCCGCTGACCGCCGCGGGTTCCCAGAGCCACGACCAGAAGGCCGCGTACGTCCAGGTCTACCTCGCCGGCAACATGGGCAGCGCCATGTCCGGCGAATCCACGGATGCCGTCCGCAAAATCGTCAACTCGGTGCCCGCGCCGCCCGGAATCAAGGCCTACGTCACCGGGGCGGGTCCGCTGTTTGCCGATCAGTCGCACGCGGGTGAGAAGGGCGTTGCGAAGGTCACCATGGTCACCTTCCTCGTGATTATCGTGATGCTGCTGTACGTCTATCGGTCGGTGGTCACCATGCTGATCATGCTGGTCATGGTCTTCATCGAATTGGCCGCGGCCCGCGGTGTCGTCGCGACGCTGGGCAACTACGGCATCATGGGGCTTTCGACGTTCGCCAATAACATGCTCGTGCTGATGGCGATCGCGGCCGGAACGGACTACGCGATCTTTGTGGTCGGCCGCTACCACGAGGCCCGCGGCCTCGGTGAAGACCGCGTGAAAGCCTTCTACACGATGTTCCACAGCACGGCGCACGTCGTGCTGGGGTCGGGGCTGACCATCGCCGGCGCGATGTACTGCCTGAGCTTCTGCCGGTTGCCGTATTTTTCGTCACTCGGCATACCCTGCGCCGTCGGCATGCTGGTCGCGGTCCTCGCGGCCTTGACTCTGGCACCGGCGATTCTGACCGTGGCAACTTTCTTTAAGCTGCTGGACCCGAAGCGAAAGCTGCAGACCCAGGGCTGGCGACGCATCGGCACGGCCATCGTCCGCTGGCCCGCACCGGTTCTCGCGGTGACCATCGCCGCCGCATTGGTCGGCCTGCTCGCTCTGCCCGGCTACAAGACGGACTATGACACCCGCCACTTCCTGCCGGCAGATACTCCGGCCAATGTCGGTTATGCGGCTGCTGACCGGCACTTCAACCAGGCTCGGCTGAACCCCGAATTGTTGATGATCGAGACCGATCACGATCTGCGTAACCCGGCTGACTTCATCGTCCTGGACAAGGTCGCCAAAGCGATCTTCCACATCCCCGGTATCGGCCGGGTCCAGACCATCACCCGGCCGTTGGGCACGCCGCTCGACCACAGCACCCTCGGTTTTCAGATGGGTGCACAAGCCGCGGGGCGGCTCCAGACCCAGCACTATCAGGAAGAGCAGGCGAGAAACCTGCTGAACCAGGCGGACGAGCTTAAGAAAACGATGGCAACGCTGCATGAGCAGATGCAGGTCACCCAGGATCTGAGCAACACCACCCACGAAACCACCAAGCTCACCAAGCAAACCGTGGAAATCACCGAGAAGTTGCGAGACGACATCGCGAACTTCGACGACTTCCTCCGGCCGATCCGTAGCTACTTCTATTGGGAGAAGCACTGTTACGACATCCCGGCCTGCTGGGCAATCCGGTCGGTCTTCAACGCGCTCGACGGCATCGACCAGGTGGCTGAGAACATCGTGAACCTCAGCGCGAATCTCGACAAGCTGGATCAGATCCAGCCGAAGCTGGTGGCGCTGATACCGCCGCAGATCGAGAGCCAGCAGCACAACCTCGACACCATCATGTCGAATTATGCGATCACAAAGGGTCTCAACGACCAGGCGAAAGCGCAGGCCGACAATGCCACCGCGCAGGGCGACGCCTTCGACAAATCCAAGAATGACGACACGTTCTACCTTCCGCCAGAGGCGTTCCAGAGCCCGGATTTCGCGCGGGGTCTCAAACAGTTCATCTCGCCGGACGGGCACGCTGTCCGGTTGATCATCTCGCACGAAGGCGACCCGGCGACTCCTGAAGGCGTCAGCCACATCGAGCCGATCAAGCAGGCCGTGCACGAGGCGATCAAGGGCACGCCCTGGGAGGGCGCTAACGTCTACCTCGGCGGTACCGCCGCGACGTACAAGGACATGCACGACGGCTCCGACATCGACCTGTTGATCGCCGGAATTGCCGCGGCCACACTGATTTTCGTCATCATGTTGGTGATCACCCGAAGTGTGGTTGCGGCCTGCGTGATCGTCGGCACGGTGTTGCTGTCGCTGGGCGCCTCGTTCGGACTGTCCGTGCTCCTGTGGCAGTACATCCTGGGGATCAAGTTGCACTGGATGGTGCTGGCGATGGCGGTCATCCTGCTGCTGGCGGTCGGCTCCGACTACAACCTGCTGCTGATATCGAGGTTCAAGGAGGAAATTTACGCCGGGCTCAAGACGGGGACGATCCGCGCGATGGCCGGTTCGGGCTCGGTGGTGACCGCCGCCGGTCTGGTGTTCGCCGCCACCATGGCCACGTTCGCCTTCAGTCCGCTGCGGGTGATGGCTCAGGTGGGTACGACGATCGCGCTGGGTCTGTTGTTCGACACCTTGATCGTGCGGTCGTTCATGACACCGTCGCTGGCCACCTTGCTCGGGCGCTGGTTCTGGTGGCCGCAGCACGTGCGTCCACGGCCGGCCAGCACCATGCTGCGACCGTACGGACCGCGTCCCGCCGTGCGCGCGCTGATCCTCAACGACGTCGACGAAAACCCACCGGGCGGACTGGTCAAAAAGCGCTAAAGCTCTATGGCGAAAACCTCGGTGCGAACGGTTCCATTGAGATCTGTGCACGTCGATTGACCTTGCGTCGCAACCGATGTGGCCGCCACCGCCACCGGCGCAGACGTCGATGTGGTCTGGTGGGCGATAGGTGACCTACCGCACCCTGCCGCCTCTCCGACAATGACATAGTCCCCGACGATCGCCGAACAGCCGATTCGTGTCAGCGCGACGCCGGCCGGTGATGACCGCGTTTCTATCCGCGGCCACGAATCCACTTTCGAAATGTGCGGCAGTTGCTGGCAACGCCTCCTTCTCAGGCTGTGCGCGGCCAGAACCGGTACGCCACCAGCAGCGGCACGATCACCCAGGGGAGGTTGAGCGGCAGGTAGGTCGCCAGGTGTGAGGGACTGTCAGGTCCGAGGAATGTCTGCATGAAGTAGAAGTACATGTTCACCACCGCGCTGACGGCGTAGGCCATGGCCAGTGCGGGCAGCCACGGCCACGATTTCAGCTTCCAGATGCCGACGGTGAGCACGACGAGCAGCGGAAGTTGCACGAAACCGTCGTACAAAAGCGAGGCCCGCAAGGCGGGCGGCATGACGAGATGCTGCGGTTCTTGCTCGACACCCCAGGTGTGCAAGGCCCGCAAGGGTGGCCACGGGCTGTCAGTGGCCACAGGAATTCCGAGGGCTTCCGGCAGACTCAACACGAGCGCGTTGATGACGCCGAGCACGAAGGCCGGGAGCAGGACGTAGTCGAGCCGACGCCGGACAAGGGTGCGGGAGCTCATGGGGCAGCCGTCATCGCAGGATCGGCGGAATTGCCTCGGCCAGCCCGCATGTCGGCCGCGCGGGGGAGGCAGCAATGTCGCTCGTCGAGCGCGCGTGCGCAAAAGTTGGCCAGGAGATCGCGCTGCATCTGCTCATCTTGCATCACGGTCCTTGGGTTCGAACTCAACAGCGCCGGTAACGATGGCTCGACACACACGAGAATCATCGAGATCTGTTCGGTTAGCCCGTCTCACTCCGACCGCGCCATGTTGCGCTTCTTCTGCAGCGATGCATCCCCGGGTGACCAGCGACGGCACATCGATAGGACGTCATCGACGATGGCGCCAAGGAAGGTGTCATCGACCGATTCACCCGTCACGATCACCCGATAGTGAAGCGGGCCGATGAGCCATTCTGCCAGCGAGGCCACATCGGTTTCGGCCGATAGCTCACCGCGGGCAATCGCACGAATAAACGGCTTCTGGTCCCGGACCTGCTGATCATGCAGGTAGCGGGCCCGAAATGTTTGGGCGAGCTCCGCATCGTGTTGCGCTTGCCCCACGAGTGCGCGATACACAGCGCCCGCATCGTCTGAGATGAGAAATCGGGCCGTGTCGTGCAGATGTGCGCGCAGATCGGACTCGAGGCTGCCCGTATCGGGCGGTTCCAGATCGGCGGCGGCATCTTCGAGGAACGCGTCCATCAGGACTTCCGTCTTAGAGTTCCACCAGCGGTAAACGGTCTGTTTTGCCACCCCCGCCGCCCTGGCGATCCCTTCGACGGTGACGCCCGCGAAGCCCTTCTCGACGAGCAGGTCGTCGGCGGCGCGCAAAATGGCCTCGCGTGCGGCCTCGCTGCGCCCATGTCGGTTGCCGCGATGCGGTTGCGTATCTGCCACAGCTCGATCCAACACCATTTCACTCTAGACTAGACGCAACGTTACGTCTATTCTGGTGCCATGACCGCAACTTTGAATCAACCGGAATACGCTTCGATCATCGATCGGCTGTTCGCCGATGCGCAGCTGGACGCCGAACGGCGACAGGGGATTTCGCCGCGCGACTACGCCGTCGAACAACGCTCCGACGCATTCCAGCACGTCTACCTCTCGGTAGCCCCGGACACCGGCCGGCTGCTGTACAGCCTCGTCCGTGCGGTCAAACCGACGACGATCGTGGAATATGGCATGTCGTATGGAATCTCGACGCTGCACCTAGCCGCCGCGGTCCGCGACAACGGCATAGGTCACATCATCACCACCGAGATGAGCTCCCACAAGCTGGCGGCAGCCCGCGCGACGTTCTCCGACGCGGGAGTCAGTGATCTGATCACCATCCTCGAAGGCGACGCCCGCACGACCCTCGAAACAGTCAGTGGGCCAGTGCAATTCGTGCTGCTCGACGGCTGGCCGGACCTCGATCTGCCGGTTATCAAGATCCTCGAACCCGTGCTAACGTCCGGCGCGCTCATCGTCGGCGACAACGTCAACCTCGACCCGAACCACGACTACCTCAACTACGTCCGCGCCCCGGAGAACGGCTACGTCAGTACCCCGCTGCCCCTCGATAAGGGCTTGGAGCTGGCCGTCCGCGTGTAATCGCCACCCCGAGGCCGGTGACCGGGCCCCGCACTTGCGAGCGTGGACGGTACCCTAGCGCGGCATGGTCGACTACGTCATCGTCACGGTCAAACCCGGCAGTCGTAAGGGGCCCCTCGTCGAGATCGGCCCCAACGGTGAGCTGACCATCTACGTCAGTGAACGAGCGATTGACGGCAAGGCTAACGACGCGGTCACCAGGCTACTGGCAGCCCACCTTCAGTTGCCAAGGAGCCGAATCGAATTGGCATCCGGAGCGAGGTCGCGACTCAAGCGTTTCCGTGTGGACCGTTGAGGTACGAGACGAACGGCCCTATGGACCAGCCGAAACAGATCCGTCAACCATCAACCGAGTCTGAACAGCCCCACAGGGTGATTTTGTGCAGGTACAGACCAAACCGTTGAATCTTATCGGACGGAACGAGGGCGCCTATTCGCAGCCGATCCCATTGCCGTCTCGATCAAGGCCGTAGATGTCCTTGCCGATGACTCTTACAGGACCCTTGACGTAGGCCGGACCATTACCGCTACCGCCCGCACAGTCGACGTCACTAGCAATCGGCACGCAGGCACCCGAGTAATTGGGGTCGCACGACTGGCCTGGTGCTTGCGGAATGGGCGCCGCCGGGCCCATGAATCGTAGAAACGCCGCATCGCCCGTGTCCGCGTTCGCCGCAGGAGCGAACGTCAGTCCCATTGCGAATCCGATTGTCAGCGCCGCCAATCTGCCCATGGTGGCGAACTGTATCTGAGCTATTGCGGTCTGCTGGCCACTTTCGGCGATAGCCGCGTAGACAGCCGGTATTGAATCACTCGTCGCGGAGAAACTTTTTCAGGCGCTAGCAACATGTGACGGCTGTTGTATTGACCCGTCCTAAGCAATTGTCACTGCAGGTCAGACGTCTCCAGCCACCAAGGCCGACTACATCAGGGAGGACGACACCGCTTTGCTCGTCCGGTGGCAAGGCATCCCGATCAACACGCCGGCCTAGCCAGCCTTGAGAGCAATAACGCGGCGGAGTCGGTTACGCGGCTGGTTCTTGTGTTGTTCTGCTGTCACTTTGGACGCGGATTCGACCCCCGCCCACCACTCCACTTCAGTCATTTTGAGGTTGGCAGGTTCGGGAACCTAAAGGTGGACAACATCATGCAGACGCGCTTTTGTGGCGCGAATTCCATTGTGATGCTTACGATTCATCGCGATCGACGACGAAGCGAACCTGACAGGTTTTGTGGATATTACCTGGGCGGAAACCCGCGATTTCTGTGTCTACAATACGTAAGCCAAGGCTATCAAATAATGAATGCCACTCGCTAATCCGCTTGAACTGACAGCCGAAATTCATATCAACAAGGCCTTGAGCGACGGCGTTACCAAACAAATCAATCAGTACGAGAACTCGGAATTGATCGCTGTCATCCAATTTATTAAATTCGCGTAGCTCAATCTGGTCCCCCGCGGCCCCGAGTGACGCTGCGGGGACAGCGTAAGTGTCCTCCTCGATAATCAACCGCCGGGCAACGCGCCGCAAATTGATCAACAGCGGAATTAGATCGGCTGCGTCAACGTGGTGGAGGACAGTTTTGACGATCGCACTGTCGAACATGTCGTCCGCATAGGGCACATCAGCGGGTGATGCCATCTGGCGAAACGGTAGAACATCGGCGCCCGTGCCACGGTAGTCCATAACGTCGGTGGTGTAGCAGTCAAAGCCGGCGCGGGCGATCAGCGCAGCTAAATGACCGCGGCCGCAGCCGAAGTCGAGTACTCGGCCACCTCTAATGGCGTCTGCGAGATTA
Organism: Mycobacterium sp. Aquia_216; assembly: GCF_026723865.1. NCBI lineage: Bacteria > Bacillati > Actinomycetota > Actinomycetes > Mycobacteriales > Mycobacteriaceae > Mycobacterium > Mycobacterium sp. Aquia_216. The sequence goes on along the minus strand of NZ_CP113529.1, from coordinate 4,329,644 downwards.
TTGAAGTCCTGTATCGGCTTACGCTGTGACTTATACGCAGTGTAGCCCTCGCTGAACCATGACCCGATTCCTTCGGATGTGAAGAATTGTCCATGGACCTCTTCACATATTTGATACAGTTCATCCCCACTACGAGCTTCCAGCAAGTATTTGCATGCACCCTCTAAGAGCACACTCACATCGCTAGCATGATCAGGAAAGTGGGATTTATAACTCTTTTCCAACACTGACATCGTAAAGTTCAGTGCTCCCGCGTCATGCTGCAAAGTCTCGTAAATGAAGTCGTATTGATCGCGTTTGGTGGCTGTTAACACCAAGAATCCTTTCGCCGCCCATGATTCAAATACCTGACGCTGCGTCGTTGGGTAGCGGCAGGCAGTGGGCTCCAAGCAGTTGATTCAACCCATGATATCAGTCCAATGCAAATCGAAGATGTTGGGCCCAAAGTAGTTGAATTTCCTTTCATCCACCTTTACAAAAGTACGTAACGCGCGTAATGGCAACGATGTCCAACCTTAACGACGGGACGCGTCCGTTTTACCCAACACCCTTCAGAAGAGCCCGTTTGACGTGCGGTTTTCACTGCAGACCGCCCACGCGGTCCGCTCATGCCGGCCTCAATACCGCCGACCACTATCGTCGAGCGCAAACTGAGGCCGGCCGCATCGGCCAGGCGAAGCTCTGGGCGCCGCAGGCGAGGTGCCAGGGGCTGGTGCTGTGCCTTCGGGTGCTGTCGCGGGTGGGGAGGCCCGGCCATGGCGATTCCACTATGGGCGGACAGTGGTCGGCACGAGGTGTCATGGGAGCGTGCGGTGGTCGCAGGCCTGTTCGTCGCGAGACTCCGTCCGATGCACGGCCCTACCCCCATTAGGGTTGCTGTCCATGGCGGTGCTGCACGGCAAGAGAATTTTATTCGACATCGATGGCACCTTGATTGACTCAACCGCCACAGTCGAAGGGTCCTGGGGTACCTGGGCCAAGGAATACGGCGTCGATTACGAAGAGGTACTCAAGGTCTGTCATGGCAGGCGAACCGAGGACACTGTCGCGCAATTCGTCGCACCACAGCACCGAGCCGCAGCGACAGCTCGGCAACTCGCGCTACAAGAGCTGGCTGATCTCGATGGCGTCCTAGCGCTACCGGGGGCACGCCGACTGCTTGATGCCCTTCCAGGTAGCCACTGGGCGGCGGTGACCTCCGGGCCGCGCTCGCTGATGGCTGCTCGACTCGCGGCAGCGCGGCTCCCCGCTCCGAAGTTGCTGATCGGCGCAGAAGATGTATCAAACGGCAAGCCAAACCCCGAGAGCTACCTCAAGGCGGCTGCCGCGTTGGGATTCGAAGCACAGGAGTGCCTGGTGGTGGAGGATGCGCCCGCGGGCGTCGGTGCTGGCCGTGCGGCAGGGGCGCAAGTGCTAGCCGTCACGACCACTCACCACCCGGCCGAACTGGCGGATGCCGACGTCGTCGTGGCCGATCTATCCTGTGTCAGCGTTGAAGTCACTGATAGTGGTGTCGCCTTGCTGATCACCGAAAGCGGTTGACGGCATGGCATTTAACGTTGCGAAATCAGGCACACTCGGGGACCGGAGAGTGGAGCGCCACGCGGCCTTGTCAATCGCAGCCGGCGTCGCCAGGTTTGGGTCGCCGTCGCTGCGGGTAACGAGTGCTGCAGCAGACGTACAGTTTTGGGAGGGTGTAGCACCGTGACGATCGATATCTGCCCCGCGTGCGGGTATCCCACCATCGGCCACGATGTGTGCTCCTTCTGCCGCCCGTTGGTAGCGGGGCCCAAATTTGAGTCCGATCCGAAGCCGCTGTATCAACCGCTAGCCCGCATTACGGCCTAGCCTGCCGCCTGACTGCGGCCGCCTGGGCGGTTCTGTCGCTATCAGGGCCCTAAATTCTTGTCGGCCAAGGATTTACCGATTCCTTCAGGAGCCAACAGGAGCCTCGATTACTCCATTGGTCGCCGGTCCGAGCCCCGCCCGCCACAATCTCTAATCGCAACCCGCGTGCTGCGCCGGATGCTACGTCTGCGGATCCGGCGGGACCGCGTGCCGCGGCTGGTACAACAGTGCACGAACCAGCGGACGCGGCCCGACGGACCGAAGCATCTGACTGGCCGGGCGGACCCGTACCCGCTTCGGCCACCAGAACCAGCGCCCCATCACGGTCATGATCGACGGCGTGATGAGCGATCGGACGACGAAGGTGTCGAACAGGAGGCCGATGCCGATCGTCGTGCCGAATTGGCCGATCGCCCGCAGATCGCTGGTGATCATCGTGCCCATGGTGACGGCGAATACCACACCGGCGGCAGTGACCACCGGGCCGGTAACACCCATGCCGCGGATGAGTCCCGTTTTCAGGCCGGCTCCGATCTCTTCCTCGATCCGGGAGACTAGCATCAGGTTGTAATCCGACCCCACGGCCAAGAGCACGATTAATGCGAATTCTGTTGCCACCCAATGCAACTGGAAATTAAGAAGGTGCTGCCAGATCAATGTCGAGAACCCGAAGGCGGCCCCCAGCGACATCACGATCGTGCCGACGATGACGCCCGCAGCGACCAAAGCGCGGGTGACGATCACCATGATGATGAAGATGAGCACGATCGAGGCCACCCCGGCGATCATCAGGTCGTACTTGGCGCCGTTGGCGATGTCGTAAAAGGTTGCGGCCGTACCGCCGAGGTAGATGTCGGCGTTCTGCAGCGAGGTGAGTTTCAGCGCCTCCTTGGCCGCTTGGCGCTCCTTGTCGACGGACGAGATTCCCTCCGTCGTCGCCGGATCGACTGCGTGAGTGATGATGAAGCGAGCAGCCTTGCCGTCCGGCGACACCATCAAGCTCAACCCCAGCTGGAAGTCCGGATTCTGGAAGATCTCGGGCGGCAGGTAGAACAGGCTCTCCACCTGAGAGTCGTTGAAGGACTTGCCCATCACGGCGTTCGTGTCGGTCAGTCGGTCGAACTGATCGATCAGGCTGTCGAACGTGCTGTAGATGGTCAGCGTCGTATCGCGGATCGCCTTCGTGGTGGCGATATTCTCAGGAATGATCGCCAGCAGTTCGCGCGTGGCTCTCGCCGTGTCGCCGAGGTCTTTCGTGAGTGTGTGGAAATGCTCGGCGAGCTGATCGAACCCGTCCAGGGCATCGAACAGGCTTCGCAGCGACCAGCACATCGGGATGTCGTAGCAGTGCTTCTCCCAATAGAAGTAACTGCGAATCGGTCTCCAGAAGTCGTCGAAATCCGCGATGTGGTCGCGGATTTCGTCCGTGATGGCCGCCGTTTCGCCCGTGGTTTTCGAACTGTCGTCCGCGGCGTTCGCGAGCTGCTGGGTCACCGTGTACTGGCGTTCTAATAGGGCGATCTGGGTATCGAGGAAACCGGTGATCTTCTTGATGTCGCCGACACGGGCCCTCAGGTAATTGAGGTTGCTCCGGATCGGCGCACTCTGCACACTGAGCTGGAACGGAATGGATCCGTCTTGAATTGGTGGGCCAAGTGGCCTGGTGATGCTCTGCACCCGTTCGATGCCGGGCACCCGGAAGATGGCTCCAGCAATCTTGTCCAGGACCAGCATGTCGGTGGGATTGCGCAGATCGTGGTCCGATTCGATCATCAGAAGGTCCGGATTCAACCGGGCCTGGGTGAAGTGTTGATCGGCCGCGTCGTACGCCTGAACCGAGGACGCACTCTTCGGTAGGTAGTACAGGTCGTTATAGCGCGGGTTGAAGCCCATCAATCCCAGGGCGCCGACAATCGCCAGGATCACGGAGGTCGCGAGGATGGGTGCCGGCCACCGCACGATGGCCGTCGCCAGCCGGCGCCAACGGGTGTAGTTGAACTTTCGCTTCGGATCGAAGAGACCGAAGCCGCTCGCGAACACGATCAGCGCCGGTGTCAGGGTCACCCCGGCGGCCACCACCACCAACAGACCGATTGCGCACGGAAACGCCAGCGAACTGAAGTAGGGCAGCCGAGTGAAATGCAGACAGGCCAGCGCCCCGACGATCGTCAAACCCGAGCCCAGCACCACCTTGGTAACCCCGGCGAAGGTGTCGTAGTAGGCGCTTTCGCGGTCTAGTCCCCGCTCGCGACCCTCCTGATAGCGGCCCACCATGAATATCGCGTAGTCGGTACCGGCCGCGATGGCCAGCGCCGTCAGCAAGTTGACGGCAAAGGTCGACAGCCCCATGATGCCGGTTTCACCCAGCAGTGCCACCACGCCTCGGCCGGTAGCCAATCCGACGAACAGAATCACCATCGTCAGCAGCACAGTGCCGATGGACCGGTAGACGAACATCAGCATGATCGCGATGATGATGACGGTGATGATCGTCATCTTGAACAGGCTCGCGTTGCCGACAACGATCGTGTCGTCGGTCAGGGCTCCCTGGCCCGCGACGTAGGCCTTGACCCCCGGCGGCGGCTTCGAGTCCGCGACGATCTCGCGAACCGAGTCCACCGACTTGTCGCCGACGGCGCCGCCCTGGTCGCCGCGCAGGTTGACCTGAACGTAGGCGGACTTGTGGTCATAGCTCTCGACACCCGAGGCCGTAAACCGCTGCCCCCAGAAGTCAAGCGCATGCTCGACGTGTTTGGTGTCCTGCTTCAGCTTCTTGACCAGCTCGTCGTAATACCGGTGAGCGTCCGGGCCCAGAGGTTTGTCACCGACCAGGGTCACCAGGACGAGGTTGTCGGAGTCGTACTCCTTGAATTTCTCCCCGATGTGCTTCATCCCGGTCACCGACGGCGCGTCGGATGGCGAGAGCGGCACCGAGACGTCCTCGGCAACCGCCTCCAACTGTGGGACGAAGACGTTGACGCCGACCGCGATCAGCAGCCAGAACACAATGATCGGCAGCGCGAGGATGCGGATGCTGCGGGCTATCCGCGGTTTGCGCTCAACTTCGGTGCGTTGTGCGACGGGGATTTCGTCGGTGTCGCTGGTTTCGTTGCTCACGCGGATTTGTCCAGGCAGGAAACCTGCGCGTCACGCGTGTTGACCTGTTGTTGATCGACCAACTTGCCGTCGACGGTGATCCGGCAGCCGATGGAAGGGCCGTCACCTTGGGCGACGACGTAGGCAAAGATGCCGGGCATCTCGGCGACGATCGTCTGCGACCACGGCAACGTGGTGAAGTTGGCCTTCTGCGGCTGTGCCTCCGCATCCATCCAGTTGACGACGCCGGTCGTGCCGGGCGGTCCCAGGATTTCGTAGATGGCAGTCTTGGCCGCGTACGGCGGGGTCGCATCCCGGGGATCGGGCTTAGGCACACCCGGTCCGGGGAAGACGCCGTTGAGTCGGCCCACCGCAACCCCGCCGATGATCAGTGCCACGACCACGACCAGCAGAACCCACGCCCGCTTGAGAAGCGTCAACATCGTGCCTCCTGATCAGGAATGCTCGAAGAGCTGATATTAAGGCATGCCGTCGCGCGCGCCACCGCTAGGCGAACGCCCTAGCCGCCGAGTTAATTCCTTCGGTGCGCCGTTGCATCGGAGCGGCGACGGTTGTCGTGGCGCACCGCTCGTTGTGCTTCCACCTGATCGGTTTGCTGGGCGACTCAGTTTGCTGGGCGACGACGTGACGGCAGGTAGTGCGACTCTGGGCGGACAGCACAAAGCGACGCTCAACACAGTGATACGCACAACCGCCTTGTAAGGTGAAAGGTCCACGGAGGCAGTTGTTGAGTCGGACACACGGAAGCGTTATGCGCTACAGGCGATTTCACTGCGAGGCGCTGATTTTCTACCCGTTCGCCTGCTGCTCGTCGACCTCCTTGAAATGACCGCGCGGCCGTGTCGAGCTGCGGCGATAGCGAGAATCGAAGACGGCCGAGTTAGTTTAAGAAAGTAATTAATTCGCTGGCGCAAACGGTGTTGCTTTGAATTGCAACATCGAGTGTTTTGCGTGCGTGACGTCGATTGTTGTCGGTCTGAAACCGGCAGCGATTTTAGGGCCATCGCGCGTATCCTGATCGGCATGGCTACCAAGACCAAGGCCAAGGTCAAGACCTGCGTGCATTGCGGCCACGCGTTCGATCCGAGCGATCGTTGGCGTGACGTGTCCGATCCGGAATGGCTTCCGGCCGCGTCAGTTTATTGTTCGCGTGACTGCAGCGACCGGTACCATTGCGATATCGGGCATTGCTGCTCGACCCACGTGAAAGAGAAGGCTTAGCGCGAAGCCGACTTGAAGCGTAACTCCGCCATGAGTGAGCTTAAGGATATATATGTGAGCGGGATATTCGCGACAATCGAGTCTTCACGATAAATGTCGGTTTCGTGCGCGCCACGGCTCGGGGTTGACAGCCCCATCCATCGTTTATTTGACGACAATGTCCGCGAATGTCCGGAATCAACGAGATCCAGCGGGGCGGCGAGAACACGGAAGCCATTGCTTAGCAAGGCATAACACGACTCAAGATGGGGAAGGCAGGTCGCCACAGGCGACGGCCTCCGCCACCGAGCGGGGGGTCGAATCCTGGATCGGTGTTGGCACCTGGGTCGCCTCGGCCGCGAGGGTACGGCCAAGGTGCTCGATCTGGTGTGCTGGCTGGGAATTCATAATTCGTTGGTCGCGGTTCGAGCCCGCGCGACGAAGGACTATTTCAACCTCAGAGCATGTTGCGCTATCAGGATGCCTAGGGCTGCGGCCATGCCTTGACGATTGACATCGCTACGACGCCTCCCTCGCAAGTATTCATGCGCACGAAGGAGTCGAACCTATGAGCACGCGGCCTCTGCACTTCAACGCTTTCATCTGGCCGAACGGCTATCACGAGGCCGCGTGGCGCGTCGTCGACGGCGATGTGCGCGATGTCCTGGGCCTGTCCTACTACACGGATATCGCGCGGATCGCCGAACGCGGCTTGATGGACTCGATCTTCTTGGCCGACAACATCGCTATCGCCGAGTACCGCGCTACGTATCTCCCTCAGACGCAATTCGATCCGATAGCAGTGCTGTCGGCGCTGGCGGCGGTCACCAACCGCATCGGGCTGATCGGGACGGGCTCGACGACCTACAGCAAGCCGTGGGAGCTCGCCCGGCGGTTTGCGACGCTGGATCATCTCAGCGGCGGCCGCGCCGGCTGGAACATCGTCACCACCGTCACGCCACTGGCGGCGGCGAACTTCGGGGAACGGTTCCATCCTGAACATGCCGACCGGTACGCACAGGCCCACGAATTCGTCGACGCTGTCACGCGCGTGTGGGACAGCTGGGAGGACGACGCGGTCATCGGTGACCGCGAACGCGGCGTGTGGGCAGACCGCGCCAAGTTGCACGCCCCGCGCTTCCACGGCCAGCACTACGACGTCGAAGGGGTTCTGCCATTTCCGCGCAGCCCGCAGGGCCACCCGGTGCTCGTTCAAGCGGGACAGTCTGCCGCGGGCGTGGCCCTTGCCGCGCGATACGCCGAGGTTGTCTTCTCCGGGCCGCCGTCCCTCGAGGCCGCAGTGGCTTTCCGGGCCAATCTGCACGCGCAGGCCGCGGCTATCGGACGTAAGCCCGACGAGGTCCTGGTGCTGCCCGCGTTGATGGTGACGCTGGGCGACACCGAGGCCGAAGCCCGGGCGCGGGCACAGCACCTCGAAGACCTGGAAAATCCAGAGTTTCGGTGGCAAAACACTTTGTATACCGCCGGTCTCGACCCAGACGCTTTCGATCCCGATGCTCCGCTGCCCGCCGAGCTCTGGGCCGAACGGTCGGCACCGTCGAGTCGCGCCGAGCAGCTCTATGCGGCCGCGCGTGCGCGACCGAACGCTTCCTTTCGGGAGATCGCCCAGGAGGTGACCGGCGGGCTGGCGGGGCAGACGCATTTCATCGGCACGCCGGAGCAGCTGGCAGATCACGTGACCGCTTGGCAGGACGCGGGCGCAGTCGACGGGTTCACGATTATGGGATCGACACTGCCGCATGAGCTCACGACGTTCGTCGATCATGTCGTGCCCATCCTGCAGCACCGTGGCCGATTCCGCACCGAGTACGCCGGGCCTACCCTGCGCGACCATCTTGGGCTTGAGCGCCCGGCCAAATAGATCACCCCGATCGCGCGTCACGGGAATCGTTGGCCCAGTGCGGGGAGAATCGTTGTCATGGGGGACTCGATGGCCGTTAATCGGCGGCGTGTGCTGACTGGGGTGCTGGCGGGTGGACTGCTCGTTTCCGGATGCCACGCGGGGCCCGCAGTGCCCAGCGAGGGTGAACCGGTGATCCCGTGGCCTGCTGGCGACATCCTTGGTATCGGCTTGGAGAGCTATCCGTATCCGCACCCCGTGCGCTACCTGGATGTCACACACATCGCCCAAGCGGACTGGATCGACCATCAGGCCCCGGATTGGGAGCGGCGTGCGCGTCTGGCGTACATGGACGTTCCGCCCGAGAGCGCGCAGTCAAAGGGTGCCGTCCTGCTGGTGCACGGCAAAAACTTTTTCGGCGCGTACTGGACGGGAGTCATCGAATCGTTGTGTCGCGAGGGGTACCGGGTCATCGTTCCGGATCTGATTGGCTGGGGTAAGTCGACCAAGCCCTCGACGTTGACCGCGGCCTCGTTGGTGGCGCATCTGCAGACGCTGCTCGATCAGCTGAAGGTGGATTCCTTTGCTTTCCTTGGACATTCGACCGGGGGATTGGTCGGTATGCACATGGCGCGCGCGCTACCCGAGCGGGTGCACACGCTGGTGCTGGAGAACCCGATGGGCCTGGAAGACTATCGAAACGGGCTGACACAGCGGGTGCGCCATGAGGACTGGGCGCAGGACGAGCGCTCCATGACCTCTGATCAGATCCGCCAGTACATCGCGCACTATTTTGTGAACAAAGAGCCTCGGCTCGTCGAGCCCTTCGTCGCGGTACGCATGGCCATCGGGCGAGGGCCCGAGTTCGAGCGCTGGGTACAAAGCTCCGCGGCAGCCTCTGACATGCTTCTCAACGAGCCTGCCGTGGACTTCGTCGCTTCTTTGGCGACTCCGACGTTATTCGTCTGCGGCCTGTCCGATCGCACCTATGTGGGCGCGAAATACACTGCGCCCCAGGATCAAGGGACGAAGGGGAATATCGCGGAAATGGCCAAAGGGTTCGCGGCCCGGATGCCCAAGGCCCATTTCGTGGGTGTGCCCAACGCCGGTCACGTACCCCATCTGGAAACGCCGGCCGCGTTCAGTACGGCCGTGCTCGATTTTCTGCGTTGAACGCCCACTGGACTTGCTGTCCGGCCCAGACCGAGTTAGACGTCATCGGGCACAAAAAAACCTTGCCCTTGGGATATCGCCTCGAATGTACGGTAACTCATCCACACGAAACCCTTGTCGCCCCAACCTGTCCCAAAGCTGTTCTGGACTTTGACCGCACCGGTTCCGTCCTTGAAGTCGTTGTCATAGGCGACGATCAGCATCACATGGCCAACCTTCTTGCCCTGGCTTTCCATGAATTCTCCACTGCCGACGTAGGGCGAACGTTGGCCGCGGTAGTGCGGAAAGTCGGTGTAGAGGTTGACACCAAAAGCGATCGGGCTGCCCCGCGCGATGACGGTGCGCATGTTTTCCAGACCCTCTTTTCCGGTGATGGTCGTCGCTTTCCATTCTGGGATAAGGAATTTTGGATCGGGAGGGATCGGTTGCGACCCATATTTCGTCCAGTTCACATCGCAGGACGATTGGGATCCTTGCTTGCCGAAGTTCGGCGCCGCAGCTAACGACGGGGTCCCGCCATTTGCTTTGAGCCAGTCCAGCACCTTGCCGACTTGCCCTCCTTGACAGGTGTTTCGTGCCATCTTTATCGAGGTCTGGTATCGGATGTAGGCGTAGTCGGGGGCGGCCTGCAAGTCGGGAGTGGTCGGCGGCGTGTTGTTCTTGCGCGCCGCGTAGAAGGTCGCGAGACCGTAGACCGAGGCCCAGACGAAACAGTTCGGCATGTGTTGGTCGCCGACCGGCGGTAACCATTCCGCTCGCACCGATGCATTCGGCGGCACCTTGTCAAGACGTCGCGGCCTATCCATCGGCACCGCCTCGGGAACCGTGGCGTCGTACCCGTAGTCGGTGAGCTCGTAGGGCTCCTCGCTGGGAGCGTTCGACGGGCTTGCACAGCCCGGCAAGGCCGCCGCGAGGGCGCCCGCCGCTGACAGCGCCAGCATCGAGCGGCGGTCGAAACATTTATTCATGTTCATCCCCTCTGTCGGCGCTGAGGTTACCGTCATAGCTGCGCCCAAAGCGTGAATGGCATTCTCGGCGGACATATTTGCGCAATGGCGTCGACCCTCACCGAGTCGTCAACCGCACGACCTCAATCGCTGGGCCTGTGTCCGGCATATGAAACGGGCGGTAGCGGCCACCCGCGGCTGGGCTTCGGATTATTGTTCCGGTCTCTACGCAGGGAATATCGGATTGGGGTCGCCCGCGACCGCAGCCTCGAGGTTGGGATCGGTAGCGATCCGCGCCGCGTGTAATTGCCAGGACAACGCCAAACGCGCCGATCAGGAGAACACATCATGCAGCGAATCTTTGCCGGCGCACATTCTCAAGGGGACCCTTCTCCGGCGCACAAGGGATCGTCCATCTGTTTACCCGGACCGTAGGAATCCGCGCGTCGTTGCAGAGTCCCATGCGTGCGGGAGTGGTCCGGCGCCCACACGAATCGAACTTTCTTGACCGCGTCAATGCCCTTCGCCGCGTGGTTGGTTGACCACAAAGCACTGCACTCGTCTCACGGCATCGTCCGGCTTGACTCCCATGTCCTCTAACCTATGGGCGACTTCGGCGGGGGGTACGCCAGAATCGAGATCATTCGCGATCACATGAGCGCTGGGAAACCAAAATTCTGCATCTACCCCCGGCGGCGGGGGCTTCGCGTCGCCTCCTAGGCAACGAACGTAACCATCGATGCCGGTGTCGGCGTGCGCAGACGGTACCCCCATCAGCACGACCGGGGCGATGAGCAGTACGGCCGGGGCGGTGATGGCCTCGCCGACCGCCGCGGCGACATTGATGAAACGCATGCTCAAAGATACCTTGCTATCGCGATCGGTAACCGCCCTTGAGTCGTTTGCTGGCCGGTTGTTGGAATTCGCCGGGGCAGGCGGGGGTGTCCGCCCTCGGACTATCCACCGGTCGGACGACCCGCAGGGTAAATCCGTTGTCAACGGCCGATCGTTTGGATTACGTGAGGCTGTCCTCGAGGTAGCGCAGCGAGTGTCTACCCTGCGACTCGGACACACTCTCAGACAGCCAAAGGGCCCTCTCCTGAATCGCCTCCGTGGACCCATAAATTCGGCGACTACAGCCGGGGCAAGTCAGGTATGTGTACATTCTGTCGCCGCCTCGCGGCCATTCTTCGTGTGCACCGTCGGGCAACTGGATCTCGACGGCCTGTCGCCCTGCGTCCTGAATCAGCTGGCCCGCCACGTGTCCCTCCGGACACGTCAGGTCCATGGTCATCAGTCCTCGATCGCTCATTTGCTACCTCTTCAGTCGCTGATAACCCTGACGAACCCGGATCAAGTTGCGGTGGATGAATGCAGCTCACCGTATCCGCTGAAGTGACCTCGTGCTAGGGGACTCATGATGCTGATTAGAGAGCGTCGAGATACATTGCAAAACAACGGAATTCGACTTCTATCCGGACCGGGGGTCAAGTGATTGCAGGGTCGAATCCAATTCCCGGCGCCGCTTTCATGCCGGCGCGACCAACCGCGGCGCTGACGCGCAGAGGTTACGGTCAGCCTGGCGACGGTACATCGTCGCGATGGCGGATCCCGTTTCCTCCGGCACGCTTGGCGTCGTACATGGCGGCATCCGCCGCGCAAACGAGACTATCGATGAGGCTCCGATCGGCGTTGGTGTCCAGTGGCGCGCTGGCGGTACCGATGCTGGCAGTGATCTGAATCGGAAGATCGGCAATAGCTTGGCGAAGTCGCTCGGCCATAGCGGCGGGATTGGCCACACTATCGATGTCGGCGATGACGAACTCTTCGCCGCCGGTCCGGCCGATCACCGCGGTGGCACGGCAATGATTCCGAAGCATGGCGCTGACGTCGACTAACGCCCGGTCGCCCGCGGGATGGCCTTGGGCATCGTTGAGTTTCTTGAAGTTGTCCAGGTCGACCATTGCAACGACCAAATACCTGTCTGCCGCGCCGTGATGGCGCATCAGCAGTTCGTAGGCCGAATGGTAGAAGGACCGGCGGTTCAGCAGGCCGGTGAGCGAATCGCGATCGGAGCTGCGCAGATCAGTTCTCAGAGTGTGCACCAGCGAATGGATTCCGAAGGGCACTCCGATATTGAGTGCTCCAACAGTGATGAGAGACGCTGACACCAGCCATACGTCTCCGCTGGCGGCGGCAAGACGCCCCGCCAGGATCGCTGAGCAGGCCACGGCCACAGTCAGATTGGCGGTCAAGAGTTTGGAGGTGTGGAAGTAGGCAATGTAGCCACCGACCACAGCGAAGACGTGGCACCCCTCTAGTCCCGCGTACGGGTTGGACTGTGCCAGGCAGATCGCGGCGATCGAGGCACTGCCCATCAGACAGAGCAGGAGTGATTGTCTGCGGGTGGGCCAGCGTCTCAGCCAGAGGCTCGCGCTGATGGCACCGGATGCTGCCGCGACGATCGACAACCACACAGTGGCGATGTGGTTGGGCCCAAATGGGCTCCCGAGCATCAGGATCGGCAGCGCTGCCAGGAGTGCCGTGCAGCCGAACGTTGCTGCCCGCCACTGTGTTTCGAGGTTGCGATCTTGTAGGTAGGCGCTGAACCAGTCGAACTGATCGGACTGCTGCCACCACTGGCTTGCCCACCCAACCATTGCATACCTCCGCGCCTTACGAACCGAGGGCGCGCCCCCTGACCTAGGCTCGGCCATCGCGTCGGTACCTAATGTTCGGGACACTATATAGCGTCGAATTTGGCGATATGGCATGAACGAGCGGAGCGGCCAACCCTCGCCCGAGCGTCAGCGCCGGGAGGGGGTAGGCAAGCAGATCGCGCCCTCACCTGCCGTCGTCGATTGCCGCTCAGTGCGCTAATTTCCTGGGGTGATGTTCTCAGCTGCTGGTGCAGCCGCACGGTTGATCGCCCCCTTCGTCACGGTCGCGGCCGTCGTCGGCCTGGGTTTTCTTGCCGACACGGTGCGGCCCGGTCCTGCCCCGACCCTGCGCTTGGTCAGCGACGGGAACCCGCTGGACGGAGCGCCGTTCTACGTCAATCCCAACTCGGCGGCCATGCGCGCCGCGCAGCATGCCGATCCGCCGAGTCCCCAGTTGACCGCCATCGCCAACACGCCGCAGGCGTACTGGATTGTCCCGGGCGGATCTGCGGGCACGGTGGGGAAGTACGTCGGCGACGCGGCTGCTGCTGGCGCCATCCCGGTTCTGGCGATTTATGGAATTCCGCACCGCGACTGTGGCAGCTTCGCTGCCGGTGGCATGGGATCAGCCGATGCCTACCGCGGCTGGATCGACGGCATCGCAGCCGGCGTGGGCGCTTCGCGGACGGCGGTCATCCTCGAGCCCGACGCGCTCGCCATGGCCGATTGCCTGTCGGGCGATCAGCGCCAAGAACGCTATGACTTGATTCGCTACGCGGTCGACACGTTGACGCGCAATCCGGCCGCCGCCGTGTACGTGGACGCTGGTCACTTTCGCTGGCATAGCGCCGAGGACATGGCCGCCCGGCTCAACCAGGCCGGTGTCGGCCACGCGCGGGGTTTCAGCATCAATACGGCGAATTTCTTCACCACCGGGGACGAAATCGGTTATGGCGAAGCGATTTCCGGGCTTACCAACGGATCGCACTACGTGATCGACACGTCACGCAACGGCGCCGGGCCGGCGCCCGACGCCGAGCTCAACTGGTGCAACCCCAGCGGCCGAGCACTGGGCACCCCGCCCACCGCGGCCACCGGCGGCGCGCACGCCGACGCCTACTTGTGGATCAAACGTCCCGGTGAATCCGACGGATCATGCGGCAAGGGTGATCCTCCGGCGGGCGACTTCGTGAGTTCGTACGCCATCGAACTGGCCCGCAACGCCGGCCAGTAACTCCTCGACGGCGCGCTATCGTCTGCAGGTGGCCATACCTACTCCCTTGAGCACAGCGCTCGCGGCGATGCTGGCGATCACCGCGTGCGCAACAGCGCCCCACGGCAACGCCGATCCGACGACCCAACAGTCGCCGTTCCCGACCGGAAAATCCGGTGACACCATCCATGTCACGGAGTACAGCACCGCGACCGCTGACGTCACGCTCAACAACGCGACCTGGGTCTCGTCCGGCTGCTTCGGCGGCGGGGGCTGCAACGTCATCGAACTCACCATCGTCGGCAAGTCCGACTCACCATTCACCTACAGCCAGACCTCCGTGACAGCCGCCTCCTCCCCGTGGAGGCAAGACCCATACCGAGACATCCAGGGCGGCTCATCGATGGTCGACTACCAGCAGATCAACAAGACGCCGCCCCTGCGCTCGGGCACCGTCACCAACGGCCAAACCGCTCACGGTTTCATCGCCTACGACAGCACCGTAAAACAGGGCGACGTGTACATCGAGTTCAACGACCCCAACGCTCCGGCGGCACCCACACCCTTAGCCGGCTGGAAAATCCATACCTGACCGCGGCTGGCGGCGGACTAGATTGCCCGTATGCGGATTGTTCGCCTGTTCGGTGTCGTCCTGACGTTCCTCACAGCCGGATTGCTGATGGCAGCCCCTGCCGGCGCTGCACCGCCGTCCAAGCTCACCGATCACCTCACTGACAGCAGCGGGGTGCTGACGAATTCCGATCGGGCGACGGTCAGCTCCGCAATCGACCGGCTCTACCACGATCGGCACATTCAACTGTGGGTCGTCTATGTCGACAACTTCAACAGGTTTAAACCAGAAAACTGGGCCAACAAAACCCGCAGCGAAAGCGGGATGGGCGACAACGACGTGCTGCTGGCCGTCGGTACGAACACCAAGGCGTACGCGTTCGTCGTACCGCCGAAGGTGGACGTCCTCACGACAGCCGAGTTGAACAGTCTGCAGGCCAACAAGATTGAACCGGCAATCGGGGCCAAAAACTGGAGCGGTGCCGCGGTCGCCGCGGCCGATGGGCTGGACAAAACTGACGGTTCGACCAAACCGGCAACCTCGTCAAAGCGCAGCTGGCTCCCGATCGCGATCGGCGTGGTCGTCGTGGTCGTCGTCGTGGTGGTGGTCCTGTTGTTCCTTCGCGCGCGCCGCCGCAGGCGTGCCGCGCAGCCGGTCGGCCCCAGCGGTGGCCAGGCGGACATCGGCGGTCGGGTGGATTCCCTGGCGTCGGCGTTGGCCACGGCCGATGCCAGAGTGCGCCAAATCTCCGACTACGTCACCAGGCATCGCCAGAGCATCGGCGCCGAGACCAAGACCCGGCTCGAAGAGACGAAGCGTTCCCTGGCGTCGGCGCACAGCAAGGAAGCGAGAAACGCAGCCGAGGCAATCGCGGATGCTAACCGGGCGTCAACGCTGGCCGCGCAGGCGCAAACGCTGGCCAACGCCGACGTGCGGGCAGCGCACCGCACGCCCAGACGTCAAGGCACTGCTTGACGTGGACGAACTCGTCGGGCTGTCGTGTCCCTGCGGCATTGACGCCAACTATCGCGCCTGTTGCGGACCGCTTCACGATGGCGAGCTGCAAGCCCGATCGGCCGAGGAGTTGATGCGGTCGAGGTATTCGGCATACGCGCACGGCGACGCCGACTACCTATTCCGCACCTGGCACCCGCGAACCCGGCCGGTCGACGTGAGCATCGACCCCGGCACCACCTGGACGGGTCTGGCCGTGATCGACACCGTAGCCGGTGGTCCTGACGACGATGTCGGCGAGGTGGAGTTCAGGGCCCACTTCGAGTGCGCGGGCCGCGCCGGCAGCATGCATGAGCGCAGTCGCTTCGAGCGCCGCGCTGGCCGGTGGTTTTACCTCGACGCCATGGAAGATCTGTAGCCGCCTTCGGCGTTGACACGCCTAACACCCACGAGAGGAACGAGGCACCGCCATGACTACAGGTGTACCTGCCGAAGCGCTGGAGCTCCGTTCGTTGTTGACCTCTGACGGCACGCTTGAACTCTCGCTGCACGAGGTTCCGGTTCCGACCCCTGGCCCCAATGAAGTGCTGGTGCGGCTGGAAGCATCGCCGATCAACCCGTCGGACTTGGGCCTGCTCATTGCCGGCGCGGACATCACGAAGGCGACGGTCGCGGGAACGCCGGAGCGTCCCGTCGTCACTGCGTCGCTCGGCGACGCCGCCCTCGGGGCGTTTTCCGCGAGACTCGACAAATCGCTTCCGGTGGGAAATGAGGGCGCCGGCACCGTGGTGGCCGCTGGGTCGTCCGAAGCAGCCCAGGCGCTGATCGGAAAGAAGGTGGCGATCGCCGGCGGGGCGATGTACTCGCAATACCGAGCGGTCGACGCATCGGCGTGTCTGGCACTGCCCGAGGGCGCCACGGCCAGGGACGGAGCATCGTCGTTCGTCAACCCGATGACGGCGCTCGGAATGACGGAAACCATGCGCCGCGAAGGACATCCGGGCCTCGTGCACACCGCCGCGGCGTCGAACCTCGGCCAGATGCTGGTCAAACTCTGCCAGCAAGACGGCATACCGCTGGTCAATATCGTGCGCAAACCCGAGCAAGAGCAGCTGTTGAAGTCGCTCGGCGCAACCCATGTCCTCAACTCGACGTCGCCGTCGTTTGTGACCGACCTCGTCGAGGCGCTCAAAGCGACCTCCGCGACGCTTGCCTTCGACGCCACGGGTGGTGGAACCCTGGCAAGCCAGATCCTCAACGGCATGGAGCAGGCGGCCAACGCGACCGTGGCCGAATACTCGCGCTACGGCTCGACCGTCCACAAGCAGGTGTACATCTACGGCGCACTCGACACCAGCCCGACCGTGCTGACCAGGAGCTTTGGCATGGCGTGGGGAGTCGGCGGGTGGCTGCTCACCTCGTTCATTCAGAGCGCGGGGGCCGAGACCTTTGGCCGGCTGCGCGCGCGGGTTGCCGCGGAACTCACCACGACGTTCGCGAGTAACTACACCCGAGAGGTTTCACTCGCCGGCATGCTCAGCCCCGACGCGTTCAACGAATACGTCAAGCGAGCCACCGGCGAGAAATTCCTGGTGACGCCGCACGTTGCCTGACGGCTGTTGTGGAGCGAGTGACGGGACTCGAACCCGTGTATACGGCTTTGCAGGCCGCTGCCTAGCCGCTCAGCCACACCCGCACGATTAGATACCCTGCCAGCTCAGCGCGTTGCGGCCCAGTGTTTTTCTCGGCCCGATCATTTCGGTCTAGCCGCGTGGTGGCGGCGACAGTACAGTCACAAAATGGCCAACGGTCGTCTCGCTGATCAGGATTGTTGTCTTCGAACCGATCCTCGGGCGGACCCGAGAATGGTCGAAGCTCTTGCGCCGTTCGGACTCGACGGCAATGCGCCCACGGTGCCGCTGACCATCGATTCGCCGCTGGAGGAACGGCTCGCGTATGCGGCGATGGCTGAGGAGGGGATGGGCGCCGTGCTCGGTCTATTCGCGGCCGGCGTTCCGGACGCGAGCGGTGTCACGACTACGACGACAACGATCACCGGCGAAGACGGTAACGACGTGACGCTGTATATCAGCCGCCCCCATAATGATGGTCCGTTGCCGGCCGTCGTGCATCTGCACGGCGGCGGCATGGCCATCGCCAGCGCCGCCGACGCAACGTACATGCGGCTGCGTGAGCACATGGCGGGCACCGGCCTTGTCGTCGTCGGCGTCGAGTTCCGTAATTCCGGAGGAAAGCACGGTCCGCACCCGTTTCCCGCCGGATTGAACGACTGCGCGGCCGGCGCTCGTTGGGTAGCCGCGAATCGAGCTGAACTTGGCGTCAGCCATCTGATCGTTGCCGGCGAGTCTGGCGGAGGCAATCTCACTTTGACCGTGGCGCACAAGGCGAAACGCGAAGGGTGGCTTAACGAAATCGCGGGCTTCTACGCGCAGTGCCCGTACATCTCCAACCGGTGGCACGATGCTCCCGACGAGTTGCCGTCACTGCGGGAATGCGACGGCTACTTCATCAGCCTTCAGCAATTGGAGCTACTGGGTTCGATCTACGACCCCGAAAATCAGAACTCGAACGATCCGACCTGTTTTGCCGGCGCAGCGACCGACAAAGATCTGAATGGCCTTCCGCCGCACGTGATTTCGGTGAACGAAGTCGACCCGTTGCGCGACGAAGGGTTGGACTACTACCGGCGTCTGGTGCGCGCGGGCGTTCCCACGGTGGGCAGGTTGGTCGCGGGGACCTGTCATGGGGGCGATCTGATTTTCGCGGGTGCGATGCCCGAGGTTTTCGCGGCCAGCATGCGCGATCTCAGCGGTTTCGCCAAGAGCCTCGGTTAATCGCCATCGACCCACCAGGTCTCTGAGGGCCGTTGGCCGCGCGCGTGAGTTCGGCGCCTAGACTCGCTGTGTGGAATATCGGAGCTTAGGTCGAACAGGAATCCGGGTCAGCCCGCTTTGCTTGGGGGCCATGATGTTCGGCGCCTGGGGCGAGCCTGACCACGAGTTGTCCATCGCGACGATCCATGCGGCGTTGGACGCCGGGATCAACTTCATCGACACCGCAGACGTCTACTCTCAGGGCGAGTCCGAGGTCATCGTCGGGAAGGCGCTGGCCGGGACTCGGCGTGATGGCGTGGTCCTGGCAACCAAAGTCCACGGCCAAATGGGCGTTCCGACGGGCGGCGAAGGCGGGGATCCCAACATGCGGGGCAACTCGCGCCGCTGGATCGTGCGGGAGGTCGAGAACAGTCTGCGCCGGTTGGACACCGACTGGATCGACCTCTACCAGATACACCGGCCTGATCCGGACACCGACATCGAGGAGACGCTGTCCGCACTCACTGATCTGCAACGGCAAGGCAAGATTCGGGCCTTCGGCTCTTCGACCTACCCCGCTCACCAGATCGTACAGGCGCAGTGGGCCAGCGAGCGGCGCGGCCTCGGTCGGTTCGTCACCGAGCAGCCACCCTACTCACTGCTGGTGCGGGGGATCGAGGCCGACGTCTTGCCGGTTGCACAAGACTTCGGGATGGGCGTATTGCCGTGGAGTCCGTTGGCCGGTGGCTGGCTATCGGGCGGCTATCGCAAGGACAAGGACCTCCCGGAGTCCAAGCGCCGCAACCGGATACCGGGACGCTTCGACATGTCGAGTCCGGGCAATCAGCGCAAACTCGAGGCAGCCGATGCGCTCGGGCAATTGGCCGATGACGCTGGCTTGTCGCTGATTCACCTGGCATTGGCGTTCGTCATGCAGCACCCAGGGGTCACTGCGCCGATCATCGGCCCGCGCACGATGGACCATCTTCGTTCGCAGATCGGAGCGGCCGAGGTGACGCTGTCGACCGATATCCTGGACAGGATCGACGAGATCGTCCCACCAGGTGTAACGCTTTCCGATTCCGACACCGGGTATCAACCGCCATCGCTCGGCGACCCGTTCCTACGACGCCGTCGCACCGCGTGAGTTTGCGGCTCAGCAAAGCCCGAGTGGCGGCTTCAGTTTCGAACGCGTCAACGAACAGTGTTGATGCGCAATAAAACTGGCTCACCTGCGGACATGAGAATTACGTAAGTGTGTAACTTAGGGGGAACTGCAGAACCGTTCGCCGCGTTGAACGACGAGAGCAAGGGGGCTCGGCCGCCGATTACACACTGCAGATGGCGCAGCACGATGGGGGAGAACCATGGCGATTACTGATGTTCCGGTCTTCGCGCATTTAACAGAGGCCGACATCGAGAATTTGGCCGTTGAATTGGATACGATCCGGCTCGACATTGAGGATTCCCTGGGCGCGCGCGATGCCCGCTACATCCGTCGCACCATCGCCGCCCAACGTGCCCTCGAAGTAGCCGGCCGACTCTTGCTTGCCGCGAGTTCGAAACGCTCGGCGTGGTGGGCCGGAGCGCTGACCCTGGGCATGGCCAAGATCATCGAGAACATGGAGATCGGCCACAACGTCATGCATGGCCAGTGGAACTGGATGAACGATCCCGAGATTCACTCCACGACGTGGGAGTGGGACATGAGCGCGGCGTCCAAGCACTGGGTTTCCGCTCACAACTTTCAGCACCACAAGTACACCAATATCCTCGGAATGGACGACGATGTCGGCTACTTCATCTTGCGCGTCACGCGCGATCAGCCCTGGGAGCCATACAACGTCGGTAATCTGCTGTTCAATGCCCTTCTCGCGGTTGCATTCGAGTGGGGCATTGGCTTGCAGACCGTCGACCTCGAGAAGCTTCTCAAGCCTGGACCGGAGCGCGAAATCACTTGGCAGCGGACGCGCGAGTTCTCAATTAAGGCCGGCAGGCAGCTGGTCAAGGACTACGTGGCCCTTCCGGCGTTGACCTCGTTGTCGCCCGGCGCGACGTACAAGTCCACGGTGAAGGCCAACGCGGTCGCCAACGTGATCCGCAATGTGTGGGCCAACGCGGTGATCTTTTGCGGGCATTTCCCCGATGGCGCGGAGAAATTCACCAAGACCGACATGGTCGGCGAGACAAAGGGCCAGTGGTATCTGCGTCAGATGCTGGGCAGTGCCAATTTCGAGGGCGGATGGCTGCTGCGGTTCATGAGCGGCAACCTATGCCATCAGATCGAGCATCATCTGTTTCCCGACCTGCCGAGCAACCGTTTGCACGAGGTTTCGGTGCGAGTGCGCGAGGTGTGCGACAAGTACGACTTGCCTTACACCACAGGCTCTTTCCTGGTGCAGTACGGCAAGACATGGCGCACGATCGCCAAGCTATCGCTGCCGGACAAGTACTTACGTGACACTGCTGACAACGCGCCTGAGACCCGCAGCGAGCGGATGTTCGCCGAGTTAGAGCCTGGTTTCGCCAAGACCGACCGGGTCACAGGACGCCGCCGTGGGCTTAAGACAGCGATCGCAGCGGTCCGCCATTGGCGGGGAAGCGCTGGTCTCGCCGCGGACATCAGGTAGGCGTTGTTGCGGCTCAGCCGGCGGGTACCTCGTCAGCCCATACCTTGAAGCTCGTTAATGCGGCGGGGCCGAACGTGTTGCTGAGCGCGACGTCGGCGGCGTCGCGGCCACGCGCGATCAACACCCGGCCGATGCGTGGCGTGTTGTTGCGCGCGTCGAAGGTATGCCATTGGCCGCCGAGGAACACCTCGAACCAGGCGGCGAAATCCATCGGGTCGTCGACTGGGGGCACACCGATATCGCCGAGGTACCCGGTGCAGTAGCGCGCGGGGATGTTCATGCAGCGGCAGAACGCCACGGCAAGGTGCGTGAAATCGCGGCAGACGCCGGCCCGGTCGTAAAAAGCTTCCAGCGCTGTGCGTGTCATCCGCGCGTGCTCGTAGCCGAACGTGAGATGTTCGTGAACGTAGTCGCAGATCGCCTGAACACGAGCCCATCCGGGCGGCGTGTGCTGAAAGAGCCCCCACGCTATCTCGGACAGCCGATCCGTTTCGCAGTATCGGCTCCCGAGCAGGAAGACCAGGGTGTCCTCGGGTAGGTCCGGCACCGGAACTTGTTGTGCCTGAGGAACAATGGGGTCGGTTAGTCCAGTGTCCTGCACGTACGCGTCGGCCCGGACGCACGTGCGGCCCTCGGGTGCGACAATGCGGGTGCACCAGTTGCCGAAACCGTCCCGATAGGCCGCCAACGGGACCGGCGGGTCGACCACGAGGTCGTCCCGGCCGATCAAATCGGACACGCGGGTGAAGTGGACGTTGAGGTTGAAAATTATCGGCGTGGGCTGGGGGGAGTCGTAGATCATTTCGAAACCGACATGAATCTTCATTATTTCTCTCTATGTGTTTCTTGGCGCAGGGCGCCAATCATGTGTACTCAGGCCGCACATGCCGTGCGTAATGAGTCGATCAGCATGCGCCGCAACGCCGTCCAGCGCCGACCCGCCTCGAAAACGATGCCTTGGTTGACTTCCAGTTCGATGCCGACGTAATCGCTCGGCGCGAAGCACGCGCGCAAGTGCGACGTCAACCCGTCTCCTTTGCCGGCGTACGGGTAGTTGCGGCGCACGTGAATTTGCGGGGCCAGCGTCGCCAGGGTTTCCTTCCAGCGAGCGCACATTTCTGCTTCTGCTCGTCTCGCGGGGTGATAGAGCAAGCCGACATCGGTCCCGCGCACCTTGCCATCTAGCTGCGCGGTAAAGCTGTGCGATGAAAGGTGGATCACGCGATGCCCACGCGCTACTGCTTGGCCGACGAGACACTCGACCTGCATGCGGTAAGGCCGGTAATGCTTTTCGACGATCTGTGCCCGGCCCTGGGCCGGCACCGCGCGGGTCACAGCCGAAAACAGTTGTGGGTGACCAATCGAGCGGTTGAGATCGATGAGCAGACGGGTGACCGTCGAGGACACCAGGGGCGCCGCGAGGGCATTGGCGAGGGCCTTCGCCATGACCAGCGACCCAGGATCGTAGCCGCGGTGGGAATCCAGCAGCGCCCGGTGCCCGCGAAACAGCGGCCGATAGGGCGCGGGTACGCGGTTACCGCCGTGTTCACACGTGACGATGTAGGTATCCACCGGGAATCCATCACCAGCTCAACTCGGGTAAATCGCGGAACACTTGCCGCACCCCTTCACCCCAGTCGTCGCTGAGGGTGGTGAAATAGGGGTCACCCTCGTCGAATCGCCGCCGCCACTGGACTTCTAGGCTGTCCCGTTCGTAGCAAATCAGGTCGATCGGCATGCCCACTGACAGGTTGCTGCGCATGGTCGAATTGAAGGACACCAACACACACTTCGTAGCATCGGCCAGCGGTGTGTGTTCGGTGATGACGCGGTCGAGAATCGGTTTCCCGTACTTGGTTTCACCGGTCTGAAGGAAGGGCGTGTCGGTGCCCGCTTCGATGAAATTGCCTTCCGCATAGGTTCGAAACAGCCGTGGCGGCTCGCCGGCGATCTGGCCGCCGACGATGAACGAGGCATCGAAGCGGACGTTGTTCTCTTCTAGGTACCCGGCGTCGCGTTTCTCGATATCGCGCGTCGCGTCGGAGACCAGTCCCACGACGTCGAACATCGTCCGGGCACCAAAGAGATTGGTCTCCGCATCGCCGTCGGCGCAACGCTGCGTCAACACGCTGATAACGGCTTGAGTCCCGGCCAGATTTCCTGAACTCAGCAGAACGATGACGCGGTTGCCGCGACGCTCGAACACCGTCATCTTGCAGAACTTGGCGAAGTTATCCACCCCGGCATGCGTGCGAGAGTCCGAGGCGAAAATCAGCCCTTTGTCCAGCATTACGCCTATGCAGTAAGTCATGCGATGGGCCTGGTGTGCGATCGACATCGATTCATGGTGGCACGTGCTCTGTAATACATTGCTATGTAATGACTTTCGGTGAATTTTCTGCTTGAAATGGCCGCAACCTTGCTCTATCGCCGGCGGCTAATGGCTCGAAGCCAACGCTCCTAGCGTCTGCAGCGGACGGCTGAATGCCCAACCAGCTGAAATTCTCAGCACCCCTGACGCTACACCTGTGGAGACTAAACCGCTGAATGTCGGTTGGGGCGGACCTGCACGGTTCGCGTTGCTGGTGATCGACGGATTCTGGCGTGGTGAATCACCCCGTGGTGGTCGCGCCGCGGCTAGGTCGCCGAGTTCCGTTGAGGGATAATGGGTCCGGTGGTCTTGTAATGCCGGATGCGATGAACGGGTCGATCGCGCCAAGCTGGGGCACTCATCCCTTTGAGCCGGTCAATTTGGGCTGCGCGGGTTGGATAGCTTGCGTCAAGCGCCCTGGCGGGAATTCTTGGTGCGCTTCGTGCAAGCGTTCACGCCGCGCACCGCTAAGACTGACCTGCGTTGGGCAAGCAGGCCTGCGGCCCGCATGACGTTGCTCGACATCGGCTGCGGCCGGCGCGCCACGCTGCGGAGGGCGATCCAGAACTATGGCATTGATGGCGTCGGCTTGACGTTGTCTCAGAACCAGGGCCGCGCACGTGCAGAATCGTTCGACCAGCTGGACAGCACCCGCACTAGGCGAGTGCTGCTCAAAGGTTGGGAACAGTTCGACGAACCCGTCGACCGCATCTTCTCGATCGGCGGGTTCGAGCACTTCGGCCACGACCGCAGAGGTATATGAGGTACCTGACCGGCTGCGCCAAGGGCTTCCGGATCGGCTAGACCGACCTGCAGAAACAGTGACTGCCCGGGCTGAACGAAGGAGCAGCCGTTCACGGATGAAAACCTCGTCGGTGTCGGCTCTCGGACCGTAGGGTTGTTGGGTGCTGGCAATCGGGTCCCTGGTCTGCGGTTACCGCGTCCAGGCGGTGCTGGGCAGTGGGGGCATGGGCTCGGTCTATTTGGCCGCCGATCCCACCCTGCCCCGCCAAGTCGCGCTCAAAGTGCTGTCGGCCGAGCTGTCGCGCGATCGGGATTTTCGGGCGCGCTTCATCCGCGAGGCCGACACCGCGGCGGCCCTGCAACACCCTCAGATCGTGTCGGTTTACACCCGCGGACAAACCGACGACGGCCAACTGTGGATTGCGATGCAGTTCGTCGACGGCACGGACGCCGAGGCTGCGCTGTGTGACGGAACAATGACCCCGCACCGTGCCGTCCACATCATCACGCAGGTGGCCAAGGCGCTCGATTTCGCCCATTCGAACCACGTCATCCACCGCGACGTCAAACCTGGCAACTTTTTGCTGTCCGGCTCCGTCGGCCCCGACGAGCGGGTTCTGCTGGGCGATTTCGGGATTGCGCGCGCCCTCGACGACGTGGGGCTGACCGCCACGGGAGCGGTGCTGGCCACCGTCGGCTACGCCGCGCCTGAGGTGCTGTCCAATGCACCCATCGACGGCCGGGTCGACATCTATTCTTTGGGGTGCACCCTGTATCGGCTACTCACGGGCAACACACCCTTTGCGGCCACCAACGGGGCCGCGGCCGTGATGATGGCCCACTTGTTCCAGCCCCCGCCCCGGGCCAGCGACGCGGTGCCTTCGCTGCCGCCCGGCCTCGATCACGTGATTGCGGTCGCGATGGCAAAAGATCCCGCCGCCCGGTTCGCGTCGGCGGGCGCGCTTGCGGACGCCGCCGTGTCGGCGCTGCGCGATCCCACCCGCTACGCGCCGCTGCCGCCCACACCCAGTGGCGAGGTCAACTCCTACCCGCAGACGTGGCACCGACGGCCGCCGACGGCGTCCGCCTGGCCGGCACCGCCCGGGCCTCCGCCGTCGGCCACACCGCGTCGGCGCCGGCGCAGCCTGATCGCCGCCGCGCTGGCCGGCGTGGTGCTGTTGGTCGCCACGATCACCGTGCTGGCCTGGCCCGATCCCGCCGACCCTCGTCCTGAGGCCGGCCAGGGCTCCGGATCACCGGTGGCGTCTGCATCGCCTCAGGGGCCGCCGGCCACCAACGTCGCCCCCGCTCAACTACGCGCCATTTTGCTGTCCGCGGCCCAGCTTCCGGTCGCAGCGAATGGGGATCCGCTGGTGCTCGAGAGTGATAGCGCCAGCCTGCTCGATGACTCCGCGACCCTCGACAACCCGCAATGTGTGGGCGCCTGGGAGCCCGCACAGCAGAGTGTGTACGAGCAAAACGGCTACACGGGGGTGGCCGTACAAACGTTGCGGGGCATGAACGAACCGGCCTGGCAAGACAGTGTCACCCAAGCGGTCATCGCCTTTCCCGGTGAGAAGGCAGGCAGAGCCCTTGTCGCTCTGCGCGCTCAATTCGAAATGTGCGGCGGCAAATCGGTCACCGTGACCGAACCAGGCACCGCGGCGCAAACCTGGGACTTCGGCCAGCCCGTGACCACCGCGGGAGTGTTGACCCTGGCGGTGACGCTGCGCGGCACCGGATCGTGCCAACGCGGAATGTTGGTGCGCGGCAACGTTTTGGTGGATATTCGCCAATGCCGTGCTGGCGGTAGGCCCGATGTCGCCGCATTGGTCAACGCCACGGCCAACAGGGTGCCTCGACAATGACGGAACAAGGGGGACATCGATGAACACTTCCGCGCCGGTCATTACTCGCCTATGCGCCATCGGTCTGGCCTCTCTCCTGACCGCTTCGTGCACAACGGTGACCGGCGGTTCCGCACTGCCGCAACGCAACGGCGCCTCCACTTCCATGACCGCCGCAGCCCCGCCTGGCACATCAGCAGCGCCACCTGCCCCCTCGGCCGCCCCCTCTGCCGAGGATCAGATTCGCGAGACCTTGATGGCGTTTCAGGATGCGTACAACACCCAGAACTGGGACGCCTACTTGGAATTGATGTGCACCGCGATGCGGGCCCAATTCAGCGGCACCGCGATGAATTACGTCAAGAAGGCCCGCGCCCAAAACGGTGTCACCACAATCAAAAACATCTCCAAGATCGCGATCACCGGTGACACCGCCGTCGTCACGTTTGACGGTCAAAACGAAGCCATGGGCACTCACACTGTCAGCCTGCCGCTGAAACTCGAAGACGGCTGGAAAATCTGCCAGACCTAGCCACGGACTGAGATGAAAAGCAAACTACTGCAGGCTAACTCGATAATACTGGCGGTGATGCTCGCGGCTTGTAGCCACAGCACCGCCGGGGACGCCACCCGCGAGTCCGAGTCGCCATCCAACTCTCCGGCGCCGGTGAACACTTCCCGGCTCGACCCCGGGAACTATCCCGTCGTGCCGCAACCCGCGCTGGGCAACGCCGGCTCCGAACACGCCGGGCGACTCGTCGAAGGCCGACGGATGGCCGCCTACGTCGTCGGGCCCTGGGAAACCGAGCCCACGCTGGTCGGTGCGGTCTCGTCCGGCGCGGCCGTCATCGACGACGCCCATGGACTGTCGCGCGCGACGTGGCCGCCGATCGCCGGCGGCGCCTACAACTTGCCGTTGGTGGTCGGGTTCGTCACCGAGCGACAAAGCCCGGGCCCGAACCCGCAGATGTCGCTGCGCAATACCGTGCTGCGATTCATCAACCCTTCGGTGGCATCCGACGCGGCCCAGAACATGACTACGGCGGCTAGGAATATGCCCCGTATTCCCAGCGCCACCCCGATCGTGACGGAACCTGAACGCCCGCTGCCGATTCCGAATCATCCCGACGCCAACGGTACGGTGCTGACCTTCCAGGAGGGAACCGGGATCGTGCGTGAACTGACTGTGCTTACTGCGCACGGCCCCTACGTGCTCGTTCAGGTCGTGCGCTGCGCGTCCGGCCCGGACTGTGAAGCCCAACTCGCCGGGCACGCGCTGGATCGTCAGGTGCCGCTCATCGATACGTTTGTACCGACCGATCCCGCCGGGTTCCCAACGCTTGCACTGGATCCCACCGGCCTGGTCGCTCGCACCTTGCCGCCGCCAGCCGGCCAAGTCACTTCGATGTCCGGGGCCGCCTATCCGCCGGCGGCTGCCCTGCAGCTCGAAGACGATCCCGTCCAGGCCGGGCCCCTGCTTTCCGCGGCCGGCGTGGACTATGTTTCGGTCAACCTGACCACCGTCTACCAAACAAAAGATCCCTCCGCCGCACGGACCCTCGCCCAGGCCTTCGGCGACTTTGCCGCTAAAACACCTGCTGCACAAGTGTCTTCGCCGGTTCCCGGTCTTCCCGAGAGCGGCTGCACCCGAGTCGCCGGATCCAACGGTCTCGTACCCCGCTACTGGTGTCTAGCCACCGCGGGCCGCTACACCGTCAAAACGATTGCCCGTCAGCTCGACAACGCGCAACAACAGATGGCGGCCCAATATCGCATCCTGACGGCAAGCTAGCTCGAAGACCGACCGAGCGGCGGCCGCGCGGTTTTGTTATACTATCTAAATATCGAACGTATTGCCGACATCGGAGAATAGGGCGCATGCCACGTACAGACAATGACACCTGGGATTTGGCCTCTAGCGTGGGCGCGACGGCCACGATGGTCGCGGCTGCCCGGGCGATCGCCACGAAGGCCGACAACCCCGTGATCGAGGACCGCTTCGCCGAGCCCCTGGTCCGTGCCGTCGGCGTGGACTTCTTCACCCGCTGGACCGACGGCGAGATTGACGCCGCGGATGTCGACTACGACGAGTCCAATTGGAAGCTCGGGCACATGCCGGACGCGATGGCCGCCCGAACCCGCTTCTTCGACAACTTCTTTCGCGATGCGACTCAGGCGGGGATCCGTCAGGCCGTGATCCTGGCCTCCGGTCTTGACGCCCGTGCCTACCGACTGGAGTGGCCCGATGAGATGACGGTATTCGAGATCGACCAGCCCGAGGTGATCGAGTTCAAGACCACCACCTTGGCCGGGCTGGGTGCCGTTCCGCAGGCCGATCTGCGCACGGTTGCCATCGATCTGCGGCAGGACTGGCCGGCGGCTCTACTCGAGGCCGGTCTCGATAAGACACGGCCTACCGCATGGATTGCCGAGGGGCTCTTCGGGTATCTGCCGCCAGCGGCACAGGATGCGTTGCTGGACAACATCACCGCGCTCAGCGCTGAGGGCAGCCAGCTGGCCTGCGAAGCCACTCCGGACGGGCCGCAGGTCGACAAGGAACACGCACGGGAGCTGATGCGCAAGGCCAGCGCAAAGTGGCGTGAGCACGGCCTCGAGCTGGACTTCACCGACCTTGGCTTCGAGGGGGAGCGCAGCGACGTCGCGGCTCACCTGGAGAACTTGGGATGGCGGTCAGTCGGTACACCGATGCGCCAGCTGTTGGCGGACAACGGTCTTGAGGCGATTCCACAGCGTGATGACTCCGTGTCGGTCGCTGACACCGTTTACTACAGCGCTGTATTGGCGAACTGATTGTGCGATGCCGTTAAGCCGGGTTGAAACTGTCGATTAGCCACGCGCCATGACGGTTGCCCGCGGTGCCCGCTGCGCCAACGAGCACAGCGGGCACCGTGAAAAGCCGCCCCTTACAGCGGGATCCACACTCCGAAGAAGTTGATACCCCACTGGTTGAACCCCTGATTCCACGTGGGGGTTTCTTGGTACCCCCAGTAGTTGATCGGGCCGCCTGTCCACCGACCCCCGGGCGGGGGCAGCGGTCGATTCCATGCCGGGCGCGGCGGTTCGCCTGCTCCCCACGGTGCCTGCCCGTCTCCCCACGGGGCCCCGTGGAAGTAGCCGCGCTGGGCATCCCCGTGCCATGGTCCACCGGGTCCGCCCGGCCCATGTTGACCCGGTCCTCCCGGGCCGAATCCGCCAGGCCCATGTTCGCCGGGGCCGCCAGGGCCGCCTGGTCCGTGGTCGCCGAATCCGCCGGGTCCACCCGGGCCGCGTTGGCCGGGACCGCCGGGTCCACCCGGGCCGCGTTGGCCGGGACCGCCGGGTCCACCGGGGCCGTGTTCGCCGGGTCCGCCAGGCCCGCCCGGTCCACCGGGGCCGTGTTCGCCGGGTCCGCCCGGTCCACCGGGGCCGTGTTCGCCGGGTCCGCCAGGCCCGCCCGGTCCACCGGGGCCGTGTTCGCCGGGTCCGCCCGGTCCACCGGGGCCGTGTTCGCCGGGTCCGCCAGGCCCGCCCGGTCCACCGGGGCCGTGTTCGCCGGGTCCGCCAGGCCCATGCCCGCCGGGTCCGCCGGGTCCGGCTGGACCGCCGGGCGGAGGATTGGCGGGTCCACCCGGCTCATGGGGCCCAGGGGCCTGCGGTGCCGATACCGGATCGGCGTTCGCGACGCCGGCTCCCACCCCAATTGCCGCTGCGCCAACGGCGCCGGCGAGAGTTAACCCGCCGATTACTTGCTTCATTTTCATGGTGTTACCTGTCCCCCCAGGAGAATCCGTCCGGGCATTCGCCCCAACGGATTCTGAGGCTAAGTAACGTATGTATCGGTCTGCTCTCGGCCGCATCGGCAAGCCAACGATGGGATAACCGCATCTCCCAGTGTCAGCGCCGATAGCAAGCATTTTCGGAGTGGTCCAGCAAATCTGAGCACCTGGCGGAATGTTTGACAATCGTTATCTACGACAACGAAACCGCGGGCGAGGAACGTGTGCTCTGGCCGCACGAACCATAGGGCGCGACGTGAGTCAAAGCGCGGCGCGGCCGCGGCGAATGAGAGAACGCATATGCCTATTTTTGGAGAACGCGTGCGCCTACTATCGACAGATGCCGCACGCCACCGAAACAACGCCGAGCGGTATCCGCAGCCGTCGGCGGGGCGAGGTGCTCGAGCGCGCGCTCTACCAGGCGACGTTGGCCGAGCTGGCCGAGGTCGGCTACGGCGGGCTGACGATGGAAGGAATCGCGGCCCGCGCCCAGACCGGCAAGGCCGCGCTGTACCGGCGCTGGTGCAGCAAGCACGACCTGGTGCATGCCGCGCTGGTCTTCGCGCTGCCGTCGCTGCCCGAACCGCGGTCCGGCCGCTCGGCGCGCGAGGCTCTTTTGACGGTGTTCACCTCTCACCGCGACCTGTTGGCGGGCAAGACCGCTTTTCCCGGCCTGGACATCATGCATCAGCTGCTGCACGAACCCGAGATGCGCGCCATCTTCGCCGACGCGGTAGTACGTCCGCGGCTCAAGATCGTCGATTCGATCCTGCACGCCGCCGTCGAGGCCGGCGACATCGACCCGGCCACGCTGACGCCGCTGTCGGCGCGTATCGGCCCCGCCCTGATCAACCACCACTTCCTGTTGACCGGCGAACCACCGAATCGGCGCGAGCTGGCGCTGATCGTCGACACCGTGATCCCGCCGAGAGCATCGGACACAGCGGCCGACTGATACCCCGCACCTAATGCGGCCAAGTTCCAGGAGCGTACGAGCGTTTCGAATGCACTCCCGGACAACCCGGCCCAACATGGCCCGTCGGACGCTGGCGACAATGGCCAGAGGCACTACCCATCGCGGTTCAACCAGCGAGGGCTATTGACGAATCTATGCGAACGATCGTTATCATGGTCCGGTATCGTTCCGTTTGTGAAGCAGGGCACATCGCGCGTCGCATGTGACACGCCACGCCGAGCACGACTGATCGCATCGTTTGAGAGGGCAATTCATGACGTCATCTACCGCATCGCCGCCACACACCGCGGTCGATAATCGCGGCCACTTCTCCCTGGCGAGCCAGCGTGCCATCCTCTGGTGGGGCATCGTTCTGGCCATCGTCTACGGCCTCGCCTTTGTGCTCCTGTTGCAGCAGGCCCCACTGAAGAACCCGCAATGGTCGGCCGACCAGGTGGCCCAGTGGTACGTGGCCAACGGGACCAAGATCAAGTGGGGCGCGGTCATCTGCAGCTGGACCGGCTGCTTCATGCTGCCGATTTGGGCTGTGTTTGCCGCGCAGATGGCCCGTGTGGAACCGGGGCGCTGGAAGGTGTGGAGCGGGCTCACCCTGGTCAGCGGTGCATTGATGTCGATCTACCTGGCACTGCCTCCAATGATGTGGGGTGTGGCGGCCTACACGGCGCCGCGCAAGAATTCCGAGGTGACGACTCTCATGCACGAGTTGGCGTCTCTGACGATGACGACGACCGATCAGGCATACATCTTCGCCTGGGTCGCCGTCACTGTGATCGCCCTGCGGCCAGCCACGCAGCTGGTCAAGAACAATCCCTTCCCGCGGTGGTGGGCCTATGGCTCGCTATGGATCACGTTCATGTTCGAGGCGGGCGCGTTTGCGTTCCTGCCCCGTACCGGTCCGTTCGCCTGGAACGGGCTCCTGGTGTTCTGGTCGCCATTCGTGCTGTTCACCTTGTGGATCATCATCCAGAGCAACCTTTGCTTCCGGGCCATCCGAGCGCAGCGGGAAGACCCTGACGAGAACTACTTCGCTTAGCGCGTCGGTCGCCGATCCCGTGGGTGACCATCAGGGTCATCTCCTGGATCGTCCTGTCCTGACTGGGACCTCGGGTATCGCGATGCGGAATCCGCGACACGCGGCTGCCGACATTCGGGCGCCGGAAGATAGCGGTCAGTGCGAAAATGGCGGCGTGCCCGGTAAGCCAAAGGTCAACGGCCAGGCAGTGACGCGTGGTGAAGGAAGGCGCCTGCTGCTGGAATCGGCGCGCGCATTGTTTGCCGAGCGTGGCTACGCAGGCACGAGTACGCGGGAAATCGCTCGGGCCGCCTCGGTGTCGGAGCCAATGATTTTCCGACACTTCGGATCCAAGTCGAAGCTCTTCGAAGAGGCCGTGCTGGCACCGTTCAACACCTTCGTTTCCGAATATATAGCGGACTGGGCCGCACGGCCGCGCGGGATGAAAAGCGTCTACGTGGAGATGTATGACTTTTATCGCGGTGTATACGACGTGCTTTCAGCCAATAGGCGACTGATCCACGAAATGATCGGAGCCCGAGCCGTGGGCGGACCGTTGAGCGCCGACACCGCGTCGGCGCCGCAACTGGGCCGGCTCCTCGAGAGGTTCGAAGCCATCATGAACGACGAGATCGTGGAGCGCGGATTCCGTCCATTCGACCCCGCGGTCGTGACGCGGGTGGTCTTCGGGATGGTGTTCTCGATCGCGGTCTTTGGGGAGTGGATGTTTGAAGGCGCGACCCGTCCGCCACCGAGCGCCGAGGCGTTCATCGAGGAGATGGCTCGTCTGACGATTTTCGGCGCCTACCCAGAAGGTGCCAAACCGGCCGCGACACCGTAATCGGCACCAGTTCTCGTTCCTGCCGACGTCGATCCTCCAACGACAGGCAGCCGCCGAGGTATACAGCTAGGTTGACAAGCGGCGGTCCCGAACGCGTTGCCTGCCAGTCGAACCGCGACCGGAGCTGTGGCGTCGCGTGGGAAGAGGGTTTTGTCCATGCGGTAGTCACCGAGAAACACCACAGCCAGGACCGGTGGTCATCCTTGCGCCCTAATGCACCCCCGGCACCCGGATGGCGACGGCCGGTGCGATCTCTTGGTAGAAGCGCACTTCGCCTTCGCAACCAAGCGTGACACCAATTGCACCGCCGGACGGCAACTCGACCATGGCGGTCTGTGGGACTTCCGGCCCAGCACCCTCACAGCTGAGGGCCAACCGCGCGGCCGATCCCGGTTTGCCGACGCTTATCAGTTCGCTCGTGAGCGACGCCACGCGGACTCCGCTGCGACAACCCGCTTCGTGCAGTGCAACGGTAGGCCAAGCCCCGGTGATGTCGTCGACGGGATCTACGGTCCGCGCACCAGGTGGATGCAGAGCATCGGCACTTGGCCCGGGCTCGATCATCGGATCGCCTCATTATTGAATCTATGTTTGATTAAATTTAAGTTACCATGGGGCACACACCACCTCGGCACCCCGGTAGGCGGCCGTCGTGTCGAGGCTGTGGTTGGCGATGATCGGGACGCGTGTCGGATGCTTGAGCATCACCTCGCGCACCGATCGAGACAACATCACCAGCTGGTCTTGCCAACTCATGTTCGGATCGGGCAGCTCGATCTCGGCAGGTGGCGTTCGGGGCCGCACATGGCTCGCCGGAGTACATGTACGGTAGCGACACGAGTAGGGGTTCTGGCACGTTGGCACTGGGCAAAAAGTGTCTCATCGATATTGGAGCGGTGGCTAGGGGGCCGGCTGTGGTCGGTGAGTTCTGGGTCGGCGTGAAGCCGCCGTGAATAGCATTGCGCGCCAGTCTGATTAGGCGGCGAGGAGCTGCTGCATCTGGCCGACGTCGGCCTGTCGCGCTTTGACAATCTGCTTGGCCACGCCTGTCGCGTCTACGTTCTTCCCATTGGCGACTTCGCCATTGGCGAGGTCGATTGTTGCCTGGTACAGACTGATCATCGAATTCAGCCAGAGCGTGTCGAACTCGGGGCCCCCCATCGATGCAAGCTTGGCGAGCGTCGGGTTATCGCCCGAGTCACTCTGCGCGGTCGGGGAGCTGCTGGTCCCGGTTGGGTTGTCCTGGCTCTCTTTCCATTGCGCCCGCAAGGCTTTCAAAACCTGCGTGTCCACTTGCAGAGCTGCTGTGGTCTTGGCGGCGAACGCGACAACGTCGGGATTGTTGGAATGATCGGGGACTAGCCGCGACATACTGATCCCTTGCTCCTCACGCGCAGTTGCGTCGTTCGCGAAAACTACGTCGGCGGGGTTATAGGCGGCGGGTTCACCGGTGATCACGGGCTTGTCGTCGCTACGGGTGGAATGTGCGTGGTCGCCAGACGGCGAGCTACTACACGACGATAGGAGCAACGCGAGGCACCAGGCCGTGAGAGTCGCTGCGATGCGGATGGCGAACGATGGCACGCCGTCAGCGTAGTGGACTTGCCGGTATCCACTTTCGGCGTGCCGCTGTCGGTAGGTCCCCCGATTGATCGGTCGCGATGTCGATCGCTTCTTGCGCCACGGTGGATCACTGCGGGATCGAATGCGAGCGCAACCCCGAGCGCGCACGATCCGGGAGGTTGATAGGCGTACGTCGAATAGGTGGCCCGCTGGCTCCGGCGGCTCCGCCGGGACGAGCCGTCGGCATCGGCAGGTCGCTTTAGGGCGTGCGGCTATGAGTTCTGTGTGCGTCGACGCATCGCGAGATCACTTTTCCGACACGGCATCTGAAGGTATAGCGGCGCTAAACCCGACCACCGGAAGACCATTCGGTCTACCACGGCGACCAGGGCGGACACGCCAGCATTGGCCCCGGTGGCGCGCCCCGGAAACCGCTCCGACACCTCCCTTGCAGGCTTCGCCCGGTCTTTAATATTGATAAAATATTGGTTAAGCAACACTATATTTAAAGTCGCTCGCGCTTCCCTGGGTGGGCGCTCAGAATCTCTCGGCGAGTGCACCAAATTTAAAGCAAGCCAGGGGAAGTCGATTGAGCCACGGCGGCGGCCATGCCCGTTAGCGTGTGTTTTGAGACGACAAGGACAGAAAAGTATTGACTTGAGTCTGGTTGCTGCATAATGTGGTCCCGCACACATCAGACTCAGAGTGTGGTCCGGCACGCATCACCTCGAAGCTGGAAATCGCCGCACGAGGGAGATGGATACGGATGGGGGAGATTGACATAGCGCCAGCAGCGTATTCCTATCCGGCGACTGTGCGGCGGGCATGTGCGGCGGCCATACCTGGCCCGTTTTCGCCCTGCCGCGCCGAGTTCGCGCCAGCCCTTCCTGCCCGCACCGAGCAAACTAGAAGGGGTTGTTAGTGGTCTCGAATGCCCCACTGATCGGGCTCGCCAAGAAGCCGCTGGACAAACCGGTTCGCGAAGTTGGCAGCTTCATTGCATTGGCGCTGGACACCTTGGTTCAGGCATTCCACCCACCGTTCTTCTGGCGCGAGGTCGTCGAGCAGTGCTGGTTCATTGCCCGGGTCGCTACCTTCCCAGCGGTCGCGCAATCGATTGCCTTCAACGGTATGGTCGTGTTCCTCTTCGGCGTCGCGACGGTCTCGTTCGGTGCGGGCGACGTCACAGGCGCGGCCGCGGGGCTGGCGACGGTATCGCAGATCGGCCCAGTGACCACGGTGTTCGTTCTGAGCGGTGCCGCTGCCACGGCGATGTGCGCCGACTTGGGCTCCCGAACTATCCGCGAAGAGATCGACGCGATGCGGGTCTTGGGCATCGATCCGATTCACCGACTGGTGGTGCCTCGGGTGACCGCCCTACTTATCGCCGGCAATCTGATCAATGCCGTCGTGATCATCGCGGGACTCAGCGCGGACTACGGGTTCGCGATTTACGCGCTGAACGGTAATCCCGGCGCCTTCGCGTCGAGCCTTACGTTGCTCACGAACGGACCCACGGTCATAGTCAGTTTCGTCAAGGCCACTGTTTTCGGTGTGCTCGCCGGATTGATCGCCTGCTATAAGGGAATGTCCGCCGGCGGCGGCCCGCAGGGAGTCGGCAACGCCGTCAACGAGACCGTGGTGTTCACGTTTATGGCGCTGCTGATCGCGAACATCATCATCAGCGTTGTCACCGCGACACAGACGTTGGCGACATGACCGCCGACGCGAAGACCGTGGTGAGCGCCCGGTATCCGCGGCTGGCTCGCACAGCGCGGGGTTGGGCCAGCGGCTGGACTCGGCTCGGCGAGCAAATGGAGTTCTACGTCAAGGCCCTCCTTGCCATTCGCAGCACCGTCGTCAAATACAAGTCGGAGACATTGCGCGTCGTCTCCGAAATGAGCTTGGGCGTAGGTGCGCTTGCCCTGATCGGTGGCGAGGTAGTGATCCTTGCTGTGTTGACCGGCAGCGCGGCGGCCATCGTCGGCATCTTCGGCTACATCCAGGCCAGCAGCATCGGCGTCGGCGCGATCGCGGGGTTTTTCTCCGCATACGCCAATGTGCGCCTGCAGCTTCCGCTCATTGTCGCCAACGGCCTCGCGGCCACCATCGGTGCAGGTGCGACCGCGCAACTCGGGGCGATGCGGATCAGTGAGGAGATCGACGCACTGGAGGTCATCGGCATCCGTTCCATCCCCTACCTGGTGACGACCCGCGTGTTGGGTGGCCTCCTGGTGGTTCCGCCGTTGTACTGCATCACTTTTGTCGGATCGGTTTTTACGACTCGAAGCATCGTGCTCATCACCTACCACCAGGGAGCCGGCGGCTTCGACCACTACTTCAACACCTTCCTGCTGCCCAGGGACGTCCTGGTGTCGGGGCTCGAATGCACCGTGCAGGCGGTGATCGTCATGCTGATCCACACCTATTACGGCTACACCGCCTCGGGTGGGCCCGCAGGTGTCGGTGAGGCGGTCGGGCGCGCCGTGCGGGCGTCCATCGGTGTGTCCATCACCCTCACCTTCGTGCTGTCCCTTGTCCTCTACGGGCAGTCCGGCGACTTCCACCTGTCGGGTTAGCGACGATGAAAAAGACACGCGCGCTGCATGCGGGTTGGTATGCGCTGATTCTGGTTGTGTTGATTGTCGCGGCAATCCCGCTATCGGTGATGGCCTTTAAAAGAGACTTCGTCGACTACGCCGATGTGACCCTCGTGTCCGATCGGGCGGGTCTGGTCATGGATGTCAACGCGGTCGTCAAGTATCGCGGCGTGGAAGTCGGGCGGGTTTCATCGATCGACCCAAAGAATGGCGCGACTCTCGGGCTGGAGCTGAATCCCAGCCAGTTGCGCTACATTCCGGCCAACGTCGAAGCCCAGATAAGTTCGCCGACCGTCTTCGGTGCCAAATACGTCGATCTGCGCCCTCCGCC
Organism: Mycobacterium sp. Aquia_216; assembly: GCF_026723865.1. NCBI lineage: Bacteria > Bacillati > Actinomycetota > Actinomycetes > Mycobacteriales > Mycobacteriaceae > Mycobacterium > Mycobacterium sp. Aquia_216. The sequence goes on along the minus strand of NZ_CP113529.1, from coordinate 4,292,575 downwards.
GGACCCGAGCCGCAAACGCCTCACGGCGGGGGCGGTGTTGACCACGAACAAGGTGAGCATCGAATCGAACACGGTGCTCAAGGATCTGGTCAGCGTGCTCAACCAGATCGATCCCGCCAAGATCAACGCGGTGGTGTCGGCGCTGGCGGAAGGGTTTCGCGGTAAGGGTGAAGCCATCGGCCAGGCCATCACCGATTTCAATCAGGTGCTGATGGAGGTCAATCCCCGCAGCGAGTTGCTGCGGTCCGACTGGCGCGCGTTCGGTGAGTTCAGTGACACCTACGCGGGTGCGGCGCAGAGTTTGGTGACCGTGCTGGATGCCGGGGCCGACGTCAGTACCACGATCATCAGACAATCTAAAGACCTTGATTTCGCTCTGGTCACCCTTGCGGGGCTTGGCCGGAGTGGTAACAAATTGTTCAACCCGGCCAACACCACAAACCTCATCCATCTGATCAAAGTGCTCGAGCCGACGACGCGGTTGTTGATGAAATACAACCCAGAGCTCACCTGTACTTTCCTCGGCGCCAAGCTCGTCATGGATCGCGGCTACGCCGATGCCTTTACGTTCAACGGGCGGTCGTTCCTCGCCGATGCCGGCCTGCTTTTCGGCGACGATACCTACAGATATCCGGACAACCTGCCCGTCGTGGACGTCAAGGGCGGGCCAGGCGGAACGCCGAGCTGTGGTTCGCTGCCCGACGTCGAGAAGAACTTCCCGCAGCGATACCTGATCACCAACTCCGGGTTCGGCCCCGGTATGGACGTGCGGCCGAATCCGGGCGTCGGATTCCCCGGCTACGCCCTCTACTCGCCGAGCACTCGTGGGACACCGCTGCCGCCGACCCTGAAGGACGAGGGAGGTCCGGCGCCTGGCCCGGTGCCCTACCCCGGGGCGCCGCCCTATGGCGCGCAGCGATACGCGCCGGATGGCACGCCGCTGTTTCCGGGTCTGCCTCCGGCTCCGCCCGCGGGCCGGCCGCGGGATCCGGGCATGGGCAAGCCGCCGGCCGGTTCTGAGCCATTCGTGCCGCCCTATCCAGGAACGCCGCCCAAGCCCCGCTAGCGCACCCCGATCCACGTCCAAGAAAGGCGAACATTGCGCAACAACTTCCGAGGCATACTGGTGCGGTTTGCCATCTACGCCACCGTGTGTTCGTTGGGCATCGCTTTGCTGCTTGCCGTTTTCGGCCAATTCCGTTTTGAGGAGTCGAACAACTACAACGCGGTTTTCGCCAACGTGTCGGGGCTGCGCGAAAACAATTTCGTGCGCATCGCGGGCGTCGAAGTAGGCAAGGTCAAGGCGGTTGCCGTGCAGCCCGATTCCACGGTGCGGGTCGAGTTCACTGCAGACAAGTCGGTGATGCTTACCGAGGGGAGCAGGGCGGTTGTCCGGTACGACGACCTCTTTGGGGGCCGATTCCTCGCCCTGGAGGAAGGTGCGGGCGGCGTCAAGAAACTCAACCCCGGGGCAACCATCCCGTTGAGCCGCACCCAACCGGCGCTGGATCTGGACGCGTTGATCGGGGGATTACGGCCTCTGTTCCGGTCCCTCGACCCCGATCAGGTCAATGCGCTGAGCGGGCAGTTGATACAGGCGTTGCAGGGCCAGGGCGCGACGATCGGATCGGTGCTGACTCAGGCCGCCGCGGTCACCGGGACCCTGGCGGACCGTGACCAGTTGTTTGGGCAGCTCATCAAGAATCTGAATACAGTGCTCGCCTCGGCTGGCGATCAGGACAAACAGGTCGCAAAGGCGGTGGACTCGCTATCGACTCTGAGCAAAACGCTCGGTGATCGAAGAAACGACCTCGCGAACGGTTTCAAGGGCGCCGCAAGGCTCTTCAGGGCGGGCAACGACGTTTTGGAGGCTGCCCGCGCTCCGCTCAAACCAGTGGTGGACGAAGGGGGTCGCGTCGCCGGAACCATCATGGCCGACAAGGACTTCGTCGACAACCTGATCAATACGCTGCCCGACGATTACCGGATCATCGGCAGAGAGGGCCTGTACGGCGACTTTTTCACCTTCTATCTGTGTGACTTGATCCTGAAGGTCAACGGCAAGAACGGGCAGCCCACGTACATCACGCTGGCCAGCCAGCGTTCGGGTAGGTGCACCCCGAAATGAAACGTGCATACCAACGCCTCTTCGAGACGAAGCAATTCTCCGAACGCAACCCCTATAAAATCGGCATCATCGGTATGGCCGTCGTGGCTCTGGCGATATTCATATCGCTGAATTACGACAAGCTGACCTTCCTCACCGGCGACAAGGAATACACGGCGTATTTCGCCGAGGCCGGTGGGCTGGAGACCAACAGCGTCGTCGAGGTCTCGGGTGCCCGCGTCGGGCTGGTGTCGTCGGTGGGCCTGGATGGACCGAAGGTCGTGGTCAATTTCCGTATTCCCGGCGACATACGGCTCGGCGATCGCACCGAGGCGTCGGTCAAATTGAAGACACTCCTGGGTAGCAAGCTCATCGAGCTCACCCCGCGAGGCGATCGTCCGCTCACCGGCCCGATACCGCTGGAGCGGACGACGTCGGCTTATCAGCTGCCCGACGTGCTGGGCGACCTCTCGAAGACGGTCGCCAAGTTGAATACCGACCAGCTGTCGACCGCACTTTCCGTGGTGGCCCATGAATTCAGTGGGACCCCACCGCAAGTCAAGGCGGCGGCGGAGGGAGTGGCCCGGTTCGCCCAGACTCTGGATGAGCGCGACAAAGAGCTGCGGAACCTGCTCAGCAACGCCGCAAAAGTGACGAAGGTCCTCGGCGATCGCAGTGAGCAGATAGTCAACCTCGTCGGCGACACCAACCTGCTGCTGGCTCGGCTTAAAGCTGAGGATCGCTACCTGGACACAATCTTCAACGACAACACCAACATCGTCCGAGCGCTGGTGAAAGTCGTCGACGACAACCACACAACACTGAAACCCACGCTGGAGAAACTCAACGGGGTGCTCGGGCTGCTCAACAACCGCAAGGCGCGCATCCAGGAGGCGCTCAAAGGGCTCAACAGTTTCGCGCTCGCGCTGGGCGAAGCGGTGGCCTCGGGGCCGTTCTTCAAGGCGTACATTGTCAACCTGCTGCCGGGACAGTTCGTGCAGCCGTTCATCGACTCCGCGTTCTCCGACCTCGGGTTGGATCCCGCGACGTTGGTGCCCTCGCAGCTCACCGATCCGCAGACCGGCCAGCCGGCCACGCCTCCGTTGCCGATGCCGTACCCGCGTACCGGTCAGGGCGGTGACCCGCGCTTGAACCTTCCCGACGCCATCACGGGTAACCCCGGTGACCAACCGTGCAGTGTGCCGGGCAGGCCAGGAGCCCCTGGCTGTTATCCACTTCGGCCCGAACCCCCGGCGCCGCCGGTGGGCGGGGCACCGCCCGGGCCGCCGGCACTTGGACCGGGGCCAGGCAACGCGTCGGTGGGCCCGATCCAGCAGCCCGCGCCCGGTCAAATACCGCCGGGCCAGGCGCCCGTGATCGCGCCGTCCGAGTCCTTCGGTCCCCGGCCTGGTCCCGGGCAACCGGGTCAAGGGGGTCAACAGTGAAATCCCGCAAGTCACGAATCATCTTGGTGTCGGTGTTGGTGCTGGCGCTCATGGGCGGGGCGGCGACCTGGATGTGGTCGCGGAGCGACCGTACAAATGTCGTCGGATACTTCGACAACGCCAACGGGATCTTCGTCGGCGACGACGTGGTGATCCTCGGCGTATCGGTCGGCAAGATCGAGAAGATCGAACCGCAGCCCGACCGAGTCAAGGTTTCATTCTGGTACGACGCCAAGTACAAGGTGCCCGCCGACGCCAAAGCGGTGGTGCTGTCGCCGTCATTGGTGACGGTGCGGGCCCTCCAACTGACCCCCGCCTACACGGGCGGCCCGGCGATGACCAACGGCACGGTGCTGCCGCTGTCTCGCACCGCTGTCCCGGTGGAGTGGGATGATTTGCGCGCGCAGCTCGAGAAGCTCACCGACGTCCTGCAGCCCACGCAACCCGGTGGTGTCAGTACATTGGGGGAGTTCATCGATACCGCGGCCAACAACCTGCGCGGCCAGGGCGGGGATATCCGAGAGGCCATAGTCCATCTGTCCCAGGCGGTTTCGGCGCTCGCCGACCACAGCGGCGACCTGTTCGGATCATTCAAGAACCTGGCGGCACTGGTGCATGCGCTGCGGGACAGCGGCGGACTGCTTCGTCAGCTCAACCAAAACCTGAACGCGGTGTCGGCGGCGTTGGCCGACAACCAGATCGGCCCGTATATGAAGGTTCTCAACGACAACATCGATCCGATCATCGACTTCGTCAACGACAATCGTGAGACGCTGGGCGTTACGTCGGACAAGCTGGCGGAGTTGACCGACGCACTGGTGCAGAGTCTCGATGACGTCAAGCAGGCGCTGCACCTGGGCCCCAACGTATTTCAGAACGTTTTGAACATCTATCAGCCGTCGCAGGGTGCATTCACCGGCGCGCTGGCGTTGCAGAACTTCGCCAATCCACTGCAGTTCTTGTGTTCGGCGGTGCAGGCGGCATCGAGGCTGGGCGCCGAGCAATCCGCGAAACGTTGTGTGCAATACATGGCGCCGATCATCAAGAACCGTCAGGCCAATTTCTTGCCGCTGGGATTGAACCCATTCGTCGGGCAATCGGCGCGACCCAACGAGGTCACGTACAGCGAAGACTGGCTGCGGCCGGACTACATTCCGCCGTCGGGCCCCGCGCCGACGGAGGCGTTCCGCAGGGTGCCGGATCCCGAAGGCCCGCTGCCGCCCGCGAATGAGATCTTCAACTTCTTCGGAAACGGGATGATCAACACGAACGCGCCCTACGTACCGGCCAAACCGGCAAACCCGCTCCCTGTCGATCCGGCCAGCGGCCTGCGTTCGATGATGTTGCCGAGTGCCGTGGAAAACATGGGAGACGTAGGAGGCGGGCGGTGAGCTCCAGTACCTGGCGCCGTTGTGGCGTGCTGCTCCTCATCACGGTGGCCGTAGCCACAGCTTCGGGTTGTGGTGCGCTCCGGGGCTTCCGGGGCGCTAACTCCCTTCCGCTGCCGGGCCGGGCGGGGGAGGGCTCGGGGTCCTACACGATCCAGGCGCAGATGCCGGATGTGCAGAACCTCAAGGAGAATTCGCGTGTCGAACTGAACAATGTGGTGATCGGCAACGTGGCCAAGGTCGAACGTCAGGGCTGGCACGCGCTAGTCACCATGAAGATCGAACCTGACGCCAAACTCCCGGCAAATGCGACGGCCACGATCGGTCAGACAAGCCTGCTAGGCACGCTGCATATCGAACTTTCCCCACCCCCTGGTGTCGCGCCGGAGGGCCGCTTGCGTGACGGATCGGTGATCTCATTGGCGTCGTCCAGTGGTTACCCGACCACCGAGCAGTCGCTGGGCGCCTTATCGCTCGTGCTCAACGGCGGCGGTTTGGGTCAGCTCCAAGACATCACCCGGGCGTTGAGTACCGCGTTTACGGGTCGGGAACAAGACCTGAGAAGCCTGATCGGACAACTGGATAAGTTCACCGCCTACCTCGATGACCAAAAAAATGACATCATCCAAGCATTGGACAGCTTCAACAACTTGGTCGGCCAATTCGCGGAACACAAGCCGGTTCTCGACAGGGCGCTGAAGACCATTCCGGATGCGTTGGCGGTTCTGAATAACGAGCGCGACAAACTTGGCGAGGCCCTTGATCAATTTGGCAATGCCAGCAACCCTGGTTCGGACGTTTTGGAGCAATCCAAGGACAACCTGATCAAGGAACTCGGCGATCTCGGCCCAGTCTTGAAATCGTTGGCTAATTCCGGCATCGCGCTAACCCGTAGCCTGGACTACCTCACGGTGCCTTTGTTCTCGAAACCTCCTGTGGCCAAATGGATCCGCGGCGACTACGGGAACCTGACAGGTATCTTCGACTTGACGCTGAGTCGCCTCGATTCGTCGTTCTTCACAGGCACTCGATGGGAAGGCAATCTCACTGAACTCGAGATGCAGTGGGGTCGCACCCTCGGGGTGATGCCCAGCCCCTACACCGCGCGCAACCCGCTCGTTGCGCCCTACCAGTTCAACCAGGGGCCGTGATATGCGACTGAGTCGGCGAACCTTTATCACATTGGCGATCTTCTGCGTGATTTCCATCGTCTCGGCCGGGCTGGTTGGCCTGTATTACGCGCATTTGCCCGCCGTGTATCTGGGAATCGGCCGGTACACGGTGAAGCTGCAACTGGAGCGGGCGGGGGAGTTGTATCGCGCCGGGAACGTGACATACCGGGGTGTCGAGGTCGGCAAGGTATCCAAAGTGCAGCTCTCCGACAGTGGGGTCGAGGCGGTGCTGTCGCTGAACTCGGATGTCAAGATCCCCGCCGATCTCACCGCGAGTGTTCACAGCGCCTCAGCGATCGGCGAGCAGTACGTGGATCTGGTGCCGCGTAGCGGCAAGGGGCCCATGCTCAAGAACGGTGACGTGATCCCGCAGGATCGCACCTCGATTCCGCCGAACATCAATTCGCTGCTGTTGGCGGCCACTCGCGGCTTGAACGCGATTCCGCGCGGCAACCTCAAGACGGTGGTCGACGAGTCCTACACCGCCGTGGGGGGACTTGGGCCGGAACTTTCCCGTTTCATCGGCGGCGGTGCCACATTGGCCACTGATGCCCGTAAAAACCTTGACGCGATTCTGACCTTGATCGATGAGCCGATGCCGCTTCTGGATAGCCAGATCGACTCCGCGGACTCTATCCAAGGCTGGGCCGCGCATCTGGCCCATGTCACCAAAGACATTCAGACGACCGAACAAAATGGCGGCAACTTCGGGGGATGGCTTCGCAAGATCGGCCCGACGTTCGACACGCTGCGCCAGGTAATCGACCGGGTGGAGCCGACGCTTCCGGATGCGGTGTCAAATCTGGACAAAGTCGGTGATGTCGGGCTGACGTACCGTGACAACCTCGAGGCACTGCTGGTCCAGGTGCCGCAGATCGTGGGGGATGCGCAGGCGATTCAGTTGGCGGACAAGGACCTTAAGGGTCCCTATCGAGGCCTGGGGTTGAGCTTCAATCTGAACCTGAACTGGCCGCCTCCATGTACGACTGGGTTCCTCCCGGTTCAGCAGCAGCGCTCGGCGGTGTTCGAAGACACCCCGCCGCGTCCGCCGGGCCTGGTGTATTGCCGGATCCCGCAAGATTCGCCATTCAACGCGGTTCGTGGTGCGCGCAATTATCCGTGTGAGACGCGGGCGGGCAAGCGGGCTGCGACGGTCAAGCAGTGCGAAAGCGATGAGCCCTATATTCCGCTCAACGATGGCTACAACTGGAAGGGCGATCCAAACGCGACGTTGACCGGACAAGGTGTCCCACAGTTTGACCCGGGGGAGCCGATTCCCGCGGGATTCCCTGGGGGGCCGCCGGCTCCGCCGGGGCAAGCCCCCGCGGCTTCGCTGGGGCAGGCGCCGCCGATCGCGGCAGCCGAATTTGATCCGGCCACCGGGGAGTATGTTGGTCCGGACGGGCAAAGGTACAAGCAGCCCACGCTGGCTGGGGGTGCCGGCAAGGAGCGAACATGGCAGCAGATGCTGACACCCCCGACGGGGAATTAAAGAAGACCGCGAAAAAGGTGCCCTCGGCGGTAGCATCGGACGCCGCGGAATCTGAAGAGGCGGATGGCGGCGTCGACGAGGCCGAGGACTACGACGCCGCGGTTGAAAACGACGTCGAAGACGACGACTCCGCTGAAGACGACGAAGATGCTAGTGACGACGATGCGGCACCGGTTAAGCGACGCATGTCGCACCTACGGTTGGCGGCAATCGTCGGGGCGGCCATCGTCGTCGCCTTGGCGGCCACCGTCGGTTGGCTGGGTTTCCGCTCGTACCAGTCCCATCAGGTAGAAGCGCAGCGCCAGATGTTTCTTCAGATCGGACGGCAGTGCGCGCTCAACCTGACGACGATTGATTGGCAGCACGCCGACGGAGACGTTCAGCGGGTTCTGGACTCGGCGACTGGTCAGTTTTACGACCAATTCTCGAAGCGCAAGCAACCTTTCATCGACGTGCTCAAGAAGGCGCAGTCCAAGTCGGTGGGAACGATCACCGAGGCGGGTTTGGAGTCCGAGTCGGGTGACAAGGCACAGGTGCTCGTCGCCGTGTCCATCAAGACCACGAATCTCGGGGTGGAGGACCAGGCGCCGCGCCAGTGGCGGATGCGAATCACGGTGGAGAAGTCCGGTAGCGAGACAAAAATCTCCAACGTCGCCTTTGTCCCATGACGAAGCCGAAATCCGATAAACCAGAAGGGGAATCAGCCGCTGTGGGGGTTCGAACCGACGCTCAACGCAAACAGGCCGCCGCGAAGGTGGAGACGACTGATCCGGTTGAAACCGACCGCGAAGACACCGAGAACACAGTTCGCGCAGAGGATTCCGGTGAGGTCGACACGATCGACCCTGATCGGGAAGACGACGAGCAGGGCAAGGAAGTCGTTGAACCGGGCGAGGCTAAACGCGGAATCAGGCGGCCGTGGGCACGGGCGCGCAGCGTTATGGGCCGACGAGGAAGCCATGGTCCGAAGCCTCGCGTTGGTGGCGAGAGCAAAGCGCCGTCCGAAAGCCCCGACGATGAATCCGGCGAACGGGACGAGAAATCATCACTCGACGCCGAAGCGGAAAAACTTTCGGACGACCCGGATGTCTTGGATGCCTTGGACAGTGACGAGGCCGAGGCCGCCGTCTCCGACGACACTGATGTCGAAGAGGCGGCCGAAGAAGCCGAGCCGACAAAGGCCAAACGCCACGTCAGCTGGCCGCAGGTGGTCGTGTACGGCTTGCTTCCCGCTCTGGCACTGGTGTTGGCCGGGGCCGCAGGCTATCTGAAGTGGCAGGATTCATCGGCGCGCGCTACGCAGCTCGCACGTATCGAATCACTTGCGGCCGCAAAGGATTCCACGATCACGTTGCTGTCATATAAGTCCGACACCGTGGAAAAGGATCTCGAAGGCGCCAAAAATCGGATGACCGGTGCGTTTAAGGATTCCTATTCGCAGTTGATCAACGACGTGGTGATCCCCGGCGCGAAGCGGGAGCACATCTCCGCGACGGCCACCGTGCCGGCTGCGGCTTCGGTTTCGGCGACTCCCAACCACGCGGTGACTCTGCTCTTCGTCAACCAGACGGCGGTCGTTGACAAGAGTCCACCCACTGACTCCGTGTCGAGTGTGCGGGTGACGCTAGACAAGGTCGATGGACGCTGGTTGATTTCTGGATTCGATCCGGTGTAGGTCTACAGGGTGACGCGCGACGGCGCGATATCCTGGCAAACAGTCGAAGGCGTGGCCGGGCTGTTGCTGCCCTCCAAGATGTCTGCGCATCCTTCGCCTTTGACGATATACGTCGCCCCCGGCCGGTAGGGGTAGTAGACCACCGCAGGCGTTGGGTCGTATCCCGATCCGCACTGCCCAGCCGAGTCGTCACCCACGATGGACAGGCATACGGTGGCTTCGGTGTGGGCATTCAGTGTGCACGCGCCCGCGTGCACCGATGCCATCACTTGATTCACACCCGAGTTATTGACCACTTTCGGCCCGTCGAGGACGAACGAACATTGCCCCTTCTCGGTCGGCGGAGACGCAGCCGAGGAACCCGCGAAACAGAGCCCCGCAGGGCAAATCGCAAGGGACGCCGCCAAAGCACCGAACGACCGAATCATCAGGCTAGCGTAACGCAGAGACGATTTTTTAACGACTGTGAAATTTCGAAGCCAGCAACACCCGACTGTATAAGCCCATATCTCACTCGGGCAGCTGCGTGCGGCTTGTGGCCTTAGTCGCTAGCCCGGTTGGCCGTAGACCGCGACGGCCACGCTGCGGTCAGCGCTATTCGATGAACGCACACCGATCTGGGTATTGGCGCAGTTGGACATGATCGCGAAGTAGTCGGGGCGGTAATACCAATTGCCCAGGATGTCAATGCCATTGATCGACGCTGATGGCAGGATGGCCACCGTCTCGGCTACCGTTCCACGGTAGCCGGCGGCTTGCACGCGGGCCTGCACCGTCGATCCGTCCGAGCCAATATCACCGTCCAGCGTCCGGTTGTTCAGGACGTCGTCCGCATGGCGCTGCGCCGCCAGCTCCAGCGCCGGGTTGTTCTTCAAGTCAGTCGTGCAGCCGGCCTGGCGCTTAACGGCGTAGACACTTTGGGCCACGCCATTGTTCAGACGGTTGTTGTCGGCGTTTGCTATTGGCGCGAAGGTGACGGCGCCCAGCGTAACGATAGCGGCACTAAACTTGGCCAAGGTCGGGAGCGCCGCGGCCTGCCGGGCGAGATCGCTGACGGTCATAACTCGTGATCATTTCACAGTTGATGCGGCAAATCCATGAGTTGCGGCCGCCTCGCGTGCCAGCTTCGAAATATGTTCCGCCACGGATCTACTGACCAGTTCGTCAATTGTTCCGGGCCCGCTCCGTCCCCGCCGAACCCATCTTTGATGCGCGATTAAAAAAGGTCTAGAAATTCTGAACCTCGTCGTCCTAAAATGCTTGTGGGTACGCGCCGGGTGGCGATAGACTTCGGGCACGATCCGCGAAGAGGGGGATTGCCGTGACGAATAGGGTTGCGTTGGTCGCTGCGGCCGCGCTGGTGATCGGCGGCAGCGCTGGCTGCTCGTCGGAAGCGCTGGCTGAGCAGGCGGCAGGAACGTTGCCCCCGGGTGCGGCGCAGCTCACCATCGACGGCAAAGAGCTCCCCACGATCCAGGCGGTCCAGTGCGCACCGCCCGAGCAGCACTTGAGGACCATCTCCGCGGGCAATGATGGGTCGGGCGCAACGGTGATGGTGTCTAACGCTGGGAAGCTAACCGTTGAATTTGTCCGGATCCGTAATCTCAATGGCTTTTCCGGTGATTACAACCGTGGCCTGACAGGCAGTAACGCCAGCATCGTTCTGAACGACAGCACGTACCAGATTGCTGGTGCCGCAGTGGGTTACGGTCCAGACTCGCCGGAGCCTACAACGACACGGTTCACGATGAAGGTGTCGTGCTGACCAACCAGCGCATCTGGTGACTAGCTGAACGTGTCGTGTGACCTGCACCTATCTGATGTTTGAGGCAAGGTCGCCCGACATCGCGCCCAGCTGCTGGCTCCACGTGCCCCAGTCGTTACCGCCGCCGGCTCCCAAATCGAAGTGGCCATTGTGGCCGCCGGCAGCGCGGTAGCCGGCGTAAAAATCGCGGCAGGTGCTCTGCCAGATATCCGGGAAGGCACCGACTGCACCGCCGTCGCTCGGGCTCCCCGCTGCCGGGCTGTACACCCACAGTCGGGTGTTCTGGTCCACCAATCGCACTACGTGCACATTTGGCGAATGCCACTGCCACCGGCCGAACTGGGGAGCCCCCCACATGTTCACCGGGTCGACGCCGCCTTCATTCTTCAGAACGTTGGTGATAGCACCGTTGACCCCGGTCCGTTCGGGAGCGAGCACGCCCGACAGCGACCCTGCGTAGCGAAACCGGTCAGGATGAAAAGTGGCGAGCGCTGCTGCGGCGTAACCGCCTTGCGCGACACCGACTACGCCGTGCCCGCCCGGCGCCAATCCCTTGTTGGCGGCCAACCAGTCCGGGAGCTCACTCGACAGAAATGTGTCCCACTGTTTACCGCGATCCTGATCCCAATCGGTGTACATACTGTAGGCGCCGTCAGCGGGTGCAACGACGGAGATACCTTTACCTGCAAGCGTATTCACTGCGTTTCCGGCTGTTACCCAGTTGCTCACGCCCGGCGCGGCATTGAACGCGTCCAGGAGATATACCGCGTGCGGGCCGCCGCCCACGAAGGCCACTGGGATGTCACGGCCCATCGCCGCCGACGGCACCATGAGCGATTCGAAGTTCGGGGCTGCCTTGACGGTAGCGGTAGGACCGTTCGTCACCGTGATACCCCACAGCGCGACGGCGAGGATGGCGGCGTAGATAACCGGTAGCCGCATCGACAAAGCTTTCACATCAACCTCATTCGTCTACCGCCGCACCAATTAGGGTAATTCAATTGGCAATTGCTAAACAGTCAACCATTCTTCGGTGGCGCGCGGCAAGATCCGGCTGCGGTAGGACGGCATGGCGCATGTCGGAGCCAATGCCGCGAGCCGGCGAACGATCATTTGCGCGGATCACCGGCTCGATCGGTCGTGTCGAACGCTGCTCGGAAGATCGTCACGCCGCTTCCCGGCCACCACTGCGCCCTGCGCGCACGCCCCGGCACGGACCGGATGCGCGAACGATCTTTCGCACAACGCGATCGAAGGCCTAGACTCGAGTCTGTTAGGTTGAGGCGTTGGCAATGCAGTACGGAAGGTGATCACATGGATCAGTACCCCGACTACGACGCGAGTGACGAGCTGGAATACGGCTTCGCGGCGCTCGCGTGGCTTGCCAGGGGGGTCTACCCGCCTCCGTACTACGGCTCCAATTAATGCACGTTTGAGGCGAGGCGCCCGCTGGCTGCCGGGCTATCCAGCAGAAACGCTGCCCGCTTGAGCACGCGAGTACGCAGGCGACAGTCCCGTAGTGACCGCAATCGACGCACGTCGGGCGTTGGCTTCCCCGCGACGCGATAAGCGCCACCCGGCTGCCATTTAACGACGCTTCAAATTTTCTCCGTGTACGCCTGGGGATGAGCGATCACGTCATCGCCGCGCGACGGCCACAACCCCCGCGGACGGGCCCTGGCTAGGGCTCCGCGAATGACCTCAGCAAGGCAGTGACACGGTCGCCGAGACCCTCCGCGACGCTCCCGTCGTGCTCGATCCGCCGGTGCATCCGTCTCATAGACCGGGCGCGGAGGGTGGGGATTTCTGCGCCGAGCGGATATGGTGAAGGCGCGAACGATCGTTCGCACTTTGATTGCACAATGAGGTCAATCCGAGGAGCGTAATCATGACGCTATTCGCTCACAGTCGCGTCGGGGTGTCGCTGCCGATGCTCAACCAGCCCTACGAGCGCTACCCTGAATTCGCCGCGCTCGCCGAAGACGCGGGCTTCGATTCGGTCTGGGACTACGAGTTCTACCGAAACCCATTCATTACCCATGCGCTCAACGCACGGGTGACATCGCGGATTCAGCTGGGCACCGGAATCGCGACCGCCGCACCGCGAACGCCCTACGAGATGGCCAATGCCGCAGCGGATGTCGACGAACTGTCCGCCGGGCGGGCCCTGCTGGGTCTTGGTACGGGCGGTGCTGGCTGGATGGAATGCTTCAACGGCACGGACATCGACCGTCCCCTTAAGCGCATCCGCGAATACGTGCATGTGGTGCGCCAACTTTGGCGGCACTTCGAGACAGACGAACCTTTCGACTTTCAGGGCGAGATCTACCGGGCATCCAGCCCACCTCTTAACCCATGGGGCACCCGAAACCTGGTGCGGCCGCAGATACCGATCTATCTGGCTGGATTGAGACAGGGGATGCTTCGGTTGGCCGGTGATGTCGCCGATGGTGTGCTCGGCTTCCTGCCCACGCCGACGTTTATCCGACAGCACGTACTTCCCAATGTCGCCGCCGGCGCCGCGAAGGTGGGTCGAGACCCGTCGGACATCGACGTCACCGCACTGGTGATCTGCAGCGTGTCGCGGGATCGCGACGAGGCGCTGCGCCGGGCCCGCATCAACGTCGGCAACTATGTCGCCTACCCGGTGAGCTCCACCGTGATCGAGTTCATGGGACTGGAAGAGGAGCGCAATTACGTGCTGCACCGGCTGCTCGAGGACGGGCCCGCGGCACTGGCCACTGCGGCATCCGACGCGTTGTTGCAGGCGTTTTCGGTCGCTGGCACTCCCGACGAGGTGGCCGACCAACTCACCGCCTATGACGGCGTGCTGCCGCACATCGTCTTGCACACGCCGTACGTGCCGCCGATCGATCAGGAGTCGAGCGAGGATGCATTCCGGTCGATGGTTCAGGCATTTGCGCGGGCCAACGTCTGATTCGGCCGCACTGTGTTTGGGCAAGCGCGTCTGGCACTACGCCCTGCGGATGCTGCCGCATCAAATGAGCCGGGCCGAGGTCGACGACGTGGTCGCCCGGGTGACACCAGAAATGGTCGAAAAGTCCTGGCTGATGGGAACACCCGAGGAAGTCGCCGCACAGTTGCGGCCGTGGGTCGACGCCGGCGCGGATTACATCGCGCCCAGCGATCTGGCGCCGTCGATCATGGAGCCCGAAGAACAGCCGGAGGTTCTTGCCGCCATGATCGAACTCTGCGCCCAGCTGCGCGTCGGCAGCGGCGCGGCGGTTTGCGCGCAGTAAACGACTATTTGCGCTGCGCCGCGGCGAGGCGCTCCGCGAATTCCGGTGTCTGAATCGAGGTGGCCTGCGGGCCCAACTCGGCATCAACGGCGGCCGCGTGCAACCGGGTGTCGAGACTGCCCGGACTGTGGGTCGCCCGCATTGTGGACTTGGTCGCGATCACGACTTCCCGCGGTGCAGATGCTGGACCGGCAGCCAGCTCTCGGGCCGCTGCCACCGGATCGTCGGCGACTTTGAGCGCAAGACCGTTACTGACCGAGGCGTCGGCGTCAAAACGTACCCCGAACAGCAGCGCGGCGCGGGCCACCTGGGGTCCGACGGCGCGCTGAAACATCCACGTCATGCCCCCGCCGGGGTGGATGCCGAGCTTTTGGAATCGGGCGTCGAACAGCGCTGCCGGCCCCGCGATCCGTACGTCGCAGGCCAGTGCGAGGTTGAGCCCGGCGCCGACGGCCGGCCCATTGACCGCCGCGACTGTCGGCAGTGTGCAGTCGGCCACCGCGAGGAAGCCGTCGTACAGACGGCGTAGTCCGTCCTGGGCAGCGGAGCCGAGGGCGCTGAGATCTGCGCCGGCGCAGAATGCCTTGCCCGCACCGGTGACGACCACGGCATGTACGTTCGGATCGTTTTGCGCATCGTTGACTGCGCGACGCAAACCCGCGGAGATCTCGTCGGTCACCGCGTTGCGCCGATCGGGGTCGTTGACGGTAATCAAGGCGACACGGCTGTCGACCTCGAGCAGTACGCGATCCACGTCAATCCGTTCCTTTCTAGGCCGCAGTCGCGGCTGGATATTGGGGAGCGCACCGAACGCTTGGAACGTTTTGCGCCGCAAGATTACGCCAGAACGAGCATTCATCGTCACGCTACGAGATCAGGTGTAACAAAATCAATTCTAATGTGAGCGATCGTTCATGGACGCGGGTTTCGTTGACGAACGGCCTGCTCGTTGCCTACTATTGAGACGCATTATCTCAAAGATGAGCTTCTTGCACCGACGGCAAAGGATCTGTACGTGACCGATGTGATCGGGGTGGCGCGTTCCGCCGACGACGCCGACGGTAACCGGTCACGGACCGCCGAACGTCATGTGCCAGGCGAGCCCGGCATCTGGGTGCTGCTATTCGGCGACATGATGGTGTTCACAGTCTTGTTCGCGGTGTACCTGCACCAGCGGGCCGGCCGGCCGGGGTTGTTCGCCGAGTCCCAGGGTGCGCTCAACCGAACGCTGGGCGCAACGAACACCCTGGTGTTGCTGACGAGTTCGATTCTCGTGGTTTTTGCCACGCGCGCTTTGCGTCGTCCTGAACTGCGCCACCTCGCGCGACCATTGATCCTGGCGGGCGCGCTGGTGGGCTCGTGCTTCGTTGGCATCAAGGCTTTCGAGTATCACGAAAAGGTAGCGGCCGGAATCACTCCGAGCACCAATGAATTTTTCATGTACTACTTCGTGCTGACCGGACTGCATCTGGCGCACGTGATCATCGGGCTGATCGTGCTGACGGTCCTGTCGACCTTGGCCCGCAAACCGGAGCCGACCAAAACTCATATGGCCTTCTTCGAAGGTGGCGCGTGCTTCTGGCACATGGTCGATTTGCTGTGGATTGTCATTTTTCCTTTGATCTTCCTGGTGAGGTGAACGTGAGATCGGTGGTACGGACCAACGCCTCGCTTATCTGGTTTCTGCTGTGCGCGCTGACTGTCCTGTCGTGGGCATTGGGCACCGACCACGGATTCGGCGAGGGTCATCATCTACCGGCAAGCCTGGCGATCTTCGCTGTCGCGATCTTCAAGGTCCGCCTGGTGGGCTTGTACTTCATGGAGCTGAAGATGGCTCCGCGCGCACTGCGCGGCCTTTTTGAGGGTTACTGTCTGGGGCTGCTAGGGCTGCTGACAGGCATGTTCGTCTTCGCCTGATGCTCGCCGCGAGCTCGACTTTTCACATTGTGCGACATGTAGCCTCTAAACTAGGCACAACTGTAAGGGAGCTCAGTGCCGAAAAATGTGAACGGTAGGACCAGTGGCCGCCCGCGAGGCCGGCCGCGCCTGACCATCGACCGGGACGCAGTCGCCGACGCGGTGGCGGAGCTATTCCACGCGGGCGGGTACGAGGCGGTTTCGATCGTCGACACCGCCGAGAAATTGTCGGTCTCACGCGCGACGCTGTATCGAACGGTCCCGACCAAGCAGGATCTCCTCGGCATACTCTTCGAACGTAGTACCCGCGAGATCACCGAGCGAGTCGAAGCCGCGATCCGCGATATTGCCGATCCCGCGGAGCGGCTCAGAGAAGTGGTTCGGCTACAGTCCGAAGCCGCGGTGCAAATGCGCAGCTACATGCCCGTTTTCTTCGATGGTGGCGACCTGCCCAACGATGTCGTCCAGCGTTGGCACAAATGGAGCCGGCAATTCGAAAAGCTGTGGGTTTCGGTGGTTGCCGCCAATATGGAGGCCGGCAACATCGAAAAAGGCGATCTGGTCATCACCACACGATTGATCCTCGGGATGATCCTTTGGGTATCGCGGTGGTATCGACCCAAGGAAAAGATATCCGCAGATGAGATCGCAGAACACGCAATTGGGCTGCTGCGGTTGGGATACGTGCCTGCGGAGGGTGGAAACCGCAAGTCCGGTGCGCCGCGGCGCAGGCGAACCACGGCCCGCTAGTCGACGGTCCACCGCTGGCTGTGCGCACGATCGTTCTCTTGAGGCTGAATCCTTGGGCCTAGTCTTACCCTCTGATCGTGCAGGTCAGAGCGGTTTCTGACCGGGCGAAGACAGCACCGACGGAGAACGAACCCTCGCGCGACGATCCGACCGCAGATGTTGCGCTGACCACGATATCTGCCTTATATTGAGACGCGATAGTTCAAAAAGAAAAATTGACGACCCTGCCACGAGAGGTTTCGCCGTCAGGCGTTGACCGTGGTGTCGTGAGGCAGAGGTCGGAGGCGGAGGAACGTTTATGACCACTGCCGTGTCGGCGCCCTGGGAGCGAGTTCCCGACTGGGTTGAGAGGCTTCGGGCAGCGCTCGAGGATGCCAATCTTCCTACGCTGCTGCTTGTCCTAAAGCATCTCACAGGTGACGGAAAGTGGACCAGCCCGCCGTTTCGGCCCTTGCGGGGAAAGCCATTGGACGACAACGACTCCGGCGGCCTTTCCCCCGAGCTTCAGGCAGAGGTGCGTGCTGCTGCCCTAGAGGCAGTGGTCGCGTTCTATGAAGGTCGACTTCAGCCGGTCACCCCTTCGCCGGATGAGGTGACGCGCATGCTTGGCTGCGCGATGGTAGAGGAAGTGCCCCTTGAGTATGGCGAACTGCTCTCGGAGGAAATGGATTTCATCTCGCGAGACATCGAGATACCCGCTGAGTCGATCCCCAGCGACTTCCGTGTTGCGATCATCGGAGCAGGCTTGTCGGGGATCTGCATGGCAATAAAACTCGCGACGGCCGGCGTCGACTTTGTCGTACTGGAAAAAGACGAAGATCTGGGCGGCACTTGGCTCGAGAACGTCTACCCCGGTTGTGGTGTGGACACGCCCGGCCATCTCTACGCCTTCTCGTTTGCGCCAAACCCGGATATCACCACCTACTTCGCCAAGCGTGACGAGGTCCAAGCCTACATCCAGCGCGTCGCGACCGAAGCCGATGTCAAGCGGCACATCCGATTCAGCACCGAGGTGGTGCGTGCACACTTCGAAACCGCCAATGCGACATGGCAGATCGAGGTCAAAAACCCCAACGGCGACGCGGAGACTCTCGCGGCCAACGTGCTGGTCACTGCCGTAGGCATGGTGAACCGGCCCTCGATTCCGCCGATCTCCGGGCTGGACGCGTTCCCCGGACCGGTCATGCATACCGCAGCGTGGGATACCTCGGTCGACTTGACCGACAAGCGCGTCGCCGTGATCGGGAATGGCGCTAGTGCAATGCAAGTGGTGCCATCCATCGTCGACACAGCGAGTCATGTGACCGTCTTTCAACGATCGAAGCAGTGGGCCATACCGCATCCCAACTACCATCGTGCGGTCAAAGAGTCCGTCCGATTCCTGATGAAGGAGATTCCCTTCTACATTCAGTGGTACCGGCTGCGGTCGTTTTGGAACTTCAGCGACCGGCTGCACTCAGCGCTGCGGATCGATCCGAACTGGCCTCATCCGGAGCGCTCTGTCAACGAGGCCAACGATCGCCACCGGATATTCCTCACCAAATACATCACCGAGCAGCTCGCCGATCGGCCGGATCTGGTGGACGCCTGCCTGCCGGATTACCCGCCCTATGGTAAGCGCCCGTTGATCGATAACCGCTGGTACAAGACGATGTGCCGGGACGACGTCACGCTAGTCACCGAGGCGGTGGAGCGGGTCGACGGCAACAACGTGGTGACCTGCTCAGGCGTTGAAGTGCCGGCCGACGTGATCGTTTTGGCCACCGGTTTTAAGGTGCTGCAATTTCTCTGGCCGATGGACATCATCGGAAACTCCGGCGAGACGCTGCGTGAGCAGTGGGGTGCCAATGATGCCCGGGCCTACCTGGGGGTGACCGTCCCGGATTTTCCGAATTTCTTCATTGTCAACGGCCCGAACACGAATGCCGGTCACGGCGGAAGCGCGATACACGCGACCGAATTTCAGGTCCGCTACATCATGCAGGCGATCCGTCATCTGCTGGTCAACGAGACCGACACCGTCGAGGTGGACCGCGGCGTATTCGAACGCTACAACGAAGAGCTCGATGAAGCATTGGCGCACTGCATCTGGTCGCACAAGGGGATGACGACCTATTACCGCAATGATGCCGGACGCGTCGTTGTCACCGGGCCGTGGAAGTACATCGAATACTGGGACCGGATAAACGAGTTCGACGTGAATGACTATCACGAAGTGACAGCCTCCTCGGAGGCCGCCGAACTGTTCGCGTAGCTGCACCGGTGATACGTCGCTGACGAGGATGAAGGTCGATGGCTGCTGACACGGGCACCCTTTTCACAACCGGACGAGAAGAGCAGGCGATTCGTGATGCCGTCGGCGGAATCGCCGGCGCATTTGGGCCCGCCTACTACCAACAACAGGTCGACGACGGCACCAATTGCGCGGAACTCTGGGATGCGTTGGGCACCAAGGGATACCTCGGCGTGCACCTACCCGAGGAATACGGTGGCGGGGGACTGGGGCTGCGCGAGCTGGCGATCGTCGTTCAGGAAACCGCTCTTGCCGGCTGCCCGTTACAGGCGATGCTGTTCTCGGCGGGAGTCACCGGAACCATTTTGAGTCGCAGTGCCACCGAGGAGCAGAAGGCAAGATGGTTGCCAGGGGTGGCCACCGGCGAAACACGTTTGGCGTTCGCGATCACCGAGCCGGATGCCGGGGCGAACGCCCACCGGATTTCCACCGTGGCTAGCCGCAGGGGCGAGCACTACGTTATCAACGGCCAGAAGGTCTTCATCACGGGTATGGAGTCGGCGCAGTGGGTGATGGTAGTCGCACGCACCAGCGTCGATGAACGCAGCGGGCGTGGACGTCTGTCGGTGTTCATGGTCGATGTCGATACGCCTGGCGTGTCGTGGACGCCAATCCGAACGGTAATGAACCAGCCGGACAAAAGCCATCAAGTCTTCTTTGACAGTGTTCAGGTTCCTGCCGTGAATCTAGTTGGGTTCGAAAACAAAGGGCTGGCAGTGGCTTTCACCGGACTCAACACCGAGCGAATCCTGACAAGCTCAATTTGCACCGGGATAGGACACTATGCGCTGCGGAAGGCGGTTGCTTACGCCAACCAGCGGCGGGTGTGGGATCAGCCGATCGGCGGGCATCAGGCGATCGCCCATCCGCTCGCCGCCGCGCACATCCACTTGCAAGCTGCGCAGTTGGTGGCAAACCGCGCCTGTGAACTCTACGATTCCGGAGCCGAGGTCGGAGAATTAGCCAATATGGCCAAATATCTTGGCGCCGCAGCCGGTTTGGAAGCGCTGGATGCGGCGGTCTCCGTGCACGGTGGCAATGGCGTGACCTACGAGTACCAGCTTGCGCCGTACTTCTGGCTGGTGCGCATGCTGAACATGGGACCCGTCTCGAAGGAGATGATCCTGAACTTCGTCGCCGAGCATTCCCTCGGGTTGCCCCGCTCGTATTGAATGTCGATGGGGAGGCTCCCGACCGCAGTGTCGAATTGAACGTGGTTGTACGGCAGTAATTCCTGTCGTGATCAATTAATGAGACATAATAAATCTAAAATATCGTTCCTGGACTACGTCTGTAGGGCAGCGCAATTGACAGGGAGCCACACCATGCCGGCATCGAGCGACGACCTCCGGCCCGCAAACTACAAGTTATGGCTCGCCAAGCGGGCCGTGGCGATCGGTGCACAGATGATCGGCGAACAATTCCGACCACCACAGCTACGCTCGCGTGCGGACGTCCCACGCAACGGGACCGAACTCAACGAACAGTGGCTGACCGACGTGCTTTGCCACGAGCATCCAGGTGCGCTTGTCACCTCCTACTCGACGCCGGGAGGCAGCGTCGGCACGTCCACCCGAACCGCACTGCGTGTGACCTACAACGCGGCTGGGCAGGCGGCCGGTTTGCCGACAATGCTATTCACCAAAACAACCGCGCAATTCAGCCAGCGTCTCGTGCTCGGCGCCGCCGACGTCCTTCACGGCGAGACTAACTTCTTTCTGAACTTTCGGCCCGCAGTCACGATGGAGGCTCCCAAAGGATATTGGGGCGGGGTAGACGAGTCCTCTTGGCGTTCGATGATTCTCATGGAAGACGTCGCTGTTACCAAGGGCGCCCGATTCATCCGGCCGACTACACCGCTGACCCGTGGCCAGGTCGAGGATGTCCTCCTCAACATGGCTGCTTACCACGGCGTCTGGTGGGAGGCTCCCGAGTTGAAAATTCTGAAGAACCCGATCGACCACTTCAACAACGTCTCACAGTTCATAGACTTCGAACGTCGTTGCGCTGTTGGTATGGAGCGTGCAAAGAGCATCATCCCCGCGCAGTTGTACGGTCAGGCCGACCGACTGTGGAAAGGCACCAAGAGGAGCCTTGAGATCTTGACCGAGGTCCTGCCGCCAACGCTACTGCATGGCGATAGTCACGCCGGCCAGACATACATCATCGGCAACGGCCGGATGGGCCTTGGCGACTGGCAGGCGACAATGCAGGGGGGCTGGGCCTACGACTACTCGTATTTTGTTGGATCGGCGTGTGAGCCCGACGATCGCCGCAAGTGGGAGAGGGATCTGCTCGGACTCTACCTAGAAGAGCTCGATAGGGCGGGCGGAAAGGCGCCCAGCTTCGATGAGGCGTGGTTACGCTACCGGCAGTGTCTTTTTTACCCATATTCCGCGTGGGCGTTCACCATTGGGCGGGCGTTCTACCAGCCAAAGATGCAGCCCGTGGATGTCTGTCTCACAATCATTGAGCGGATTGCCACCGCGATCGATGATCTCGACAGCTTCGAAGCACTCGGCATCTGACTCATCCATTGCATCCGCACCAGCCAGAAGTACGGCACAGGCTGCGTCGCTCCTACTGATCGCCGCCGTGGGGTGCGACCGCGCCCTCGGCAATCATCCAATCGCGCAACACATCCGCCGTGTCCGCACCGACCGGGCGAGGCGGTGTCGGAGCTTGCGGGACCGTTCGGCTGAACCGGGGGGCGGGCGCCGGTTGAGTCACGCCGCCGACTTCGATGAACGTGTCGCGCGCAGCCAGGTGCGGATGGGCGGCGGCTTCGGTCAGTGACAAGACGGGTGCGACGCAGGCGTCGGTGCCTTCGAACACCGCTATCCACTCGTCCTGGGTCCGCGTCGCGAATGCTCGTGCGATCGCCTCCCGCAATTGCGGCCACCTCGAAGGATCGTCACGTTCGGCGAGGTCGTCCGAAATCCCCAACAGGTCGGTGAATTGGGCGTAGAACTTCGCCTCCAGGGCGCCGACAGCCATCCACCGGTCGTCGGCGGTGCGGTAGGTGTCATACCACGGCACGCCGCTGTCGAGGAAGTTGTGTCCGCGCCGATCGACCCACTGCCCGGCGGCCATAAGTCCATGCAAAAGCGCGGTCAGCGAGCTGGCTCCGTCGACGATCGCCGCGTCGACGATTTGACCGCGGCCGGAGCGACTGGCCTCCCATACCGCGGCTAGCACGCCGATTACGAGAAACGTTGACCCACCGCCAAAGTCACCGACCAGGTTCACCGGTGGTACGGGCGCCTCTCCGGCACGACCGATCGCTGCCAGCGCCCCGGTTACGGCGATGTACCCGATGTCGTGGCCGGCGGCCGACGCCAACGGACCCGACTGACCCCAGCCGGTCATGCGTCCGTAGACCAGCCGTGGGTTGACGTTCCAGCAGTCGGTCGGACCGAGCCCGAGGCGTTCTGTGACTCCCGGCCGAAAGCCTTCCAGCAGGACATCAGCCTTGGCAGTCAATGCCAACACGGTGGCCACGCCTTCGGGCTCGCGCAGATCCACGACGATCGATCGGCGGTTGCGCCGCAACACATCCTGCTCGGGAGGAACCGCGCTGGCGGGAGGACCGGGACGCTCGACACGCACAACGTCGGCGCCCAGATCGGCCAGCAGCATTGCCGCATAAGGCCCGGGGCCGATACCGGCGAGCTCGATAATCCTGAGGCCGTCGAGCGGCCCGCGGCTCACCGGAGCGGTGGGGGGCCCCGTCACGACTTCGGGCGTCGGCCCAGCCGACGACGCCAGTCGTGCATTTCGAGCAACCGAAGCACAGCGCCGGTGATCCGCGCCTTGCGCGATGAGTAGGGGTACCAATGTGTTTCGGTGGGCAGGCTGATCTTCTCACTGACCAGCGCCTGTACCCGGCAGTATTTCCGGATGCCGTCGGCGCCGCCCATCCGGTGCCCAAGGCCGGATTGCTTCCAGCCGCCCATAGGCAGTGGAAACTGGAACACGTGCATCATGGCGTTGTTGATGTTGACGCCGCCGGCTTCGATGCGCCGGCCGACCCGCTCTCCACGGTCCTTGCTGGCTGTCCAGACGCTTGCGCCAAGGCCGTAAGGGGTGTCGTTGGCCAGGGCGACGGCTTCGTCTTCACTCGACACTTTCATGATCGGCAGCAGGGGTCCGAAGGTTTCCTCCCGCATGCAGGCCATCGTGTGGTCGACGTCCACCAGCACGGTCGGCGGGTAGAACAAGCCACGCTCTGCTCGTTTTCCGCCGGTGAGGATGCGTGCGCCGCGGGCTACCGCATCGCTGACGTGGCGCTCGACAATCGCCATCTGGGCTTCGTTGGCCAGCGCTCCGATGTCGGTGGAAAAGCTGCCGGCCGCGTCGTGGCCCTGGCGCAGCTTGTTGACCTGTTCGACTAGTCCCGATGTGAATTCGTCGTATAGCGGTTCCTCGACATAGATCCGTTCGACGGCGACGCAGGATTGGCCGGAGTTGAACAGTCCGGCCCAGATGGCTCCGCGGATAGTCCGCTGCAGCGGCGCGTCGGACAGCACGATCATCGCATCTTTGCCGCCCAACTCGAGGCTGACCGGAATCAGTCGTTCGGCGCACCGGATGCCCACTTGGCGGCCGGTCTTGGTGGATCCGGTGAACTGCACCATGTCGACGGCGTCCACGACCGCCCTGCCGGTTTCGCCTCGACCCGTTACGCAACCCAGCACGGGGGGCGCACCGATTTCGTTCCAGCCTTTCGCGACCTCGGCCCAGCCCAGTGGTGTTTCCTCCGACGGCTTGGTGAGGACGGCCGCACCGGCCATCAACGCTTGCGGCACGTCGAGCATCGGCATCCCCAGCGGGTAGTTCCAAGGGGTGATGACACCGACGAGTTCGTAAGGGCGGTAACGGATTCGGAGCCCCTTCGTCGCTGACGCCGGTCCGTGTGGGCGCCGGGTTTCGTCGGCCAGAAACTCCGCTCCGTGCTTGGTGTAGTAGTTGATGACCTCCATGCACACCAGCAGCTCGAGCTGCGCGTCGCCCCAGGATTTTCCGGCCTCGCGGTGGACCAGGCCAAGAATGCGGTCTTGGTTGTCGACGATCCAATCCAGCCAGCGCCGCAGATACACCGCACGGCCTTGTGGCCCCAGCGTCTCCCAGGCCGGCTGTGCTACTCGGAGTTCTCCGGCTAGCTTTGCCACTTGGTCGGCCGGCACGTTCGGCACCACGCCGGCGAGCGAACCGTCAGCGGGATTACGCACCTCGACATCTGAAGCGTCGAGAGCCTTGTCGGGCTGAATTTTCGGTGTGGTCTTGTTCGCAGTAGTCAACGTCAGTCCTCTATACGGATCGCACTCACCGGACACATCATTGCGGCTTCCTCGACTGCTGAGCGCCGATCCTCGCCGGGTTGCGCATCGAGCACGGTTACCCAGTCTTTGTCGTCTTCGATGGTGAACACGTCGGGTGCGGCGATCGTGCATTCCCCGTGAAGTTCGCAGCGGCCGGTGTCAACGATGACCTTCATTGCGCGTCAGTCCCGTTGCTCAGGCGGGGGTGACTGTGACAGGCAGCTCGTAAACCCCCCGCGAATAGGCGTCGCGGATGTAGCTGATGTCGCCATCGGGAGTGATGTCCTTAGTGCGTTGCAACAGTTCTTCGAGCAGGATTTTCATCTCCAGTCCCGCGACGTGCTTGCCCAGGCACTGATGCGGGCCGCGGCCGAAGCTGACGTGTGGATTCTTCTCGCGGGACAGGTCAAAGCTGTTCGGGTTGTCGAAGGCGCGCTCGTCGAAATTGCCGGCGGCGAACAGCATGAGCACGACATCGCCTTCTTTGATCTGTTGGCCGTGCAACTCGTGATCGGCGGTGGCGGTGCGAACCAGATGCGTGAACGGTGTTGCGATGCGCACGATTTCCTGGATTGCGCTTCCGGGGATGTCGTCGGCGTGGTCACGTAGCCAGGCCATCTGCTGCGGATTGCGCATCAGCTCGTGCATTCCGTGGCTCAGCGCGGTACGGGTACTTTCGGCGGCTCCGGAGGCCAGCAATGCCACGTTGCCCATCAGCTCGTCCTCGGAAATGACGTCTGCACCCGCCTGGACCAGCTGGCTGATCACATCATCCCCGGGTTCTCGGCGCTTGACCTCACCCAGCTCAACTGCGTAGCCAAGGAGGGCGAAGATGGCCTGCATCACGTATTCGAAGGAGGGGGTGATGCGGGTATCGAACGGCGCGGCGAATGTGTCGACCCAGGCGAAGAACTTCTCCCGGTCACCGGCGGGAACGCCCAGCACGTCGCCGAGCGCCTCCATCGGCATCGCGTGACCGATGTCGGTGACGAAATTGAAACTGCCCTTTTCCAAGGCCGCATCGACGATGTTGACGGCGTACTCGCGAAACTTGTCCTCGAGCTTTTTGACCATCCCGGGCGTGAACGCCTTGCTCATGACTCCACGCTGGGTGCGGTGCTTGGCGCCGTCCATCGTTAGCATCGCCGGCTTGCCCCCGACCTTGGGGTCAAGCGGAGTCACCTTCCACATGTTGACCCCGCCGCGGTCGGCGGCATAGAGCTCGGAATTTCGGTCGACCGCCCAGATATCGTCGTGGCGGCTGACGATCCAGGCGCGGTCGATGAGCATCGGATCGTTGAATTCGTGCAAGTAGCAGGGCGCCTCATCCCGCAGATAGGCGTATTGCTCCAACGGTAGCCCGAACGTCGTTGGGTCGCCGTTGGCGTATGTGTCGGCGTCCAGAACGCGAATGTCGGGCTTTGCCGTCGTCATCTATCGACTCCTAAGCGAGAAACACAAGGGCTCGGGGCCCGTGGGCCGATCCGCCCCCCTACGGATTATGAGTTAAGCAGTCTCAATTATGGTTCGTGGGTGCGGATAGTGTCAAGCGTCATAGTCGGTCCGTAACGTGTCGGGGGTCATATGCTCAAGGCCAGGTCAGCGGGCTGGACGCAAGCCGAATGTGGACGAGATTATGTCGCGTTGGATCTCGTTGGTTCCCGCATAGATCGTGGGCGCGATGCTGAGTCTCAGGTGTCGCTGCATGTCGAATTCGGTACTGTAGCCATAGCCGCCCATCATCTGAACGCCTTCTAGCGCAACCTTTTTCGCCGTTTCGGTCACTTTGACCTTCGACATCGACGTGGCACGGACCCATTCCTCGGGTGTCCCGACCTGGTGTTCGATGTGGTGCACAGTGGCATAGGTGAGCGCCCGTGCGGATTCGATCTCAATGGCCAGGTCGGCGATGCGATGCCGGAGCGCTTGGAACGATCCGATCGGGGCGCCGAACTGTTCGCGTTCGGTGACGTAGGCCAGTAGGTCATCGAAGGCCCGCTGCGCCATACCCAGGCCCTGTGCTGCGCAGACCATTCGCTCGCCGTTCAGTCCGGCCATGATCTGTTTCCACGCGTTGCCCTCGGTACCCACCACCGCCGATTCGGGCACGAAGACATCGGTGAAAAACAGGTCGTTGACCTCGCTCCCACCCATCGTTGAAATGGGGTGGATCCGCAGGCCCTCCGCATTGGCGGGCACCTGCAGCAGCGTCAGGCCGTCGTGCGGCCGGACGCCGCGTGAGCTGCGCACGACCACCAGGATTGTGGTCGCAAATTGCGCGTCGGAGCACCAGGTTTTCTGGCCCTGCACACGCCAGCCGCCGTCAACCTTCTCAGCTTTGCAGCTCACGGCGGCCGCATCCGAGCCGGCGCCGGGTTCAGAGAGGCTGATCGACATCACTTTGCCCGAGCAGATGGCGCCCAGCGCCGACGTTTTCTGCTCCTCGGTGGCAAACCGCTTGTAGATACCGGCGACGGTATGGGAGCTACCGGCTCCGTGGACCGGCGCCAGACCTCGCCAGAGTTGCTCGAACAAGATGACCTGCTCGGTCAGCCCACCGCCGCTGCCGCCGTATTGTTCAGGAATCGAAACCCCGAGATAGCCTGTCTCTGCGAGCTTTTGGTACAGACCGGGATGGTGCTGCTCGGCGCCATTGTCGGTCAACGCATCGCGCTGCTCGCGGGTGCCGCATTCTTTGCGACAAAAGTCGCGGACGGCGATGGCGAAGTCCCGCTGCTCGTCGGTGAGTCCCACCGCGTCCATCTCAGCTCCTCACAGAACGACCGCTCGCGTCACCACAGGCTAACGTAGCCCGGCACTTGTGGTCATCGTGGTTCGATTCGCTTCGAATGGTAGGCGGGGGCTTTTGACCGGTCAACAAAGGCTTTATCAGGCATTGCTACGGCTTCGACGGTTCACACGGCCGTCTGGGCCCCGTCGGCGCCGAGACGGGGCGGTGGTCGTCGGGCAAGCGTAGGAGATAACGGTCGTTTACGATGGATGAATAGCACTGATAAAGTCGGGCTCGGCTTATGAAGGAGCGTTATGGGATATCCGCTGCCGCGAGAGACGGCGCTTCGAGGTCCGTTCGCGCCAATGCGGTTCGAGGCGACCGTGGAGGAATGCATCGTCAGCCAGGGCGAGGTCCCCAAAGACCTCGCCGGTGGCTACTACCGCGTTGGGCCCACCTGGAAGCGTCCTACCAAACAAGGCACCAACCCGCTGCTGAGTATGGACGGAATGATCCAGGCCATCACGTTCGAAAATGGCCGCGCGGACTTCCGTAACCGCTGGGTCCGGACACCGAAATACCTGCTGGAGGAGAAGCATCAACGCGGCATGTTCGCCTGGACCGACGGTGGCTTCCACGACTGGCGCGACTTCGCGTACGGAGATGTCGAACGAGACCGTGACAACGCGTACACGCCGCAGGGTACGAACAACATCAACGTGTTCCCGTTCGCGGGCCATATGGTGGTGTCCGGGGAGCAGGGGGGCGCGCCGATCGCCATTGACCCGATCACGCTGGAGACCAAGGGCATTGTGAACTGGTCGCCGGCGCTGTCGCCGGGCCTGCACGAGCCGGTGGTGTTCGGCGACTGCTCGTTTGCCGCGCACCCGAAATGGGACCATGACACCGGCGTGCTCTACGGCTGGACCTACCGCGACGTTCCGCCGTTTGTCACCTTGCACACCGTCCATCCCGATGGCCGCGTCGACTCGCGCGAGGTGTGGGACGCGCCGTACAACACTGTGGCCCACGATATTTGGCTAACTCCGGAATGGATGGTGATGCCGTTTCAGCCGTTCACGGTGAGCAAGGAGCGGATTGCGAAGGGGCTCGGCATCTGGGGCTGGGAAACAGACCTGCCGATCACCCTGGCGCTGATTCCCCGCGACGACCCCGAAGCCGAGATTCGGTGGATCACCACCGGATTGCCCCCGCAGTACGTGATGCACACGATGCAGGCCAACGTCCGCGACGGCAAGCTGCTCTTGGACGCACCGATCTTCAACCGGCCGCCGTTCCCGTTCGAACAGGATTTCGCGGAAGGCGATGAGGTCGCATTGTTCTTCTCGATCGCCTCCAGCAGGCTGGGCCGCTGGACGGTCGACCTGGCCACGGGTGACACGACGAGCGAGTTGCTATCGGACCGGCCAAGCGAGCTTCCCAAGGTCGACGAGCGCTTCTTCGGCAAGGGTTACAGATGGGGCTATCAGGTTGGCGGCGTGGTCAAACGCAACGGAATGTCGATGAACAGCTTGGTGGTCACCGACATGGAGACATTGTCGGACCAGGTGTACCAGATCCGCGACGGGCAACCGGCCGCAGTGCTGGAGGCGAGCTTCGCGCCGCGTCACAAGAATTCGCCGGAGGGCGACGGCTATGTGATCGTCCCGGTCTCGTGGTGGGCCGAGAAGCGGGGCGAGTACCTGATTTTCGACACCGATGACATCACGCAGGGGCCGATCTGCACGATCGAGCTGCCGTTTGCCTTCGGCTGGACTCCGCACGGTCACTGGATGGATTTCCGGTAAGTGACGCTCACGCAGACGCGATCCGTTTTCACCCGGGAGCAGGAGCAGTTCCGCGACGAGGTGTGCCGGTTCCTCGACGACGACGTCGTACCGGAATATTCGAGTTGGCTGGCTGACGGAAAGCCCTCGCGACGGTTTTGGCGGGCCGCGGCCGAAGTCGGCATTTTGGGGATTGGCGTCTCCGAGCAATTCGGCGGCATGCCCGGTTCGGACTATCGACACAGTGTTGTCGTCACCGAAGAGATCCAGGCGCGAGGCCTCGCCATCGGCGGCTTGCGTGTGCAGACAGATATCTGTCTGCCCTACCTGCTTCACCATGGCTCTGCTGAGCAGCGCGCCACCTGGCTGCCCCGAATGGTGTCCGGTGATGTTGTGGTCGCGTTGGGGCTGTCCGAGCCGGGCGCCGGCTCCGATCTCAAGGCGATGTCGACGCGGGCCCGCCGAGGCGGGGATCACTATGTAGTGAACGGCGCCAAAACGTTCATCTCCAACGGCGCCGCCGCTGACTTGGTGATCCTGGCGGTCAAGACCGACCCGGGGGCGGGGCGGCGCGGCATCAGCCTGCTGCTCGTGGACACCTCGACACCCGGCTTTACGCGCGGCCGCAAGCTGGACAAGCTGGGCCTTCGTGCCCAGGATCTGGCCGAGATCTCGTTCACGGACATGCGCGTCCCGGTCGAAAACCTCCTGGGAGTGGAGAACGAAGGCTTTACCTATCTGACCTCGAATCTCGCGCAGGAACGGTTGTCGATTGCGGTGAATTCGCAGGCTGCGGCCGCCGCAGCACTTTCCTGGGCGCTCGAGGATCATCAGCACGGCGCGGGCGCCGGCCAGGACGTCAAGTTCACGCTGGCCCAGTGCGCGGCCGAGGTGGCGGCGGGTCAAGCGCTCATCGACCAGGCATTGCTGCGCCACGTCGAGGGGCGGCTCAGCGGCAGCGACGCCGCGATCGCCAAGCTGTATTGCACCGAGTTGCAGGGCCGGGTGGTCGATCGCTGTCTGACAGCGTCTGAACCGTCGAGTGCACTGCGCGGTGACTCCCGGTTGGGCAACGCCTATCTGGATGGCCGGGTGAGCCGGATTTATGGCGGATCCACCGAAATCATGAAGGTAATCATCGGACAAAGCCTCGGCTTATGAGAGGCTGCTAACGTGACGCCCGACGAAAAGATCCTGGCTGCTGCCGAGAAGCTGTTCTTTGAGCGCAGTTTCGACGGTGTCGGCGTTGACGAGATCGGCAAGGTCGCCGGCACTACCGGATCGGCGATCTATCGCCACTTTCCCAGCAAAGATGCGATCCTGGCGGCCCTTTTCGACAAGACGCTGGACACGATTCTGGTGCGCCTCGGGGAGCCCGACGAGGATCCCATCGCCGAGCTGAACAAACTGGTGCGCGCATTTGTGGGGCTGGCGAAAAGTCACGAACGATTGGTGTCAATTTGGTTGCGCGATCAGCGCTCACTTGCTGAGCGCTATCGCCGGGAACACGACCGTAGGCATCGCCGGATCAATCTGCGGTGGATCGATTGTCTCAAGCGGTGTTATCCCGATCGGTCGACCGACGAGATCACCACTGCCACACGGGGTGTGCAGTTGCTGTTACTGTCCGAGGCGCTGCGCCCGCCTGGGGGACGACGTGCCAAGCAAGCTGAGGAGCTGCTGGCCCAGATGGCATTGGCGTCGATTGGGGCCTTGGAATTGGAAGCCGCCGCTAAGCGCTGACGAATTCCAGCAGAGCGGATTCGAATACATCCGGTGCCTCGAGCATCGGGTAGTGCCCGCAGTCGGGAATCTCGACGAGGGCGGCGTTTTTCAGTTGTTTCTGTACCCAGCGGGCACCCTTCGCCGACTGCACGGGATCGTTGGTACCGATGATCTGTAGCACTGGTTGGTCGACCCGCGCGATGTCGGCCAGCAGATCGGTCGTCAGTAACGATCGGTAACAGGCCACCGCGGCCCATGAAGGCATTCGAAGCGAGCAGCGGACCAGCCATTCGACCGTCCGCGGGTCCGGCTCGTGCGCGAATGCCGAGGCGATCGTGCGGTATCGGGAGCCTACCCTGTTGGTGTGCTCTTCGGCGATCATTCCCGCCAGCAGTGGCTCGGGCGGTCCGCCGAACGGAAAGTCTTCGCTTCGGCTGGCGCGAACGCCGTTTGACCCGACCAGTACCAACTCCGTGATCAATTCGGGTGCGGTCGCGGCGGCCCGAAAGGCCATCTGGCCACCGAATGAGTGGCCAACCAGTGTCGCGGTGCCGATGTCGAGTCGCTGCAGGACGGTAATGAGATCTGCTGCAAGGCAGTCAATCTCGTACCCACGTAATGGATTGTCGGACAGCCCGTGGCCGCGTTGATCCACGCATAGGACACGAAATCCGCGCTCGGTGAGGACACGCACCTGGCGATCCCACAGCTCATGGTCGAGGCCGAAGCCCGAAATCAGCACCACGGCAGGCCCATCGCCGAGATCCTGAACGTGAATCCGTGCCCCGTCGTCGGCGTCGACAAATGCCACTTTAGGTATCACCTTCGATCATGTAGATTTACGCCCAGATTTATGAGCTTGTAGATCTTAATAATACGGGGGAAGGCCTGATGAGCACCAGCCTCGAAACATTATCGGTGGGCACCGCAAACGACGGCGTCTGCGAGATATCGCTGGCCCGTCCAAAGCTGTTGAATCGGTTCGACAATCAGGCTCAGGTCGAATTGGCCGCAGTGCTCGAAGACCTCGCCAAAGACGAGGGCGTTCGCGCTATCGTGTTGGGCTCTACCGGAAAGGCATTCTCCGCTGGTGGGGACTTCGCCTTGATGCAGGCGGCTCACGATGACGCCGATTCGCGACGCGAAACCGTCGAAGCCGGGTTGAGGCTGCTGCGGTCGTTTTTTGAACTGCCCCAGCCCATCGTTGCGGCTGTGCAGGGCCCGGCGATTGGACTCGGCGCAACGGTCGCGCTGATGTGCGATGTCGTGGTGGCGGCGCGGAGCGCGAAGCTGGCTGACACCCATGTGAAGGTCGGGCTCGTCGCCGGCGACGGCGGCTGTCTGGTGTGGCCGCAAGCGGTCGGAATGCTGCGAGCCCGGCGTCACTTACTTACTGGTGATGCACTCGACGCGACTACCGCCTACCAGCTCGGCATGGTGACTGACCTCGTCGATGAGCCTGACGAGGCGTTACCGTGCGCTCGCGAAATCGCAAGGCGTATCGCGGGTCTGGCGCCGCTGGCTGTCCAGGGTACGAAGCGCGCGCTCAATCATGTGACGTCGCTGCGGTCTGCGGAAGTGGTCGAGCTGGCATTCGAGCTTGAAGAGCGCACCCTGACGAGCGACGACCTACTCGAGGGTATTGCCGCGTTCAAGGAAGACCGTGCCCCGAACTTTGTCGGCCGATGACCCACTCTCGTCCTTGACAATTCCCCGCGTGAATCTAATTCTGATTCAACGAGCGCTGCACGCCGACGAAACTGCGACAGCGATCCGTCAGCGGCGTCCCCGCCGCCAGGACTGCAAAGGATGTCAGCCATGAAGCGTCGCACATCGCTGCTTGCCGTAACCGTCGCCGTCTGCGGCGTTGCGGGGACGCTGGCACCGCAAGCACATGCCAAGCCCGCGCCCGAGGTGGAGTACGTGTACAACGTCTCGGTGCGCCGGCATTACAACTTCCCGAACAACGACGCGGTCGGCTACGGCTACGGGATCTGCAACAAGGTCACCGCAGGCGAGGGCTACCCCCAGCTGATGGGCGATGTGAAGAACGACGTCACACCGAACGACGAGTTCGCGGCGAATTACCTCGTCTCGTATGCCATCGATAATTTGTGCCCGGCCCAGATCCCGCAGCTGCGAAACTCGGCCCAGGGATATCGCCCGCCGCCCGGCCAAGAATATTTCGGTAGCCCCGGCGCCGAATAGCGGCTGCTCGACGGCGGCATGCCTAGGGCATCGTGGAGCCGCCGCTGACCGAGATGAGTTGCCCGGTCACCTGCCGAGCCGCCGTCGGCGAACAGAACCATGCGGTGGCCCGGCCGATGTCCTCGGCGGTAGTCAGGCGCCGCAGCGGCGTGCCCTTGACCATGTAGTCGATCTGGTCCTCATTGAACACACTGTCTTGGCCGACGGCCCACAGGCTCGATTCACCGACCGCTTCGGGGCCCTCTGGAATCACCAGGCCAGGGCAGATGGCGTTGGATCTGATGCCGTGCCGACCGTGTTCGCGTGCCACGGTGCGCGCCAAGCCGATTAAGGCGGCCTTCGACGCCCCGTAGACACCCACACGGATCTGTCCGAATGCGGCATCGCTGGCGACGAACGCGATCGCGCCGCCGCCGGCCTCTTTCATCGGGCCGATTGCTGCCTGGGTGGCGGCGATCGCGGTAAAGAGATTGGTCTCGATGGTCTTTTGCCATTTGTCGCGGTCGGTTTCGGTAGCGAAGAATCCCTGCCCGCTCCACCCCGCATTGTTGACCAAGACATCGATGCCACCCCAGTTGTCGACGGCAGCGCCGATCGCGGTGTCGGCTCCGCCGGGCATCGTGAGATCGGCGATTGCGACTTCCACAGCGCCCGCGCCCTTTGCTTGGGCTTCGTCGCGAACCCGCTCCGCCTGTGCTTTGTCGATGTCGCTGATGACGACGCGGGCACCTTCTTCGGCGAACACGTGGACGATCCCGCGCCCGATGTTCGACGCGCCTCCGGTAACCACCACGCGTGCGCCAGCTAATCCGAGGTCCATGCTCTGCTCCCTGTCGTGGGCGGTTGTTGTGACCGCCATGTTAGTTTAACGTAGATTAGAAATCGTGATTACGTGGTGGGATGAGGAGGACTTGGTGCATGGTTGAGTCGCTACTCGACCAGCGTGTCGCCGTCGTCACCGGTGCAGGTCAGGGGATCGGACGCGAGATTGCGCGGTCGCTTGCCGGACACGGTGCCCGAGTTGTGCTGGCTGACATCGACGCCGAACTCGTCGCCGAGGCGGCCATCGAGCTCGGCGGGATCGGCGTTTCGTGTGACGTGACCTCCGAGGAGCAAGTGCACGACCTCGTCGCGGCCGCCGTCCGCAATTTCGGCCGTCTGGACGTGTTCGTCAACAATGCCGGCATCACCCGTGATGCGTCGTTGAAGAAGATGACGGTGACGGATTTCGACGCTGTCCTCGCCGTGCATCTGCGGGGCACCTGGTTGGGTGTGCGCGAGGCGTCAGCAGTTATGCGCGAACAGAAGTCGGGCAGCATCATCAACATGTCTTCTCTGTCGGGCAAGTCGGGTAATCCGGGGCAGACAAACTACAGCGCGGCGAAAGCAGGCGTAGTCGGACTGACTAAGGCCGCCGCCAAGGAAGTTGCGCACCACAACGTGCGAGTCAACGCGATTCAGCCGGGCTTGATCCGCACCGCGATGACGGCGGCGATGCCCCCAGCGGTCTTTGCCGAACGTGAGGCCGCCATCCCGATGAAGCGGGCGGGTGAACCCGCAGAGGTCGCCGGTGCGGTCGTTTTCTTGGCATCGGATCTCTCGAGTTACGTGACCGGCGCGGTCATCGAGGTCGGCGGGGGTCGCAACATATGACGCTCGTGCTGCGCGATGTCGCCGATGGCGTTGGCGCAATCACGCTCAATCGGCCCGAGCACATGAACGCCCTTACGGTCGCGCTGGGTGGCGAACTGGAACGGGCCATCGTCGAGCTGGGCGACGATCCGGCGGTCAACGTGGTCGTGATCCAGGGGTCAGGGGGAAACTTTTGCGCGGGAGGCGATTTCAATGAAGTCGAATCACTGCGCTCGAGCGGCCCCGAGGTGCTCCGCCCGTTGTTTGAGGCGTTTCGCCGCGCATGCGACGCCATTGCACGTGTGGAAGTCCCGGTGGTCGCCGCGGTAGAGGGTGTTGCCATGGCCGGCGGGTTCGAGCTGATGCAGGCCAGCGACATCGTGCTGGTCAGCGACGACGCCAAGATCGCCGACAACCACATCAAGTTCGGGATGATCCCGGGCGGGGGCAGCACCCAGCGGTTGAGCCGTTTGGTCGGTCGTCAGGAGGCGCTGGGCCTATTACTGTCCGGCGACCGCATGTCGGGAGTGGACGCCGTACGTCGCGGCCTCGCGTATCGGAGTTTTGCGCGGGACGAGTTCGCGTGCGGGGTCCACCGGTTCGTTACGGATCTGGCCGGGCGGCGCCGCGAGGCCGTAGTCTCGATTAAGCGGCTCGTGTACACCAGCCTCGGGGCTCCGTTATCCAGCGGGTTGGGGCACGAAATCGATTGTGTAGTCGACCACATCTGCGGTGGCGCCGGACAGAACGGTGCGACCGCCTTTCGGCAGCGAGGAAATAGCTGATGAGTGTTGCAGAAACCAGCGCGCCCGTCGCGCTCGACGTCGCCGATGGTGTCGCGCGGCTGCGCTTGAACCGGCCCGAGGCATCCAACGGGATGAACGTTGAGTTCCTCAAGGCGCTGCACGAGGCGGCGTTGACGTGCCACGCGGATCCCGCCGTGCGAGTCGTCCTCCTCACCGGTGAAGGCCGAAACTTCTGTGCGGGCGGCGACATTCATACCTTCGAGTCGAAGGGAGCGGACCTTCCGGACTACCTGCGCGAGGCGACTGCGTGGTTGCAGTTGGCCACCGCCGCGTTGATTCAGCTCCGCGCGCCAGTGGTCGCCGCGGTACAGGGTTTCGCCGCCGGCGGCGGCGGCTTGGGATTGGTGTGTGCATCCGACATCGTCATCGCGGCGCAGTCGGCGAAGTTCTTTTCTGGTGCGGTTCGAGTCGGCATGGCACCCGACGGCGGCTCCTCGGTCACGCTGACCCAGCTGGTCGGTCTTCGTCAGGCGTTGCGGATCCTGCTGACCAATCCGACGCTCAGCGCCGGGGAAGCGTTGCAGATCGGATTGGTCACTGAGGTCGTCGACGATGCCGAACTATTCAGTCGCGCAGAGCAAGTCGCGAACGAACTGGCTGCGATGCCGGGTCGGGCGTTGTCGGCTACCAAGCGCCTGATCTGGAGCGGGTTGGGCGCATCGGTCGAACAGCGATTAGCTGAGGAAGCGCGTACCGTCTCCGAGTTGTCGGGAACCGCGGACGCACTCGAGGGCCTGAGAGCTGTTATTGAACGGCGCAAACCGAACTTCACGGGACAATGAGTAGCGGTTCTGTCCTCGTCGAGAATCGCGGTCCGGTGCGGATCGTCACGCTGAACCGTCCCGACAAGCGCAACGCCATCGATATTGCGGTCCGGCTCGAGCTCGCCAGCGCGATCGAGGGTGCCGCCCAGGACGATTCGGTCCGGGCGATAGTGCTTACCGGCGCGGGCAGTGCCTTCTGCTCGGGTGGGGACATCACGTCGATGGAGCGAATGCCGCCGGAGCGAGCAATGGAGCGGACGCAGTTGGCCCAGAGGGTGATTCGGGCTATCTGGAACTCGGGCAAGCCCGTTGTCGCGGCGGTGGAGGGTAGTGCTTTCGGCGCGGGAGTCGCCCTGGCCGCCGCATGTGACCGCATCGTCGCGGCACGCGATGCGCGCTTTGCGACGACGTTCACCAACGTCGGATTAGCCGGTGACATGGGCACATTCGCATCGCTGCCAGCCCGGGTCGGAATCGCTCGCGCACGCCAGATGCTGATGATGCCGTCGCCCATCGACGCGTCCACGGCACTGGACATCGGACTCGTCGATGCCCTTGTCGAGCCCGGTACGGCCGTAGCGGCTGCACTGGCCGACGCTGAGCGTCTGGCCGCCGGGCCGACGCGGGCGTACGGGGTGATCAAATCGCTGTTGGCCGCCGGGACGGTGCTCATTCCTTCTGAACTTCTCGATCTCGAGGCCGAACACCAGGCTCAACTCTTCGACTCCGACGACTTCGCCGAGGGAATCGCGGCGTTCCGCGCGAAGCGACGCCCGCAGTTCGGATCGGCACCGCTATGACCACGAAGTTGCATGCGCGCCTTGCGTGGTCGTATCTGGACGCCGATACCAGCGTCACCCTCGAGGACTACACCGTAGGGGCCCTGCTGGCGGCACGCGCCCGCACACACGGCACCGTCACGGCCCTGGTGGGCCCGGCTCACGGCGACGGGGCGGAGGTGCGTCTGACTTACCGCGAGCTGTTCGACGAAGCCTGCCGCGTCGCTACCGCGTTGGTCCGCCTGACCACGCCCGGCGACTACGTCGCGCTGTGGGCGCCGAACGTGGTCGAATGGCCGA
Organism: Mycobacterium sp. Aquia_216; assembly: GCF_026723865.1. NCBI lineage: Bacteria > Bacillati > Actinomycetota > Actinomycetes > Mycobacteriales > Mycobacteriaceae > Mycobacterium > Mycobacterium sp. Aquia_216. Next base: position 4,255,258 of record NZ_CP113529.1, on the reverse strand, counting down.
TAATTCAATACGGCGCGGCGCTAGCCGGTGTCGTTCTGGTCGCGTTGAATCCGGCGCTTCGCCCCCCCGAACTGGCCTATGCGCTAGGGCATTCCCGCGCCAAGGTGCTGATCCACGCCGACCGCAGTCGCGACTACGACACCGCCGCGGTAGTCAGTGAGATCGATACGCGCCTCCTCGGTGCGCGCACGATCAGCCTGTCATCGCGCAGCGAATGGCGAAGCGACGATATCGATGCCGCTGCGATTGCCCGAGCGCCAGCCGATCCCGAGCTTCCGGTGATGTTGCAGTACACGTCGGGTACGACCGGCAGGCCCAAAGGGGTTCTGTTGCGGCATCGTTCGCTGATCAACGTCGCCAAGCTGACCCTGGAGACCGCCGGCATTTCCGCAGGCGCGGTGACCGTGAACCCCCTGCCGATGTTCCACACGGCGGCGTGTGTGGTCGGCACTTTGGGCCCGCTATGGATCGGCGGCACCGAGGTGTTGGTTGACCGGTTTGAGCCGAGCGCGCTGCTCGATACCATGCGCCGCGAACGCGTGAGGGTCCTGTTCTTCGTGCCCGCGATGCTGACAGCTCTCGTCGCCGCGCAGCGCGCCTCCGGTGAGCGGGCGCCACAACTTTCAAGTTGCCTGGGCGGCGCCTCTACCGTTTCTGCTGGCCTCATCAAGGCCGCCGAAGATACCTTCGGGACGACAGTGATCAATGTGTTTGGACAGACGGAACTTTCGCCAGTGCTCACCGCGACCCGGCCCGACGACAGCCGTGCTGACCAACTGCGCACCGTGGGCCGACCGCTTCCTCAGGTTGATTGCAAAGTCGTCGACCCGGCCACCGGGAGGGTGGTGCCCGTGGGGGAGCCGGGGGAGATTTGCGCACGTGGCTATCAGCAGATGGTCGGCTATCTTCACGACCCTGCCGCCACTGCGACGGCGGTGGATGGTGACGGGTTCTTACATACAGGGGATCTCGGTGTGATGGACGAACGCGGCTACTTGACTCTCACGGGCCGGCTCAAGGAGCTCATCATTCGCGGTGGCGAGAACATCGCGCCCGCCGAGATCGAGGCGTGCGTGGCGGATCATGAAATGGTTGCCGAAGCCTGCGCGTTCGGCCTCCCCGACGACCGGCTGGGCGAGATCGTTGCCGTCATGGTCGTTGCGCGCGGTTCACTGCCGGCGGATGCGGCCGACCAGCTCGTAACTCATGTAGGCCAATACCTGACACCGCATAAGGTTCCGCAGCGCTGGTTTGTCGCCGACGAACTGCCGAAAACGCCGACCGGGAAGGTGCGCAAGTTCGCCCTACCCGACCTGATCGCGCAGGGCAGCGTGCGCGAACTGTTCCGAAAGGAGCCCGACCAGTGACCTCACTCATCGACTCGGCCGCCGGTACCGGCAGCCGCTATGACCAGTTGATCAAGCGAGACAAGGTGCATGGGTCGCTATACACCGATCCCGGCATCTTTGCCGAGGAGCTACGCAGGATCTGGTACCGCACTTGGGTTTTCGTTGGACACGAAAGCGAAGTGTCGCAACCTAATGACTACGTGCGCAAGCGGCTCGGGCTGCAAGACGTGATCATGACCCGCGACCGCGACGGAGAGCTGCATCTGCTCCTCAACCGTTGTGCACATCGCGGGAATCAAGTCTGCGATGACGCCGAAGGCAATTCGTCGACGTTTCGCTGCCCTTATCACGGTTGGACCTACCGCAATAACGGTGAGCTCGTCGGGTTCCCGTTCTTCAAGGGCTACGGCGAGCGCAAGCTAGACCTGAATCTGGGACGGGTTCCTCGGATGGACAGCTACCACGGGTTTGTGTTCGGTAGCTTCGCGGCCGACGGCCCGGGGCTCATCGAGCATCTCGGTGCGGCCGCGGGCGAGATCGACCGGTTGGTGCAATTGTCTCCGGAGGGAAAAGTCGAGCTCACCGCGGGATGGCTGCAGCACCGGACGCGAGCAAACTGGAAGCTTCTCGCAGAGAACGAAACCGACGGGTATCACCCGCAGTTTGTGCACGGCTCGATTTTCGGTGTCACCGGCAGCCCGATCGGTGCCCTCTATAGTGATACGTCCACGGCGGTCACGCGCGACCTGGGTCAGGGGCACAGCGAAAACGATCTTCGTCCAGAATTCCGGAAGTTCGCCGAGCCGATGCGCTGGTTCGGGACCACTGAGGCACGGGTGCCTGGCTATGTCGCGGCGATGCGCAAGCGGCACGGCGAGGAAGCCGACAAGATCATGATCGAAGGCGGCCCGCACGTGATGATTTTCCCGAATTTGTTCATCGCCGAGATCCAGGTCTTCAACATTCAGCCGGTCGCCGTCGGTGAGTGCACGCAGTACTCCACAGCGGTGCAGATGGTCGGTGCACCAGAGCTGAACCAACGCATGGTCTCGCAGTGCATGGGCTCGGTGGGGCCCGCCGGCATGCTGCTGGCCGACGACACCGAAATGTATGAACGCAACCAACTTGGACTCGAGTGCCTGACACCGGAATGGCTCGACGTTCGTCGTGGGCTGAACCGCGAACAGGTCGATGAGAACGGTTTCACCGTCGGCGGAGCCACCGATGAGACGGGCATGAGGGGCTTCTGGTCACAGTACAAGATGCTGATGGAGGCTGAATTGTGACCCGTGCGTTGGATAATCCCGCCACTCTGGGGCCAGTACCTGACGGCTTCGACCGTTGGGAAGTGGAGCAGTTCCTCTACCGCGAAGCGCGCTACGCCGACGAGTCTGACTACGACTCGTGGGAAGCGTTATGGACCGACGATGCGCTGTACTGGGTTCCGGTCGCCGCGACCAGCGACCCGTCGCGCACGATGTCGGTGATCTATGACAACCGCAGCCGCATTGCCACCCGCCTAAAGCAGGTTCGCACCGGGAAGCGCTACGCCCAGGCGCCACCGTCAAAGCTCAGACGGCTGATATCCAACATCGAATTCCTTGGCGGCCGCGCGAATTCCAGCGATGGCACGGACTTGGAGGTGGCAGCGAACTTCATCGTGCTGGAGTCTCGGGCGCGGGGCACCCATCTTTGGGGCGGCCGGACCACGTACCGGCTGCGCCGCAAGGACGGTGACTTGCGGCTGGTCTACAAGAAGGTTGTCCTGGTGGACAACGGCGAGCCGATACCGACACTCGGTTTTCTCATCTGAGTCGTGATGGCGATTGAATTCGATGACAGCGATGCGGTGGACGTGCCCGGGGTCGGTCCGGTGATCGACAGTGAATTCGCGCAGATATCAGTGAGATTCGATACGGCCGGTAATTCGCCGCGCCTGCGGCTGGAGGATCTTCGCACCGGTCGTGTCCGTTACCTTGACGCATTGGAATTGGAGACGATTATCTGGTTGTCAGACGAGCAGCTGACCGCGTTGATCGATCCTTCCGCGGGACGCTGGCGAGGTGATACGTGAGGCGCGCCGCGATAGTAAGTCCGCTGCGAACCGCGGTCGGGACCTTTGGCGGGAGTCTGCGACCGCTGCGGGCCGAGGACCTCGCCGCCCGTGCGATTGAGGCAGTCGTCGCGCGCAGTAGCGTCGACCCCACCGCGATCGAAGACGTGGTATTTGCCCAGTCCTATGCCAATTCCGAGGCCCCGTGTATCGGACGCTGGGCCGCGCTGCACGCCAACCTCCCGATCACCGCGCCGGGATTGCAGATCGACCGGCGCTGCGGCGGCGGCCTACAGGCGATCGTCACCGCCGCGATGATGGTGCAGACCGGTGCCGCTGACGTCGTACTGGCCGGTGGTGTCGAATCGATGAGCAATATCGAGCACTACACCACGACCGCACGCTGGGGCTCGCGTTCCGGAAACCAGATGCTCTACGACCGGCTCGATCGTGGTCGCGAATTGTCCCAGCCGATCTGGCGATTCGGCCCGATTAGCGGCATGATTGAGACCGCCGAGAACCTGGCCGCCGATTACGGGATCGACCGTGAGGCCGCCGATAGCTTCGCGGCGCGCAGCCATCAACGCGCCGCCGCGGCTCAGCAGGCCGGCCGCTTCGACGACGAGATTGTTGCCGTGCAGGTGCCCCAGCGCAAAGGTGAACCGATGGAATTCGCCGACGACGAGGGCATCCGTCCCGATACCACTCTCGAAACGCTTGGCCGCCTGCGGCCCATGATGAAAAGCGGCACCGTCACGGCCGGCAACTCGAGTCAGCAGAACGACGCCGCGGCCGCGTGCCTGGTGGTGGCGGAGGACCGGCTCGAGGACCTCGATCTGGAGCCGCTGGGATTTCTCGAGGGCTGGGCGGCGGTCGGTTGCGAACCGTCACGGATGGGCATCGGACCTGTCGGCGCCGTCGAAAAACTATTCCGCCGAACGAGATTGGGGTTCGATGACCTGGATCTGATCGAGGTCAATGAGGCGTTCGCGGTGCAGGTGCTGGCCGTGCTGGCCGGCTGGGGCGTCAAGCTCAACGACGTCGACGACCGGCTCAACGTCAACGGTTCGGGCATCTCGCTGGGGCATCCCATCGCGGCGACCGGCGTGCGGATCCTGGCCACGATGCTGCACGAGCTGCGCCGGCGGGGCGGAGGCCTGGCGCTGGAGACCATGTGCATCGGCGGTGGACAGGGCTTGGCCGCGATCTTCCGCGGGGCCGTTTGATGAAGCCTCTCGTCGGCTATGCCGCGTACTTGCCTCATTACCGCCTGGCCGGCGCTGATATCGGCGTACGCCACGGTGATCGCGTCGTCGCTGGGTTCGACGAGGACAGCACCACGATGGCGGTTGCGGCCGTGGCCGATATACCGCAGGCACACCTGGCCAAAGCGCTGTATTTTGCCACGAGCACACCGGCTTATGCGGACAAGACCAACGCCACGGCGATCCACGCCGCGCTGGCTCTGCCCTTCGACGCCTTAGCCGTTGACTTCTGCGGATCGGGACGCAGCGGGTTTGCCGCCATCCTCGCGGCGGCGAGCACCGGCGGGATTGCGGCCAGCGCCGACGTGCGAGTGGGCCGGCCGGGGTCGGCCGACGAGAAACTCGGTGGCGACGGCGCGGCGGCCCTGCTGTTCGGAGACGACCAACCCGCCATCGCCGAAGTGCTCGCCGTGACGTCGCTGACGGCGGAGTTCCTCGATCGCTGGCGCGCAACGACTTCGGTGACCGGCGAGCAATGGGAGGAACGGTTTGGCGCCGAGCGTTACGCCGACCTCATCCGGGCCGCGGTCGAGCAGGTGCTAAACACCGTGGGGCTGAACGGGGTCGACCATGTCGTGCTTACCTGTCCCAACGGGGGGATCATCAAACGCGCGGCGACGCTGGTGAAGGGCGATAAGTCGGTAGTCACCTCACCCGTCGGCTTTTCGGGTGCCTGCGATGCCGCGCTAGCGCTATGCAGTGTCTTCGACACCGCCGATGCGGGCGAGACCGTGCTGATGCTGTCGGCCGTCGACGGTTGCGATGCAATGCTGCTGCGGACCACCAGCGCGCTACTCCAAGCGCGTCAGCCACATCCGGTCAGCGCCCAGCGGCAGGGCGGTGCGGCGGTCGCATATCTGACTTACCTGTCCTGGCGGGGGCTGGTCGAACTGGAGCCGCCGCGGCGTCCCGAGCCCGACAGGCCGTCAGGACCTGCCGCCGGTCGCTCGACGCTGTGGAAGTTCGGTCTTTACGGCTCACGTTGTGAGGAATGCGATTTCATCCATCTGCCGCCGGCGCGTGTCTGTAAGGACTGTGGCGCAACCGATCGGATGGCCGGTGTGCCCGTGGGTGGCCTGCGCGGCGTCGTCGCCACCTACACCGTCGATCACCTGGCATACTCCCCGTCGCCGCCCGTCGTACAAGCCGTCATCGATGTGGCTGGTGGTGGGCGATTCACCTGCGAGGTTGCCGACGCTGAGCCCGAGCGATTACAGGTTGGCTCGGCCGTGGAATTCAGCTTCCGCCGCTTGTTCACCGCGGGTGACGTCCACAACTATTTCTGGAAGGCCCGATTGGACGGGAGAACCCATGGCTAGCAAGGGAATAGCTGGCAAAGTTGCGGTTGTGGCCATGGGCTGCTCGCGGTTCGGCGAGCGCTGGGACAGCTCCGCCGACGACTTGCTGGTCGAGGCGGTCGCCGAATGTATGGCTTCGGCTCCCCAGCTGGGTAGCGAGGATATCGACGCCTACTGGCTCGGCACCCTCAGCTCGGGTATGTCGGGGTTGACGTTGAGCCGGCCGTTGGGGATCGGGGACAAGCCGGTCACTCGGGTCGAAAACATGTGTGCCAGTGGATCGGAAGCGTTTCGTAATGCATGCTATGCGGTCGCAGCCGGTGCGTACGACGTTGCGATGGCAGTCGGGGTGGAGAAGCTGAAAGATTCTGGCTTCTCGGGGCTGTTGCGCCAGGACCCACCCGGCGACGGCACTGCGCCCGAACTGTCGATGACCGCTCCCGCGGCATTCTCGCTGCTCGACCCGGCCTACTGTGCGAAACACGGTGTCCCCGCCGAAGAGATGCGTGACGCAATGACACACGTGGCGTGGAAAAACCACGTCAACGGAGCACGAAATCCTAAGGCGCAGTTCCGCTCTCCTGTCGCCAAGGACAAGATCGACAACGCGCCGAAGGTGGCCGGGCGCCTCGGTGTGTTCGACTGCTCCGGGGTTTCCGACGGGGCTGCATGCGCCATCGTCGTACCTGCCGAGCACGCGCTGCGGTACACCGATACTCCAATGTACGTGCGGGCGCTTTCGCTGGTCGCCGGCTCGGGATTGGGCGCGACGGACCCGGACTACGACTACACCAGCTTTCCTGAAGTCGTGCGCTCCGCGCGAGATGCCTACCAACAGGCGGGTATTGACGATCCGCGCACGGCGTTCTCGCTGGCCGAGGTGCACGATTGTTTTACCCCGACGGAGATCGTGCTGATGGAGGACCTCGGCTTCGCCGATCCCGGCCAGTCCTGGAAAGACGTGCTGACAGGCGATTTCGATGCCGACGGGCGACTGCCGATCAATCCCGACGGAGGGTTGAAGTCGTTCGGGCACCCGGTGGGTGCCAGTGGGCTGCGGATGCTTTATGAGGCCTGGTTGCAGTTCCGCGGCGAGGCTGGTCAGCGGCAGCTGTCCGATCCGCACACCGCGCTTACCCATAACCTGGGCGGGCGTCCGGGCAGCTGTGTCTCGTTCGTCTCGGTGGTAAGCCGGTCAGCTGATCGCTAAAGCGCGTTGCTCTAAGCCGCGAACTCAGCCGCGCGGGACAGAACCGAACCGGCCGCCGTCCAGCGCATCGAGGAGCTGGCCGACGATCCACTCAAGCGCCGCCTTGTCGGGGGGCAAGGTCGCTTGCTCGTAGCCGACGAGCAGGTAGACCGCCCAGTCGGCAAACAGCTGCGCCTGGCGTTCGTCGCACAGAATTTGCAGCGCGCACTCCCGAAGGATCTGATGGCGTTCGCGATCGACGTCCACCTGTACCGCATGCACATCGGGGTCAGCACCACTCCACGCGCGGATCGCGGCTTCGGCGCGGTGCGGCAGACTCAAGCCGATATCGATGATGCTGTCGATGCGTCGTCGTGGATCTGGTTCCGTGCGGATCCACTCCACCAGCCGGACGGTGTTGGCCTGCCTCCAGTGTTCGACCAACTCCCGTGTGTACGTCGGCCAGTTATCGAAGAAGTGATAAAAGGAGCCGGTGCTTACGCCCAGCCGATGGCACACCTCGGCTAGTTTCAGCCCGCCGTAACCAAGGTCGGACAGTACGTCCAGACCCGTCTCGAAGTAGGCCACCCGGGAGGCGCCGCTTACCATGGTTGGGACTTTAGTTCGTGTTTGGCGGCGCGCGATTTCAGGTAGCTGAGTGCCGCCTTGGCGCGGCGCGTCCACGTGTCAGTCAGATATTCGGGCGCACCGACGGTCTCGATGTCAGGCGGCGACGGTACGGTGCGCCCGTGATGGCTCTTAGCTGCAGCTTCGCCACATGACTGCCGAGACGCAAATGCGGACCGCGTCCGCCAAACGCTAGGTGCGGATTGGGCTTTCGGCTCAGGTCGACTCGCCCGGGATCGACGAAACCGAGGAGTCGCGCTGCGCGGAGTTCTAGAACATGAGCGCCTTGTCGCCGGGCTCGATGGTGACGCCGGAAAGCTCAGACGTCCGCAACGCGGTACGGCGGAAAGTCATAACCGGCGACGCCCAGCCGGTTGGCGTGGATCTTGCGATCGACTCCGCCTAATGTATTAATTACTACAGTAGTAATCACTACATTAGCTAAGTCGGAGCTGGAGGGGCCGGACTTGTCGACACCCGATCGCAGACTGATGGTCCTGGCGTGGAGCGGGCCCGTCGGAATTGCGCTGGTGCTGCTGGGCTGGATGGTGCTGGCCGGGTTCCTTCCGCCGCCCTCGCCGGATCTCTCGCTGCAGCAAGTGGCAGACCTGTGGTCGCACCATACGAACGCCAAGCGGCTCGGCATGGTCATGTGTGTTTGGGGCGGCACCCTCTACGTGCCCTTCACGGTCGCGGTGGGATTGCTGCTGCGCCGGGCCGAAGCGGACGACCGCGTCCTTTCGACGACCCAGACCGCGCTCGGCACCTTCGGAACCGTGTTCTTCACGCTGAATTTCCTGATCCTGGCCGTCGTCGCATTCCGACCGGCGCGGCCGTCGGAGATCACCCAACAACTTCACGATCTCGGTTTCATCATGACGTTTTCGCCTGTTGCGCCGTTTACCTTGCAGTACATCGTGATTGGTGCGGCGATTCTGCTGGATCGATCCGTCACGCCGGTCTTTCCGCGGTGGGTTGCCTACGCGAACTTCTGGATCGGGTTGCTGTTGGTCCCGGCCTGCCTCATTCCGTTCTTCAAAACCGGGCCCTTGGCGTGGAACGGAATTCTGAGTTTCTGGATCCCGGTGGTGGTGTTCGTGGCGTGGTTCGTGGTCATGTTCTGTGCGATAAGTGCGGCGGGTCGCGCTTCGCAAATCACGAAAGCCCATACCGATGCCGCAACATGACCTTCGGCCGGTGTCGCTCGCCGCCGCGCGACCGCAGCGGCCGGCGGGGGACGCCACCCGTCGTCGTCTGTTGGTCAGCGGTCGGCGGATCTTCGCCCAAAAGGGTTTCGCCGGCGCGGGAACTCAAGAGATCGTCGCGGACGCGGGCGTGGCGCCGACCGCGCTCTACCATCACTTCGGCAACAAATTGGGATTGTTTGTCGCGGTCGGCGCTGAGGTCTACGACATCTTCATCGATCATCTGAGCGCCTCGATCGCCTCCGCGCAATCGTTCGATGACCAGCTGGACACGCTGCTCCGGGCGGCCGGTGAGTTGCATCGATCGGATCCGACGTTGGCGCCGCTGACCTTCACGGTCCAACTGGAGGTTGCCCGTAGCGACCAGATCCGCGCGGCGATGGGCCCCACGTTGATGTCGTTCTCGACGTTCGTCACCGATCTCGCGCGGACAGCGCCCGCGGATCTGGTGGAAAGTGTCGGCGTGCGCGGGGTCGCCCTGGCGATCGTCGGTCTGCTGCAGGGGTTGGGCAGCCTGGGGGCGACATTGCACGATCCGGATGACTTGGTGGCGACCACCGTGGTGTTGCGCCGGCTGCTGTCCAATCGGACAGGTGAGGCCGGTCGGTGAAATTGCTGTCGACGTCTCTTGGAGCCAACATCGCGCGTGGAGGGATGTGCGCTGGTGCTTGATTCGGTCTGCGAGGTTGACGACCGCACGTCTGTCGAGGCGCGCTTCGGGCTTTCACGGTGCCGTGCGGACGGCGTCGGACGGTGCTGTGATGTTCTGGTCGGTGCATGGTCGCTGGACGGCGACGGCATGCCGCGGCCTGGCGCACTGGCCACCGCGCTCGACCATGTTCTCGGTGAGTCCCTGGCTATTCACCGCCCGGAGGGGTGGTGGACGACGACGTCCGAACTGACCATCGATTTCCTCGCCCCCTTCGACCGGCAGAGTCGGCTGCAGGCCACGGCCACCCCTGTTCAGGTCGAGCATCGCGGCGGCTACGCGCAGGCTCGGCTGATCGACGAGCATGGATCTGTCGTGGCCGAGGGCACGACATGGGCGCACCACCTGCCTCCTCGGGGCGACCTTGCACCGCCGGTCGTGCGGAGACGGAACGAGCCGGCACCGACGGCCGCGACGATCGAGGACTATCTGCGGCTCGAACGATCCACAGGCCCAGCTGATTCCGTCTTACTTACCTTGCGGGCCTCGGCTTCGTGGACCAATATCTTCGGCCTACTGCACGGCGGCGTCTGGACATGCCTGAGCGAGATCGCCGCAGCGCAACTCCTTGGCGAGCGCAATTCAAAACTCACCACTGCTCGTGTGCACGTCGCCTTCGTCCGGGCCGCACGGGGGGACGGCCCTGTCACCGTGACCGCACGGGCGCGCTATGTGGGAGCGTCGTTCGCTGTCGTCGAGGTGCTCGGCCGATCCGCCGACGACACGCTGTGCACGATCTCAACGGTTACCGCTCGGTCACGCACCGACAGGACCGTCCTCGTGCCGACCAAACCGCGGCCTATTATGTCAACCACCGCACCGGTTTCTTGATCGGTGTCGTGCTGTGCAGCGTCGGCATGGCATTCCTGCTGGCAGGGACTGTGCAGTTCGGCCTGATGCTGTGGCGACTGAGGGAGGCTCACGTGCGGTTCCGGCCGAGCGAGACAAGTCCAGACGTAACTCGTGCGATGAGTGATGTGGCATGGCTTGGCTCACAACGCATCTGGCCTATGCTGACGGGCGGTATAGGGCCGTGGACTCTGGCCGCCGGCGGGGCGATGTATCGGGTGCTCGGATAGCAGCGAGCCGACCTTCTACAGGGCGCGGCGCGGCTCGACTCGGGCTCGCTCGGTGCGTCCGCAACCCGCCCGATGACCGACCAACCCTGCTGCCGGTAGTCCGCAGGCCGCGGTCGGTGTGACCTTGACGGCCACAAAAATTCTAAACTAGATTAAACTCTGGAAGCAGTAGCGCGACACCACGTGGAGGAAGCAGAAGTGCCCGGAGTCCAGGACAAAGTCGTCATCGTTACCGGAGCCGGCGGGGGATTGGGACGTGCTTACGCGCGGTTCCTCGCCGACAATGGTGCTCTTGTGGTCGTCAACGACCTTGGCGGTGCTCGAGACGGCTCCGGGTCGGGCACCAGCATGGCCGACGCGGTGGTGGAGGAAATCCGCAGTCACGGCGGCCGTGCGGTCGCGAACTACTCCAGTGTGGCCACCCGGGAAGGCGCGGAGGCGATTGTCGCGACCGCCATCGAGCACTTCGGTGCCGTGCACGGCGTGGTCAACAATGCGGGAATCCTGCGCGACGGCGCGTTCCACAAAATGACCGATGAGAACTGGGATGCCGTGATCAGCGTCCATCTCTACGGCGGCTACCACGTTACCCGCGCGGTGTGGCCGCACCTGCGTGAGCAGAAGTTCGGACGCGTTGTGATGGCGGCTTCGACCAGCGGGATATACGGCAATTTCGGTCAGGCCAACTACGGCGCTGCCAAGCTCGGACTGGTCGGGCTGATCAACACCCTGGCAATCGAGGGCGCGAAGTACGGGATCACGGCGAACGCGATCGCCCCGATGGCGGCGACGCGGATGACCGCCGACATCGCGCCCCAGGAGGTCTTGGACAAACTCGACCCGGACCATGTTGCGCCGACGGTCGGCTACCTGCTCTCTGAGGAGAATCAGGAGTCCGGTTCGGTATTTGTCGTCGGCGGTGGACTAGTGCAGCGGGTCGCGCAGTTCCAGAATGATGGTGTCACGTTCGCCACACCGCCGAGTCTTGACGAGATCACCAAGCGCTGGTCGGAGATCAGCGACATGTCGAGCGCGAAGCTCGGCACCAATCCTGTGGGATAGCCACGGGGCCAGCGTGATTCGAGCGGTCAATTGACCACGAGCATCGAGGCGCGACGAGAATCGATACGCCGACGTTTCCCCGTTTGGAGACCGTGCACCCTGGCAGCGTGGTTGGACGGCTGCGCCGAACAATATGGGGATCGTCCCCTGGTATTCGCAGACGACTATCGGCTTAGCTACGCCGATGTGGCAATCGAGTCTCGACGGCTGGCCGACGGTCTCGCGGTACTCGGTGTTCGCCCCGGCGATCGGGTCGGCGTCATCATGGCCAATTACCCGCAGTTCGTCACAATCAAGTTCGCGATCGCGCGCGTCGGGGCGATCGCCGTTCCCATCAACTTCCTCTACCAGCAGGATGAATTGCGTTACGTCCTTGACGATTCCGGATGCCGGGTGGTCGTCACCATGACGGACTTCCGCGGCCTCGACTATCAGTCGATGCTTGATGAGATCGTGCCGGGCTGGGATATCCCAGGCCTCGATGCGCCGCGGGACGTGGTGCTGCTCGACACCAACGGCCAAGCGCGGCCTGGTTGCCTGACCGTGGCCGGGCTCGCCATCCTCGGAGATGAAAACCCCGGAGCCAGTGATGGCTTCGCCGTCGACCCGGATAGCGCGAGTGACATGCTCTATACCTCCGGCACCACCGGTTCACCCAAGGGCGTACTGGTCACTCACGATGCGGTGCTGCGGACAGCGTATGCATCGGCCTTGACGCGAGCCTATGAGGACGGCAGACGCATCCTGTTCTCGTTGCCCTGCTACCACATGTTCGGGTACATCGAAGGCTTGCTGTCGGCCACGTTCGTCGGCGGGGCGATCATCCCGCAGACGGCGTTCAGCGCCGAGGGTTATTTCGCCGGCATCGAACGCCACCGAGCCACCGACGTGCTGTGTGTTCCCACCATGGCTGTCGCCATGCTGGAGAGTCCGGCCCGCGGGCAGTACGACCTCAGTTCCCTGAATGCGATGCTGTGCGGATCGGCGCCGGCGCCTATCTGGTTGTGGCAGCAAATCAGAGAGGACATCGGCGTCCGCGAGATCGTCACCGGCTACGGGATGACCGAGACCGGTGGTGCGATGACACTGACCCGCCCCGATGACCCGTTGCACCTCACTTCCGAGACCGTCGGAAAGCCGAAGATGGCTGGCGCGGCCGCGGTTTCGGGCAGCGACGAACTTGTCGTATACCGGGCAGTGGATTCCGAAACCGGTGAACAGCTACCCGCCGGCGAGGAGGGAGAGTTGGTGTCGTCGGGGCCCACGGCGATGCTTGGGTACTGGAACTTGCCCGGTGAGACCGCGGCGACCTTGCGGGACGGATGGGTCCATTCGGGGGATCTCGGGCGGGTGCGTGCCGACGGCTACCTCGAGGTGACCGGCCGGAGCAAGGAGCTGTACAAAAGCGGTGGCGAACTGGTGATGCCCAAGGAGATTGAGGATCTGCTGGCGGCGCACGAGGAGATCAGTCAGGTCTTTGCCGTCGGATTGGTCGACGACCGCTGGGGTGAGATCGGTTGTGCCGTCATAGTCCCGGTGCCGGGCTCGGCACTTGCCGAAGACGAGGTGCTCGATCTTTGCCGCGCAAAGCTGGCTCGTTTCAAAGTGCCCAAGCGGGTGGTGTTTTACCGTGCTCAGGATCTGCCGACAACGCCGACCGGAAAGGTCCAGAAATATCGGCTCGTCGAGCAGCTCACCTCGACGCCTCGCTGACGACACGGTTCGGCTGATCAGCAAAGGGAGGCTGACAGCGTCGACTGCGGTGCCGGCTGATCAGATCGTGGATAGCACTTGTCGCCGGTTCGGCCACCACCTACCTTGATAGTGAATACTATCAAGGGGCGGGTATCCGCCCACAAAGGTTAGGACCGTTCATGCTTCCCCGGATACATCGCTGCGGCGCCTGGTGCGGCGTCGGTTTTCTGCTTGCCTACTTACTGGGCCTGTGGGTCCTAGCCGATTTCGTACCCGCGCATAGCCCCAACGCGAGCGCGGGGGAGATCGCAGAGATCTACCGCCTCCACAATGCGCGCATCAAACTCGGGATGGACCTGGTGATGATTGCGGCGTCGCTTTACCTGCCGTGGGTGGTGACGTGGTCTGCGATGATTCGTCGGATGGAAGGCACCGAGACATTCCTGAGCAAGTGCCAGATGCTTGGCGGTCTCGCCAGCAGTATGTTCTTCGTGCTGCCAGCCCTGGTCTGGCAGGTTGCAGCCTATCGAATTGACCGTCCGCCCAGCGAGATTCGCATGCTCAATGACTTCGGGTGGATCCTTACGGTCACTCCGGTACCGCCATTCTTGATCCAGTTCTTGCCGTTCGCCGTCGCTATCCTCTTGCAGAAGGCGTATCCGGGGCTGCTGCCGCGGTGGCTCGGCTACGCGAGCCTGTGGGCTTGCCTTCTGTACTCGCCCGCGGTGGCGGCGTATTTCTTCAAGGACGGCCCGCTTGCGTGGAATGGGCTGTTCTCATTCTGGATTCCGTTGTGCACGTTCGTAGTTTGGGAATGCGTAATTATCGCCTACGCTTTCCGTCTCACCCGGCGCGCGGTCGAACCGGACTCCTTCGCGCTGGCGGGCGCAGCGGGGAGCAGTCCGGCAGCGCCGATGAGTATGCGGGTGAGTTCGTCGACGATCCGTTCTCGATCGGGCACCTCTCCCGGCGGGTAGACCACATTCTCGAAAATCGCCATCGTGGCCACCATGGCGACCATTGCACGTGCCGCGATCGGAGTGTCCCACTCTAGGCCGTACTGCTCCTTGATCACGTTGCTGACCTGTTCGAGCCGGGCAAAGACGGGTTGAACTTCGGAACCGACAAGACCGTTGGTCATGATCGCGGTGAAGATCTTGCGGTGTTCGGAGACCAGATGGTAGAGATCGTAAGCGAATTCGCGGAGCGCCTCTTGAGGCGTATCACGCGTCGGTTCGGGTAGCCATTCACCAGCGTAGCGGGTCATGAAGTTCTCGAACGGTGCGAGGACCGCGGCCGTGAACAGTTCCTGCTTGGAGTTGAATGCGCGGAAGATGGCCGCCTCGGTGGTCTGAGCCATTCGGGCGATCTCCTTGGTGGTCGCCCCGCCGTAGCCTTTAGTCGCAAACAGTTCCTCGGCGGCCGCCAGCACGCCACGACGAAGTTCCTCAGTCGTGCGCTTACGCCGCTTGACTCGGTTCGAGCCGTCCTGCGTGACCACGATCCTAGTAAAGCGCACTCAACCGGGCACTGATGGCACCGTTGAGCCTGTCAAGGCAATTGCGAAGTTCCGCGCGCGAAATGACACCGCCCTGGTTGTCATCTCGATTGATAGTAATTACTATCATGTGTCACGGCGCGCGCCACTGTCGATATTGCGGCGGCGTCGAACCACACTCGCAGACGAGTCCGAAGGAAGTGGCAGCGTGACCACAGTCCTCGCCAGTTACGACCCAGCGTCCGTCCTGTACTCGGTCGATCACCACACGTTCGCCGTCATGGGTTTGATGACGCTGTGTCTAGGCGCCACATTCGTTTATCTGATCTCGGCCTTCCGGACCGCCCGTGCGCACCGCGCCTACCCCGCGCCGTTGGCGGCAGTCGGTTTCTTCGCCATTCACGATGCTTCCTTTGTGGCCTACTGGAACTCCTGGTTTCACACGTATAACCACTGGTGGCTTGAATTTTGGGCTATTGCACTGATTTTTACCTCAAGCATCGAATTCGTTTTGTGCTATCAGGTTTACCGCTATGGGCGCGCCGAGCTGATGCCTCGGCTGACCCAGCGGCAGTTCGGTGTGGCGATCATCGGGGCGCTGCTCGGCATTGCCGCGATGTGGCTGACTGTCAAAAGCATCCTCGATGATCCGCTGTTCCTCGTCGCATTTGCAGTCACCGCATGGATGCCGCCGGTGTTTTCCACCGTGCTGCTTGCCGGCCGCCGCTCCATGCGGGGCCAGACCATGCTGATGAACTGGTGCCTGCTCATCAACCCGATCGGGATGTTCGGCGCCTGGGCGTTTCTCGATCCCTACTTCCGGCAGCTTCCGTTCCTGTTGCTCGGGGCGGCCACCATTGGCTGGGCTGTGTTCAACCTGTGGGCCATGACTAAATATCCCGCCTACCGGCCCGATGGCGATCGGAACGTTCCTGAGGTGGCGACCGCACGTGGATGAGTACCTAATCCCTCCCGTGTACACGATGCCAGGGGTGTGGCAGTCTGTCGCCGAAGTGACGTTCGCGACCTCAGCTATCGCCACAGTGCTTGCCTCAGCGTGGATCTCGCGGAAGCGTGGTAGCTGGCAGCCGCTAATCTACACCGTGGCTGGTGGCGCGACCGTCGTCAACGAGGCGACGCTCGCGCATCTGTCCCACGCGACACATTCGCAGATCGGCGCGCATGTCGCCTGGCGGGCCCAGGGGCTCGGAATCCCCTTCTATCCGATAGGCGCCTATGTGCCGTATTTCGGGCTCGTGCTGCTGCTTGTCGTGCCGGTTTTTCACGCACGACGCCTGAGTCCGCGGGGTGTGTGGCTGCTCGCCGGGACCATTGTCATCGGCGTCTTCCTATTCGAAATGCCTTGGATGGCCGCCGATTTGTGGCACTACTACGGCCGCCAATCGGTGCAGCCGTTCGGCTGGATGCCGGTCTGGTACGCCTTTTCCAGTGCCATGCTTACATTCGTTCCCGCAGTATTCGTTGCCCGAGTACAGGACCGGCTCGGTGGCGTCAAGTCCCTTCTGCTGGTCCCGCTCGTCATCATGTCGTCGATCGGAGGCATAGTCGCCGTGTCGTGGCCGATGTATCTCGCAATGAGCAGCTTCTGGCCGGACTGGGCACAACACGTGGCGGCGGCTGCGGTGATAGGCCTTGTCGCACTGGTCGTCTGGCTCGCCATCCCGGTGGTTACCGCCCCACAACGCGCCGGGACCGAACCCCCGGCCACCCCGGACAGCCGGGGCAACCCGGCTACGGCCCTCGGTACGTCGACGGTACTTGGATAGTGGAGTTGGTCGATCGCCGAGGCGTGAGATCACCGGCCTGAACGGCTGGTGGCAAGCCTCAAACGAGGGTGGGGACTCGCTGTTCCGCGCTTGTCCGCATCCGGGCCACGGCGACAGTGACGCTGACCAGCATCACGAAGGCGGTAACACCCGTCAGCACGTACTGCCAGCTCGCAAAGCCGCCGCCGTAGCAGCTCGTCGTGACACCCCACCAGAACACCACCATCGCCGCGAAACAACCGTAGATAAGTGGAGACTGCGCTACAGCGGATTGTCGGCGCAGCAGCAGGGCCGTGGTCGCCACCGGAAGCAGGAACAGCGTGATCGCGGGCGCGGCTTGGTAGAGAGGATCGTCCCAGACGATTTTCATG
Source organism: Mycobacterium sp. Aquia_216 (assembly GCF_026723865.1). Lineage (NCBI taxonomy): Bacteria > Bacillati > Actinomycetota > Actinomycetes > Mycobacteriales > Mycobacteriaceae > Mycobacterium > Mycobacterium sp. Aquia_216. The sequence goes on along the minus strand of NZ_CP113529.1, from coordinate 4,238,071 downwards.
TATTCCCAGACAATCACGAATGCCACGGCGCCGGTGATCACGAGTGCGGTCCATTGCGCCTGAGTGCCGCGCGGCAGGTATTCGGCACGTCCGACTCTGATCGCCTGGGCGAAGAAGATGAGCTCAAGGATCAGCGCGGTAAGCAAACCCATCCAGAACAACTTCAGGAACCAGTGGTCGTACACGTTGAACCAGGTATTGAAGCGGGCCACGACGCCGAGGTCGTGAGCAAACCACAGGAACGTGCACGGCAACGGGATCGAGATCCGGCGCTTCCGTCGGGTCATCACGACGGCGGTGATCATCGCCACGTTCTGCAGCACCATGGCAAAGCCGAAACCGATGAGGATGGGGACGGTGTGACGATTGATGGCATCGAGAATCGCGTGGGCGTCGTACATGTCGAGCATGGTATCCGCCGTTCTTGGGCACCTCGGCCCTTGACCATAAGTCGACTTATGGTACTGTTCCTGTGACGGGGGTCATAGGTGGCCGACCAAAGTCGATTGATGTCGTGGGCGCCGACTCGCATCAGAATTTAATCGAAAGTAAATTTAGGGAGAGCGAAGAACAATGGGGTTCAAGGACTCTGCGGAGGTCAGGAAGTACATCGGCGGGATATTCGAGACCGCCTTCGATGATGAGGAGATCGGTCCCAAGCTGGTCGCCACCGGCCTCGTCGTGGCGTTCGATTTCACCGATCCCGAGGCCGTCGTCGTGATCGACATGGGAAACAAGTCGGTGCGCGAGGGCGTGGACGGTGGGCCTGCGCCGACAGCGACGATGTCCATGACGGCCGACACCGGAAACGGGTACTGGCAGGGCAAGGTCAACTTGCCGCTGGCCATGGCCAAGAAGAAGATCAAGGTCGACGGCAATGTGGCGAGCCTGCTCAAGCTAGCTCCGCTAGGCAAGAAGCTCTATCCGAGCTATATCGAGCGACTCAAGCACGACGGTCGCGACGATCTGCTCGTCTAAACGCATGTTTCCAGGCACACATGCGGCGTCCGCGCCCGATCGGCCGGCCGTGATCCTGGCCGACTCTGGCCGGTCGCTCACTTACGGAGAGCTCGACGACAATTCGGCTCGGCTGGCGTCGGCGCTACACGCCTTGGGGCTGCGCAAAGGCGACGTCATCGCGATGCTTTCGGACAATGCTGCCGAAGCATTCGAGATTTATTGGGCTGCACTGCGTTCTGGCCTGTACATCACCGCTGTCAACTGGCATCTGGCACCGGAGGAAGCCGCCTACATCCTGCGCGACAGTGGCGCCCGGGTAGTCATCGCCTCCCATGGGGTACGGGAACTGGCCGACCAGTTGCTCGACCTGGTTCCCGAGGTCCAGCAGTGGTACGCGTTCGGCGGGGCTGTCACGGGGTACCGGCCGTACAGCGAGCTATTGGCCACGGCCGGAACACGATTGGCCGACCAACCGCGCGGTGCGGAAATGTTGTACTCGTCGGGTACCACCGGCCGGCCCAAGGGCATCAAGCCGCATCTGCTGCCGATCCAGGTCGACGAACCGGGGGACCCGCTCGTCGGGTTGTTGGCGCACGTCTTCAAGATCTCCAGCGATGACGTATACCTGTCACCGGCACCGATCTACCACACCGCCCCGCTGAAGTGGTGCGCCGGCGTCCAGGCACTGGGCGGCACGGTTGTTCTAATGGAGCGTTTCGACGCAGAGAGGGCGCTCGCTGCCATCCAGCAGTATCGGGTAACCGTCACCCAGATGGTTCCGACGATGTTCGTCCGGATGCTTCAATTGCCCGACGCGGTCCGCAACGGCTATGACGTCTCCTCGCTGCGCATCGCCGTGCATGCCGCCGCTCCCTGCCCACCCGAGGTGAAAGACGCCATGATCGGCTGGTGGGGCCCGATCCTGGTCGAATACTACGGTGCGACAGAGCAACACGGCACCACGGTGATTACCACCGCCGAGTGGAGAAACAAGCGTGGATCGGTTGGAAAGGCTGCGCTCGGCGTGCTGCACATCTGCGACGACGACGGCGTCGAGCAGCCATCTGGCACGGTGGGTACTGTCTACTTCGAACGCGATGTGGTGCCCTTCGAGTATCACAACGATGCCGAAAAGACCGCTTCGTCAAGGCATCCCGCGCACCAGAATTGGTCCACCGTGGGCGATATCGGTTATGTCGACGAGGAAGGTTACCTGTTCCTGACCGATCGCAAGGCATTCGTGATCATCTCCGGCGGGGTAAACATTTATCCGCAGGAAATCGAAAACGTCCTCGCGCTGCACCCGAAGGTCTTCGATGTCGCGGTGATCGGCGTACCCGATCCGGAAATGGGCGAACAGGTCAAGGCCATTGTTCAATTGAAGCCGCAGACAACACCATCCGCCGAACTGGCCGACGAGATCATCGCTTACGTCCGACACCGTATCGCTCACTACAAGGCCCCGCGCACCGTCGACTTTGTCGACGAGCTTCCCCGGACAGCCACCGGGAAGCTGGTGAAGAGGAGCCTCAAGGCCCGCTATCTGGAGGCAAACGCATGACAACTGAGACAACTCCGAAGATCGACCGGCCGCCCTTCGACCCGGTGAACATTTCGTCGCAGGCTTTCTGGGCGCAAAGCTTCGACGAGCGGGAGAAGTCCTTCAAGATCCTTCGCGACGAACGCCCGGTCAGCTGGCACCGCCCGATTGAGGGCTCCATGATGGAGCCCGAGATCGACGGTGTTTGGGTGGTCACGCGCCACGAGGACGTCTGCTACGTGAGCAAGACTCCGGAGATCTTCTGCTCTGGGCAAGGCATCACGTTTGAGGCCGTACCTGAGGAGATGCTCGATGCCACCCAGTCCTTTCTGGGCATGGACGGTGCGAAGCACTCGAGCCTGCGCCGGCTCGTCAGCTCGGTCTTCACGCCGCGACAGGTCGCCAAGATCAAGGACCAGATCGAGCACCAGGCGAGATCCATCGTCGACGACCTGATCAAGACGAAGGACGGCGATTTCGTCCAGCAGGTGGCCAAACGCCTACCGATGTGGACGATTTACGAGATGCTCGGCCTGCCCGAGGACCAGCGCGACGAGGCGGCGCACCTGGCCGAGGGCATGGTGGCGTGGGCCGACCCCGATGTAGCGGCTGGCCGCGAACCTGGGGAGGTACTGACCGATTCCCTTGTCGGACTGCTCAATATCGGGATCGGCTTGGCCGAGGCGCGACGTGAACATCCGCAGAACGACGTGATGACTTCGCTGGTGCAAGCCGAGATCGACGGACGGCAACTCACCGACGACGAGCTGGGCCCGTACTTCGTCCTGCTGTCGGTCGCGGGTAATGACACCACCCGTACCACCACCACCTTCACGACGCTTGCGTTGCAGCAGTTCCCCGAGCAGAAAGCGTTGCTGGAGAAGGATTTCGACGGGCACATCAAGGTCGCGATCGATGAGTTCGTCCGCTGGACAACCCCGGTGATGACGTTCCGGCGTACCGCAACCCAGGACACCGAGCTGCACGGCCAGCACATTCGCGAAGGTGACTGGGTGACAATGGTTTACTCTTCGGCCAACCGCGACGAGCGGGTCTTCAGTAACCCGCATGAGTTCGACATCACCCGATCGCCGAACCTGCACGTCGCATTCGGCGGCGGCGGACCGCACTTCTGCATGGGTGCCTTCATGGGCAAGATGCAGCTGGAATCGATCTTCCGCGAGCTGATCTTCCGGGCGCCGAACCTGCGGCTGGGCGAACCTGAGTATCTGACCGGCAATTTCATCACCGCAGTCAAATCGCTGCCCTACACCCTCGATTAGGAGAACCATGGCCGACTTCAAGGGCAAACGGTACGTCGTCACCGGCGCAGCATCGGGCATCGGCCACGCGGTCGCCGAGCGGTTGCTCGCCGCCGGAGCCGAAGTGCACTGCCTGGACCGCAACATACCGACCGCCAAGGTGACTCACCATGTCGAGGTCGACCTGGCGAACCCGAACAGCATTGACAGCGCCGTAGAGCAACTCGACGGCGAGTTCGACGGGTTGATCAACGTGGCCGGTATTCCCGGCACCGCACCCGCCGATGTGGTGATAGCCGTGAACAGCCTGGCGGTCCGGCATTTGACCGAGTCGTTCTTCGAACGCCTCAAACCGGGTGGATCTGTCACGATCGTGTCGTCGACGGCGGGCTTCGGCTGGCCGCTGCGGCTCGACTCGATTCGCGATCTGCTGTGCACCGATACCTTCGAAGAGGGTGCTGCGTGGTTCAAGGCCAACCCGCAGCAGGGCAACGCCTACAACTTCTCCAAAGAAGTCTCCACCGTCTACGCCATGTCGATGGGTTTGGCATTGGGCGAGATGGGATTTCGCATCAACGCCGTGCTACCCGGACCGGTGGAGACGCCGATCTTGGTCGATTTCGAGGAGTCGATGGGCAAGGACACCCTCGACGGTTTGAAGAACCTGTTGGGGCGCCACGCCGATCCGGAGGACATCGCCGATGTGGTGTTGTTCTTGGCCTCCGACGATGCCCGGTGGGTCAACGGGCAGGCGCTTGCTGTGGACGGCGGCATCAGCGGGGCGGTGGGCAGCGGCGTAGTGCCGGCCCCCGAAATCTGAGGCATTTCAGGAGATTCTGTGACTATTCACGCACTGGAGACAACTGTGAGCGTCAGCGCGCTTGCCGACCTCCGCCGGGTTTTCGCTACGAACCGAACCCGCAGCTTGGAATGGCGACTGGAGCAACTGCGTGGGATCGAGCGGTTCGTCGCGGAGCGGGAGCCGGACATCGCCGCGGCGTTGGCCGAAGACCTGGGTCGACCCCCGGCGGAGGCGTGGCTTGGTGACATCGCGTCAACCAAAGGCGAAGCCGTCTATGCCCGTAAGCATCTGAAGCGATGGATGCGCAGGCGGCGCGTGGCATTACCGCTCGCGCAGTTGCCCGGTCGCGCCTGGGTCCAACACGACCCGCTGGGCGTGGTGTTGGTCATAGGGCCGTGGAATTACCCGCTGTACTTGAGCCTGGCGCCGCTGGTGGCCGCGGTGGCGGCCGGCAACTGCGCGGTGATCAAGCCTTCCGAGCTGGCCCCCGCCACGTCGGCACTGTTGGCGCGGCTGCTTCCACTCTATGTCGACCCGGAGGCAGTTCGGATCATCGAGGGCGATGCCGCCGTCACGCAAGAGCTGCTCGCGGCGGGATTCGATCATATTCTGTTCACGGGCGGTACCGAGATCGGCAAGAAGATCATGGCCGCCGCGGCGCCGACCCTGACTCCGGTGACACTAGAACTGGGTGGCAAGAGTCCGGTGATCGTTGCGGCCGACGCCGATATCGACGTCGCCGCGCGGCGCATCGCGTGGGTGAAGTTGATGAATTCGGGCCAAACCTGCATCGCGCCCGACTACGTGCTGGCTGACCGTCGGATCGTCGACGACTTGGTCGGCAAGATAGTCGCCAATGTTCGCGATTTCCGCTCGGGCGAACCGGATCCGGCGTTACGCGTCGTCAACCAACGCCAGTTCGACCGCCTGGTTTCGCTGATCAGTACCACCGACGGCAAGGTGGTTACCGGGGGGCGGTCGGATGGTGCCACACTGCGGATCGAACCCACCGTGATCCTCAACCCATCGCCTACTGATCCGGTCATGACCGACGAGATTTTTGGCCCGATCCTGCCGGTCTTGGCGGTCGAATCGCTGGATCACGCAGTCGATTTCGTCAATGGTAGACCAAAGCCACTGGCGCTCTATGTTTTTGCTTCTGGCCCGATCGGCCGCGACCTGATCGACCGCATCGCTTCCGGCGGCGCGGTGATCAATCATGTTGCCATGCATTGCTTGGTGCCGTCGCTGCCGTTCGGTGGCGTCGGCGCCAGCGGCATGGGGGCCTACCACGGCAAGTGGGGCTTCGAGGCGCTGAGTCATCGCCGTGCGGTGCTGTCGAAGTCGGCCAAACCCGATCCCCGTCTCGTCTACCCGCCCTACAGTCAGCGGGCCCTGAGCATCATGCGGAGGATGTTCTGATGAAAGTGGCGGTCGACACCACCAAGTGTTCGGGAATCGGGTTGTGTGAGGTCGCGGCGCCCACGGTGTTTGAGATCGGCGACGACGGTCAGTCGCGGGCAATCAATCCCGAGCCATCCGAGGACGAGCGTGCCGCGGTCGAGCAGGCTGTGAGCGAGTGCCCGACCAGCGCGTTGTCGATCCAGGACTAGGGGTATTTATCTGTGCCCTCAGCCAGTTTGTTGGTGGGGAGCAGATCTCGACGGTGGAGCCGTCCCGATGCGGCCTCCTGGTTAGAGTTCGGCCGGGAATGGGTCGTTCTGTCCGCTGGAGTACGGGTCGCCGTCGACCTTCTTGCGGCGCGTCACCAACTCTTTGAGCACACCCAGTCGGCCACCCTTGTCCTCGAGGTGGAGATGCTTGAGCAAAACGCGTGCTGCGTTCTGACCGGGCATCCCGCTGATACCGGCGACGGGATGCGTGCCTGACCCGGTGAGGTAGAGCCCCTCGACCGGAGTCTTGTACCCGGCGAAGCCCGCCACCGGCTTGTTCGGGCCGAATCGAGTGATGGTCGGGTCCACGTGATACACCGAACCGTCGATCGCCCAGAACCGTTCCTCGATATCGGGGAGCATCAGCGGCCGCACGGCGACCTGCATATCCTCGACGCCCTTGTAATACAGCTCGGCGTCCTTGAGGATGCTGTCGGTGATGTGCTTGCGGGCGACATCCCAGCCGACCTCGGGGAAGGACGGCGTCAGGCCGGTCCAGAACCACCACAAGTCTTTGCCCGGGGGTGACATCGACGGGTCGAACGAGTTAGTCACCTGAGCCAGCCCCGGAATCGCGTCGGGCACTTTCCCGAGCACGCAGGAGCGCGCGGCATCCAGAGCCTCCTGGTAGGTGTGATAGCAGTTGCAGGCCTGCCGCAGGTCGATGCCGTCTCCGCGCCATTTCTCGTGCTTGGACATGTCGACGCGACCCGACAGGGCGACGTTGACCTTGGCGTCGGCGATACCGCGCTTGCGAGTCGGGATGTGGTCAGCGGCATTCTGCTTTTTGGGCTCCAGCACGCCGCGCGGCAACAGCCGGGTCAACGTGGTCTTCGGACTGCAGGCGGTCAGGACCGCGCGGCGGGCCCGGATTTCGGTGCCGCCCCTGATCCGCACGCCGGTGCAGCGGTTGTTGGCGACGATCAGCTCCTCGACGGGGGAGTTGGTGATCACGTCGCCGCGGTTGTCTTTGATGACGCCGATCAGCGCCTTCGGCAGGGAGCCGGTGCCACCGTGGAACATCGCGACGCCGTACTTGCTCAGCACCCCCAGGTAGATCAACGACCAGCCGGACATGTCGGCGTCGAACGGCATGAACGGCAGACTTGAGAGCAGGGGTGCGCGGATCATGTCGTGCTCGAAGCTTTCTTCGATGGCTTCGGCCTGCGAGCTCGACATCCAGCGGCCGAGGGCGGCCAGCTGCTTGCGGTTCTTCACCACCGCGCGCGCGGATTTCAGAATGTTCTTGATCTCCGGCTCGGCGACGCTGGTCTGCATCATCGGCAGGCCGATCTCGACCGCTGCGTCGATGACTTCGTAGAGTTCGAGCAGCGCGCGGGCGTCCTTCTTCGAGAAGTACTCGAGCTCGGCGGCGGTCTTGCGCGGATCACGCCACAGGCCCAGCGATGCGCCGTCGGCGGAGAGTTGGAAGTGGGCGGGATCAATGACGGTCTGGCGCAACCCGTATTTGCGCGACAAGCCCAAGTCCTGGTCGATGGTCGTGGTGCGGAACAGCGATGCCTGGATCGACGCCTCGTTGATCGTGTATTCGGGCGCCTCGGGGGCAAAGGGATTCGTTGACGTCATGCCGCCGGCGGTGGGGGCCGCCTCGACGACGAGGACGTCGAGGCCGGCTTTCGCCAGATACGCAGCCGCGACCAGTCCGTTGTGGCCCGATCCGACGACAACAACGTCGGCCTCAGCTGGTGGGGGAGCGTCCTTCATGAACAGCCCTTCGATTGCCGGGAGCGAGCATCGCCGCGTTCTGACGTGAATCTAACTGCGATTAAAATCATATCGGAAGGGGTTCGCCATGTCGATGAAGCCCTGTGCTACTTCGCCATTCTGGACCGGGGCAGTCCCACTGGCGAGCGGCCATCGATCTGACGTCGCGTCCGGTCTGATATCTCGAGACAGAATCTGCGAACGATTGTTCTTGACGACGACTACAGCGGAACTATTCTCATTGCAGCAGCACAGAAAACATCTCGACTGGCTCGCCAGCGTAGGTGCAAGTGGTCGTTAACTTAACGCAAGGGAGCGTCGGCATGGTTGAGATTCGCGACTTCCGTGTCAAGATTTCCGAGGCCGACATCGCCGATCTGCGTGCTCGTCTGGAACGGACGCGGTGGCCGCACACCGAAACCGTGACCGACTGGTCCCAGGGCATCCCCTCAGGCTATGTGCGCGAATTGGTCGGGTATTGGGCGAAGGACTACGACATGGACCGGGTCGCCAGCCGGCTCAATGCCTATCCGCAGTTCCACGCGACCATCGGTGACCTCGGCATCCACTTTCTGCACGTGCGTTCGCCGCTTCGTGACGCGCGGCCGCTGATACTGACGCATGGTTGGCCGGGATCGGTGGTCGAATTTCTCGACGTGATCGGCCCGCTGACCGAGCCCGAACGCTATGGCGGCTCGGCCGAAGACGCCTTTCACGTCGTCATTCCCTCGCTGCCGGGATATGGGTTCAGCGACAAGCCGACGACTCCCGGGGTGGGCATCGAACGAATCGCCGAGGCGTGGAACGCCCTGATGGTCGCGTTGGGCTACCCGCAGTACTTTGCGCAGGGCGGCGATTGGGGTGGGTTCGTGACCGCGATGATGGGCGTCAAGCCCCCCGCCGGCCTGCTCGGGATCCACGTCAACATGGCGCTGGCCTCACCGGAGGCGCTGGGAGGGCTCGGCGAACTGACCCCGGACGAGCAGGCCGTCGGAGGACTGCCGGCATACATGGAGCAGGAGGGCGCCTACGCCGTGCAACAGGCCACCCGACCGCAGACGTTGGGCTATGGGCTCGCCGATTCGCCGGCCGGTCAACTTGCCTGGATCGCCGAGAAGTTCTACGCCTGGACCGACTGCGATGGGCACCCGGAGAACGCTGTTGCGCGCGATGTCATCCTGGACAACGTCATGATGTACTGGTTGACGAACACCGCCGCCTCGTCGGCGCGGTTGTACTGGGAGAGCTTCTCGATGATCAGCTCATTTGAGGAGGTCCCCCTACCGTCGGCCTACACCCGGTTCCCGGAGGAAATCGTCAATGTCAGCGAACGGTGGCTTCGTACCAGGTTTACCGACCTTCGCTACTACCATGCCGTCGCCAAAGGCGGCCACTTCGCGGCTTTGGAACAGCCCGAGGTCTTCGTCGACGAGGTCCGCGCCGGCATCCGCGCGCTTACTTAGTCGGCACGGGATCCAAGCCGCCGGCCGTTCGGGCGGCCCTCGCAGACAGCCCAGCGCGCGAAACTTACGTCAGTACTGCAAATACACCCTGTCGGCTAGAATCTAATCTCATGTCAAAAATCCCGGGTGAGGCACACCCCCTCGTCGTCACGTTGGACGGCGGTACCAGCCTTCCTCGTATGGTCTTGGGCAACAAGGGCTATGGCATTGACTCGATGCGGCGACAGGGGTTGCCGGTCCCGCCCGCGTTCTGCATCACTACTGCGGTGTGCACGAAGTTCTTCGCCGACCCGGGAAGCTGTCTTGACCAGATCTGGAATGACGTGCGCGACAAGATGAGTTGGCTCGAAGCCGAGACATCACGCACGTTCGGGCACGGCCCGCGGCCTTTGTTGGTCAGTGTGCGCAGCGGTGCGGCGCAATCGATGCCCGGCATGATGGACACCGTGCTGGACCTGGGCATCGATGACGCGGTCGAAGATGCACTCGGAGTCGCTGGATCCGCGGAATTCGCACGCGACACCCGCGAACGCTTCAATGACATGTACCGCCGGATCGTGCTGGGCGGTGATTCAAGCGCCGAAGTCCCGGCCGATCCTTGGGTGCAGCTACGGGGGGCGATCGAGGCCGTTTTCGCCTCGTGGGAAAGCCCACGGGCGATCAGTTACCGGACGCATCACGCGCTGGGCGACGATGCCGGCACCGCGGTCATCGTGCAGGCGATGGTCTTCGGCAATTTGGCACGCGATTCGGGCACCGGCGTCCTGTTCTCCCGCAATCCCATCACCGGAGCCAATGAGCCTTTCGGCGAATGGCTGGCCAATGGCCAGGGAGAGGATGTCGTATCGGGCAATGTGGACGTCCAACCCGTCGCCGCATTGCGGAATGAACAACCCGTCGTCTATGAGCAGCTCATGGCCGCGGCGCGGTCGCTGGAGCGCGCCGGCGGCGATGTACAAGACATCGAATTCACCGTCGAAGAAGGCAAACTGTGGTTGCTGCAGACCCGGACCGCCAAACGGTCAGCTCAGGCCGCCGTCCGCCTGGCATTACAGCTGCGCCATGAAGGACTGATCGATGACGCGGAGGCGTTGCGCAGGGTGACTCCGGCACATGTCGAGACCTTGCTCGCACCCGCGCTGCAACCCGAAACACGGCTCGCTGCAACGCTTTTAGCGAGCGGACTACCAGCGTGTCCGGGCGTGGTATCCGGCAAGGCGTATACTGACCTCGACGATGCCCTTGATGCCGCCGACGAGGGCGAAGACGTCATCTTGGTGCGGGTGGCGACGAATCCCGATGACGTACAGGGAATGCTGGCCGCCCGAGGGATCGTCACGGAGATCGGCGGTGCGACATCGCATGCCGCGGTGGTGAGTCGAGAGATAGGTCGACCGGCGGTGGTGGGGTGCGGTGCGGGCGTGGCCGCTGCCCTGGCCGGCAAGATGATCACCGTCGACGGTGGCGAAGGCGAAGTGCGCGAGGGAATCCTCGAATGCACTGCGTGGTCCGAGACGGACTCACCCGATTTGGCCGAGCTCACCGAGATCGCCCGAGGAATCAGCCCGATCCGGGCCTACCCCCGTGGTGACTACGAAGAGCTTGCCGACACATCCGCAGCGGCGGTCGCCGACGCCCTCGCCGCCGGTCATACGGATGTCGTCTCGCCTCATCCTTTGGTCACCATGCTGATCGCACTTCGACTGAACGAGGACAAGAAAGGGCTGGCGAATGTCTGAATTGACTGTGTTGCAAGCAGTCCGGCTCAAGGGACGGGTCGGAGAAGAGGATCTGATCGCCACTCTGGACGAAGACCCTACCGAGGTGGCGGCGACGCTAACGGACTTGACCGCGGCGGGCCTGCTCATTCAAAACAAGACGCTCCGGGTCAGCCCCGAGGGGCGCGAGCGGCTCAATCTCCTGCTGGCAGAGGAGCGCTCGGAAATCGACCACAATGCTTTGGCCAAGTCGTACGACGATTTTCGGGCCGTCAACAGCACGTTCAAAGCGCTCGTATCGGACTGGCAGATCAAGGACGGCCAACCCAACCCGCACGATGATGCCGACTACGACACTGCGGTGCTGAACCGCCTCGACGACGTACACGAGCAGGTGTCACCCATCGTCGCCGCAGTCACCGCCCTGGTGCCAAGGCTCAGTGCGTACGGCAAGAAGCTGGCCGCGGCCCTGGGCAAGGTCAAGGCCGGCGACACAGCATGGCTAGCCCGGCCGATCATCGATTCGTACCACACGGTGTGGTTCGAACTGCACGAGGAACTCATCGCTGCCTCGGGTCTCACCCGTGAAGAAGAAGCCAAGGCCGGGCACGCGAGCTAGCCAATACCCAAACGTCCGACATCTGAGCCAAGAGTTTAATCTAGAATAAAATTTCTGGTGGAGAGGTGATGGATGTGAGCTCTGTGTTGACCGACGAAGAAACCCTGCTGGTCGAGACGGTCCGTGCCTTCATCGATCGCGACGTCAAACCGACGGTCCGCGAAGTCGAGCACGCCAACGAATATCCCGAAAAGTGGATCGAGCAGATGAAGCAGATCGGGATTTACGGTCTGGCTATCCCCGAGGATTATGGCGGCTCGCCGGTGTCGATGGCCTGCTATGTGTTGGTGACCCAGGAATTGGCGCGCGGCTGGATGAGCCTGGCCGGCGCGATGGGCGGGCACACCGTCGTGGCCAAACTGCTGACGCTGTTCGGGACCGACGAACAGAAGCGGACCTACCTTCCGGCGATGGCATCCGGTGAGCTCCGCGCGACGATGGCGCTCACTGAACCTGGTGGCGGTTCAGACCTGCAGAACATGACGACCACCGCAGTTTCCGACGGTGACGACCTGGTGATCACCGGCGCGAAAACCTGGATCTCCAATGCGCGACGCTCAGGCCTGATTGCCCTGCTGTGCAAGACCGACCCAAAAGCTACTCCGAAGCATGCCGGCATCTCCATCGTTCTGGCGGAACACGGCCCGGGCCTGACGGTTTCGCGGGATCTGCCCAAGCTGGGCTATAAGGGTGTGGAGAGCTGCGAGCTGTCCTTCGATGATTACCGAATCGGCAAATCAGCGATCCTCGGCGGTGCGTCAGGCAAGGGATTTGCGCAGATGATGAAGGGTCTAGAGACCGGCCGTATTCAGGTCGCTTCGCGGGCGCTTGGTGTGGCGACCGCCGCCCTGGAGGATGCGCTTGCCTACGCGCAGCAGCGAGAGAGTTTTGGTAAGCCGATCTGGAAGCACCAAGCGGTGGGCAACTATCTGGCGGAGATGGCCACGAAGCTGACTGCGGCTCGCCAGCTGACCCTCTATGCCGCCGAGCGCTATGACAGCGGTGAGCGCTCCGATATGGAGGCGGGGATGGCGAAGCTCTTCGCCTCGGAGGTGGCGATGGAGATCGCGCTGGATGCGGTGCGGATCCATGGTGGCTACGGCTACTCCACGGAGTTCGATGTCGAACGTTACTTCCGTGATGCGCCGTTGATGATCGTCGGTGAAGGCACTAACGAGATCCAGCGCAACGTGATCGCTGGCCAGCTCGTCGCCCGCGGCGGCATCTGAGATTTTGGTATTCACAGTCTCATAACCCCTTGAATGCGTCGGTTTGATCGATATTATTTGGTGTGGTGACTCGCACGGTTCAGAAGGCGTGCGTCTGGGCGGGCCCGCTCATGGGCGCACTATTTGTCGTCGGTTTTGTTGTGGCGGGCTTCTTCCCGCCACCATCCCCGAACCAGAACGCGGCACAAGTGGCGGCGTTGATCGACCAGCACCGCACGGCTATCCGCATCGGTATCGTGATCTGCCTGGCGTCGTGTCCGTTGCTGATGCCGTTCCTGGCGTCCTTCACGATGCAGATGCTGCGCATCGAAGGGCTGCGCCCAATCTTGGCGTATACACAACTGGCGCTCGGTGCGTTGGCCACGGTCGAATTCGTGATCCCATATGTTTTTATGCTCGTTTCGACCTACCGCGCCGATCAGCATCCTGAGGTCACCCGGGCGCTGTACGACATCAGCTGGTTTTTCTTTCTCGGTGTGGTCTCGACGTTTGTTCTGCAGCTGGCGGTCTTCGGTGTCGCCGTGTTGATCGACCAACGACCGACGCCGATCTTCCCGCGTTGGCTCGGGTACGTAAACCTCTGGCTGGCCCTCACATTCATCCCGGCGAGCTTCCTCGTGTTCTTCAAGACAGGGCCCTTGGCTTGGAACGGAATACTGGTGTGGTGGCTCCCGGTGTGCTCGTTTCTGTTGTGGTTCTTGCCCAACTTCGTTTTCCTCCTGCGCGCCATCGACGCCGACGACGATGACGACATGCCGATCCATCGACTAGACCGTGAAGTGGCCACGTTGCGCGCGCGGCTCGATGCGCTTTCGCCCAGTATTTGAGCCAGGACCTAACTCAGCATCTCGCCGCGGGCCCGCTCAGGTAGGCATGCCAACGTCGTTGTCGTCGTGACGCTCCGATCGCGGCATCAGCGCATGCGGTGTACGGCAGATGCGGTGCGCCGCCAATACAAGAAACCGTACTACGCCACCGGGCAATCGTGATAGATTTTAATCTCAGTAAAAAAAGACTGATCGGCCCAGCGGTGGGAGGATCCGATGCCGGGAGGAGCAGCAAGGCGATGACCGTTATCGACATCACCGACGCCTGGGGGCCTTTGGCCGAACCCATCCACTTCGCCGCCGCGGGTCCGACGGATCCGGTCTGGAAGGACAACGCCTACCTGTCCTTCTGGGACATCGAAAACGAAGTTTTCGGCAGCTTCCACGTTTCCACCTCGCCGAATGGCACCGGCGCGCGGCGTGCTCGGTGCAGCGTCTCGGTTCGGGCCAAAGTTTTGGAAATCATCGAGGACCTGCCACCGGGCAGCTTCGCCAGCGAGTCGATCGACTTCGGACTGGGCGGGGTGATATCGGTGCGGCACCCCCGGTTACGGGCCGATTTGGTCAACGCTCCGCTGTTTGTCCCGGCTGACTACGCAGTGGGCGGAGTAGTCCCCGAGCTGGTCCCGGGTAAGCCGTTGCAACATTTTCAACAGGCCTGTGAGTTGACGGGCACCCTGGTGCTCGACGGAGCTGAGTCACCGGTGCAGGCGCGCGGTATGCGGGATCGCACCTGGGGCTTCCGTGACGAATCCGCCCAATGGATCGAATACGCCGGTCTGGTAGCCGTCGTCGGCGACACCTTTATCACGGTGATGAAGTTCCTGGGTGCGGACGGCGCACTGCGATCCGACGGATTTCTGATCGACGCGGACGGGTTACGCACCATTGCCGACGTCACCTTCGGGCGCAACGCTGCCGGGCAGTTCCGGCTGGCCCGGCTACGCGACAAAGAGGGGGGCGTCGGGCTGGTCACGCTCTCGTCCCGGCTGGCGGGATTTTTCGTGCCGATGGGCGCCGACTCCGAGGGGCCGTCGTTTGGTACCTATGACGATTTTATGACTCTTGACAGCGAAAATAGCACGGGTGCAGGGTTTTTCGAGCAGGGCATCCTGCACCGGGTGTTCTGATCGCTAGCCGATGAGTAGCCGCCGAGTCGTTGCGCAGCAGCTGGACAATCCCGAGATCGATCCGGCACTGACCTGGACCACGGGTAACGTCGCCGAGGCCTTTCCCGGTGTTTTCACCACGTGGGGCTATACCTTCATCGAAGAGCCGATGGAGATGGCGTTCCGGAAGATGTTCGTCCGGCTGGGTGTATACAAGGCCGAAGACATATACCTGCCCGACCGCGCGGACGACATGTGCTGGACGTTGTTTGACGGCCGAGCCGCCGCGAATATCAACAAGTTTCGTGACATCGCGGGTCTGTTGCCCGGAACTTCGGCGTCCGCGACCGAACAGCAGCTATTCGGTTACGTGCGCCCCGACACCGTCGACAACAATTCCCGAAGCCGTTACCCGGCGATCGCCGCAAAGGCACCGCTGCTGGTGACCACCTTGCCCCGCGCTCACGACAGGATGGTCGCCGGCTTACGTTCCTGGCGGCTCGATGCGCTCGCACGTCTAGACGGACTCGACCGTGCCGGATGTCTGGCATTGGTCGACGACGCGAGGGATCGGTTCGAAAAGATCATGATTCTGCACTTGGTGGTGGCGTTGGTCAGCTCCGGGCTGGCCGAGCGGGTCAAGGCGGCGCTGGCCAGGCTTGGTCTTTCCGATCTGGAAACCGCGGTGCTAGCCGGAGTTGGGGCCGACGAGAATCAGGTCGCCGCTGATCTGTGGGCGTTGGCACACGACCGGATTACGTTGCGCGGCTTCACTGATCGACATGGCTACCACGGTCGCGATGAGGGCCAGCTGGCCGGCGTGTCATGGCGCGAGGACCCATCGCCGATCCTGGCGCGACTGGATGACTACCGATCGATCGACGCCAACGACCCGCGGGCCCCACACCTGCGCAGCACTCAACAGGTGGCGGCACGCCAGCAGGCGATGGCGCGGGTGCGGGCCGCCGCGCCGGCGTTGCAGCGACCGGCACTGAACTTGATCATGCGGGCCGCCGCACGTTTCCTGGCGCTGCGCGAGCAGGGCAAGGCCGGTTATCTGATGACGTTCGACGTGGCGCGCGCCGGTGCTCGACGGCTGGGTGCGGAGCTGGTCACGACAGGATCGTTGGAACAAACCGATGACGTGTTTCACCTCAGCTATGGGGCCCTGCGCAGCGGGCGCGTGGATGACGAACTTCGCGAGATCCCGAGTCGGCGTACTCAATTCGTAGATCGCCAGTCGCGACGGCTGCCCCAGGCGTGGCAAGGCCGGCCGCAGATCACTTCTGTGCACGACATTGCTGCCGATGAGGATGCGAGCCCCCTGACAGGTGTCGCCGCGAGTCCCGGCGTGGTGACTGGCCGTGCGCGGGTGGTCCGCGACCCGGCCACCACGGACCTGGACGAGGGCGACATTTTGGTGTGTGAGACCACCGATCCGAGCTGGGTTGCCTTGTTCCTGGTGGCCGGCGCCGTTGTTACGGACTACGGGGGCTTGCTCAGTCATGGCCCGATCGTGGCCCGCGAACTTGGGATCCCGTGCGTGTGCGGCACCGAGGTCGGGAGCCGTCGAATCCGGGATGGCCAACTGATCCGGGTGGATGGGGACACCGGGAAAGTGGAGATCGTGGAGCCGGCGGCAAAGGCTTTGAGTTAGATCTGAGTTTGCTAGGTGGGCGGGACAGGCCTAGACCGTGGCCGGGAACCTGTGGTAGAAACCACCCACCGTGTTTTTAACCGTGCTTAAATCCGTTGCTTCGCCCCGACAGCCCACGGTGGTGCTCCCCGCGATCAGGGGGACATCGATGGCGCCCGGGCCCGGACCTGCGGCCTGGTGACCGTCGGATGACCAACGTGGATACCAGGCGACCGATCCTGCCCCGCCTGATCCGTTTGTTTGCGGTGCCGATCATCATCGGCTGGATCGCGTTGACCGTCGTCGTGAACGTGGTCGCGCCGCAATTGGAAGTGGTCGGGGAGCGGCATGCGGCGCCGATGGCTCCAATGGATGCGCCGTCGATGAAAGCGATGATGCGCCTGGGCCATAACTTCCAGGAATTCGATTCCAACAGCACGGTCACGATCGTCCTGGAGGGCCAGCAGAATCTCGGCGATGCGGCACACCGATATTACGACAACATCATCAATCAGCTGAAGCAAGATCCCCGACACGTCCAGCACATCCAGGATTTCTGGAGCGATCGGTTGACCGCAGCCGGAGTCCAAAGCGCCGACGGCAAGGGTGCTTACGTGATATTGAACCTCGCCGGCGAGCAAGGCACGACGTTGTCCAACGAATCAGTCGACGCTGTCCGTGAAGTCGTGGCACGGACGCCGGCACCGCCCGGCGTTAAGGCCTACGTCACCGGCTCAACGGCGCATAGCTCCGATGAGTACATGATCGGGAACGCAAGCATGAACAAAATTACTTTGTTCACCCTTGCCGCGATAGCGATCATGTTGTTCCTGGTCTATCGCTCGATCGCTGCCACGTTGATCCAGCTTTTGATGACGCTGGTCGAATTGGCGGTCTCTCGCGGCGTCATCGCGGTACTCGGGAACTACGGGCTCATCGAGCTCGCGGTATTCGCCACAGCTCTCTTGACGATGCTGGGTATCGCCGCGGGAACCGACTACGGGATTTTCCTTATCGGACGTTATCGGGAGGCGCGCGCGTCGGGTGAGGACAGCGAAACGTCCTATTACACAACCTTTCACGGCGTCACACCCGTCGTGTTGGGCTCGGGTCTGACGATCGCAGGAGCGACGTTTTGCCTCGTCTTTACCCGACTGCCCTGGTTCACCACGATGGGGGTCCCGGTGGCAATCGGCATGCTCGTCGTCGTCGCCGCTGCGCTTACGCTGGGTCCGGCCGTTCTTGTGGTGGCGACCCGATTCGGCCTCTTGGAGCCCAAGGCATCGCGTAGCGGTCGACTGTGGCGACGGGTCGGTACTGCCGTTGTGCGTTGGCCGGCGCCGATTCTGGCCATGAGTACGGTGGCTGTGTTGATCGGCATGATCGGATTGCCGGGATACAAGACGCTCTACAGCGAGCGTTACTACTTGCCGGACAACGCGCCGGGCAATCGCGGGTATGCGGCCGCGCAGCGGCATTTCTCGGAAGGGCGGCTGAATCCCGACTTGCTGATGGTCGAGGCAGACCACGACATGCGCAACCCTGCCGACATGCTGGTGCTGGATCGGGTGGCCAAGAACGTGATCCGGGTCCACGGCATTGTGATGGTTCAGGACATCACCCGCCCCCTGGGAATTCCGATTGAGCACAGCTCGATACCGTTCCTGAACAGCATGCAAAGCCAGACCACGATGCAGAACATGGCGTTTCTGAAAGAGCGGATGGCCGACATGCTCAAGATGGCCGATGAGCAGCAGGTCGCAATCGACTACATGCAGCGGCTGTATGAGATCACCAACCGGCTGGCCAACGCGACGCACGATACGGTCCGTGACTCTACCGAAACGGCTGCGATCACCGATGGCTTGCGGGACCACATAGCGGATTTCGAAGATACCTGGCGGCCGGTCCGCAGCTACTTCTATTGGGACAAACACTGCTTCGACATCCCGATCTGTTGGTCATTCCGATCGTTGTTCGATGGCCTCGACGGGATCGATCAGCTTGACCAGCAGCTGCATGAACTGACGGCGGACATCAAGCGCACCGACTCGCTCACGCACGAAACGGCGCAGTTGTTGCCGCCGATGATCGCCAGCATGAAAACTACTCGTGGACTGACGCTTTCAGCGCACAGTACCTTCGAGGCGATGATCAACCAGATGGAGGCGATGAGCAACACGGGCATCGCCATGGGCCACAGTTTTGACGCCTCTCGAAACGATGACTACTTTTATCTTCCCCCGGAGGCCTTCGACAATGCGGAGTTCCAGCGGGGCCTGAAAATGTTCTTGTCACCGGACGGCAAGTCGGCGCGGTTTTTCATCAACCACGAAGGCGATCCTGCGACTCCGGAAGGCATCTCGCGAGTCGATGCGGAGCGAACCGCGGCGCAGGAGGGTCTCAAACAGTCATCCTTGTCCGGCGCGAAGGTCTATCTCGGCGGTACGGCAGCTACTTACAAGGACATGCACGACGGCAACATCTACGACCTGATGATCACCTCGGTGGCGTCGCTCACCCTGATCTTCATGATCATGCTCGTGCTGACGCGGAGTTTGGTCGCGGCGTTGGTTATCGTCGCCACCGCGGCTAGCTCGATTGCGGCGTCCATCGGTCTGTCCGTGCTGATCTGGCAAGATCTGTTCGGTATCAGGATGCACTTCTCCGTGATGCTCTTCGCGGTGATCGTCTTGTTGGCGGTCGGCGCCGACTACAACCTGCTACTGGTACACCGAATACGGCACGAGATCCACGCCGGACTCAAGACCGGGACGATCCGGGCGATGGCGGGGACAGGCGCGGTGGTCACCTCTGCCGGCTTGGTGTTTGCCTTCACGATGGCCGCAATGCTCGGCAGCGACGATCGCATCGTCGCTCAGATGGGTGCCACCATTGCTTTGGGTCTGCTGCTCGACACGCTCGTTGTCCGTACGTTATTCATGCCCTCGATCGCCACCTTGCTCGGCCGTTGGTTCTGGTGGCCGCAAATTGTCCACCCGCGCGGTGTCGACAATGTGCGCCCGCCTGGGGCCCCATCCGAGCACGCGCGGGCACTCCCGATGCCGGCGCGGCACTAGAGACCGGTTATCGGGTTATTTCGCTGGCTTTCGGGTTCGACCCGACCGCGATTCGCCGGAGTACTCGCGTGCCTTCACATCCTCGCGCAGCGAGCGCATCACCATTTCTAATCCCATGTCGAAGGAGTTCGGCGGATTGGTCCGGTCGGGCCGCTGGAGCCAAAGCCGCTCCTCTGCGACAGACCCGGCCTTCTGCAATGTGGAGATGAGGGCCCGGCGGACATCATCGAGCCGGACCATGTTGGCCTCGACGATGATCAGCTCGACCACCCGGGGTGCCGCTTCAAGGTGTCGTGGAATCGTGCATCGCCAGCGTCAATCTGGTTATCCCAGGCAAGATTTGTCTCACGGCGCATCTGGTGATCGCGGAAGCACGTGCATTCGCTTTCCTAGCCGGCGCTCATCGGCGTAGAGCCACCGGACAGCTACCATAAGCCAACTTATGGTAGCCTAGCGATAGAATTGAAGCCAAATTAAAAAGATGCGGGCTCGGCAGCCCGTCGGGGGGCTCCACTCGCCGAAGCGGCGAACAACCGCTGGGCCGCCGCAGTGTCGATGAAGGACTAGGACGCAGTGACTTTTGTTATCACCCAAAACTGCTGCAAGGACGCGAGTTGCGTGCCCGTATGCCCAGTCGACTGCATCCGTCCCGCGGGCGGGGCCGGTGAATCCACTGACACCGAGATGCTGTACATAGATCCCGCGACATGCATCGACTGCGGCGCATGCGCAGAGGAGTGCCCGGTCGACGCGATCTATTACGAAGAAGATCTACCGGCCAAATTAGAGCGGTTCCGTGACATCAACGCACGCTACTTCGAACATGCACCGCTGACGATGGACCTGCCGTCTCGCGACGGTGGCCACGCGGCAGTAGGACACGGTTCGTTGCGGGTAGCCATCGTGGGCGCGGGCCCGTCGGGCTGTTATGCGGCCAACGCCCTGGCTCGCGTCGGCGGGGTGGAGATCGCGCTATTCGAGCGCCTCCCCACGCCTTTCGGACTTGTCCGCGCCGGAGTGGCACCGGATCACCAACACACCAAGGCGGTCGTCGAGGTCTTCGATCCCGCCCTCACCAGCCGTACGCTGCGTTGTCACCTCAATGTCGCGATCGGGCAGGATCTCACGCACGAAGAGTTGCTAGAGCATCATCACGCCGTGATCTATGCGGTGGGGGCTTCGCTGAGCCGGGAGATCGGCATCACCGGAGAACACCTGCCAGGTAGCCACGCGGCCGCCGACTTCGTCGGGTGGTACAACGGCCATCCCGACCATGCCCATCATGTGTTCGACCTATCCGCGGAGCGGGCCGTCATCATTGGCAACGGCAACGTGGCGCTGGACGTGGCTCGGGTCTTGCTCACGGGGCCCGAGGAACTGAGGCAGACCGATATCGCCGAACATGCGCTGGACAGCTTGGCAAACAGCATGATTCGCGAGGTTCAGATCATTGCCCGCCGTGGCCCCCGCGAGGCTGCGTTTTCGGTCGGCGAATTTCTAGCGCTGGGACACCTGCCCGGAGTCGACATCGTCATCGACGGCGATGGCCTGGAGTCACTTCCCGACGACGATGTCGAGACGGCCATGAAGCTCGAGATCGCCCGCGAGTTCGCGCACCGCCCGCGGCAGCCGGAAAACAAGCGAATTATCTTCCGGTTCCGCACTTCTCCGCTGGAAGTCGCTGGTGACGACCACGCCCGAGGTCTGCACGTGCGACACCCGGGCGGCGAAACGGAGACGATCCCGGCTCGATTGATCCTGCGATCGGTCGGCTACCGGGGGGCACCGATCGATGGCCTTGCATTCGACAGTGGCAACGGTGTGGTGCCGAATGACAACGGTCGTGTCCTGAACGATGATGGGCTGCCCGTCCCGGGTGTATACGTCACCGGGTGGATCAAACGCGGTTCGCGTGGGGTGATCGGGACCAATCGGAGTTGCGCCGAAGAGTCGGTGACCAAGCTGTGGGAAGACTTCGATGCAGGTTTGCTCAATCGGGAAATTGGGGACCAGGCGGCCTTGGATTCCCTGCTCGCCAAACGCGTTTGCGACCCGGTGGACTGGCAGGGATGGTGTGCCATCGACGCCGCTGAGCGTCAGCGCGGCCAGCACGCCGACCGGCCCCGGGTGAAGTTTGTCGATCTCGCCGACATGCTGAGCGCCGCTACAGTGCGCACCGTCAGCTCCACCTGAGCTAAATCGTTGGGTCCCAGAATGAATGCCGCGGACCTATGCGGGTGCGTACAGGGTGCCGCGCCACATGGTGACCAACGCGTCGACGGCGGCCTCCTCGTCGGCGAGAGCCGGCTCCACTCCCAGTCCCGCGATGTAGAGCACTCTTTCGGTGCCCCAGAACAGGGTCGCGGCGAGGATTCGGCTCGGTACTGGGGAGGTGATGATGCCCGCGGCGCGTTCTCGGTCTATCTCGGCCGCCCCGGCCGAGATGAAACGTTCGGTGATTCCCAACCACAGCGTGCGCAACTCCGGCTCCGCGTGCCAATGGTGATTGGCCGCCTGCAGCACCGCGCGGTGGCGATGCCAGGCCTGCGTGACGGCCCGGATGCTGCGCTGCAGGGCGACCGTCGGTGAGTCGTCAGGGGATCGGGCAAGGAAGGGCTGCACGGTCTCGAAGATGTCGTCCATTGCGCGCTCTAGCAGCGCGCTCAGCACCGAGAACTTCGAGGCGAAATAGAAATAGAAAGTCGCTCTCGAGATCTTCGCCTCGGTGAGGATTTGGGCAACGCTGATGTCGTTGAACGATTGCTGCGCCAACAGACGCGCGGTGGCCGAGAAGATGCTTTCCGCAGCAGAGGTGTCGGTGTCCGCCACTCGTCGTCGACCGACCGCTCGTCGCGTCGATTCGGTCATCGCCGAAACCTTACAGGCGATCTACTCATCGGATCGTGTCCCACATAAAGAATGTAAGCGTTTTTGACCGCAGGTATACATGATGTCTGAACACCGTGTTAGTGTGAGCTGGTACACAGCTGCCGCGGGGGTTTGCCAGTCGCTACTGGCAGGAAAGCGGCACTTCAGCAGTGGTGCGAGACATTGGTAGCCAGAAAGGTCCGATATCGATGAGTGTGATGCTGAGTAGTAGTAGTTGGTGGCCGCTGGTGGGTGACGAAGGCTGGCCCCCGAATATCAAGCCGAGTCCCGGTGATTTCATCGCCAGCGCTCCGGCCCAACTCACCTTCTTCTTCGTCGCCGGCGCGGCCGCCGTGATCTTTGCGCTGCCGTGGGCGATCAGGGCGGCGGTGCGGAGCAAGAACTACATTCCTCTGCTCGTCATTGCCAGCGGATTCATTTGTAGCCAGTGCGAACCCATGCTCGACTTGCTGGGCCATTTGCACTGGGCCAAGAACCTGGTACCGGCCTTCACCAACTTCGGCATCACCGTGCCCGCGCTCATCCCGCTGTGCTACGTGGCGTTCCTCGGCCTGGAGGCCTACTTTTGCTATTTCGTCATCCGCAATGGCGCGCATGCCAAGCACTTCGTCATGATGCTCGGACTGGGCATCGTCACCGATGCGCTGATGGAGACGATCGGCATCAACCTGCGGACCTACGAGTACTACGGCGTGCAGCCGTACAAGTTCCTCAACTTCCCTTACTGGTGGGGCTTCATCAACGGCGGTTCATTCGTCACCATCGGCGCAATGTTGGCCTTCGCGGTACCGCGCCTGAAGGGCGCGCACAAACTGTGGTTGCTGCTCGTTGCGCCTACCGGCATGATGATGACCTACTTCGGGATCGGCTGGATTCACCTGCTCGCGCACAACTCGACGCTGCCGGTCGCGGCGCGCTGGGTAGCCACGACAGTCATGATGGCGATGATGGTCGGCTGGATGTTCGTCCTGCACAAGCTCGTCGGGCGGCCACAGTCGCTGCCGGCGCCGAACTGGACGCTGTGGCGGATCTTCGCGTACGGAAAGCTGACGCCGAAGCGCTCAACGCGGATGGCGATGTGGCAGAAGATGTGCGAGGAAGGCGGCGTGAAGGCCGGCGACGGGATCGCCACCAACCCCGAGGATCCAAATCAGGCGCTCATAGTGGGCCCGACCATAGTCTTCGGAGACGCCACCGGCGCCAAACCGCGTCGGCACGAAGCCTCGGTCTAAGCCGCCGGCGTCGTGGGTCGTGCGGGGCAGCGCTCGGCGACCCACGACGCGTGGGCGCTTGGCCGCACTCTTGCTCCCGCTGCTTGCGCAGGGGAGGATCGTTGACCGAGATGTGTTGTGAACTGGGGATTTTTGCTGTGCCCCTCGGGAACAAGGGAGTTCTGCGATGACACAGGGCATTCAGAAGACCATGGCGTTTTGCGGCGTAGCATTCGTGCTGTTGCTGTTTCCGGCGATCATCATGATCGGTCTGCTGCCGCCGGTATCACCGATGCGCAATGCCGCTGAGATTGCCCAGTTCTGGTCGACGAATACCGGCCTGAAACGGCTGGGACTCGTCTTACTGCTGGCCGCATCGGGCTTACAGGCGCCGTTTGGTGCCCTCATTGCGGTTCGGATCCGTCAGATGGAGGGAGGCCGGTACTCCGCGCTTGCTTACACCGAACTCGTCGGGGTGGGGCTCGCGGTGGTCGCGATCATCATGCCGTGTTTCTTCTTCGCCGCGGCGTCGTACCGTCCCGAGCGCGATCCACAGATAACCCAGGCGCTCAACGACCTCGGCTGGCTGCCGTTCGTGATGAACTGGCCGGCCGCCACCATCCAGTGTTTGGCGATTGGATTCGCAGTCTTCGGTGCCGCACGTGAGGTCTGGCCCCGATGGCTGGGCTACTTCAATGTCTGGTGCGGATTCATCTTTGCCGCAGGGGGTTTGGTGGTGCTGTTCAAGAACGGCGTCTTTGCCTGGAACGGTCTGCTCGCGTTCTGGTTGGTGGCGGTCTTCTTCGGAGCATGGTTCTTGATCATGGCGTGGCAGCTGTGGGTGAGCATCGCAGCCATAGAAGAGAACTCAGTGTCCGCGATGGCGACCGAGGACGAACCGCGACGGAGTCAGTTGCAGCGATGACCTTGATACGGCGATCGGACGCCCAGGATGTGGTCTCCGATCGAGCCCGGCGTATCCCTGGCGAAGAGGGAATCTGGGTTTTCGTACTCGGCGACATGACGGTGTTCGCCTTGTTCTTTGCGACCTTCATGTATTCCCGCGGCAAGAACCCCGAGATATTTGCGCGCGATCACGCCGCGTTGCATGTAGCGCTCGGAACGATCAATACCGTTCTGCTGCTATCTAGTTCGTTGCTCGTGGTCCTGGCCGTCCAGCGGGTTCTGGCCGGGCAGCGCGAGGGTGCGCGGCGGCCAATCGCGGTGGCGTTGGGCTGCGGCGTTGGTTTCGTCGTTGTCAAGGCGCTCGAGTGGACGCAGTTGTTCGCCGCGCGCAAAGGGGTCGGCAGCGGCGAATTCTTCTCGTATTACTTCATGTTCACCGGAATTCATCTGCTGCATGTGCTCATTGGCCTGGCCGTCTTGAGCCGGCTGATGGTGGTGATCCGGCAGCCGGAATTCGGAGAAAAGCAGTCCCGGCTGTGCGAGACCGGCGGAATCTTTTGGCACATGGTCGATCTGCTGTGGGTGGTCCTGTTCGCGCTGTTCTATTTGGTGAGGTGAACGATGACCGAAACTCGTCGGGTGACCTTAGTGTGGGTGTTGTTGCTGGCGTTGACCTTCGGCTCGTTTCTGGTTGGCGTCGAGCAAGGGGCGGGATTCGCTTCCGTCGGCGCGGTGATCATCGTGGGAATCGCGTTGTTCAAGGTGCGGCTCATCGGTATCCACTTCATGGATCTGCGAGTCGCCCCGCGCGCTCTGCGGGCGTTGTTCGAGGGGTACGTGCTTGTTGTCTTCGTGGTCCTGGTAGCACTCGATGCCTTCGTCAGGCCTTGAGATGGCCGAGCCGACGCATGCGATTGCGATCGATGCCGCGGACGAGCATTTTCATGCCCGAAGCGATCATCCACATTGGAACGAGAGCAGCTGGTTCGGCGTCATTCTGCCGGAGCGCCGGACCACGATCTACGTGTACTTTTTCCATCGGCCGAACATGAAGCTGTCCGCCGGCGGCGTGAAGGTCTGGGATCCCTCCGGAAGTAGCGAGTACGACTGCCTCGGCTACGACTACAACCGGCACCTCGCATTGCCCTCGGGCGCGGATATGTTCGACTTCACCCTCGACAACGGGCTTTCGGTGAAGATGCTGGAACCCTTCGGGCACTTCCGAATTCGTCACCGTGGTGCGCTGGACCTCGATCTCGAGTGGCGTAAGCTCAGTGCTCCCTACGCGTTCGGTCAGAACCAAGGCCTTGATGGTTGGACGACGGAGTCCGAGGGCTACACCAACGGTCACTATCAGCAGTACGGCCGGATGACCGGCACGGTTTACGTCGGCGGCGAGACGATTTCGGTGGATCATCCGGCGATCCGGGACCGGTCGTGGGGTCCGCGCGACGCCACCGCGGCGCGTCGGATGGAGCTGATGTGGTGTTGTGCTTCGGAGCGCAACTACTTCTCGGTGCTTTCGGTGAGCAACCATCCGCCCGCCGACGATGCGGTGCTCGGCGTCGACGACACCGTCGCCTTCGGCTTCTATTGCCGAGACGGCGTGAGCGGGCTGATTACCGGCGGGACCTGCCGTGTCACCGAGCGGGGATCCGATCTGCGGCCCCAGCGCGCTGAACTGCACGCCGTGGACGACTGCGGCCGCGTGCTCGATGCGACCGGGACAAGCCTGAATACGTTGGTATGGCCGGTCTATGACCGCACCTATCAACTATGCGCGGGGATGGAGTGGACGTTCGACGGCGTTACCGCGGGTGGCGAGGACTGGTCCTGCCTGCCGACTGAACAGGCTCGCGCACTGCTGCGGGGCTCATTGACCGCTCAGCGACTTCAGTAGGAACGTCTCGACCAGCATCCGGCCTCAGCGGAGATCTGCCGGCTGATCAAACAAGCTGGGCAGAAGAAGTAGAACACGCGCGATACCGTATCTGCTTGAATTTAATCGCAATTATAATCAACGGCATGCCTTCGCTCACCGAGATGGTGCCCGCCTTGGCAGGGGAGCGCTGACATGCCGTCGACCCAGCCGCAACCCGCCACGGATCTGACTCCCGAAGACCTGGCAAGCAGCCCGGTCCACTGTCCGGGGGAGAGGTTGCGTTGGACCACGGCAAATGTCGATGAGGGCTTGCCTGGAACCGTCACGCCGCTGACTTGGTCGATGTACTTCCCGCCGACCGAGGCCACGATGCGCGGATGCTGGGTAAATCTCGGTGTGCTGCCTAGATCGCAGCGGCCGATTCCCGACGACGTCGATGCTCGCTTTCTGTCTGTCGCCTATGGTCACGCCATCGCCAACCTCGATCAGATGGGCCGAATGGCGGCACGGGTGCCGGGCGGCTCGGCGGCGTTGATGGAGGCGCAGCTGTTCGGTTCGGTGCAAGGCGGCGGCGACCCGGAGCCCACCGGCCTGGGCAAGATGCGTCGTTACCCGTTCGTCCTGGCGAAGTTTCCCGTCGCCCTACGACGTGCGATGCGCGAACTCGATCCGTGCGCGCAGGAAACCACCCGATGGTGGCGAGCAACGGTCTTCGAATCCGAGGCACTGGCAAGCGATCTGGCGGTGGCCGCGCTCGTGGGTGCGCGTCGCCGGTTCGAGACGATTCTGGTCATCCACATGGTGCTGTCGATGGCATGCCAGGGGGTGATGGGTCGAGTCGAAACGATGGCGACCAACGCCGGGCTCGAAGGTTTGCAGAACGAGCTCATCAAGAGCGACGAGGGGACTGCCGAGTTCGATCTGGTCCGGGACCTGTGGCAGCTGTCGGACAATGCAATCACCATCGAGGACTTTTTGCATCGGCACGGCTATCATGGTCCGCGCGAAGGTTTGGTCGAATCGACGGTGTGGCGGGAGGATTCGCGGCCCGTTGTCGAACTTGCCGCCACCTACCGTTCGCGCCACCGCACCGAGGATGTGAATCAGCTTGTGGCGCGACGGCGGCGCGAACATGCGGCTGCCGTCGCGCGACTGCAGCGGGCTCTCGGTCCCGTCCGGTCTATCCCCGCCACAGCTCTCGTCCGCTTTGCCGCGCACGCGCCGATGTGGCGAGAGACCGGGCGGGCCAGCATGTTACGGGCGGTGGATGTCGCACGGGCCGCGTCGCGCATAGTCGGGCGTGATCTCGCCGATGCCGGAGTACTCGGGGACGCCACCGATATCAGGTTTCTGACCATCGACGAAATCGCCGGCAAGGACCGTGATCGCTGGCCTGAACTTGTCAGCCGTCGCCGCGCCCATCATGCGATGTTCGATCGGATTGCGCTGCCCCACGTCTGGCGCGGCACGCCGGTTATCGAGGTCACCGGGCCAGCCGTCGACGTCGTGCCGGCAGGTTCAAGGCCCGGCACGCTCGAGGGCTTAGGGGTGAGTGCCGGTGTGGCCGAAGGGATTGTCCGCGTCGTTCGCGATCTCGACGAAGCCGATATCGAGGAAGGTAGCGTGTTGGTGTGCTGGGCGACAGATCCCAGTTGGGCTTCCCTCTTCCCGCTGGCCGAAGCGGTGGTCACCGACGTGGGCAGTGCGATGAGCCACGCCGCCATCGTGTGCCGCGAATTGGGTCTCCCGTGCGTTGCCGGCACCCGCACCGGAACGACCGTCTTGCGCGACGGCATGCGGGTTCGGGTGGACGGCACAACCGGTCGAGTGGAGATCCTCAAGCCCTGACAACCAGCGCTCGGCTGCGCGCGGTGCGCCTCCGTCTTGGCATTCGGCCCCGAGGTTGTGTTGCGCTCCGGCATGTCCTGCCTCGGCGGCCACTCGCCACCAACACTGTGCGAGGTCGCGCAGAACACCGAGGCTCTATTGCACCTGGCGATCCCCGGATACCGCAGCACGCCGCCAGGCCTGCGCGGTGTTCGTTGTAATGCGGCGTCGCCTGTTTCGTAGAGCAGACGAGCATGTTCGCCGGACATGTCGCCAGCGGAGTGGAGCGGCTCGGCGGATGCGTCCGCCTCGGCGGCGCTGGCCGCCGAAACCTCAGATCGACCGCGGGGCATAGCCCGTCGTAGAGAATTGCGCGAACGATCGTTCCTTTATAGCATTGATTAATTCTGCACCACATATATTATTGCGCGGAATACTGATGTGAACGATCGGAAATCTATCGAACGATGGTCGGGGGAACGGTGATGCCGCGGAGCGTGAGGCACTGGCGCCAAAGGTTGCGCCGCCGCCACCGGGCGAACTCCGACACTGAGCAATGGGAATGTGCCGACCGTGCGTGGGCGGAAATCGATTGGGCCCCCCACATTCATGACGCCGATGTACGCGAGCGACACGTTCGCTACGTCGACCTCGGAGCGGGTCGGCCGGTGGTGCTGGTGCACGGTCAGGGTGGAGCGTGGCAATGGTGGCTGCGCGTCATACCCGTCGTGGCGCGTCACGTCCGTGTGATCGCGCTCGACCTCGCCGGGTTCGGTGCATCAGACCCGGTGGCCACCGGGGATGTCTTCGAGGAACAGGTCGCGACGGTAATCGGGCTGCTGGATGAGCTGCGCCTGGCGAGGGCGACAATCGTGGGCCACTCGATGGGAGGCCTCGTCTCACTCAAGGTTGCATGCGACCACCCCGAACGGGTCGACGGTTTGATGTTGATCGACTCCGGGAGCAACGTCATCGGCCCGGTGCGATTGCGTGTAATCCTGTTGGGATTCCGGCTTTTTGACCGAGTGTTCAGGTTTTCCGCCGTGCCGCGGGTTGTCGCGCGGTGGCGGTACTTGCGGGCCGCGTTTTTCGCACTCGCCGTGACCGAGCCGCGCTGCATCACGCGATCGCTAGCCGACGAGTTGGTGCCGCGGATGGCGGCTCCGGGGTTCATCGCCGGCATGCAAGCCGCGGGAAAAGCTGTGGCAGAGGCCACGCCTGAGACTGTCCGCGGTCCTGCATTGGTGCTGTGGGGTCGCGACGACCGAATCGTTCCGCTGTCGTCGGGCCGCCAGCTGGCGGACGCTATTCCTCATGCGCGGCTGGTCGTCCTCGACGACGTTGCGCACTGCGCGATGCTCGAAAAGCCCGATGAGACCGCGTCTCTCATAGCCGATTTCACCCGCAATCCGATGGCTGGCCAAGCCTCGACAGACTCTACAACGGATGCACTCGGTGGGGACAGAGGTCAGCTCGGCGTCCGTATTTGCTAGGCGGGAAACGGCTTTGGGAGGGGAGCGGTCGAGATGAACAGGAATGAACTTTGGTCCGACTTGGAGAACTGGGGTCGAGACCCGGTGTTGTCCGAACTGGATGCGCTGATGTGGCGCACGGATCGGCACCCGCAGGGTGCATGGTCTGGGGTTGTAGTTCAGATGCTCGACTCGGTCCCCGATTGGGACCGGCTTCGGGCCGCTCACGAGTGGTTCGTCGAGATCGTTCCGCGCTTCGCGCAGCGAGTGGTTGATCCGCTGCTTCCGGTGGGGCCACCGATGTGGGAGGACGACCCGTTGTTCGACCTCGACTTCCACCTGCGGCATGTGTCACTGCCTGCGCCCGGTGCGCAGAGTCAGTTGCTCGAACTCGCGCAAACGATCGGGTTGACGCCGCTGGATCGTTCTCGCCCGCCCTGGGAAGGCTATCTGGTGGAAGGGCTCGAAGGCGGGCGCGCGGCTTACGTTATGCACGCCCATCACGTCTTCATGGATGGGTTGGCGCTGGCCCGGTTGCATGAGCGTGTCCTCAACACGGGTCGGAAGCATCAACCCGACAAACCCTCGCCGCCGCACGAGCCGGTACGGCGCAGTGCGATCGGTGTGGCAGCTCAGCAGCTAGCCGAACAAATTGTCGCTACCCCGAAGGCTCTTTTTGGGGGCGGACGCGCCGTTGTTAAAGCGGTCGGCAACCTTCGCTCGACGGCTGACTACGTGTCTTCATTGGCGCGGGTGGCCGGACCGCCACCGAAGAATCCGTCCAAGGTCCTTCGTGGCGGGGCCCGAAGGATGTGGCGCTTCGGGACCATGGAGTGTGAATTCGACGACTTGCGACGTGCGGCTAAGGCGGTTGGCGGCTCGCTGAACGATGCATTCGTCAGTGCGCTGCTCGGAGGGCTCCGGCGGTATTGCAGCGCCAACGGCGAGGAACTGCAAGATGTTCCGATCTCCATGCCGGTGGCCATGCGCACCGCGGAGAACGCCACGGGTGGCAACGACTTTGCCGCGGCATATTTTCTTGTGCCCTCCGGCGTGGAGGATCCCGCCGAGCGGATCCGCGCGATGCGCGAGCGGGTGAGTCAAGTGCGATCCGAACCCGCATTGGGTTTCCTTGGCGCCATCACCCCGATTCTCAACCGCACCCCCTCGGGTGTGGCGGCGGCAATCCTTGGGGCAGTCGGCGGAGCAGTCCTCACCACCAGCTCATGGCCAGGTATTGCCGAGGATCGCTACATGGCTGGAGCGCGCTTCGACCGGATGTTCGTCTTCGCGCCCTTGCCGGGTACCGTTTTGACCTCGGCCATGTGCACTCATTGCGGCGTGTGTTGTATCGCGATGAACGCCGATGGTGAGGTCTTCAAAGACCTGGACCTGCTGTGGAACTCGATGCGAGAGAGTCTCGACGAAATCCTCGCGCTGGGCTAGAGCTCCTCTAACCGGCCGGGGTGTGAATGCCACGAAGTAAATGGTGCCGCAGCGGGTCGTGCGGCCACCACGGCGTGGTCATCCACAAAGCGATCGGATAAATCCGGTCGTGTTGTCCCATCCGGGCGCCCCCGATGACGAACACGAACAGGGCGACGATGGACAAGCCACCGATCATGACGACGGCAAATGCGTTGTGCGAGATCGCATCCAGGGTGGTCTGCGGATCGCAGGTATTCACTGCTGCGATACAACACCCAAAGTCACGGTCGATGCCAGCGTTTCGCGGGGATTGGAGTAGGCCGAGGCCATCACCTGGAGGAAACGAGCGTCGGCGAAGGCGTGTGAGATCGGGTATTCACGCATATACCCGTATCCGCCGTGCAGTTGCAGTGCCTGGTCGACCGTTTGACCGCAGACCCTGTTCGCGGTCAGGCGTGCGGCCGCCGCATCGGCGACATCGAGTGCACCGGTACCACGCTCCTGCACGCAGGAATCGACGAAGACCGTCAGGCTGGCCAGTTCGGCCCACAGCTCGGCCAGGCGGAATCGGGTGTTTTCGAATTCCGCCAACGGCTGGCCGAAGACCTTTCTGGCATGCACGTAATCGACCGCCAACGCCATCGCTGTGCGCGCGCTAGCCAACGCCAGCACGGCAAACCACAGGTCGAGGTCGCGACACGGCGTGGTCGGGTAGATCAGGTCGGTGTTCGCGCCGACGTCACCGAGTGTCACGTCTGCGAGCCCTGCGTCGCGTCCGGCTAGGTTCTCGTCTATTGGGGTGACGACGACACCGGGGCGGTCGAGGGTGACCAGGACAACGCCGTCGCGGTCGTTGTGCACCAGCAGCGCGTCCGCGATGCGCGCGGCAGCGACACCGGACAACGTGGCAGGTGCGGGAACCGCGATCAATTCACCGGTGGTGAGCCCCGGCAGCCACTGCTGCTTGTGCGCCGAACTGCCGTGCTCGAGCAAGAACGGAATCGCGACGCCGGCCTGCAGTGCTAATAGCAGAGCCAGACCCGTCGCCCCGGCGGCGACCGCTTCCTCGATGAGGACGACCAGGAAGCCGAGATCGTCGGCGCCGCCGCCGCCAAACTCCTCGGGTACGGCGGTGCCCAGAAACCCCGCTTCGCCGGCGGCTGAGACGATGCTGCGCGGCAGGCCATCGACCCGGCGCCATTCGTCCAGGTGCGGTACGACCTCACTGGCGATGAATCGCTTGACGCTGTCGCGGTAAGCCTCGTGATCGTCGCCGTAGATACGCCGGCGGCTCGAAATCACCTGGGTGCCATCCGGATTGCCCCGTCGAGGCGAATCGTTTCGCCGTTGAGCATGCCGTTGTCGATGATGGACAAGGCCAGACGAGCGAACTCGTCGGGCAGACCTAGCCGGCTTGGGTGCGGCACGCTCTTTGCCAGTGATGCCCGCACCTCGTCGGAGACCTTCGCCAGCAGTGGCGTGTCGAATGTGCCGGGCGCGATGGTGCATACGCGGATCGCCTTGGACGCCAGATCGCGCGCCGCGACGATTGTCATGCCGACAATGCCGGCCTTGGACGACGCGTACGGTATCTGACCGATCTGGCCCTCGAATGCGGCCACCGATGCGGTCATGATGACCACCCCGCGATCACCGTCGACCGGCTCGTTGGTCGCCATCTGCGCAGCGGCCAGGCGCAGCACGTTGAAAGAGCCGATCAGGTTGATCCCGATGACCTCGGAGTAGGTCTCCAGTGAGCCGGGCGAGCCGTCCTTGTTGACCACACGCACCGGACCGCCGCGTCCCGCGCAGTGCACGACTGCCCGAAGCGGCCCCGCCTCGACGGCCGCGGTGATCGCGGCGCCGACGTCGTCTGGGCTGCGCACGTCGGCGGCGACGAACTGCACGGTGTCGCCGAGCTCCTTGGCGACTGTCTCGCCGTCGGAGGATGCCAGGTCGGCGATGATCACTTTGGCGGCACCGGATCCGACAAGCCGTTCCACGGTCGCGCGCCCTAGACCGGAGGCGCCTCCGGTGACGACCGCGCTGATTCCCTCAATCTGCATGCGTTGCTTTTCCTTTCGGGGCCTTTACAGCCGTTCGATGATCGTGGCGTTGGCCATTCCGCCGGCTTCACACATCGTCTGCAGCCCGAAGCGACCGCCGCCGGCCTCCAGTGCGTGCAACATCGTGGTGAGCAGCCGGGCGCCGGACGCCCCGAGCGGGTGGCCCAGCGCGATGGCACCGCCGCGTGGGTTGAGTCTTTCCGGATCGGCGCCGAAATGCTGCGCCCAGGCCATGGGTACCGGGGCGAACGCCTCGTTGACTTCGTAGTGGTCAATGTCGGCCAGCGAAAGCTGCGACCGCCGAAGTACTCGTTCGGTCGCCGGGATCGGACCGGTCAGCATGGTGATCGGATCGTCGGCGGCCAAACCGAACGAGTGGAAGCGCGCGCGGGGGGTCAGGCCCAGCTCTTCGGCGATGTCGTCGCCCATGATCAGTACCGCCGCCGCACCGTCGGCGAGCTGTGACGAATTGCCCGCGGTGATGTGCCAGTCGTTGATCTCCGGGAAACGTTCCGCCATGTCGGCGGAGTAGAACGACGACTTGAGCGCTGCCAGGCCCTCGGCGGTGGTTGTCGGCCGGACGGTCTCATCGGTACTGACCACGCCGCCCTCCGGTGTGGTGATTGGCACGATCTCGGCGCTGAAGTCGGTGCTGGCCGCATTCGTGTGTGAGGCGGCGGCGAACTGATCGATGGACTCGCGATCAAGCTTCCAACGTGCGGCCACCAGTTCGGCCGAGATGCCCTGCGGCACCAGCCCGGGCGCATACCTTTCGGCCACCGACGGGCCATAGGGGTCTTGACCGATTCGCGCGGTGAACATCGGGATGCGGCTCATGGATTCGACGCCGGCCGCGACGACGATGTCGCACGCTCCGGCGATCACGGCCTGCGCGGCGAAATCGGCGGCCTGCTGGCTGGATCCGCAGGCGCGATGCACCGCCACCGATGGCACGCTTTCAGGTAGCCCTGCCGAGAGCCATGCCCAACGGCCCACCGGCCCGGACTGTTCCCCGACCTGGCTTACGCAGCCGGCGATCACATCATCGACGCGAGCGGGGTCGACGTCGTTGCGTGCCATCAGCTGGCCGATCACCTGACCCAGCAACTCGACCGGGTGTACACCGCTCAAGGCCCCGCCAGGACGTCCGTCCTTCGGAGGTTTGCCTTTGGCCATCGGTGAACGAATGGCATCGACAATGACTGCGCTACGCGACATTTGGTGACTCCTCGGTAATCGTCTGTGCCCTACGCGGGCTGCGGCTGGGTAATGGCCGCGGAGTCCCAGTAGAACGCCCGGATCTCTCGCACCAGGCCTTCGGAGAATGTCCACACCTCCAGCGCGGAGTTGGGAACGCCCACATCGGAGCCGGGGTTTTTCCACTCGAAGCTGATCCAGGCGACGACGTGGTCGCCGTCGCCGATCGTGCGTACCAGCGTGAGGTTCGTGGCGCCGGCCTGATTGCCTGCCTTGGCAATTCCGCTGAACAGCCCGCGCAGCCGTCGGCTTCCCTCTACCCGGCCGCCATGCGGAAGCGAGGGCGGCCACTCGATCGCGGCGTCCTCGGCAAAGTGGGCGTCGATGGCCTCCCCGATCGCGTCAGGGTCGGCGCCACTGAGCGCGGCATAGAAGTCGGCGACGATCTGGGCGTTCGGTTGCTGCGACATCGGGAACCTCACTGTCCGGGGGCGGGAGTATTTTAGAACATTATCGTCTCATTAAGTGCTCGGCAACGGCGGCTCGCCCGATCCGCCGGCGATCATCGTGCCCTGGCTCGTGGCGCAGCGATTGCCGTTTCGGTCCTCGATGACCACTTCGACGAACTTCGTTCGCCGACCGCCGCCCAACACGGTCGCGCGAAATGTCAACGGCGCTCGTGCCGGCAGATGAAACTGAATGTGCAGAGAGCCGGTGGCGGGCAAGAGTCCTTTTTCGCTCTGACGCATGGTGAGCGCGCCCATGATCTGGTCGGCCGCGGCGGTCACGGTGCCGCCGTTCACAGCACCGTTGGGATTGGTGGTCAGCGTCGAGCGTTCCATCCGAAAGGTCGCCGAAGCCACATTCAACTCGACGCATACCAGGCCGAGATCTTGGCAGTACGGCAGCGCGTTGACCCAGGTCAACCAGTCTTCCGTGGTGTCTGATGCCGGGTGCCACCACGCCATGTCGGGCGCGGGACCGTCGTGGGACATGGTCGGCTCCATTTCGTCGCTTTTCCTTTGCAATGTAAACGATCGTTCTTGCATGGCGATTGGCGCCCAGGTGCGTGTGACCATTGACACAAATGCGCCGATCGGCAATTATGAGACGTTGAACCTTAAAAACGCGGCCCGTCGGCAGAACGTCCGTTCGGGAGGGACAGAAGACAAGGACAGCTAGATACATGGGACTCGCCGACAACAAGGTCGCCTTCATTTCCGGAGTGGCGCGGGGGCAGGGCCGTTCACACGCGGTGCGGCTGGCCGAAGAGGGTGCCGACATCATCGGCTTCGATATTTGCGCCAACGACGATGCGGTGGAATACCCACTCGCCACCCACGAGGATCTCGAAGAGACGGGCAAGCTGATCGAGAAGTTCGGCCGCAAGGCGCTGCTCTCGGTTGCCGACGTTCGCGACCATGAGGCGGTCACGCGCATTGTCGACGACGGCGTGGCGGAGCTGGGACGATTGGATATCGTCCTGGCGAACGCCGGCGTCATGGCCATCACCGGGCAGCAGCGCCTGCAGCGCGACTCCTTCCTGGCGGGGATCGACATCATGCTCACCGGTGTTTTCAACACGGTGATGCCGGCGATCCCGCACCTGCAGGCCGGCGGGCGCGGGGGGTCGATCGTGATCACCAGTTCGACCGCGGGGTTGGTCGGCGGGCTCGGCGACGGCTCACCTGGCGTGCTGGGCTACACCGCCTCCAAGCATGGTGTGGTCGGCCTGATGCGTGCCTGGGCCAATGTTCTTGCACCAGATAACATTCGGGTGAACACCATTCACCCGACCGGGGTCAACTCCCCGATGATCGCCAATGAAGCCTTTGGGCGGTACGTGCAAGAGTTTCCGACGATCGCGCAAAACCTGCAAAATCCACTGCCGGTCCCCAACGGATTGCTTGAGCCGCAAGACGTGACGGACTCGATCATGCACCTGGTTTCCGACGCGGGCCGCTACATTACCGGCAGCACGTTCGTAATGGACGCTGGCTTCACCAACAACAAATAACTGTCGGAGTCGCTCTTTGACCGGGTTCTAGAAAGGGGCCAACGATGACCCAGATGGCTGAAAGGCTGGACATTCCGCGGAGCGCCGGCGCGCCTCGGCCAGTCGACACGGCGCCTCGCACGTCGGCGCCGGTGAAGTGGTGGGCGGCAGTCGGCGCCGCCTACCTGGTGTTCATGGTGGCCGTGCTGACCAATTGGGTGTTGGGCCCGTTGTTCAAGACTGTCCCGGTGGGCC
Source organism: Mycobacterium sp. Aquia_216 (assembly GCF_026723865.1). Taxonomy (NCBI): domain Bacteria; kingdom Bacillati; phylum Actinomycetota; class Actinomycetes; order Mycobacteriales; family Mycobacteriaceae; genus Mycobacterium; species Mycobacterium sp. Aquia_216. The sequence continues at coordinate 4,201,299 of NZ_CP113529.1, read as the reverse complement.
CCACCCCCGTCCCGACTTTTATGAAGGTTGCGGTCGTATTTTTCGAGGTCATCTCGATCCCGGCGATCTTGGCCTGCTTTTATTTCATGGTTTTCAAGCCGTGGCGGCGCGAGGGCAAGCTCAGCGTGGATGGGGCGCTGACAATCGCGTTTGCGACGGTGTGGTTCCAGGATCCGTTGTCCGCGTACAGCGGCACCTGGTTCACCTATAACGCCTGGGCGCTCAACTACGGCTCCTGGGAAAACAGCATTCCGTTTGCGACCGGCAAGGCCGCACCCGGCGCGATGATCGTGGAGCCGATTCTGATCGTCCCCGGGGCGTACGTCTATTGCTTCGTGGTGGCGATGTTCGCCGGATCCTGGGTGATGCGCACCGCGCGCAAGCGCTGGCCGCAACTGAGCGCGGTCAAGCTCGGTGCGATCTGTGTCGTCGCGATGTTCGGTTTTGACATCGTCTTGGAAGGCGTCATGTTCATGCCGTTGGGGATCTGGGAGTACCCAGGCGGGCACTTCAACATTTTTCCGAACACCTATCACAAGTTCCCGCTGACCGAGATGATCACGGCCGGTTCGGCATTCGCATCGGTCGCCATTCTGCGCTTCTTCAAGAACGACCGCGGCGAGACGCTGGCCGACCGCGGCCTCGAGTCGCTGAAGGTCTCGGATCGTCGCAAGAGTGCCTTGCGCGGGTTGGCGATGATCGGTTTTGTCAACATGCTGTTCTTCGTCCTGTACAACGTGCTCAACACGTGGACCGCGACGCGGATGGCTGACTGGCCGGCGGACCTGCAGCAGCGCTCGTATCTGACCAATGGTCTGTGCGGCGAGGGAACCGACCAGATGTGCCCGGGACCCGCAGTGCCCCAGTTCCGCAACAACAATCAGGACCCCAACGGCGGATCGGCGCACCTAGACCCGAACGGTCACCTTGTGGTTCCCCCGAACACCACGCTGCCGGGCATGGTGCCCTTCGACCGCGGGAAGTAGTGCGAGGGCGCAATATTTCATCGATCACCAGATTCGCTGTCCTGGCATCCGCGATCGCCGCACGGCCCTTAACGGTCGAAGCAGCGCGCGTCGAGCCGACCCATACGGACGGGCGCGCGATCTTCGTCGCCGCTGACATCGATGCGGCGGATGTGTGTGACGCGGTCGCAGTGCAAGCCGCACTCTTGGCTGGCGGCACGCTGCGCAAAGATCTAATGATGCGGCTCGCGCGGCATCGCCCCACCGTGGCGCAGCGCTACCTCGCTTTGGAAGTGCACCGTGTGGCTGAGCAATTGGATCACGTGCTCCCGGCCCGAACCGCACGCCGGATGAAATCGACCGGACCGCAGCCGGTCTCACGCTCGAGCAATGAGTCGCTAGATCGGGCACTGGGTCGCGAGCGCATCGCGTCCCCTCCGGACTGGGCCGGCGCCTTGCGGCCTTCCCGACTGCGGCGGGTGAGTGCCGAGGACCTGCGGGCCTCGCCCACCGATCACGACCTGACGCGCCTCGACCAGCTCGAGGAAGAGAACCCCCAGCAAGACGACAACGCGACAGACGAGACTGACGAAAGCAAGATCGTCAATCTGTTGTCCGCCCCGGGAATACCGAATCCGCTAGGGGATGCGATCCAAAAGCTCCTCGGGATGGGCCGCAGTGGGCAGGACAAGAATCAAGGTTCGGCCGAAATCCCGGTCGGCAAGCAGCGCTTCGGACCCGTCGGGCGCAACGCAAAGATGGGTTCACTGGCTCGGCTGGTGTCGGCGGTACTTGACCCGGCCCCGGCTGTCGGCACCCGCTACCCGGAGTGGGATTGTCACAAGGGAGCCTATCGCTTTGATTGGTGCGCTGTGGCCGAATACGATCCGGCGAACGACGAGTCGGCGCGCGACGACGATCCCGCAAGACCTTTACTGCAGCGGCCTCTTGCCCGGGTCGGCATCGAGCCGCAGCGCCACCGGCGTCAGTCCGAAGGCGATTCACTGGACCTGTCCGCGCTGGTGGACTACGAAACCGACCGCCGACACGGCGACGACCCGGAGCCATACATCTACGAGAGCAGTCGGTTGACCAGACGCGACCTCTCGGTGCTTGTACTGCTGGATTGTTCGGGCTCAACCGCCGAAGACTCCGGCGGTCGGGTGGTGTTCGAGGAGGAACGTCGACTTGCCGGCGATCTCACTGTGGCATTGGAACGGCTCGGCGACCGGGTCGGAACCTACGGGTTCTACTCGCGTGGCAAGGACGCGGTGCGATTTCTACGGGTCAAGACCTTCAACGCGCGGTACGACACGGCCGCTAAACGCCGCCTGCAGTCGGTTCAACCGTCCGGCTTCACTCGGATCGGGGCCGCGATCCGCCACGCCACGCATGTCCTGCAATCGCAGGCGCTGGCAAAAAACATGGTGCTGTTGGTAATTGGCGATGGACTGCCTTACGACGACGGCTACGAGGATCGCTATGCGCGTGCGGACGCACGGCAAGCGATACAGGAAGCAGTGTTACAGGGGATCGGCGTTGCCGGTATCGGCATACGGTCGTCCACCGAACCAGAGGTTCTCGAGGATGTCTGGTCGGACGCATCGTTTAGGGTGATCGGACAATGCGGCGATATTCAGCGACACTTGCGGGGTCTGTTGCTCAATGCGCTCAGTGTGACGCGTAGCAATGGGCGGCGACGGGAGTTGCTTAGTGAAGAACACCACGGATACCTACGGTCGCTGCACGCGGCCAGGCGTAGCGCGATGAACACATATTCCTGAGCAGCGAGGTGGGGATGAGCGAATTGACGATGGATCAGCGGGATTTGATGCGTGACGGCGGCGAAGGCAGCCGGCCGTACATCCCCGTCGGCGATGAAGTCGATGTGTTCACGGCCGCCTGGCGGTCCGGTCTTCCGGTCATGTTGAAGGGGCCGACGGGTTGCGGCAAAACCCGGCTGGTTGAGCACATGGCTGACCAGTTCGGGGTCCCGCTGTTCACCGTGTGTTGTCACGAGGACATGACATCGTCAGATCTGCTGGGCCGCTTCGTGCTTCGCGATTCGCAAACGGAATGGGTGGACGGCCCCCTGACCCGAGCGGTGCGCCAAGGCGGAATCTGCTATCTCGACGAAGTCGTCGAGGCCCGCCAGGACGCGATCGTCGCGGTGCATTCGCTCGCCGATCACCGCCGCGAGTTGAATATCGAAAGATTGGGTGGGCTGAAGTTACTGGCGGCAGAAGGCTTTCAACTCGTGGTGTCGTATAACCCGGGTTATCAGAGCGTCCTCAAGGACCTCAAGATGTCGACGCGGCAGCGCCTCGTCGGCATCGATCTCGGATTCCCGCCGGCGGAGATCGAGAAGAAGATCTTGCAACAGGAGAGCGGGCTTGACTCGGGGGTGCTCGATGACATCATTCGGCTGGGTCAAGCAATTCGACGCCTCGATGACGCCGCGCTGCGGGAAACCGCTTCTACTCGCGCGCTCGTCGCGACCGCTACCCTCGTGCGTGCCGGTTTGCGGCCACGTGCGGCGGCGGTATCCGCGATCGCCAGCCCGCTGACTGACGATGCGGAAACATGCGACCGATTGACCGTGCTGATCGAGTCGTACTTCTGAGCACTCCCTTCGGCGCCGAGCGTGGGCGCTAAGCAAGGTGAACGTCTCGAATTCATTCCCAGGCCAGACGCTCGCGGACTCGAATATGATTTATAAATCATTCTTGAGTGCTTAATCAGTCAGCGGTACGGTGAAGCGATGACCTCTGACATCCGGATAGCGACCGTGGGTGAGGGTATGGATGCCGTCCGACGGCAGCCGCGCGCCGATGCGGAGGACCAGGTGCCACGCTCCTGGCGCCCGGTGAGCGCATGGGCGAGCGCCGGGGCGATGCTGCTGATCTTCGAAGTCGTGGTACTCGCGCGGTGGGTTTTCGGTCCCAACTTCAAATCCACCCCGCCCGGTCCCGATCAAATCTCATCGGGTCACCAGGTCCTCTTCATTGCGCTTCAAATCGCGGTGCCGCTCGCCGCGGTTGTGGCCCTATACTTTTGGGTTTTCCGACCGTGGCGCAGGGAAGGACGTCTGACCACCGACGGCATGCTCACACTGAGTGCCGGCATGGTGTTCTTCTGGGACATGTCGATGAACTACACGTCGGTATCCCTTTTGTACAACTCGCATTTGGTGAATCGCGGTGCCTGGGCAAACGGATCTTGGCCGGGGTGGGTCAGCCCGAACGCGAACTATCTGCCGGAATCGCTGTTCATCACCATCCCCGGCTACGTAGCGTTGGTGTTTTCACAGGTCATGCTGGTGTTGTGGATGCTCCGCAAGATCAAGGTGCGCTGGCCGAAGTTCGGCACTCCCGCGTCGGTGGCGTTTATCTTCTTCGGCCTGGTCGTGGTGGACACGATCATCGAAACGCTGCTGTTGCGCACCGAAATCTATGCCTATCCCGGGGCGATTCGGGCCATCACGCTATTTGCCGGCCACACCTACCAGGTGCCCTTGTCGGAGACCGTGCTATTCGGCGGCATCTCACTCGGTGCGATCGCCAGTCTGAGCCACTTCCGCGACGACCGAGGCCAAACAGTCGTGGAACGTGGGCTCGACAAGATCCGCGTGGGCCCGAAGTCCAAACAGCTGATCAAATTCCTCGCCATCTTCGGCGCCGTGCACCTGTCCTTCCTCGTGCTGTATATGGTTCCGCAGCAATGGTTTGCGGTACATTCCGGTCCGTTCCCCACCGACTACAAGTCCTACATGATCAACGACATGTGCGCCTCGGGCAGTGACGGGAAAACCTGCCCCGGGCCCGGCGTACCGATGCCGAGGCGGCCATGACAACCCTGGACCGCGCTTCCTCGGTCGATCGTCAAGTCGCCCAACGCAATACGGCGTCGCTGTGGGTGATCCACGGAGGTCTGTGGTTTGCCCTGATCTGCTATTGCTGGACCGCTTGGGTCGTGAGCGGCGATTTCAAGACGAACACCCTCGGGCGGGGTCAGGAGCCCGGCTGGTATGTGGGCTTGATGCGCGGCTGGGAAGTCTTCGCGCTCGTCGTCACCGTTGCCATCATGTGGGTCTTCGTGATCCGGCCCAAGCTCCGTGACGGCCGCCTGTCGTTTGACGGATTGTTTGTCCTTGGATGCGGTTTGATGTTCTTCCAAGAACCGTGGATCAACTGGACGAGTTACCAATTCCTTTACAGCACCACCTCGATCAACTTCGGTAGTTGGCTGGACCACATCCCCGGGTGGAGCTCGCCGAACGCCGCGCTGGTTCCCGTCTCGATGTGGGCGGGCACCGCCTACTTCTGGCTGGTCGCGATCCCCGCGATGGCCGGCTCACGACTCATGGGCTGGTTGACCCGGCGCAATCCCGGTATCAGCAAACTGCGCCTGATTGCGCTGACATATCTGGCGTTTTGCGCCTTCGACTTGGTGCTGGAAAGCTTCATCACCAGGACGAATCTGTTCAGCTACGCGAGCGTGATTCCGCAATTGAGCCTTTTCGCCGGAACCGATCACCAGTTTCCGCTGTACGAAACGGTCAGCTGGGCAGGCACCTATGTGTTCTTGTCCAGCGTCCACTTTTTCCGTGACGACCACGGCCGTTCGCTGCCGGAACGCGGAATCGACGCGTTGAGGTTCGGCGGCGTCCGGATGAAGACCTTCCTTCGGTTCCTTGCGATCGTTGGGATGTGTCAGCTGTCAATCCTGCTGACCTACAACATCCCGTACCAGCTCTATGCCCTGCACTCGGAAATGTCGAGTGTGTACCTGAAGCAGCCGTGGCGGCTGGGGGGCGTGTGCGGCCCGAACACAAGCTTCGATTGCCCGGGTCCGGGCGTTCCCATCCCTCGGCGGGACAGCACGACCAACAGGGTCGATCAGAGCCCGCCGAGCGTTGGCCCGAGGAGATGAAGTGATGCTCACACCGCAACCCCCACTGGACATGGTCGTCGATAAAACCGCGGAATGGGGCATCACCGTTGCCCTGGCCGGCATCGTCACTGTCGCGCTGGTCGTGTCGTTGGTCGACTGGTTTCGAACCGGTCGACCCCTGGTTCTGCTGCTGCTGATTTCAGGCGGCGCCATCATGATTTTCGAGCCGATGGTCGACACGGTCGGCGCCTGTTGGTTCCCGTCGAATTCGTGGACGGCCTTTACCGCCTGGGGCAGACCCTTGCCGGTCTGGTTGTGCCTGGCTTACTTCTTCTATTTCGGCATTGCAACCTCTGCGATCTGGAATGGCTTGCGTAAAGGGCTGACGCGGCAACAGATTTGGCTAGTTTTTTGCGCGGCGATGCTGGGGGATCTGCTCTTCGAGACTGTCTTGCTGACGATGAATCCCTATGTCTATTACGGCTATCAGCCCTTGCTGCTCGGCAAGTTTCCGCTCTGGTGGATGGCGGTTAATGCCGCCATCCCGCTCGTGCTGGCGGCAATAATCTACCGGTTCGATTCCTACTTCCGTGGCTGGCGAACCTTGGCGGTCATTCCCCTGGCGTTGAGCACCAGCGCGGCGGTGAACGCCGCGGTGGGTTGGCCGTCGTGGCTGGTCATCAACACAAAGGTGGGCTGGGTGCTGACGCAGGTGGGCGGGCTGGTTACCTTCGTTGCGGCTTGTGCGGTGGTCAAACTGGTGGCCGTTACTGTCGCCCATCCGCACGCGGCCCCTGAAGCGTTGCCGACCCCGACCCGGCCTGTACGAGCGTGACTCTGTCGCCTGGGGGTGTGCCTACCCTCCGGTGGCGGTGGGGATAGCGTCCAGGCTTTCGACGGCAGGGCGGGGATTCCGGGTGGCCCGCAGCACCGCGGCACGCATCAAGTAGAACGTCACCAGGAACCAGGTGCCGAACAAGACGACCGGGATCCACAATCCGAACAGTCCGTTCCACGACCACGGTCCCGAATGGAAGAAGAACAAAAGCTGGTCAGGGATGATCAGCATGACCACCATGAAATTGAAATAGCCTGCCCAGCGTGGGAATACCGGATCGGGACTCTTGTCGATGAAAGCCGCGAGAGCGATCGCGACGGGCATCGCAGCGAACATTGATACACCGCCGATGAACTGCAGCCACGCCATGTCGTTGAAAATGTACGTGAGGTCAGCCGCTCGCTCCGGACGGTAGGCGGCGACTAGCCACCAAACAGCCGGGTAGAACGTCAGGACCATGTTCCCGCAGCCGCCGATGAGTACGCCGTAGGTGAGCACACCGGCGCCGCCCTCGATCTTGGACAGAAACTGCCCGATGGCGGCGGCGAAGAAGATGAACACGCCGGCGGACCACATCACCAGCACCATGCCGATTCGGATGCCGTTGGTGTTGCCCTGGAAGATTTGCGCAATCTCGCCGGCAGTGCGCGACGGCGCAACTGGTGGCAGGAAGCCGGCGAAGGCGCCCCACCCGACGAAGAGAAGGAGCAGGTATGCGGGGCCGCACCAGGCCCCGAACAATCGAAGTTTGGCTTGAATGGGGGTCATGCGATCTCCTCAGCGAGCGCAACGAGTATGAACGTGCGTTCACGCTATCGCAGTAAAGCTCGTCGACAAAGATGTTCACCCTTATCCGTTCAGCGCGACTTCCGCGGACTGGACCTGTTCCTGCAATCCGATCGCCAGAAATATCAGGACCGCCATTACGACTATCACGCGAAGAACGTCACCACCGGTAACAAAAAGGCCGCAAGCCGTTCCATGCAAACGGATTCGCGGTGCGCGGGCGCTCATGCCGGTGCCATGTCGTTGAAGCGGTGAGTGAAGACCGCGGGAACAGCACGTCCTCTTCGGCGCCGAAATGCCGGTTTAGCGTGCTGCGCGAACACATCGATGCGTGGGCGATTTCCTCCATACCGACCGAGTCATAGCCATGCTGCGTGAACAGTTCCACGGCGGACGATCGTGGCACACAGCGCTGGTTTCTTTCGCTCCCGTAACGCGGTCATCGGGAGTCAGCATAGGCGCATAACTACGCGGGCAGTGGGGCGATGTTTTGCGATAGCCTGCCCGACGTTCAGTTCGATCTGGAATCGATGTCACGCGGTGAAGCTCTGTGGTAGCTTGGCCGATGATAACGACCGTTTACAACGTGGGCCGTGGGGGCCGGTGGAGTTGCGCCATGAAATCAAACAGGCAGCGAATCGAATGCCGGAGGGGCCGGTCGTGACCCCGGTCGTTGTTGTCGGCGCTGGGCTGTCCGGGCTAACGGCTGCGTATCGCTTGCAGCAGGGCGGGGCAGCGGTCACGGTGCTGGAATCGACGACCCGGCCGGGCGGTCGCGTGCAAACAGAGTCGTACGGGGACTACCTCGTCGACACTGGCCCGGACGCGCTGACCGCCGGGTACGCAAGCTATCTGCAGTTGGTCGACGACCTCGGGCTCGCGGATCGTCTGGTGGATACCAGCGCGGTCATTGGCTTGGTCCGGCGCGGACGGGTGATCGACATCGATCCGGGCAAACCATTGAGGCTGCCCTTTACGCCCGCGTTGTCCTTGCCGGGCAAGCTGCGTTTGGCGGCCGGACTCATCCGATTGCGCAAGGCCATCGGCGAAGTCGACTCCTACGATATGAGCCGCTCGGCGTCGCTAGACGATCCGGATGTGTCGGCGCACGCCTTCGCGCTACGTCATTTCGGTCGCGAGGCGGCCGAATATCTCATTGATCCGATGATGCGCCTGACCACAGGATCCGGCGCACACGAGGCCTCCAGCGTGAATGTGCTTGGTGCATTAGGGGCTTGGTCCGGCGGCCTGCACAGTCTGCGCGGCGGATTGGCGACAGTTACCAACGCGCTCGCGTCGCGACTTGATGTGCATTACGGCGCGACCGTCAATCGCATCGACGAGACCGAATCGGGCGTGACGGTGTCGTACTCCGACAGCAGTGGTACCCACGACGTCAGTGCGAAAAGCTGCGTCATCGGCGCTATGTATCACCGCGCGGTCGAGATGTGGCCGACATTGTTGACGGCGTCGCCGGCCTTCGGCGACAAGTTGCGCAACGTCAAATTGATCAGTGTCTCGCTCGGCTACCGTGTTCCGACCAAGAGCAGGGCCTACACGATCCTGGTGCCCACCGTCGAAAATCGCGAAGCCCTGTTGATCTTCCTGCAGCACAACAAATCCCTCGACCGTGCTCCACGTGGACACAGCCTGGTCACCATCTACACCGACACGACTGTCACCGACAGGTTTCTCGACGACACCGACGCTCAACTGGAGACGTGGGCCGCCAGCGTGGTCGAAGGGCTTTGCCCCGAACTTGCCGGGAACCGGGACTTGTCGGTGGTGACTCGTTGGCCATACGCGGGATACCTCGCGGATCCAGGCTTCTGGCGTCGCAACAGTGCGCTGCGTGATTCGCTGCCCACCGACGGCCCAGTGCAGGTCGCCGGGGATCTGTTTGGCGCAGGTTCCATGGAATCCGCCGCGCGTTGGGGCGAGAACGCCGCGCGGCGCATTCTCGACGGCCGCTGACCGCTGGTTGCACATCCGTTGTGACTTGGACATGCCATGTAGTTCGTTAACGATCCCAAAGGCTCGCCTTCTCGGACCGTTGGGAAGGCAGGCCGCAGCCGCGGATTTGGTAAAGCCGACAGACCGACAAGTAAAATCACGAAACCTTCTCGGCTGCACGCACATAACGCGCGGCTTGCTTCGGTGTCACTCCGGCCATTCGCAGCAGCATCTCGGCGCAGACCAGATCGGCGCGCTCGCTTAAACGCCCGTCGAGGATGCCCCTGATCACCTCGAAGGCCCCCGCTATCGACATCGTCAATGTGGTCTCGAGGTCGTTGATGACGAACCGCCCCTGGGCCACTCCTCGTTCGAGCAGCGCACCCGCCTGAGGGCGGATGATCCGTTCGAACCGCGACTCGGCTTGCTCGAGTTTCACCAGCAGGCGCGCCAGCGGGGGATCGTCGTAGGCAATACGGACCACGGCCCGGGTCGACGCGATCAGTGCTTCCGCGGGATCGCTGAACTCTCGCGATTCTTCGACCGACTGCGCGAGTCCGACGATGGTCTCGGCCACGACCGCTTCGACGATGTCGTCCTTCGTCTTGAACTGGTTGTAGAAGGTGCCAAAAGCGACGTCGGCACGCTTCGTAACATCGCTTACCCGTAGTGCCTCTACTCCACTTTCGGCGATGATTTCTCGCGCAGCATTGATCAGGTCTGCTCGAGTCTGCGCCTGCCGGCGTGCCGTGCGGGAAATCCCATTCGGTGCTGCCACCACTACAGCTTAGAAGAGCGTCCGATGGTTCTCAGATGATTTGTCGATCATTATTGATTTGACGATCATTTCTGGGTTACGTTGTGACGGTGAGGACAGACGCGAGAACAGCCGTCATCGGCGGTGGTATTGCCGGGCTTGCGGCCGCGCGACGGATACACCAAGCTGGCGGTACGCCCGTGGTGTTCGAGTCCGACGAGCGGGTTGGCGGGCGGATCAAGACAATCCGGCGGGACGGCTTTGTTTACGACGTCGGGGCGTTCATCTATCTCGGCAGTTACGCGGAGGCCACGCAGGAAATGCGTGAGGTCGGGCTAGGTCCGCAGATGCACAAGTTCAACGCCTTTGGGGCGATGCCGCGCGGGGGCGAGTTGAACTACCTGGACCTCAGCAAGCCGCTGAGTTTACTGAGAACGCCCTACCTGTCCGGTCGGGCCAAGCTGAAGCTGGCCAAGCTCTTGTTCTTCTTGGCCAAACATTGGAAAGACCTCAACTACGCCGACGCGTCGGGCGTTGCCGCCATCGACACTGACACCGTCACCACGTACAGCCGGCGTGAACTCAGCGAAGAGATCCTCGATTACGTTGCCGCCGTGGTAGTCCGGGGACCATGGCTGAGTGATCCTTCGTACGCGTCGGTGGGTCAGCTGTTGTGGACAATGAAGAATTTTTTCAAACCGTACTTCTACGGCCTCGACGATGGCATGGACGCGTTGCCGCGGGCGATGGCTGCTCGACTGAATGACGTTCGGCTGGCGACACCGGTCACCAACGTTACCGACACAGGAGATCGCGTCGAGGTTAGCTTCACCCAAGACGGTCGAGAGGTCACCGAGGAGTTCGCCAACGCCGTCGTGACGACGACAACCGGCACAGCTTTGGAGATCTACCCACAGCTTTCGGGATTTGCCCGCGAGTACTACGAGAACACCGACTATATCTGCAGCGTCAACTGCCACATCGCGTTGTCGGAGCGACCGTCGAATCCGGCGACGTACATCATGTGCTCCCCGAGGGAACAACCCGACCTGTGTGGCGTGATCGTCGATCACCTCAAGGCCAACAACCGATGCCCCGACGGTACGGGGATGATCACGACGTTCTGCCGCCACGAGTGGTGCCTGGACAATCTGGACAGCCCTGATGAGAAGCTCATCGACACCGTATTGGGTTTCGTCAAGCCCTATTACGGCGATTTGAGTTCCAAGGTTGCCGACTTTGAGATTGGACGCTGGCGCAATGTTGTCCCGATCATGCGCAAGGGGCGCTTTCACGCAGTCGACCGCTTCATGCGTGAGGTCGATCCTGCTGCCCGGGTCCAGCTGGCCGGCGATGTCGGGCCGATCCCAGGTGTGAACGGCGCCTTGGTATCTGGTCAAAGCGCGGGGGACCGGATCGTCGACCAGCTGCACGCCGATCGGAGGGTTCGGGCGTGAGCGCGATCGAGTTCGACAAACCGGCCACCCTACCCACCGTCGGCGTCGTGCGGCCGGTGCCGCCAATCAAGTGGTGGGCGGTCTTGGGTGTGGGAATTCTGACTTTCCAAGCATTCGTGCTGCTGCGATGGATCACCGGGCCGTACTTCAAACACGTTGATCCCGGCCCGACTCCGCTTCCGTCCTGGATGAAAGTGGCCCTGACTTTCTGGCAGATCGTGTTGCCGATCGCCGGACTCACGGTCCTGTACTGGTTCGTAGTGCGGCCCTGGAAGCGGGAACGGCGCATCGGACTCGACGGGCTGATGGTTATCGCGTTTCTGAACCTGTCCTTCCACGACCCGCTCAGCGCCTACGTCGGCCACTGGTACACCTACAACGCGTGGCAAGTGAACATGGGTTCGTGGCTCAACAGCTTGCCCGGGGCGCTGGCGCCCGGGACCCCGGACCACCAGGTCGCTTATCCGCTGCTCATCGTGCCGGGTGCCTACATCGTGGTCTTCCTGTTGGTGACGTCGATGGGCGCGGCGATCATGCGCCGGGCACAGGCGCGTTGGCCCGGTATTCCTCGAGTCGGGCTGGCAGCGATCTGCTTCGCGGTCATGGTGCCGTTCGACTTGGTCTTCGAGGGCGTCATCTTTATGCCGATGGGCTCTTGGGAGTACCCGGGCGGGCACGTCAAGATCTTCGCCGACACATACCACGCGTATCCGGTCAACGAGGCGCTGACAACCGGCGCGATTTTCACCATGTTCGCCTGCATCAAGTACTTCACCAACGACCGCGGGCAATCGCTGGCCGAGCGGGGCGCCGAACGGCTCGGCGGTGGACCGGTCAAGGTCACTGCCGCACGGATATTGGCGGTCACTGGGCTGGTGACTTTGGCGATGACGATCGGATACACATTGCCCAACACCTGGTTTGGGGCGCACTCAACCGAGTGGAACGGCGACATCCAGAAGCGGTCTTACCTGACCTACACGTGCGGCGAGGGTCCGGGTGTCGCTTGCCCGGGACCCGGTGTGCCGTTGTTACGCAACGATAACCAGGATCAGGGCGCTAGTGGTCGCGCGTTCGGCCGGAACTATCCGCCGCAGTTTGCGTACGACCGGGGCCGGTGACGCGCGCACCAGCGACGTTGGCGCCGATGGGGAAGGTAGGGATGTCATGAGCGGCAAGCGCGTGCAGCTGTGGAGCCTTTATTCGGTTTTCGGTTTTGTCGCTTTCTTTCTAATCGGCTGGGTGCTGCTGGCACGCATGGTTCCGCCCCCGTCGCCTACGAACACCCCCGAGCAGATGGCCGCCTTTTTTCGCGACCACCTCATTAGCATCCGGGTCGGATTGGTCCTTGCGCTCTTCGCTTCGGCACTGCTGCTGCCGTGGGGCGGTGCAATCTGCGCACAGATGTTGCGGACGGAAGGGAATCGAGCACCTTTGACGTGGGCATGGGCCGCGGCCCAAGGGTGCGTGGTCATCGAATTCGTTTATCCGTGCACATTCTGGCTTGTCGCCGCGTTTCGTCCCGATGACGCTGTGCGCGTACAGACATTCAATGACTTAGGATGGCTACCGTTTTTGGGCATTGTCTGCACCGGGATGTTCCAGATGGTCGCGCTGGCAGTGGTAACGCTGCGTGATCGCCACCCCGATCCCGTCTATCCACGGTGGTTCGCCTACTTTCAACTCTGGTGCGCGCTGGGGGTGGGCTTCACCTTCGGCGTCTGGATATTCAAGTCTGGGCCGCTGGCATGGAATGGCCTCATCGGCTTTTGGATTCCCGTCACCGTCTACTTCGTCTGGGTGGTCACCACAACCGTCATGACCGGGCGCGCCATCAGAAACGACGAATCGACCACTGGCGGAACCACAATCGAGGATCGTGTTGCGGTCCTCGAGGCCGAACTGGCCGCGATACGAACGCGTCCCGAACCACATGGAGCCAGGGCGGTATGAAACCCGCAACTCGACCACGATTGGGGCTGCGGCCGTGAACACTCCGTTGAGCGCTACGGCGACAGACCAGTCGAACGCCTCGACCGTCCACGGGCACACCATGGACCCCGCAGTCGAGCGGCGCCGCTCGCGGCCGGTGTTGTGGTGGGCGGCATTCGGCTCGCTCTGGCTTGCGTTCATGGCCTACGTACTCGTCCGGTGGATCACTGGCCCCTACTTCCAGCGGGTCCCGGTGGGGCCGAGCGATCCGCCGGCGTACATGAAGGTCTTCCTAATGACCTTGCAGGTCACCATGATTCCGGCCATGGCGGCGCTGGTGTGGTGGTTCGCCGTTCGGCCGTGGCGGCGCGAGCGAACAATCACCGTTGACGGTGCACTGACCCTCGCCTTTTGCACCTTGTTCTTTCAAGATCCGTTGTCCAACTACTTCGGCCCGTGGATCACCTACAACTCCTGGTCATTCAACCGAGGGTCATGGGTTACCAGTGTCCCCGGTTGGTTGTCGTTCGGCGCCCCGGGCGCGACCGTCGTCGAACCGCCCATGACCATCATCGGTCTTTACGTCGTGATCATGACGGTCGCCGTACGGATTGGCGTGGCGACGCTGCGCTGGGCGTCGGCTCGGTGGCCGGGGCTCGGTCGGGTTGGGCTAGCCCTGATCTGCTGGGTGGTGATGTTCGTCTTCGACGTCGTATTCGAGGGCGTAGTCTTTATGCCACTTGGTGTTTGGACTTATGCGGGCGGGCACTTCAGCATCTTCGCCGACCGCTATCACGCGTTCCCACTGCACGAGGCATTCCTGGTGGGGATCCTGCTCACCGCCTACACGTTCCTGCGCTTTTTCCTCGACGACCGGGGCAGGACTCTCGTCGAGCGAGGGTCGGAGCGGGTCAAGGCATCGCCGGCCGGGCACGGTGTCATCCGGGCACTGTCGATCATCGGGGCAGTGAACATGATCTTTCTCGCCGTCTACACGGTGCCCCACCTGTTCGTCGGGGCGCACAGTCGGACGTGGAACGACGACATCCAGAAGCGATCCTATTTCCTGGACGGCATCTGCGGTGCGGGCACCGGCCGTGCCTGCCCGGGACCCGCGGTTCCGCTGGTACGCAACGATAATTCGGGCAGCGGTGGCGGGTCTGCCTACGTCGGCTCGGACGGCACGCTGCGCGTCCCGGCTGGAACCATTCTGCCGTCGCAGGTCCCGTTGGACACCGGCACCGGCTAGGGCGGGCAAATGGCTCTGCGTGTTCGGGTGTAATTCCGTTGGTGCACAACAGTATTTGCCCCGATAACGAAGGTATAGAGTTGACCGTCGCGACATCCATAGCTCGCCTGGGGAGGCACTCTTACCTGACCGTCGCTACAACCCGAACCGTTCGTGGGGCTTGTCAGTCAGTCACAATGAGCGGTCCTGAGCCCTCGCCGTCGGTAGCGCGCCCGTTGCTCCGGACGGTGTCACGGCCGCGGTGAGGTCAGCTTCGCCCGGCGTAGGCCTGGCCATTCCAACTTGCCGCGATCTCTCGTGATGTGTCGTGCTCAGCCGCCGACAACCAGCTCACCCGGCGCCCAAGGCTGATCGCCTGCCAGTAGACCCAGAGCATCATGGTGCAGAACGCCATCGTCGCTAGAGTCCCCCCGTAGGTAGCGAACGTGGGGCTCCTAGCAGCGGTCGAGCCGATTGCTAGGTAAGCGAATACCGAACCGAGAGTATGAACCGCGAGAACGACCGGCGGCATGATGACGATCAGTAGGAAGCGACGGTTGCGAGGCAGCACCTTGAGCAGGAAATAGAGTACGACGGCGCTGGCGACGACGGAGTGGCCGTTGGCGACAGCCCACCAGATCGGGAAGCCCACGATCTTGAGTGGCTGAGAGCCGTAGTAGGTCCACATCGCGACTTTGGTTGGTATCACCTCGATCAGGCACGCCGCGCCGACGAGAGCAGCGCAGATCGCACTGAATTCCCGGCCCTTCATTCCGTGATCCAGTCGGTGGGTGACGAATTTCCATGCAGGAGCCCAGTAGAAGATGTAAATCAGCCCGACGTACGCGGGGATGTGGCGGCCCAGCGCGTGGATCCAGCCGATCTGGTTCAACTCTGGGAAGACTGCCAGCCCCAGCACATCGGTAAAGGGTTCCAGTGTGAAGACAGTCAATCCACCGGCGAGGCCAAGGAAGATCATCAGCGGATCGCGCCGGGTTATTGCGTGCCACATGAAGAACAGCACGGCGATGCCGGCACCGACAGCGGTGATCGTGACGGCGATGTGCGCGGTGCTTGCAGGGATGCCGTAGATCGGCGGCTCGGTGAGCAACTCGGATCTCCTCCAAATCATGATGCAGCGGCAACTAAGGGACAGATGCGTCCCATGACGCTAACGCCGCGTATCTGTTTCTGTAAAGGGACACTGCTGTCCCCCTAATCGCATGAGCGGATTGCTAATCTGATTTGTGCGCGCCAAGACCCCGCCAACCGCAGCCGCAGCAACCACCGCCCGTCGGCGGTCTTCTGAGCTCCATCGACAAATCCTCGTGGCTGCAGAGCGCGCTGTCACCCAATCGGGACACAGCGCGTCTGTCGACCTGATCGCGCGCGAAGCCGGTGTGTCCCGCTCGGTGCTGTATCGGCACTTTTCGAGTCGTGACGAGCTGATACGACAAGCCACTCTCGGGCCGTTCCGGCGGTTCCTCGACGATTTTCGCTCCGTTTGCAACCGCGCGAACCGCACTTCGCGGCTTTCGGATTGGGACCTCGAGCGCGCATTCATGAAAGGGCTCGTTGACCATTTCAGAGCCCATCGCGATTTGCTGCAGACGGTGCTCTCAGACCGATCGGTGCTACCGGATGACGAACGCCGCGCGCTCTGTGCCGAATTCGAGTCAACGCTTGACGAAATTGCCGGATTCATCGCCGAAGAGATCACCGTCAGCGAGCGCGACATACCGGTCGAGACCGTCGGGGTCAAACTGCGTCTCGAGATTGCGATGGTCGCGGGACTCATCACCAACGCGGCGTGGTTACTTCCCACCGGGGAAGGCGAGTGGTCGACTGCCGAGTTGCTCGACCACCTCACCGAGTTCACCCTCTATGGCGCTCAGACTGCTCCAGAACGCCGATCGTCACCAACGCCGCGACGACGCGGCCAGAAGGCGAAACGCACAGCCAACTAGGTTGCGGCGCGAGGGGAGTCGTAGCGTGGCGATGCGCTAGTACAGCTAAGAGCCGATGAGGGGCATCAACGCAACACGCGCTTCGACGTCATCTGTCAGCGGCCTTGCGGCCGCCGCGGTACCAGGACTATTTGGACCCACTACCGCAGCCCGAGTGAACCGCTGATGATTTCGCGCTGAATCTCGTTGGTGCCGGCGTAGATCGGCAGGACCAGCGAGTGCCGCACATGGCTTTCCATGTCGTACTCGGTCGCGTAGCCATAGCCGCCCATCATCTGCATACCCTCGAGCGCGATGCGTTTGGCGACTTCGGAAGTCTTGACCTTGGCCATCGACGTCATCCGCGTGGTGACCGGGTCGGCGCCGCGTTCGAGTCGCGCAGCGACCTCATAGGTGAGCAGGCGGGCGCATTCCAGGTCAGTGGCAAGGTCGGCGATGCGATGACGCAACGCTTGAAATGTTCCGATGGCCTTACCGAACTGCTTGCGCTCCTTGACATATGCGATGGCGTCATCGAGTGCGCGTTGGCCGATCCCAAGTCCGACCGCGGCGCCGAGCAACCGCTCGCCGTCGAGGCCGGCCATGATTTGCGGGAAGCCACGGCCGATTTCGCCGACGACGTTTTCGGCGGGAACAATGCAGTCGGTGAAGAAGACGTCGTTGACTTCACGACCCCCCAATGTGGAAATGCGGCGCGTCTCGATGCCGGGAGTATCGCGAGGTACTTCGAAAATGGTCAGACCCGTGTGCGGTTTCTCGCCGTGGCCGGTTCGCGCGACCAACAGGATTCGCCCGGCCCGGTGTGCATATGAGCACCACGTCTTCTGGCCGTTGAGCACATAGCCGTCGGCGACCGGCTCGGCCCGGCAGGCGATCGCGGCGACGTCTGATCCCGCACCGGGTTCCGAGATCGAAATCGACATGATCTCACCACTTGCGATCGCCGAGAGTGCCTCCTGTTTCTGCTGCTCCGATCCGAATCGCTTGTAGCACCCGGCAACCGTCGTCGTCGGGCCGAGCGCCTTGACCGGAGCAAGTCCCCGCCAAAGTTCCTCGAAGAGAATCGTCTGCTCCACGTAGGTGCCGCCGGAGCCGCCGTATTCCTCGGGGATGGCCACGCCGAGCCAACCGAGTTGCGCGAGCTTCTTATATAGAACCGAAGATTGGTCCTCTTCGTCCGCGTCGAGCAGCGCTTCGCGCTGTTCGCGGGTGGCGCATTCGCGCGCGCAGAAGTCGCGTACCGCCTGCTGAAAATCCTGCTGCTCGACGGAAAGCGTCATGCTTGCGGGAATCTGCGGTCGGGAAACAGCCCCGCGGCAACGCCGTTTCGCAGCACTGCCGGTGCACCCCCGGCCACCACGTTGGTGACGCAGTCCCGATGAATGCGCTGGATCGGGTAGTCGGTTGTCACGCCGTAGCCCCCATGCAGTTCCATCGCTTTGAGGGTGATCTGCGGACCGGCGGTGGCGCCGAACAGCTTGGCCTGAGTTACTTCGGCGAGTTTCGGAAACCGGCCCTCGATTGCCGTGGATGCGGCCCGGTAGGCGAGCAGTCGCAGCGCCTCGATCTGGACCCACATGTCGGCCAGCGAGTGGTAGACAGACTGAAAGTCGATGATCTGCTTGCCGAATGCCTCGCGCTGCTGGGTGTACTTGGCGGCCTCGTCGTAGGCGGCCTGGCTGAAGCCCAACCAGAATCCGCAGTTGTGCAGCCGCTCGAGGTTGAATGCTGTCATCAGCCGGGCGAACTGGCCGGGACCGACGATGACGTTCTCGGCGGGCACTCGGACGTCGGTGAGCACCATGTCGCCATGGTGGATTCCGCGATCGCCGATGTACACCGGGCCGCGTTGGATCTCGACGCCGGCCAGTGAGTTCTCCACGACGATGGCCCCGATTCCTTTGGCGCCCGGCACGTCGTCGAAGCGCACGAAAGTCGCGTTGAGGCCGTTGACGTTGGAACCGGTCAGAAAACTCTTGGTGCCGTTAAGGATGAAGTCGTCGCCGTCGCGGACCGCGGTGGTGTTCAGATGGGTCAGGGCCGAGCCGGCTTGCGGCTCGGTGAGCGCGATGTTGCAGGCGCGACGGCCGGCGACGATGTCGTACAAGTACTTCTCTCGCACCGTGTCGCCGCCGAGCAGGAACATCGACGGCCCCGGGCCGCTGGTGCAGAACACCGGTTCGGGCGGCAGCCAGGACTGGGCATAGCGGAACAACGCCTCCACCACGATGAGGTACTCGACCGCGCCGCCGCCCTGACCTCCGTAGTCGGTGGGCATTGCGACGCCAAACAGCCCTTCCGCGCCAACACGTTCGAAGATTTCGCGGTAGGGCGCCTCGTCGGACTCGTCCCACTCGCGGGCCTGCTCGGCGAACGACCGACCGAGTTTCTCGGCGCGCTCCTGCAACTCCAGTTGCTTGGGAGTCAAGGTGAAATCCATCTAGCGGCGCTCCTGCTTCGCGACGGTCAGATCCATTGCTTCGAAGTCCCACGTCTCCGCTGTGTTTCCGGCGTCACGCAACTTGTGCTTGAGCACGCGCCCGACACCGTTGCGGGGGAGTGCGTCGAGGAAGTCGACATAACGGGGGATGGCGAAGTAGGGCAAGTTGTTTTTGAAGAAGTCGAACAACTCGGCAGCCTCGACCGGGGAGCTGGTGGCGATGCAGGCCTTGATGTCGTCCTCACCGAGTTCGGAAGCCACGGCGACGACCGCCGATTCGACGATGGCCGGGTGGGCGTCGATGGCCTGTTCGAGTTCGAAACTGGAAATGTTCTCACCACGGCGGCGAAGGCTGTCTTTCTTGCGATCGATGAACGCGAACGCCCCACTCGGCAGGCGTCTGCCGTTGTCACCGGTGTGGTACCACAAGCCCCGGAACGCCTCGACTGTCGCCGTGGGGTTGTCGAAGTAGCCGTTGAACATCGCATACGGGACCTTGGGTCGAAGGCAGATCTCGCCCGTGGCCTCACCGTCAAGGATGTAGCCCTCGTCGTCGAGGAGTGCCACCTCGAGGTCGGGCGCCCCGATGCCGCAGCCGTTCGGATCGCGCCGGTCCGATGAGAGCGTCGTCAATGTGGCTGGCATGCACTCGGTTTGGCCGAAGATGTCGACCCAGGGATCGACGCCGAAGCGGTCGCGGAAGGTAGCTTGGGATTCGAGCGACAACGGCGCGCACATGATCCGGGTGACTTTGTGGTCGCGGTCGGCGGCCGACGGTTCGGTCGCCAGTATCGCGGCGCCCATCGCGCCGACCGCGATCATCAGCGTGGCTTCGACTTCCTTGGCGCGGGGGAAGTAAGCGCGCGCGCTGAATGTCCCCTGCAGGTAAGCCGGTATGCCGTAGACCAGGGGCAGCGTCACGGTGACGAGTCTCGCGCCGGCGTGAAACAGCGGAAGGCCGGCGAACAGGACATCGTCTTTGGTGACTTCGAGCGCGGCACCGATGATTTCGCCGCTTCGGCAGTAGTAGCCGTGGCTGGCGACACATCCTTTGGGCAGCCCGGTGGTGCCGGAGGTATAGAGGATCGACATGGTGTCGGTGGCGGTGAGCTCCACATCAGGCGGTGTGTCTCCGTGGTCGAACAGACTCGCGTACGGAATCTCGCCGTCTTCGGCCTCGTCGAGCATGATCACCGCCCGCAGATCGGGCAGCTGGCTGCGCACCGGAGCCAGTGCCTCCCGGCCGGCGGCGTCGGTGACCAAAAGGCCCGACTGCGACTGGCGCAGCTGGTGAAGAAGAAAGTCGCCCTTGAGGTATGCGTTCAACGGCACCTGGGCGGCCCCGGTCTTCGCGGCCCCGTAGAACACCTCGAGCAATTCGATGCGGTTGGGCGACAGCATCGCGATCTGCTCACCCTTGCCGACGCCTAATCGCGCCAACCCGGCCGCGAGTGCATCCGACCGTTGATTCATCTCTGCATAGGTGTAGACGTTGTCGTCCATCGCGCAGCAGACGCGGTCGGGCGTACTCAGAGCGCGCGTACGCAGGATATTGCCAATAGCATCACGAACCATTGCGGCAACCGAATCCAGAAGTCATGTCTTCCATTTTGGGGGAGCGTTAACGATCATTTACGCATTTTCCTCGTAGTGTCCAGCGCTTTGGGTCGCTCCGTGAACTGACTTACTACCGTTGCCGACGGCCCCGAATCGTGGGCACTGCGATTATTTTGAGACAGTACGGCTATAAATTAGCTCTGTCAACGATGGTGCCGCCTGTCGTGGCGGGGCGGAAGCGGCCGGCGCCGAGAACTCCCGCAGTGTGATGCAGGTCACATAGCGGCTATTTGATACATGTATGATATTCAAGTACAGCGTCACTAACTCAGCC
Source organism: Mycobacterium sp. Aquia_216 (assembly GCF_026723865.1). NCBI lineage: Bacteria > Bacillati > Actinomycetota > Actinomycetes > Mycobacteriales > Mycobacteriaceae > Mycobacterium > Mycobacterium sp. Aquia_216. The sequence continues at coordinate 4,180,192 of NZ_CP113529.1, read as the reverse complement.
TAGAATTTAACCGGGATTAACACTGGTTATGAGTCGGAGGAGCTGTCATGGAGGTCGGCTGCCCGGCGCTACCCGCGCTGGAAACTTTGCCTTTTGCTCAGGACCGCGAGTCGGCGTGGCACATGCTCCTGGCGCCCGGCAAAATCGCCGTGTCCGATGCCGGGGTGTACTTCATCAGCGGTGCCGACGTCGTCGAGGAAGCGGCCATCCACCCGGAGCTCTTTTCCTCTTTTGGCGCGTTCGATTTGGTGGGAAGCCCATTTCCGATGGTGCCGATCGCCTTCGATCCCCCTGACCACACCCGGTTTCGGCGGGTACTGGATAAGTTCTTCGGTCCACGCCGCATGGCCGAACGCGCACCCGAGTTGCGCAAGCAGGTGGGCGAGCTGATCGATCAGATCGTGGCGTCCGGCGGTAATTCTGAGGTCATGAGCGCGCTCGCGGTTCCGTTTCCGTCCCAGGTCTTTTTGACGCTGTTCGGGCTGCCGCTCGCCGACCGGGATCTTCTAATCTGCTGGAAGGACGCGGTTTTGGCGTTCTCCGCCGCGGAAGGCTTGGAGCCGTCGCCGGAGACCTTGGCCCGAGGCGCCGAGCTGGTGAACTATCTGACGGGACATCTTGCCGATCGTCGCCGCAGCGGGGGCGACGACCTGCTCGGTCAATTGCTTTCGGACACGAGCGAGGGCGCGCTGACCGACCCGGAGATCATCGGTCTGTGTTTTCTCTTTTTGGTCGCCGGACTGGACACCGTGACCGCCGCAACGGGTTTCGCGCTCTACGAGCTGGCTCGCAATGCCGCGCTGCGCACCACGTTGGTCGATGACGAAGAAGCGGTCAGCCACTTCATCGAAGAGGTCTTGCGAATCAACCCGCCGGTCCCTTATGTCCCGCGAATGACCACCACGGAGGTCACTGTCGCGGGTGTGACGATCCCGGCAGGTTCACGGTGCTGGCTGGGGCTCGGGACGGCTAACCGGGATCCCGAGCGGTATCCCGACGCCGACGTCATGCACCAAAGGCGGAACAATCACTTCACCTTCGGCCGTGGTCCGCACCGTTGCCTCGGTTCACACCTGGCTCGCCTGGAACTGCGCCTTATCATCGAGGAATGGAATCGGCGGATTCCCGCCTACTCGGTCTTGGAAGAGCCGACGGTTGGATGGCCGTGCGGCACACTCCATTTTCAGGAGCTGCACCTGCGGATCGGCTGATCAGTGTGGCTCGCCGACCGAAATCGGTTGGGGTCCGGGGACCAGCACCGCATTCACGACGCGATTCGCCGCTTCTTGGCCGCTGACCAACGCACCGTTGAGGCCCGAGATCCTGTCTAGATCGGAGGCGAACTGAACTCGTGCCGTCCAGTCAAGGCGCCCCTGGAAGTCGGCGATTCGCGCGAATCGGCCCTTGTCCATGACCGGAACGGACTCGGGCCACCGTGCGACCGCGTGCTCTTCGAGGGTGTCGACGACATTTCCGTGGTAGAAGCGGGCGCGGTCTATGGCGTAGTCCAGCACGTCCTCGTCGCTGAGATCCATTGTGCGCTCCAGGTATTCGTGGGACAGCAGCACGGTCAGCAGGCCCTTGTCCTCGGGAGCCCGGCCTGGTGCCTTCGCGTGGTCGGCGATCACGGCGATCGTGTCGGGGTCCTCGTGCGGGGAGACCATGTAGTAGGTCGCGGGATCCTTCGGGCGCTGCGATAGCCCGAGGCAGATGCTGCCGAGTCGCCGGTAGCGGGTGGTCTGGTAGAGCGCGCGATGGTTTTCGTCCATCTGCGGGAACATCGCCAGTGCATACTGCGCTTGAGTGGCGATGACGCACGCGTCAAAGGACTCGGTTCGTTGATTGAGGCCCCCGGGCGCGAAGGTGACCTCCACGGCGGCTCCGGTGTCGGCGACATTGAGCACGGGGTGCTGTCGCCGGATGTGCAACCGCCGGCCCAGTTCCTCGGGCAACCCACCGACTCCAGGGCGCAGATTGTACATTGTGCTGACCAGCATGTTGCGTATCGTCCACAGCAGCAACGCGATTGAGGTGCCCGCGTCGTCGGCGACCCACGTGCTGCTGACCAGCGGGCGGCCCGCCCATTGCAGCAATTCGTCGTTGAGTTCGCGGCGAAAGTAGTCCCGCACGGTCTCGGTGTCCAGCCGGGCGACCTGGGCACGTGGGCTCTTTCCTTGTGCTGTAGACGATTACGTTGCGGTGAGCTCGGGCTCGGACCGGTGACCGGTGAGCCAGTCATTCATACCGGCTTGCTCCTGGGCGCGCTCGTCTTCGCCGATGGCCCGCAGCAGCAACACCACCATCACGACGAACCAGCAGAAGTAGACGCAAAGCGGGACCCACCAGGCGAATATTCCGTTCCAGGCCAGGGGGCCGGTTTTGAAGAAGGGGATGATCGCCGCAGGCACCCAGATCATCGAGACCCAGATGTTGAAATAGCCTGCCCAGCGAGGGAATACCGGCTTGACGCCCTTATCGAGCAGAATCGCGACACCCAGCGAGGCGACTTGAATGCAGGCCGAGGAGATGATGCCGAGGAACATCAACCACGCCATGTCATTGAGCATTTGGACGATCTCGGGACTCCATTCGTGGAGCCGGTACAGTGCCGTCTGCCAGATCGCGAAGGGCACCAGGAACTCGACGCACAGCAGGCCGCCGGAGACCAGCTGCGACTCCGCGAGAACCGAGCGGACACCTTCCATCCGGCGGATCTGTGCAGCGATGACCGCGCAGAACGGCACCAGCAGCGCACACGCGAAGAGACTGATGACCAGCCCGAGGCGGATCAGGTTGGTGTGCTCACTGAACTGGGCGACGAGCGCGGCGCGCGACTTGGCGGGACTGGGTGGTGGGATGAAGTGGCAGAGGAATGCGAACGCCGAAGCCCACACTGCGATCATGAACGGACCACACCATACGCACAGCCGTTGGGCCGTCAGATTCATGTTAGGCACCGATCGTCCTCCTCAGTCGATTCGAATCACCTTGTCGCAGCTATTCATTGCGGAGCGCGTGCTGGGCGGCCAGACGTCCGGGCCAACCGGTTACCCCGCCACTGGGATGAGTGCCGGCACCGGATTGGTAGAGCCCCTTGATCGGGGTGTCGTAGCCACCGAGACCGTGTGCGGGGCGGTTTTTGCCCAGCCGAGTGACCAGCATGTCCACGTGGAAGTAGGCGCCGGCCGGCGCGGCGAAGCGAGCTTCCAGATCTTGCGGGGTGGACACCACCCGCCCGATCTCGGTTTCCAGGCCGCCGAGGAAGCGAAGACCCGATTTCCAGATCTGTTCGGTGTAGTCGTTTTTGTTGACGCCCCAGCCGTTGCTCGGATAGCCGGGCACATTCGAATGTAGGTAGAGCACATCGCCCTCGGCCGATGCGATGCTTCGATCGGGTGCGGACAGGATGGCCATGTACACCGGCGGAGTGTCGACATTGAGTCCGCGCTTCATCGCGTACATCTGCTCGATGTGGTCCTCGAGGGTGCCGGTCATGAAGGTGGTGGTGCGGATGTCCTCGCCGTCGCGCTTGGCCCGGGCGGCTTCGGCCTTCGGGTAACCGATGCGGCCCGCCGTCGCGACGTCGATCTTGAATGCGGCCGCGTTCACCGAATTCGCCGGGATGAGGGCAACTTTGTTGTGGTCTTCGCGGCTCAGCTGCTCCGGCGGGACCAGCTTGCCCAGCGTGATTTGCGCTGCGGCATTCGAGACGACCCCACGCCGGGCGCGCAGCTCAGTGCCGTCCTCGAGCCGCACTCCGGTCGCGCGTCCCGAGTCGACGAGGATCTGGTTGACCCCGTTGCCCAGCCGCACCACTCCGCCGTGGCTCTCCAGCTTGCCTTTGAATGCCTCGACCAGGTTGGTCATGCCGCCACGGGGGCGCTGCACGCCGAGATGACGGTGCACGCCGGCAAATCCCAGGAAGTAGGCGCCCGAACCGACCGAGTCCGCCGGACCGACCATCGACGACCAGTAGGCCCACAGGCCGCGCATGGCGTCGGACTCGAAGGTTTCCGAGATGAGTTCGAAGACATTCAACGACATCATGCTGCCCAGGAAGCGACGGGTGGCCCGGTCGGGGCGATGCCGCAGTAGGTATTTGGCGAAATCAAGCTTGCCCCACGCGGAGGGGTCCTGGACCGTGAGGATGTCGATGAGATCCATCACCCAGTCGATCGGGCCCCGAAGCTGTTCGTAGGTGCGTGCGTCCTTGGGGGAGAAGTAACGAATGTCCTCCAGGGTGCGGGCGAAATCGCCCCACAGCAGCAGGGTGTCGCCTTCCTCGTTCATCCAGCCGTAGGGGTGCGCAAGGGGGACCGTGTCATACCCGAAATCGGCCAGCCGCATCTCGCGGGCCAGCGGGGTCTGGGCCATGAATAGGTCATCCATCGCGCCGATGCTCAGCTTGTGCTCCGGCGCATCCTGCAAATACGGATAGCTCGCCGAAAGGCCGCCGAGCACAGATAGCCGTTCGACTACACACACCGAGCGGCCTTGCTCGGCCAGCGTCGCTGCCGCGCAGAGCCCGTTGTGCCCTGCACCTACCACGATGTAATCGAACGTTTCCATTTAATGAATCCTAAGTGAGTCGGGTCAGGCGCTAGGGAAACCGGACAATATGGGCATTAAACATGCATTTTTAGGTACTCCCCACCAGCTATTGAGCCTAGTCTCGAAGATCGATCGTTCACAACGATTATGTTCAGGAATGCGAATACGCATGCGCGCGGTTCTGGCCCTGCGCCGTAGCGGGGGTCGGTGCGGGTAGCAGGCGCCATTGGCCGGTTCCGATCCGGATCAGAGCGTCGATCGCGATCACCCCCAGCGCCATGCTCAGCAGCGCCGCCGCCATCCGGACTCCAGTGGGCAGATCGGTGTTGGTGATCGCGAAGTGCGGCATCGCCGGCACCCAGGAGGCCATGTAGGTCGCGAACGGCACGAAAATCAGCAACAGCTGACGTGCCCCGGTGAACAACCAGGAGAGCCGGACGATCACCACCGCGCCGAACAGCGAGCCCAGGCTGTTGATTACCAGCCAACTGAGCGGAAAGCCGCCGATCGCAAACGGTTGATCCCCGTAGTACACGTACAGACCGGAGCCGAGCATCGGTAACTCCAGTAGCACGTTGAGTACCCCGAAAACGGCTATGCCGCAACACATCGCCCGGTGGCTGGCACCACGCCTGAACGCCAACGCCATCAGATAGGACAGCCCACCGAAGAAGACGACGTAGGCCAGCACCACCCACACCGGCACGCCTCTGCCGAATGCGGCATAGCCGAGCACTCCGTCGAGGGGAAAGAAGCAATGGCCGAGCACGTCGACCGTCGCCTCATTGAAGGAACAGATGTAACCGCCGACCAACGTCAGCAGGAAGGCCGGCGACCCCGAGCGTCGCCAATCGACGAGTGCGACAACGACAAAGGCCGCCACCACCACGGCGAGGATCGCGGTGATGATCGCCTGCGCGATTGTGGGGGTGGTCATCTCCCATGGGGGTTGGGCAATCGCAACGATTGAGGTTGTCATCGCCAGAACTCCTGTTCTTCTATGCGCCGACGGCGCTACGGTCGACGTCGGCTTTCGATAAACGCTCAGTTGTGTTGGGCGCTGCCGTAATCGGGGGGAGCAGGCGTAACTGCCCGGTGCCGAAGCGGATCGTCGTGTCGATCCCGATCAGGCCGAGCGACATGCTCACGACCGCGGCGATCATCCGGAGGCCATGGGCCGCATCCGTGCCGAGGACCAAGAACAGCGGCATACCCACCGCCCACGACGACATGAACGTCACAAACGGCACCAGGAGCAGCAGCAGCTGACGCGCGTCGGTGAAAAACCACGAGAGCCGGGTGACTACTACCGCTCCCAACATTGACCCGAATGCGTTGAACACCAATTGACTAAGCGGGAAGCCCCCCACAATGAATGGCTGATCGCCGTAGTAGACATAGAGATGCCGTTTGGTGCGATACCAGCTGGCCAAAGCGGCTATGACGAAGCCCGCTACCGCGAGGCCAAGGACGACCGTGATGATCGTTTGCGGTGCCGCGGGCGTCGTTGTGCCCCAAGGGGGTTGGTCCCACGCCAAGGTGGTCCTGATCATCGCAGTTACGTTCCCGTGGTACCGATAAGTCGTCCCCGAGGAACTCTGTCGGCGAACAGCGTCGACACCCGGTCCGCCGCCTCCTTACCGCTGACCAACCCGCCGTTGAGGCCCGGGATGCGATCCAAGTCGCTGGCGAACTGGACCCGAGAAGTCCGGTCCATCTTCTTGCGGAAGTCGGCAATTCGCTTGAAGCGGCCTTTGTCGATGATCGGGACCGATTCCGGCCAGCGGACCACGGCGTGCTGCTCCAGGTCACCGGGGAGCTTGCCGTAGTAGTACTTGACCCGGTCGAGCGAGTGCTCGATCAAGTAGTCATCGTCGCGATCGTCGGTCCGGTTGAGGTAGGCAGGCGACAGCAGCACGGAGATGAGGCCCTTGCCTTGCGGTGCCCGTCCCGGCGCCTTGTTGTGGTCGGCGATGACAGCGATAGTGTCCGGATCGTCGTACGGGGAGACCATCGAAAAGGTGCCGGGATCATTCGGTCGTCCCGAAAACCCAAGCGACACATTGCCCAATCGGTGGTATCTGGCGGTTCCATAAAGGTTGCGGTGGTTTTCGTCCATCTGCGGATAGATGCCTAGCGCGGGCTGTGCCGTCGTCGCGATGACTGCGGTGTCGAAGGTTTGGGTCTGTTCGCCCGACGACGGTGTCACGTAGCTGACTTCGACGGCCGAACCGTTGTCGGTGACGTTGGTGACGGTGTGCTCGAGCTTGGTGTCCACCAGCGTCGCCAATTTGACGGGCAACCCGGCCACGCCGGAGGTCAGGTTGAACACCGACTTGACCAACATGTTGCGCACCGTCCAGTGCAGCAGGGCCACCGAGGTGTCGTGATCCTCGTGTACCCAGGTGCCGCTGACCAGGGGTGCGCCGATGTAGCGGGCCAGCTCCTCGTTGAGCGCCCGACGGCAATAGTCGGCAACGGTTTCGTTGTCGATCTCGGCGAGACCGTCATAGGTGTCGTAGCCGAGGCTGTTACGGTATTTGAAGACATCGGCGAACAGTCGAATGGCCTTGATCTTGGCCGGCCAGGAAATCACTTGGGTGGCCAGGCTGGCCCGAATCGGCTTTGCCAGGTCCAGGTAATGCTGCTTGCCCTGGCGAGGCATTCCGAAAATGACTGGGGTTTCGATGAACTCGTTGCTCAGCCCGACCTCGTGGATCATCGCGACCGCTTCGCGGTAGGTCCCGAGATAGACTGCGGTACCCAGGTCCATCACGAAGTCGTCCTTGCGTACGGTCCAGATCCGTCCGCCCACCCGGTCGCGGGTCTCCAACACCGTGACGTGGAAACCGGCCTTGGACAGCTCGTAGGCCGCGGCCATCCCGGCGATTCCGCCTCCGATTACCGCCGCGGTGCTGTGCTGTGTCATTGATGCCTCTCTGGTAGGAGCTCGGGGCGATCCGGTGCCGATTGACGTGAGATCGGCAGCTTCGGATCGGCGCAATTGAAAGCGGTGGTGGGGCCACAAACTCCGCCGTTACGCCAGGTTCGTTCGATATGCGGCTTGGGCATTGGCCCGGAGTGCAACGCGTAGAACCAGTACGGCATGTTGAAGGCGATGAAGATCGCCAACTGTGCCGCGCCGGCGATCGCACAGAACCTCGCGAAGGTCTTGAATCCCTCGCGCTTGAACTGCAGTTTGTCGATGCCGCGTTCGGGCCAGGACCGGCCCCGGTCGTCGCGGAAGAAGTGCAGGCAACTCAGGATGATGAACGTCCCGGGCCAGCTCAGCGGCTCATAGAGCGGGAACTGGTGATCGGTGCCGGCGAATAGCGTCAGCCAGGGAATGGTCGACGAGTAGCTGATCAGCCCCGTCCTGGTCATGATCAGCTCGACGATAAAGTCGCCGACGATCATGACCAGATAGGTCTGGGCGATGAGTCGAAATACACTGCGCGACGGGTCTCTTCTGCGCTGATAGGTCATGTAGCGGGAGCCGGCGTAGCCGGACATCGCGCACATCCACAGGTAGGCGGTGAAGTACACCATGGGCACCGGAATCAACTGCCCGTTGCCCGAGCTCCACCCCGGTATGTGCGACAGCCAGCTCCCGAAGTTGACGAACGTTGTCGCGTACTGGAATTGGTAAACGGTCCAATCGATCCAGGGCTCCTGGAAGAACATCAACCACCCGGCCAGGAAGAACAGGCCGTCAAAGCTGAAGCGACCGGTGCGTATCTTCGGTCCGATCACGAAGCGCCACAGGATCCAGCCGGTGATGAAGATTCCGAAGACCACTTCTACGCATCGAACCAGAACGACGTACCAGGCGGGCTCTTGACCACGGCCGAGCGTGTTGGGCGTGAAATCGCCGCTGACAACCCACATGGTCCAGCAGTAGGCGATCAGTGCAAGCCACAGGACGCCGTGCACGATCCAGACCTTCGCCCAAGTCCGCTGAGCTGCGACGGGATCCGGGCCTGCTGCGTCCACCCCCACTGGCCCCGTCGCCGTTAACGGTCGTTCATCGAGCATGTGATGACGGTAACAGATCTATCTGTCGATGAACAGATATCTATCTGCTTACCGACAGAATCGTCGTACACTCATGTGGTGCCCAGTGCGATCAAGCGCCGACCGAAGACCAATCAGGAGCGTGTCGAAGAGTCGACGCTTGCCCTGATCGCGTCCGCGATCCAGCTGTTCGCCCGTCAGGGCTACGAACGCACCACCGCCGTCGAGATCGGCATCAACGCGGGCTTCAGTCGCAACATGGTCCGGGATCGGTACGGCTCCAAAGAGGCACTGCTGCAGTCGGTTTTCGAAAACTTCGCCGAACTGCTGCTGCCCGCGATCCGCCGTGAGCGTGGTGGCACCGGCCTGGACCGGGTGATCGGTCAGCTCGACGATCTGCTCGACGCTGTCGAGCGAGAACCCGAAACGATGCGGGCGATGATCGTGCTAACCTTCGAGACACCCGCCGCGTTGCAGGGCTTTGCCGGCTGGTTCGACGGTCTCATCGGCGCGTACGAGGCGGAACTCGCCGGCCACCTCGCCGCGGGCCAGGCGGACGGCTCGGTCAGGGGCGGCCTCGACCCCGCGCGTGAGGCCGAGATCTTCGTGTCCTACGCGATCGGCCTGTGCTTTAGGTCGGCCCTGCGCCGCGATGGCTACGACTTCGTCGGCGAGATCAAGGAGTGGCGAGCCCGGCTCGTTGAGCACTACACCGCCTAGCAGAGCGCGAATAGTGCTGTTTTACTTGGCTCTTCGGTTGCGTGCGTAACTGAAGTTCAGTGCGGTCATCTTTGCCGGCGCCAATCGTAGGAATACGGCGCCGTCCGGGCCGCCATCGCGCAGGTAGCTGCGGTAGTCATCCGGTGAGTCCGACCACGAATCCTCGTCGGGGCCCAGGTACCGGTACAGGAGTCGGCGGCCGCGCTCGACGTCGTAATCCTGAATGTGCGCCGGACCCTGGACGACGACCTGTTTGACGATGCCGTTGTCGAAGTCGCCGACATCGACGCAGAAAGCGACGTTGGGGTCCTTCTGCACACGCTGATACAGCTTCGCCCACGGGCCGCTGATTATCCAGAACGCGTTGTCTTCCCACTGGTACCACAGTGGTCTGATGGTTGGGCCGTTGGTGGCCAGCTGTCCGGTGAGCGGCCCCGACAAAAAGTCATCAACTTCGTCGGGCGACATGGTGAGGTCCTCCACGGGCACTCCTTGCGGCGACACGAGCGTGCGAGTAAAACTACCATCTGGTGTGAACGAACGTTCCGGCTTTAACAAGTGGAAGTGGGATCTCAGAGAGGAGCTGGTGTCTCGTGACTCGGGTAACGGCAACGGTTCTGGCGGCGGTGCGATCGGCGATCGGTGCGAGTGGATGGCTGATGCCGATAACCGCTTCCAGGATGTTCGGAATGAACGTCTCCAAGGACGCCAGCGCGGCGCTGTTCCTCAGGCTCGGCGGCACGCGCGACTTTGCGCTTGCCGCGGCGCCATTGGTGACCGAACGCCGGTCGCGGACTCAGATGTTGAAGGTTGCCGCCGCGTGCGATCTCGGCGACATTGTGGCTGTCGGCGTCGCACACCGGTGCGGCAAGATCTCTAAGCTGAGCGCGGCCCTCTTCACGCTGACGTCGATGGGGTGTCTGGCCTTGAGTGTCAAGGCGATTGCCGAAGGCTAAGACGTGTACGGAATGGGTATCGCTGTCGCGGACTGTTGCAAGGCGCCGAAAGAATCCAGGTCGTCGATCATGGCCGTCATTCGCTCCAGGTTGGCTAGCGATACCTCATCGGGTTGCATGGCTGGCTGCAGCCGGCCGGCGCCGATCGTATAGAGCCAGAAGACCAGACCGTGGAAGGCTTGCTGGCGGTACGCCAACCACGCTTCGTCGAACGAGAGCGCGGGTCCGCCCGCTGCGTGCAGGCGGTCGACGTACAACTCGATGAGTTCCCGTTCCCAGACGCGCCGATCGTCCACGGTGAGCGCCGAATTGAGGGCATAGGCGACGTCGAGGCCCCATATTCCCCGACTGATCAGCTGCCAGTCGTAGAGGCCCATGCCACCATCAGGCGTCAGATACCAGTTGCGCGAATGCACATCGGAATGCAGCAGCGTGTTGGGGGCCGAGTTATGCATCGCCAGCGACGCCATTGTCGCCGGGAAGACATCGGCACGGCGACGGCGGAACCCGGCGGGAAAGACGTCGGCCGCGCGGTCGAACCCGATCAGGGTGCGACGCGGAAAGTCGATCGTCTCGTTGACATCGATCTGCCACCGCTCGGCGCCCTTGACGACGGCCAGATCGCCGCCGAAGCGCGGACTCTCCCACAGCGTTCCGTGGACGGTAGCCAACGTGGTGACGATCGCTTCGGCGCGAGTCCGGTCGATGTAGTGCTTGGTCGGGTCTCCGAAAGTCGCGCCCTTGCTGCTCGCCACGTCCTCCATCAGGAACATCGAACGTCCGGACCTGTTGTCCACCGCCATGTAATAGCCACGGGGCGCTTCGATATCGAGGGTTGGCCGGATGCGGTCGTAGAACAGCGCCTCGCATGTCAAGGCCGCCGAGGGAACTGTCACGGCGCGGGAGGTGAATTTGGGGGTCGACTTGGTAAAAACCGATGTCGGTAGCCCGGCATGGCGGCCGACATCGTTGTAATCGATAGCCAGTATTCGCCTGGTGGTCGACCCGTCACTGCCCGAGGCGGTGGACACCGAAGTCACCCAAGCTCCCGGGTGTCCGCGGCACAACGCGGCTGTCAGCCACTCCGGTGTCAGTGCGTCCACCGTCGGCGGAATTTCGGCCAGGGCAGTGGGTTTGGGGCGACGCAATCGCTCGTTGACTACATGCGCGCCGATTCGCCCCAGCTGACCGGCGACCCTGAGTTTTTGGCTTAGGGACTCGGGCATGACGTTCTTCTTTCGCCTGACGAGACGTGTTATTGATACAAGTTATATCAAAATTATGTTTCGGTGCGTAGGGGTTGGTGGCGGTTATGGGTGACGTGGCGGTGACCGTGTCTCAGGCCGAACGGACCGGAGGTCGCTTCTGGCGGACACTCTTCTGCGCCGACACGCTGGGTGAAGCATCGTTGCCCAGCCATTCCAATCCCTGCAAGGCCATCCCGGTGAGGATGTCGGCGAGTCCGGCAGTCCGCAGCGACTTTTCCGGCCACATCGGGGTTGAGTCGATCAGGCCGTGCGTCGCGTGCACGGCCGCGTTGAGCACGTCGCGCGACTGATTCGGGTAGCAGGCCTGCAGGCAATCCACCCAGCGGTCGATGTAGCGCTTGATCCGCGCGCTCAACCTCGATCGGTATGCCTTGGGAATCGAATTGCGTTCTCTGGTCCATACACTCATCAGTTCGCGTTCCTCGAGGGCTCGCTGCACGTGCCCCCGCACCAAGTGCTCCAGTTCCTCGCGCGGATCGTCGAACTGGCCGCCCGTCGACATCAGGACCCGGTCGATCGCCTCGTCGAGAAGTGTTATCAGGATCTCGTCTTTGCCGCTGAAGTAGCGATAGATCGCCGGACCGGACACACCCGCCTTCTCGCCGATCAGATCCACACCGACACCGTCAAAGCCGCGTTCGTGGAACAGGTGCATCGCAGTGCGCAGGATCTGTTCTGAACGGTCGTTACGCTTGGCCATTTTCTAACGGTAGCGCAGTAGGGCGGTGACCAGCGTCACCTGGACCGATCCGGGGGATTACGTTGGTTCAGCTGCGGTGGCCGTTTCTCGGCGAATGCCCGGGTTGCTTCGGCGAAGTCGGGCTGCTCCTGCAACCAACCCTGTGTGTGAGCTTCGTGGTTGAGTTGATCGGCGAAACCGGACTCGAGAGCACGATGATGGGCCTGCTTGATCGTCGCGACGCTTACCGATAATTCCGCGAAACGCCGGGCCATGGTGACGGCATCCGCGAGCGCCCGGCCGTCTTCGGCCAATCGGTTCACCAGGCCCCAGCTATGCGCCTCGGGGGCGGAGAGGCGCTCCGCCAGCAGCGCTAATTCGTTGGCGCGGCCGAGGCCGACGACCCGGGGAAGCAACCAGGTCAGGCCCGCGTCGGGCATGAGCCCGATCTTGGCGAACGACAACTCAAATCGTGCCGACGTCGCGGCGACACGCAGGTCGCACGCCAGTGCCAATGACACTCCCGCCCCGGCCGCGACACCGTTGACGGCGGCGATGATCGGGATCTGCAATGACCGCATCGTCATCACCAGCGGATTCCATGAATCCAGAAGTACTTGGCGGGCATTGCCCACATCGCCGGAAATGTCTGCGCCCGCACAGAATCCGCGGCCGGCGCCGGTGAGCACGACGGCCCGGATCCGGCTGTCGGCCTCCAGCTCGAGAAAAGCCGACCTCAATGTGTCACCGGCCTCCGGGGTGACCGCATTGAGTCGCGCGGGCCGGTTGATCGTGATGACGCCCACGGTGTCGTCACGCTCGACGAGCACATCGGCTGTGGGCTGCTTGCGGTCCGCCGTCGGAATCGAGGATGCCATCGCTTCTACTTTCCTAACAACTGTCGGATATAGTCCGTGCCAATGCACTTGTTGTAGGTCGCCGCAGCAAACCTCCCCTTCGCACTCCCGCCGCGCCAGGCAGACCCAGGCTTGGCGGACATGGTCAACACGTCGGTCGTGAGACCCGAGCGGATCAGCCGATCGAGGCGTAACGGTCGGACCCGGCCGTTGCGGTACACGCCGAGATAAGGGGCCGTATCAACGATGCTCAGCCCCAGCTCTTTCGCCAGCTGCGCGGCGATCGGGTACCGCGCTGCGAACGCAGTGGCGCCGGTATCGACGCGATATCCGTATTGCCGGATGGTTTCCACGCGTCCACCCGCACGGGGCTCCGCTTCGAAGACTTCTGCCGTCCGACCTGCTTGTTGCAGACGGTAGGCGGCAATAAGGCCGGCGATTCCAGCACCGGCGACGGCCGCTCGCCGCGGTTTCACAATCGATGGTCGGGGCACCTGGTGGTTTCTACGACTCTCGTAACGAAGGTTATTTTGAGACACTAGAGTTTATAAATGTCTAGTGTCAACCACCGTTTACCGAAATTTGCGGGCGGTGGTGAAAGTCATGCTCTGCACGGTAGCGTGTCAACGCAGGGGAGTGACAACGATCGTTCACGTGCGGTGACCCGCGTCGAGTGGGGTCCCGACGGGCCGGAGAGGATGCGACATGCTGTCGCCTCAGGCAAATCTGCAGCTCCTGCAGCGCACTTCGTGGAGCGGGTATGTCTATATCGCCTTCCTCATGGTCGGCATCTTGCCGCTCGCCCGGTTCTTCCCCTCCCAACCGCCGAGCTGGGACGCCAATCAGATCACCCACGTCTATCACTCCAACGTCGCCGGGATTCGAGGCAGTCTCATCTACGCCTCACTGGCGGACGAGGACCCCGATCCGATCATTCCGCGCTGGGTCGGCTGGTTCAACGTGTTCTTTGTGCTCGACCTGATTCCGCTGAGCATCATCTTCTTCTTCCAGACCGGGCCGTTCGCCTGGAACGGGTTGTTCGGCTTCTATCTTCCGTTTGCAACGTTCTGGGTCTGGTTCTTCGTGATGACATACACGGTCCGCCGCGCGTTGCATCGGCTCGATGACGTTCCCGCGTCGTCGGTTGCCTACGTCCGGGCCGCTTGAGAATGCCGCGCGCCGCGATTGTCGGAGCAGGCCTGTCCGGACTGACGGCGGCCCATCGCCTGCAGGGGGCCGGCTGGCAGGTAGACGTCTTCGAGGCCACCGACGTACCCGGCGGTCGCGTGCAGACGGTACGCCGAGACGGCTATGCGATCGACACCGGTGCCTCCGCCCTCGGTTCGACCTATCACAGCTACCTGTCGCTGGCGCGCGAACTCGGCATCGAAATGCGTCCTACCGCACCGCATATCGGCATTCGTCGGGCCAGCACGACCCATCTGCTCGACATGGACAAAATGGTGCGTTCGGGCCTGACGACACCGCTGCTGTCGCTGGGCGCGAAACTGCGGGTGCCGCGGTTGGCGGCGGACGTGGCGCTGGCCAAGGTGCGCGGCCGCCTGGATTACGCCGATATGCGTAAGGCGGCACCACTGGACACCGAAAGTGCCCGCGCCTACGCGCGGCGCGCGCTCTGCGCCGAACTCGACAGCTACCTGTGTGAGCCGATCGTGCGCACTATGCTGATTGCCGACACCGACAAGGTGTCCAAGGTGGAATTGCTCTCCGGAATCGGCAACATCTTCACCGCCAAGATTCTCGCCGCCGCCGGCGGACAGGGCCGATTGCCCGAGGCGCTGGCCGCGCAGCTGACGGTTCACCTGAAAACGCCGGTCACTGAGGTTCAGCGCGTCGAAAACGCTGTCCGCATTACGCATTCGGGTGTCACATCGGACTACGATGCCTGCGTCGTTACCTGCCCACTGCCCGAGGCGACGGCAATCTGCGTCGACGAGCGCGACCTCCTTGGGCCGCTGAACGACAGTCTGGGCTACACCCAATGCATCAGCGTCGCCGTCGGCACGGTCCGGCCGCCGGACTGCCCTGCATTTCTGGTGATGTTCCCCTCGGTGGAGGATCCCGATATCGCCCTGATGTTTCTCGATCACAACAAGGCCCCGGATCGGGCACCCGCTGGACACGGCTTGCTGAGTTGCTTGTGGGAGACCGGCGCGTCGGAGCGGATGATCGATGCGCCGGACGAGCAATTGATCAATCACACCTTGGCGAGCGTATTCGCGGTCTTCCCCGAACTGCGCGACGCCGTCGAGTTCACCCATGTGACCCGGTGGCGGCGGGCACTGCCGTTCACTCGCATCGGCGCGTATCAGGACATCGGCCGCCTCAACGCGGCCCTTGATCCGGCGTCGCCGGTGCAGTATGCGGCTGACTTCATGTCGGCGGCCGGGCAGAACACCGCGGTCGAGTTCGGCAATCGGGCCGCACACAATCTGGTTGGTGCACAGGCGACTTGAGGCTTGTACTCTGCTCTGCTCAAACGACGTGCCGGACCGCGGCCGGATCACTCCGGCCCAAACAACGTGCCCTCCCACATAATCGCCAGGGTCTCCAGTAGGTCCTGCTCATCGTTCAGATCGTCGTCGGCGTCGGTCCCGGCCAGATAGAACAGTTGCTCACTCGACCAGAGCAAAGCCGCACTGCGCTGACGCGCCGTCCTGCCGCGAGCTGCCCCGTGGTCGGCGCCACCCTCCAATTGCCCCGCGATCGCATCGGTGAATTTCTCGACGAGCGCGAGCCACTTGACCCGCAACTCGGGTACGGAGTGCCAATTCTCGTGTGTGGCATGGAAAACCGGCCGGTGTAGCTTCCATAGCTTTGCCGACTCCTGCAGGACTGCGGCGATCGCCTGACGCCGACTGTCGTCGGGGAGTCGCTGGAACAACGGATCGAGCAGGTCGAACAGCTCGAGCATGACGCGACCCAACACTTCGGCGACGACTTCGCCTTTCGACGAGAAGTAGGCGTAAAACGTAGCCCGCGAAACCTGCGCCTCGTTGAGGATCTGGTCGATGGTGATCTTGTGAAACGGCGTCTCCGCCAACACCCGCTCGGCGGCTTCGACGATAACGGTCATGTAGTCCGGCCGAGTGCGGCCACTGAGGCGCTCGGCCCTTCGCTTGTCCCGCACGCCGCGGAGGGTCGACGGCTCTGACATGGGCATTCCTCGCTGCTGCGACGGCCGGAGGTGGCCAGGCTCTGCCCGACTGTAATACGCGCTGCGCCATAGCCACCCTAGACGTACTGTTTTCTCTACTATACAGTCCGTTCATGTAGGCATACAGTGCGTTTAATCATCAAAGGTTTAGGGGAGATGCCGTGGTCTCGCTGGCAAGCAAAGACAACTCGGATCTAGACGTGATCGTGGTCGGCGCCGGCCACAACGGATTGACGTGTGCGGCGTACCTCGCCCGCGCAGGTAAAAAGGTATTGGTTTTGGAGGCCCGCGACGTGGTCGGCGGTCTCGCATGGACCATGGAAATGCCGAATGCGCCCGGCTACAAGGTCAATCCGTGCTCGGTCGAGTTCCTGTTGACCGGTGTTGAGCCATCCATCGATCACGAACTGGAGCTTGAGAAGTACGGACTGCGCTGGGTGTATCCCGACACCCTGCTGACCTGGTTGGGCCCCGACGGGCAGGTGATGCCGATTTGGAAAGATCGCAGGCGCCTGGTCGAAGAGATCAAGCGCTATTCACACAAGGACGCTCGCCGCTACGAGCAGTTGTGTGACGACATCACCGCGACTCTCAAGGTCGCCCTGCCATATCTGCAGGGTCATCCCGTGCGGGTCCGGCCGGCGGCGTTGGGCGAGATGCTGGTCCGAGCGGCCAAGGGACCAAAGTCGATTGCACGCGGCGCCCGGGCGATGCTGGCCTCCATCGAACAGGTCTGCGAAGAGTATTTCGACCGTGACGAGATCAAGGTGCCGGTTGCCACCTACTCACTGGCCAGTTTCGCCCCGACGTGGGAAGCCGGCACGGGGCTGCACCTGTCCCTGATCGCCGGATTGCACGAGTGGGGGGTGCGCCATCCGGTCGGTGGCACTGGCGCATACACCCAGGCTTTGGCCCGTTGCGTGGAAGCGCACGGCGGTACGATCCTCACTGCCGCCAAAGCCAAAGAGATCCTCACCGAAGGTGGCCATGCACGAGGCGTCACGCTCGAGGACGGGCGGACATTCACCGCGCGCCAGGTGGTTGCCGCTACCGACCCGATCACCCTGATGACCAAACTGCTCGACCCCGACGTGGTGCCAGAACAAACTCGGGACGAAATCCGCGGACTTCAGAATCTGCACTCCAACATCTACACATTCAAGGTCGACTGCGCGCTGGACCGGCGACTCACCTTTCCCCGCTACCAACAGGGCCGCAGCCCAGAAGCGTTGTCGGCCATCACGATTTGCCCCAATATGGACTACCTTAACCGCTCGGCCCATGCCGCAATCAACGGCGAGTTCACCCACGAGATCCCGATTCAGCACATCACCAGTTCGATCTACGACCGCACTTTGGTGCCCGAGGGTAGCGACGGTGACACGCTTTACTTCTATGCGTTCAACACACCGCGGAAACTGTCGGGTGGGCGCACGTGGGAGGACGAGAAGGAGCAGTACGTCAAGCTGATGATGGACAACTTCGCCCAGTATGCACCGGAATTGGGCGACGCGATCCTCGACGTTCACATCACCACGCCCGATGACTTCGAGTCGCAGTATCACGTGGCGCGCGGTAATTACGAACACGTCGACTGTTCCCTGGCGCAGATGGGGCCGTGGCGGCCGGCGCCGTCGATGTCGGCGTGGAAGACGCCCATCGACGGGCTGTGGCACACCGGGGCAGGTGCTTTCCCGATGGCATTCCTCAGCGGATGGCCGGGGCGCGGTAGCGCTCGGGAGATTCTGCGGAATAGCGGCAATAAGCGGATCACTCGGCGATTGGGCGGGCGTTCAAGGTCTGCGTCGTGACGTACGCCGTGCAACGCGCTATGGCGTGGTGCGGATTGGCGGTCATCGTGTTGACCTTCGCCGGCTTCACCGTCGCTCGCCTGCTTCCGGTGCCGCCCGGCGCCAATCTGAACGCCGAGCAGATCGCCGAGTTCTACCGCGCTCATCCGACCACGACACGACTCGGATTGTTGCTCGCCGCAATTGGGTTGGGATTCTTGGGGCCACTCGTCGCTTTGATCACCACACAGATGCTGCGGATCAAAGCGGCCCCGCCCGCGCTTGCAACGCTGCAGCAGATCGGCGGTATCTGCGTGGTGATCGTCACCGTCTTGCCGCTCATCGTCATGAACGTCGCCGCGTTTCGCCCCGACCGAGATCCCGTGGCGATCCAGGCGATCAACGATTTGGCGTGGCTGCTGCTGGTCACACCGATCGGGCTATTTTTACTCCAGGAGATCCCGATTGCCGTGGCAATCCTGTTGGACCGCACTACGCACCCGGTATTTCCTCGCTGGGTCGGTTACGCGAACATATGGATTCCGCTCACGTTCCTGCCTGCCTTCCTTCCATACTTCGCGAAAACAGGACCGGTGGCGTGGCAGGGATTGCTCGTCTTCTACCTAGGCCTTGGCACGTTCGGCATCTGGGTCGTCATCATGATGTGGGCATTGCTGAGGGCGTTGCGGCAGCAGGAGAAAGAAGCAGACGCGCCAGCACCCAATGTGATTGGTGCACGGGCAGTCTGAAGCGGATCAGCTGTGCGTGGGGAAGGCTTCCCGGGTAATTGCTGGGCAGCGTGGCAGCTCGGTCGCCACGGGTCTTGCTGCCACGGGGTTGAGTACGGAGCGGACGCAGATACGCGTGCCGCGGTGCGGCACCAGGATGACATGCCTTACCCTTTGTCGTTCACCGTGAGCCGCAGTGGTTTCGAGCGGCACACGACGGAGAATCTCGCACAGGGCGACTCTCATCTCCGGCACGAAACGTCGCACCGAGACAGCGGCGATTGCCGCCGCCGACTGGCAGCCAGGTGGTCGGACTAAGCGTGGCGCCAAGCGTCCGGCCCGGGGTCGAACCGTTCGGGATCGGGATGATGCCTGGGCGATCATGATCGAAGCATGCGAGTGATGCCAGCTGCGGTTATAAGGACTTGAGGACGGTGCGCGCGGTGGTTCTGCCCGCCCAGCCGTGCACGCCGCCCATCGGATGCGCGCCGGCGCCCGTATGCCAGAGGCCCAGGATGGGGGTGCGGTAGCCCGCCAGCGACGCGGTCGGGCGATTGGGTCCCATCTGATTCAGCGACATGTCAACGACGACGTAGCTGCCCTCATGTGTCATGTCGCGCAGTTCTGCCGGGCTTTTGACCCAGCTGCCCATGACGGCGCTGGCGAATCCCGGCGCCACCTCGTCGACCTTCTGTATCGCCTGGTGCGCGAAGGGCCCGCGGTGTTGCGCCCATTGGCTGCCGTCGGCGAAGGTTTGCGGAACCGCAGTGCAGAACAGGTACATGGTGTCGCCCTCGCTGCCCGGCGGCACCTGCGAACGGTCGAAGGCCGACGGCATGAGGGCCCACATCGGCGTCTCGGCCGGAATGTGACCATGCATCGCGGCGTCGAGTGCGCGGTCGACGTAGTGCTTGGTGTCTCCGATCAGCATGTAGCTGCCCCAGAGTTCAGGCCTGTCGCACAATAACTTCGGCCGTCGAGATATCGCTACGTCGATCTTGGTGTTGTTGATGCCCCAGCCGTTGATGCGGATATTGCGAACCTCGTCGAGCACCGCGTCCGACACGTGCGCCGAGTCGACCAGCTTGCTCATCAGCGTGACGGGGTCGACCGCCGCGACGACCTGCCGAGCGTGCAGCACCTCGCCATCGGCCAAACGCACTCCAGCTGCCTGCCCACCCCGGACCAGGATCTCTTCGACGGCCGCGTCGGTCCGGGTCTCGCCACCGTGGTGGCGCAGGCATGCGGCCAGTGCGCCGGTGAATTCGGCCATGCCGCCGATCGGGCGTTTGATACCCCACCCGATGTGCATCATGATCACGCCCAGCACCGCGCCCGATCCCGGCTCCCGCAATGGCGCTTCCGAACCCGAGGCGTAGATCGCCAGCAGCGACTTCACCTCTTCGGATTCGAACATCGACTCGATGAGCTGATGCGGGGAAGCCATCAGCATGCGGGCTACCGGCGCGAGATTGCGGCGCTTGCGCACCGCACGCCAACCCAGTTCCGCGACCGTCTTGACCCGCGGCCGGGTGGGATGGTCCATCAGGTACGGCGCCGCCACATACCAGAAGTCACACCACATCTCGCAGAGTTGCGCGAACTTCGTGGCGTCACGTTTCGAATACCGCCGGATCTCGTCGACGGTGCGATCGAGGGAACGCCACAGCCCGATCGACTGGCCTTCCGGTCCCACGTAGGCGCCCCACGGCTCGGGGCTGGCCTGACGCAATCCGAACGATTCCAGGCGAAGCTCGTTGACGATGGAAGGCTCAAGATTGGTGAACAGCAGATCCACCGCGCACGGATTCATCACGAATCCCGGTGCTTCGGAAACGGTTTCGCGCGAGTAGGTCATGCCGCCGAGCCACGGTTTTCGCTCCAGCACCACGACGCGTTTGCCGGCGCGGGCAAGATAGGTCGCGCAGGTCAGACCGTGGTGGCCGCCCCCGACGACGATGGCGTCGTACATCTCAAGCAGCGTTCGCGCCGGCGCGCTGCTGAGCCAGCTGCGCCTGATTGCGCGCAATAGCTTCGGCCGACAACGGAATCGGTAGGAACCGGCGAGTGCGTGCCATCAGCTCCTGATACTCCGGCCGCACACCCATGTAGTTGTCCTGGAACGCCGAACCCAGCACCGAGGTCAGCATGATCGTGTTGATCAGCGGACCCGCAACCGTCCACCAGCAGGACGGGTTGCCGGCGACGGCGACCAACCACATGCCCCACCAGACCGTGGTGGTCCCGAAGTAATTCGGGTGGCGGCTGTGCTTCCAGACCCCGGTGTTGAGGTAACGCGGTCGCTCATCGAGTGCCAGGAAGGCCTGCAGTTGTGCGTCTGCCACCGTCTCGAAGTACAGGCCGACCATGAAGAGCACCAGGCCGGCGAACGCCAGCAGGCCGATGCCGCCGTTGGGGGTTCGGTTCTTCAAAATGCCGACCACGGCGGGCATTCCGATCAGCACGATGATGACAGCCTGGGGCTCCATCACCCGGAAGAAGCTCTTCCACCAGTAGCCGGGCGACATCTCCGTGACGAAGTTCAGATAGCGCGGGTCGCCTCCATACACGGGCACATAGCGCCGCCAGCGCGCCGCCAGATACCACCCCAGCCGGCCGCCGTGCAGCATCACCATGAATAACAGCAGCGCCGCGGCGACCGACTGGGCGCCAACGATCAGATACGCGAGCAACGCCGGAACCGCGAACGCGAAGCCGTACCAGCCGTCCATCATCGAATGGTTGCCCTGTAGCAAGCCCACCACCCATAGCGCGGTCACCACCGCGAAGGTGAAGGTCGCGCAAAATAGAAAGACGCTGAGGTCGCTGGACGGGTTAACGCCCAGGCCGCTGACGAAGTCACCCACGTTCCCCACCGTAACAAATAGTGAGAACGATCGGTAACTACTAATTGATACAGATCGACAGTAACAGCTATAAACCGTCGTCCATTGGACAGTTCACGATCGTTCATCTCCCGGTCTCGGGCCCTACGCCTCAGTGGGTAACGGCTGTCCGTTCTTGCGTAGGTGGGGATTGCCGCGAGCGCGCGTCGGACGACCTCCGGCCGTGTCTTGTCGATGATCTTCGGGGCGTCCTCGCGTGACCATTCGGTCGGAAGAAGATTGGTCGGGTAGCCATCCGGTCGTGAATGTGCTGATCGACCTTCTCGGTTCATCGATGTGTTCATCGTCAACAGATAAAAGATCATTGCGTCCGGGTTCCTCGCTTCTCCGGCGCGCTGTCCCAACTTCCGCGGCATATCAGTCCGTGACCCCAGGGCGGGCTCGGCTACAGAAGGCCCCCGAGTTGCGCGGCCTCCAGGTCTAGAGCCATGTCCGCATACCGGCGGGTCTGGTCTGCGATAACGCGGTCGACACGCTCCGAAGGCGCGACCCGGCTGGACAGGCCGCAGAAGAGGTAGACGGCGTAGAGGGCACCCTCGCGGTATGCGCGGAAGCAATCGTTGAAGTCATAGCCGGAAACCCCAGTCGCAGTGAGGCGGTCGTGGAATTCGGCGAGTAGCTCACGCTCGGCACGGCGGCGTGTTTCCGTGGATAGCGAGGAGCCAAGGAAATACGCCGGGTCCATACCCGGCGGTCCGAGCCGCACGGTCTGGAAATCGAGAAGGGTGGCCCGCGGGCCGGGGTCGAGACTGAACAGGACGTTGTCAGTGCGCAGGTCGCCGTGCTGAACGACCGACGGGCCGTCCCACGATCTGATCCACTTGCCCGCCTGCGGAATCACGGTCTCGAACAGCGCGACCTGGGGAGGTTCGAGTGAATGCCCGAAGCGGGCAAGCCACGGCTCGAGCCCGGCGGGCATCGAGTCGAAAACCTCCACCGTCCGTTGATGATCCGCGAGCCACGGCATTGCCGCGGTGGTCGGCGAGTTCCACGAGGCACCCTGCAGGTGGGCGAGCTCGGTCAACACGGCGCCGCAGTCGTCCTCGGTGCTCTCCGTCAGGACGTCGCCCGGTCGCGTCCGCCCACTGAGGTCGGCGAGAACCAGGGTGAACGCGCCCGTCGCCTCGTCCAGCTCGGCGAAATGGCAAGTGGGAGTGCTTACGTCGGCCAGGTGGGGGAGCAGGTCACGGTAGAAGCGGACCTCGAGTTCGTACATCCGCATCGCCTGGGCCAGGGCACGGGTGCCCGCATCCGACGTCGGAAACTTCACGATCACCGATTCGGGCGAACCGTTCGCGCCATCCCAGGTCAACGCCGCACGCACCATTCGGCACATCGCGCCGCCGCCCACCTGGTCGATCCGGACGTCGGTCACTTCTGAGCCGGCGGACCCGAGCGCTCGCGTGAACCACTCGGGGGTGAGCTCGTCCGAACTAGACACCACCATCGTGCGCAACCTCGTCTCCTGTTACGGACGTCCGGCGTTGAACGCCTGGCGCTGGTGGGCACGAATGACGTCGATGTCGAACCAGTCCTGGTTCTCGCCCCAGCCCGGCTCGCCGTCGACGTCCCAGCTGGCAAGGCACCACTGCATATGCCAGATGCTGTGCCACTTCAGGCAGTTCTGCACCTTTGACTCCGCGTGGAGCTCGCGGCCGAGATCATCCACCAAATGGAGGGCGACCCGGCGAGGCCGGCCGTCCACCTCGCGATCCAGGACTTCCCGCGTACCGCCAACGACATGTGCCATGACCCCGTCCTTGGTCATGTGGCCGTAACTCACCTGGTCGATGGACCGGGCCGTCACGGGCGCCTTAGGGTCGGGCCGTGCCGACGTCACCGCGAACGAGGACCGCTCCGACGCCCAAGCGAAGTCGAACCCGCCACCGGGAAGGTTATGTGCCGGGCCGGGCCGCAGCCCTCGCGAGTGATCGCGGAAGTGGTGGCAGTCGACCGGGATCGTCTCGCCGTAAAGGGCGATCGTGCCCGTCACGGTGCCGAGTTGTTCGTAGTGGACGCCGCCGTAAATGTCGAAACCGTGCTCACCGGAGTAGTGCAGGTTCGGCGGCTGGTAGGCACCGGTCCAGAGCAGGTCGAACGAACAGGTGTCGCTGGTGTAGCCAAGGCGGTACTGCTTGAGTGGCTCAATGATCTTGCAGCGCATGCCATTACCTAACTCAAAATCAAACATATCCGTGTCGGACGCCATTGGGTTGAAGTGGAACCATTCCGAGTAGAGGCAGTTGTGCGTCTCCGTGCCCTTGTCGTCCCACAGTGCGACGCCTGCGGATGTCAGGTTCATGTTAGGTCGGTGCCAGACATAGAAATAGCCGTCGATCTTGCGCTCGGGAATCATGAACCCGAAGAGGCCGGACTCGTTCCAGAACGGGTCGGAGGGCCGCTCGTGGTAGCGAAACGAGTCGTCTTCCGGTGTGATTTCGCGTTCGGTGTCGATTGTCATCGTCCTTCTCGTCGTCAGAGTTCTTGAAGCAGCTCCCGCAGCCGGGGGAGTTGCTCGCCGATCACGCGCGCTGCCTCCTCCGGTGCGTACGTGGTTCCGGTGACATCGCCCAGCAGGAGGTGGGTGGCTCCGGACTCCGCATAGGGAGCGATCCGTTCGGCGATCTCGTCGGCATTGCCGAGCCAGGCGAGTTCCTCGACGAGCTCGACGGGAATCGTGTCGGCGATCTCGGCCAGACGTTCGGGCTCGATCGTGTGCGGAATGATGTCGGCCTGGCCACGACAGTCCGGCCCGCCCGGATGATCGAGGCCGTACGTCCGCCAAGTTGCAGCCGGCAGGTAGTAGGCGATCAATCGAGCGACCGGTAGCTGTTCCAGCGTTTGCAAGACTTGCTCGCGTGAATCTCCGAGAATCGTCGCGGGTACCAGCGAGGCCACCGGCGTGGGTCTGTCGGCGCTCGTGGCGGCGGCTTTGATGATGCCAAACTGCTCGCGGTACCGTTCCACGCTGCTGGGCAACGGCAGCCAGCCGTCGGCGTAGGTACCGGTCAGCCGGAGCATCCGAGGATGTTGTGCTGCGACCCAAACCTCAGGGATGCCTTTGTTGCCATCGCGCGGAAGTCCAGTGCGGCCAACACCTTCGGGCATGTGGCCGCGGTCAAGCATCGATCGGATTTCCCGTAGGGCCCGCTCGACATTGCCGACGGGGAAGTCGTAGTCATATCCGAACGGGACGATCGATTCCGCCTCGCCCGAGCCCAGACCCAGGACGAAGCCGCCGCGGCAAGCATCGTGCAGCGTGAGCGCGGCACGCGCGAGATCGCCGCCCCGCCGTCGGGTGGCATCGGTGACGCACGTGCCGAGTGGCAGATCAGTCGTGGGACCCAGTGCTGCCGCGACACAGAAGGGATCCAGCAAGGCATCGGGGTCGGGAAGTGCCTGCGCGGCAGGGAACAACGGCCAGATTGTTGGATGGGTGAGGCCCATCATGTGGTCGAGTACCCAGACGTCGTCGACCCCCACCTGCTCCGCAGCGCGGAGGGCGGCGCGATTGACGTCTACAGACTGCATCGTGGGAAGCAGCAATCCAAGTCTCACGGTGTCCCTTGCTCGACGTCGAACTCAGTGCCGTAATATTTACACCGTAAATATTTGATGTCAACCGCGATTGTTCTACCTTGTGGGGAAATGACTACCGGAAATCGGCCTGGGCGCCGCGCCCTCCTCGACGTCGACCATGTGATCGATGTGGCGCTGGCGATCCTTGACGCCGATGGCCTCGAAGCCGTCAGTTTCCGCCGCCTCAGTGCCGACCTCGGCGTCAGCCACATGACGTTGTACGGCTATTTCGACTCCAAAGACGCACTGCTCGAAGCACTTGTCGCGCGCACCATCGCCATCCCGTCGGGTTCTCAAACGACTGTCGAAGACTGGGACACCGTGCTCTTCGACGCCATCCTTGACCTGCACCGGATCCTCGTCAGCCGCCCCGGCATTGCGGAGATTCTGGTCTCGGAGCAACTCACGGGCGAGTGGGTTGCCGAAGCGCGCGAACGCCTTCTCGACATTCTGCGCGGCGGCGGTTACGACGAGCGCCAGGCAACTGACGGAATCAGCGTCGTCTTCAACTACCTGCTGGGCGCGGTCATGATCGAAACGAGACGCGGACGGGGCGGGTCGCCGTCCTCGTTCGGGGTTGGTCTGCAATACCTGATCACCGGTCTCAAAACCGCCCCACCGTGAGCCAGGCCGGGAAAAAATGTGGTCCGGGGTTCGACGGCTTGGCATGAGCGCGGTGTGGATTGGAATGTCAACGACCGTTCACATATGAATGCCGCGCTGATATGCTGCCAGGCATGATTCTAAATCATATGGAGTACACGTTCGTTCAGGATTCGGAGCGGTGAGATAACCGGTGCGCATCGGGCATGGGCACTTCTTCCAGAACCTCGACGGGCGACCCGACCACGAAGTCTGGCGCACGGAGATGATGCTCGCCGATCGCGCCGAACAGCTCGGCTTTGATTCGGTGTGGGCTGTCGAGCATCATTTCGCGGACTATTCGATGTCGACGGATCCATTGCAGTTTTTGACCTGGGTCGCGGCGCGCACGCAGCGCGTGCGGCTCGGCACGATGGTGTCGGTGTTGCCCTGGCACGACCCGATCCGGTTGGCCGAACACGCGTGCGTGCTTGACCACCTGTCCGGCGGACGACTGATTCTGGGCATGGGGCGCGGGCTGGCCCGCCAGGAGTTCGACGGGTTCGGCGTCGAGATGGCCCGTTCCCGACAGCTTTTCGATCAGTCCGCCGCCGAGCTGCTGGACGCGTTTGAAACCGGACGCCTGCGCGGCGTCGAGCTGCGACCGGCGCCCTTGGCGCCGCTGCGCGGGCGCGTGTTCGCCTCGTCGATATCGCCGGAGTCCGCCGAGGTGATGGCTCGCCTCGGTGCGGGGATCATGATTTTTCTGCAGAAGCCCTGGGATCAAACGGTCGGTGACCTGCAGCGCTACGGCGAGCACTATCGGCGATATCGCGGTACCGATCCGCCAAAGCCGATGGTGGTGATTTTCAATGCCTGCCACGAGGACCCCGACCTCGCCGCCGAGCTGTTCGAGCAGGTTGTGGCCTACTACCGGTCGACGATCGAGCACTACGGCTTCGCCGATGAGGCGATGGCACAAATCCCGGGCTATGAATACTACGGCAATATCGCCCGCACGATCGCCAAGCACGGGCGGGAGCAATTCGCGCATTTCCTGGCCGAGCTGCAGCCGTGGGGGACGCCCGAGGAAGTCGTCGAGAAGACCCGCGAGATCGTGCGTCGCACCGATGCCGGGGGCCTGATCGTCGTGTCGGCGTTCGGCAACCTGGCCCCTGACATCGCGGCGGACAACCAGGAGCGCTTCGCCCGGGTAGTGATGCCCGCCTTGTCCGAAACCGTCAGCAGTTCAACCTGAAAGGGGTAGGTGTTTTGAAGCTTGGAATCACAATGCCCAGTCGCACCGCCGCGCTTTCGCGCATACCGGAATACGCGCGCATGGCCGACGAGGCGGGCTTAGATTCGGTGTGGACCTACGAGGTATACCGCAACCCGTTTGCGATGTTGTGCACGTCGGCGTTGGCCACATCGAACATCGAGCTGTGTTCCGGGCTCGCGACGGCGTTCAACCGCTCGCCGTTCGAGGCGGCGAACGCGGCAGCCGACGTCGACGAGCTATCCGGTGGCCGTATGAAATTCGGCCTCGGTACCGGAGTTCCGGAGTTTCTGGAATCCTTCCACTCCACCGACTTCAACAAGCCGATCAAGCGGCTGAGTGAATACGTCGATGTGTTACGCCGTTCCTGGGCGTACCTCGCCGGCGAAGAGGTCAAGCCCTTCAACGGCGCTTACTACAACTTCGTCGCCCCGCCGATCAACCCGTGGGGGCTGCGTGACATGGTGCGCCCGCAGATCCCGATTCTCGTCGCGGGCATGCGGCCACAGCTGCTCAAATTGTGTGGGGCGAAGGCCGACGGATGGGTCGGCTATCTCTGGACACCAAAGTTTTTCGAACAGATCGTGCTTCCCAACATTGCCGAGGGAGCGCGCTCGGCCGGCCGTGATCCGGACGCGCTCGACCTGGCGTGTGAAGTCATTTGCTGTGTCCACCCCGACCGTGACGTCGCGCTGGCGCGTGCCAAGAAGCACGTCGGCTTCTACATCGCCCACCCGGTTTCCGACGTGGTCGCCCAAATCGAAGGCGTGCAGGATCTGGTCAACGAATTGCGTGTGTCGATGATGCAGAGGGGGTTAGCGGCGTTCGAGGACACCCCCGAAGAGCTTGTCGAACTGTTCTCCATCACCGGGACACCCGAGGAGTGCCGCCAGAAACTCGACAACTACAAGGGTCTTCCGCATCTGGCCCTGCACACGTCCTACGTTCCTCCATTTACCACCGAGGAGTCCGAGGACTGTTATCTGCAGATCATCGACGCGTTCAAACGCGTAGGCCGCGATGACCGATGACGTCATTGTGGTCGGCGGAGGGCCCTCGGGTTTAGCTGCGGCACAACGATTATCCCGAGCCGGCGTTCCGGTCCGGGTGCTGGACGCCAACGACCGGCTGGGCGGAAAGATGCTCACGTCGCGCCGGGAAGGTTTCATCCTCGACGAGGGTGCGTTCTTTCTGCCGACCACGCACCGGACGCTACTGGCGACCGCCACCGAGATCGGCATGGCCGGCGAAATCGTGCCCGGCGGGTTCATCCTGGGCATCCTGCGCGACGGAGTCATCCACGATCTGGATGGCAACCACCTGGTGTCCGGACTGCTGCGCACCCGAGTGCTGTCCATCCGCGCGAAACTCGAGATGATCAAAATCCTGCCCGAATTGATCCGCGCGCGCCGAGCCGGCTATGCCCGGATGCCCGAGATACGACGCTATGACACTGAGACAGTGTCGACGTGGACGCGATCGCGATTCAGTCGCGAACTGCAGGAGTATCTCGCCGAGACCGTGCTGCGTGGCATCGCCGCTACCAGCGGCGACACGGCCTCGCGGGGGGACTTTTTGGCGATCCTGGCACTATTCGGCGGCGCCAAGCTGGTGAGTTTCCGCGACGGCATGGGTTCCTACACTGACCGGCTGGCCCGCGACGTGAAAACCGAAGTCGGCGCGGAGGTTACCTCGATTGAGGACACCGGAAGCGGAGTCGCGGTCACCTGGAGGGATCAGGGTGGCGTCGAACGAATCGAAAACGCGGCGGCTTGTGTGGTCACGACTCCCGGACAGACGACCGCGCGGATCGTGCGCGGGCTGGACACTTGGCGACGGGGATTTCTCGAGCAGCGGGTGCGCAACGGAAAGTTGATCCTGCTCAAGGTCGGGCTGTCCAGCATCCCCTGGGATGTGAAGTCCACTTACCTCCTGGTGCCGCGGGCCAGCCACCCCTTCCTCACCGGAATAATGCTCGACCATCACAAGGCGCCCGGTCGCGCCCCAGCGGGAAAGGGACTGCTCACCATCGCGGCACTGGACTCCTGGAGTGAAGAGCACTGGGAGGACGATGACGGCGAGATACGTGTTGCCCTGCTCGCCGGGCTGGATGAGATCCTGCCTGGCACAGCTGATTACATCGAATTCGCCGATGTAATGCGTTGGCGGGAGGAGTACACGGCCGTTGGTTTCTACCGCGACCTGGGACGGTTCCGCGCGCTCTGCGAGCAGGACCGCCGAATACAGTTGGCCGGCGACTCCCAGGCCTTCCAGAACTTGGAATCAGCGACAATCTCCGGTCAGCGCGCGGCCGAGCGGCTACTCGCCGGCCAAGTACTGGCCTGACACTTGAAAGGCACGCTCACGATGACCGAACGGCAACAGCGCATCTGCGTATGGGGGGGAATCACTTTCGCGCCGCTGTTCTTCGTGGGGTTCTGGCTATTCGCGGGCTTCATACCGCCGCCGGCGCCGGGGATGAGCGCCGACGCCGTAGCGCAGATGTTCGCCGAGGGACGTGGCCGAATCCGCACCGGCCTCTGGATCGCCACCGCCGCGGCGCCGTTTTTGGCGTTCTTCGTCGCGGCGCTCACCCACCAGATCCGGCGGATCGCCGGCAGCGGTTCACCGCTGGCCACCGCACAGCTGATTGCCGGGTCGTGCTTGATCCTCGAGTTCATCTTCCCGCAACTGGTATGGCAGACGGCCGCATACCGGAGCGAACGCAGCCCTGAGACGATCCAACTGCTAAACGATCTGGCCTGGCTGCCGTACGTCGGGATCGTCGGAACGGCGATGGCCCAGATGGCGATTATCGCGATCGTCGTATTTCAGGACCGTCGGTCACACCCGCTGCTGCCGCGCTGGTGTGCATATCTCAACATTTGGACGGCGCTGGGCGTCGCGCCGGGCAGTTTCGTCGTCTTCGTGCATGACGGTCCAGTGGCCTGGAACGGAATTCTGGCCTGGTGGCTGCTTTGCGTGTCGTTCTTCGTCTGGATGGTGACGATGACGTGGCTGATGTTGCGCGCCAGTCGCATCGACGAGGAGGCCGAGGGTCAGAGCACGAGCCGCGCGAACGTGCAAGCCGGTGTCGGCTAGCGCCCGAGCGCGGTGGTGACCGCTACGCCACCGTGTACCCACCATCGACGGGAATCGCAACCCCGGTAAGGTAGGAAGCGCCGTCACTCGCGAGAAATGCTGCCACTGAGGCGATTTCGTCTGGACGGCCCAATCTGGCCTGCGAGGTCATGGCCACGGCCTGAGCCTTTATCTGCTGGTACATATCGGGAGTCGTCTCTTTGAGGTCGGCGAGCATGGGCGTTTCGATTACCCCAGGAAGTATCGCATTCACCCGGACGCCAGAACTTCCATATTCGTGTGCGGCGACCCGCGTCAACCCGACAACCCCGGCTTTGCTGGCCGTATAAGCACTCGCTCCCGCGAAAGCGACGACCGCGGCGATCGACGCGATGTTGATGACCGAACCGCCTCCGCTGGAAATCAACGCTGGAATCGATTTCCTCATCACGAGATACACTCCGCGAAGATTCACGGCGATCACCTGGTCGAAGGTTTCGGGCGCAGATTCTGCCAGGGAAGTGAACGCGCCATCGATGCCCGCATTGTTGACCACGATGTCGAGCCGGCCGAATTCGTCCAGTGTTCTCTTGATCAGGGCGTCGACATCGTGTTCGCTGCTGACGTCGCATACGACGCCGATACTGCGGCGCAGCCCCGATGCCACGTGCTCAGGGTTCCCGCCGACATCGCAGATCACCACAGATGCTCCACGGTGATCGAAAGCGCGGGCAATGGCGATCCCGATCCCGCGAGCAGCCCCGGTGACGATTGCTACTCTGCCGTCGAGTTCCGCCATCTCGCTCCTCCCGACATTTCAGAGCGCACCTGGAATTTCGGCGTACCTCAGAACAAGTCAGCTGACGAGTGCCGCTCTACTGCCGAACCGAGCCGGCGAACCATGTCGTCGAGTCGGTCGCGTCCACGTTGGTCGGAGCCTTCCCAACGGACATTTGCCATGATCGGCCACAACAGGTTGTATGCCGTCGCCCAGCGGTACTGTTCGCGTGCCTGGTTCTGCTCGTAGTCGGTCAGGCCACTGCAATAGCGTTGTACCAGAGCATCTTCGATGCCTGCCAGTCGGTCAACCGGCATGCTGGTGCAAAGCAGGTATTGGAGTTCCCGGATCCCGCACTCCTGTCCGACGGTTTGAAAGTCGATGAACACCGGTTCACCGTTCGCGTCGAAAAGTAAGTTGTCCGAGCGTAGTTCGCCGTGTGTGATGCAGGTTGGCGTCGCCAGCGCGTCGAGCATCCGTGGCTGCAGCTCGGCGAAGCGATCCGAGATCCACACCGCGCTGGGCGGTAGCAGTTCCACGAGGGCCTCGCGGCGCAGCCCCCATACATAGGCGAAGAGCTGGCCGTACTGCTGCTGCAGAGCGCGCCCCTCGCCCGAGGAGGTAGGCCAGAATCTGGCCGAATACCGTTGCAGCAGCTTTTCGTTGCTCCAAGACCAACCATGGAACCGTGCGAGAGCGTCGACGATCGCCTCGGCTTGTTGCCGGCTGAATCCCTCGTGCTGGTCGATCTGGACACAATCGCCGGCGAGATCCTCCATCACCAACACGAAGTCGGTGGAATCGGTTGCTTGCTCGGCGAAATGGATTTTTGGTGTACGCACCGGCAGGTGCGGAGCGAGCTCACGATAGAACTCGATCTCACGGCTATACGTGCCGATACCGTCCAGCATCGCGCGGGTGTCGCCGACGATCGGCATCTTAACCAGCACGCTCGTCGGTGTGCCGGGCGGGCCATCGAGGGTGAGCCGAAAGAGGCGGCAAGCGAATGCTGTTCCCAATCCGACGCTTTCGCGGTTGACCACCCGCACCGATGTGCCCAGCGCCTGGCTGGCCCACGAGTCGTCGAGGTCGTCGGCCGACTGTGGAAGCTGTCGCAGGCTCATCGCACCAGGACCGATCGTTCGGTGAGGCCGAAACCAACCTGGCCGTCCCAATTGAATCTGGTCATCGCCTCGGCAAGCAGATGGTGGCAGCCGTCTCCACGCGCGGCCCCGCGGACGATCTCTCCAGGACCGGCGATTGCCAAAGCGCCGACCTGACCTATCGTGGCCGTCAGCTGGATCGTCTCGTTCTCGACTTTTAGCGTGAGCGTGTAGTCGTCGCCTCGCCGGTCCCATGAGTCGAGCAGCGGAGCCGCGCTGACCAGCCGGCCGTAGCGCACACTGTCGCCGGTGCACACGGCCGCGTGGTTCATCCGCCCGGTCCCGTCACGATTGGCCAGATACATCAGGCAGAAGGCGCGCCCGTCAGGCCATTGCGCGTGACACCAGATGTGATTGTGTAGGCCTGTCAGGTCGCGTGCCCCGGTGCTGTGGTCCCGGATCCCGGTGCCGGCCAGTTCCACCGAAACATCGCCGTAAGAAAGTGTTCCCGTTACGGCGCAGTGCTGTTCGTAGTGCGACGATGCCCAATTCTGCTCGTGCATGGCGCCGAGTTCGAACGCTGGGCCCATCGCTTCGTAGGTCAGGTCGAAGGACAGCTTGACGTGTAACCCGTCCGCCACGCCGCCGCTACGCAGCTCGTCGCCGGAAACCAGCCGGGCCGGACCGCGGAATGTCTTGCGCCATGTGCGCCACGGTTCGATGCACTGATACGTTAGCGACGGCCCAGCCGGCCCCCGCGGCGTTTCACCGCCATACCCGAATCCGCGCGCAGCCAGGAACATGTCGCCCGGCAGATAGATCAGGACCAGCTCGTCCCAGGCCGGCTGGTCGAAAGAGACCCGGCCGAGGTGCAGGAACATGCCGATGCGCTCGGCGGGGAAGTAGGCCTGGCTCAAGTAGTTCTCGACCCAGAGCGGCACATCGGGAACTTGATGCAGGAACTCGTCGACGTCGGCCAGATGCTGGGGGCGTTCAACCCGGCTCGTCGTCACACCCGTACCCCTGCCGCCTGCTTGATCAGGCCGGAAATCTCGTTGGCGCGGCGTAGCGACTCCGGTCCCTCCAGTGGTCCCAGCGCCAGCGGCGTCATATCCAACCAGCCGACGAATTGCGCTCCGGCCTCCACGAATCCGGAGTGCAGCTTGGCCATCTCTTGTGGCGTGCCTACGTGAAAAGCCTTGCGTGACATCGACACGGGCGTGGCATTGACAATACGATTGATTTCCTCGTCGGTCTGCTCGAACGGGGCCCACTTGACCGCGTAATGCCACCCCTCGGGCATCACCGGCGTCTCACCTTCTTCGATCCAGCGCGTTTGATCCAGACGGCCGAATTGCCCTGCGAAATACCGGACGATCGGGTTGGCCAGAACTTTCTCGATGACCTCCGGATCCTCGTGGCAGACGTAGATGCTCCAAATGCCGAAACCGAACGCATCGGGGTCGCGTCCGTAGCTCTCCACCTTCTGGCGCATCGCCGTGACGGTCTCGGAGAATTCCTCCGGCGTCTGAATGGCCTGCGGGGAAGCGGCTTCGAATCCATCGGCATACCGGGCCGCAATATCCAGTAGCACCGGTCCGCCGCCCAGGGCCCAGAACTCGGGGCGCTTCTGCGGGCGGTGATTGCCGATCGTGGCGTTTTTCAGATGCCAGAAGTTCGTCTCCTGCGTCCATGGCTCCGGCTCGTCGTAGAGACGGCGGACGAGCTGGAAAATGTCCTCGAGCCTCTTGAGGCCTTCTGCCCGTTTGTAGCCGAACGGTTTCGTCTGCCGCAGCTCACCAGCGCCGACCGCGACCACGACGTCGCCGCTGGTCGCATTGCTCAAGGTGAGCACCTTGCGCAGGAGTTCGGCCGGTGCACTGCGAATCGCATCCGTCGACAGCCGGATGTTGGCATCGGGGTTGTGCGCCAAAGCGATCGCGGCCTGCAGGAACGGGTCGTAGGTCGAGTTGCCGTCGATGAACTCGGCCGCCGGCGTGTTGTCCGGGGTCCACAGCTCCCCGGGGAACCACCCGGACAGCTCGTCCCAGAGCCACATGTAATCGATGTTCGGACTGTCGTGGACCGCCCCGGCGAATTGCGTGAACGCCGGGATGGGCGTGGTCCGGTGATTATCGAGCGGATAGCCGGTCACGACATGGGAGTTCATTTAATTGATTCCTTTCTGGGTCTGGCCACGGTGCGCTCACAGAGCCCGTAACCGATCTGACCGTTCCAGCTCAGGCGGGCCTGAGATTCGTACACAACGTGGCTGGCGTCGAGAGTGCGGTCGGTACCGAGCGTCATCTCGACCGGACCGACGAACGAAAACGGCATGGGCGCAATGATTTCCCCGCGGATCTCCTGAGCCTCGCCGCCAACCTGCAGTTCGATCCGCCACGGATCGAAGACCTCGGATTCGGCGTCGAGCAGCGCATCGTGGCTGACCAGCGATGCGTGAGTCATGCCGGTGCCGTCGCCGATGACGTGGAAGTTCAGCAGCGGGGCTCCGCCGCCGCGACGGGCGATGTGCATCGTTGAAAGCCAACGCCCGTCCGGGAATTCGCCGTGAATCCAGAAGTGGTTGCCCATCACCGAGAGGTCGCGCGGGCCCCACGTGTGATCTCGTACACCGGTGCCCTCCACATCGAGGCGCTGACCGTCGAGGGTTATCTGGCCACTGCACCTGAAGTGCTGCTCATAGTGGGTGTGCCCGAAGTTGCCCGGGCGCACGTCGCCGACACCGAAGGGTGCCCCCAGCGCGTGGTGTGTCAGCTCGACGTCGAGCCCGACGTGCATCCCCGAGGGAGCCGGGCCGTCGCGCAGTATTCGGCCGTCGACTAACTGCGCGGCACCCCGGTAGCGGGTCACGTTCTCCTCGAACGGCCGCGGCGCCTCGAAGGACAAGCTGCCGCCGATCTGCCGCGCGGACGGCGCGTAGCCGAAGCCCTTGGCCACCGCGAACCGGTCACCCGGCAGGTAGACGGCCACCACCTCGCTCCACAGCGCGGTGTCCCACGAGGTGCGGTTGGTGTGTGCGTAGAAGCCGACATTGCTGCGCGGGCAGTAGGTCTGGACCAGGAAACTCTCGGACCAGCTCGCATCGCCCTGCGGCGGATGGGCGAAATCATCGGAATCGGCGAACTCGTGGGGTTCCACGCGGGCGGGCTGCGGAGCGGCCGGCGTCATTCGCCGACCCTGAATTGCAGCGGTGGCAGCGTCGAGGATGCCGCTTTCTTGCGGGCGCGTCGGCGCAGCCGCGACGGCCCCCGCAGCACCGCGTCCGCGGTGTTTCGGCCGGGCCAGCCGCTGATGTATGCCATGGGGAAGGCGCCCGCCCCGGAATGCCAAACCCGCTCGACCGGGCTCTCGTAACCGGCCAGCGCCGGGATGGGCCGCGTCGGGCCGAGCTGGTTCAGTGTGAGATCAACGTGCTCGTAGTTGCCGCCGTGGACGAAATAACGCTCCTCGAAATCCGGCGGCGCGGTGAGGTGTGCGTCGATGATCAGGTCCCGGGTGCCGGGCGCATAGAGCTCGTAGTGGTCCAGAGCACGCTCGAAGTAGTCCTTCTTTTCGTCGTCCCAGCTTCTCCCGTTCGAAAGCTCGATCGGAGTGTTGAAGCAGTAGAACTTCAATGTCTCGCCCGCGCTGGAGGGTGGTACCAGGCTGCGGTCGTAGACCGACGAGCTCAACGTGGCCATCGGGATCTCGTCCGTGAAGGCGCCGGCCATCCCGTCGACGGTCGACCGCCGCATGTAATCCAGCGTCGGACACAACATCAGCGTCGAGGTGTATTCGTCGTCGTGGAATCCCGGGAATTTCGGCCGCCCGGACAATGCCATTTCAGCGTCGAAATAAAGCACGTTGTATCGCCCGACCTGCAACGACCGGAGCTGGTCGAAGGTCGAGTCGGGTACGTCGGACGGATCGAGCAGCTTGGTCAGCAAGGTGTAGGGATCCACGGCGCACACCACGTCGGACGCCAGGATCTGCTCGCCGCTGTCCAATTCGACGCCGCGTGCGGTCCCGTTGTGCGTGAGCACCCGTTTGACCTTGGCGCTGGTGCGAATCTCGCCGCCGTGATGGCGTACCGCATTGGCGATCGCCTGGGTGAAGGCACCGCTGCCGCCGACCGGCCGCTTCACGCCCCATTGATGGATTCCACACAGGAACGCCAAGTGGAATCCGGTGCCGGTCTCGGTGATCGGCCCGAACGTGCCTGCCGAGTAGGCGGCGATGGGGGCCTTGATCTCTTCCCTTTCAAACCATTCTTCGAGCACGGCGTCGATCGAGCCGAGCATGACGCGGGCGCCCTTGGCCAGTTTG
Organism: Mycobacterium sp. Aquia_216; assembly: GCF_026723865.1. Lineage (NCBI taxonomy): Bacteria > Bacillati > Actinomycetota > Actinomycetes > Mycobacteriales > Mycobacteriaceae > Mycobacterium > Mycobacterium sp. Aquia_216. The sequence continues at coordinate 4,143,820 of NZ_CP113529.1, read as the reverse complement.
GTGCGACTCTTCGCGGCCTGCTTGAGGACGTCGAACACGGTGTGCGGCTTTACCCGCCAGGGGTGGCCGTGAAAGTAGGGCATCAGCGTCATCAGCGTTTCGGTGATGATGTCGACGAGTTGCTCGTACCGTTGCGCGTCCCGGCGTGAGTACTTCGCGATTTCGGTTTTGGTCCGGGCGATGTCCTGGTAGAACGCGACGCTGGCACCGTCGGGACCCAGCCAGGTCGTCAGGGCGGTCGGGTGCACCCACCGCAGTCCGTGCTTGTGTAGCTCCAGCTGGTCCACGATCGAGGGCTTGACGCCGGGCAGAACGAACTCAACGCTGCAAGGGCTCACCTTGAAGCCGGGTGCGTTGGGCATTTCCATTGTCCAGACCAGGCCGCCGACGGTGTCGCGGGCCTCCAGCACCAAAACTCGCTTGCCCGCTTTGGCCAGAAATGCCGCGCAGGTGAGACCGTTGTGGCCCCCGCCGACGACCACGACGTCATATGTCTTCGGTTGCGCGCTTGTTCCCACGTCGGCAACGTATCGGCGGCGATGGGATGCAGTCGCCACCCACCCGGGGGAGTTTTTCGTGGCCCTGTGATGGGTTTTCGGTTAGTGCGATACTGCGCGAATAATGTCGAGACCCGTTCATCCGCTCGAGCGAGACCGCGAACTGGATGCGTTACGTTCCGTGATCACGCACGCGCGCAGCGGTCACGGACAGGCTTGCGTGATCGAGGGACCCAGCGGTATCGGCAAGTCGTACCTCCTCGATGAAGCCGCCGCACTTGCGACCGAGGCCGGTTTCACGGTGCTGCGAGCGCGCGGCAGCGAACTCACCCGCGAGCTGGCCTTCGGTATGGCCGTCGAATTGGTGGAAACCCGGTTGGTGCGCGCCACCGCCGACGAGCGCACCGAATTGCTCAGTGGCCCAGCGGCACTCGCCGAACCGATGGTGAGTCGTCGGGTCCAGCCGGCTGAGTACACCGCCACAACGGACGAGTTCACCGTTATCCACGGCTTGTACTGGCTCATGGTCAACCTGTCCGGGAACGGCCCCTTCGCTCTGCTCGTCGACGACGCGCAGTGGGCGGATCCCGGCTCGCTCCGGTTTTTTGCCTATCTGGGCGAACGGCTGGACGATCTGCCGATCACGCTGCTGACCGCGGTTCGCACCGGTGACCCCGAGACCCACTCTGATCTGGTCTCTTTGCTATGGGAGAGCAGCGCCGCGCCGTCGATTCGGCCGCCTGAACTCAGCCGGCAGGCGGTCGGCGAGCTCCTCGCAACGGGCTTGGAGCTCGAAGTCGATGACGCCCTCATCGACACGGTGCACCACGAGACGGGCGGGAACCCCTTCCTGGTCAGCGAGGTCATCGCCGAGCTACGCGACGAGTCAGACATCACCGCGGCCAGCACGGGTTCGTTGCGAACACCGCACTCAGTGCGACGCCAGATCGCCCGTAGGCTGGCGCGTTTGGGACCGGATGCCCGTGAGCTGGCCAAAGCTGCCGCCGTGTTGGGCGACGGGACGTCTCTGGCCGTCGTTACCCGAATGGCCGCGCTGCGGCCTGCCCCGGCGGTTACCGCGGCCGAGCGGCTCGTTGCCGCGCGGATCTTCGACGCCGCCGATCCAGCCTCGTTCGCTCACCCCATGATCCGATCGGCGACGTACGCCTCCCTGGCGCCAGGGGAGAAGCCCGAAGCGCACGCGCGCGCGGCGAAGTTGCTCGCAGCCGTCGGAACCGATTCGGAGGTCGTCGCGCGCCATCTGCTCGAGGCCACGCCGAGTGAGGAGGCGTGGGTGGCGGGAATTCTGCATGCGGCCGCGCGTGCGGCCGCACGAAAAGGCTCCCCGGCGAACGCGATTCGTTATCTGCGCCGCGCACTGGACACCGCCCCGCAGGACTCGGTCTCGCCTCGCCTTCTGATCGACCTCGGTCTGACGGAGGCGGCCGCGGGACAGACGACGTCGTTGCAGCGTTTCGAGCAGGCGATGCTGCTGATCGATGAACCGACCGTGCGGGCCGATGCGCTGTATTCGTTAGGGCAAACGCTGTACCGCTACGGCAGGCACGAGGAAGCCGCCGCCGCGTTTCGTCGCGGCGCTGAGCTATTCGAGGATGGCGATGTGCAGGTCTTTCGGCGATTCCAGGCGTCGTCGATGTGCGCCGAGTCCTATTTGGCGCCAATTCACCGCCGGGTTGATCTGCTCGACGCCACCGAAGTGTCACCGCCGCAGGGCGCCGGTGACAGGGCAATGCTGGCGATACGGGCATTGAACATCTCGCTACGGGTACCCCCGGCGTCCAGGGCAGCGGCGTTGGCGGACATGGCCATTGCCGACGGCAGACTTCTGCTTGAACAGACATCGGAATCGCCGGTAGTCAATCTTGTTGTGTTGCCCTTGCTTTACGGTGGCGAACTAGAGGCGGCGGAGCGTCACATCGATGCCGTGCTCGCCGACGCACGCAGCCGCGGTGCGTCGCTGGCCTTCGCTGAGGCCGCGTTGATGCGGGCGTTGGTGTGCTATGCGGCGGGCCGCGTCAACGATGCGATGGTGGACGCGCAGATCGCGGTCGAGGGGATGAACCGCGGGTGGCACGCACTGGCTCCCACGGCGCTGGCGACGCTCGTGCATTGCATGATCGAGCGGGGCGAACTGGATCAGGCCGCTGACATGCTGAGCCGTGCCGAGCACGAGTTGGCACCCCCGGAAGCGTTGGGGATCAACGCTTGGTTCTACGTCGCGAGGGCGCGGCTTCGACTGTGTCGCAGGGAGATCACGGCGGCGCGGGCCGACCTGGAATCAGCAGTCCAGTCGCTGCGCGACTACGGCATGATCAACCCGGCGGTGCTGCCATGGCGACCGCTGGCATGCATGGCGGCCGCGGCCGCGGGCGACACATCGCGAGCCCGTGAGCTCATCGAATCCGAGATCGAGCTCGCCCGGCGATTCGAAACGCCGATCGCGCTGGGTGCCGCGCTTCGGCGGTCCGCGCTGGTGCACGAGCCTTCGGAAGCGCTGGCCACCCTCACCGAGTCTGTGGCTGTCCTCGAGAAGACCGGCGCACGACTGGAACTAGCGCGGGCACTGACCGATCTCGGCGTCCATCTGCGCCGCGCCGGATCGCGGGTGGCCGCGCGCGATCCGTTGACCAACGCCCTCGATCTGGCGCACCGTGGTGGTGCCACGGCACTGGCTGACCGCGCCCGCGAGGAGCTTGTGGCCGCTGGTGCACGCCCACGCCGCCCGGCCCGGGTCGGCACCGAGTCGCTGACCCCGACCGAGCGGCGGCTCGCCCAGCTAGCCGCATCGGGGCACGACAACCGGAGTATCGCGGAGTTGACGTTCGTGTCACGCAACACGGTTGCGTGGCATTTACGCAATGTGTTCCGAAAGCTTGGCGTAGATTCCCGCGAGGCCCTCTCCGATGCCATGGCGGACTACGGGCCGCGGCGCACCGACGAGTAGTACCGGAACGACGGTCTCCCGCCAATGCCACCGGAACGAGTTGAAACTCGGTAAACCTGCTGGTCGTAGGTTTATGGCGGCTCTCATGTTCGGCTGCTGCTGCTTTTGAGCTGCGGATAGTCGATAATGTGCCTATGGCCCGTCCCTCCAAGCCCCTAATCCGCCCTGACGCCGTGGTGGAGGCCTCGCTGCGCATCATCGATACGGAGGGTCTGGACGCGTTCAGCTTGCCCCGGCTCGCGCGCGAACTCAACGTGCAGGCGCCGTCGCTGTATCACCACTTCGCCGACAAGGCAGAGATTTTGAAGGCGGTGGCGCGGGCGATAGTGGTCGAGACACGTTTGCCCGACCCCACGTCGGTGCCCAATTGGATGGAGTGGTTGGTCGCGCTGAGTTTGGCGTTTCGTGATTCGATGTTGCGGCACCACAATGCCGTACCGCTGTTACTGCAGTTCATGCCGCGCGATGTGCTCATCCGCAACTACAACGATTCCGCTATTTACCTCACCGAGATCGGTGTGCCGCTCGAGCAAGTGGTGCTGATCCTGGATGGCCTGGACAAGTTGACGTTGGGCGCCGGCATCACCGAGGCGATGCACGGCGACGAGGGGAGGGGTCGCCCATTCGCCAACGCCGATCCGGCCACCGAGCCTGTTCTGGTCGCGGCAGTAGCCGCCAATCAGCGATCCGCTACGGGGGCGTTCGCCGAAGCGATCCGTAGTTTCTTGCGCGGCGCAGCGCCCAATGTTCCGGAGTCCGCGCCACCGCCGCAGCATTGGGGTGAGTTCGGCTCGGCTGTAACACGATTCGAAGAGTCCACCGCCTCTTAGTTCGCCCGCGGGCTCACCCGACCGCTTGAGTGTCGTTTGTCAGCTCGGGATGCGCGCCTCGGATTTGGCGTCGCGCAATCTTGCCGCTGGCGATCCGGGGCAGAGCCGTGTGTTGGACGATGACGTGGCGCGGAACTTTATAGCCGGCAAGATGCGCGCGGCAATGCTCGATGACGGCCTCTGCGGTCAGGTTCTCTTCGGTATAGACGATCGCCGCGGGCGTCTCACCGAATTTGGGGTCGAACGCTGATACCACGCATACCTCGATCACGCCGGGTAGCTCGGCGACCACTGCCTCGATCTCGGAAGGAGCGACATTGAATCCGCCGGTGATAATGATGTCTTTGAGCCGATCGACGACGCGGATCCCGTTGGCATCCTTGATGCCGACATCGCCGCTGTGAAACCAGCCGCTGCGCATCGCCGCGGCGTAGGCGTGATCATTTCGCCAATATTGCGGGGTGATTCCCGGGCCGGACACGATGATTTCACCGGGCTCATCGGCATCGCAGTCGGTACCGTGCGGGCCGCACGACGCGCAGTCGCGTGAAAACCGTTCCGGTGCCGATCGATTCGGGCCGCACGACGGCGTTCTCCCTCGGATTGATGCTGGAAAGCCCTCCCAGTTCGGTCATTCCGTAGGCTTGCTGAACGGTTGCGCCCTTGTCGAGCCAGGCCCTCATCGTCGAAACAGGCGCCGCGGCACCAGCGATCGTCGCCAATTCCAACGCCGACAGGTCGGCCGAAGCAAAATCCGGATGGGCTGCCATACCGAAGTGCCGGGTCGGTAATGGCAAGATCCGCAACAAGGTTGAACGTGCTGCGATGGGTGAAGATGACACCCTTTGGGCGCGAAGTCGTTCCGCTGGTATAGACGATTTGGGTGATGTCGTCCGGGTGCGCATCCTCCCGCCGCCCAACCGTCCGATGTGGTTGGTGGCGCAGCGCGGCGAAGTCTTCGAGCCGCCACAGTCGGGTTGTGGTCCCCTGGATGGCTGCCGCGATCCGGTCGTGGTGGGCGTCATCGGCGAGGACCAGGCTGGGGATGGCGTCGTCGATCAGGTAGCGCAACTCCTCGGCAGTGAAGCGATTGTTCAATGGGACAACGACGATCCCGATCTTGAGCGCTCCGATCGCCGAGACGACCCATTCCAGACCGTTGTCACCGATGATGCCGATCCGGTCCCCGGGGTTGAGCGCCGCAGTTGCCAGATGCAGTGCGGCACAGTCGGTCCAGCGATCCAGCGTCGGGTAATCGACGGTGTCTGTGCCGTCGAAGACGATGGCGGCACGGTCGCGGGCCTGCCGCGCCCAGTAGCTCAACCGTCGGTCACCAGTTCGGTCATCGCGTGCGCTCTCCGTCGCGGATCAGGTCGCGGCGCGGCGAGCAGCGGGCTGGAACGCGGATGCGGCCACGCGAGGAAACCTTATTTGAGTAGGTAAGTGAGTGTCAACGAACACGGCGGCCCTCCGGAAGGTGCGGTTTGACCGGCTCGAACACCGGCACCACCTCGCCTTGCTCGTCGCCGTCGCCGGACCGCAGGTAGCGCACCCGAACCGGGTCGCCGAGTTGCTTCGAAGCGGTCCCGTACGCCTGCATATGCCGGCGCGCGCACAGTGCATAGAGGATGTTGGGGTTGACCGCACCGGAGGCCACCGACCAACCGGCCAATCCTCGCGCCGCGGCGGATCTGTTGGGGGAGCGCCATGATGCACCCGCGGAGCTCGCCCAGGCCCAACACTGCGGCCAAACCGACCCCGACGTCCTGTTTGATGCCGGCGCTGACCAGCAGTCCGTCCAGATCGCTGAGCGCCAGGCCGGCATCGGCGACAGCGCGTTGGACGGCTTCGGCTGCCAGCGCGGTCGTCGAGCGGCCGTAGACCTTGCCCAGCTTTGTCATGCCCAGCCCGACAAGCGCTCCGGTCAACGGTCCTCCCTGATCGGTGGCCGGTACACCGACTTCAGCGCGATGTAGGGCGCCAGGCCTTCGGGGCCGAGTTCGCGACCCAGCCCGCTGGCTTTGACACCGCCAAACGGCCCGAGGACGTCGAGGGCGTAGTGGTTGATTCCCACCGACCCGGTGCGCATCCGCGACGCCAGCGCCGCGCCTCGCTCGGGGTCGGCCGTCCATACCGTGCCACCCAAGCCATAGTCGGAGTCGTTGGCGATGGCGATGGCCTCGTCCTCGTCGGTGTACGGCAGGACGCACAGCACCGGCCCGAAGATCTCTTCACGCGCGACTGTCATGGCGTTGTGGACGTCGGCGAAGACCGTGGGTTCGACGAACCAGCCGAGGGACTGATTCGCGGGCACGCCGCCGCCGGTGGTCAATCTCGCACCGCTGGCCTTACCGTTTTCGATGTAGTCGAGCACGCGGGACCGCTGCGCAGCGCTGACCAGCGGACCGATCTGGGTCGTCTTGTCCAGCGGATCGCCAACTTGCAACGTACGGACCGTATCGGTCACCGCGTCGACGATCTCGGCATACCGCGAGGCCGGCGCCAGGATCCGGGTGGTGGCATGGCAGGTCTGGCCGTTGTTGGGTAGACAGATGTCGGGCAAGGCGGCGACAAACGCATCCAGCTCGGCGTCATCGCTGATGATCGCCGCGGACTTGCCGCCCAGCTCGAGCGTGACCGGCCGCAGCAACCGCCCGCAGATCTCGCCGATCGCCCGACCGGCCGCCGTTGAGCCGGTGAAGGCAACCTTGTCGACGCCGGGATGGGCGACCAACGCGGCACCGGCCTCGCGGCCGCCGGGGATCACATTGAGCACGCCGGCCGGCAAACCGGCCTGCAACGCGGCCTCGGCCCAGGCGAAGGCGTCCAGCGCGGTTTCGGGCGGCGGTTTGAGCACCACGCTGCAGCCGGCGGCCAGCGCGGGCGCGATCTTCATCGCCGCCAGGCCCATCGGGTAGTTCCACGGGACCACCGCCGCGACCACTCCGATGGGTTCGCGGTGGACGCTGACGTGTGACAGCACGCCGGGCCGCAGGTCTTCGTCGCCGAGGTGCTCGGCCAAGCCCGCGTAATAGCTCAGGGCGATCGATGGGAAGAAGCCGTTGGCGCCCAAGGAAAGTCGCCGGGGCATTCCGTTTTCGCGGCTGACCAGTGCGGCGATTGCCTTACCGCGAACCTGCAGTGCCGCGGCCATTGCGCGCATCACCTCGGCGCGCTCCGCGCCCGACATGGCCCCCCATGGCCCGCGCAGTGCTTCGCGTGCCGCGTTCACCGCGGCGTCGACGTCGGCGCCGACGGCTAGTGCGGCGCTGCCCAGCACCTTGCCGGTGGCCGCTTCGAGCACCTCGGTGGTGTTCGCCGGTGCGGACGCGGGCAGCCAGGTGCCGCCGACGAAGAACGTGTCCCTATCCAGGCTGATGTCCACGCGTGTCCTGTCCTTTCACTGTTGGCTCGCGACGGGCGCGTGTCACTGTTGGCTCGCGACGGGCGCGTGCGCCTTCGCGATAGCGGGATCCTCGGGCGGCGGCTGCAGCACCCCGGTGGTGACGAGGCGGTCGATCTCGTCGGGCTCCATGTGCAGCAGCGATGCGCAGATCTCTCGGGTGTGCTGCCCGGGCGTGGGCGCGGGCAGCAGGACCGGATCGGGGACGGTCGAGAAGACCGCGATGCGCGCCGCGGTCGGGATCGGGTGCGTCAGCATGGGGTGACGCAGGGTGTGGAAGGAGTCCCGCGCGACCAGTTGCGGGTGGGTGAGTTCCTCGGGCAGGCGGACCATCGCGGCGGCTGGAACCCCGACGGCCTGCAGCTTCTCTTCGACGGCAACGGCCTCGTGGCCGGCGGTCCAGGCGGCGAGCTGTTCTTCGATCTGTTCGCGCCGAGCGATGCGCGTCGCGGTGTTCCGTAGCTTCGGCTCGGCGGGCAGGCCGGTCACCGCGGCCAGCGCCTGCCAATCGTCGTCGTCGCGCACCGTGATCACGCACCACTCGTCGTCACCGGCGCAGGGGAACACGCCGGCCGGCGCAAGACCGCCGCGGCGGTTACCTTCGGCGTCGACGTGTCCCGGTCGACCGGAGGCTCGGCTGGAGTGGGAGGCCAGGGTGGGACCCAGGGCATACACCGCCACATCGGCCTGGGGAACTTCGATGGCGCTGCCGGCTCCGCTAGCTCCGCGCCCGATCACGGCGGCCAGCGCCGCGACCGCCGCGGCGTGGCCAGCGATGTGGTCGGGATAGACCGTCGAGCCGTCGCAGAAGGCGCTGGGCTCGTCGGGATCGGAGTCGGTGTCACGCCACAGCGACGACAGGGCGCACGAGGCCCGGACCAACGGCCCGTAGCCCATCCGGCTGCGCCACGGGCCGCGGTTGCCGAACGCGCTGCTGTCGGTGACGACGATGCGGGGATTGACGCGGGCAAGCTCGGCATGGCTGAATCCCAGCGATTCGAGGGTGCCGGGTTTGAAGTTGGCGGACACGATGTCGGAGTGGGCGACCAGCTCGCGGAATAGGCGTGCGCCGTCGGGACTGCGCAAGTCGAGGCCAAGGCCGCGTTTGTTGCGGTGGCCCCACGCGAAGGAGGCGTTCATTCCGCCGCCCTTACGGGTCTGACGCAGGCCGTCGGGGAACGCAGAGTTCTCGACTTTGATGACGTCGGCGCCGTAGTCGGCGAAGAGCCGGCCGAGTTCGGCGCCGAACACGATCACGCCGAGATCAAGCATGCGCAGACCGCTGAGCGGCGCGGCTCCGCTGGGCAACGACGGAAGCCCAAGGTCGTGTTCGGGTCGCGAGGCGCGGGCGGTGGTCAGCAAGTGGTTGTGCTCACCGGGCTTCGGCGCGCGCCGGCGCAGTCCGGCCCGTGTGCCGTCGACGAACGCGTAGCCCGACGGCACGGTCGCCCGCAGGCCGTCGGCGATTTCGGTCGACACGAGGGTTCCGGTGCTGCTGAAGTGGTCGCTGGCGAGCACCTCGTCGACGCTGAGCACTCCGGAAATCGGGATTCCCCGCGCGGTGCCCTCGGCGACCAGGTCATCGCGGCCGCGGTCGGCGAATAGCGCGGCGATCAGCGGGTTGAGCCGGTCGGAAGCCGCAAAGCGGGCGGGGATCGCGTCGTAGCGCGGATCGGCGAACTCGGCGGGCTCGCCCAGCCAGGAGAACATCGCGCGCCATTGCCTGGTGGCCAGCAGACAGATTCGAACGTGGCCGTCGGCGCAGGGATAGATCGGGTAGAAATTGGCGGCGTCGGGTCGCCCGCGCGGAAAGTCTTCGGAACGTCCGGCAGCCGCCGAGCCTTGCGAACCGAAGCCCGGGTCGAACCCGTGGACGACGGCTTCCAAAGCCGTGACGTCGACATGCTCGCCCTCGCCGGTGCGTGCCCGCTTCACGTACGCCACGAGGGCTGCCCACGCGGCGTGCACACCGACGGTCAGCGACACCACCCCCGGGGGTGGCAACAGCGGGGTGCCGCCGGGCAACCCCGATCGCGACAGCACACCGCCGGCGGCGGCAAGGACATCCTCGGTGGCCACGCGGTCGCGCTGTGGGCCGGTACGTCCGAAATCGGTGATCGACACGATTACCAGCGCGGGATTTGCCCGCAACAGCGCCGCCGGAGTCAACCCACGGTCCTGTGCCTGCGCGTGGCTGAAGGACTCCAGCAGGATGTCGGCATCGGCCGCAAGGTCCAGCAGCGCCGATCGGCCGGCGGAATTGTCGAGGTCGACAACCACCCCCGCCTTATTGGCGTTGCGCAGCGCGAAGCCCACTTGGTCGCTGCGCCCGGGAGACCCACCGAGCGGCTCGACGCGGATGACTTGGGCCCCGAGGTCGGCCAGGATGCGGCCACACCATTCCGCGGCGCCCTCGGTGAGGTCGAGGACGCGCAGCGCGCTCAACGGCAACCTCGACGTACCGGGCGTGAGGGTCAACACGTGCCTTTCCCTTGTATTGAGCCGCGGGCTGCCAGACAGCTTCAGCCCACCGCGTGTGGCTGGAGGGTGCCCGTCTGAAGGATTTGCCTAATGCTAATAGGTTTAACCGTTGGAGGCAAAGCCGCGCAACCCGTCGGCTCGGGAATCAAACGACTCCTCTGGTAACCGGTCCGGCTGTGCAACGATCAGCTCAAAGATGCTCGCTGTCAATGCTTCCGGTTCTCGGCGCCGATGCCCCGTGAGAAGCGCTCACCGTCGGGTCTCCCGGCTGACGTGGCGGATCAGGTAATAGGAAAGGGTCATGATCCACGAGAAGAAGTAGATCATCGGGATGCCGAGGCCGATTATGCCGCTCCAGGCGAGCGGGCCGTCCTTGAAGAAGATGATGAACCCAGTAGGTATCAGCGCCGCCGCCGTCGCGAGGCATAGGAAGCCCGCCCAGCGCGGAAACACTGCGGGAGTGGCGGTATCGCGCAAGATCGCGCCGCCCTGCGCCAACAGCAGCAGGCTGAACACCGGGTAGGGCATCACAAAGCAGAACCACGCGATGTCATAGAGCGCCTGGGTGACAAAGGCGGGGATCTCGCCTACGCGATAGACCATGATCCCGAAGAACATCGGACTGAGCGCGAGGATTGCCGCGCTCGCGCCGCCGCATACCAGTTGAACGTAGGTCAGCGCGGGGTAACGGCCGTCGGTGGGCCGCAGCTCCAGCGCTACGCCGGTCACGAAGGTTGCGAACAAGCCGAAGCCGATGATCATGAAAATGACGCCGATGCGTATGCCGATCTTGTTCGCTGCCAGATTGGCGACAACCTGCTCCGCGGACAGGCCCGGGCTGGGAAACGGCAGGAATCGTGCGAAGGCTACGAACCCGATGGCGAACAGGACGGTGCAGGCGATACCGCTCCAGGCGCATGCCAATCTCGCCGTGCGATTCAGGGCTGGACCAGTGCCGGGCCGATGACGGATTACTGGATCGGTGCCGATTTCGTGGTCCGTTGTCATGTTGCGGTCCTCCTTGATCGCACAAATGTGGCTGGCGCCAATGTTGAGTTGAACATATTGTTCAACTCATACAGTATGTCTGACTCGGGTACGCTGTCCAGGTGCCGAACGAGTTATCTCGCCGCATTGGCGATCACGCGTCGGTTCCACGGCAGGGGGCGCGAACGGAGAGCGCCCAAGCGGCGGTCGGCCGACGGCGACGTGAGGCCTCGGCGAATGAGATCCTCGCGGCAACCCGACGACTCCTCGCGAGCGGCGAACCGGTCGCACACTTGAGCGTCGAACGCATCCTGGCCGAGGCGCGGGTCGCAAGAGCGACCTTCTACGCCTGCTTCACGGACAAACACGCCGTCATTAGTCGGCTCGCACAGCAGTCCCTTGCCTGGCGCGAGGAGGTCTCCGGTGACGCGCTCCGCGACCCGCATATGACCCGAAAGACGCTCGACGACTTGATGCGCAGGATTGTTCGGCAGTGGCGCATGAACCGTCAGGTACTCGCGGCGATCATCGAGTTGGCCGAGCATGACCCGGGAATGCGGGAGGTGTGGCGCGCGGCCGTCGGGGAGATTACTAGCCAAACAGCTGGATACCTGAGGGAACGCTGGAAGGGCAGTCCTGACGCTCCGGCCGATCCGGATGCTGTTGCCGCAGCGATGACTTGGATGTTCGAGCGGTGTTGCCATCAGCTTGCCGTCGATGACACCTCGGCGGAGACTGTCGCCATGGCACTTTCGGAGATCCTATGGCGGACAACGACTTATACGGTGAGCGGGCCGATTGTCGCTAAGAAGCGCTGACGACTTTTGCTTTCGTCTCGCTCGCAGCACACGCTCTCTCAGCTGAAAATGGCCGCGGTCGGAGCATCAAGGTTGATGGTCTTCAACTCGTAATAGGCCTGCACTGCTTCGGGGCCGGTGTCGCGGCCGATGCCGGAGTTCTTCACTCCGCCGAATGGTGCCTCGGTGTTGTAGACAAACGCATTGACGCTGAAAGTGCCCGTGTGCACGCGGCGCGCGACCTCGGCGGCCCGGCGTGGGTCCGTGGTGAACACGGCGCCGTGCAGCCCGTAATCGGAGTCGTTAGCTATCGCGATCGCCTGATCGACAGTTTCGTAGCGCAATACCGACACCACTGGCCCAAAGATTTCTTCACGGCAGATCCGCATCGAATTGTCGGCGCCGGTGAAGACGGTGGGCTGGACGTAGAAACCCTTGTCCAGGCCCGGGGGAATCCCGCCGCCGGTGGCGATTACGGCCCCTTCCTGCTTGCCGGCATCGACGTAGTTCAGCACCCGTTCGCGCTGACGCGCCGAAACCAGCGGGCCCATCGTCGTGGCGGCGTCGAACGGATCGCCCACCGTGAACGATTCGGCGGTGGCTACCAGGGCCGCGGTGAATTCGTCGTGACGACTTGCCGGTAGGAGCACGCGACTGTAGGCCGCACACACCTGACCGGTATTGAAAAAGCAGCCCATCGCCAGCCCCGCCATGGTCGTCGCGATGTCGGCGTCGTCGAGAACGATTGCCGCTGATTTGCCGCCCAGTTCGAGCTGCAGACGCTTGAAGCTTCCGCCACACTGTCGTCCGATCTCGCGGCCGGCGGCGGTGGACCCGGTGAAGCTGACCTTGTCGATCCCGCGGTGATTCACCAGCGCCGCACCGGATTCCCGGCCGCCGGTGATCAGGTTGAATATCCCCGCCGGCAGGCCCGCTTGGCTGAGAGCCTCGGCGATAAAGAAAGCGTCGAGCGGGGTCTCCGGGGCTGGCTTGTAGACGACGCTGCAGCCCGTGACCAGGGCGGGGATGATCTTGGAGATCGCCATGTTGAAGGGACCGTTCCACGGCGCGATGGACGCGACCACACCCACCGGCTCCTTGACGACCGCTGCGGCCCCCAGCTGTGTTCGTCGCAGTTCGCTGACCGAATCGTCCTGCGCGACATGGAGAAAGTAGCGTCCGGTCTCCAGCGCACCGGGGATCTGAATGCCGGCAATGCTGGTCGGAAGACCCATCTGCGCGGTCACCAGCGTGGCGATCTCATCGATTCGCGACCCGAGCAGTTGCAGAGCGCGCTCGAGCACGTCGACGCGTTCGGACACATTCATAGCCCACCAGGCTCCCCGGTCGAAAGCGCTGCGGGCGGCTCGTACCGCCACATCGACGTCCTCGGCGCCGGCCTCGGGCACCTGTCCGATGGTCTCTTCGGTGGACGGGCACACCACCCTGATCCGCGCCTTCGACGCGGGTTTGCACCACTCGCCGCCTATGAATAACTCCTCATGCACGTGCATACGGGCCCTTTCGCCGCTCTCTACGAATTTTCTTAAGTACTGAGGGCTCGCAACCCGCACGCGTAATCGGCTCGAATTCCCTGTAGCGAAATGGAATTGGATCGCAGGAGCCGATTACGCTGCAGGCACCTCAGGGGTGAAGCGAATGTGCAACTCCAATACGCCACGCACCTGCGCGGTGTTCGATACCGACGGCCGATCGGGATCGGGCTCGACGTCCGGGTTGTCGAACTCCCGCTCGTCGCGGTTGGCCGCGGCGAGCACCACCAGCAGCTGATCACCGGCCCGTGGGTGCACACCGCCCAGTTCGGTGTCGTGGACCACGCTGCGTCCCGCGGATACTGCGGCCTCCATGCGTAGTACTTCCTCCACGGCCGCGGGGATCAGACTGGGGTCTTGGACCAGCGCGTCCCGCTGCTCGCGGTGGGCGCCGAGGTGCATGAGGCCCCACGCCAACGACCCCTGAGTGGTGTGCAAACCGGCGATGAGTAGCAGCATGAAAACGTTGCACAACTCGTCATCGGTGAGTGGCCGTGGCTGAGTATCAATTACGATGTCGCTGTTAATGATCGATGCCGTCACGTCCGACGCGTCCGCACTTCCACTGCGCCGGTCGGCGACTATTGCGGCGAAGTAGGCCATCATTCTGTCCGCCGCTTCGGCCCGGGCGGCGATGGACTCTTCCTCGCTGGCGCCAGGGATGCCATGCAGCGTGGTGCCGGTGGCTTCGGTGAACATAGGCGCGTCCGCCAGCGGCCAGCCCATCAATGCCAGGAATACGCGTGCAGGCAACTCGTGAGCGAATTCGGAAATGAACTCCGCCGACCCGCGGGCGGCGAGTCCGTCGATCAACTCGGTCACGATGGCGCGAATTTGCGGTTCCATCGCGTTCATCCGGTGCGAATTGAAAAGCGGTTGCAGCGCACGCCGGTAAACGGTGTGCGTTGGTGGGTCGTCCTCGAGGGGAATGAACTTGCCAAACCCGTGCGGTATCAAGTTGTTCGGGTAGCTGGAGAATCGGGCTGGGTCGCGTAGCACCTCAGTGATCTCCTGGTACCGGGTGACGATCCAATGTCCGCCATACAAAGGGGAGTAGACGACCGGACCGACGCCGGCCACCTCCTCAATTCGCTGGTTGAACACGTCTTCGGGCGCGGCCAGGGTGGGGTCGTACACATCGAAATCGACAACCAGATCCGCGGGGACTGCTTCGATGGTGTTCATAACCCAACTCGCTCCTGCCATTTCGATTGTTGTCCTGAGCATCGCGCTGCGCTACTGAGTGACAGAATCGTCCACACTCTTTGAACGTGGCCGAGCGCCGCCCGGAGGCGGCCAACGCAATTAACTTATGTACGTAGGTAAAATGTGTCAAGCGTCACCCAGGTGGCCGTAACTTCGTGTTCGCCACTATCAGTGCGACCCTGGTGTACACCTCGCTCAGCGCGTGAAGACGTCGAGTTCCTTCCGTTGCTCTCGCGCATGGTGTAAACCTAGTGCATATAGGTAATTGGATTTATGGGCGTTGCGCGGCGGATCGCGAGGAGGACGCGGCGATGGCACAGGCTTTGACGGCGTCACAGGGACGCATAGCGAGGTCATCGTGGTTCGTCAACGAGACGGCAGCGTGAAATCGTTCGTGAACCACTGTCGCCACCGCGGTGCGCTGCTGGAGGAGCGGGAGCGCGGCAGCTGTCGGCTGTTCTCCTGCGGATATCATCGCTGGTCATACAATCCGGACGGTTCGCTGCGCGCGGTGACGCGTGGCAACACCTTCGGCGAGGTTGACCGCGCCGAACACGGGCTGATCGAGCTGCCCACCCAGGAGCGCCACGGGTTGGTATGGATGGTGGACGAGGCTATCGCCTCGATCGACGTCGCCGATTGGCTGGGTGAGGCTGTCGACGAGATGCTGGCCGACTACCGGCTGGATCGGCTCATCACCTTCCGCAGCGCCGCTTACGACGAGCCGGTCAACTGGAAGATCATGCAGGACACGTTTATTGACAACTACCACATCCACTACGCGCACCCGAATTCAGCGGGAAAGCATGTGTACACCAACGTGCAGAGCGTCGAGGACTACGGCCGTCACGTCCGCATGACGACGCCGCGTAAGTCGATCGACCGCGTGTTGGTCGACGAGCCGGCATACGGCCTGCTGGCCAAGCACGTCATCGAGGGGCATCTTCTGTTGCCCAACAGCACCTTGCTACGCCAGACCACGCACTTCGAGTTGTTGACGTTTCGCCCCCGTCCCACCGAAGCGGGCCGTTGCCGAATGGAGATGCGACTATTGGTGCCCACCGTCGAGGACACCGGGATGGATGAGGCGAAGTGGCAGCGGCTTTCGGAGAAGAATTGGGACATCCTGCAGGCGGTGCTCTATGACGAGGATTTTCCGCTGCTGCGGGGATCGCAGGAGGCTATGGAAAGTGCGAACGCGGGACCGATGCTGTTGGGGCGAAATGAATTGGTGAACCATATATTTCGCCGAGAGTTGCACAAGCTGACGACGTGAGTACTGAGCAGTCGCACGGCCAGAACCCTTCACCGGGCGCCTACGATCTGAGCGGCACGACAGTGGTGGTCACCGGTGGCAATGCCGGTATCGGTGTCGCGCTGGCTCGCGGTGTCGGGCGCGCTGGGGCCACGGTAGCGATCTGGGCGCGAAACGACGACCGCAACCGGAGCTTCCTCACCACGCGCGCCGCCGCTCGGCACATGATCGAACGGGGGAGTGGTTCCATCGTGGTGGTGTCGTCCATGGTGTCGCGCTACGGCGCCGCTCGTCAGGCGGCCTATGCCGTCACCAAGAGCGGCTTGGTCGGCCTGGGCCGCACCCTCGCTGTGGAACTGGCCCGCTACGGAATCCGAGTGAACATCCTGGTCCCGGGATGGACGATCACCGCAATGAATGAGTTCCTGCGTGCCGATCCAAAGTTCATGAAAGCCGCTACCGCACGAATTCCGTTGCGCCGCTGGGCGACCGACGAGGATGACCTCGATATTGCACCGTTTCTGGCCCACAGCGGACTGACCTACCATACCGGTAACGAAGTGGTTGTCGACGGCGGCTACAGCGTCTTCTGAACGCCGGCGATTAGTGGAAAGTGGGAACGCGGCGGTGTCGACGATCGACGGAGTTCTGGACCTGTTCGCCATTACGGGACGCGTGGCAGTCGTGACCGGAGCGGGCAGCGGTCTGGGCGCCGGCTTCGCTCGCGCTCTGGCCGAGGCGGGCGCCGACGTGGTGATTGCCGGTCGCCGGGTGGGGCGGTTGGAGGCCACCGCGGACAGTGTCCGCGCGGTAGGGCGTGAATGCCTAGCGGTGCCTACCGATGTCACACGTCCGAAGGATTGCGCAGCGCTGGTGGAGGCGGCGGTCGACCACTTCGGCCGGGTCGACGTGCTGGTGAACAACGCCGGCATTTCTCAAGTGACACCCGCATCGCGGGAACGACCCGAGGATTTCGCGTCGGTGGTTGAAGTGAACCTGTTCGGCGCCTATTGGGTCGCGCAGGCCTGCGCTGGCGCCATGGGCCGCGGGTCGAGCATCATCAACGTCTCCAGCTTGCTCGGACTGGTCAAATCTGAGCTGCCGCAAGCGGCTTACGCCGCCAGCAAAGCCGGACTGATCGGTTTGACCAGAGACTTGTCCAACCAGTGGGCCGCCCGAAAAGGCATTCGGGTCAATGCCATCGCGCCGGGATTCGTCGAGACCGACATGACCAGCGAGATGTCGCAGGAAACCTTGGGCCGTTTCCTGGCCGGGTGCTCGCTGGGGCGCGTCGCCACTCAGCGCGAGATCGACGCTGTGGTGGTGTTTTTAGCCAGCCCGGCGTCCAGTTACATCACCGGCTCCACGATCGCCGTCGACGGTGGCACCTCGGGTCATTGACGATGTGGCTGTGCCGTAGCCAATAGTGGCTCGTCGGCTCGGGTGCCGGCACCGATCTCGCGGGAGAGTTTCTGGTGGATGGTGATTGTCATCGACATGACCCAGATGACGAACGCCGTGAGCGGGATGTACAAGCCGACCACTCCGTTCCATGCGAACGGTCCGTGCTTGAAGAACAACACCAGCCCGGCCGGGATGATCAGCATCGCCACCCACAGGCTGAGGTATCCGAGCCATCGCGGCAGCACCGGCTCGCTACGGCGATCGATCAGGATCGCGGCGGCTATCGCGAGTAGTTGCACCCAGAGCGACCAGATGACGGTCATGAAGAGAATCCAGCCAAGGTCATGGAGCGCGCGGGTCACGTCGGGTGCGCGGTCGTCGTACCGGAAGCTTACTGCCATCCACACGCCGATCGGCGTGATGAACTCCAGCGACAGCAATGCGCACGAAACCATCTGCACATCGGCCAGCGCCTTCGCACCGTCGATGCGTCTGATTTGGCCCGAGATCGCTATGGCCCACGGCACCAGCAGAGCCGAACCTGCCATGGATATGACCATGCCGAGCTTAATCGCGATCGAGTGATCTGCGTAGAGGCGCACGATTTCTGCTGCGCTGGCGCTGGGACGCGAGGGAGGTATGAACCCCGCGATGAACAGGAACGCTCCGAGCCACACCGCGATCATGGCCGGTCCGCTCCAAATGAGGACTCGGTGGACTCTCGCTTCCATTGCTACCTCCTGGCAAAACTGTCGTCGGGCGCTGTGTCTACGTCAAGTGTTTAGGCGAAAATAAAAACTCCTAGGAGCAGCGCGCACACGATCAGGCAATACGCTTCGAACAACCCGCGCAAGACATTTGGCGCCTCGCGCAACTCCATGAAATAAAGGCCAACCAAGCGGACTTTGATGAAGGCGATCAGCAAGATGATCACGCTGGCGAGCTGGTGATTGGGCATGCCATGCTGAGTACCGAGCGCCCAGGATACCCCGGTAGCGGCCACCAGTATCACCCAGACCGCCGTTGCAGGCGTGCGAAGTAGGGTCGTCATCCGTCTCACCTGACCAAGAAGATCAGTGGGAACAGTACCAGCCAGAGCAGGTCGACCATGTGCCAAAAACAAGCGCCGCCTTCGAAGAACGCCCACTGGTGTGGGGAGAGATCGGGTTTGCGGGCCAAGAAGAACAATACGGTGAGCACTCCCAATCCGAGGATCAGGTGAAACAGGTGCAAGCCGGTCAGCACAAAATAAAGTAGGTAAAAGCCGTTGGTCGTCGGGATCTGGTGTGCTGCAATCCGTTCGGAATATTCGAAGGTCTTGACGATGATGAACGCCGCGCCGCAGAGAAAGGCGCCGGTGACCAGGCGTTGCGCCAGAATCCGCTCGGTAGATCTCATGGCGCGAACAGCCAGCACGACGAATAGCGAACTGACAAGTAGGAAAATGGTGTTGACCGCGCCGAAGTTCTTATTCAGCGTGGACTGGGACAGATCGAACACTTCGACGTGCTTGCTGCGCTGGACCAGATAGTAGGTGAAGAAGACGGCGAACACGCAGATGTCGCCGAGGATGAAGATCCAGACACCCGCTTCGCCGGGGATCCTCTTTGTCGTCTTCGCTGCGAGCGGTGGTGACGGCTGAGTGGCTATGGGCTGCAAGCGATGTGCCCCCTCTCCAGATCGCTGGCTCAGACGGTGGCCAGCTCGGGTCGGTTCTCGGCACGTCCTGCTTTTTGCCGGTCGATGGCCTGCAAAGTAAGCACAGACATGGCGATCATCCAGCCGAAGAAGATCGCGAAGGGGATCCAGAAGGCGCCGACCCCGTTATAGGCGAACAACCCGTCGTGGAAGAACACAATCAGCCCAGCGGGGAAGATCAGGATGGCGCACCAGAAGTTCAGGTAGGCGACCCACCGCGGATACAGCGTGGGCACGTTGTGGTCCTTGATGATCGCCAAGCCGATGACTGCCATCCACAACGCGAACGGCGGCCAGGTGAACAGGAAGTCGAACCACACCCAGTCGTTCATGATCTGCATCACCGACGGGTCGAGCGATTCCGGGCGAAACGCGATGACACCCCACGTCATCGGGATCAGGATGAAAAAGACATAGCCGCCACCCTGCAGGGCGATCGACGAGTACGTCAGGATCGGCCAACCGCGTTCCATCTTGCGGATGAAGACGGTGATCGCCATGCACCACGTCGCCCAAAACGACCAGAAGATGCACTGGATCAAACAACCAAGCCGGATCTCGTTGTGCCGGTCGATGAATCTCTGGGCCAGTTCCTTCGCCGAGAGGGCAGGAGACGGCGGCGGGATGAAATGCATCATGAAGCCCTGCGCGACGATCATCGCGACGATCAGCGCGATGCCCGACCAGACGGCGGCTTTCGCCAGGCCCGAGTCCAGTTCGCCCTTCTTCATGATGCGTCTCCAACTCTCTAATGCCAATGATAAGTGACACTATCTTAGATCGTAAGTAACACTTACGATAGAGGTAAGAATCGGGAGTGTTGGGGATGTATCCAGACGGGTGCGCCAGGTGGCGGACTCGCGCTTCAGGTGCGCATCCGTCGGCCGCGCCGCATGCCTCGGGTTAGAGTCAGGGGCAATGTCGTCGAGTAGGGAGGCCCGGATGTCCAGTTCGGCGTTGACTGCCGGATCTCACCGTTAGTCGTGTCGGTGGCCAGCCCTCGCAACGGACGCCGCGGCGCCGACGAGATAAGAACCCTCGTCCTAGAGGCTGCGCATCGTCTCTTTTCCGAACAGGGCTATCACGGCACCACCACCCGTCAGATTGCCGAGGAGGCCGGCGTCGGCGAGTCGGTTCTGTTCCGCAATTTCGGCAGTAAGGCTGAGCTGTTCGAGACCACAATCGTCTCGCCGTTCTCCGATTTTGTGAATCACTGGGCTACGACGTGGAACGTAAGCATGACGTCGCAGTCGGATCCCGTGGAGATAGCGCGTTCGTTCGTCAAGGGCTTTTACGGACTGGCCGACGAGCACAAGGAGTTGTTTCGCACGCTGGTGGCGGCGCGGGTCAAAGGCGGTGAGCCGGTACTCGCCGAGGTCGCGGCGCGGGTGAGTGGCAAACTCGCCGAGAATCTACGCACTGTGCGGCTCGTGCTGACCGAGCACGGCGCCGCACGGCATTTCCGTGAGCTTGATGCCCCGGTGACCGTTGCGTTGTCCGTCGGGTCGGTGCTGTCGTTGGTTTTACTGGACGACTGGCTTTTTCCGTCGGATCAGCGTCGCCCGGGCCGGAGCCGCCAGATCGAGGAAGCCGTGCAGATGCTGCTCTACGGGGTGACCGGCCGCTGATCGGCGAACACACCCGCCGCCGGCTTAGCTCCCGGGCAAAAACGCCGGCAAGACAAACGTTTTCAACAACATCCGAGTGCCCGAATCATCGGTGCCGCTCACATCGTGGCGACCGACCAGGACGAACTGCACCAATGCCAGCCACCGGCCGACTGCCAACAGGTCGAGGTCCGAACGGATTTCGCCGCGTTGGACTGCCAGCCGCAGCACCGGCTCCCACATCTCGGCGGTGAGTTCGGCGACCAGCGCGGATCCGTTGACGATCGGGGTGGTCACTCCCAGATATTCGGGACCGACCAGGATCCGCATGATCGGGTCCCGTAGACCATGGTCGATGAGATAGAGCAGCCCCTCGACGAGTTGTTCGTCGAAAGACTCAAACCCAAAGATGTAATTGCGAGCTCGGTCGAACAACATCCGGGCACGCCGTTCGATCAACGCCCCCAACAGGTTATCGCGGTCGCCGAAATAGCGGTACACGGTGGGCCGGGAGACTCCGGCTTGCCGTCCGATGTCATCCATCGTCGTTTTCGAGACGCCGTAGCGCGCAATGACCTTCTCGGCCGCGGCAAGGATTTGTTCGCGTGCCTCGGTGGCGTTGCCGCTCAGAACGCTGGTGTTGGTGCGCCGCCTGGTCCTGCCGGGACCGGCGAGGCTGAGAGATGCTACCGGCGGGGGCGGCATGCCGGCGCCGGGCCCGATGTCATCTCGCGCGGGTAAATCGTTGCCCAATGTCATGATATTCCTCCCGGACCGCCTGTTTGGCGATCTTGCCGCTGGGCAACCGGGGCAGCGGTTCGGATCGAAGCACCACGTACCGCGGCACCTTATAGTCGGACAGCAGTTGTTCGCAGTGCGCGATTACCGTCGCCTCGTCGAGGCTTTCGGCTCCGGGTGCCACCGTGATGATCGCGGCGGGCGTCTCGCCGAATCGTGGGTCGGGGGCGGCGATGACGGCCACCTCGGCGACGCCGTCAAGGCTTGCGATGGTCACTTCCAACTCCACCGGTGAGATGTTGATTCCGCCGGAAATAATCAAGTCTTTGATGCGATCGACGAAAGTGATGCGCCCTTGTGCGTCGCGTGTCCCCAGATCGCCGCTGTGTAACCAGCCGTCACGAATCGCCACGGCGGTGGTTTGCGGATCGTCCCAATATCCCGGGGTGACGCCGGGGCCGCGGACCACGATCTCGCCGTGTTCGCCAGGTCCGACCGCCGAGCCGTCGTCGGCCATCACCGCCACTTCGGTGAAAATCGAGCCGACGCCGCACGAGTCCGGGTGGCCCAGTGCGTCGTCCTTTAGCGTCGCTGTCGCCACGCCGCCGGCCTCGGTCATCCCGTAGATCTGGCGCAGCAATACGCCTTTGTCTGCCCAGCGCTTCAGCAGGTCTGCCGGCACTGCCGCGCCACCGACGATTGCGGTTTGCAGTGAGCTTAGGTCGGCGCTGTCGAATTCGTCTGCCCGAGAAAGGGACTCGAAGATCAGCGGGACGCCGAAGATCGCGCGCACCGAGTGTTGTTCGATCAGATTCACCGCGCGAGACGGATTGAGTTCTGGTTCGACCACCAGGGTTCCGCCCAGCACGGTGGTGATCAGCAGTCCGTATACCAGGCCCGGGGTGAATGCCAGCGGCAACACCAGCAACGTCACCGTTCCCGGTCGGAAACCCTCTTCGGTCAGCGTGTTTTCCAGCACGATGGACAGCAGGGTGTTGCTGGTCAGAATCACACCTTTGGACAGTCCGGTGGAGCCGCTGGTGAAAATCACCGCGATCGGCTCCGCACCGTCCCGGTCGACGCGGAAATCGTCGGGAGTGCCGGTGCGTTCGGCGTCGATGCTGTCAAAAGGCAGCACCGCGAATTCGCGGCCCGCCTGGCATGCCTTGTGGGCGACGGTGGCATGGGAGGACGCGGCGATCAGCAGGCTGAGCCCGGCATCGTCGGCAATTTTGCGGATCTCCGAGGGCTTGAGGCGGGCGTTGAACGGCACGAGCACCGCACCGGCCTTCATGATTGCCAACGCCGCCACCGGCCATTGCAGCGCGTTGGGTGCCAGCAGTCCGACACGGTCGCCGGGCTTGACACCGTCGTCGGCCAACCGCCGCGCTAGCCGCCCGGACCAGTCGTGCAGTTGCCGATAGCTGAGTTGGTCCTTGCCAAGGATGACCGCGGGCCGGTCGCCTTTGGTTCTTGCCCACCAGTGCAGTGCTGAGCCGACTGTCGCGGCCATTTTCCTCCTCGAGTCTCCGACGGGTCAGATCGTCGCCGCCGACCCGAACACGGTCGAGCTGACGAGCGGAGCCATTGGACCGCCGATGAGTAGCGAAACATCGGCATCGGAAACAGGATTGGGTGAACCTCCGCGGATCTGCCGTACCGCCTCGGCCACCAGTCCGATCCCGTGCACGAAACCTTCGGCGATGTTTCCGCCGGCGGTGTTGATGGGCAGACGGCCGCGGTGGACCGTCAGGTTGTCGACGGTCAGGACCTCGCCGGCCGCTGGCCCTGGCGGGCACAGCCCGTGGTCGATCATGGACGCGACCGCGGGACCGGTGAAGTTCTCATACACCTGCGCCACGTCGACATCTGCCGCACTGAGTTGCGCACCTTCCCAAAGTCGGTTCACCAAAGAGGGATGGAATCCCGCACTCGTGTAGGTGGTTTCGTTTTCGACCGATTCGGTCCAGCCGGCGGCGGCGCCCTGCACTCCGGACAGGATGTAGGCCGGCGTCCCGCGATAGTCCCCCACGCTTTCGGTGCTGACGACTAAAATCGCGGTGGCGCCGTCATTTTCACGAGAGCAGTCAAAGAGTCGAAGCGGCTCGGAAATGAGTCGGGCACCCTGGTAGCGGTCGTGATCGAGCGGCTGACCGTAGGCGACCGCGTTTGGATTGTTCTGCGCATGGTGATAGCCGGCACGTGCGACCGCCTCCAGGGTCGAGGGCGGCACACCGTCGACGTCGAGCATCCGCTGGGTACGCATCGCGCACACCTGGGCCGGTGCGATCATCCCGTGAGCGGCATAAAGGTGGCCCATGTGTCCCTTGTTGTATGCCCCGCGCCCGTCGGTGGCCTCAGATAAGCCGCGGTAGACCGCCACGCATTGGGCCTGCCCGCTGTATACGGCGGCGGCAGCGCAGTTGACCGCCGCCGCCACCGCACCGCCGCCGCCACCCCAGACCTGGGTCGACCAGCGGACCTCATTAACGCCCAGTGCCGCGCCGATAGCCAGACCTTCGCTGGAATCCCCTGCGTAGGAGACGAACCCGTCGACGGTTCGCGGGTCGGCACCCGCGTCGTCGCAGGCCCGCAGTATCGCCTGCAGTACCAATTGCGCCGACGACAGCGGGCTGGTGCCGCGTTTGTAGTAGTCGGTGGCCCCAACGCCAACCACCGCGGTCGAGCCGCGAAACCCGCTCATCGTGCCTCCACGTCCGAATCGGGGTCCAGGTGCCAGCGCACCAGGGGCCAGTACCGGTCGTCGGCGGGCTGGTCGATGGCCCCACGCACCGTCGCACCGATACGGGGGGTCACCCTGTCGGCCTGGGCGAGCACGCCCAGGACCCGGCGGCCACCGGCCGAGGGGAGCTCCACTAGCACCACGACATAGGGCAGGTGGCCGGTGGCCTCCGCGGCGAACGGCTGCCAGGTTCGCGTCCACGAGTAGATGGTCCCGACCGGGTCGACCGCCTCGAAGGCAGTGTCGAAACTATGACATGCGGGGCAGATGGGGCGCGGCGACCAGATCCACGTCGCACACTCACGACACCGCTGCAGCAGCAGCTTTCCCGCGCGCAGCCCTTCCCAGTGTGGCGTGTCGAGGCCATCGTCCGACGGGCCGGTAAGGCCCACCCAGGGTGGCGTATCGGGGATGTTGCGCACACTGGCCACCCGCCAGCTGCCATCGGTGAAAAGCACCCAACGGCTGCGCAATTCGAACCATTGGTCGTCGAGCTTGGTGTAACGGATGATGACGTCGTAGCTTCCCGACTCTGCTTCGCTGATAGAGCGCACCTGGGCACCCTTGAGCCGGGCAGGTACATCGGCCGAGGCGATCAGTTGCCCGATGCGGTCGGGCAGGAAATCTGCCAACACCGCCTTATTGTCGCCCGCGGCGACGGCTTTGCCATGGGCCTCAGCGGTGCTTTCCAGGTCGACCGGGATCGTGGCGGTCATGGCCGGACGCCGAGTTGATAGCGCACGTCGGTGCGGTCGTGTTGGAATCCGGCAAGGCGGCACGCATTCACGATAAGCGTGTCGTCGGAGTCGACATAGATGATCAACCCGGCCATTCCGGCCTCCTGGACGACGGCTGCCGCGCCGTCAAGTAACCGGCGGCGCTGCGGCAAATCCGCGGCCGGCGTGGCGAAGGCTGACACTATGGTGGCGCAGCGGCCGAATTCCTCGGATGCGACTGCGCGCATGTCCAGCGCTACCACCCCGACGACGCGTCCCGACTCACGCAGCGCGTAGGTGCGGTCGCCGCCCGGGTTCACCGGTACCCAGGCCAGGTCGGCGAGAGCCGCCTCGTCAATGGATTCCAGCACCGGGGCAGCGGTGGCGTCCTCGATCGTGTCGGCCGAGCGGATGAGTTTCCACACCCGCCGGGTGCGTGGGATCAAGAATCGATTCGACAGCCGGCCGGCCGCGGGGTGGTTGCCTTGTGCCCATGCGGTCACCGTGTGGGCGCCGGTGTCGAGCCAGCCGCCCGGAGTAGTCGTGTCCAAACCGACCCTCTCCACCAGCAGTGTCATGATCCCGATCGAGCGCAGGCGCGGGTCGACTACCGCGCTCGCGTGCGCCGACCCGTCCGGCAGGCACTTGAGCCGGAGCACTCCGGCGATTCGCTCTGGTTGATCGGGCTCAGCCATGCTAGTCGCGTGCGGCAGCATCCAGATCAGTAGATGACGCTGCGACGAATCGGATTGGGACATCGCACGATCGACATCGGCGAAATCGATCCGGTTATATTCGGGTTCGGCGTCATAGCCGGCGGCACGCTCGAGAAGATCCGATAGTTCGGTCGATTCGTCGGAGTTAAGACTATTGCGCCACTCGTATTTGATCATTGCGAGGTCACTGCGCGGTGTTGCCCTCGGCGAGCAACTTCTTGGTCTCCCGGCGGAACACCTGGTTAGCGGCCTCGTTGCGGCCCAACAGCATATCGCCGGCATCGGCGCTGGCCATGCCGCGCTGCGAATTGCGCAGCAACGGGAAATCCTCGTTGTGCAACACCGCCAGCAGGATCTCCCAGTTCTTGTCCCACAGGCGGTTCCAGTGTCCCTCGTCCATCCCCGAGTCTTCTTGGCTCGGCACCATCAGCCGCTGCTCCATGCGGGACTTGGTCGGATCACTCGGATGGGGACGGAAGGTCAACAGCTGGAAGTGATCTGGTTGGCGCAACAGTGTGCTGTTTGGCAGCAAGAAGTGCGTCTCGGTGACGTAGCGGTCCAGTTGGCGGTCACCTGGGTCTTCTTCCAGCCAGCGGTCGATCGACTTACGCGGCGCGATGAATCGGCAGTGCCGGCCGAAATCCTCGAATGCCATGACGTTGGTGTGAATGATCTTGCCCGCGGTGTTGGGGTGAGCGTACTGAATGTGGTATCCGTCGAGGAACGCATCCTGCATGATCTTCCAGTTGGTCGGTTCGTCGAACCCCGCGGACCGGACGCATTGGAGCTTGTCCAAGTGGTAGCCGGCCAAGATCGCATCCATTTCGGGACCCAACCAGCCCTCGACATCGATCTCAGCGTGCGCGTTGTCGACCACCCAGATGAAACCGTGCCGCTCCTCGCACGGTATCTCGACCAGACCCTGCTTTTTGCGATCGATCTCGCCGAACGTGGTGTCTCGGGTGACCATCCGCAACGAGCCATCGGGATCGTAGGACCACCGATGGTACGGGCAGGAGAAGAATCGGCAGCGTCCCTTCTCGCTGTCCTCCAAAAGGGCCCCACGATGTCGGCACAAATTCACGAACGTCTTGACACTCTCGTCTTTTTGACGCACCACGATGATGTTGTTGCGCGGCATTTGCACGGTCATGAAGTCGAACGGGCGCGCGATCTCGGAGCCGTGGGCAACGATCGACGGGACACGGCCGAAAATAAGATCCCGCTCCTGTTGCGCCAGTGCCGGATCCGTGAACTCGCCCGCGGAAAAGCCAACGACCTCGTCGAACTTGTCAGTCGTTTCGTTCCGCAACAGCTCTAAAGCCCGACGGATTCGGTCCTGGCGGGGAAGCGATGTGGTCATGGGACTCAGTTCTCTGGTGTAAACGTGATTGGCATGCGAAGGCAGCCACGCACCTGCGTCGAGTGGAAGACCGGGGGATCCGATTCCACCAGTTGGTAATCCGGGATGCGACGGTGCAGTTCCTCGAGAGCGACGGTCAATTCGATGCGGCCGAGATGTGAACCCAGGCAGCGGTGCACTCCCGCGCCAAACGACAAGTGCCGGTTGGGGGAGCGGGCGATGTCGAAGTCGCCCGGGGACGTAAAGGTACCCGGGTCGCGGTTCGCCGAGCACAGCATCAGCAGCAGCTGGTCACCCTCGGCGATGTTAACCCCGCCGAGTTCGACATCGCGGGTCGCGCGGCGGCCGGCGGCGACAGCCGCCTCGATGCGCAGAATCTCCTCGACCGCTTTGGGAATTGTGGTCGGATCGGCAATGATCAGCTCTCGCTGGGCGGGGTTGTTGACCAGATGCACGATCGCCCACGCCAGCGATCCCTGCACGGTGTGTAGGCCACCCATCAACAGCAGGTAGAACATCAAGATGAGTTCTTGGTCTTGGAGGACCCGGGAGCCGTCCGGCAGGTCGACCTCGGTGTTGATCAGGATCGACGTCGCATCGCCGTGCGGGTTGTTCCGCCGATCCTCGATCACCTTCTGGAAGTAGCCGGCTACGGTCAAACCGGCGGCGATGCGGGCCTGGTCGGACTCCTCCTGGGTGCCGCCCGGCTTGCCGAACAGCACTACGTCGGTGGCCTCCGTGAACAGGCCGGCGTCTTCCAACGGCCAGTCCATCAGTGCCAGGAAGATCCTTGCCGGCAGCTCGTGGGCGAACTCGGAGATGAATTCGGCGCTTCCTTTTGGCGCGAAGCCATCGATCAACTTGTTGACTACCGCACGGATATCGTCCGAGAGTTTCTTCATGCGTTGGGGACTGAACAGTGGCTGCAACACCTGGCGGTAGGCGGTGTGCTCCGGTGGGTCGAGTTCGAGCGGGATGAACTTGCCGAAATCCATTGGTGTGACCAGATTGTTCGGGTAGCTGGAAAACGTCTCAGGGTCGGTCAGGACCCGATGGACTTCCTCATACCCGGTTACCACCCAGTGCCCGCCGTAAGCCGGCGAGTAGACAACGGGACCTTTGGCGGCCAGATCGGCCACCCGCTGCTGAAACACGTCCACCGGGGTCGCCAGACTCGGGTCGTACACGTCGAAGTCCGTGACGAGGTTCGGCGGCACTCGGTCCATTGCTGTGGTCATTCGTCTACGCTCCAATCAATTGCGAAATCAGTTATTTGCCAGCTCAATTCGCGTTGGGAACGGGCTCGGGGTTGAGGTCTTCGGGGAACCACATTCCGACGCGGGCAAGGGTGCCCCCGTCGGTTGCCCCAAGGGTGGCCCCGGAAATGTAGGCCGAGTCGTCGGAGACCAAGAACAGCGCCACCTTGGCATTGTCGAGCAGCGACGGAGGCCGGGGCACCTTCAGCGGTATTGGCGAAATAGTGGGATTCCACGGGCCCGCAACCTCTTCGTAGGATTGGCCGACTACCGGCGCACCCGGGGGCAGCAAGAAGTTGGGCGACATGCCGTGCGTCGGCGCAATGGCATTGACGCGGATGCCGTAGCGACCCAGATCCAAACTCAACGCGCGCACCAAGCCATTGACGCCCGCCTTTGTCGCGCAGTACAAGGCAATCTTTGGGTAGGCGACCAGCGACGCCGCCGATGACGTCGCCAGAATGGTGCCGCCGCCGTTGGCCTTCAGGTGGGGAACCGCGGCCTGCGCTGTGTAGACAACACCAGTCAGGTTGACGCCCAACACGTGCTGCCAATCGGACTCGGTCATGTCCTCGAACTCGACAGGCTGCTCGGTACCCAGAGCCGCTGCGCCACCGCGCGACACAATTCCCGCGTTGGCCCAAGCGATGTCGAGCTTGCCGTAGTGATCGACGGTGTTGGCGACCGCGGTGGTTATTTGGTCTTTCTGTGCGACATCGGCGGTGATCGCGATGGCGTCACCGCCCTGCTGCTCGACCAGCTTGGACGCCTGCTCGGCCCGATCGGCGTCGATGTCGACGATTGCGACTCTGGCACCCTCGGCCGCGAACAGCTGCGCCGCTTGTCGGCCAAGGCCAGAGCCCGCTCCGGTGATCAAGGCAACCTTGCCTTCGAGTTTCATCGTCCTCCTTCGGTTGGCGCTCTGTTGCGGGTCCGAAAAGCCTCACGTGTCGGAGCCTGGATGCGGTTGACGAGCGAAGTGTTGCACCCGCGCGGCACGCGGTGTGACATCAGCTACAGTCTCCGTGGCGTTAAACTTACGACACTAGGTATGAGACGTCAATCAAAAAATGTCAGCTGATTTGCGGTTCGACCGCCCGGCTCGCCTTGTCCGGGTTACCTGCGTTGGCTGGAAACATTGCCTGTACACAGGCTTAAGCTCGGAAATCATCGCTGATCGCGCCGAACTGTGTCCAACGGCGCGGACCGCGACTCGCGACGTCGGACCCTGCTACCCACCAGCGGCCCCCAGGCCGTAATCTACGACAGAAAGGTTATTGGGTCGGGACGCGGAGGTGTGATGGACAGCGACCTGTTCGACGTGGACCACGAACGGTTTCGTGCGTCGGTACGCGGATTCGTGGAGACCCATGTGGTTCCGAAGCTGCAGCAGTGGGACGCCGATCGTTTGATCGACCGCGAGACCTGGCGGATCGCGGGGAAGCTCGGCCTCCTCGGCCAGGCCGCGCCAAAAGAGTTCGGCGGAGCCGATGAACGGGACTACCGCTATCGAGTGGTGATCCAGGAGGAGATCGCGCGGGTTGGCGCCTCGGCCCTGCAATCGGGGTTCTCCACCAACGACGACATCGTGTTGAATTACCTGCTACGTCACGCCGGCGAAGCACAGCGAGAACGGTGGCTCCCCGGATTTGTGACCGGCGAGACCATCGGAGCCATCGCGATGAGCGAAGCCGCCGCGGGCAGCGATCTGCGCGCCATCCAGACCACTGCCAAGAAAGACGCGCGCGGCTGGGTTTTGAACGGCTCCAAGACTTTCATCACCAGCGGCATCTTGTGTGATCTGGTCATTGTGTTTGCCAAGACGGACCCGGACGCGGGCTCCCGAGGCTTCAGCTTGTTCGTGGTCGAGGAGGGCACGCCTGGCTTCTCCCGCGGCCGCAAGCTGGACAAGGTGGGACTGCATGCGCAGGACACCGCCGAGCTGATGTTCGACGACGTGCTCCTCGGAAGGGACAATCTGCTCGGCGACGGGGGAGCGGGATTCGCCTACCTGATGCAGAGCCTGCCGCTGGAGCGTCTCGGGATCGCTATTGCCGCACAGGTTTCCGCTGAGGCGGTGTTCGACTGGACGATGACCTACGTCAGCCGGCAGCGCGCGTCCGGCGAACGAATCGGCGATCTTCAGTCGCCGGGATTCCTGCTGGCCGAAATGAAGACGGCGATCGAGGTGTCTCGGGCGTACGTGGATCGCTGTGTGTGCGCCTACAATCGCCGCACCCTGACCGCCGTCGATGCAGCCAAAGCGAAGTATTGGGCGACCGAGTTGCAGGGCAAGGTGATTGATGCCGGCCTCCGACTACACGGCGACTACGGTTACGTGCCGGAATATCGGTTCGCCAAGGCACTCATCGACGCGCGTATTCAGCGAATCTATGGCGGCACAAATGAAATTATGCGCGAGATCATCCGCCGGGATCTGATGGTTGCTTCGGGCTGAGCACCAACCGCTCGCCGGTACTCGCTAGTCCTCCTCGATGATCAGCGCAACCTCGGGGCAGGCGTTCACGCCCAGACGGGTGGCTTGCTCGTCGCCGGGGGCGACGGCGTGGTCCTGCAGCGTCGAGTAACCGTCGTCGTCGATGGGAAACAAGTCCGGCTCGACCGCGAAGCATTGCGCATGTCCAGTGCACTTGCCACGTTCAAGATGAACCTTCATGACCTATCGCCTCCGCTCGACTGCTTGACGCCAAAAGGGGCTGACCTGCGCTTCACGCAAAACTATAGGCATTAGTTGTTTGGGAGTCCAGCTTCCCCGCGGGGTTTCGCGGCCGTCGTTGCGCGCGGTGACTCATACGGCTTTGATGTCGGAGGCAACCGGTTTTCGTGCCAGTAGTTCGGCTAACAGCCAAACCGCATAAGCGGCCAGGCCAATCGTGACCGCGGCGCCGAGGTAGGTGGCCACGAGCGACGTATCTGAACCGAGGGTGAGCCAAATCGGAAGAGCTAGGCCGGCGTTGACCATACCGTCAGCCATAGGCAGCAGCGGGATGATCGCCGCCAGTCTCCAGCCGCCGCCCAGCCTGCTATGCAGCGCGAAGATCAGTGCTCCGGCCGCCATCGGCATAATCGACTGAACGGCAGCCTGCCACAGCGGAAATCCCCAGAAGTTCAGTGGTTGATTGCCGTAGTAGGTGTGGAAGCCGGTGAGCACGCCCGGCGTTTCGACGAGCACGTTACTGACCGCGAAGACACCCCAGAGCTGCCAGATACGCACTGCCGGAACTCTTTTGGAGAAGGCCCGGTACGAGAGATAACCCTGGCCACCGACGAACCACGGGTAGGCGAACACCAGAGCCCACGGGATTGGACGGCCAAGTGCGGTGAAGGCAGTGTGCTGCCCGAGTACGGGGAAGTACAGACAACTGAGGACATCGGCCACCGGCTCGAACAACGCGGCCAGCGCGCCGCCGATGAAGCAAAACAGCAGCAAGGGGCCCTTGCCCCGGCGCACCTGCTCGATCGCGATGGCCAGCACGATCAACATCGGTACGCCGGTGACCACCGTGAAGAGCATTTGTGCGGCGCCGGGCATCGTCGTGTTCGCGATATCGGGCACGTGGTGGCTCATCGAACGCTCCTGCGGGTTGGCCCACAGTCAGGACGGACCCCGGCCTTGCGTCGCAACGGGTGCAGCACCCGATCCGGATCGTTGACCAGTTCGGTCATGGGGCGCCTCCGGATCGTGGATCAATTACGAAACTTGGTGTCTCTGGCTGCCGCTACTTTTTCGTGCGGCCAGGAACTTCAATGTCAAATCGTTGAACTGGTCGGGGAATTCGACCATCGGGCTGTGCCCTGAGCCGGAGAAAACAGCGAGTTCGCAGTCGAGCAGCTTGTCGTGCATCTGGTACGCGGACACGGGAGGCACAACGACGTCGTGCTCGCCCCATACGAGGAGGACCGGGCAGGTGATCGATTCGGGCACCGTAGCGTGCACGGAGCGCGCGGCGGCAGGGATGGCGTTGACCGAACCCGGGCCCCCGAATACCGGCATGGACACGGCCGCCAGCTCCGGCGACATGGCACGGGGATCGCGGAAGGCCGCACGAAGCGCTATCCGCCGAACCCACACCTTGCTCGCCAGCGCCCGGCGAACAAAGCGTCGTCGCAAGATCGCCGAGCACAGCCGCAGCACCACGAGAATCGCTGCCAGGCGTCGCTCAGACATCGGCACACCGCCGGAGTCGACCAGAATCAGGTTCGACGTGCGCTGCGGGTCGGCTTTGAACATTTCTATCGCGACCAGACCACCCATGGAATGCCCTGAGATAGTCGCTGATTCGATGCCGAGCTCGGTGAGCAGATCGAGCACCGTGCGCGCGTGGGTGGCCATTTCGGCCGGTGCGGGCAACGGCTCGGATTGTCCGAACCCGGGTAAGTCGACCGCGATGACACGGTGCTGCTGTGCCAGTGCAGGAATGTTCTCAAGCCACCATTGCCAACTGGAGGCCATGCCGTGTAACAAAACTACAGCCGGGCCCGTGCCGTAGTCGAGGTACTGCAACCGCAGGCCGTTGATCACGCGATTCGCGATCGACGGAGCCCAGTCGATGTCAGTCCAGTGCGGAACAGCTGCCTCCCGACTGGCCGGTGACGACGTCATCACCAAAGCCCTTGTCGGCGCCGCGGACAAAACCTCATGGCGGTAGGTTAACGCACGCTGGGTCTTTCGGGCCAGACAGTGTCAGTCTGTTGCGGGATGACGGCGACGAACGACCTGGATGCCCACCATCGTCATGACCAGGTCGCCATTCTGGTCCACCATCTCGTAACGGCAGTGCACATCGGCTTTGCGGGGACCCGTCTTGACCTCGAGCACCATTAGCGATCCGGTCAGCACCGAGCCGGGACGGACCGGGTTCGGCAGTCGTAACCGATCGAGCCCCTTGCCTGCTATCAGCGCGAGCCGAGCCATGAACTTGGGCGATGAGAGGCTGGCGAACAGCGATAGGGTGTGCATTCCGCTGGCGATCACGTCCCCGAACGGGGATTCGGTTCCATCGACGTGGATCGGAAGCGGGTCGAATTTGCTTGCGAATTCGATGATTTCGTCGCGACTCACTTCGACGTGGCCTAGGTCCATCCAGTCGCCGACAGCGAGATCTTCCGCGTACAGCGTCTGATGGGGCGGCACGGCCGCAAGATCGCGGCCCTCATGGCGCGGCAGGCTCATCCGGTCAGGCTAGAGGGTTGCTGCTCCCCGTGTTCGGGCGACCGGGGCGTTTTGCGGCGGTCGGCGGATTGAGGGTGCCGCCGACCGCCTCCATTTAGTACCAAACATTGTTAGGATATCGCCACCGCAGTCCACCGAAAGGACCGTCGATGACGACGCAGACCGATTTGGGCGTGAGCGACTCGTTGCGCGGGCAAGGATGCATCGAAGTCCGCTGCCCTGCCGATGGGCGGCTGGTCGGCACCGTCCCCGACATGACGTCCGGGCGGGTGCACGAAGTCGCGCAGCAGCTGCGTGCCGCGCAACCGGCGTGGGAAGATTTGGGCCCTAGTGGCAGGGCCAAACATGTTCTGCGACTGCTGGACTGGGTGCTCGACAACGAGAAGCGGTTACTCGGCCTGATGCAGGAGGAGACGGGTAAGTCGTGGGGTGACGCCCAGGTCGAGACTGCCGTGGTGGTCGATACGGTCAACTATTTCACCAAGCACGCGGCGGAATTCCTCGCTGACCGCACCGTGGAGCGTTCGGGTGCGATGGCGCTGACCAAGAACTTGCGCGTCTTCCATCGCCCGCATCAGCTCGTGGGCGTTGTCACCCCCTGGAACGGCCCACTGGCCACCCCAACGATCGATGGCATTCCGGCGCTGATGGCCGGAGCGGCCGTCATGTTCAAGCCGTCCGAGGTGACGCCACTGACCTGGGCCGAGGTGACTCGCGGCTGGTTGGAGGAGATCAAGGGGCCCCCAGTGCTGGCGTGCGTGACGGGCGGTGGCGCCGCAGGAGCCGCGGTGGTCGACGAGGTGGACATGGTGCAGTTCACCGGGTCGACGGCCACCGGCCGGAGGATCGCCGCTCGAGCGGGGGAGCGGTTGATCCCGTGCGGTCTAGAGCTCGGCGGCAAGGACGCGATGATTGTCCTCGACGACGCCGATATCGACCGTGCGACTAGCGGCGCGGTGTGGGGTGGTCTGTGGAACTCCGGTCAGATCTGCGTGTCGGTTGAGCGCATCTATGTGCAGGACAAGGTCTACGACGAATTCGTGGCCAAGCTGACCGACAAAGTCGCGGCGCTGCGCCAGGGCATGGACCGCGATGGCAGCTTCGAAACCGACATCGGGGCGATGGCCACCGAGAACCAGGTGCGCATCGTCGAGCGGCACGTTGCCGATGCGCTGCAGGCCGGCGCTCGCGCCCTGACCGGCGGCAGGCGGGGCGACGGCGGCACGTTCTTCCAGCCCACGGTGCTGACGGGCGTGGACCATTCGATGGCATGTATGCGAGAGGAAACGTTCGGTCCGACGCTGCCGGTGATGCGGGTCGGGGACGAGGACGAGGCGATCCGGCTGGCCAACGACTCAACGTACGGGTTGGCCGCCAGTGTGTTCAGCGGGAACAAGGAACGGGCCGACCGGGTCGCGCGCCGGCTGGAAACCGGCGCGGTCAACATCAACAGCGTGCTGTCGGCGACCATGCTGATTACCTTGCCGATGGGCGGGTGGAAGTCATCGGGGGTTGGTGGTCGAAACGGCGGAGCCGCTGGACTTCTCAAGTTCTGCCGTCAGCAGGCGGTTGTGACCGAGCGATTCAATCTGAAATCCGAACCGCACTGGTACCCATATCTGCCGCGGATGGGCCGACTTCAGGCCCGGTTGGTGCGGCTCACCGGAGCGCACGATTGGCGGCGCCGGCTTGGCCGCCGGGGCAAGAATCGCGAGGGGTGAAAGACGTTGTCTCATGTGACCATTGACCCAGGTAAGTGCCAGGGGCACGGCCGGTGCGTGCTCGTCGCGCCGGCGTATTTCGACATGGACGACGCAGGTTTCGGGACGGTACTGCGTGACGATGTCGAGGACGTGGACAAGGCCGATATCGACGAGGCGGTGCTGAGCTGCCCGGAGCACGCCGTGACGATGGAGTGATCCGGGACGGTAGCGGTGTCAACCGGACGCTGCGACGGTCCCCTCGGCGATCAAGGCGCTGACTTCAGCATCGTTGAAACCCGCCTCCCGCAGTACGTCTCGGGTGTCCGCACCCGGCGTCCTCGGTGAGGGTCCGGCGCGCCCCGGGGTGCGGGACAGCCGAGGTGCGGGGTTGGCGGTCACCGAGCCGTCCGGCGCGGTGACGATCGTGGAGCGGGCCCGCAAGTGGGGGTCGTCGGCGAGTTCGCCGAGGTCGAGAACCGGTGCTCCGCAACCGTCGATATCGGCGAACACCGCGGTCCAGTGGGCGCGCGGCTTGGTCGTGAAAACCGCCGCGACCCTGTCGTGCAATTGAGCCCAATGCGCGGGGTCGAGTTGGGCTGAAATGTCGACGTCGTCGATCCCAAGGGCGCCAAGGAAGTTGGCGTAGAACTTCGGTTCGATCGCACCCACGGCGAAGAACCGACCGTCGGAACAGGGATAGGGACCGTAGAACGGCGCGGCTCCGGACAAGATGTGACGACCGCGGCCCGCCCAAATACCCGCGTTGAACTCGGCGAGGTTGGTGAGGTTGAGCAGCGCCGAGCCGTCGGCGATCGCCGCGTCGATCACTTGGCCCCGGCCGGTGACGGTGCGTTCGTAGAGCGCCATCACAATTCCCAACGCGGCGAACAGCGAGCCGCCCGCCAGATCGCCCAGCATGGCCAGTGGCGGTACCGGCCGGTCGTCGCCGATCACACCAAGAGTGCCCGCGACCGCGGCGTAGTTGATGTCGTGTCCAGCCCTGTCGCGGTAGGGCCCGTGTTGACCCCAGCCGGTCAACCGCGTGTAGATGAGCATCGGATTGCGTTCGCACAGTACGTCCGGGCCCAGCCCGCGGCGTTCCATCGTGCCGGGCCGGTTGCTCTCCAGCAGGACATCGGCGGCATCCGCAAGCCGCGCGATAACCTCGGCGCCGCGCTCCGCGCGCAGATCCACCACGACCGATCGTTTACCCCGCGCCAGCGACTTGGCCGGATCGAAGGGGTGCGAGGCCGCGGGCCGTTCGACCGAAACCACGTCGGCTCCGAAGTCGGCAAGCAGCATCGAACAGAATGGGCCGGGTCCCAACGCGCTCAGGTCCAGCACCCGCACCCCGGTCAACGGCGGCACACCGGCGTCGCTTGGCGGCGGAAGCTGGACCACCCGGTCAAGGTACCAAACATAGTTTGTTTGTGCGGCTGCATTCCGGTGTGAACGCTCGGATGCGGGGGCCGCGGTACGCCGATAACCGGTTACTAGGGCACTTTTGCCGCACCTCGCCGCTGGCCGGCAAAAACCAAATAATGATCGTCAAATGCTTGATGATGTTTTAGGCTGAGGCCATGACCATGCGTACGTTGATCCAGCTCAGCAAGGGCAAGACGAGCAGGCAGGCCCACCGCAATCTGCCCGGCGCGGGTAGCAACGGCGAACTGCTCAAGGACGATGAACTCACCCGGCGGGGCTTCGACGGCCGAGAGGCCGTGTTGTATCGCTCCAACGACCCGACGGTCTTCCGCACCGAAGGCCGGTTCAAGTCGACGAGCGTCATGCTCGGCGACATCAAGCCGGAGGACCTCACCGATGCGCGGGGAAACCCGCAACGGCTTTACTACAACGCCGACGCCACCATCTGGCTGTCACGCCGGGCCGAGCCGATGCCGTTCTACCGGCGCAACGTCGACGGCGACGAGTGCTGGTTCGTCCATCGGGGGTCGGGAACCGTCGAGACGGAATTCGGCCCAATCGGTTACGGCCAAGGCGATTACATCGTCATTCCCAAGGCGATCACGCACCGGTTCGCGGTCGACGCCGGCGAGACCATCTTGTTCGGAATCGAGACAGTGGGTGAACTGCGGGCACCCACCTACGTCGGGTTGGGCCGTCACGCCCCCTTCGATCCCGACGTGATCCGCGTGCCTGAGCCCGCCGCGATCG
Organism: Mycobacterium sp. Aquia_216; assembly: GCF_026723865.1. NCBI lineage: Bacteria > Bacillati > Actinomycetota > Actinomycetes > Mycobacteriales > Mycobacteriaceae > Mycobacterium > Mycobacterium sp. Aquia_216. Next base: position 4,106,533 of record NZ_CP113529.1, on the reverse strand, counting down.
CCTCGGATCGCGACGAATACGAGATCAGGGTCAAATACGACCACGAGTACTCGTCGATCTACGTCGACAATCACCCGTGCGACGTGCAGGGCTGGAAGGGTGACTACTTTCCGTTCGCGTTCAACATCGGTGACTGGAACGTGATCATGTCCGACAGCCTGCATTTGCCGCCGTCGATGCATTGCTTTCTGGTCGCCGACGGCATCAACATCATCAACCTGCTTCCGCGCCCGTTCGAGACAGTCGCGGGAGTGGAGCGTATTCCGTGGTTCCATCGCAACGCCGACTACGACGAGATCGCCTTGATCCACGGCGGAAAATCACTCGGACGCCCACTCAAATCTGGCCTGGTGAGCCATGATCCGCAGGGGATTCACCACGGCTTCCCGGATCGTGCTCGCATCAAGTCTCGCCGCGAATGGGACGAGCACTCCAGGATCGAGTGGGAGATCATCATGGTCGAGGCCGCGCGGCCGCTGAAATTGGACCCCGTCGTGCAGGCCTGAGGGCTGGGCGGGAAAGAGCTGCGCAGGTCACATCCGGTGTTGGACGTGATCTACTTCATATGGCATGCTGGCCAATTAAATACCAAACGCTGTTTGAGAACTGTTCGACCGAGATTGGGAGCCGTCTCGATGACCTCTTCCGCTGTTGATCGCAACCTCGCCGTCCTGCTCCACACTTTCGACCTGTTCGACCCTGAACACGAGAACTGGAAGTACGACGCTTTCGCCTACGCTCGCGAGCATTGTCCGGTCGTGCGTACCGAAACCGAACTGACCGGTCCAATGTGGATGGTGACTCGCTACGCCGACGTCCGCACCGTCCTCGAGGATCCGGAAACGTTCTCCTCGCAGGGAGGTTCACCCGCGCCTACCCCGATCGGGCTCGGCCCGCTGGACTCGGATCCTCCGCTGCACACCGGATTTCGCAAGCTCCTTAACCCGTACCTGTCGCGCAAATACGCACTGACATTCGAGGACGAGATGCGCGACATCGCCCGTGAGTTGATCGCGGGGTTCGTCGACAAAGGAGAAGTTGAGCTCCTCGGTCAGTTCGCCGGGCCGTTCGTGTCGCGGGTGCTGGCGTCCGTGGTCTTCAAGGAGACTGACATGGCCAAAATGGAGCGGGCCAAGGAGGTCGTCTTCGCCGTGACCGAGGACGGCACCGAACAGGATTTCATAAATCTGGGGATGCTCGCCGCCGAATACCTCTCCGCGGCCACCGAAAACCCGCCGGAGGAAGACGGCATCCTGCGGTCCCTGGTCACCGGCACGGTCGACGGTAAGCCACTGGAACCGCACGAGGCGCTGGGCGCCATCTGCGTGCTGTTCCTGGGCGGGCTGGACACGACGCGCTCAGCGATCGGAACCATCGCCATGAATATCGCGCTGCAGCCCGAACTTGAAGCCCGCGTGCGAGATCCGCGTTGGGTGCGTAACGACATGGACGAGTTCATTCGGCACGCGTCCCCGGTGGCCAGCTTCGGGCGCACGGTCACCCGCGACACAGAGGTCGGCGGCTGCCCGATGCGCAAGGGCGACCGGGTGCTGGTTCGATTCGACTCGGCCAACCGTGACGAAGAGAAGTTCCCAGACGCCGATCGGCTGCAGTTCGACCCACCGCGCGGCGGCAACGCCGGCTTCGGTCTGGGCATCCACCGATGCGTCGGTATGCACCTGGCCCGGGTCGAGATCGCGATCGCGTTTGAAGAACTGCTGGCGCGGATCACCAACCTCAAGTTCGACGGGGATCCGGCCGAACTCAAGTGGGCTCCCGGTATCGCCAACTGCCCCGACCGCGTCCCCCTCACATTCGAAAAGCTCTAAACGGAAACGTATTTCGTCTATGCCCGATTGGAGAAATGGATGACCGGACGGGTGGCCGGCAAGGTCGCGTTAATCACCGGAGCGGCCCGCGGCCAGGGGCGCAGCCACGCGTTGCGACTGGCCAGCGAGGGCGCAGACATCATTGCGCTCGACATCTGCCGACAGATTGAGTCGGTACCATATCCGCTGTCGACACCCGAGGATCTCGAGGCGACTGCCCGCCAGGTCAAGGAGCTCGGCCAGAGCGTGGTGACCTGTGAGGTCGACGTCCGCGACGGTGAGGCGCTTCTCGCGGCGGTGAACGACGGAGTGGCCCAGCTCGGTGGACTCGATATCGTGATAGCGAACGCCGGAATCCTCTCCGTCGGTGCGTCTTTCGAGCTGTCCGAGCAGAGCTGGTCGCAGGTGATCGATACCAATCTGTCGGGGGTGTGGCGCACGACCAAAGCTGCGGTGCCACATCTGATCGCCGGGGATAAGGGCGGCTCGATCGTGCTCACCAGCAGCATCGCCGGGCTCGTCGGCCAGCCCGGGATCGGGCACTACGTCGCGGCCAAGCACGGCGTGGTCGGGCTGATGAAGACGCTGGCTCTTGAGCTCGCGCCGCTGAGTATCCGCGTCAACAGCATCCACCCGACCAACGTGGATACTCCGATGATTATGAACGAGGCGACCTATCGGGTCTTCCTGCCCGATGATCCCCACCCGACCAGGGAGAAATTCGCGGTGCCAGCCGGCGAGATGAACGCGCTGCCGGTGCCGTGGATCGAGCCCGGCGATGTGAGCAATGCGGTGTTGTTTCTGGCCAGCGACGAGGCTCGTTATATCACCGGGATCTCGCTGCCGATCGATGCGGGCGCGGTGATCAAGTGAGGGTCGGCGGTGTCGAACCATATGACCGGTGACGACGTGTTCGACGTCCTGGTGATCGGTGCTGGCGCCGGAGGAATGGCGGCTGCGGCACGCCTGAACCGCCTCGGGTACCGGACCCTGCTGGCGGAAAGCCGGGACCGAGTCGGCGGACGCGCCTCGACGGTCGACATCGAGGGATTCCGGGTCAACACCGGCGCGTTGATCATCGAGACCGGCGGCGAAAACGGGAAGCTGTTCGACGACTTGGATTTACGGATGGGGACCAGGTTGCCTACCCAGCCGCTCGTGTTGCGTTTGGGCAAACGCGACATCCCGGTGATGAACGGGGTCTCCGGTGCGGCATTGCAAGCATTGGTGTCGCTGCTGGGTGTCACCGCTCGTCGCTTCCCTCGGCTGCGGCCCGCGCCGCGGCGCACGCTCGCTGACGTGACGGCCCGCCGCGGCCCGTTCCTACGTGGCCTGCTGCGCAACCTGACCAGCGCCCTGTTCGCCGCCGAGCCCGCCGACGTGGAAGCCGCGTTGCTGTTCGACTACCTCACCAAACCGAAGGCCTTGGACACCTACGCGATGCACCCCGAAGGCAGCATCGGTCCGTGGCAGGTGTTGGCTGACGACTTCGAGCGCGGCGGCGGGGTGCTATGGCTGAATAGCGAGGTCAGCCGGTTCACATTCGACGATGCCGGGTCCGTCGATGGCGCGATCGTGCGTCGCGACGGTGCCGACGTCTCGGTCGCGGTACGCGCCGCGGTCAGCAATGCCGGCCCGGTGGCAACGGTACGAATGTGCGGCGATGAGAACCTGCCCGACGGCTACGCGGAACGCATCCGTGCGCAGTCGGCGCCGAGCACTCTGATCACGGTGAACTTCGCGAGCCGGCGCCCGCTGACCACGGTGCCGGGAGTGGTGTTCTTCGGTCCGACCCGGCGCTTGGCGTATGCGGCCAATCTGACCGAGACGTGTCCCGAGATGGCGCCACTCGGATGGCATCTCTACGCCGGCGCCAGCACGCCGCATCCGGCTACCGGTACCTTCGACGAAGCCGCCGAGGTCGAGATGTTGAAAGCCGATCTTGCCGAACACTTTCCGGGCTTCGATACGGCGAAGATCTTGTCGATCCAAATCTGTGCGGGGGAGGACTGGCCGGCCCAACGGGCAATCGCAGGCCGCGACCTTCCGCAGGCCACCACGATTCCCAACCTGTTCAACGTCGGCGACGGAGTGCGGGAATGGGCGACGGCGGGGCAGAGTGGCTGCGTCCACTCGGCCCGGTTGGTGGTCGAACGCATTGCGTCGCAGTTACCGGTGCTGGCTAAGCGGGTCGACGGTGTGGTTTGATGGCAAGAACCAATTACTGTTTGGTTAATCAACCGCGAATGGTGAGGCGATGAAGACGCTTGTCATCGGTGGCACCGGATCCACGGGTGTCCCGGTGCTGGAGGGTCTGCTGCGTCGGGGACACGACGTGACGATGCTGCATCGCGGCGTGCATGAACCCGACGGGTTGCCGGATGTCCCACACATCCACGCTGATCCGCACTTCCCGGAATCCCTGACCGCGGCCGTCGGTGGTGCACAGTACGACCTGGTGCTGGCGATGTACGGGCGGGTCGCCAGCATCGCCGAGGTGTTCGCCGGCCGGTGCGGCCACTTGATCAGCATCGGCGGCGTGCCGGCCTATCGTGGCTGCCTGCGAGCGGCGCAGGTGCACCCGTATGGCATGGCTCTCAACGCCCGCGAGGACGGGCCGCTGTCCGACAGCACCGAGCCGGTGCCGAAGTTTGCCAAATTGATTCGAGCCGCCGAACGCGCCGTATTCGACCGGGCCCAAGCCGGGGATTACCGGGGCACCGTGATCCGCTACCCGGCGATCTACGGCCCGCGTAACCTGGTGCCTTGGGAGTGGTCGGTGATGCGCCGGGTGCGTGACGGCAGGCGTCGGATGATTTTGCCGGACAACGGATTATGGATCATCTCGCGGTGCGCGGGCCGCAATGCTGCCGAGGTGGTGCTCAGCGCGGTCGACCATCCAGACATAGCGGACGGGCAGGCCTACAACGCCGCCGATGATGAGCAGTTCACCGTGCGGCAGTGGGCCGAGACCGTCGCCCACATCATGGGCGCCGAAATGGAATTCGTCGGCGTCCCGCGGGAGATGGCGCCGTCGGCGCTCATCGAACTGTTGCCGCCCGGTGGCGATCCGCACATCCTTCTGGACAACGACAAGGCCAAGCGGGAGCTCGGGTACACGCAGGTGGTAGCCGCCCGCGTGGCAATGGATGAGGCGGTCCAGTGGCTCAGCGCCAACCCGGTGACGGCCGCGGATTATCCGTTGTATCCGGCGCGTTTCGACTACGACGCCGAAGACCGGCTCATCGACGCTTACCTGCAAGCGGTGCAATGGGTGCGTGATCAGGCTCCGGACAAAGCGCCCGATGTGCGACACCCGATGCCGCATCCCAAGACCGTGTCCGTCGGCCGCGACGAAGGCGGCCGGTGAACCTATGACCAGGAGGCCGTGGTGAGCCGTATGTGGCGCCGATTCCAGGAGCTCGTTGGTGTCGAATATCCGGTCATGCAAGACGGCATGGGCCCCTCGCCCACGACATACCTCGCCGCCGCAGTATCGGCGGCCGGCGGGCTGGGCACCGTGAGCTGTCCGAGTATCGTCAACACCTCAGAAGAATTCCTGCGCAGGGGTTTTCGCAGTGCCATCGAGTATGTCGCCTCGAACACCGATCGGCCCTTCGCGGTCAACGTGCCCGTCGGTCGCACTCCTGACGGAGAGCTGTTGCTGGTCAGCCGGACCTGTATCGACGAGGCGATATCGGTCAAGCGGGATGGCGGCCGGGCCGGCGAACAGTTACGCGCGATCGTGACATCGGCGGGTTTCGCCGGCGAATTCGGCTCCGCCATCCGAGAATCGGGTCTGGTACACATGGCCAAGGTGGGTTCGGTGCGGCACGCGCTGAAGGCCGCCGAATCCGGCGCGAACGTCATCATCGCTTCCGGCTATGAGATGGGCGGTCATACCCACGCCAAGGGTGTGCACACAATGGTGTTGGCGCCACAGGTGATTGATGCCCTCGATGTCCCGGTGGTGGTGTCCGGCGGCGTTTGCGACGGGCGTGGGCTTGCCGCGGTGCTGGCGATGGGCGGAGCCGCGGCGGCAATGGGGACTCGCTTCATCGCCACCCAGGAGCATCAATGGCATCAGGCCTACAAGCAGCGCATCGTCGACGCCAAAGAGTGGGAGGACGTTGTCTACGGCGGCATCTACGCACCGATCCGCGGGCTGCGCAATGGCGCGATCACCGCGCTGGACAAGGCGCGAGAGTCACTGTCGCCCGAGGAGTTTCAGGCTTGGGAAGAGGAACAGATACGTGTGGCCCAGCGCGACGGCGACGTCGAGCGCGGCCTACTGGTCGCCGGGCAGGTATCCGCGGCGATCCACGACATTCCTACCGTCGCCGAGCTCGTCACGCGCATCGTCGCCCAGGCGCGTGAGCTGCTGGCCGCTTCGGCGTCGGTGTTGAAAGAGCCGGCGTGTCCGTAACCGAGACGGTCGATGCCGACGGAGTCGCCGAGCTGGTGGTGCGCCACCCGCCCGCCAATGCCTACACCATCGGCGATCTGGCTCGGCTCACCGAATTGCTGCGCAGCTACGAGCACCGCGAAGAGGTGCGGGTTGCCGTGTTGCGTGCCGACGGCAACGGGTTCTGCGCCGGCGGTGATCTCAAGGAGGTCCAGTCGCTGTCCGGGTTTGAAGGAATCCTGGGCCAGGCAAGGGGCTCGCAGGATTCCAGCTTGGCGATCTCCGAGTGCCCCGTACCGGTGATCGGTTGCATCCACGGTTACTGCGTCGGGGTGGGGGTGCTGCTGGCCGGGACCTGTGACGTGCTCGTCGGTTGTGCCGCAACAAAGTTCGTGCTCGCCGAGGTCGACAACGGAGCGACGACCGGTGGCGTGCAGGCGCTCGGCCTGCTGCCCGAGAAGCGGATGCGCGCCGCGATGTTCACCTGCGAACCGATCGACATCTCCGAGCTGTACGCCTACGGCAGCGTCTACCACGTGGAACCGACCGTGGTGGCGGCGGTGGACAGGGCCAGGGAGATCGCGGCGACGATTGCGAAAAAGACGCCTCGGGTAGTGCGCGCGATGAAGCAGTCGTTGAACAACACTGCCGCTCGTGACCTACGCACGCTGTATCGACAGGAGCTCAGCTACACCTTCGAGCTCAATATGCTCGGAGACGCCTCCGTTGCCAGGCAAACCTTCCTGGATCGGACTCGCACGGGCTACCTGGACGGCGACTGAGCAGCGCCGGCTCAGGCCGTCGTTGCCGGTTCCAGCCGGATCGGTAGCGCGGTGGCAAATCCGGTGAGCAGGCGTGGTCCGGGGGTGAAGGTGGCGGGCATTGCCAGATAGCCGTTGACCAGCGGGATCGTCGGGTACTGGCGGACTCGCTCGTGGTCGATCACGTAGTCCGGCATCCGATTCAGGACCTCGTCGAGCAGAACGGTCAGCTCCATCGGCGCCAAGAATGCTCCGAGGCAGCGATGCACACCGAACCCGAATGACAAATGCTTGCCGCCGTTTTCGCGGTCCAGACGAACTTCGTCGGGGTGCGGAAAGACGGCGGGGTCGAGATTGGCCCCACCGATCGCGCAATACACGCGATCACCCGGTGTGAATCGGTGTCCTTCGATCTCAACGGGTTTGGCGACGGTGCGCGCTACCCCGGTCCCCGGAGGAAAGTAGCGCAACATCTCATCGATGGCCGACGGAATCCGGGCCGGGTCGGCGATCAGCTTCTCGCGGTCGCTGGGATGCGCGCCCAAGTAGCCGAACATGTGCGCGATGAGCGCCGTCGAGGTGTCGATACCGCCGTTGAGCAACATGAACAACAGTTCGGTGATCATCTCGTCATCGAGCGGTTCGCCATCGACCGCACCGGTCAGCAACGCGTCGACCAGATCACCGCGTTCGCCGGCGGTATCTCGCCGCTCGACGACGGTCGATCGCACGTCGTCGACCAGCGCCACCAGATCGCGCACCGAACCTTTTTCCCGGTAGACGGCCTTGTGCAGGGTTGTGGCGTACTGCTCCCACTTGTCCAGCGACAGGCCAAAATAGTCGAGGGACACCATCGCGGGCAGTGGATTCGCGATCTGGTCCACGAAATCGACACTGCCGGAGTCGATGACGCGGTCGATCGTCCAGGACACGATCTCTTGCATCCGCGGGCGATAGGCCTCAATTGCCTTGCGCGACAACAGTGGTGCCAGCAACTTACGGTAAGCCTGGGATACCGGCGGGTCCATCTCCATCATGCCCATGCGAACGGGGTTGGTAGGCACCGTCGCGCCACCTCGGACGGTGCCGTCACCGAACCGCAGGTCGCGGCCGCTGACAAATGTTTCGGGGTCGGCGAGCACCTTTTTGATGTCGTCGTAGCGGGTCAGTACCGAGTAACCGTCGTGTCGATCACTATGGGCCACCGGGCAGTGCCGGCGCATGTCGGCATATATGCCGCGCCAGTGCTGGGCGAAATCTCGCGAGTGATGGTCGAACTGATCCACAGCGGCTCTCCCGATCCGGATGGCGACGCTGGCTACCGTACCAAACGACGTTTGGTATAGCAAGGTTGCCCGGCTCGCTCCTGTTGCCGTCGCGCGCCTATTCTGTTCCGCGATACGGATATTGCGCGACATATTCAACCAAACAGCATACGGTTATGATGAGTGCACCCCGATGTGCCGCACGAAACGTTGAAGGGGATCGGCGATGAGCATCGAGCACCACGCGACCGACGTTGTGCACTATCACTCACGTCGCCGGCCGGATCGGCCGGCGATCGACGATGTCCGTTCCGGTGCGGTGCATACGTGGCGCGAACTCGAGGACCTGGTCGCCGGCTTGGCCGGGGCGCTCGCCGACGAACTTGGTGTCGGCCGAGGTGACCGCGTCGCGGTGCTGGCCGCCAATCACCCCTGGGTGTTGATTTTGCAGTTCGCCTGCATGCGGATCGGAGCGATGCTGGTTCCGCTCAACTTCCGTCTGGCGCAGCCGGAGTTGGAGTTCTGCTGCTCGGACTGCGAACCCGTCGTGCTCGTCCACGACGCGATCTGGGCGGATGCGGCCGCCCGAGTGGGCGCTGCCGCGGGGGTTCCGCGGCTGGCATCGTTCGGTGTCGAGGACGCGGCGTACGACATCGTTGCTGCCACGCAACACGCGTCGCCCCGTCGTGCGGCGCCGATAGTGGCGGTCACCGACCCGATCCAATTGATCTACACCTCGGGAACCACGGGACGCCCGAAAGCCGCGATCTGTACGCACCGCATGCTGCATTACCAGATGCTGAATTCGCTCGACCCGTACGAACTGAACTCTGGCAGCCGCTATCTGGCAGTCCTGCCGTTCTTCCATGCTGCGGGGCTGAACAGCATGACGAACCCCATCTTGGCCCTGGGCGGCACGGTGTCGGTCGTGCCGGCCTTCGACCCGGCCGAGGTAGTGCGACTGCTGAGGGACGCGGCAAAGGGATTCACCCACTTTTCCGGAGCACCCGTGATGTATCAGGTGATGGCGGGGGTTCCGGAGTTCGCCGACGCTGACTTCAGTCACATGCGCCACGGCCAGGTCGGCGGCGGCTTTTTGAATTACGACATCACCAAGGCTTTCCACGAGCGCGGTTGGCCGCTGAGTCCCGGATACGGCGCAACGGAGATGGGCCCCATCGTCAGTGTGATACGGCCGTCGGACACGCTGAGGAAGTTCGGTTCGTGTGGTGATCCGGTGCAATACACCAATATTCGCATTGTCGGGGCCGACGGCCGCGACGTCGAGGTTGGGGAGGCCGGGGAACTGTGGGCCAACGGGCCGGCAGTGACGGGCGGTTACTGGCGCCGCGAGCGCGACGATGACGCTGCGTTCAACGGCGATTGGTTTCGGACCGGAGATGCGGTCAAGTGCGACGAAGACGGATTCTTGACGATGGTCGACCGCTTCAAGGACATGTACAAGTCGGGTGGTGAAAACGTCTATCCGGCAGAGGTCGAGCGGGTGCTGCAAGAGCATCCTGACGTGGCCGACGCTGCCGTCATCCCCGTCGCCGACGCGCGCTGGGGTGAGGTCGGCCGGGCGCTGATCGTGCTGAGTTGTGGCGTTGAGCTGGACTGCGACGTGCTCGCAGAGTACTGCCGCGAGCGCCTGGCGCGGTACAAGGTGCCGACAGAGTTCGTGGCGGTGGAGCCTTTCGAGCGCAACGTGACCGGCAAGCTGCCCAAGGCCGATTTGAAGAAGCGGTACGGGTCGCCGGCGTCAAGCGTCTCGGCGCAATGAGTGTCGGCCGCCGGGGACGGCGGTGTTTGGTTAATCTGAAACCACACATTCCCGGAAGGCGAACGGCATGGTACGGCCCAAGGTCGCGTTGATTTCACGGCGCAAAGTTCTCGAGGCGGCGCTCACCATCATCGACGAGGACGGCCTGGCGGGCCTGAGTATCCGCCGGCTGGCCGATGTACTCGGCGTCAACGGCGCGTCGCTCTACCATCATTTTGAAAACAAGGACGAAATACTGGTTGGGGCAACGGAATTAGCGCTCAGCAAGGTTCGTACGCCCGAAGAATCGGACGACAACTGGCGGCACTGGCTTTCGCAAAACGCGCGCAATCTGCGCAATGCGTTGCTCGAACACCCCGGACTGGTACCACTGATCGTGTCCAAGCGGTCGCTCGGGATGGGTGTTCGGATGTTGGACACTTCGGCGGAGCGGCTGATGGCCGAGGGCGTGCCGAGCGCGGCGGTAATGCCCCTGCTCGACGCGCTCGAGTTGTTCGCTATTGGCAGTGCCCTGCATGACACGCAGGGTTATTCTCCCGAGGATCAGCACGATATCGATTCCGACAAATACCCGGCGCTGGCCAAAGCGATGTCGGAGAGCGGTCTGTCCTCCGAAGAGATCTTCGACCTCGTTACATCGAGCATTCTGGATGCCATCGATGCGGCGGTGAAGGTGCGCCAGGCCAGGTGGTTGCCGACGGCCCAAGTCGACGACAAAACCGGCGCTAACGGTCGCGGAAAGCGGACCTAGGACCGCGGGCACGAACCGCTCCCGGGACTCGACCGGCCTGCCGCGCAGGCGTCGTCGGTAATCCGCTTATTTCCATCGCCTACGGCGATATTGGTTGATTAACAACGCCTTTCAAACAGCGCGGTCTCGCGCTGTTTGCATCACCCGCTGATCGCGCCCGCGCCGTCCGTCGGCGAAATGTGTGACTTGACCCACTGGTGTGCACTATGTATGAATAGTGTGTACACCAGCGCCGGATCGGCATGCACAGTTCAGGAGCGGGAATGAAAAGAAGCGATAGCGGTCACGAGCGTGCCGACGTGGTTGTAGTGGGTGCCGGCCACAATGGCCTTACGGCGGCTTGCTATCTCGCGAAGGCCGGGTATGACGTGCTGGTCGTGGAGGCATCGCCGGCGATCGGCGGTATGACCTCCACTTACGCAACCATTCCGGGTGCACCCGATCACCTGGTTAACGAGGGAGCGGTCCAGGCGTCGCTGTTCCGCGCCACCACAATCGAGTCGGACTTGGACCTTGCGCGGTACGGGTTTCGCCAAATCGTCGCCGATCCCCAGCACCTGCATCTGGGACCTGATGGCGAGTCACTCGCCATCTGGCGCGATCCGGTCCGCACCTCTGACGAGCTCCGTCGCTTCTCGAAAAAGGATGCTCAGGCGTGGCTGGACATGTCCGAAACGCTCGACGTGATGATGGACGCGATGCTGGCTTACATGGCCTCGCATCCCACGCGTCCGAGCGTGAAGGAGATGTTGAAGGGCGCGCGAAACATGGCCCGCCACCCGAAAACCAGTATCGCGCTGAGTCGATATTTTTCGGTATCGCATGCCCAGATCATCGACGAAGCATTCGAAACTCCGCTTGTGCGAGGCAGTCTCGCGCAGATGCCGACGTTCGACTGGATGCGACGCGATGGAACCGCGTGGGGAATGATCTATGTAGCGCTTGTCCATCGGACCAACTCTTCGCGTTTTGTTGGTGGAACGGGTGCTCTACCAAGCGCTCTGGAAGCATGCCTGGTTGCCCACGGGGGTCGGGTGCGGACTTCAGCGCCGGTTGAAGAGATCGTTTGCCGAAACGATCGTGTCGTCGGCGTCAAACTCCGCAGCGGTGAAGAGATCCAGGCGAACGCGGTGCTCGCTGCCTGCGATCCGAAGCAGGCGCTCGACCGCTTGTTGCGCAAAGGAACGTTGCCGCCCAAATTGGAGACCGCTGCGGCCCACATCCCGACAACCACAACCGGTGCCGGCCATATGAAGGTAAACGTGGCGCTCCGCGGTCAACTTCAGCTACCGCGGCATACCGCTTGGCGCAGGGACGAATTGGACCTGCGTAAGCCGGTGACGTGTTGGCACACGTTCGAGGAGCATGTTGCCGGATGGGACCGGGCAGTGAGAGGCGATTGGCCTGAGCGCCAACCATTTCTTTCGGTGATCCCGACGGCGATTGATCCGACACAAGCGCCTGCGGGGCAGGACACGCTGTGGATCTGGAGCGGCGTCGTACCCAACCAATCCCGTGAACCGTGGGAGAGTGTGCGCGACCGGGTAGGGGGCGCAATCCTCGCGGACTGTGCGGATTATTACGACGGGATCGAAGAACTGATCATCGACCACACCGTGCTCACCCCGGGCGACGTAGCAACGCGATTCAACGTCAGCGACGGCAACGTGTACCACGTCGATCCGTCGTTGATGCGCTTTGGCCCGCTTCGGCCCGCACAAGGCTTGGCGGACTACGCGTCTCCAGTTCATGGGCTCTTTCTGGGAGGCGGAGGAATGCATCCGAGCGCAGGCATCTGCGGGCTCCCCGGCCAGCTTGCGGCTCGCACCATGATCCGCAAGCTGCAGAAGGATCGGCTGATTCGCCGATTGCTGCCTGCTCGATCGGCACCGCGATCCGGCTCATCCACCGCGGTAAGCACGTCGAACGTCACCGTCGGCTAGAAAGGAAATCTCTCGAATGTCGACCATCATCTGGTTCCACGACTCCGACGCCACCGACAGCGAACGCGTCGGGGGTAAGGGGCTCAACTTGGCCCGTCTTTCCGCAGCCGGGTTCAGGGTTCCCCCGGGGTTCACCCTGAGTACCCAGGCGTATACATCGTTCGTGGCCACCCTGCAGAGCGAGATCGATCACGTCCTCGACAACATTGATTTCGCCGACCCAGAGGCCGTCGAATCCGGGACAAGCCGAATCCGCGCACGTATCCAGGCCGCCGATCTCCCTGCCGGACTGGCGTCCGATCTGGAAAGCGCATACGCCGAGCTGGGTGGCGACACGTTCGTGGCCGTGCGTTCGTCGGGAACGGCGGAGGACCTCGCCGACGCGTCTTTCGCCGGATTGCACGACACCTATCTGAGCATCCGCGGGACAGACGAAGTGATCGCGGCGGTCAAACGCTGCTGGGCGTCAATGTGGAATGCGCGCGCGACCGCCTACCGCCACGACAAGGGCATCGCGCATTCCGGGGCGAGCATCGCGGTCGTCGTCCAGGCCATGGTCGAGTCTGAGGTCGCCGGCGTGCTGTTCACAGGTAATCCGCTGACTGCCGCCACCGATGAGTTCGTCATCAACGCTAGTTGGGGGCTCGGCGAAGCGGTGGTGGGCGGGCAGGTGAATCCCGATGAATTCGCCGTTGCTCAACGCGATTTGACAGTGATCGGCAGACAGCTGGGATCCAAGGAACGCAAGTTCGTCCGCGATCACATCAAGCGTTCCGGTGCGGTTGAAGAAGCAGTCAGCTTCGTCGACCGAGAGCGGTTTTGCCTCGACGACGGGCAGGTTCGCGATCTGGCGCGGCTGGGACAGCGTGTCCTCGCCTACTACGAGGGCATCCCTCAGGACATCGAATGGGCCTATGCCGCGGGGACTTTCTATCTGCTGCAGTCGCGGCCGATTACCGGCGTCGAGTTCTCCTGGGACGCAGACGTCGACCAGTGGCAGTGGCTCGAATTCGACCCTGAGACCACGTGGACAAGGGCCTGGGCCGACTCGAACTGGACCGGCGCCAAAACGCCGATGTTTTATTCTTTGCGGGCCTACTCGATGACCCGGGGGGAGGAGTTCACCAATCGCCGCCGCGGCCTGGAGGGCGCCGCCAAAAAGCCGTACCTGCGGTATTACCAAGCCGAGGTCTACTACAACTGCGACCTCGATCGGGAGGTTGTCACGGGCACGACCCCGAAAGCATTTCGGGCCCTGCTGCCGGACTTGAATTTCATCCCGCCGGCGTGGCAGGAAGACGTTCTCAACGCCGACTTCAATATCATGCAGTGGTTGCAGTTGCAGGCGCGCATCGCGTTCCTCGGAGGACAGCACGCTCCGCACAATTGCCAGGTCAAGTGCCGCGAATATATCGCGAGTACCAGTTGGCACCCGTCGAATCTTCCTGTGTTGACCGAATTGTCGGACGAAGAGTTGAAGGAATACATTCGCCGGTTCAACGAGGCCGAGGCGACTTATTGCGAGGACGTCTGGTTTTTGTTCCTGCAGCATGCCCGTGACGCGTTGTGCTTGCTGCCGATTCTGCTGCAAAAGTGGTATGCGGGTGACCCTTTGATCGCGCACGACCTGCTGGCTGGCACCACCCGGCCGTCGCGCACCCTGATCGACAATGCCGCGCTGTGGCGGTTGGCGGAACGAATCCGCACCACACCGGTGCTGCGCGACGCCTTCGACGAGCATGAAGGCCCGGCGTTCTTCGAACACCTCGCCCAACTGCCGGAGGGCAAGGAGTTCCTCGCCAGCTACTCGAAGTTCCTCGAGGACAGTGGATTCCGCGGCCACGCCGATCGTGACCTGATCTTCCCGCGACGGATAGAAGACCCGTGGATCGACTACCGCAATTTCCAAACACTCCTGTCGGTCGATGACCCGGTCGACCCGGAGGTCCGCGAGGAAGCGGTGAATGCGCGCCGCGAGGCCGCTGTCGCGACGGTTGTCGCGGCATTGCGGGAGCAGCCATTCGGCACCCTCAAAGCCGATGCTTTCAAAGCGCTTGTCGCCTACATCCACGATTTCATCGTGCTGCGCGACGACCAGCGTTGGAGCCTGGATCGCCTCACTCTGTCGACGAAGCTGGTGCTCGGCGAGCTTGCGCGGCGGGCCCGCGAACGCGGTCTGCTGGCCGGTGAAGACGATCACTTCTTCCTCACCAAGGACGAGTTCTACGAGGTCCTCGACCAGCGGGCCAGTATGCCGTTGGTACACGCGAAGATCGCTGCGCGCCGCCATAACTGGGAACGCAACGAGAACAAGATCGCCAATTTGCCGTTGTTCATGCGTCATGGCCGAGCAGTCGATGTCGGTGTCGAAGAAGTCCCGGTCGGGGACGGCCCGCTACAGGGAATCCCGACCAGCCGCGGCACGGTGACCGGCAGGGCGCGCGTCGTGCGCACGCAAAAGGAGATCGGCATCGTCCGGTCCGGGGAGATTCTGGTCTGCAACAGCACGGATCCGGGTTGGACACCGGTGTTCGTGGTTGTCGGTGGCGTGGTCACCGAGACCGGAGGCATGCTGTCCCACGCGTCATGCCTATCCCGGGAGTATGGGCTGCCCGCCGTGCAAGTCGCCTCGGCGATGCAACGCATCCCCGATGGTGCGACCATCACCGTGCACGGCGACACCGGTCAGGTTGTCATACACGATGCCGACGTATCTGCGACTGCCGATTCTCAGCCACTCACCGGCGAACCATCACTGACGTTGGAAGGTGTCTCCTGAGCGCGAATGCACGCCACGAAGGATCGGAAATCGGGACGGCTTCCGGCCGGCCGTCGTTCCAAGACATAGGCGGGCAGCGGGTTGCGACGGGAGGGCTGGTCGCGCCGGGTAACGTCTACCGTATTGGGGGTTCGTTGGTTTCCGACGACGATCTCGATGCGTTGGACACGTTAGCGCTGCGCACCATCGTCGACCTTCGTGGATCGACCGAAGACCGTTCGGTCATGCAAGGTTTCGCGTTGCGGCGGTCGATCGAGTACCGACACATCCCGATTCACGTCGCAACGGTTGCGCAACTGGCCTCGGTGCCAAGCTCAGTCGAAGGTGCGCGCGCCTTCATGGAGCGTGTCTATCGGGAAGTGGTCAAGAATCACGGCTCACAGTTGGCAGCGGCTATCTCCGCACTGGACTCGCCACTACCTGTCGGTGTCGGCTGTGCTGCCGGTAAAGATCGCACCGGGGTCTTGGTAGCACTGTTGCATGAAACACTGGGCGTATCACGCGAAGTGGCTTTGGCCGAGTACGTTCGGTGTGCTCCCAACCCGACGCTCGTCGGAGATCGGCTACTGGGGCTTTTGCCGGCGAGTCATCAGGTTACCCCTGGCTTCCGGTACATCCTCGAGCCTCAGCCAGATGCGCTCATGGCGGCCCTGACCTGGATCGACAACACCTACGATGGCGTCGAGGGGTATCTCATCGCTGCGGGGGTAGCGCCGGCCACGATCAATCGTCTGCGCGGCACGATGGTCCTGCCGCTCGATGCGCCGAAGGCGGAATAAGCCGCGCGGCGCCGATACCCTTACGTGAATGAAGGAAAACCGGGGTCATCGGCGATGGCGCGAGCACTCAGGTGGCAGTACCCCTGAGACGGCGATCTTCTCTGCCATGGAGCGTCTGTTAGCCGACCAACCGTTACACGAAGTGAGCGTGGAGAAGATCCTGCAGGCTTCCGGGGTGTCACGCGCGGCGTTTTACTATTACTTTTCGTCGAAGTACGACGTGGTCGCCTCCTTGGCCGAGACGGTGCTCGATGAGATCTATCACCTGCTCGACGCGTGGACTGACAGCGATGGGGAACCGTCGCCGGCGCTGTTGCAGCGTGGCCTGCGCAGCGGTGTGGATTTGTGGACCACGCACGGTCCGCTGCTGGCCGCGATGATCGAGAACATGCACGCGGCAGATGGTCTAAAAGAGTCCTGGGTGGGATTTCTCGATCGGTTCACCCAAGCAGTCGCCGCCAAGATCGAGGGAGACCGGCGGAACGGGACGGCACCCCGCGGGCTGCCGGCGGACGCTGTCGCCGGCGTCCTAGTGTGGTCGGCCGAACGTCTGCTCTATCTGGGGCTGCGCGGACTCGATCCCGCGGTTCCGACTGTCGAAGCGGCCGGAAATGCATTGATCGTACTGTGGACCGCGGCAATATACGGCGAAGTCGACATGCAGAGCGCGGCTACCTGATGGCGACGAAAACCAAGAATGGCAATCCGCAAACCCGCCAGGCGATCCTCGACGCACTCGAGCGCACGTTGGAAAACCGTCCGCTGGGTGAAATCGCCGTCACTGACATTCTCGCCGAAGCCGGCCTATCGTCTCGCACCACGTTCTACCAACATTTCGGCGGCCGCGATGAAGCATTCGTCGCGCTCGTCGGTCGTGCGCTCAACGAAATCGGCAATGAGGTCATGGCCGCGATCCACGATGCCAGCGTGCGCCGAACGCCGTTGCTGCGCAAAGCAGTCGATCGCTGGATGGTCCGCGGCGGTCGTCACCGGCATTTGGCCCGCAATATGCTGCTCGAATGGCCACGGATACCCGAATTCAGGGAGATCTTCGTAGCTTTCATGACCGGCCTCTCTGAGCAGCTCGCCGCCGCGATCGACGAGGATCGTCGGGCTGGACTGGTCGTGACCGCTGTGCCGAGCAGCACGGCCGCATCGATGGCGCTCTGGTCGGCTGAGCGTGCGATGCATGCGACGATGGTTGGCGCCTACGGCTTTGCCAGTTCTGCGGCCACCGCCGATGCCCTAGTGGCGCAACACCTGGCTCTGGTCTACGGCATTAAGCCGACCGCGAAATAGACACGGACAACAGGGTTTTCGCCTAACATCCGCGGAAAGCGGGCTTAGCGCCCGGTCCATGGGCGAGCAGTGTTTTGACGCCAATCGCGGCGTCTTCGCTGCTGAGGACCGGTCCGGCCAAGTCGGGTGTGGCGGCGTCGGCGGCCGCGACCCCGCGATCGCGCGCCAGCGTGATGATCTGCTTGGCGATCCCAGTCGCCATCGTCGGTCCTGCCGCGAGTTCCGCGGCGAATTTGCGGGCCTGGGCCAGCAACTCGGGTCCGGGCAGCACCTTGTCGACTACTCCCCAGTCGTGCAGCAAGCAGGAGTCATAGGTGCGCCCGGTGATGACCATTTCGGTGGCGTGCGCCACCCCGGCGCGTGCGACAAGACGCTGGGTGCCCCCGGCGGCGGGGGTGATGCCCACCTGGGCCTCGACAAGCCCCATGCTCGCCTCCGAAGCCGCCCAGATGAAGTCGCACGCCAACGTCAGTTCGAGGCCGATGGTGAGGTTCAATCCGTGGACCACGGCGATGGTGGGCAGCGGCAGCTGCTCGATGCGCTGAATCAGGCCCAGCAGGCGTCGACTGAACTCAGTGCCCGCGGCCGCGTCCATCGTGGTGAATTGCTGCGCCCGGACCCCGGCGCAGAAAACCTTGCCTTCGGCCCGCAGGATCAGCGCGCGTACGCCGTCCGGAAGATCGTCCAGTACCGCGTCGTACGCGTCGGCAACTTCAGGGGTGAACAAGTTGAGTGCGTGCGCCGCCCATACGATCTCGGCCACGTCGCCGTCTCGCTCCAGCCGAAGATCGCCATGACGGATGGTCATGTGCGGAGCGTACTGACCTCGGACACAGTTAATCAAGCACTGTTTGTATAACCCGGCCGAGCAGCTATCGAACGCCCGCAATTCGTTGGTGCGCGAACGTGTCTCAACGGGGGAATTGCCCGTCGTCGACCTTGACGATGGTCCCGGTAACGAACTCCGAGGCCGGCGCGGCCAGGTAGAGCAGCGTGCTGTCGAGTTGGGCTGGATCTCCGATGCGTTTGCGCGGCAGGTCGTCGGTGAAATCGCCCACGCGGGCGATCCGGCCTTCCATCATCTCGGTCATGAACGCGCCGGGCGCGATCGCGTTGACATTGATTCCGTAGCGGACCCACTCGACTGCGAGCGTCTCGGTCATCCGGTTGATGGCTGCCTTGGTTACCGAGTACAGCGCGGCGCCGTCGCCCTGGTAGTGATATGCGCCCATCGACGAGAGGTTGATGATCCGCCCGGGTAGCTTTCCGGCGATCAGGCGCCGAGCAACCTCGCAGGTCAGCACGAATGGCCCGCGCAGATTGGTGTCGATCACCGCATCGATCAACTCCAGCGACATCCGATGTGCCCGTTGGGCATCCGGGATCGCTGCATTGTTGACCAGGGTCGTGATGGTCCCGAATTCCTGCTCGGCACGATCCAACGCGTCGCTCAATCCGGCGGGCCGTGACACATCCATCGCCACCGCTGCACAACGGTGTCCGCGCGCACTGATCTCCGTGGCGACCTGCTGGAGGAGTTCGAGGCGGCGGCCGGCCGCCACCACGGCCGCACCGGCATTGGCGAGCACCGTGGCGAAGCGGCGTCCGAGTCCGGCGCTGGCGCCCGTCACCAACGCCACTTGACCGTTGAGGTCGACCGAGTCGTGCGGAAGCGGAAACCTGTTGGGCGGGTTCATGATGGGCACCATCGCCATTTCTGTCGTCGCGCTCCGGGAGTTGAGCTGGCCAACCTAGAGCCGCCAGCCTAGTGGCTTTAGGTTACTGCCTAGTTGCCGGCCCGTCCCGCACTGATTTGAGACGTCTAAACTCAAAATGTTATGGTGGCGTCCGTGCGCCACTCGGAGACGGGCCCGCGGGCATGACGGACACTGCCTCTATGACGGAACATGACCTGCGAGCCGATGACGATGCGACGCAGCGACTCGTCGCGCTGCGTCAACAGGTGCGTGAGCTGACCGCTTCGTGGCTGGCGGAGGACCGCTACACGCCGCGCAGCGACTGCTGGCTGCGTTCCTTCGATCTGGATTTCAGTCGCGCGCTCGCCGCGCGTGGGCTCATCGGCATCACCTGGCCGGTGGAATTCGGAGGGGGCGGACTCGACGCTCGCTCACGCCTAGTGGTTACCGAGGAGCTGCTGCGCGCCGGAGCGCCCGTCGCGGCCCACTGGATCGCTGATCGTCAGATCGGTCCGGCCATCCTGCGCCACGGCACCCCTGAGCTGCAGAAGGAATTGTTGCCGGGCATCATCGGCGCCGACTACATCTTCTGCTTGGGCATGAGTGAGCCGGAGGCCGGCTCGGATCTAGCCGCCGTGCGCACGACTGCGAAGAAGGTCGACGGCGGTTGGTCGGTCACCGGTCGCAAGATATGGACCAGTGTCGCGCATCGCGCGACACACGCCTACCTGTTGGCGCGCACGGATTCAAGCGGCAAAAAGCACGAAGGGCTGTCGGAATTCGTTGTGGACATGTCCACTGCCGGGATCGAGGTCTCGCCGATCGTTGACATGTCCGGGGAGCACCATTTCAACGAGGTCACCTTTACCGACGTCTTTGTTCCCCAGAATCGACTGCTCGGGACCGAGGGAAACGGCTGGCGTCAGGTGATCGAGCAACTGTCGTTCGAACGAGGCGGTCCTGAACGGGTATTGAGCACGTATCCGCTGCTGGCCGAAACACTTGACCACCTGCGCCGGACCTCTGATGACCGTCACGATGTGGAACTCGGCGCGCTGATCGCCCGCCTGGCTACGCTACGACGGCAATGCTGGGAGATTGCCAACGCCCTGGATGCTGGACGCGCACCTGTCGTGGAGGCGGCGAGTTTGAAGTATCTCGGCACGGAGTTCGAGAACGACGTCATCGAATTCGCCCGACGAGTGGGGCTGCCGACCTCGCGCACCGATCCGTTGGCGGAAGCGCTTTTGGCTTCACCCGGGTTCACCCTCCGCGGCGGCGCCTCCGATGTCCTGCTTTCGATCGTGACGAAAAGCGAGACCAGGCCATGAGTGAATTCGCCCGCGAATTGACCGACCTCATCACCAACCTCGCGGCGGACGCTAACGATCCGGGTTCAGTATGGGGCCAGCTCTGCGAACTGGGACTCGCCGGAATTGGGATGCCCGAGGACAAAGGCGGCTCGGGCGGGAGCCTGGCTGACCTGGTGGTCGTCGTTCGGGAGTTGGCACGCGCCGGACTGAACACCCCGATCGTCGAGGCGTCCACGACCTCGTACGCCGTTGACTCCGTATCCGGCGGTGAAGGTTTCGACACCATCGTCGTAGTTCCCGAGCTGGATGTCTCGTCAAAAGTCGTCACGGCCAACCTCACTCAGGTCCCGTTCGCCGATCGAGCTGCCCGGCTGGTGATCGTGACGGCATCCTCGGTCGTGACCGTCCCGCTGGCGGGGGAGTCGGTTGCCGTGGAGCCCAGCCGCGACATCGCCGACCTGCCCGATGCGCGGGTAAATCTTGCCGGCGCCTCCGCCGCGCACATATCGGGCGGACCCGGTGTCGCGCAGGTCATCGACCGACTGGCACTGGCACGGTCGGCCGCATTGCTCGGCACCGCTTGGGGGGCTTACGAACTCACCCGCAAGTACGTGACTGAGCGTGAGCAGTTCGGTGCGCCGCTGGTAAAGATCCCCGCCGTGTCGACCGCGCTGGCGCAGATGGCGGTGCGTACCAGGTTCGCCCAGTCGGCGCTCGACCGAGCAACGGCGGCATGCGCGGGTGCTCGCACGCCCGAGTCGCACCGGTTCGGCGCTGTGTCGGCGGCTCGCATCACCGCGGCGACCGCGGCGACCCTGGTGGCACGGACGTCGCACCAACTACACGGGGCGGTGGGCATCACCGCCGAGTACGACTTGCATCGCTACACCAGCAAGTTGTGGGCGCTGCGGGATGCCGATCAGTCGGAATTCGCCTACTGCGGCCGGCTCGGGACACGGGTGCGAGACGAAGGCGAAATTCAGCTGTGGGAAAGCATCTCGGCTTAGCCGGCAGCGGTGCCGGCGCAACTTCAGGAGGCAAGCTATGAGTGACACCGTCCTGGTCGATACGGCGGATCGAGTCATGGTTATCACGATCAACCGTCCGCAAGCCAAGAACGCGATCGACAGCTCGGTCGCCGCCGGTATCGCTGCGGCGATCGACGACTTGGAATCCCGCGACGATCTTACGGCGGCGATCCTGACAGGTGCCGATGGAACATTCTGTGCGGGTATGGATCTCAAGGCATTCCTGAGGGGCGAATCACCATCCATCCCGGGTCGTGGCTTTGCCGGGCTCACCGAAAGTCCCCCGACGAAGCCCTTGATCGCGGCGGTGGAGGGCTGGGCGCTGGCAGGCGGCTGTGAATTGGTCTTGAGCGCCGACATCGTGGTGGCCAGCACGGCCGCCAAATTCGGCTTGCCCGAAGTCAAGCGAGGGCTGGTCGCCGCTGCCGGCGGGCTGCTGCGACTCCCGAAGGCGTTGCCCTACTCCCTGGCGATGTTGACGGCGTTGACGGGCGAACCGATCACTGCCCAAGACGCAGAGCGACACGGACTCGTCGCCGTGCTCACCGAGCCTGGCCAAGCGTTGGCGACGGCGCGTGAAGTGGCGGCCAAGGTTGCCGCGAACGGACCGTTGGCCGTCAAAGCGACGAAGAAAATCCTTGCACATCAAAGCAACTGGACGGATCTTCCCGCGTTTGAGTGGCAGCTCGGAATTACCTCTGAGGTAAGAAAATCGGCCGATGCCAAGGAGGGGGCGCTGGCCTTCGCGGAGAAGCGCGCACCACAGTGGCAGGCCAAGTAGCTTTGGACCGAGCGTCCTAACCGCCGCTTTGGCTGACACTGGGTTGGCCACTGGGGCCGCCTTGCCTGGTGTCAGATTGTGTGAAGGCGCTTTGCCCATCGGTGGGTCCGTTGGGATCTTGGGTCAGATCAATGTCGTGGTCAAGGTCGGGCATCATGGGGACCATCCGACAGATCGGATTGAACATCGAGTGACACGGGTCGTAGCCAGGATCGGCGCCCGCGGGAGCCGCGAAATTGAGACCGGCCGCCACGGTGCCCAGCACCACGATCGCGACCTTCCGCAAGGTGGGCATGAAACCTCTCTCCCCGTCGTCTCAATAGCAGGCTAACCCGTCGCCCTGAGACCCGGCCAGTCTATTGAGACGCGTTATCTCACACAACCCCGATGCGGATCGAGCTAGATCGACGTGGTTTCGTGAGTTAGTGACTCGTGACTGGGAGTCTCACCCGCCGCCGGCAATTCCCGAGCCTCGGAGTTGATGGCCTTGATGAGGAATGTCGTGTTGACGATGAAGAGGGCAGTGAAAACTGTCGCGGGCATCCAGAAAACGAACAGACCATTCCAAGCGAATGGGCCGGACTTGAAGAACGGCAGCACGGTAGCGGGAGTGAACATCAGCTCGACCCAGATGTTGAAATACGCGAGCCAGCGGGGGAACAACGGCTGCGGTCTCTGATCGGACAGGATCGCGAAGGCAAAGGACAAGTACTGGGGCATGAACGGCGTCCATGGCATCACCAGCATGATCCAGCTCATATCATTGAGCATCAAGGTCGCATCGGGTGAGCGATCGGGACGAAACGCGGTGACCGCGAACATTAGCGCCGGCACCAAAAACGTCACGCCAGCGAACGCCCCGGCGGCTAGCGACGCGTTGACGACCGTGGGATGCACCCCTGGGATCCGCCGCATCTGTCCGGATATCACCGCGGTAAACCACACATAGAACATCGAGCTCAGGAAGATCAGCCCCGCGCCTAATCTGATGCCGCTGGTGTGAGCTCGGTAGTGCGCCGCGATTTGCGCTGCGGACATTCCCGGGGACAGCGGCGGCAGAAAGCCGGCGGCGACGAAACCGCCGAAGAACAGCAGTACACAAATGATGCCGCTGAACGCGCAGAATCGCTGAAAAGCCGCCTGAGCGTTCATTTCACTGGCCCCGATTCCCGATAAAGCTGGTAGTGGTTCCGGTGGGTGCTGGCAGATCAAGGAGCTTCGCGACGAGCTGGCTTGCCGGATTGCTTTGCGCCATGGGAGATTCTGACGGAAGAAGTCCGGCGCCGATCATCATGTGCGCGGCGCGGACCATCAGGATGGAAAGTCGGGTGCCGGCCAGAACCTCGTAGTAGTCGAGGTCGCGCAATGTGTGACCCGTCGTCCGTTGGTAGTAGTCGATGGTTTCGTCGCGATCGGGAATACCCGCCGGCAGTTCGAGACCTACGCCCTCGGTGTGGTGGCGCATCAAGAACAGCCACCAGCCGAGATCTTGTTCGCGACTGGCCAGGGCCACCATTTCCCAGTCGAGCACGCCCGCGGCGGCGAGCTCGGCGGAGAAAATGATGTTGCCCACCCGCGCATCGCCCCAATTGAGAACCTTGGGTTCGTCGTGCTTTGGCCGGTTCTCGTCCAACCAGCGCAGCGCAGCTTCGAGGGTCGGATTCGGCTCGCCTTCGGCGGCCCACTCGAAGGTGCGTCGCCATTGGGAGAGACCCGCGTCGAGACCGCTGTGGTTTTCCGGCGTATCGAGAAAGTCGAGTCCAAGTGCGCGCCAGTCCACGCTGTGGATCTGGACCAGCACATCGATGCTGTTGTGCCACATCTGACGTCGCTGATCTGGCGTCAGGTCGAGCACCCACCCGGCGGCGGTGAACGGCGGGTCGTCGGCGGGGATACGGCCGTCAATCCGCTGCATCACCAAGAACGGCGCACCGAAGACGGCGGGGTCGTCTTCGAAGAAATACACCTGGGGCACGGGGACCGGCGAATGGTCGGCAAGTGCCTTGATAACGGCCGCTTCCTTGCTCAGGTCGTAGTTGGGAAACACGCCGGGACCGTCGGGTTGCACGCGGGCAGCCATGCCCCGAGTCTGCTGGCCATCGGCGTCACGCCAGTTCGCCGTGAAGAGAACCGTCTCATTGGACAACCCGCCCGCGCCGGGTACCTTGACGTCCGTCACGGTGATGTCCTGTGCATCAGGATATTTCGATGCCAGCCACCCGGCGAGCCTTTTGGCGGCCAGTTCGGTGTCGATAATGTTCTTCAGGGCCATCGCTTGCTCCTCTTTGAGTAAAAAATCCTGCGGGACAACGCGTTATGGATACACAGCGGCCAGCGCTCGGCGTTTCATCTTCCGCTGGTATTCGTCGAACCAAATCTCTTGATACGTCGAGTGAGTGGTGCGACCCTGTTCGTCGGTCCAGCGGTACACGCTGTCGTGGAACGAGGTGTTGGGCCACGCCGGCAGCGGCGCGCACGCGATTGCCTCACCCTCGAACCGGTACAGCTCTCCGGTTTCGTCCTCGGCGGCGATCTCCTGGCGCATGGGCAGGTGAATGCGGGGGTGATACTCGAAGACGTTGCGGCGCACCCACTTAATCGATCGGGTCTCCTCGCCGCGCTGAATCCAGGCGTAGTGATGTGAGGGACGATCTCCGACGTCATAGAGGCCTGCCCAGGCGGGGTCGGTATCCAGCGGCTCGAAGCTGATCTGGTTGAAGATGAGATCGGGGCCGAAGTACATCGGAGACCAGCCGACGGGTGGAACCGGCACCGCGCCACGGCGTTCCACCCTGATCTGGCGCCAGGAGCGGTCCCGCGGGGCATAACAATCGACCGGATAGGTTGTTCCCTCCAGCACCAACTCGCCCGTCATGTGCATGAATTGTTCGGTGCCGCCCGGCTCGCGGGCCACGTCATGATGGTGTTCCTCGCCCGGCATCACATGTCCTCGGGCCAGCAGCGGGGTCACCGCTTCGGCGACGACGTCGACGGTGGTGGCCCCGTCACCGCTCCGGTAGGTGATCCGCGCGGTCCGGCCCGGTTCGAGAAAATCAATGGTCAGCCCGTTGTCGGTGGTGATTGTGCTGCCGTCGACTCGTGGCCAGGGCATCGTGATCTCGTAGTCAAGGAAAGCCATATCGGTGTGTTCGACATTGTCCGTGCCTTGGAAGATGCACACGCCACCTTGCGACAGCGGGAAGGCCGGCTGGTAGCGCACGTAGAGGAAGGCGCCGATCGCGGCTTCGGGAACGCTGAAGCCGAAGTAGTGAGTGTGGATCAGATGCGGATCCCACCGCTCGCCGTCCTCCGGCAGCGGCAGCAGCAGATCAGTGTCTCCGGAATGTTTGGCAAGCGCCATGCCCGCTTCGCTCCTATGCCTTGACGGTTTGGGGAATTGCTGGCTCCGCGAGCGATCCCGCGACTACTTTGAGCTTGTGCCACAACGCCTCCGACTCCGGGGGAGCCGGCTCGCCGCGACCAAGCATCGTCACATCGCCGCTTCGTCAGCTGTGAGCCAGTTCACCCCGCGGGATTAAACTAACAAATCATGAATATAATTTCAAGGGTGAACCTTAATTCATTCGGTAATAATCCGGGTGTGAAGCCCGAGGCCGAAGGCAAGGCGACGACGCGCGTCGAACGTCAGCGGCTACGCACCCGGCGTCTGCTGCTGGACGCCGGTCGAACGCTGATCGCCGCTAAAGGGGTTGCGAGCCTTCGTATCCAGGACATCACCGAAGAGGCCGACGTCGCGCTGGGCTCCTTTTACAACTACTTCCAGTCCAAGGAGGAACTCCTCGAAGCGGTGATCACCGAGAGCTTGTCCGACCTCACGTCGGCGATCATCACCAATGCCGAGGGCGACACCGACCCTGCTGAGGTAGTGGCTCTGGCCAATCTTCGCGTCATTCGGCTTGCGTACGACGAACCCGACTTCGCCCGCCTGATCGTGAACATCGGACATTCCGAGGAACTGTTCGGCGGCGCCGTCCACCCGCACGCCCGCATAGCCGTGGAGCGCGGAATCGAAAGTGGCCGTTTCATTGTCGCCGATATCGAGGTTTTGCTCACCGCGGTGATCGGTGGCGCGTTCGCGCTCATTCGAGAGATCCTCAACGGTCGACATGGCACGAACGCCCACCAAGCCTTCGCTCGCCACGTACTGGCGTCACTCGGGTTGCCACCGCAAGAAGCTGAGGCCATCGTCAGCGCCGCGGCCGATCAGGAGTCGGCAGGGGGCTAGCCTCGCTGCACCACACTGCTCGGCACGTGCAATGGGGGCGCACGGATCATCCGTTCCAGTTCGGCGCTTTCGACTACGTCACCGCGCGACGCGATGCAGCATCACGTTGATACCCATCCCCGGGGCGACTAGGCCGTCCACAAGCTGAATCTCGGCTCGGACGAGATGAATTCACGCGATCGGATTGCGTTCAACCGCTGCCAGCAGCACTTCGATATTCCGTTCGAGTAGGCGCGGGATCCATGCCTGACGAACCGGCGGTTACGCGAAATGCTAAGCGTCTGAACGCGCCGCGCGCGCGTCCGATGTCGCCTCGTCGCGAATGGCCCGCAGTAGGACGACGGTCATCACGATGTACCAGACTCCAAAGACCGCCGCGGGTATCCAGAAACCGACCACGCCGGTCCAGGCAAAGGGACCCGTCTTGAAGAAGATGATCATGCTCGCCGGCAGCAGCAGCAGTGCGACCCACAGGTTGAAGAATCCGAGCCAGCGCGGGAAAACCGGCGCCGCGCTGCGATCGTGGAAGATCGCAACGACCAGCGCGCCGAGCTGACCGAAGATCGGGGGCCACGGGAGGATCAGCATCACGTAGGACAGATCGTTAACGAGCTTCGTCAGCTCCGGCGGGCGTTCCGGCCGAAACAACCCTCCGATGAACAACAGCATCGGGATGATCAACACGACCGTGACGATGATCCCGGAAGCGAACTGCAGAATTGCCAAACTGGGCACGCGCAACTCCGTGCGCCGGATTTGCATGCTGATCGCGAAGAAGAAGGGGATCGTCAAGAAGATGCCGATCAATGCCAGCAGCGTTCCGAGCCGGTGGACGTTGACGCTGTCACCGTAGGCCGCGGCCACCTGCGGGGCTTGGTACGACGGTGGTATGAGCGGAATGAATCCGCCCATCAACCCCCATCCGCCGAACAAGAGCACCACGAACGCCGGACCACACCACGCGCAGAACGTCTGGATCCTGCGCGACAATTCGACGTCACGCAGCAGCGCATCGGGCGCTGTCATCGCTTCCGTTGGTCTCGAATGGCCGTCTGTGCGGCGAGCTTGCCCGGCAGCGCGCACACTCCGCCCACGGGGTGGGTGCCGGCGCCGCTGAGATAGAGCCCCTTGACCGGCGTCCGGTAGCCGCCCAATCCGGCCGCGGGCTTCAACGGCCCGAACCGCGTGATCAGCGGATCGACGTGGTAGACGTTGCCCGCCGGCGCATTGAACCTCGTTTCGAGGTCGGGTCCGCCGAGCACGGCCCGATCGATCTCGAGTTTGTCGAGTCCCTCGTAATACTGTGCGGTATCACGTAATACGGCGTCGCCGACCTTGTCACGGACGTCGTCCCATGGCTCCTCGGGTGTCACCGGGATAACGCCGGACCACAGCCACAAATTGTCACGGCCCTCGGGGGCCTGGGTGGGATCTACCGCGGTGGGGATGATCGCGCAGCTCACCGGGACCGGGTCGGGCCATTGGCCCCGAACAACGGCGTTCCAGGCATCGTCTTGTTCCTTGAGGGTGTGCCAGGCAATGAGGTATTTGCGGAGGTCCAGGCCGTCGCCGCGCCAATCTTCATGCTTCTTCATCGTCACTTGGCCCTCGAGGGCGACGTTGATCTTCAGCGACGTCGCGTGTGTCTTACGAATCGGAATGTCCTTGGCGCGCGCCGACAACGTGCTGTTCAACGTGCCCTCCGGCAGCAGCTCGTTGAGCGTGACGACCGGGTTGCAGGTCGTCAGCACACCCTTGCGTGCCGCGACGAACTGGCCGGATTCCAGCTGCACTCCGGTCACGCGGTCGTTGGACACAGCAAGCTGCTGCACTCGGGTGTTGGTGTGTACGGTGCCGCCCAGCGCGGTGAGGCAGCGATGCAGCGCAGCGGGCAGCGCACCGGTGCCGCCGACCGGCATTGCATTCGCAACCTTTTGCACGACACCGAGATAGATCATTGCCCAGGCGGTCGCGTCGAGACGCATCTGCGAGAAGGCGGCCATGGCTGCCAGCGCGCCCTTGGGCAATTCTGTTTCAAAGGTTTCCTCGAGGAATTCGGTGTGCGACGCAGTGATCATGTTCCGCAGGCCTGCGATCTTCTTGAGGTGGCGGGTGGCGCCGAATAACGAGCCGGCCATCTCGCGATTGAACGGGCGCAGTGGATGCGACTTCATGTACGCGACGACCACGTCCATAATCGGGTCCAGGGCATTGGCCATGTCCAGCCACGCTCGAGCGTCTTTCGGTGAAAAGCGCCGCAGTTCGTCGGCGGTGCGACTGGCGTCCTTCCAGATTGCCAGCGAGCTTCCATCGGGTGCCAACTGAATGTGTGCGGGGTCCACCGAGATTCGCCGCAGTCCGTATTTGTGTAGTTCGAGGTCCTCGGCCACTCCGGACAGCTGGAAGATCCCAGTCAACTGGATCGCGCCCTCGTTGAAGTAGTGGCCCGGGGCCTTCTGCAGGGTGGCGTTGGTGGAAGTCATGCCGCCCACGGTCGGCGATGCCTCCAAGACGGCCACGCGATGTCCGGCCTTGGACAGGTAACACGCGGCGGTCAACCCATTGTGTCCGGCCCCGATGACAACGTAGTCCGCCTCGGTGGGCAGGGTGGTTTCGGTCATACTTGTGATCCTGATCGAACTCGATTCGAAAATCAAGATTGAGACGCGGATCGGGTGCGATACTGCTGTCGTGACTGTGTCTCCTGCCCCGATGGGACGCCGCGACCGGCGTAAGGCGGAAGCCCGGCAACGGCTCCTGGCCGCGGCCCACCAGCTGATCGCCCAGAACGGAGTGTCGGACCTTCGAATTGGCGATGTCACCGATCACGCGGACCTTGGCTTCGGCACCTTCTACACCTACTTCGAGTCGAAGGACGCACTCATCGAGGCGGTGGTGGCCGACGTGCTTGCCGGACTTGCGGCAAGTATCGGCGCGGATGCCCTCGAGTTCGCCGATGCCGCCGAGGCGGCATCGGCGTCTTACCGGCGTTTCCTGCGGTTCAGCCGGGACGAACCAGAGTTGGCGCGGGTTCTCGTGGAGCTCGACCGCGTCAACGCGATATTCGAGGACGCGGTGACACCCTGGGCCATTGAGACCCTGTCCCGCGGCCGCAAATCTGGTCGATTCGCGATCGACGATCTGAACCTTGCCCTGACCTCGATCGTGGGTGCCGCGTTGGCCGCGATACGGGCGATCCTGGCCGGCCGGCTGCCGGCGGGACCCAAGACAGAGTCGCGGGGCGCCGAGATGATGTTGCGCGGCTTCGGCGTCGACGCGGCCTCCGCGCGAGAGATCGCGCGGCGAAAGCTACCGTAGCCGGCGCCGGTAGTGCATATGACACAGGGAATTTCGAGTTCTTCGACATCCGGTTCTGGATCGCCGTTCTCGCGACGACCCTAGCGAGTTCGACAGATATCTTGGGACTGCGTTGAATTCTAATTCACTATTGAAAGTTGATTCAACGTGGGCTAGTTTTGCCATCACTGGGTGACCTGGACGCCCAGACACGGAAAGCGGTCGGTGTTGACAACGATTCAGTGCCGTCGGGCGCAGTCGATCTTGTGTGACCGCGCCAGCGGAGACGGTGAAAGCTTTGCGGGCCAACGCTACTCACTGAGCCCTCCAGCACCTGGGACCGAGCGGATCGGCCTGTCTGCCCGATCGTAAGGAGCAATTCGTCATGGCACTGCAGCACGACGTCGACCGCGAGACTGCCCGTGCAGGCGGGGCGACGGTGCCGTCCGCTGAGGCAAGCGGTGGTTCGGGATCATCGGCGACCGGGGCCCAGCGAACGTTCCAGCGCGTGTGCGCTTTTAGCGGCATCGTCTGTCCGTTGTTGTTTTTCGGGGGACTGTTGTTGTGCAGGTTCCTGCCGCCTTTGCGACCCGGCGCATCGGCGATCGAGATCGCGACGCACTACCAGCAACACGCAACCGGAATCCGGTTTGGTACGGCGCTGATCCTTCTCGCGTCGATGTTCTACATCGCCTACTCCGGCGCGATTTACGGTCAAATCCGCCGTATCCCGGGCTCCGGCCACACCGCTGCCGGCGTTGCCCTGGCCGGGGGAGCGGTGGCGGCGGTGACGTTCATGATCCCCGCGATGTTGTGGGCGGTCACCGCGTTTCGTCCTGACCGGTCACCGGAGGCTACGCAGACGCTCAACGACGTGGCTTGGTTCATCGTGGTGATGCCGTGGGCGCCGTTCATGGCGCAGAACTTTGCGTTCGCGTTTGCGATCCTCACCGACTCCCGGCAGAGGCCCCTGTTTCCGCGTTGGCTTGGCTACCTCAACATCTGGGCCACCCTCGTCTATACCCCGGCAATCGTGTTGCAGTTCTTCAAAGACGGTCCGTTCGCGTGGAACGGCATCTTCGTGTTCTGGTTGCCGGCGGTGGTCTTCGGCATTCAGTTCGTCGCGAACACTGTCTGGCTGCTCAAGGCTGTGACCTACCCAGCCGCCGCGGTCGGAGACCAGGTCGGGCGCGATAGTGCCCGACCACGATGACCGACACGCGGCTGCTGCGGATTGGAATCTGGAGCGGACCCGCGATGGCAATCGTCACCTTGGTCGGCGCCGTCTTGGTCGGGCGCTTCATTCCACCATTCATGGACCCGTCGAGTACCGCGGCTGCGGTGGCGGCAAAGTACGCTGAACACACCACGAGCGTGCGGATCGGCGCGATCATCTCCGCGATCGGCCTCTCCCTCATCGCACCGTTCGGTGGCGCACTCGCCGCGCAGACGCGGCCGGCGGAAGGTGCGCGCCCCTTTCTCACCTACATCCAGGTCGCGTCCGTCGCGGTCGCCAGTGTCTTTGTCGTACTGGCATGCACGGTCTGGGCGCTCACCGCGTTTCGTCCCAGCGACTATCCTCCCGAGATTGTGCGGTATAGCAACGATCTCGCGTACTTTCTCTTCATCTTCACATGGCCGCCGTTCACGGTGTGGTTTGTCGCGATCGCGCTCGCGGCGTTCAAGGAGCCGGAACAGGCGCCGTTTCCGCGGTGGTCCGGGTATTTATGCCTCTGGCTCGCGGTGCAAATCTCGGCGGGCGCGTTAATCGCTTTCTTCAAGACGGGACCGTTCGCGTACAACGGTCTGTTCGCTCTCTACCTCCCGGTTGCACTCTTCTTCGTCTGGGTCGTCGCGATGACTTTCGTGATGTTGCGGAACCTGTCCGGCGAGCGTCAGGGCACCGAATTCCAGACGGGGACTTAGGGTTTAGCCTATAGTCGGCGCACTCGGACGGTGCCCGCCTCGCCATCGACCATCACTCGGTCACCGGTGCGCAACCGCCGGCTGCCGTCCACCGTGTTGATGACACAGGGGATTCCGAGTTCGCGGGCGACGATCGCACCGTGTGATAGCGATCCGCCGATGTCGATGACCACCGCCGCGGCCACCGAGAGCAGCGGAGCCCAGGACGGGTCGGTGATGCGGCACACCAGGATGTCGCCGGGTTCGAATTCATCGGCCTGGTCGTCGCCCGCGTCGTGGACGACCCGCACCGTGCCTT
The DNA here is from genome assembly GCF_026723865.1 of Mycobacterium sp. Aquia_216. Taxonomy (NCBI): domain Bacteria; kingdom Bacillati; phylum Actinomycetota; class Actinomycetes; order Mycobacteriales; family Mycobacteriaceae; genus Mycobacterium; species Mycobacterium sp. Aquia_216. The sequence goes on along the minus strand of NZ_CP113529.1, from coordinate 4,074,353 downwards.
CGGCTGTCCCGGGGCTCACACCCATGCCCGAGACGATGTCAACGCGTTCAGTCGACTGGTCGTGGCGATCCAACGGCAGCGGTGTGGGGTTGCCCTGCCAGGTCGGCGGCAGATCCAAGCTTCGGTAACGGTCGTAGAGCTTGCGACGCTCTGCGATCACATCGCCGCGTTGAACGCGAGGGTCGGTGAGCAGTTCGTCGAGGGTCAGAAAGAACACGTTCTCGGCATCATCGAGCACGCCTTCCTCGGCTAACGACGCGCCGATAGCTCGGGCACCTGCGCGCATCCCGTCCATGGCCAACAGGAACCCGGCTTTGCCAACCTCGCGCGCGAGTACGAACCGTCGTGTCAATGCCAGCGTCGGCGCCAGAAGCGGCCGGCGCGACCACGGGACGCGTACCCGCAGTTCGCGTTCGGCTGCTTGCCGTGATGTCCGGGTGGACGCCGCGTTGGCCAAAGGATCGGCGCCGGACTTGCGGTAAGACTCCGCTAACGCCCGGATCGGCGCGAGGTCCTCGCGCCAGGAGTGGCTCGACACGTCGCCCTCGCCGCGGCCATGGTAGCCGTGGCGGCGCACAAACTCGTGCTCGCCAAGCTGCCCGCCGGCCAGCTCGCGCACGTCGGCGATGACGGCCGACTCCTCCATGCCGCCGTACCCACTCACCAGAGCCCTTTCGCGCCCGTCCATTCCTGCCGCGGTGCACAGCTTGGCGAGCTGGTCGTAGCAGGCCTGGGCCAGCAGCGTGACGATGCAATGGGCACGCATCACCGGGACGTAGCGCCGGCTGCCTTCGGAAAGCACCGCAAGGCCTTCGGTCACTCCGGCGGGGGGGCGGTCACAAACGTTGGCCGTCCACCACGCGTAATTGTCGGCCCGGTAAGCGGCGACCTGGCGCGGCGTCCGGGCCAGGTTCCAGGGCATCTTCGCCACCACCACCGGATAGCGTTGGGGCACTGGATGATCGATCTCTTGCGACATCTTGGCGCCAAAGAACTGGATCTCCACCGCATCGCCGGAGGTGCCGGGCATCCGATCGCCAAAGGCGCGAAATGTGTTGACATTGGCCGCATATCGGCCGTAGAAGATGCAGCCGAACCGCCGGTTGACGTCAGACACATCGGGTGGGCGGGGCCACGCGCCAAGGGCGACAACGACTTGCGAAAGCACCTGTTCGGTCAGACCGCCCCAGATGCTCCAGCCCAGCGGCGTGTGGACGCCGGGGGCCGCCTCGGCGACATTACCCGTCGAAAAGAAAGTGGTCGGGGAGCTGACCATGTGCAACAGATTCGCCTGCTCGGCGCTTGGCGCGATTGGGTTACTCATCGCGGTCAATATACGACATGTGGAACGAGATACGAACATTGTTCCATGTGCTATGTTCCAACGATGGACGCCGGCGTCGACGTGGTCGTGCCCACCCACCGCACGGCCGCGGAGACCGCCACCCGGGTACGGCCGTCCGGCAAGGTGTGGTTGTGGGCTGCGTTGGGTCTGGCGCTGGTAGGGCTGGCGGTGAGCTGCTGGACCAGGTGGTTGTTGTCCCCGCAGGCCGCGGCTGTTGATCCTGGACCCGACCCGTACTCCTTCGGCTGGGTCATTCGGCTGACAGAGGCGATCAGCCTCTCGGTGTTCGCTTTCTTGCTCTGGTTCACACTGCTGCGGCCGGCCTACCGGCAACGGACCATCACCCTGGACGGAAAGCTGTTTTTAGGGGGCTTGTTCGCATCGGTCCTCGACGTGCTGTGTCAGATGTTCAACCCCACTTGGGCGATGAACGCTCATTCGCTGAACTTGGGCACGTGGGCCGGGCAGTTTCCGGGATTCGCCGCACCTCAGGCCGACCGATGGGCATGGAGCTTGGGCTGGTGCATGCCCGCCTACATCTGGTTGGGAGTGGGCGCCGCCATCGTGGGATGTGCCTACTTGGACCTGTTGCGCAGGCAATTTTCGCGGTCAAGCACCGTCGGCCTCTATGCCGTCGTGCTCGTGACTTTCGTTGTGGCATTCGGATGCCTGGCCACCGCCTGGAACCGAACGGGCGTCTATACCTATGTGTCGTCGCCGAACGCGCTTACTCTCTGGGCCGACACCACTCATCGGCTCCCGCTGACCGAGTTGCTGTTCATTTCGGCGTATTGCTTGATGTTCACCTGGTTGCGCGACGGACGTGACGCGAACGGGCGTTGCGCGGTGGACCGTGACGTCGACACGTTGACGGTAAGTCCCGGGGCCAAGACCGTCCTGTCCACCTTGGCGGTATGTGGTTGGGCGGGTTTCACCACCCTGGTGGCCTACCAGATACCTAACGACTGGGTAGCCATGACCGGCGGGACGAACAGTATCCCGGTGTTGCCGTCCTATCAGCAGGGCAGCATCTATTGTGGCCAGCCCGGAAAGCCGTTGTGTCCCAATCAGTATCTGAATCAGCTGAAACATACCCAGAGTACCGGCGTTTCGGGAGGCGGTTAGATGGTCGCCATGGCTACCGAAAACATGGGCGCTCCCGTCCCGGAGCAGGTGCTGGTCGCTGCCCGCCGTAGTTTCGCGCGCTACGGAGTCGACCGAACCACGATGGACGACATCGCCAAGGAATCGGGTATAGGGCGCACCGGCCTCTACCGGCTCGGCCTGACCCGCCCCGAGATCACCGAAGCCGCGATCGTGACCAGACTGCGTGAACTGGGGGAGGGCATCCGGCCGATCGCCGACCGCGACGCCCCGTTCGACGAGTTGCTGCTGGAGACCTCGATCGCCACGGTGGACGCGGCCCGCTCCGATCCGGAACTGCGACACCTGCTGGACACCACCACAACCGTTTCCCTGCACCGGCTGATCACCGGCCACGAATCGGCCATGCAGGGAATCGTTTTGGATGTCTTGGGCCCGATGCTGCGGCGTGCTCGCGAGCGCGGCGAGATCCGGCCCGAAGTGAGTGACGACCGCGTCGTCGAGTGGCTGCGTGGTGTCTACCTGATGTTGATCCTGCGGGAGGATCTCGACGCTGACGCCGAAAAATCCCTCGTCGCCGATTTCGTGCTGCCTTCCCTGGTCGTAAACCGCACGACTCCGAGAAAGAGAGTGAAGAGATGACCGCTAACGCCCATGACGAACTCGCCGACCGCGGACCGGTCTTCATCGTCGGTGCCGGGCCGTCCGGCCTCACCGCGGCCTATCGTCTTCGGGCGCAGGGGATTCCGGCCGTCATTTTGGAGAAACGCGACCGTACTGGCGGCATGATCCACACCCACCGCGAACAGGGGTACCTGATGGAGGAGGGGGCGACGATTCTGCCGAGTGCTTACGAGCCGGTGGTCAAACTCGCCCACGAGATTGGTAGCGGTGATGATCTGATCGCGGCGGGCTCGATCATCGGCTTCGCGCGTGATGACACCATCTACAACCTGCGCTCGGATCACCTGTTTCTCGACGTCCTCAAGACGCCGCTGGTATCGCTGAAGTCCAAGGCGCTGATGGCCCGCTTCGGTATCGACGCGACGCGCGCAAGCAAGCTGCTCAACTACGAAGACCTCTCTCGTGCTTCGGCATTCGACACCATGACGCCCCGCGAATACTGCTCACTGCACCTCGGCCTGTCCGGGGAGGTGTACGACTACGTCATCAATTCGACGGTGCGCGGAGTGCTGGGTGTGCGCGGCGATGCCATCTCGAACCTGGAGTTGTTCTTCATGCTCTACAACATCCTGGGCAGCAAGTTGTACGCGTTCCGTGAGGGATACTCGACCTACGTCGACCGTCTCTCCGAAGGCATGGACATCCGGCTCAACACCTTGGTCCATGAGATCAGGGAAGAGACCGACGGAGTGATCGTCACCTGGACTGACGCCGATGGCGTCACCCACACCGAATCGGGTGCAGGGGCGGTTGTTACGGCGCGCGGCGATACCATCCCCGACCTGGTACCCGGCCATTTCGATGCGGCTTCGGAGGCGTTTTTGCGCAGTCTGCGCTACACCAAGTGCGTCGTGATGAACACCGGCGTGACCCGCAAGCCCAAGGGCATCGTGGCGTCGGTGATCAACATTCCCGAGCCGGTCGACCCTGACTTGATGGGCTTCACCTGCGAGCACAACAAGGCGCCGGGCCGAGCACCGGAGGGTCACGGCTTGCTCGACATCCTGACCATGACCGAATTCGCCGAACAGATCATCGACGAGGACGACGACACCATCCGCACCCAGATCCTGCGCAGGATGGAAAAGTTGATCCCCGGTGTCACCGACACCGTGGACTACACGCGCATCGCCCGGTGGAATGAAGTGATCGTCTACAGCAGGCCGGGGCTCTACAAGGAACTCGGGCAGTTTCAGGCCCGGCAGGCGCCCGTCACCTCGCGAATCCAGTTGGCCGGGGTGTTCCGGTCGTCGTCGAATATGTGCACCGCGACAGTATCCGGTGAGCGGGCCGCGGCAGAGTTACTGGCACAACTGCGTACGCCGCGGCGGCGTTTCGTCGCGGTGTAGCTCTGCCGCAACGGTTCCACACCGGCTGGGCCGCCGTGTCGTTGAGTGAAGGCGCGCCGCTGGACGTGGCGGTCGCCGATTGCGGCCGTGATGAACGGCTATTCATACTTGAAAAATGATTCATATCCGGATACGCTCCGGATTGTCTTAAAAGGTGTAAGCGCAGCCGATCGCCGGGGCGAATGGCGCGCGGAGCCTTGTTCGCGCTCCAGTCCGACGTAAGGGAAGAGATGACGGCATTTGCTTCTGTGCTCGCTGCTGCCCCCCCGATCCCGGTGCATCCGACGACGCCGATGCCCTTCATGCCCGAGGTGCTATTCACGATCTTTCTCGGGATTCCCGTGCTTTTCGGCGTCTTTTTCGCAGTCAAGCATCTTCTGACCGGCCGTGGCCCGTTGCTGGCGTATTGCCTGATCGGCGGCGGTATTGCCTGCCTATTCGAACCAATCGTCGACACGATGGGGTTGTGCTACATACGTCAGGGGGCGGTCACGACCACGTTTTCGTCGATGGGCCGGGATTTCCCACTATTCATCAATTTCGTCTACATCTGGTACGTCGGCGGGCTGGCCTACCTGGCTTGTCGGATCTATCAGACGGGCGTCACGCGGAAAGCGGTTTTCCAGCTATATCTGATCGACGTATTCATCAACATCTGGCTGGAAAGCCCCGGTGTGTTGATGGGTGCCTACGAGTACTACGGTCCACAACCGCTGAACTTCTGGGGTCTGCCGCTGTGGTGGGTCTGCGTCAATCCGCTGATGCCAATGACAGCCGGCGCGTTGATCTACCGGTTGAGTCCCCATCTGCGTGGGGCGCGACTGGCCCTGGTCATCGCGTTCATTCCGATGGCCGACGGCATAGCGAACGGTGCCGCCGCCTGGCCGGTGTGGACGGCACTGAACCTCAACGCCCACGTGGGGTTCACCTATCTGGCGTGGTTGGTCACCCTGGGGTTGGCGTTGACATGCGTGTGGATTCTGTCGTTCGTCGTCGGACGGCCCGACGACGAGGTCTTCATCACCTCCAAGGTCGGCATCATCAAGGCCGCCATCTTCGGTGCCCAAGAACAAGACAAGGTCCCGGTCGCCGTACCCGCTCCCTGAGCGGTCAGCGAGTTGGATTCACCGAATGGGCTTACCCCCGCAGCGACGATCAGTGGACGCGGTGCACGACACCTTGTTCGAGGAGCCCGCCCCCACGCAAGCCGGACGACTCGACTTGCATGAAGTCGTCGTAGGTGCCGAACGCGGGCCCGTCGGTCTCGACGCCCATGGGAACGAAGAATCCCGCTGCGCGCTCCACCAATGCGATCTCGGTCGAGGTCCCGTCTTTGAGTTCCAGTCGCGCCCTGACGAATTGGGCTGCGGCGTTGCGGCGAATGCTCATGTTCACCACCGGCGTCGACGTCGTCGGCGTGTTCCAGAATCCGTCCGAGACCTGCGTCCCGTCGGTGCGCAGGAACTTCATCGAGCTCACGAAGACGTCGTCGAATACGGCCGCCAGCGCGGCGTACTCGACCCACATGGCGGCTTCGTCGCGAAAACCCCAAGTGCGATCGCGTAGTCCCTGAGCGGCAAAGCCATGCTGCCCGCTTCTGGTGGTGACCGTACCCTCGACCCGGCAGGCGCTCTGAAAATGTTGCAGCGGACGCCCGGGAACGAGATCCGGGATCAACCCCGTCGACGAGTAGTCGGCGGGTAGGTACATCGGGGTGTTGACGAAATTCGCGGTCAGGTCGGGGTGGTCGATGCGCACCGCTCCGTTGAGCCCGAAATCGATGTGGTCGCCGGCGAAGCTGCCCTCGGGAAGCGGTTCGATGATTTCGACCGTCTTGCCATCTACCGAGAAGCTGCACCGCGCCCTGCGTGAACCCGGCGCGTTGGGCGACGTCGAGACGTGAACGCTGCCGAACGTGTCGGAAGCCAGGTCCCAGAACGCGAGATAGGCGTTGTCCTTCCAGGTGGGTTCGGCGTCGGTTGCCGCCCCCGTGTGTATCGCGGTGGCCAAAGGCCCCCAGCTGTCGACGGTGACTGCGGTCATCGATCGTTCCCTTCTCGATTCGCGGCAACGCCCACTAACCTAGCACGACGGATAACGATCGTTCACGAATTATGTAGAGGATTTCCGTGTCCGCGGTCAGATCCTGGCAGCCGGTCAACGCCTGTCCGTAGACGCGGCCCGCTGGGCCCGGGGCAACTCTGTACGTTCCTGCGAACGTTCGTTCGGATTGTCCGCGCTGTGCGTGTCGCCGCGAGGCTTGACACGAGACCTGCGTGACGCCAATCATGACCATGGACTCAGAACCGATTCACAGTGAAGTGGCACTAAATATGCAGGCAATAGGTCAGATCAGCGGAAGGCCGGCGGGGGAGTATCGACCCATCGTCGTTTCCGTGGATCGGCCGTATCGACTTATTGTATTCCGCGTACGATCGTTCGCACCGTAGAGGAATGCCAATGCCCTCCATCGCCGCCGTTGCCGAAATCGGGTCCGCCGTGGCAAGGGCGTCGGCCGCTATCGTCTACGAAAAGATCGCCCGGCCGCGACCGACCAGCCTCGACCAAGTACCACCGTCACCGGCGGCGCTGACCACCGAATGGCTTACCGCCGCATTGTGTTCCGGAACGCCCGGCGCACGGGTCGAGCGGTTTATCTTGGGCCCAAAGAACGACGGCACTTCCGCACGTAGAACCGTCGAAGTGGTCTACAACGAGACGGGAAGCCAGGCTGGACTGCCCGTGCACCTGTTCACCAAGTCCTCTCCGACCCTATTGACCCGGCTGGTCACGACCACGGGCAACCTGCTGCCCGCCGAGCACGCGTTCTACAGCGTGATCCGGCGCGAACTCGACATTGAGGCGCCGGCCGGCTACTACGCCGCCTGGGATCCCAAATCCAATCGATCGCTATTCATCATGGAGGACGTGACACGAACTCGGGGGGCCAAGACCGACACGATCCTCACCCGGCACTTCACCCGGGAACAGGCCGAGGACGCCGTCGATCTGCTCGCAAGACTGCACGCCAATTACTGGGATCAGCCCGGCCTGACGAGCCGGTTCGGCTGGCTGATGGACCCGCACTCGTGGCAGCTTCGACTTCACAAGCTGATGCTGATGGACCGCTGCGCTGTCGTCGGGTTCGATCGTGCCGAGCACGTGATGCCACCCGAGATCTTCTTGCGCAGAGATGATTTCGTCGAAGTGCTGCTGCGCAGCAGGCGCGTTTCGGCCGACGGACCACGTACCATCGTGCACAGCGACGTCCATGCCGGCAACTGGTACCTCACCGGCGACGGTCGGGTCGGACTGTTCGACTGGCAGTGCATGCTGCACGGCTTCGGCGCCCAGGACATCGCGTACGCGTTGATCGGCAACCTGACGATCGCGCATCGACGGGCCTGGGAACGCGACCTCCTGGAGTTCTACCGCGAACGTCTGGGTGAGCACGGTGTCGCGAGTGTGCCCGACTCCGAGACCCTCTGGCTGCGCTATCGCCAGATGATCCCCCATGCAATGTTTATGTGGCTCGGCACTATTGGCTCCAATAAGCTGCAGCCGCAGATGCAGAAGCCAGAAATCAGCCTGGCCAATATCGAGCGCTCGGCGCAGGCGTGTGCCGACCTCGACGCGTTCGCCGCCCTGGGCATGTGATGCGAGTCGGGATCACCGTCGACAATCCGGACACGGTCGTGGCCGAGGCGCGTCGCGCCGAGGAACTCGGCTTCGACATTCTCGGCTGTGGTGAACACCTGTTCTTCCACGGCCCGACGCCGAATTCGTTCGCGATGCTGGCCGCTGCAGCGGCAGTGACGTCGCGCATTCGTCTGGTCACGTCGATCGCGTTGCTGCCGCTTTATCCCGCCGTCGCGGTAGCCAAGATGGCGAGCGTCATCGACCGCATTTCGGGTGGCCGGTTCGAACTGGGGGTCGGTGCCGGTGGCGAGTACCCTGCCGAATTCGCCGCGGCCGGTGTCGATCCGGCCACGCGATTCCACCGTCTAGACGAAGGCCTAGAGGTCATCCGGAGGCTCTTCGCCGGCGGCAGGGTCGACTTCGAGGGCAGCTACGCGACGCTCTCCGGCGTTGCTCTCGACCCAGCGCCGCATCAGCCCGAAGGTCCACCGATCTGGTTGGGCGGCCGCAAGAATGGCGCGTTGCGTCGCGCCGGCCGCCACGCCCAGGTATGGCTGCCCTACATGGTCGAACCCAAGCACGTCGGCGAGGGATTGGCCACGATTCGTGCCGCGGCCGCTGAACACGAACGAGACGCGGACGCGGTGTCGGCCGCGCTGTTCGCCTGGACGGCGGTCGACGCGGATTCGACCTGGGCGCGGACTACGGGCGTCGCCGCCGTCAGTGCGGCCTACAGCCAGGACTTTTCGACGCTTGCCGATCGCTACCTGCTGATCGGTACGCCGGAGGCCGTTATCGATCGGCTGGCGCGATTCGCGGCGGCGGGGGTGGACACGGTGCTGATCCAGATTGCCGCAGGTTCGGTAGAGCATCGATCGAGGATCATCGAAACCTTCGCGAGCCGCGTGTTACCCGGTGTCAGAGTTCTTTAGGTGACGCCGTTCTGGCGTTGCCGGCGTCGTTGACCCCGTTGCGCGACGTCTTTATATTGATATAGCTGGGCTCAATAATCGGAGACTGGGAGCGAACACAGGTTATGCCGACCATTGGCGGAACGGCATTGTCGAATGCCAGCCGGGTGGGCGAACGCGAGGCGATCGTCACGGCGGAGCGACAGTGGACTTGGCGTGCGCTGGAAAGCGACATTGCCGCCACGGCGGCCGCGCTCGAGGAGTTCGGGGTGCGCAAACATGATCGCGTCGCCATTCTTTCACCGAACTCTGCGGAATTCATCATTGCGTCGCATGCCGCGTCGCGCGTCGGCGCGATCGTCGTGCCGGTGAATACCAGGTTGGCCGCACCAGAACTCGCCCACATCCTGAACGATTCCGGCAGCACCGTGTTGGCGTTCAGCCCGGCCGACGCGCAGCTGGCCGAGGCCGCAAGTCGGATAGCGGCATCGGCCACCTTGCTCTCATTGGGACCGTCGTCACGCTATCCCGACCTGCTGGCCGGTGGATACGGCGATCCCGTGCATGAAGATCGTGCCGTCGAGCAAGACGACGCATTCATCTTGTACACCTCGGGTACTACCGGGAAGCCCAAGGGCGTGTTGCTCGATCACCATCGCGCGGTTTGGGCGGCGATGGCCCAGATTGTTTCGTTGGGCCTGCGCGACGGCGATCGCTACCTGCACCTGGCGCCCATGTACCACTCGGGCGGAATGACCTATCTGAACGCCACAACTCTGCTCGGCGGGACCCACATCGTCGTGCCGAAGTTTGATGCCGGCACCGTGCTGGAGCTGGTGGAACAACACCGTGCCACATGGCTATTCGCCGTTCCGACCATGTATCAGCGAATCCTGAATACCTACGAGGGCAACAGCGCCGACTTGACCTCGTGGCGCGTCGGCATTTTCGGCGCGGCGCCGATGCCGGCGGCGTCCATCGAGCGGCTACTGGCCGCCTTTCCTCACGTCTCGTTCTTCCAGCAGTGCGGTCAGACCGAAGCCGGACCAACCGGCATTTACTCGACGATGGAACAGGTACGGTCTCGGCCGCAGTCATCCGGCCACCTTGCGCAGCCCTTCGTCGAGGCCCGAGTCGTCGACCCGGGTGGTAACGACACACCGCCCGGGCAAGTGGGAGAACTGGTTTTTCGTGGCGAGGCCATCACCAAGGGGTACTGGAACCAGCCTCAAGCCACTGCAGACGTGATCCGCGACGGCTGGCTACACACCGGCGATTTGATGCAGGTGTATGACGACGGTGCGATGCGTTTGGTCGACCGGTTGCGAGATGTGATCATTACCGGCGGACGCAATGTGTACTCGGCCGAGGTCGAACTAGCCATCGCGGACCACCCCGAGGTGACCGATGTTGCGGTGATCGGCCGACCGGACCCGGAATGGGGCGAAACGGTCGTAGCGTTCATCACCGCCGCCGACGGATCCGATGTCACGCCGGCCTCGATACGGCAATATTGCGCTTCTCGGATCGCGGATTACAAGATCCCGCGTGAGTTCATTTTCGCGGTCGTCCCGCGCAATGGTGGTGGAAAGCTCCAAAAGCACCTGTTGCGGAACCAGTTGAGCCTCAATGCACCACCGGAGAGGGATCCGTCGTCTCGCCGCACGGCAGACGATCGCCGGCCTGCCATCAAGTGAAAGTAACTGGAGGATTCTCATGAACAGAGCGGTTCATCGATTCTGCGCCTGGAGTGGGATCGTCTGTCTCGTGTTGATGGTCGCAGGATTCGTCGGGCTGGCACGGTTCTTTCCGCCTCCGTCTCCGGCTTTAACGACGCTTGAGACGACGCGCCTCATCCTCGACCACGCCACCACGATTCGGTGGGGCATGCTCGTGACGATGGCCGCCGCGGTGTGCCTGGGCGTATTCGCCATCGAGATCGCGGTTCAGATGCGCCGCATCGAGGGAAGGTTTCCCGCGCTGGCAATGATCGAGTTCGGGTTCGGCATGCTGTTCGTGCTGGAGTTCTTGTATCTGCTCTTCTTCTGGCAGACTGCGACATTCCGCGCTGACCGCGATCCCAAACTCGTTGAGCTGCTGAATGATATGGCTTGGATCCCGTTCGTCGGTATGACCGGAACAGCCGCTGCTCAGGTGGCCGCTTTTGGTGTCGCCATCCTGATCGACCGTCGCTCCACGCCGGTGTTTCCGCGCTGGCTCGGCTACGTCAACCTGTGGACCGCCACGATCTTCTGCGCGGGCACCTTCAACGTGTTCTTCAAGCATGGACCACTGGCGTGGAACGGGATTCTGGCGTGGTGGGTGCCGGTTATCGTGTTCGGCATCTGGTTGGTGCTCGTCGCGGTGTATCTGCTTCGCGCAGTGGACACCCACGTCGCCGAGGTCAACGTCGCCGCGGCATCACGCGCTCGGGGCGTGATCACGCCGACACACGCGGAGCTGGCGGCCCAAATCGCCCAGCTACAAGCACAAGTCGGCGAGTTGCACGGACAGGCTGCCGGAACCACGCGGTGATACCTGGCGGACCCGCCAATGGACGTTCTAGTGTGCCGCCCCGGTGGGGGTGCGTAGCTGGGGGCTGTCAACGAGCGTCTGATCGCGGGCGGGCTCCTCGGCCTCGGCGTTGATCGCGCGCAGGGTCAGCACCGAGAACATGACGATCCACACGAAGAACACGATCATCGGGACGTAGAAAACCAGTACCCCGTTCTGCGAGAACGGGCCTGTCTTGAAGAACAGCAGCAGGGAAGCCTCGCACATGAAGAACGCCGAGAACAGATTGAAGTAGGCCGACCAGCGCGGAAAGGTGGGCCGCGCGCTGTTGTCGAGCAGGATGGTCGCCGCAAGGCAGATCTGGAAGAGCGCGAACGGGGCGCCGGTGAACAACACGCCCAGCCAGCCCAGATCGTTGAGCGCCTGAGTGACGTCGGCGCTGGTTTCGCCCGGGCGCCACGACGCCGCGCCAAAGAAGAAACCGATGAACATCACGACGACAACCTCGCAAGCGACCGCGACCACCATGATGTTGAACAGGATGGGCCACTGTCGTTCTCGGCGCCGCACCATCTGGACGATGCTCATACTCCAGGTCGTGTAGAGGATGCTGGAGAAGATGAAAATGACAGTGGCGATGCGAATTCCGGTGGTATTCGCCAAGTACTCGGCCACCACTTTAGGCGCGGGGTCGGCCGCGGACGGCGGCAGGATGTACTGAAAACCCGAGACGACCGTGGCCGCGAACGGCCAGAAGAATGCAAACGCAAAGCCGGTGTGAGCACAGACTTTCAACACGGTGGGGTGAAAACCGTCAGCGCGCATCGGTGCGCTCCAATCCTCGTTATGACCGGCGTGAACCCCGACCCGTGAGCTGAACGGTAGTGACCGCAGCTTCGGTCTGTCAACGTCCTTAGCTATCGCTACTCATTAACAAAATCGTCTAGAGGTGCATAGATAGCTTGTGGAGATGATTAATCTCAAATTATGGTGAGGTACGGAGCGCCGGTCTGACGCCATGACGCCTCCGTTGATTCGTGACGACCTGTGCTAAATGATGTCGAGGTGTGCTGATGGCGATTGTGGACTGTCTCCCGAGTGGGCCCCGGCTAGTGGGCTGATGCCGACCCACGTCGTGCAGAAGCAGTCGCGTCCGGTGCTGATGTGGGCTGGACTCGGTGTCGCGCTACTGATGTTTCAGGTTTTCGTGCTGGGACGCTGGGCGCGGCAGTGTTGTTCTACCTCTGGGCGATCCGCCCGTGGCGGCGATATCGCAGGCTGACCACCGATGCGATGATCGCGCTCACCGCCTCGACGGTGTTCTTCTGGGACATGCTCATGAACTACACGTCGGTGTCGTTGCTGTACAACTCGCATTTGCTCAATCGCGGTGCGTGGGCCAATGGCTCCTGGCCAACGTGGATCAGCCCGAACGCAAACCGGCTGCCCGAACCGCTGCTCATCGTGCCGCCGGCCTACACCGCGTTGGTGTTCTCCCAGGTGATCATCGTGTTGTGGGTAGTTCGCAAGCTCAAGGTGCGGTGGCCGCAACTGGGGGTCCCTGGCTTTGTCGCGTTGATCGTTGTGGGTCTGGTCATCACCGACACCGTCATTGAAGGACTCGTCTTGCGCACCGGTGCCTATGCGTATCCGGGTGGTATTAGGACGATCACGTTGTTTGCCGGTCAGACGTATCAGATTCCGATGTCGGAGACCGTGTTGTTCGACGGCTTAGCGTTGGGGGCGATCGCCTGTCTGAGTTATTTCAGTGATGACCGCGGACGCACCATTGTCGAGCGCGGCATCGACCGGCTCAACGCCGGCACCAAAGCCAGGCAGGCATTGAAATTCCTCGCCATCTATGGCGCCATCCATATCGGCTTCGTGGTGCTCTACATGATTCCGCAGCAGTGGTTCGGTACCCATGCCGACGCCTTTCCGGCCGGGTATCCGTCCTACATGATCAACGACATGTGCGCCTCTGGCGCCCACCGCAACACATGCTCCGGCCCGGGCGTTCCGGTCCCCGCCCGTAGTCAAAAACGTTGAGCGTCAATCTGTTATCACAGTGCGACGGTTACTGGGTGCCGTGCTGTCCGAGCGCGGTTTGGGCAGCGAGTCGGCCGGGCCACCCGCTCACCCCGCCGCCGGGGTGCGACCCCGCGCCGGCGTGGAAGTAGTTATGTACCGGTGAGCGGTAGCCGCCGAGGCCCGGTGCGGGGCGGTTCATCGCCAGCCGCAGCGGGGTCATGTCGACGTGGAAGTAGGAACCGTTCGGGGTGGCGAACTGATCGCCGAAATCGGCAGGGCTGGTTTCGATTCGGCCGATCTCGGCATCGAAACCGTCCATGTGCTGGGTCACCGAGTCCATGATCGCTTCCGACATTGCGGCTTTTGTCTTCTCCCACCCGTCGCGGGGTTGGGCCGGGACATTGGCGGCCAGATAGACGACATCCTGGCCCTCCGGTGCCAGTCCGGAGTCATTGGCTGAGAGGACGGCCATGTAGACCGGGGGTCGTTGTAGCGTGTCGCCGCCCCGGATGGCCTGCAGTTGGCGGATGTTCTCCTCGAACGTTCCGGTCATCAGGGCGGTTTTGCGGATGTCGAAGTCGTCGATTTTGCGCCGCTGCGCATCGCCTTTCGGATAGCTGGCCCGCCCGGACAGGGCGACATCGATTTTGAAGGTGGCCGAGTTGTTGCCGCTGGCCGGCAGGATCGCGACCTTGGCTTTGGTCGCCGAATCCAGCACATCGTCGGCAAGCAGCTCGCCGTAGGCCAGCTGTGGGGGCACGGCGGCGAGCACCCCACGGGCGGCACCGATCTCGGTGCCATCGCCGAGTACGACACCGGTGGCGCGGTTGTTGGTGACCGCGACGCGTTGCACCGGGATGCTGGTGCGGATGTGGGCGCCGCGGTAGGTCGCGTACTCCGCCATCGCGGCCATCGCCGCACCCATCCCGCCGAGGGGGCGGATCACTCCGGGTTTGCGATGCACCGCGGCCAGGCCGACGCAGTAGAAGCCGCCGCCGTCGTGATCGATCGGCCCGATCATGCTGCCCCAATAGGTGGCAAGCGATCGCATCTGGTCGCTCTCGAAGGTATCGGCCATCAGGTCGACCAGGTTATGCGACATGATCCGGCCCAACTGGCTCCGAATCGCCCGACTCGGAGCCAGTTTGAGCATCAGCTTGCCCAACCCGGCCTTCGGCAGTTGCGCGGGATGATGCGGCATGACCGTGGTCAGTGCGTCGAAAATCCAGGAGAGCGCCGGCAGCAGCTCCGCGTAAGTACGGGCATCTTTGGCTGAGAACCGGCGCACCTCGGCCAGCGTGCGATCCAGATCGCGGAACAGCAGCAGTGTGGACCCGTCCTCGCCGATCCAGCCGTACGGGGCCTGGACCGGCGTACTGCGGTAGCCATATCGGTGCAGGCCGAGATCGGAAATGAACGTCGTACACGACATGAACATGTCGTCCATCGCGCCCAGGCTCAGGATATGGTCGGGGGCCTCGGCCAGAAACGGTCCACTGCTGGCCAGGCCGCCTAGATGCGGCTGCTGCTCCAGGACTAGCACGGTGGCCCCGGAACGGGCCAGTGTGCAGGCCGCGCTCAGCCCGTTATGACCGCCGCCGACCACAATGTAGTCGTAGCTGTCTTGAAGCTCGGTTGCTTTCATCGTGTACTCCATCGGTGCGCGGCAGACGGCTTCGCTGCTCGGGCTACGGCCGCCGGGCCACCTACCGCCATGAATTAATTGACAGAGCTGTCTCAAAATAGACACACCGTCGCGGGCATGTCAATGTTCGGCCGAGTGTGCTTCCCTGGCGATCCGGACCGCCGGCACTGGTCATAGAATCGCGGGATATCGCTCAGGTCGGCAGGAGCCGCGACCTTAGACAGGACATTCGATGGACGCCACCACCGCCGGGATCGTCAGCGCCGCACGGGCAGTGTTCGCCCGCTATGGCGTGGCGCGCACTCGTATGGCCGACATCGCCAAGGAGGCGCAGCTGGCGCGCCAGACCTTGTACGACTTCGTCACTGGCCGTGACGAACTGATCGGGCTCGCGCTGGTGGCCTGCTGTGGCGAATTGCAGCAGCGCCTGGATGCGGCCTTGGCCGACGGGCCTTCCGACCTACGCGAACGTTTCGTCGAAGTCCTCGCCCGCGCTGTTGAAATCGCCAGCAGTGATGAAGAATTCGGGGCATTGGCGGACGCGCTGCCACGCGAGACCGTCGATCGGATCATTGGCGGTGCTAGCGCTGTGCAGGCGCTGCTGGCCAAGAGTTTGCGACCGGTGCTCGAGCAGGCGGCCAGTGCCGGACAGCTCCGGCAGGGTGTCGTGGTTGACGAAGCAAGCCAGTGGCTGCTCGGCGTGATCAGCTTCGCCCTGCTGCGGGAAAATCATGACGCCGTAGCGCTGCGCAACGAGTTTCAGACCTACGCGGTGCCGTCAGTCTTCGCCGACAGCTAGGCGACATGGCGACACATCTTGTCAGCGTGTCGCCTCGCGTTGTACGGTAAAGCGCTACAGCGTGTTTCCGCGTGGGCTCCGAATTGGAGGCATCATGTCCACTGTCGCAGCGGATCACCGCAAATCCCTGGCCGTACCGGCACCGCCCCGGCAGGTACCGGCCCCGGTCATCTTGGCCGTCATCGGCGCCTTGGTCGCCGGTTACGCGCTCTGGACCTGGGTAGCCTGGCTGGCTTCGGGCCCGACCCAGATCACCGCCGCCCGTGACCCCGGTGCGCCCTCCTGGTGGGTGGCACGCACCTACGAGACGATCGTGGCCGCGACTGCAGTCGTGATCAGTGTTTACGTTGTGCGGCAATGTCTTCAGCAGCGGCGGCTGATTTTCGACGCGGTCATCATCATCGCCGGGTTTTTCACACTGTTCTGGGACCCGATGGTCAACTGGATGCAGCCGAACTTCATGTACAGCTCGCAATGGCTCAACCTCAACACCTGGGTAGCCCAGGCCCCGGGTGTGGTGAACCCGACCGCCGGGCTGATGCCGCAACCGGTGTTCATCATGTTCATCTATCCGTTCGGCCTGTTGGGATTCTCGATCATCCTCAACCACGGCATGTCCGCCGTGCACCGGCGGCTTCCCCAGATCAGCACCTTCGCGCTGCTGGCATTCGCCTACGCCTACGGGCTGTTCCTGGGCTTCTGCCTCGAGGCGCCTACTTTCCTGTTCAACTTGTGGGGCTTGCCCGGCGCGCCCGCGGCGTTCTCCCTTTTCTCCAACGGTCAGCGCTACGCGTGGGCCGAATACCTTACCACCGGAATCGTTTTCACCACGTTCGCCGCCGTGCGGTACTTTCGCAATGACAAGGGTCAGACGATCACCGAACGCGGCTTGGAATCGTTTCGGCCTGCCGCGCGCACCGCCGTCAGCGTTTTGGCCACCGTCGCGGTATTCGCGATGTCAATGTGGGCCCTGCTGCTGGTTCAGATCCCCGCCGGTCTGCACGCCTCGCCCTACCCGACGGACTACCCGGCCCACCTGATCAACGGCCTGTGCAACATCCCGGGCAATCCATACTCGAGCGCACCCACCGCCTATGGTCCCTGCCCTGGCACTCCGGGTTTCCGGATGCCGGTCAACAACACGTTCTTCCCCAACACCGGTCGCTGATCCGGCTGGGCGATAGCGCTCGGCGACGCTCCCGGCTGGGAATTAAAGCGGTTCGCGCAGTGGAGAATCCGCGCTGAATAAGCGTCGACGGAGTGCCGCGCGGTGCCAATTGGTCAAACCCGATAAGCGGCGGTTCACCAGATCGGCAGCCCGGTCACGCTACCCTTTGAACAGCCACGTAGGCAGATCAGCTGCGGCGTGGGGGCGAGAGGGGTGAGTAGCGCTGACGACCGAATCCACTGTCATGCGCAGGGGCGGACGCCGCGCACCCGACACGGTAAGGGAACTCATCGTCAAAGCCGCTCATCGCCTGTTCTCTGCAAACGGTTACCACGGCACCCTCACCCGCCATATCGCCGAGGAAGCCGGCGTCGGAGAATCGGTCATTTTCCGCAACTTTGGGTCGAAGGCCGAACTGTTCGAGACGACGATCCTGGCCCCGTTCTCCGAGTTCGTCGACAACTGGGCCACGACCTGGGATGCGAAAACAACTGCCTCCGCTGATCCGATGCAGGTGGCGGAAGCCTTCGTAAAGGGGTTTTACACCCTCGTCGACGAGCACCGCGGACTGCTATCCACTCTGGTTGCCGCCCGCATCACCGGCAACGACCCGGGGCTGGCGGAAGTCGCTACCCGGGTTAGCGAGAGACTGGCCAACAACCTCAGCACGCCACGGCGAGTGCTGCTGGAGCACAGTGAAGCTCGGAATTTCCGTAACCTCGACGCCCCGGTCAGCGTCGCCGTGTCGGTCGGGTCGGTTCTGGCCCTGGTGCTGCTCGACGACTGGGTGTTCCCGCCCGATCAGCGTCGCCCCGGGAAGGTCCGTCAGATCAACGAGGTCACCCGGATGCTGCTCTATGGGGTCGCCGGACACCAGCCGCGGGCCTGAGGTACTCGACCTACTTGGGTGATCTCCGCTTAGTTGGGGGGACCGGTTTGGCAGTCCGCGCCCTCGCCGGCCGGGTCGCTGCGCCGCGGCCGCTGAGATAGACCACCCGCCAGACGATCTCGACGAGCGCATCGAGCTGATGCTCAACCTCCTCGTCGTCGGCGGTGCCGACCAGTTGATAGAGCCCGCGTTCGATCATCCAGATGAGCCACTGCGCGGTGCGCGCGGCGTCCAGATCGGCATCGGCCACTTCGGCTCGCTGGGCGTCAGCGATATAGGTCCCGAGCGCGCTCACCACTTGGCCGATCAGGTGTTGCTGTTGTTCCTGTGCCCGCGGGTCGTAAGCGGCGGTCTCGGCGATGGTTCCCAGAATCGTGCGGTGCTTGCGATAGGTGTCGATCGGCACCCGCATGGCCTTGTGCAGATCCTCGCGGGTTGCCTGTACAGGCAGCTCCCACCACGACGCTCCATCGGCGAGCAGGTCGCCGATGACATCTTGGGCCATCGCAACGAGCAGATCGCCCTTATCGTCGAAGTAGACGTAAAACGTGGACCGCGAAATCCCGCCCGCAGTGATGATCGCCTCGACACTCAAATCGGCGTACCTGGCTCCTCCTGCCACTAATTCTTCGACGACGCCGACCAAATGGCGGCTGAGCATACTGCGGCGTTGGGGCCGAGACAGCTGCAATGGTCGAGGAGGGGATGGGTTCACGCACGAAGTATATGCACTGTCGAGTGATTCATACAGAGTGTCTGTTTATCAAACTATGTGTTTGATACAGTGCACAGCATGTCTGACCTATCGAAGGTGTACGTCGTTGGCGCAGGCCCGTCAGGGCTAGCGGCGGCCTGGCGGTTGCAGGAAGCCGGTCACGAGGTCGTAGTAATCGAATCCCGGGATCGTGTTGGTGGACAGCTACTTTCAGTCAAACGTGACGGCTATCTGATGGAAGCCGGGACGACGATCTTGCCGGCTGCTTACGACAGCGTGCTGCGGTTGGTCGAGGACATCGGCATGACAGACGAACTGATACCGGCGAACTCGCTGATGGGTTTCATGCGCGGCGATCAGATGCACTACCTGCGGGCGAATCGCCTTGTCGTGGATGCCGCCCGCACAAAGCTGCTGTCGCTGCGCTCGAAGCTAAAGGTTGCCCGACTGGCTGTGGACTCATTCAAGCTGCGCAACCTGCTGAGCTATGAAGACTTGTCCATTGCCGGCTCATACGACACCGAGACGCCCGAGCAGTACTGCCGGCGGCGCGGTCTTGACGGCGAGCTGTACGACTATCTGATCGAACCGACCGTGCGCGGCGGAGCGGGTGTTCCGGCCAGCGTGATCTCGGTCGTGGAGTTCTTTTTCCTGTGGCAGAAGGTGCTGGGCACCAAGCTGTATGCGTTTCGCGACGGCTATTCTTCGTTTCCCGACCGGCTGGCCGCGGCCATCCCCGACGTACGCCTCAATACCGACGTCGTCGAAGTCGTCGAAGACGCCGGCGGCGTGACGGTCACCTGCGTCGGGCCTGACGGCAGGCAATACTCCGAACGCGGTGCCGGCGCGATCGTCAGCTCCATGGGTAATCGGGTCCCCGATATCGTGCCGCAGTTAGATCCCGAGCGTGCCAAGTTCTTGCGGGAGCTGAACTACACCTCGACGATGTCGATCAATTTGGCGCTGAACCGAGTTCCCGACTGTCCGGCCTCCTTTGTCGTCGTTCCTCGACCGGTGTCAGAAGGGCTGTTCGCGGTGATCCTGGAACACAACAAGGCGCCGGAGCGCGCGCCTGCCGGCAAAGGCCTGGTGTCGCTGTTCATGATGAACCAGTGGGCCGTCGATCACATGGATTCCACCGACGATGAGATCCTGGCTGATGTGTTGCCCGATGCGGAGAAGGCAATCCCCGGGTTGGGCACCACGATCGAGTTCGCGCGAGTCAACCGCTGGTACCCGGTACTCGTCTACAGCCACCCCGGCCTCTACCGCGCGCTAGGCCGTTTCCATGCCGCCCGAGATCTGAACAGTCGTATCCACCTGGCAGGTTCTTACAACTCGTCAGGCAACGTCAACACGGCAACTACCGCTGGCGAGCGTGCCGCACGTGAACTGCAACAAGCACTTTCACCGGCATCCGCACTGACTGCGTGATCGCCATGGCACAGTTCAACATCCCGACACCCCCGGACATGATCTTCCCGCGGATACCTCAGACCGTCGCTGAATTCGTGCTCTGGATCGTAGTGGTCGCGTTCGTGGCATTCGTGATACGGCAATGGCGACGGACGGGGTCGCCGCTCGGAGTGGTGTTGCTGGCAGGTGGCGGGATCGCGTTATTGAACGAGCCGCTCGACGACATCCTGGGACTCGTACACCATCCGCGGCCTGGCCAGGATGTGGTCTTCGAGACGATGGGCCCCATACCGCACTGGGGGCTGCCTACTTACATCATCTTCTTCGGCGGCATCGCGTATGTGTTGCTGTTAGAGCTGCGCAGGCTGAGCTTCACCCCTCGGGCATTCTGGACTGGCATCGCAATCACGTTCGTGGCTGATCTGCTGATTGAGTTGCCGCTGTTGTACTTTCACCTCTATACCTACTTTGGCTATGGTCAGGTGCCGATGAGCATCGGTGGATTCCCGCTGTACTGGCTGTTCATCAACACCACGGGCCCAATCCTGTGCGCCGCGATCCTGTTTGCGGCGCCGGGCTATTTCACGGGCTGGCGTACTGTGCTGGTGTTGTTCTTGCCTGTGGTGACCGACGCCGCCTGCAGCGCCGCGGTGGGATTGCCCGTCTACAACGCCCTGCACGCGCCCGGCGCTCCAGCGTGGATAACCTGGGCCGGCGCATTCGCTTCCTGCGCAATTGGTTTGGCAATACTCGATGCGTCAGCACGATGGATCTACGCCCACACCTTGAAGATGCAACAAGGCGTGGAATCGACACCCGAACTGCAGGAGCAGGGATGAGCCGGTTCCGTGGGCACTTCGATTTGCCCGCGACTCCCGATGGCACGGCGATGCCACAATCCGCTCAACTCGTCGCGACCGCGGCTATGGCGGTTCTGGTGGCTGGTTTCGCCGCGTACGCGGTGCGCGACATCGCCCGGTCGCGATCGTTCACGCTGGCGTTATTGCTAGTCGGGGGAGCGATATCGTATTTCAACGAGCCGATCGACGACGTCCTGGGACTGGTGTGGCATCCGGTTGTAGGGCAGTGGACCGCACTCGATACGTTCGCACGTGTTCCGTTGTGGGGCTTGGGTATTTACATTGTCTTCTTCGGCGCGATGCCGTATCTGATACTGCAGAGCCTGCGACGCGGCGTGAGCCGGCGGCAGCTGTGGGGTTGGGTGGGCGTGTTGGTGGTGGTCGACGTCGCCGTCGAACTGCCCGTGTTGGCCAGCGGCATCTACAGCTACTACGGCGATGCACCGTTGCAGATCAGCGGCTTTCCCGTGTATTGGATCGCGATCAACGCGGTCGGCCCGCTTGCGCTGGCCGTGTTGCTGATGGCCGCGGGGGACACGTTCACCGGCGGGCGAGCGCTGTATTTGCTGTTCCTGCCGATGATGTCGGACGCGGCGGGCAGCGTCGCGGTTGGGTGGCCGATCTTCAGCGCACTCAATGCCCATGCTTCCACGTCGGTGCGATGGCTGGCGGCCGCACTGACCATCGCGGTCGGCCTCGGGACCCTCGACCTGCTGATCGCTTACGCGGCGCGGATGTCCTCGGCACGGGGGCGTGGTAACGCCGTCCGCACTCGAGTGTGAACCGGTCCTAGCGTTGCGGGGTCGACGTCGCAAATGGGTATTGGGCCGGGAGGCTGGTATGCGGCGGGATCACGGCCTTGCCGTCCGGTGTGATGTAGGCAGAGCCCTTGCCGGAACCGGTATTGTCATTGCGGCTCAACGGAACACCCGGGCCGGGGCATGCGTGGTCGGTGCCTTGTCCGCACAGTCCGTCGGTGAGGTACGAGCGGTCGACAAGGTCGCGTTGCCATTCCTTAGAGTGGGTTCCAATCCAGTAGTTCGGCACGTTGTAAGTCATGAACAATGCCACGTGCACGCCGGCGAACACCGCCAGCGCTCGCACCACCGCCTGCGCCCGGTCGGACATCCGAAGGCGTTCGGCACCGCGTTCGACCAGCGTCTGCCCTCGGTCATTGCGGAAGTAGCGCAGGCAAGCCACGGCAGTGAACGTCGCTGAGACGGTGACGACTTCATTCAACGGGAAGGCATGGTAGGTCCCGCTGAAAATCGCGGGGCCGCGTCCACCCGGGTATTCCCAGATGCCGAGCGGCATGAAGATCACGCCCTCGAGGACGATGTCGAATCCGACCATGGCGACGAAGCACACGCCGATCAGTCCGACTGCGCCGATTCGCGGCCACTTGGCCTTGGCCCGGCGCATCGCCCAGCATCCGAGGAACATCGTGATGACGAAGACGTAGACGTATAAACCCGGCATGATCAGGATCGGTTCGACCAGCATCGCGCCGGGATTCCCGTTGGATAGCCAACCCGGGACGCTATGCACCCATGCGCCGTAATTGATCGCCCACGAGTTGTAGGTGAACCAGTGCCCCCCGTACGCCGACAACGGGTCTTGGAACCACAGCGTCGAAAACGCGAGCACCAGCATCCCGTCCAGGGTCAACCGGCGCTGCCGGATGATCGGACGCACGACGAACCAACCTATGAGGCCGAGGCCGACGGGCATTGACGCGGTCTGGAAGAAGACCATCGCCACTTTCATATATGTCGGCGGATCCATCGGACCCGTCGGCACCCGCTCGAAGAACGGACCGGTTACCCAGTCGATCAAGACGTAGGCGATGAAGGCCAGAATCAGCACACCCAGGCCGGCCCACCATTTCACTGGAACCAAAGGCCGCGACTCCGGGTTCGGCTGAACGTCGGCATCGGGCGTTCGCTGAATTTTGGTAGCGGTCGCAGGCGTCGTTACCATGAGCTTAATAATGAAACCCTGTGTATCAAATTGTCAACGACCGCATCAGCGGAAATCCATCCAGTGACCGTGCGGGGTCCAGCCCATGTGGAAGGGCAGCTCGACCTTGCAGATCGGACCGGCAGTGATGTCGTCGGTGTCGAAGATCTGGAATTCACCCCGTCGCTCAGCCCACCACGACACCGGGACGATGATGTAGCCGTCGCCCTCCGGAGCATCGATGGTGCGCGGTGCGAATGAGGCCTCGAGCACCGCGGCTAGTTCGCCCTGACCCCGGATCTGGTAGATCTGCTCACTGACCTTGTCCACGTCGTTGCGGATGAGACTGTCCATCCGCATGCCACGCTTCTTGGGTTGACCTCCGATCTGGAAGCCGTAGCGATGGCCCTTTCCGTAGAAGCGTTGGTCGACTTTGCAGATCTCGGAAGGCAGCTCGGAGAGCTGCTCGGTCTTGGTGTTGCCGGTGGTGAGGTTGACGGTCCAGCGCCCCAGGTAGCTCGCGGCATTGCTGAAGAACAGCGCGGCTTGATCGCCTTCCTTGAACTCGTTTTCCATCGGGAAGGGCGGCGTGTTGAAGATCGGTGCGTCAAGGATGAGCTGATCAGCCTTGATGTTGGCCGTCATGGTGTGCATGACGTATTGCGCGGGCAGCTCGGTCTGAATCCAACGGATCTCACCCTGCAGGTTGTGCCGTGGGATCAGTGCAAGCGTGATCGGGAGTTCGGGCTCCCAGCCGAAGACCGCGTAGCCCTTGCTATTGCGCTTCAGGTCAATGATAAATGGCTGGAACGGCATGACTACCCACTCGGGGGTGAGCCAAATATCATGTGCCACAGTGTTATACGGCGCATCCCACAGGTCACGTGACTCCACCGTGCCGTCGGGGTGCACGTATTTCATCGACACATAGGGCGCGGTGTCGCTGTACGACCAGCCGTAGAGAATGCCGGTGTCCTCATCCCACTTCGGGTGAGCGCAGAATGTTCCGTCGCCGAAGCACACCGGCTCGTGTGGGCCTCTGGACAAATCCGGCGCCCACGGCACGATGCCTTTGGTCTCGAGCGTGATCGGATCAATGACCTGGGGTGGAGCGCCCAGTTCGCCCGATACGATCAGTTCGCCGGCGAAGGGGAAGATGTTGATGCTGGCGGTGCCCTGCGGGGTGTGAGCGTTCTCGGCGGTGCGCACCACCTCGCCGTAGCCGTAATCGCGGTAATCGCCGAATCCACCGTCGGCGTAGTCGAACATTCCACGGCCGTATTTGTCTTCGAGTACGTACTTGGGCGTGCGTACCCAGCGGTTGCGGAAGTCGGCGCGGCCGTTCTCGAAAACCAGGCCCTGCACCATGCCGTCCATCGCCAGCAGCGGTGTCGTCCCCTGTTTGGCCGGCCGCTTCCAGCAGGGTCCGGTGCGGTAGATGCCACCCGTGAGGTCCTTGGGGATCTCGCCATGGGTGACGATGCACTCCTCGACCGTGGCCTCGAAGCGCATCGGTTGGAACGGTCCCTTGGTCGTCACCGTGTCCGGAACGGAGTAGCTCATCTTGATCCCTGGTCCTTGTCTCTCGGGCTGCGCGCCCGACGTACGGGCTGCGATATGCCCGATGCTAGTGCTGAAGCGTCCGTTTGTAAACGATCACTTACATAGAAGTATAGGTGTTGACCGTGACTTGACGCACATCCGGATACCGCGATCGAAGGGCCTGCTACATGCGGCAGTATTAACAAACTACCAGTAAATTGGTGTTATATAGTCGCCCTAGCCGACGCGGTCGAGGCGGATTGGTTCCCGCGGATCGGGCACCAGGTCTCGTCAGCTATGTAAACGATCGTTAGACAAATCAGCGATGAGTCTCCGCGGTGGTGAGTGCTGGCGCGTCGGCGAAGTGAGGAAGCCGCGCGGTGGGCCATAATCGGACATGGCTACCCAGCATCCGTCGGCTCGGACGATCACCGTCGAGGAGTATCGGGAACTGTTGGCCCACCGGCTGGGGGCGGATGCTGCGGTGGGTCAGGATGCGGCTGGGCATGCCGAGCTCGTGTTCAACCTGAGTCGGCTGCACTATCGATTGTCCCGGGATTTCGAGGGCCTGCATCGCCGACGTGGCTGGACATGGGCGGGCTTTCGCATCATGAACGTGTTATGGGCAATCGGCACCGTCGAACTGCGCGATGTTGCACGGCTGTCCGGCGCATCACGGGCC
The DNA here is from genome assembly GCF_026723865.1 of Mycobacterium sp. Aquia_216. NCBI lineage: Bacteria > Bacillati > Actinomycetota > Actinomycetes > Mycobacteriales > Mycobacteriaceae > Mycobacterium > Mycobacterium sp. Aquia_216. The sequence goes on along the minus strand of NZ_CP113529.1, from coordinate 4,049,101 downwards.
GCGGTGTCGAGTGCGCTGAACACTCTCGAACGCGATGGCTTGGTGCGTCGGGTCCGCGACGGCGCCGACCGTCGCTTGGTCCGGATTGAGCTCACTGAGGAGGGCAGCAGCGCCCTGCGCGCGGCGATGCGTGAGCAAGGCGAGCGCGAGCGCGCGTGGCTATCCGAGCTTGCACCTGCTGATCAGCAGTATCTGAGCAGGCTTCTCGGCGTGCTCGCTGACCGTAAGGCGCCATAAGCCCCGACGGGGCGGCCCTGACTCCGCCTGTCATTTCTGTGGGGGCGCGAACGTCGCGTCGAGGATCCGGCTGATAGATCGCATGGTCCGTTGCGTGCGTTGCTCATCGGAATAGAAGCCGGTGTCCATCGCCAGGCCCCACAGGAGATCCATGCAGACCTGGGTCGTGGCCTCCGTGTCCATGTCGACATCGATCTCGCCGTCGCGCGCGGCGTTGGCAAGCAGGTTTTCGACGTAGTTGCGTACCGAGTCGATCGGGAGCAGCGCCTTGTCGCGAAGCTCCGGGTGGGTGATCGCATCGGCGGTGGAGATGACGAAGAACCGGACGAATGTCTCGTCGGTCTGGCTGAATTCGACGGCGCTTTCGAACACCGCCATGACGCGACGGAAGACAGGGCCGGTTTTTCCCTGGGCGTTGGCGAGGATGTGGCCGGCCACGACATCGTGGACCGACGCCAGCGCGGCACCGTAGAGCTCGATCTTGCTGGCGTAGTAGTGCGCGATGGCGTTGCGGGTGATCCCTGCGTCCTCGGCGATCTGCTTGAGGCTGGCCCGCTCGTAACCGGTGGTGGCGAAGACCTGTCGGGCGCTGTGCAGGATCTTGGCTCGCGTCTCGGCTCCGTCGGCTCCCAACGGACGGCCTGGCCTGCGCCGGCCGACGGGAGCACTCATCGGAAAGACTCTACGAGCGGGCCGTAGCGGATGGGTTCTATTCGCCGCAAGAATGACCCGCCCGTCGCAAACCGCGCATGCCCTTCACAGCCAAACACTGTTGGATTAATGTGAGTGCGCTAGTGCCGATTAGTTTCGTCAAGCTCCCGACGGTCGCGTTCGCAGCGACGGTCGCCCAGGCGGAAGGCGTGATATGTCAAGCGGTCTCGACAACGCGGATGCGGCACTGGATGCGGGATCTACGGCATCGATCCACATCATCAACGGGCAATGCGACATTGGACCGGCGCAAGGCAGCGCTTACGGCCCATGCCCCGGAACGCCGGGCTTCCGCGCGCCGCTCCGACGTCTGCCACATCCGTAGCGCGTCGACCGATTCCGGGCACCCTGCCGACGCATTAGGATTTTAACCATACTTAGATAACGCCGCCGATTGGAGCGCAGATTGGTGTTTACCGCAACTGACTGGGTGGCTTATCACGCGCAGCATCACGGCGAGTCCCTTGCGCTGGGATGCGCCGAGGACGGTCGGCGAACGACGTGGGCCCAACTGGAAGCCCGGGTCGCGGGTGTGGCCGCCACCCTGCACGACCTTGGCGTCGGATCCGGCGATCGGGTCGCGATGATCAGCGAGAACGACCCGCGCGTATTCGAAGTGCAGTTCGCCTGCATGCGCCTCGGCGCGTTGTTCACGCCGCTGAATTGGCGCTTGCACGTAAGCGAGATTCAGGAGATCTGCCTTGACGCCGGCCCGAGTGTCGTCGTCCACGACGACCGGTGGGCAGAAGTTGCCGTCGCCGTCGCGTCGAAAGCCGAGATCGGACAGCGCTTGTCGTTCAACGGGCCACACGATGCGATCGACTACGAGTCCGCTCTCGCGACGGCAGTCCCGTTGCGCGCGACGGGTTTGGTCGCGATGGATCAGCCCACTCACATTCTGTACACGTCGGGGACGACCGGGCGGCCGAAAGGCGCCTTATCGACCAACGCCACCCTGGTGTGGCAGGCCCTCAATACGGCCCACACGACGGGGTACTCCCAGCCCGGATGTCACCAGCTCAATCCGATGCCCCTGTTTCACGCGGGCGGGCTGAACGTAATGGCCAACCCGATCCTGTACTTTGGCGGCGCGGTGACGACGATGGCCCGCTTCGACCCCGAAGACGTTCTTCACCAGCTCGTCAGCCACGACCCGCCGATAACCCATTTCGCTGCGATCCCGTTGTTCTACCAACGCATCGCCGAGACGACCGGTTTCGCCGCAGCGGATTTGTCGCGCCTGCGCCACGGGATCATCGCCGGAGCAGTCGCATCTCCCGAACTGCTGCAATTGTGGGCCGACCGCGGGTTTGCACTGCAGCCCCAATACGGCGGAACCGAGATGGGCCCGATGGCAACGGCTCTCGACGACGAAATGGCACATCTCGGCCATGCCAAGAGGGGATCCACGGGTCGTGCCGCGCCGCACACGCAGATCAGGCTGGTCGACCCCGCGGGCTGCGACGTGGCCGAGGGCGTCGCGGGTGAAATCTGGCTGCGGGGACCGAGTATCACCGTCGGATACTGGGACCGCGACAACGCCGACTATTTCACCGGGGACGGGTGGTTTCGCACGGGCGACTCGGCTTACCGCGACCGGACTGGCTTTTACTATCCGGTTGGACGCGTCAAGGAGATGTTCAAGTCCGGCGGGGAGAACATCTATCCGGCCGAAGTCGAGCAAGTACTTTCGCTGCATCCGGATGTGCGCGACGTAGGGGTTGTCGGAGTCGCCGACCAACAGTGGGGTGAGGTGGGGCTGGCCGTTGTGGTGCCCGAACCCGGGGCCGCTGTTACCCTTGATGACCTGAACGCCTTCGCGGCACAACGGCTGGCGCGCTACAAGCTTCCCAAACGGCTGGTGCTCGTCGAGGGACTTCCGCGCAACGTCACCGGTAAACTATCGCGCGAGCAACTCAAGCTGGATCATCGGGGCGTCTGAGCGCGCCGCGCGGCACGTCGGGCTTTCGCGGCTCTACGAATACCATCTCTTGAGCGACGCTCGCCACGAGTTGACTTGACCGGGAGCGTAATTCGCCGCGGCAGAATGCCCGGAATCCGTGCGCGATGGGTGCGAACTGTGCAAGCAATAGCCAGTCGTCAAGACGTGTCGGATGATGGAACCAGACCGAATGGTTGAGCGTAGCTCCCAGTAGGGTCGTGTGACCGACCATGTCATGCCACGCCATCCCCGTGGGAAAGTACACTGGCTCGAACATCGGCAGGTCCGTTGCGAAGGCCAGCGCTGCCTCATCCGCGCCGGCGATCTCGCGTTGATAGCCAACAGCCTTTAGCCAGATACGGTTTCGTGGTGGGGCCATGGAATCACTCCACGGTATGTGATCAACGTATCGCAGATCGACAGGCCATCGTGGAGCGGCTTGCGCCGGAATCTCGGCTCCATATCGCTCCGACAACGACGCCCAACGTGATGGGAGGGTGTCGGGGTCGGGCAGCGGGTCGGCCGATTCGCCTTGCGGCCATTCATGTTCGATCGATGCCCGGCGGTCGTATGACGCCGCGGTGTGAAACGAGGCGACGGTGGTGGCTAGCATTCGTCCGTCTTGGTGCGCGCTGACTACGCGGGTAGACATCGAACGGGAATCACGTACCCGCTCGACGTCGTAGGTGATGGAACGGGTGTCGTCGCCCGCGTGCAAGAACGAGGTTTGCAACGAGTGCGCCGGCCGGTCGCAATCGACTGTCGCGGCCGCGGCCAGCAGACTCTGTGCCCCCACCTGGCCACCGTAGAGGCGGGGCAAGCCGGAGCGGGTGGGTGCGGCTCGATAGGTGTTGACGGAGATTTCGTGCAGCGCGAAAAGCGTCTGCCACCAAGGCGTCGAATCGGTGTTCTCGGCGGAGTCGGTCCCCGACTTCGGGTAGCCGTCAGCGCGCGGTCGCACCGGCATCGACAGGGATCGTTGCGCCGGTGATGTAGCGGGCTTCGTCGGAGACCAACCAGGCGATCGCGTTAGAGACGTCTTCGGCCTCGATGAGCTGGACGGGAAGGATGTTGGTCATCGCCTCGAAGAGCTCGGGTACTTGCGGCGCGGCACCCAGGAACGATTCGTTATTGACCATCGGAGTGTTGGCGCCGGTGGGGTGCAGCGAATTCACTCGAATGTTATAGTTGCCCAGCGCATTTGCGTAGGCCCTCATCAGCCCTACGGTGCCATGCTTGGCGGCGGTGTAGCCCAACATGCCATACGTCTTTGACCGCAGGCTCCGTGTCGTTCCCTTCAAGCCGGCAGCCGAACTGGTGATCACGACAGCGCCACCTTGGTTCTGCTCGACCAGTGCCGGGATAGCCGCCTCGACCGTGTGGACTACGCCGGTGAGCATGACGTCGATGCAGTCATGCCAGGCTTGCACCACGGTCGAGGTGGGACCCAGTACGGGCATGATGCCGGCGTTGGCGATCACGATGTCCACTCGGCCGAACTCGGCGAACCCCTCATCGAAGACCTTGTTCACCGCGGCCTCGTCGCGAACGTCGGCTTTAGCGGCGACGATCCGGCGACCGAGTGCTTCGACTTCGTCGACGGTCTGGGCAAGCTCGTCCTCGGTCCCGAGCGGGTAGGGCACCGAGTCGATCTGCTCGCAGATGTCGAACGTGACGATGTCTGCACCGTCCTTGGCCAACCGCACAGCATGCGAGCGACCTTGACCGCGCGCACCACCGCTGATGAAGGCAACCTTGCCGTCCAACGCTCCCATGCGGATCTCCCGTTCAGCGGCGTCGCGTGCCGCGATCTCAATCTAACCGATCATTGTTCGATTATGTAGGGGCCAGAGTTGGCCTGTCGCCTGGCCGGCGTCATTGACTAACCAAACGTTGATGGATTAGTGTGCGACGACATGGGCGAGGCGCAGGCCGAATCCGAGAAGTCGGCCGCGGCGATTCTGCCGCACTACAACATGTGGGATCCCGACCACGAGAAGGTCAAATGGGATGTCTTCGCGCACGCGAGGCGCGACTGTCCGGTCGCTCATACGGATGCCGACGGCGGCGGACAGTACGTCGTGACCCGCTACGAGGATGTCCGTCGGGTTCTTGAAGACCCGCAAACGTTTTCATCGGCCGGGGTTGCGCCGCGCCCGTCGCCGGTGCAACTCAACCCGCTCGATTCCGATCCGCCCTACCAGGTTGACCTACGCAGGATCCTCAACCCGCTGTTCACTCGCAACTTCCTGCTGCGCTTCGAGCCCGAACTGCGAAAGAATGCCAGCGAACTCATCGGGCGCTTCATCGACAACGGGCGCTTCGACTTCATCCGGGAGTACGCGGGCCCGTTCGTGGGCAACGCGTTGTCGCGGGTCGTGTTCAACGAAGACGACCCCGAGAAGATGGACGATGCCGCTGAAGTCGTGGTCCGGGTTGCCATCGAGGCCACTGACGAAGCGTTTTTCGAACTCGCCGTGCTCGCCGGGCAATACATTGCCGAGCGTGAAGCGAACCCCGTCGACCGAAACGACGTGCTGAACGCGATCGCCACCGGAACGGTGGACGGGGGCCGGCCGCTGACGGATGAGGAACGACTTGGGGTGGTGACCGTCCTGTTTCTGGGTGGCCTCGATACCACCCGGGGCGCGATGGGTTCGATCGCCTACCACCTGGCAAGAGAGCCCGAACTCGAAGGGCGGCTACGTGATCCGGCGTGGATTCGTCAGGACATGGACGAGTTCATTCGCTTGGAATCGCCGGTTGGCTGTCTTGGCCGGACGGCCACCAGAGATGTCGAACTCGGCGGTGTGGCGATCAAGAAAGGCGAGCAGTTGCTCGTGCGCTTCGATTCCGCGAATCGCGACGAGGCGCGCTTCGAAGATGCGTCGGAGCTGAAGTTCGATGTGCGTCGCAGTAGCTCGGCGGGCTTTGGGCTGGGCATCCATCGCTGCCTGGGCTCGCACTTCGCCCGCATCCAGATCGCGATCGCTTTCGATGAGCTGTTCAAACGGGTGACGAATTTGCGGTTCGCGGATCCGGGCGCCGAAGTACGTTGGGCCCCTGGCATTGCCAACGGTCCCGAGGGGTTGGAACTGCTTTTCGATGTGATCGGCTGACGTGAACTTCGTACCGGCTGAAGATGCCGAGCAATTGCGGGCTGTTGTGCGCGAATTCCTCGCCAAGCGCTCCGACGAGACCGCGGTGCGGGCGCAGATGGAGAGCGAATACGGCTACGACCCGACGGTGTGGCGGCAATCCGCCGAGGAGCTGGGTCTGCTAGGCGTGGTGGCGCCTGAGCGGTTCGGTGGCGGCGGGGCCAGCGCGATTGAGCTTGGTGTGGTGTTCGAAGAGATGGGGGCAGCGTTGTTTTGCGGTCCATTCCTGTCGACCGTGGGCTTGGTCGTGACCGCGCTCGTCGAACTTGGTGATGAGGATGCCGCGGCACGGTACCTACCCGGCATCGTCGCCGGAAACACCATCGCCACGCTGGCCTGGTCGGGGCTCTCCCCGGCGGCCAGCGCGCTCACCGCCCGCGGCGAAGACGGTTGCTGGACCGTTTCGGGCGCCGCGGACGTCGTCGTCGACGGCTCCGTCGCCGACCTGCTGCTGGTTGCCGCCCGCGGCTCGGCAGGGGCCTGCCTGCTTGCGGTTGACGGCGACGCGGCCGGGCTAGCCTGCACACCCCTGGTCGCGATGGATTCCACGCGCAGGCTTGCGAAGATAGATTTCGACGCCTGTTCGGCGCGTCTGGTGGGTCGTGAAGGCGGCGCCGGCTATGCGTTGCGACGCACCGTCGACCTCGCCGCGCTATACCTGGCCGCCGAGCAACTCGGCGGGGCCGCCCGCGTGCTGGACATGGCGGTGGATCACGCGCGCACGAGATACCAATTCGGCAGGCCCATTGGATCTTTCGGGCCTATCAAGCACCGTTGCGCGGATATGCTCGTCGACGTCGAATCGGCCCGATCGGTGGTGTATCACGGCCTGTGGACCGCGGTGCACGACCCCGACAACCTGGCCTTGGCCGCGAGCCTGGCGCGTGCCGTGTGCTCGGATGCATACACCAGGTTGTCAGCGCACAACATTCAGATCCACGGCGGCATCGGGTTCACCTGGGAGCATCCCGCGCACCTGTATCTCAAGCGGGCGAAAAGCTCTGCGCTGCTTTTCGGTTCGGCGAGCGCACATCGGGCGCGGTTGGCCGAAGTGGTGGCCACGGCAAGACCGCTGCAGTTCACCCCGGTGCGCGCCGCCGACGACCAGCCTGCCGCCGGGGAGCCGATCGCACAGGAGATCGAGGAGTTCCTGCGTAGTCATCCCGTCGGCCTGGCCGACGATACGGCGGCTGACCGCGCCCTGCGGGAGGCGCGATTCGACACCGGGTTGGCCGTCGTAAATTTCGCTGAGGGATACGGCGGACGTGGTCTGGACGCTTCATTGCAGGCGCTCGTCGAGCGCAGGTTTGCTATCGCCGGATGTCGGGATCATATGGCGAGCAACGTGATCGGTCTTGGAATGGCCATGCCGACGATCCATGCCCACGGCAGTAGCGAGCAAAAACGGCGCTACCTACGGTCGTGCTTCTCGGGCCAGGACATCTGGTGCCAGCTCTTCTCTGAACCGGGAGCCGGTTCGGACTTGGCCGCTCTGGCCACCCGCGCCGTTCGGGACGGGGACGAGTTCGTCGTCAACGGTCAGAAGATCTGGACGTCGCTGGCGCATGTCGCCCGATTCGGCTTGTTGCTGGCGCGCACCGACCCGGAGGTGCCCAAGCACAAGGGTCTGACCTACTTCCTGCTTGACATGCAGAGCTCCGGCGTCGAGGTGCGTCCATTGCGCCAGCTCACCGGCGAGGCCGAATTCAATGAGGTCTATCTGACCGAGGTGCGGATACCGGTGGCCGACGTGTTGGGCGAGGTAGGGCAGGGCTGGGGCGTGGCCATGACCACGCTTGCCAACGAGCGGATTTCGATTGGGGCCCGGCCGGCGCAGCGAGGGGAGGGCCCGATCGGCCGTGCCGTGGAAATCTATTGCGAGGCAGCAAGTGCCGGGCGGGCCGATGCGGTGGCGACCGAGCGGCTGATGCTGCTGTGGACGCAGGCCGAGGCGGCACGGCTGACCAACATTCGCGCCGCGCAGGTCGGCCGAGGGCCGGGGCCGGAAGGTTCGATCGCGAAGCTGCAGATGGCGGAGTTGAACAAGGCGATCTACGAGCTGTGCGTGGACATGTCGGGCCTGGCCGGGTTGCTCATCGATGGTTACGACGAGCATGCGCCGACGTCGTCGGCCGCCTACGGCGGAGCCGACGTGCGCAAGTCGTATCTGCGGGCGCTGGCCAATTCGATCGAAGGAGGTACGTCGGAAGTGATGCGCAACATCCTTGGTGAACGAGTGCTCGGGTTGCCGGGTGAGCCACGGGTTGACCGGGACATCCCTTGGCGCCAGGTGCGTCGGTCATGAACCCACCGACCGATACCCCGGCGAGTGTCGCACGTATCAAATACCGTCGTACGCCGTATCTAGTTGTTTCCCAAGAACATACGGTCCGCAAGGATGTTTACGGCACCGTCGAGGATCATGTGGTTCGCTACGCGCAGTTGCTTCGCGGCGACCGTGATTCCGATACGGTGATCGTTGCGTCTCATCCGATCGGTTCGCCGGCGTACCTGCCGCTGTTCTCCGAACTGGCGCGCACTGGACTACATGTGATCGGCTACGCCAACCGGTATTCGGTTGGCGATTCCGCGCTGCAAATGGAAAACCACTTGGTCGACCTTGGTGCCTGCGTGCGAGATGCGCGTGAACGGCTGGGTTATCAGCGGGTCGTGCTGGCGGGTTGGAGCGGCGGGGGATCGCCGATGATGGGTTACCAGGCGGAGGCCGAGAAGCCCACGATTACTCAGACCGCGGCCGGGGAACCGTCGTCGCTCGCGGAGACCGCACTCCAGCCGGCCGACGCGGTGATGTTGTTGGCGGCTCCGCGCAGCCGGCACCGGCTGCTGACTGAGTTTCTGGACGCCTCGATCACCGACGAACTGCAGCCGGAGCGCAACCGCGATGCCGAGTTCGACCTGTACGATCCCGCGAACCCCAATCAGCCACCGTATTCGGCCGACTTCCTCGCCGCTTACCGCGACCGACAGCGCGAACGCAATCGCCGGATCACCGCCTTGGCGCAGCAGAAGCTGCAGGACTTCCGCGACGCCGGCAAGCCACATGCTGAGTACTCGTTCGTGGTCCACGGGACGATGGCCGATCCGCGGTGGCTGGATCCAGCGATCGAACCCAATGGCCGCCGGCCGCGGTGGAGTTATCTGGGCGACCCCGAGGTGGCCAACACCAGCCCCGGCGCGCTGATGCGATTCACCACCGCGCGTAGTTGGTTGTCGCAGTGGGGGCTGGACACCGCCCAAGTGGATGCGGGCGACGCCGCGCCGAGGGTTTCGGTGCCGGTGCTCATGGTTGTCAACGGTTGCGATGACGCGGTGCCTACCAGCCATCAGGCGCAGGTGTTCGAAGCGATCGGTCACCAGGACAAAGAACGGGTGGACCTGCCGGAAGCAAACCACTACTTCACCGGCGACGATCAGCGCTCACATTTGTCGGGGGCTGCCGACCACGTGCATGACTGGCTGCGCCGCCACCGCTTCGACGTGAATTGACCCCCCGACGCCAGGAAGATCGGGCCCCGCACCATTCGATAACCCAACAAAGATTGATATCCGGCACAGTAAGGAGCCGACATGAAGCTGAGTCTGATGACCCTGGGGGACGTGGTGGCCGATCCGGTCACCGGGCTTACCGCCACGGCCGCCGAACGGCACCGGGCCATCGTCGAGGCGGCCGGGGTCGCCGACGAAGCGGGCTTCGAGGGTGTTCACATTGGCGAACATCACGGGTTGGAGTACACGACGTCGGCGCCGCCCGTGGTCCTCGCCGCGATCGGAGAACGCACGTCGCGTCTGCGGCTGTCGACCGCGGTGACGCTGGCGGCGAACTTGGACCCGATTCGAGTCGCCGAGGACTACGCGACCGTCGACGCACTCTCGGGTGGGCGCTGCGAAGTCGTCGTGGGTCGTGGCAATTTCTTCGTATCCACCTACACGCTCTTTGGGCAGCGTTTGGAGGACTCCCACGAATTATTCAAGGAGAACGTCGAATTGCTCACTCAACTGTGGGCCGGCAAGGAGGTGAGCTGGGCGGGATCGCGCCACCGCGCCGCGATCAGCGAGTTCGTGCTGCAGCCCGCGCCGGTTGGCGCGATGTCGCTGTGGATTGGCGGCGGGGCCTCGGAATCGTCGACGGACCTGGCCGCGCGCCTGGGCCTCGATTTGATGTTGCCCTCGGCCTTCGGTAACCCGCAGATGTTCAAGCCGGTGGTCGAGAGCTACCGAGAGAAGTTCGCGTCCTACGGCCATCCGCGCGAGCCGCGCGTCGGCGCCTGCTGGCACGTCAACGTCGCCAAGACGAGCCAGGCGGCGCGCGAGCGGTGGGAACCGCGCTACCGGGCCTACTTCGAGTTGATGAGTACCGTGATTCCCCGGGTCAACCCCGACCCGCCGGCGTTCGTCACCAAGCCGTTCGACTTCGAGTTTCTCACCACCCGCGGACCCGCGATCGTCGGCAGCGCGGCGGAGGTGGCCGAACGGCTCAATACCTGGTCGGAGGTGCTGACCAGTGACACCAATCTGATCTACATCGACATGGGTGGCCAGCCGGCCGACGAATACCGCGACATGGTCGAACTCATTGGCTCAGACGTTCTACCGCAATTGAACTAATCCGCGTTGGACGCCAGGCGGCCAACGCCCGACGCCATTGCCACCGCGTAACACGTTGTTTAATCTTGATTCAAACTCAAGGTAGGTGATTGTTGTGGTGTCCGGATCGACGCTCCGCCGAGGCGACCCGCGGAGGGCTACGGCCACCGCGGACACGCCCCGCTCGGGCGGGGTCACAGTATGGGCCGCAATCGCTCTCGTATGGCTGGTGATTGCCGCACAGGCGCTGGTGCGATGGATGGCTTCCAGTGAGTTCAGCCCGGCGCCACTGATTGGTGCGGACCGGATGCCACTGTGGAATCTGGTGTCATTGCGCATCTTCGAGGGACTTAGCATGGCGCTGCTGGTGTACCTGATTTGGGCCTACGTAGTGACGCCCTGGCGCCGCACCGGCGCGTTGAGCCTCGACGGCAAGTTCGTCCTTGGCGGGGTGGCGGCGTTCGTCGCTGACGCCTTCTTGAACTGCTACACGTACTTGTTCGCGTGGAATGCCCACAACGTCAATATGGGCGTCTGGACGGCCTATCTGCCGTTTCATAATCCAGCGGCCTCGTCCCGCTACGCGGAGTCGTTGCTGTGGGGACCGCCGATGTACGTGTACTTCTGCGCGGGCGTGGCTATCGTGGGCTGCCCGGCCTATTTTGCGCTGCGATCACGCTGGCCCCAGCTTTCCAACGTGACGCTGCTGGCGATCGTGTTCGTCGGTGAATTCGTCTTCGACTTTGTGGTGGAGAACTTGGCGATCCGGTTGACCCATGGCTACGCCTACGCCCAAACCTACGGGCCGCTGACATTGTGGGCGGGCAGCCAATTCCAGTTCCCGTTGTACGAGTCATTCCTCGTCGCCTCGCTGGGACTGCTGTACACCTGGATGCGGCTGCAGGCTGTCACCTCCGCGGACGGGTTGTCACCCGTCGAGCGCGGATTCGAGCGGTGGCGCCCAGCGCTGCAGCCGACGGTGCGCACCTTAGCTGCGATCGGATTCTGCTGTGCTGCAACGGTATTAATCTACCACTTGCCCTTCAACTGGCTTGGAATCATCGGGGAGTCTAAGGCGCATCTGCCGACGTACCTGCTACCGGGCCGATAGGTCTTCGTCTTCAATGCAGCGCACTGCGCGAAAGGCGTACGGTGTCACCGCAACGATGAGGACGAAGAACATCACGAACACTGCCCAAAAGTTCAGCAGGCCATGCCAGGCGAACGGACCAGTCCGGACAAAGGGCACCAGACTCAGCGGAACGTAAAGTGCCGCGGTCAGGAAGCACAGGTAGCCGACCCACCGCGGAAAAAGCGGACGTGCGCGACGGTCCAGCAGTATGGCGAAACCCAGTGCCACGCTCTGCAGCAGAGAGAACATAAAAGTCAGGTCGAAGAACAGCCATCCGAAGTCGTATAACGTCTGCACGGTCTCGGGCGAACGTGTTTCAGCTCGAAATGCCGCCGCCTGCCACACAACTGCCGGCACAGCGGTAACGAGACCCGTCATCAAGCCACCGAGAAGTTCCGTCGTCGATAGGATCCCCATCGGCCCTTCCATCCGGCTGATCAGCTTGGAGATGGCCGCACTCCACGTGTAGTAGCAGGGTGCGCCAACGACCATCAGCACCATCCCCACCTGAATGCCGGTGTGGCGATTTTGGAAGTAGCTGGATACAGCCGAAGCGTCCAGGTTCTGTCCCGGAGGCGGCCAGAAACCGGCGAACACCGCGAAGCCGAGCAGGCCTAGGCCCGCGTAGATGCAGACAGACCATAGGCCGAGGCGAAGAGTCGTGTAATCGGCACTCGTCGTGTGGGCATTGCCAACCGCGATGTGTCGCGCTGTCGTTGTCATCGTGCCTCCCGAGTGTCGGATCGAAAGCCTCGTCGACTGGATTTGCTTGCCGGCCGGCCTCGTGAGATTAATTTAACACGTACTAGAAAACTCTGCTAGGGTGCGAACGGATAGCTGTTTAGCTGGCTATATGCCTGTCTAATGAATGTTAAATAACTAGCGGTTGTCGCTCATCCGAAGGGAAATGGAAGCCATGGCGCCTGACGCGCCGTCGCGGCCGGACGAGGCCAATGTCGCTGCCGTTCGCAGCCTGTATCGCGCGCTGGCCGCGGGCGACCGGGAAATGCTGGGGCAGCTACTGCATCCGGACTTCATCGGTCGCGCCACCGCAGGGCTGCCGCTGGGGGTTGGGGGCGAGCACGTCGGTCCCGAGGCGATGCGCCGGCAGTTCTGGTGGGAACTGGGTCGGCACTACGACGTGGCGGCCTATCCCGATACATTTCACGCCCTCGATGACGGCCGTCTGTTGGTGGCCGGCCGTTATCGTGGCGAGGCGCGGCGGTCTGGCAAGAAGCTCGACGCCCCCTTTCATCACGTGATCAGTTTTGCCGACGACGGGCGGATGACGTCGCTGGATCAGCTGACCGATAGTGCGCTGTGGGTCGACGCGCTCGATGAACAAGCGTCGCTGCAAACGATCGATTACGACGTCACCGATGGCGTGGCGACCATTTGTTTGAACCGGCCTAAGAGCCACAACGCAATCGACTTGCGCATGGCGGTCGAAACGCTCGTCGTGGCGCGCCGAGTCGCCGACGATCGCTCCGTTCGCGCGGTTCTGATCTGCGGTGACGGGCCGTCGTTATCGGTTGGCGGCGATATCAAGTCATTTCCCGCAGATCCGTCGACGGCATATGGTGACCTGCTTCATGAGATGACCACACCGTTCCATGAAGCCTTCCGTGTGCTCAGCCGAATCGACGCGCCTATCGTCACCGCAGCCCATGGCGCCGTTGCCGGCGGCGGGCTGGGCTACGTCTACGCTGCCGATCTGGCCGTCGCGGCCGAGGGCACCAGGTTCCTGACAGCGTTTGCCGCCCTTGGCCTTACCGGAGATGGGGGTGGCACCTGGCACCTGCCGCGCCTGATCGGCGCGCGCCGCGCTGCGCAGGCCTACCTGCGGAATACACCCATCGAGGCGGACGAGGCCCTCGAGTGGGGGTTGATCAACGAGGTCGTGCCGGCTGACGAGCTGCGGGCACGGGCTCTGACGCTGGCTACCGAGTTGGCGCAGGGCCCCACTCGAGCTTTTGCCAAAATGCGGGCACTGTTGCGCGATTCGTGGCACAGCGACGTGGCAACGCAACTGAAATCTGAGACCGACGCGCTCAGCGCCGCCGCGAACACTGCTGATGCCGCAGAAGCACTTTCGGCCTTTCGAGCCAAACGCACGCCCCGCTTCACGGGAGGGTAGGAGATGGGACTGATCAGTGATTCGCCTGAGCACGAGGCGATTCGCAGTAGTGTCGCGGGGATCGCCAGCCGGTACGGTCCCGCGTATTTTCTGGAACGAGCACGCACGGGCGGGGGGATCGAGGAGTTGTGGAACGACCTCGGCGCCGCCGGGCTGGTCGGTCTGCACTTGCCCGAGGATTACGGCGGCGGCGGCGGCGGGATGGCAGATGCCGTCGTCGTCGTGGAAGAACTTGCTGCACAAGGGATGCCGCTGCTGATCTGGGTGATTTCGCCTGCGATCTGCGGCAGCATCCTGGCGTGTCATGCGTCGGATGAAATGAAGCAGCGGTGGTTACCGGGGATTGCGGACGGGACCAGAAAAATGGCGTTCGGCCTGACCGAACCCGACGCTGGATCCAATAGCCACAACATTAAGACCACCGCGAAACGCACTGGCACCGGCTGGACGATCTCGGGATCGAAGTACTACATCTCCGCGGTGGACCAATCCGACGCGATACTCCTGGTGGCCCGAGACGCGGATCATTCCACCGCACAGCAGAGCCGACTGTCGTTGTTCGCGGTTCCGACAGACAGTCCTGGGCTGACGATTACACCCATTGCCACATCGATCGTGTCACCGGACAAACAGTTCACCGTCTACCTGGACGACGTCTCAGTTGGCGAGGACGCGCTGATCGGTGTGGTCGGCAACGGCCTTCGACAGGTTTTCGACGGCCTGAATCCGGAACGGATCTTGGTCGGAGCGCTGTCGAGCGGGATTGGTCGGTATGCGATCAGCAAGGCAGTGGATTACGCGCAGCAGCGCAGCGTCTGGTCGACGCCGATCGGGGCCCATCAAGGCATCGCCCATCCGCTGGCCGAGTGCCATATCGCGGTCGAATTGGGCCGGATGGCAACGCTGCGCAGCGCGGAACTTTTCGATGCCGGTGAGCCCGCGGGAGAGGCCGCGAACATCGCCAAATTCGCCGCCTCCGAGGCCGCCTTGAAAGCACTCGACCAGGCGATTCAGACCCACGGGGGCAATGGGTTGTCCCATGAATACGGGCTGTCCGAATTGTGGTTCGTCGCCCGGTTGATGCGCACCGCACCGGTTAGTCGCGAGATGGTGCTCAATTTCGTGGCCCATGCGTCGCTGGGCTTGCCGCGCTCTTACTAGGAAGGGAAACCGACATGGGCTCAACACAATTCGATGTGGTCGTGATCGGCGCCGGCGCAGGTGGTCTGTTCACCGCGGCTCGTCTTGCCCACCATGGTTATCGCACCCTGGTGGTCGAACGCCTCGACAAGGTCGGTGGCCGCGCATCCACCGACGACATCGACGGGTTCAAGGTCAACACCGGTGCCATCGTGATCGAGGTGGGCGGCATCACCCAGCAGATCTGCGACGAGGTCGGCGCACCGTTCGACATCCGCGAACCCAAACCCGCACTGCTGTACCGGATCGGCGGCAAAAACGTCGACGTCACGGGCGGTGGGTGGGGCATGCTGCTGAGCAAACTCACCCGGCAGGGCGCCAAACTGGTTGCCGGGATCGGCGCCGCCCGCAGTGACGCCGGCCTACCTGAGGACCAGATCAGCACCTCCGAGTGGGTGTCGCGTTACACCAAAAACGAACGCGTACACGGGATTTTCCGGAACATGTGCGCTTCGATTTTCGCAGTGGGCTCCGAGGATCTTCCGGCGCGAGTGTTCCTCACCTACTTCACCCGCAAAAGCGCGTTCAAGCGATTTGGTTTTCATCCCGAAGGCACGATTGGGTTGTGGCGCGGTCTGGCCGACGTCGTGCAGTCGCGTGGCGGCGAAGTCTGGCTGTCGACGTCCGCGACCCGGATCGTGGTGGAGCGCGGCCGGGTGACCGGTGTTGAGGTTGCGCGCGGTGGCGAACAGGTCAGCGTCGCTGCACCGGTCGTGGTAAGCGACGTGGGGCCCGCCGCGACGGTCGAACTTCTGGGTCAGGAGAACGTTTCATCCGAGTATCGGGACTTGGTCAAGAAGGGGGATCGCCCGACGGCAATGATCTCGGTCAACTTCGCCAGTCGCGATCGCCTGGTCGAGGTTCCGGGAATGCTCAGCTTCGCCGCCTCACGGCGGCTCGCCTACATTGCGAATTTCACCGATCGCTGTCCCGAGATGGCACCGCCCGGATGGCATCTCTACGTTGGGACTTCGGTGCCCAAGCCGTCCATCGGTGACTTCGACGAGTCGGCCGAAACCGAGCTTCTGCTCGAGGATTTGCGTGACAACATCGCCGGCTTCGATGAGCGTGCGCGGATATTAAACGTTGCCGTCACCCGTGACGATTGGCCTCCGCAGCGTGCGGTGGCGGGTTTCGATCTACCGCATGACACCCCGTTTGCCGGCCTCTGGAACGTCGGTGACGGCGTCAAGGAGTACGCCAATGGGGGCACCACGGCGTGCGCGGAGACGGCTCAGCTGGTGACTGACAAGATCATTGCGGCATACCCGCTTGGCATCCGTTGACCGGAGTGACGGAATTGTTTGAGCGAGAACGGCTTACGACGATCGCTCGGCGGAGTACTTCTCGATCAGCCGACCGATGTCTCGGCAAGTGCGTGCCGGACGAATGACTGTGCGTTGGCGACCACGGTGTCCAGCGAACCGCGCCGGGGGTCCCACCATTCGACCGCCCAATTCAGGGCACCCAAGACGAGCATCTGCGCCAGGTATAAGTCGAGGTCGGCCCGCAGCGCACCCGAGCGTGCCATGTCGTTGATCAGGCGTCGCCACACTTCGCCGTACCGCTGTTCTTCGAGGAGTTGACGCTTCCGGATCGCCTGCGGTACTTGGCCGGCGTTGCGGATGGCCGCGGTCGTGTAGTCCGATATCTCGAGTTCGTGTCGCAGGTGTGCCTCGACCGCGGCGAGCAGACGATCGAGAGCGGAGGCGCCGCCGGGCAAGTCGTCGAGCATCGCGATGACGTGTTCTCGCATGTCGGCGATGCCGGCCCACATCACCTCTTCGATGAGGTCATCCCGGGAGGGGTAGTAGTAATAGATCGCCGGTGCCTGCAGATCTGCCTGAGCCGCGACGTCGTTAAGACGCAATCCGGCGTACCCTTTGGCGCTCAAGACATGGGCGGCCGCGTCCAAGATCCGCCGTCTGGTCAGCGCTGATTTGGACTCAACGCTGTTGGCGGACGCCGGACTCGTTACAGCGGCTACGTCAGTCGGCCTGGTCATTGACCAATTTTAGCCAGTTATCGTCGCCCTGCCGCGGCGTGCCGCCACAATTTTTATGTAAAATTTGATCGTGCTTTCCGACTTTTAGCGCAGTGTGGACGGTGGATTAGGAGGGCTTCGGCCTCAATTTCTACGCTGAATTAAACGATCTCTTCGCGTATTGCGTGGGTGCTGCCGTGGCGGGGGATGATTTCACCCCGCCACGGCAAGTTCGTGATGGCGGCCGAGATGCTGCGGGCACGCTCACGCTTTGGCGACCGTCAGGCATCCAACTCACCAGTTTAATATACATTAAATTACGTAGCACGCGTTAGCGGTGTCGCTGATAAATGCGTTTGCTATCCGGCCAGCTCGCGGCCGATGAGTTCCTTCATGATTTCGGTGGTGCCGCCGTAGATCGTCTGAGCCCGGGTGTCGAGATATGCCCGCGCGACGGGGTACTCGACCATGTAACCGTAGCCCCCATGCAGTTGTAAGCAGCGGTCGATGACCCGGCGTTGCAGCTCGCTGACATACCATTTGCCCTTCGCGGCGTCGACGGGGGTGAGCTCGCCGGCGTTGAAGGCCTCAACTGATTTGTCGACGTATGCCTCGGTGATGTCGAGTTCAGTGGCCATGTCCGCGAGCTCAAAACGGATGTGCTGCAGCGCAGTGAGCGGCTGGCCGAATGCGTTGCGCTGCCGACAGTACTCAACCGTCTGTTCGAAGATCGCTCGCGTGGTCCCGATGGCTTGCGCAACGACGCCGAGCCGCTCGCGAGGAAGGTGGCTCATCAAATACTGTAGCCCGCGGCCTTCTTCGCCCAGCAGGTTGTCGGCGGGAACCCGCGCGTCATCGAAGAACAATTCGGCGGTGTCTTGTGCGGGTAGTCCAATCTTGTCCAGCTGACGTCCGCGCCTGAACCCAGGTGTGTCGCGTTCGACCACGAACAAGCTGAAACCGCGAGAGCCGCCCGCTTCGTTGGTCCTTGCCGCCACGACGACGAGGTCGGCCATGATGCCGCTGGAGATAAAGGTCTTCTGGCCGTTGAGGATCCAATTATCGCCGTCGCGGCGTGCGGTAGTGCGAATCCCTCTGAGATCACTGCCGGCACCCGGCTCCGTCATGGCAAGGGCGCCGATCAGCTCCCCGGACGCGAAGCCGGGCAGCCATCGTTGCTTCTGGTCTTCGTTCGTGAGGTCGAGAAGGTAGTGCAGCACCAGGTCGTCCTGCAGACTGACGGTCAGTCCGAACGACAGCGCATTGACCTTTGCGATTTCCTCGCAGACCACCATGCGGTAGCGGTAGTCGCGTTCTCCGGCGCCGCCGTAGCGTTCGTCAATCTCCAGTGCGTAGACACCCGCCTTGGCGGCGCTGGCGAACACGGCACGGTCGATCTGGTGATCCCGATCCCAATCGTGATGGTGGGGAACAACTTCCCGAGTCAAGAATTCTCGGACAGTCTCTCGGTACGCCTCGTGGTCGGGGCCATACAGAGTGCGGCGCACCGGTTAGATCCTCTCGATGATCGTAACGTTGGCTTGGCCCCCGCCTTCGCACATCGTCTGCAACCCGTAGCGGCCCCCGGTGCGCTCCAGTTCGTGCAGTAGTGAGGTCATCAGGCGGGCACCCGTGCAACCGATGGGATGCCCCAGGGCGATCGCCCCTCCGTTGACGTTGACCCGCTCGGGGTCGGCCTCGAGCTCCGCTAGCCAGGCCAGGACTACCGGAGCAAACGCCTCGTTGATTTCGACCAGGTCGATGTCGTCAATCGACAACCCAGTTCGCTTGAGCGCGTGGCGGGTGGCGGGGATCGGGGCCGTCAGCATCATCACGGGATCGGAGCCGAGCGCCGACATGTGGTGAATCCGCGCGCGCGGCGTCAGTCCGAACCGATCGACGGTCTCCTGGGACGCGATCAGCAGTGCGGCGGCGCCGTCGGAGATTTGGCTGGCTACCGCCGCGCTCAATACCCCACCCTCGGTCAGGAGCGGCAACTTGGCCATTTTCTCCAAGGAGGTGTCCGGGCGTGGCCCCTCGTCGTGGACGACGCCGGCATATTCCGTGATCTCGCGGGCGAACCGGCCTTCCGCGGTCGCCGCGGCGGCCCGTTGATGGCTCGTCAAAGCAAACTGTTCGTTGTCCTCGCGGGTGAGTTTCCACTGGCTGGCGATCATCTCTGCGCCGCGGAACTGCGAGATTTCCTGGGTTCCATACCGGGCTTCCCAGCCGCGACATCCGGACCAGGGATCGACCGCGCCGAACGGCTCACCTGCGGTGAACGCGCTCAAGATGGGGTACTGACTCATTTTTTGCACCCCACCCGCGACGACCAGATCCGCGGTGCCGCTCATGACGGCCTGCGCTGCGAAATGCACCGCCTGTTGTGCCGATCCGCACTGGCGATCCACCGTCACCCCGGGTACCGATTCGGGCAGGCCGGCGGCCAGGGCGGCCGTGCGCGCAATGTCTCCGGCTTGGGAACCGATGTTGTCCAAGCAGCCGAGGATGACGTCGTCTACGGCTTCGGGATCCAGGTCGTGTCGCTCAACGACAGTTCGGATGACGTGGGCAGCCATATCTGCGGGGTGCTCGTCGGCAAATCCCCCTCCGCGCTTACCCACCGCTGTACGAACCGCATCGACAATGAACGCTTCAGTCACCTACATAATTTAACATAGAATCAAAAAGGTGGGCCACTCGCGTCAAAGTGGCGATCGTCTCAGCGTCTGCTGGTTGTGGTGCGCGCCTTCCCGGTACCGCGTCCCCGTGACTGCCCCTGCGGGCTCACTCCGTGGCGTACTAAAGATTGGGCGGTAGCGACGATGCCGTCGACGGAGTCGCGTTGGGGATCGCGCCATTCGGCTGCCCAGTTGAGAGCTCCGAGGACTAGCAGCTGCGCATAACGGAGGTCGAGATCGGCCCGGATCTGCCCGTCGGCTTGGGCATTATCAAACAACCGGCGCCATACCCGCCCATAGCTCGCTTCTTCTTTGAGCTGTCGAGCGCGGAGATGCTGGGGGATCTGCCCGGAATTGCGGATCGAAGCGGTGGCATAGTCGGAAATCTCGAGCTCATGGCGCAAGTGGGCCTCGACGGCGGTCATGATCCGATCCAGCGGCGAGGTTTCCGGTGGCAACTCGTTGAGGGCATCTAGCACGTGCCGGCGTAGTTCTGCGACGCCGCAGTACATCACCTCTTCGATGAGTTCTTCGCGCGAGCCGAAGTAATAGTAGATCGCCGGTGCCTGAATCTCGGCATAGTCGGCTACATCTGAGAGCCTGGTACCGGCAAAACCCTTCGCGCTCAGGACGTGCGCCGCCGCATCGAGGATGCGGGCACGGGTGCGGGCGGATTTGGAATCGGCGTCAGTTGCCGTTCCCCGAGTAGAAGCCGCAGCAGATTTTCTAGGCACTGTCACATCGTAGACGCGGATTTGAATCTAGGATCAGCCGCGTTAATCGTGTCGTGGAATGGCACTCCGCCGTGGCCTAATTCGTCGTTCAATGCCTGGCGCCAATTGATGGCGCAAGGCCGCCCGTGCGATCGGATCACCCAAATAAGGAGTGATCGAAGATGCGTTGCGCAGCAAGTTGTTCCGACGCAGACATCGCAGCGGACCCGCGTTGACCCGGAGGTGGATAGCCTGCCAGCATGTGGCGTTGTGACGATCAATGACAGCTGTGCCGGGTATGCGGGACAACATCGGGGCGGCCCTTACTTTGACGACCTGTCGATAGGGCAGGTATTCGACTCGGCGCCTGCGATGACGTTGTCGTCCGGTCTGGCCGCTGCTCATCAAGCGATCGTGGGAGATCGGTTGAAACTGGCTCTCGACCGCGAATTATGCATGGCAGTGACTGGCGTTCTCGGGCCGCTCGCGCATCCGGCGCTGGTCTGTGATGTGGCGATCGGACAGTCGACGCTGGCAACGCAGCGTGTCAAAGCCAACCTGTTCTACCGTGGGCTCACCTTTCATCGATTCCCGGCCATCGGCGACACCCTTTACACCCGCACCGAAGTCGTTGGGCTGCGTGCTAACTCGGTGAAATCCGGGCGTGCACCGACCGGAATGGCTGCACTGCGGATGACCACGATCGACCAGGCCGACCGACTGGTGCTGGACTTCTGCCGCTGCGCCATGCTCCCCGCAAGTCCCGATTGGCGCCCCGGCGATCGTTCCGGCGATGATCTCTCCGTCGTCGGATCCGACGCGCCGTCGCCCGTGGTGGATCCAACAGCGCAATGGGATGGAAAGGTCTTCCGCAACAGGGTGCCCGGACCCTATTTCCACGGTGGCATGGCCGGTACGGTGCTGCGCAGCAGCGGCGACATCGTCAGCAATGCGCCCGAACTGGCCAGGCTCACCTTAAACATTGCTGCAGCACATCATGATTCGCGGGTCGGCGGACGCCGGCTGGTATACGGCGGCCATACCATAGGGCTAGCGCTCGCCCAGGCCAGTAGGCTGTTGCCCAATCTTGCGATGATCCTGGGTTGGGAATCCTGTGATCACACTGGTCCCGTGCATGAGGGCGATACGCTCCATAGTGAGCTGCATATCGACTCCGCCGTTGCGACCGACACAGGGGGCGTGCTCAGGCTGAGGTCGCTGGTCTACGCGACCGGCGACTCTGCAGACGAGCCCGACCGGCAAGTACTGGACTGGCGGTTCAGTGCGCTGCACTTCTAAGCGACGGGATGCGATGGCCGCGGGCCGGCGCAGTGACAGGGCAGCGATGTCACCAGAAATGCGGCTGCGGAACGGTCTTCGGCGTCGACCTGTGCGGCAACATCAATGAATGCCATCAGCTGTCCCAACAGCGTCGCCGCCTCTTTGGATCCCGACGGCTACGACGAGGGCGTCGGTATGGTCGACGACGGCCCGGTAGAGTTCGCGCTTGTTTTTGAAGTGGTAATTGAGCGGGGGGCGGGTCAAATTCGCGCGATCGGCGATAGTCGAGAATATGGCGCCTTCGTACCCGACTTCGCTGAACACGTGGCAGGCATTGTCGACGATGCGTGCGCGGGTATCGGCTGCGGTAACGGCCGCCGGCCGGCCGACTCTCCGTGGTCCATTTGGGTGGTAGTGCCCCATCGCAGGCCTACTGCTTCGTGGTCGAGTGGTCCTCGGCGTTCGGAGCTCACCACGAGTATGGCTTCCTCGAGTAGGTGTTGCGCTCGCCGTGGCGAGATTGCGAGTTTTCGAATTTATATAGATAAGTTCTGCTCCGACCGCTAGGGCCGGCACTTTTTCGAGGCCGACGCCCTTTGGGGTGAATGCAATTCGCGTGTGACCGACAGGTGCTGCGTTCACTATTGGGATTGCGCCGCCGAACAATTAGGCCAGCGCGGTCGACTTGCCGTCCACGGTGGTATGGGCAATGCCTTAAGCGGGTCACGCAAATGGCGCTCGCACTGCCCGGCGCCGCAGCAGACGGCACGACGCATTTCTCAGGGCGACCCGATCAGAGACCTTCAGAGGCCTTCAGAGACCGATGTAGACCGCCTTGGTGTTGAAGTAGGCCTCGATGCCCTTGCGGCCACGTTCGCCGCCCCAACCCGACTGTTTGTGGCCACTGATCGGCATCGACGGGTCCGCCGCGAGCGAGGAGTTTACCCAAACCTGGCCTGCGCGAAGCTCATTCACAACGCGATGGGCACGGCTAAGGTTCTCGGTCCAGATGGAGCCGGCGAGTCCGTAGTGCGTGTCGTTCGCGGCGGCGAGCACCTCGTCCTCATCGTCGAACGGGATCACACAGCCGACCGGCCCGAAGATCTCTTCTTTGATGAGCCGCATGTCGGGCGTGGTGTTGGTGACGATCGTGGCCTCGTAGAAGTAGCCCTTGCGGTCCATCGGCTTGCCGCCGGTGATCACCTGCGCGCCCCCGGCCACGCCGTCGTTCACGATGCCTTCGACGCGTTTGCGTTGCTTGTCGCTGATCAGCGGCCCGAGTACGGAGTCGGGATCATCGCTGCCGCCCATCGGCAGCATTTGGGCGAAGCCGGCCAGGCTTTCCACGACCTGGTCGTAGATGCCCCGCTGGACGTAGATGCGCGAGGTGCACGAACAGTTCTGTCCCGATCCGGCGAGCAGACCCATGCCGGCCCCGATGATCGCCTTGTCGAGGTTGGCGTCGTCGAACATGATCAGCGGCGACTTGCCGCCGAGCTCGAGGGTCAGGCGCTTGAGGTTGCCGGCGGCGGCCTTGACGATCAGCCGCCCGACCTCCGTCGATCCGGTGAACGAGATCTTGTCGACGTCCGGGTGCGCGGTGAGCGCCGCGCCCGTCGTCTCGCCGTAGCCGGTGATGACGTTCAGGACACCGTCCGGCAGACCCGCCTCGCGGAAGATTTCCTCCAGCTTGAGGGCGGTGAGCGGCGTCTCCTCGGCGGGTTTCAGGACGGCGCTGCAGCCCGCCGCGAGAGCGGGCGCGACCTTGAGCATCGCGACGAAGAAGGGTCCGTTCCAAGGGATGATCAGGCCGACGACACCAACCGGTTCGAGTTGGGTGAAGGTGTGGTAGGTCTCCCAGCTGCCGAGCAAGCCGTCGGACACGAGATTTGCCGACTCGCCGTGGATCTTGCCGACCCAGCCGGCGTAGTACTTCAGCATGGCCACCGACACCGGGATGATGTGACGGGCGGCCGTCAGGTTCATGCCATTGTCTTGGCCCTCGAGTGCAGCGAGCTCGTCGGTGCGCTCCTCGATGATGCGCGCGGCGCGGAAGAGCACGTCGGCGCGGTGCGACGCTGGCGCCTTGCGCCACACGCCCGACTCGAAGGTCTCACGTGCGCGGGCCACCGCCGCATCGACGGCCGCCTGGTCGGAATCTGGCACCTCCAGGATCAGCTCTTCGTTAGAGGGGTTGAAGACCGCGATGGCGTCAGTCAATGTTCTTCATCCTTTCGACGAGCCGCTCCGACGCGGAGAAGCGCGTTGCCTTCAGTTGTTGGAGACCCTGCGCGGTGCGGGCGGCGGAAAGAACTGGCCGGGTAGCCCTTCGCTCGCGAGTCGAGGTGGTCGCCCGACAGAGGTTACGCGCGTAACTAATGGGTGTCTAGTACGTCCGCGGCGCGCGGTTCAGGTGGACTGTCGGACGACCAGCGTCGCGATGTCGCGGGCGTCCGGGCGCGATTCGTCGAGAAAGCCAAGTTCGGTCAAAACTGCTGACAGTGCGACTTCGGCGATCGCCGTGAAGTCGAACGCCACCGTCGTCAGTGCGGGGATGCTGAAGGGGGACAGGGCCGTGGCGTCCACGCCGATCACCGCGAGATCGTCAGGGCAACGCAGGCCGGCGCGTCGCATGCCGTCGAGCACCACGAAGGCCGTCTCGTCGCTCTGCGCGCAGACCGCGGTGACGCCCGCCGCGTGCAATTCACCGACCACCGTGGCGCTGTCGTCTGGCGGCAAAGCCTTGACGACGATATCGGGCAGCCCGTGTTGGTGTGCGGCGCGGCGGACGCCGTCGATCCAGTAATCGCCAAGTGCACGCCACCGACGATCGCCTGAGTACGCGAAAGCCAAACGGCGATGACCCCGTGCGACGAGATGGTCGACGCGCATCTGTCCGACGGAATACTGCGGATCGCCGAGCCCCGGCAGCGTGTGGACGCAGATGTAGGGGATAGCCGCGTCCTTGACAGCGTCAGAACCCTTGCGGCCCAAGGGAAACAAGCTCGTCACTGCGATCGGCTGGAGGTGGTTGATGGCGTCGGCGACGGCGTCGTCGTGCTCGGTCTCGAAGAGCTGAACTTGCATGATCCCGCGGCGGGTCAACTCGGTGGTCATGTGAGTGCCGACGTGCATGGGCATTTCACCGCCGGCGAGTTGCGGCACGATGTACAAGACCACTCCGCTCTTCCCGCGGGCTAGATTGCGAGCAGCAAGGTTGGGGCGGTAGCCCAATTCGGCCGCAGCGTGGCGGACGGCGGCGCGCGTCTGCGCCGAAATGGTGCGTCCGGCGGAGTTGTTGAGTACGTAACTGACCGTCGCGGTCGAGACGTTCGCCATTCGCGCGACGTCGGCCTTGGTCGGCCTACCTTTCACGCTCAGATCGACCTCCCGGCGCAGCCATCCCGTGCGACGACGAGATCCGACTTAGATTACTTCGCGTCGAGGCGCATATGCCGGCTGCCGAAAGCGCCGCGTGTAAGTGCCCCGGAATCACGCGGGCCTTGCCGACCCATTGAAGTCACGCGGTTCGATACGAAAGACTCGGTGCGGGCCAAGCAGCGGCAGGACTTCACGCAATCGATGGCGGTGGACGCAGTGAACCTCGAGCATGTGCGCGTCGCGCCGCTTGCCCTCGGCATGATCATGTTCGCCGTCGTCGGCTGCGCGGAGTCGACGGCGTCGCCCGCGTCAACGAGGATGGTCGCCGAGGCGCCGAGCACGCCCCTAGGCATACAACCCAGGCTGGCGTCGGACCCGGCGCAGCTGGCCGACGACCTTGTCGCCGATGAGCTCGCGCTGCGAGACCCGTCGACGCCGGGGGCGGCGTTGGACGCGGCGGCGCACCGCGAGCAAGCGGCCTATCGGGCCATCGGGCGCCATGCGGAATGGGACGCGATCACGCGACCGCGAGTCCCGCCGTCGTTACTCGATGTCTACGACCGCAATGTGGACGCTCGCCGGCAACTGACCGCGATGGCGCAGGTGAAGGCGACGGTGCCCGCGTGGCATATCGACGCGCCAGTTTCGTTCGATGAGCTGATGAGTGACTATCGCGCAGCGGAGTCGGAGTCCGGCGTCGGCTGGAACTACCTGGCCGCGATCAATTTCGTCGAGACGCAGTTCGGCAGCATCGTCGGGGTGAGCACCGCCGGTGCGCAAGGCCCGATGCAGTTCTTGCCGTCGACGTTCGCCACCTACGGCCAGGGCGGCGATATCAACTCGCCCCGCGACAGCATCATGGCGGCCGGCCGTTACCTCGCCGCGAATGGCTTTGCCGACGACCGTGATCGCGCCCTCTACGGGTACAACCATGCGCACCAATATGTCCAGGCGGTAGACCAATACGCCGCAGTGATTGCGAGTGATCCCGCTGCGTTCGCCGGTTACTACCGGTGGGACGTCTACTACAACACGATCGCCGGCGATGTGTTGCTCCCCGTTGGCTACAGCGCGACATCGCCGATCCCTGTCGACGAGTATCTGGCTACCCACGCGCAGTAGCGATAGCGGCCTTATTTTGCAAACCGGATAGGCGGTTTACCGAAGCCGCCCGCCCGCGAGAACGTTACGTCTAGTCCTCTTCCAGCGAAAAGCTGGCGACGCAAGCGCAGGGAATGGTTGTCTTAACGGGACCGCTACGGGCAGCGGTGGGAGATCGCCCCTGGGCCTGATCACTATTGGAAGGGATGGCTGTGGTTTTCCGGGCAGACCAGGAGATCGGTCGCAATCTAGCCGCCGTCGATTGGGAATCCACGCCGCTCGGGCCGGTGGACGGATGGCCGCAAAGCCTCCGAACGGCCGTGAACATCCTGCTGTCATCCCAGTTTTCGATGTGGATGGCATGGGGCCCGGAGCTGACATTTTTCTGCAACGCCGCCTATCGCCGCGACACCCTGGGCGACAAGTACCCCTGGGCGCTCGGCCGTCCCGCTCGCGAGGTGTGGGCGGAGATCTGGGACGACATCGGTCCGCGAATCGACAGCGTCTTGTCGACGGGAGAACCGACCTGGGACGAGGCCTTGATGCTCATCCTGGAGCGGTCGGGATACCCGGAGGAGTCGTATCACACCTTCTCCTACAGCGCGTTGCGTGACGAGGAAGCACAAGTCGTCGGCATGCTCTGCGTCGTCAGGGAAGACACCGATTGGGTGATCGCCCAGCGTCGTATGGCAACCCTGCGTGACCTGGGGTCTGATCCGAGCGTCGTGCGCACCGAGCGGCAGCTGTTGGACTACGCCGCCCGGCAACTCGCGAACAACCCGTACGACCTTCCCTTCACGACGACCTATTTGTTCGGCGACCAGGGCGAGGCGCAATTGGCCGGCGTGAGTGGAATCGTGCCCGGGCACCCGGCGGCACCGCAAATACTCCCTGCCGGCGACCTTTCCGCGTGGCCGGTCGAGCGGCTCGCGAACGGCGCAACCGAACTGATCCAACTTGATAGCGAGTCGTTGCAGCCGCCCACCGGTGCCTGGCCGGAGCCGCCCGCTCAGGCCCTCGTGGTGCCGCTGTTACAGCAAGGCGGGGCACCGGTCGGATTCCTGGTGGCCGGGCTGAACCGATACCGCCAGCTCGACGACGGCTACCGCGGCTTCGTGGAGCTCGTGGCCGGCTACATCGCCGCGGGCGTGGGCAGCGCGCGCAGCTATCAGGCCCAGCAGCAGCGTGCCGAGGAGCTGGCCGAACTCGATCGGGCTAAGACGGCGTTCTTCTCCAATGTCAGCCACGAATTCCGCACTCCGCTTACCCTGATCCTCGGCCCGGTCGACGAGTTGCGACACCGGGCGACCGGCCTCGATGAGCAGGCACGCCACGAGCTGGAGCTCGTGCACCGCAACGGTTTACGGCTGGCGAAGCTCGTCAATACGCTCCTGGACTTTTCTCGCATCGAGGCGGGGCGAATGCGGGCCCGATTCGAGCCCGTCGACTTGCCAACCTTCACCGCGGACCTGGCCAGCGTTTTCCGCTCGGCGATTGAGCGGGCCGGCCTGACGTTCACGGTGGACTGCCCGCCGCTCGACGAACCGGTTTACGTGGATCACGAGATGTGGGAGAAGGTGATCCTCAACCTCCTTTCCAACGCGTTGAAGTTCACCTTCGAAGGCTCTATCACGGTCGGCGTGAGCCGTGACGACACCGACGCCATCGTCACCGTCACCGACACCGGGGGTGGAATACCTGCCGCGGAAATGCCCCGGCTGTTCGAGCGTTTCCACCGCATCGAAAACGCATGGGCACGCTCCACGGAGGGCAGCGGAATCGGCCTTGCTCTGGTCAAAGAGCTTGTCGGTTTGCACGCTGGGGCCATCATTGTCGACAGCCGGGAGGGTGCGGGCACCAGCTTCGTCATCCGTCTGCCGTTGGGCGCGGCCCATCTGCCGACCGATGAAATCGCTGCACCACCTGGAGCGCTCCCGAGAGCCGGCGTGATCGCCGAACCGTACCTGCAGGAAGCCCAGCGCTGGCTGCCCAGCGACACCGGCGTCACACGGTCCGATACGAGCACGACGGCGATGATGACCGCGCGCGCACCCGTCGGGAGCGACGGCGAACCAACGCGCGTGTTGGTTGCCGATGACAACGCCGACATGCGCGAGTACCTGACCGACCTGCTGCACACTGCCGGTTACGAGGTACGCGGCGTCACCGATGGGCAGCAGGCCCTGGAAGCCATCCGTGTCGAGGTTCCCGACCTCGTCATCAGCGACGTCATGATGCCCAGATTGGACGGCCTGCAACTGCTCGCGGTGCTGCGCAGCGACGCGCGCACCGCCGCGCTACCTGTCCTGCTGCTCTCGGCGCGCGCGGGACAGGAAGCCTCCATCGAAGGCTTGCTGGCCGGCGCGGATGATTACCTCGTCAAGCCGTTCGCCGCCGCCGAGCTCCTTGCCCGGGTGCGCGCCAACGTCGAGCTGGCACGGTTGCGCGGCCACCATGCCCGGTGGCGCACCGCACTGGTGGATTCGCTGCAGGAAGGGTTTTTTGTCTGCGACGAACAGGGCGCCGTCATTGAGATCAACACCGCGTTCACCGAGATCCTTGGCTACGGTCCCGAACAGTTGCCGTACGAAGCCGCGCACCCTTGGTGGCCGAAGCAGACCGACCCCGAAGCCCATCGGCAAGTCGAGGCGGCGTTCGCCCAACTGATGAACCAGTCGCGCGGCGCTTTCACCGCTCCAGTTGTCCACCGGGACGGGCACCGGCTGTGGGTAGCGGCCAGCTTCAACCACGCCGAAGACCCGGACACCGGCCGGCGAGTCATAGTCGGTACCATTCGCGACGTCACTACCGAGCACTCCACCGTGCAGAGCCAGCTCGCCCTCGCTGCCCTGAATCAGCAACTGGCACAAGCAGATACGCTTGATGATGCAATGCAGGGGGCGACCGCGGAGCTGCGTCAGATCTGGAGCGCTCGCCGCGTGCTGGCCGCGACTTTCACCCGCGATGCCCCCAACGAGGCCGCGCCGGCGCTGATTTGTGCCGGCGAGCCCTGTAACTGGGCCGAACTGCCGTCACACCACCGGCAGTTGATCGAGTCGCTCCGCGATTCCGACCTGCTCACCACGGTCACCGGAGAGGCTGGCACAACGGGCATATCGCTGCAGCATCCCCAAGGAGTGCTCGTGGTGTGGCTCGAGTTGCCGGAGCAACGCCCGTTCACGCCGGAGGATCACAATCTGCTGAAGGTCTTGGGCGGACGGCTCAGCCAAGGCCTGCACCGTGTCTACCAGTTGGACGAGCAACGGGAAACCGCCCTGGCGCTGCAGCACGCGATGCTCGGCCCGACGACCCTGCCGGGCGGCTTTGCGGTCCGGTATCACCCCGCCACCCACCCCCTGCAGGTCGGCGGTGATTGGTACGACGTCGTCGACCTCGACGACGGGCGCGTGGCGTTGATAGTCGGCGACTGCGTCGGCCACGGCCTGGCTGCCGCGACGGTGATGGGTCAGCTCCGCAGCGCGTGCCGTGCGCTGTTGCTCGACCAGCCCGGTCCCAGCGACGTCCTCGCTGGACTGGATCGTTTCG
The DNA here is from genome assembly GCF_026723865.1 of Mycobacterium sp. Aquia_216. Classification (NCBI taxonomy): domain Bacteria; kingdom Bacillati; phylum Actinomycetota; class Actinomycetes; order Mycobacteriales; family Mycobacteriaceae; genus Mycobacterium; species Mycobacterium sp. Aquia_216. The sequence goes on along the minus strand of NZ_CP113529.1, from coordinate 4,019,292 downwards.
CCGCCCGTCTGCCCGGCGCCCGCTGCACCACCGCGTTCTGCGCGGTGCTCACCCCCGACACTGGAGAGCTGGTCTACTCCAATGCCGGCCACCCACCGCCGATCATGGTGCATGCCAACGGAACTACCGAACAGCTGGATGGCGAACATGGGCTCCCGCTGGGTCTTCGACCGGACTGGCCTCGACCCGAGATCCGGGTGACGATGCCGGCGCGGACGACGCTGCTGCTCTACACCGATGGCCTGGTCGAACGCCGCGGTCGTTCGATCGATGACGGCATCGCCAGTGCTACAGATCTGATTCAGGGCGGCCGTTCGCAGTCGCTTGATGAGGTGGCAGACGATCTCATGGTCCGGCTCGAGCCTGCCGGCGGCTATTTGGACGATGTGGCCATGCTGCTGTACCGGCAACCAGCCCCGCTGGCGATGAAGTTCGTCGCTGATGTCGACCACCTCGCCCCGAGCCGAGCTGCGTTGCGCGGCTGGCTGACTCAGGCGGGACTCGAGCCCGCTCAGATTCAAGACGTGCTCACCGCCACCGGTGAAGCCGTCGCCAACGCAATCGAACACGGTTACCGCGATCAACCCAAGGGCAAAGTGTCATTGCGTGCGATCGCCGTCGTCGATGCTCTTCAGGTGACCGTCATCGACAGCGGCAGCTGGAAGCCACCGCGCACGGTGCCCGGCGCCAATCGGGGCCGCGGCATCATCCTCATGCGAGGACTGGTGGAGGACCTCACGATTCACTCCACTGAATTCGGAACCACAGTTAACTTGTACGCGAGGATCGCCTAATGGTCGCAGAGCTAACGCTGAACACCGACCACGGCCCTGACGGGACGCCGCGGGTGACCGCGACGGGGGAGATCGATCTCAGCAATGTCGCCCAGCTCATTCAGGCACTCAATAAGGCGAGCGCGGGGACCCGAAGGCCCATGACCATCGATCTCAGCACGGTCAGGTACTTGGACAGCGCGGGAATCAACGCGCTTTTCGACCATGCCGACAAAGTGGACGGTTTGCACATCATCGTCCACCGCTTGCTCGTTCGGGTCCTCACGATCACCGGCCTCGATAAGATTGCGACCCTCGAAGCTGCCCCGGCCGGGGATTCCGGCCACTAAAGGCGTTGTTGGATAAACGCTTCCGCTCTTATCAGTCGGTGCGTAGCAGTGTGTGCGTGACGTGCGGTTCCTCGAAGCGGAATCGGTGCGCGGGATGCCGCAACGGCTCGAGGGTGGTATCCGGGTGCACGATGACGCCGCCGCCAGAGGGGATTCCGAGTCCGATGGCCGCCCCCTGTAGCGACTGAATTGTGCGCGACAGCCGCGTCCAGTTGGCGTGCTCGTCGTGCGTATCGACAACGGCGGGAACGAGCTTGAACACGTCGAGCAACTCGGTCGTGGAGGATCTCGGTGCCTCGACGATTCCGTATTCTCCGAGCTGGACCGCGCCGGCTGAAATGCCCACGAGTATTGCCCCATGGGTATACCGGCCGAGGATCACATCTTTCATCCCGGTCTTCTCGAACGCTGTCCACCCGAGACGCACATCGCCGCCCGCCAGGACGATCAACTGGGCGCCCTTCAAGAAGGCGCGATCGTCCGGTCCGAACGACGAATCGATCATGCGGCGGTTGGTGATTCCGATCGCATCCATCGCCGCCTCGAAGATCTCGTAGAACTCCGGACGATCCCCATTGGAGGCACCGATGTAGGCGGCGCTACCGGGGGTGTCCCCGGCCAATCCGTCGAGTGCGACCTCGAGGAGAAGTCGGTCCCGCTGCTTCCAGAACAGCAGTTGACTGTCGGCCAGGAGGTAGAGCGGTTGGACTCCAAAGTGCTCGATGCTCGTTTCCCGATCGCCGTCGGACATGGTAGTCACCCTATCGGCGAAGTCGGACCGCAAGCCGTGGGTGCTTGGCTAACAGTGCCGGAGCCTTGTTCGCCTTCCTGCCGCGAGTTACCGTAATGATCGTTCACTCTTTGGGTTTTGCAAGGCTCATTTCTGACTTAAGCACAGTAAGTGATCGTTCACTGCCCGGCTTCGACTCGTTAGGATCCCGCGGATGTACGACGGACGACAAGCACTAACTGCCATCGACCACCACATGGTCGGGATCCTGGTCTTATGCGCGCTGGCGATGATTTTCAACTACACCTGGTTTTTCGCCGCATACGTGATCGCCCGGCGCGACAAGGTGTACTCGATCCCGATCTTCTGCACGCTGTTCTGGTTCGCCGGCGATGGGTCGTTCGTGGCTCGATACGACACATGGTTCCACACCTATCACCACTGGTATGTCGAATTATTCTGGTGCGCATTACTTTTCACTGTCACATTCGAGATTGCCTACATCGTACAGGCGATCCAGTTCGGCAGGAAGGAGTTGCTGCCGTCAGCGACGTCGGGCCAGTTCACTGCTCTCTTGGTGGCCGGGGCTGTCGTTGCGGTCATCGTCTGGAATTTCCTCGACCACTTGATGAGCGACCCCATTGCGATCGCCTATTTTTCGATCGCAAACACTGCACTCCCGCTGATGTATGTCGGCATCCTGATGCGCCGCCGCAGCAGCGCCGGGACCGCCCCGGTGGTGTGGTGGGGCTACCTCGGGATGATCAATTGCTGGTTCGTGGCCCTCACGCTGTTTTTCGGACCGGAATTCCGGTCGTTCTGGTATTTAGCATTGTGGGCCGTCTGTGTCGTCGCGGGCGTTGGTGTGCTGGTCGCGGTGATGCGGCTGCCGAAGACGCCCCCACAATCGGTGCCCGCACCGCCGACCCGCGGCGCTTCACTGGCGCGCTGAACATCGATCGGAAGCCGTTCCCGCCGCAGGAAGAATCGGGCGCGGCGGCCTAGCGGATCCGTGGTGGGAGCGCCGCGCGTGCGTGTCTTAAACTTTTAATTCTTGGGACAACGCGAGCAGAGGGGCTGTCGACCATCGACTCTTTGGTGATTCAGGACCAGGAGCGTGCCGACGGGGGAAAGCCGTCGACGTGGGCACCACTGCGCAATCGCGTGTACCGGGGCCTGTTTATCGCCCAGTTCATCTCCAACATGGGTACGTGGATGCAGGCCGTCGCCGCTCAATGGTTTCTGGTGGAAAAGCACAGCAGTGACGTCATCGTGGCATTGGTTCAGACGGTGAGCCTGGGGCCCACGCTGCTATTGGGATTGTTCGCCGGGGTGCTTGCCGATCTGTTCGACCGGCGTCGGTTACTGATAGTCCTGCAGTCGTATGCCGTCCTGGTCGCGCTCGCCCTGGCGCTGGTGACCAATCTTGGTCGCCTAACTCCGACCGCACTATTGATGTTCACCTTGGCCATCGGCTTTGCTTCGGCACTCACCGGACCAGCCTGGCAGGCGATTCAGCCCGAGGTCGTCCCGCGCGAGCAAATACCGGCCGTGTCCGTTTTAGGCAGTGTCTCGGCCAACTCCACCCGCGCGATCGGGCCGGCAATCGGCGGCATCGTGGTGGCATGGCTCGGCCCCTCCGCGGTCTTCGCGATCAATGCAGTGTCCTTCTCGGCAATCATCATCGCGCTGCGGGCGTGGAATCGACCGAAGCAGATCGTGCCACTCGAGCGCGAACGCATAGGCCCGGCCATCATTACCGGACTGCAATACGTTGAAAACAGTCCAATTTTTCGCAGGATCCTTTTGCGCACAGCCCTTTTCCTGTTTCCTGCCTCGGCCATCCTCGCTTTGCTGCCAGTGGCGGCCGCGCACAAGTGGCACCTGGGAGCCGGCGGCTACGGAGTGGCGCTGGGGGCCATCGGTTTTGGCGCCATTCTCGGCGTCGTAGCAGCGGGACCGTTGCACGAAAGAATGTCGGACAACGTGTTGCTCGCGGCGTCGGCCGCCGCGTACGGCCTCGCCCCGTTGGCCGTGGTCTGGCTGCCGTTCGCCGCTGCGATTCCATTCTTGATGTTGTCGGGCATGGCGTGGCTGATCACCTTGACGACGTTGAATGCCGCAGCGCAACTGTCGTTGCCGCGATGGGTTCGAGCTCGCGGATTGTCGGTGTATCTCTTGGTCTCCACTGGATCTCAGGCACTTGGCGCCTATCTCTGGGGTGCCCTTGCCACGAGGTGGGGGCTTGACGACGCGATGTTGTGGTCGGCGGTCGTGCTGGCCGCGGTTGCCTTCAGCGTTACCGCACTAGGGCTGCGGCCATGCACTGGGACGGAGAGCGTTGAGGTTTCGAGTGCCTGGCCGACCCCGACCCTCGTGTTCGAGCCATGTCCTCAAGATGGACCGGTGCTGGTGGCCGTCCGCTACCACGTGCCACCAGAGAATCTCGACGATTTCATCGAAGCGATGCGGGAAGTCAGGCAGTCACGGCTGCGGACGGGCGGCCACAGTTGGCGGCTCTATCACAGTGTCGAAGAGCCCAACTCGTTTCTGGAGAGGTTCACCGTGACGTCCTGGAGCGAATTTGAGCGCCAGCGCACCGAGCGCTGGGTGGATGTCGATCATGACGGCGTCACGAAGGCGGTCAGCTATACCGTCGATCAAACCCGACGCCACGAGTACTACGTTGCCTTGCGTACGCGCCGGTGAGAGTTGCGCTATGCGGCTGCGGCGCAACACAATCCGCTATTGGTGAGCTGGGCCCGGCGGTGCCTGCTGCTCGCCAGGGCCTAGATCGAGTTGCATCCACCCGACGTCGTGCCAGCTGTCGTGCTTCCAGTAGACGCGCCGGTATGCGCCGACATCTTCGAACCCGAAGGATCGGTGAAATGCGTTGCTGGCCTCGTTGGGTTGGGTGATGCCGGCAAACACTCGCCGGTAGCCGCGTCCGGCGAGCCGGTGCAGGACTTCTGCGTAGAGTCTGCGGCCCCAGCCCGCGCGATGATGATCGCGACTGATGTAGATGCCGGTCTCACAAGACCACTTGAAGGAAGGCAGGCTGATCAATGCGTGACCGTAGGCAAAGCCGATCACCTGATTATCATGCTCTAGAACGAGCCATTCGTGAGCTTTTTGGGCGGACGCTATCCGCGAAGCCATCTCGTCTGGGCTCGGAGCCTCGAGTTCCCAACTGATCACCGTGTTCTCGACGTACGGGCGGTAGATCGCAACGATGGAGGCCGCATCGTGTGAGGAAGCCGCGCGCACGGTGCCGCTGATCGCTTGCATGCCAGCAGTCTTCCAGTCGCCGGGAACGCGTGCGAATCGCGGGTCCACGCCTAGAGATGCCTCAACCGCATCGGCGCCGCACACCTCAACGCCCCGCGACTGCGCAATGAGAATCGAAGGGGCGCAGAGGAAAAAGGTTTGGTTCTACCGGCCGCCGCCGGCACCGCCGCCCCGGCCGCCGCCGGCGCCACCACCGCGGCCACCACCAGCGCCACCACCGCGGCCACCACCAGCGCCGCCGCCGTGGCCGATGAACATTGTCCCGATCCTGTTCTTGATCATGACCCTTACCCTATCGCCGAATCCGACGTGGCGGCAATACGATTCACGCCGGGTATCGGTCCCCGTCGGCAGGTGAACGGATGCGGTAGCTCTAGTTAACAAACGGGGTGTCCGCTCTGCCTGAAACACAGCTCTCCGCCCGACGGTTGCCGAGGCCTGCTGGCGCGACAGAGGCAACCAATTGGAGCCCGAAAACCGGCGGTTGGCATTGTTTGCTGCCGTGATCGTGGACATGGCGGTCATCCCTCAAACCGTCTCCACGCGCGAGGGTGAGGTCAACCGGGCGTACCTGCTGGGGTGGGCGCGTGCGCAATTCGAGACGCGGTCGCGCCGCTCGTGCTGGCATCGGGGCTCGCGTTCGACGCCCGCGGCAGCCACCAACTCAAGGGCGTGCCCGATCGGTGGGCCTGTCCTCGTGGTGCACGACAGCCCTGTCTGACCGGGGCTAACTGGCAGACCGAGCGGACGGAGCGGCCGCGAGCTGTGGTCCCGACATCTCCTTTTCGGAGGAACGCGGTTAGGCTCGAAAAATGTGCGGAGCCGCTGGTGAGGTGCGACTCGATGACCGACTGCCCGACGTAGCTGCGGTTTCGGCCATGGCTGCGGTCATGGCGCCGAGGGGGCCGGACGGTGCTGGCGTGTGGTCACAGGGGCGCGTGGCGCTGGGGCATCGTCGCCTGAAGATCATCGATCTGACCGAGGCGGGTGCTCAACCGATGGTCGACGCTGACCTGGGCCTGACGATCGCCTGGAACGGCTGCATCTACAACTACAAACAACTGCGCAGTGAGCTCGAGGGCCACGGCTACCGATTCTTCTCGACCAGCGACAGCGAGGTTCTGCTCAAGGCCTACCATCGCTGGGGCGACGACTTCGTCAGCCGCCTCAAGGGCATGTTTGCGTTCGCCATCGTGGAACGCGACAGTGGCCGCGTAGTGCTCGGCCGGGACCGGCTGGGCATCAAACCCCTCTACCTGACCCAGGACAGCAACCGCGTCCGATTCGCATCGACGCTTCCGGCCTTGCTGGCAGGTGGCGGCGTGGACACCCGGATCGACCCCGTCGCGCTGCACCATTACCTGACATTTCACTCCGTGGTGCCGGCACCGGCCACGATCCTGCGCGGCGTGCGCAAGGTGCCGCCCGCGTCGCTTGTCGCCCTCGAGCCCGACGGCCGGTCTACCACTACGACCTACTGGACGCCCGACTTCAGCAGGCAAGAGGATCGCTCCGACTGGTCCGAGCGGGACTGGGAAGACGCCGTGCTGTCCAGCCTGCGCCTGGCGGTGGAGCGCCGACTCGTCGCCGACGTGCCGGTCGGCTGCCTGCTGTCCGGCGGCGTGGACTCGAGCCTGATCGTCGGGCTGCTCGCCGAGGCGGGTCAACACGGGCTATCGACCTTCTCGATCGGCTTCGAGTCGGTGGGCGACGTCCAGGGCGACGAATTCCAGTACTCGGACATCGTGGCCGAACGCTTCGACACCGATCATCACCAGATCCGCATCGGCACAGATCGGATGCTGCCCGCGCTCGACGGGGCCATCGGCGCGATGAGTGAGCCGATGGTCAGCCATGACTGCGTCGCCTTCTACCTGCTCAGCCAGGAGGTCGCGCGTCACGTCAAGGTCGTGCAGTCGGGCCAGGGTGCCGACGAGGTGTTTGCCGGCTACCACTGGTACCCGCCGATGGCTTCGCCGGCCGCCGCGACCCTCGAGGGCGCCGTCAGCGAATATCGCGGCGCTTTCTTCGATCGCGACGCGACGGCGCTTGCGGCCATGCTGGGGTCGGGCTACGTCACACCGGGTGATCCCAGCGAGCGCTTTGTCAGCGAGCACTTCGCGCGTGCGGGCGCTCAAACCGGCATCGATCGCGCGCTACGGCTCGATACCACGGTGATGCTGGTGGATGACCCGGTGAAACGGGTAGACAACATGACTATGGCGTGGGGGTTGGAGGGGCGGGTTCCATTCCTCGACCACGAACTGGTCGAGCTGGCCGCAACCTGTCCGCCGGAGCTGAAGATCGCGCACGAGGGCAAGGGCGTCCTCAAACAGGCTGCGCGGCGGGTGATCCCGTCGGAAGTCATCGATCGGCCCAAGGGGTACTTCCCGGTTCCCGCGTTGACGCACCTCCAAGGCCCCTATCTCGATCTGGTCCGTGACGCGCTATACGCGCCAATCGCCAAGGAGCGCGGGCTGTTTGACGCCGAAGCGGTCGATGCACTGTTGGCCGACCCCAATGGCAAGCTGACGCCTCTGCGCGGCAATGAACTCTGGCAGATTGGTCTGCTCGAATTGTGGCTGCAGCGTCACGGTGTGACAGGGCCTGCCGCATGAGCGTCATCGATCCTGCAGACGACCACCCCGAGGCGATAACGCTTGGCCTGCACGACGCGTCGCCGCCCCACATGGTGGACGCGATGGCCAAGGATGTCGAGCTCGAATTAGGTTGGGGCAGGCTGATCTTCGGCCAGACCTTTGCCGATCCCGACACGCTGGCCGAGGCGCTGCGAAGAGAAGCGGCCGGGCGTCGCGACATCTGCATCTACGCCCGCGAGTCCCACGTGGTGGTCGCCAGGGCGCCGACCGAGCTGTTCATCGATCCCAGCCATACCTATCGATTGCGTTTTACTCCGTCGCACGAGGAAGATCTGGCGCCGTCACCGCTCGGCGTGACGGTGCGCACGCTGAATGACCCCGCCGACGCCGATGCGATGAACCGTGTATTTGTGCGATGCGGAATGGTTCCGGCGCCGGTGGACACGATCTGGGACAACCATCTGCACGCGGATGCGGTGACCTACCTGGTTGCGGCGCGTGACGAGGACGGTGCGGTGGTGGGCACCGTGACCGGCGTCGACCACGAATTGTTGTTCTCCGATCCCGAGCACGGGTCGAGTCTGTGGACGCTGGCCGTCGACCCGGCGGCTGGGTTGCCCGGCATGGGCGAAGCCCTGACCCGCGCGATGGCTGAGCACTTCCGGAGCGCGGGCCGCGCCTATATGGACCTGTCGGTCGGCCATGACAATGCCGCCGCCCTCGCCCTCTACGAAAAGCTGGGTTTCCGCCGCGTTCCGGTGTTGGCGATCAAGCGGAAGAACGCCATCAACGAGCCGCTGTTCACCCCGCTCCCGGAGACCGTCGATGACCTCAATCCTTACGCCCGGATCATCGCCGATGAGGCGCTGCGGCGTGGAATCCGGGTCGAGATTCTCGATGCCGAGAGCGGCGAGATGCGGCTCTCTCTCGGTGGCCGCACCGTAATTACCCGCGAGTCGCTATCCGAGTTCACCTCGGCGATCGCCATGTGCCGGTGCGATGATAAGCGCCTGACCCGCCGCTTGGTCTCCGAGGCCGGCATCACCGTGCCGCGTGCCCGCCTGGCCACCTTTGACGACGACGACTACGAATTCTTGCAAGAGGTGGGAGAGGTCGTCGTCAAACCGACTCGCGGCGAACAGGGCAAGGGCATCACCGTCGGCGTCGTCGCCGAAAACGGCCCGGACGAGCTCGCCGTGGCCGTGGCACGCGCGCGACAGCAATACCCTGAAGTGCTGATCGAGCAGCGCGTACAAGGCGATGACCTTCGGTTGGTGGTAATCGACGGCCGGGTGGTTGCCGCAGCACTACGGGTGCCCCCCGAGGTCATCGGCACGGGCGAACACAGCGTGCGCGACTTGATTGCGGCCGAGAGCCGACGGCGCTCCGCAGCCACCGGCGGTGAATCCCGCATCCCGGTCGACGACCTTACGGAGGCGACCGTCCGCGATGCCGGTTGGGAGCTGGACGACGTGCTGCCCGAAGGAATTCGGCTCCGCGTTCGCCGCACCGCCAATCTCCATCAGGGCGCCACGATCCACGACGTCACCGCCGAAGCGCATCAGGACCTCTGCCGGGTCGCGGTGGCGGCGGCTGAGGCGATCGGGATCCCGGTGACGGGCATCGATTTGCTCGTTCCCGACATCGCCGGCGGTGAGTACGCATTCATCGAAGCCAACGAACGACCAGGGCTGGCCAACCATGAACCGCAGCCTACGGCCTCGGCTTTCATCGACTTCCTATTTCCTGGGCAGCCCGGCCAGCCACCGGCCTGGACTCCCGAGGAGCCACGGCCGCACCGCGATTGAGCGGCGCCCCTGCCCGACTTACCCGCGCATCGCGGAGGCGAGGATTCCAGGCAGCGCAATCGGGTTGCGGTGGACGGCGAACTCGACCAGTCGCCGCATTGTTGTCTCGGCCGTTTTATTTGTGAAGAAGAACACTGGCTTTGGTGAGAGCGTCAGCTCGCCGCCGAAGAAAGAGCGCGGCGCCGGGCGGAACGGGATTTCGACCACTGCCTTCTGCGGGCTCGTCAGCATGAAGGCGTTGTGGACCATGCCAATACCGCTACCGATGTTTTGCGGGGTATTGCCGGGATAAGCACCCCAGGGCGCCAGCGCGAAAACCATTCCAGTCCATACATTGATCCCGACAGCGCCGTAGTGCAGGCGTGAAACCGCGTCATCTAAAGCGTCAGCGTTGTGCCTGCGCGTTTTGGGATCAATGGCGATGACCGCGCCCAAGGACCCGGTGAGTACGTCATTGGCGAATTCAACTGCGTTGTGCAGGAATTGCTTTGGCGTCTGGCCGGGGATCCGCACGATGCCAAGGACACCTGCAAAAACCTCATCTGTCAGGATGCTCGCTGCGCTTGAGGGGTCGACGTCGGGAATCAGGGCGCGGCTCTTTCCACTGCAAAGAAACTCGACGCCGGCCATACCCTCGCACGCTTTGGCGGTCTTTTCCTCCCAGCGTGGGTAATACGGTGGTCGCGGTTCGGCCTTGCGCATGACCGCTCGAACTTCGGCGATAAGTTTGTCGGCCAGTGGCCACTCCTGCGGTATGACGAGGACTTGGGTGGCGTTGCAGTTGTGGCCGCAATTGGTGAGTTTGGTCGACGCGATGTGCTCGGCCTGGAACCTCACGTCGGCATCGGTCCAGTCCCCGGGGACGACGATGAATGGGCTGACGCCGCCAAGTTCGGCGGTTATCGGCTTGTCGAGGAGCGGTGTGTTGTCGGCTTTTCGGGCGGTGGCGCGGTCGTCGGTGCCCCAAGCGACTGCGTCGTAGGTGGCCGCTGAACCAGTCATGTGGATGGTGTCGATCTTCCGGTGATGGGCTAGGTAGCCACCAACGTCGGCACCGCCGTACAAAATGCGAAGCCAGCCCCGCGAGATGAAGTCACTGAAGATCTGTTCGTAAAACGGTCCGAGATAGTCGTTCACCGGGTTGAGCTTCACGGCGCAGACGTTGCCCCGCACGTACAGCTGGTCGATCACGTCGAGGATAGTGATCGAACCTAGGTTTCCTGCACTCAGCACCAGGCCGACTTCCGGTCGGTGCGGGGTATGGCCGCGGTACATCTTGGCAGCATCCGCGCGCACCTGCTCGGCGCTCGTGCCCGGCTCGATCCACACGGTGCCGTGGTAGCCGTGGAAGAAGAGGCGGTCGTATGGGGTGAGAGGGAAGATGTCGACCACGACTTGTCCGTCGGGCCGGGTATGCACGGCGTCGGCGTCGATCGGATCCTTACCGGCAAGGATCCGCTTGAGGACGAGCAGTTGCGTGTTGATGGCTTGGAGGGACACCCAAATACCGGTTGCCCATTCCTCCGCGGCCCAGGTGGAGGTCGGCGAAATACCTTTGGCGTCGACGGCAGCGGCCACCATCTGTGGAGCAATATCAAAAACCTTGTGGGGCAGAGCTTCCAGCATCGCCACTTTTTCGCTTAACGACAAAGCTGCCCAGCTGGGAGCGCCAACACATAGTTCGTCTAGCGCCTTTTCCAGCGCGGGCGTGTCCATCGTCGTCCTTGCGGTCATTGGCGCCCCTCGTGAGACATGGACCGGATCGCCGGCTCCCCTGGGGGGAGAGTAGGCCCGGATCTAGACCAAATCCACGGTCGCGGGTGCTTGGCAAGGGCGATTGTCATCGGGAGTGCTGACGTCGGTTCGCTCACTGATCGAGCTCGTCGAACCGCGCGAGCGCGTCATCGATGTCTGCCTCGTCGAACATCTCATACCGACTGATCAAGTCGCCTTCGACCATCGTGAACACGACCTCCGGCCACTCGGCGGCGAGGCCCTCTGGCGAGGTTCCTTTCACCACCTGAAAGACCCCTCCGAGATCACTCGGCCGATGCGCACGAGTGAACGCAACGCCTCGGCGTACGGCTGATAGGGCGCGTCCAGGTCCTCGTCGCGGCGGCCGTACAGCACGACCGTTCGAGTTCGTGACCACGTCCGATGAACGGCCCGGGCCGACGAATACCGGGGGCAGGCTGGGACGCTGGATCGCGGCTTGGGCTGTCTGCACCGGAGGCTCTCGCGGCACCCACGGCCCGTGAGTGAACTTGTCCTGCAACTCAATTGCCGCGGCGGCGGCCGCGGACGGCCGCGGTTCTCCGGCAGCTAATCTGCGCTGCCGTCCCTACTCCGGCGGCGTAGGTGTCATGGACGCGATGTAATAAATTTCGTGCCCGGTGGGGTATCCGCCACCCCCGGTGGCGATATGGACGTGGTCGTAGTGGTTGGCGGTTTCCGACCCCAGGTCGGCTGTCCAGGCTCCCGAGTTGGGACCCGGGTAAATCTTCTGCCGCCAGATCACGTGGTTGATGCCCCACCGTTTCGCATTTGCCAGCGCATATCCGGCGATCTGGTTACCGAGTTCGATGCCCTGCGGGCTGTCATGATTCGGGATCATCACGTCGATCGCCAACCCGTTCGGATGCCACGGCAACGGATCCTGCCGGTATCCGTAAATGGTTTTGATCTGCGGAAACAACACGCTGATGATGCGGGCTGCCCAGATGGTCTTGACTTGCAGCCTGTCCTCCGCGGCGACGCCCGCGGGCAGCGGGAATTGGAAGCTCTGCGCCCCGGTGGGAGCGGTCGCGGCCAATGCCGCCAACGATTCCGCTTCCGCAGGAGTGGCGACGTGCGGGCCCAGCCCGGATGCCGGAACTTTCGGGGGCGCCGCCGCCGTGACCGTTGGGGTTGCTGTTGGAGCCTCGACGGTGACCGAGGACTTCGTTCCTTGGGCGTAAATCATGTAGCCGGAAACGATGAGCGAGGCCGCGATCGCCAACCAGCGGCTCCGGCCAATGGCTAACACGCTCCTGCTCACGAACAGCACTCTAGTGTCGTGCGCGACCCGGGTGGCGATCTTTACCGTTTCTTGTTGTTCCGCTGCCAGCGGGTCGTGCTGATCCTGTCCAAGTTATGGTGGCTGCAATCGAATTTCTGCTCTTAGGGCCGGTTTCAGGATGGGGGTAGCGGTGGCATCGGATGGCGCAGCGCGTACCGAAGGCGACAGTTGGGACCTGGCCTCCAGTGTGGGAGCGACCGCAACAATGGTGGCGGCATCTCGGGCGCTGGCTTCGCGCGAGCCGGATCCACTACTCGACGATCGGTTCGCCGAGCCGTTGGTCCGCGCGGTGGGCCACCCGTTCTTCACTCGCATGCTCGACGGCGACATTCCTCTTGACGACGAGGATGTGCCCCTGACGGCGCAGCAGCGTTCTGAGCAAATGGCTGTGCGCACAAGGTTTTTCGACAATTTTCTGCTCGCGGCGACGGCGAGTGGGATCCATCAGGCCGTGATCTTGGCCGCTGGGCTCGACGCGCGGGCCTACCGGTTGTCTTGGCCGGTGAGCACGGTGGTTTTCGAGGTGGACCAGCCTGAGGTGATCGCTTTCAAGGGAACCACTTTGGCCCAGATCGGCGCCGAACCGACCGCCGAACGCCGAGCGGTCGGTGTCGACCTGCGCGATGACTGGCCGACCGCCTTGCGCGACAACTTCTTTGACGCGACGGCCCCGACGGCGTGGATCGCTGAAGGCCTGCTGCCCTACCTGCCGCCGGACGCCCAGGATCGGCTGCTGGACAACATCACCGCACTCAGCGCGCCCGGCAGCCGCCTGGCCACCGAAAACATCACCGACATGCGGGTGTTCACCGACGAGCGCGCACGAGCCTTACGCAGCGGTTGGCGCAAGCATGGACTCGATTTCGACGTCGCCGATCTGGTGTGGGTCGGTGAGCGTCGGCAAGCCGGCGAACATCTGGCGGGTAGCGGCTGGCGGGTCACCCAGCACAACACCGAAGACCTATACGCCGAAAACGGGTTTGCGCTGCCGGATCACGAGCTGCTGGCCGAGTTTCGGCACACCATCAGCTATCTGAGCGCGGAACTGGGCTGACCGCGGCCCCAGGAACGCTTCGGGGCGGCGAGACCTTCGAGGAGGTCGGCGGCCTCGGCGACGCTCGCGTCGGGCTTGCTCATCCGGGTGGCGAATTCGCGCGCTCGCGTGACGCATTCCGGGGTGAGGATCTGGCGTAGATCGGCGACCAAAGATGTGCGAGTCGTGTTCGCAAACCGCCGGGCCGTACCGATCTTCAGTCGGCTGACCTGGGCCCCCCAGATCGTCTGAACCAGATCCATCGAGAGAACCAGTGTGGGAACTCCGGCGCGCAGGCCCGCGGCCGTGGTGCCCGTGCCGCCGTGGTGCACGACCGCGCGGCACGAGGGGAAGATTGTGGCGTAGTTGACCTCGCCGACCACCGTGACGTTGTCGAAATGTGGCACCTCGCTGAAGTCGCTCCAACCGGCGCAGACCAAGGCCCGCTCACCGAGTTGCGCGCATGCCGCACTGATCATTTCGATTGTCTCGGCGGGGGATTCGATACGCATGCTGCCGAAGCCAAAGCAGATCGGCGGAGATCCTGCGGCGATCCACGACGCGACTTCCTCGTCGGCGTCCGTCATCAAATCCAGTGTCAGCGCGCCGACAAAGGGCCGTCGCCCAGCCCATTTCGCCCATTCGGCTTCCAACCCTGGAAAGCACGCCTCGTCGTAGGCCTGGATTTCCAGCGATCCGCGGTCAGCGATGCGTCTCGAGGCGGGACGAGTTGCGTTGGGCAGGCCCAGTTCACGGCGCTGACCGTCGTCCAGGTGTTTGGTCATCCGCCAGGTCAGCCAGTTGGACACGTTCATGGCCGACCGGACCAATGGCGACGGCACGGCCGGGATCAGCTGGCCGTTGGCCCGGATCGGGACATAGTGCAGGGTGGCCAATGGCATCGCGTAGTACTCCGCGACGTTGGCCGCGGTTTCCATGAAACTCTCGCCGGTGAAGAGTACGTCGGCCCCATCCGCCAGCGGCGTCAGCGTCGCGCTCATCTGCACCCAGCTCCGGACGACGGAGTCGCGAAGTTCGCGCCACATCCTGACCAGAGCGGGGACTTTCCAATAGTTGTGGAAGGCGGATGCCCAGAAGTCGCGGTAGGTATCCAGCCATTCCCGCGTGTTGAGCCCATAGGCAACCGCGTCGAGGCCGGCCGCTTCGGCGAAATCGACGAGGTCGGGCGAGACGGCCATGTGCACGTCGTGCCCTCTGCGCAGCAATTCTCGGCCGACGGCGACTGACGGCTCGATATCCCCCCGAGTTCCATAACTCGCCAGCACAAATTTCATTGCGGATCCCGCATCTTCAGTTGTGTCGGGCCTGTCCGACCTCAGGGGGCATCGGTGGGGTCGTGCCGGCCGAGCGTAGCGTGCTGGGTAGCTGCATGCAACGTAATGTGCTGTCTAACAGCTTGTTTGTGAAATCACCAAGGTTGCTACCGATCTCGATGCCTCTGCCTGCAGTTACGGCTTCGGCCAGGCCCCGATGCGCGCGGTGAAGCAACAGCCTAGTTCTCGGCATTGCGGGCAACACGGTCGGCGCGCCAGCACCACGCGCGCATCGGGATTCCTATCACGTCGGCGCCGGGAAAGCGCGCCTCCATCGCGGCGCGCGCGTCGCCGAGCGTGCGGGCGCGGTCGTCCGGGGAGGCGATGATCGCCCTACTGTAGGTCCCCAACATCGCAACGGCGTCCTCGAGTGTCATCGTCCGCACGAAGCGAAAGATTTCGCGCTCGATGTTGTAGAAGATCTGCGGTTCGGGAAGGTCGAAATGCAGGCGCTGCCGGAATCGGTCAACGGATTGGACTTCTTCGAGGTCTTGGCCGGGCAGCCGGCCCAGGTCGCGCACCCAGTCCACCTCGCGGTCGCGGCTCGTCCAGATCAGCCCGAGGCGACCGCCGTCGCGCAGCACCCGACCGATCTCGGGAATGGTTCGTTCGTGATCCATCCAGTGCCACGCCGACGAGACGAAAACCGCGTCCGCGGCGGCGTCTGGAAGGGGGATCGACTCGCCGCGCCCCTCGAGCGCGCGAACTCCGGGGGATCGCTCGGTCAGCACTTTGCGCATTCGCGCATCGGGCTCGACCGCGATGACTTGTGCCGCTTTATCCACCAGGGTGCGGCTGAACAGTCCGGTTCCGGCCCCTACGTCGACTGCTACCCCGCAGCCGGGCGGCACCAGCCAGCTCACCGCCTCCTGAGGGGCCTGGGGCCGCAGTCCGTCATAGTCTTCGGCAATCGATCCAAAGGACATTGCGCGTTCTTGGCGATCAGTCACAACATCACGCTAATCCGCTTACCTGTGCACTAACTTAGTGATTCCGATGCGCCGCAAGGGTTTCATGCAATCGGCTGACCGAACGGCCGCGTTCCAAGCCCGATCGGGAAATTCCTACTCCCGCCACCGGGGCCTGAGCATCGAGGTGTCGGATCTGGGCGGCTTGGGCCTTACGAAACAGCCCGGCTGGACCCGGTGGACCCGGCGAACCGGGCCGGCACTAGACATGTCCTATGACCGCACCGCGACGTCGGGGGCTCAATAGTGTCGTCACCCGGATTTGGAGTTTCTTAGCACCGGCCTATGACCAGCCGGTTTTGCAGCAGTGGGTGTACCGCCCTCCGCACGACGAGGTGATCGCAAAGCTGCGCGACCATCAATCGCGTAAGATCGCTGACATCGCTTGTGGGACAGGTATTCTCAGCGACCGTATCGAACGTGAACTACACCCCGAGGCGATCTACGGGGTAGACATGTCGGATGGGATGCTCGCTCAGGCGCGGGCCAGATCCACTCGGGTGCACTGGTTGCGCGGGCCGGCCGAGCAGCTGCCCTTCGACGACGGCGCCCTCGATGCGGTCGTGACGACCTCGGCGTTTCACTTCTTCGACCAGCCGGCTGCGCTTCGAGAGTTTCATCGCGTCCTGGCGCCGGGTGGACTTGCCGCCGTCTCCGCGTTGAGCACGCGACAAACGCTGCTGCAGGCGCGTTCGACGAATCGGTGGAAACCGCAGCACAACGCGTCGCCGGCCGAGCTGCGGTCGATGTTCGAGGACGCCGGGTTCACCGTCACCGATCAGCACCGCATCCCGCGGCCATTCTGGATCCGGTTCGTGTCCGACGTAATCACCGTCGGCATCAAGAGCTAACGGCCGCTCAGGAGATCAGCACGGCGGGGGATCGGCATCCCATTCGGTCAATGTCCAGCCTTCGGAAGGATTTCCGGTGAGCACTACGTGGCCCACGTTCGGCAACGACTTGGTCTTCAACAACGACGGGTCGGCATTGCGTGCGTTCATCAGCACCCAGAACATGATCGACGCGCTATGTGAAAACGCGACCGGGTTCTGCTGGCCGCTGTCGTAAATGCGTGAGACGGCCTCGGTATACCGCGCGTTGAACTCGTTGCCGTCCACAGAGCCGGGAATCCGTGCGTTGCGGTCACCCTGCAGCCAGCGTGCCGGGGCGGCGAAGTAGGTCTGCGGGATGTCGGCTTCGGGCGTGCCTTCGTACTGGCCCGCCTCGATCTCGCGCAGCCCGGGCAGCACGGTGATGGCTTCACCGAGTGCTTGCGACGTCGGTGTTGCCGTCTCCTGTGTGCGGATCATGGTCGAGGCGTAGACGCCGTCGTAATGGTTCGGGGCCAATTGCGGGGCCACGAGCGTCGCCTGGCAAAACCCCCGGGGAGAGAGTTCCGGACCGGGGACCGTGGTGTCGATCAGTCCCGATGCGTTGGCTGCCGACTGAGCATGTCGCACCAGCGTCAAGGTGATGTTGTGGTGCCCGGCGGCCCGTGCCGGCGCGCAGCCCGCGGCCAGTATCGCGACGAGGGCGATGGCCACGAAACGCCGTATGGTCACAGCGATTTCACCAGCGCGCAAACGTCGACAGCCAGTCGCAGTTTCACGCGAGAAGTGTAGAGCGTTCGGGACGACCGCGCCGCACGAGTCCTACCGTGATCGCGGTCCGCCGGCGGGGGGCTTGTTACAGCGGGATCCAGACTCCGAAGAGCCAGAAGCCCCATTGGTTAAATCCGGGATTCCAAATCGGCGTCTCCTGGTAGCCCCAATAGTTGATGGGTCCACCCGCCCACCGCCCACCGGGCGGCGGGAGCGGTCCTCCCCAAGCCGGCCGGGGTGGCGCTCCCAATCCCCAGGGGGCGGGCCCGTTTCCCCACGGGGCTCCATTGAAGTAGCCGCGGTGGGAGTCTCCGTGCCATGGCGCGGGGCCACCAGGTCGCCCCGGGCCGTGGTAGTCAAGGGGTGCCGAGACACCGTGGTGGTCCGGCGTTGGGATTGGAGCGGCGGTTGCCAAACCGGAGCCCATGCCCAACGCCGTTGCGCCGAGAGCGCCGGCGATGGTCGCCCCCGCAACCAGTCGATTAAGTTTCATGGTCCTTCACCTGTCTGCTCAGTGAATCCGTGGACATTCGCCCCCGACAATTCCAGATTAGATAGCCTACCTATGTAGCTGCTGTGGCGGAGCGATGGAGATCTTTTGGGCTGTCGGTCGGTAGACAGCACGACGCCCGTCTCGCCGAGCGGCGAAACGGGCGTCGTGGTGGGTGCGTCAGCGATTTACAGCGGGACCCAGACTCCGAAGAACCAGAAACCCCACGCGTTGAAACCGGGATCCCAAACGGGCGTTTCCTGGTAGCCCCAGTAGTTGATTGGGCCGTAGTTCCACGGGCCGCCTGGCGGCGGGAGTGGTCGATCCCACGCCGGTCGAGGCGGCTCACCCGGCCCCCACGGGCCAGGTCCGTCGCCCCACGGTGCGCCGTGGAAGTAGCCACGCTGTGGATCCCCATGCCAGGGACCGCCGGGGCCGCCGGGCCCGCCCGGTCCACCGGGTCCGCCCGGTCCACCGGGACCGTTGAACCCGGGGCCGCCTGGGTGTCCAGGCCCGCCCGGGCCACCAGGCCCACCGGGAGGTCCACCGGGTCCGCCGGGGCCACCGGGGCCACCGGGCCCACCGGGAGGTCCACCGGGGCCGCCAGGGCCGTGCTCTCCGGGTCCGCCGGGGCCACCGGGAGGTCCACCGGGGCCGCCAGGGCCGTGCTCCCCTGGACCGCCGGGTCCGCCGGGTCCGCCGGGAGGTCCACCGGGTCCGCCCGGGCCGCCCGGTCCGGGACCACCCGGGCCGCCAGGGCCGCCCGGGTCATTTGGCCCGGTCGGAGCGCCGTGGCTGCCGGGCGCAGGAGCGCCATGGCCGCCGGACGGTGAACCCGGAGCGGCATTTGCCGAACCGGCGCCGACACCCAGCGCCGCCGCGCTGAATGCGCCGGCGAGCGTGGCCGCCGCAATCAGTTGCTTGAGTTTCATATTCCCCCCACTTATTTATTTAGTGGATATATCGAACGTTGACGCCCAACTTTCTCGACGGTAGTTAGGCTACCTATGAGTTGGCTGTGACAAACCACTGCGGACGCTTTGCTCGATCCCCACTATTCGTTAACTGCGTGGTGCGGTATCCGCTCGACGTCGCCGGCTGAACCCCTGGCAAGCCGGTTTAGTGAGAAAGTCAATATTCCTCCGCGCGTGGATTTTTGGCACAAGCGACAACCGGACATCACGTGACCTGGAAGACGAACTGTAACATCTACCGTTGCCTACCTCAGAGGGGGAGTCTCGATGAAAGCCCTGTTCGAGCGGAGAGTCATGTGGTGACCGAGCCGAATATCCCGGCGGATGACGTCGATTCGGCGACGCCCAGGCCGTACTTTGAGCGCGACGAAAAGCTTTACGTGCCAACGTCAATCGCGCGCGGCGGGTGGGGCCCGTCCATGAGCGGACACGTGGTCGGCGGCATCCTGGCCGCCGTGCTCGAAGGCGCGGTCGACGACCCGGAGTTGCAACCCGCGCGGCTGACGGTCGATCTGCCCGCACCAGCCGCAATGGAGCCGTTCGAGGTGCACGTCCAGGTGCAACACGAACGTCGGCGATTGCGACTGCTCGAGGCGCTGCTCATCCAGCGTGGCGAACCCGTCGCGCGAGCAAGCGCGCTGTTTCTGCGGCGCGGCTCGCAGCCCGCCGGAAAAGTGTGGTCACAGCCAGTGCAGATGCCTCGGCTGCCCACCGAGCACGACGGCGCTACCCCGACGCTGTTCCTGCGGACCTACGGCTGGGGCGGCGAACTTCAGAATCCCGATCCCGAGTGGGATACGACCGGACCGAAATACACCTGGCTTCATGAAACGCGTGCCTTGATCGACGACGAGCCTCTGACCCCGTTCACCCGCGCGGCGCTATGTGCCGACGTCACCGCCGCAATCGCCAACTGGGGTAGTAACGCGCTCGAGTTCATCAACGTCGACTACACGCTTACGCTCAGTCGACTGCCCGAAGGCCCGTATATCGGGTTGGCCGCACTTACTCATTACAGCGGCGACGGGGTGGCCAACGGTTCAGCCGTTGTCGTTGACCGTCGGGGTCCAGTCGGCAGCGCGGTGGCCGTGTCCATAGCGCACTCCGGATTTCGACCACCGGACTTGTCGCCAACCGGATGACGACCGGAAGCGACGTCACCTACTGGACGTTGATCGCCGACGCGGCACGGCACCGACCGAATCGTCCGCTTTTCGCAGACGACTACGGCCGGAGCCTAAGCGCACGCGAGTTTCACGATGCCGCACGCGCAACGGCAGCGGCGTTCGCCGAACGCGGGATCGGTGCGGGAACCGTCGTGTCCTGGCAGCTGCCGACCACGCTCGAGACCGTGGTGGTGATGGCCGCGCTCACTCGACTCGGTGCGGTGCAGAATCCGATCATCCCGATATTGCGGGAGCGTGAGGTTGGCTTCATCACTGGGCAGCTGTCGACAGAATTCCTTGTGGTTCCGGAACTTTGGCGAGGATACGATCACGGTGAGCTTGCTCGGTCGTTGGCCTCCGATCGGGGCTTCGAGGTCATCACCATCGACCTGGCGAAACCTCCGCAGGTCGGTGAGATACGGCTGCCACGTGCCGACGCCGCTGCGCTCGCGCCGCCATCGGCAGCCGGTGGCGACACCCAGTGGATCTACTACTCGTCGGGGACCACCGCGGCGCCCAAGGGGATTCGACACACCGATACGACGGTAATCGCCGGCTCGCGAGGCATGGTGGAGGCGATGGGGATCACCGCCAGCGACGTGGATCCGATCGCCTTTCCGATCGCCCACATCGGCGGGGCCGCGATGGTGGCCGCCGCGCTGCTGACCGGTATGCGCCTGGCTCTCTTCGAGGTGTTCGACCCTGCCACAACACCACTGGCCATCGCGGAACACAACCCGACATTCCTGGGCACGGCCACGCCGTTCTTCGTGGCGTTCCTGGAAGCGCAACGCGCACACGGTAATCAGCCGCTCTTCGGCGCCCTGCGGGGTTGCATCGCCGGGGGCGCGCCGATCACCGGCGAACTGGGACGGCAGGTCCGCGAAACCTTCGGACTGGCCGGTATCGCCAATGCGTGGGGGATGACCGAGTTTCCCGTGGCGACCTCACCGCCGCTCGACGCACCGCCGGAGGTGCTCGACTACACCGTCGGCGCACCGGTGGCGGGCGTTAGCGTTCGCGTGGTCGACAACCGCGAGATCGAACTGCCCGTCGGTCAGGAAGGCGAGCTGCGACTCAAGGGGCCCCAATGCTTCCTCGGCCACGCCGACGCGACGCTCGACGCCGATGCCTTTGACGAGGATGGCTGGCTGCGCACCGGCGATCTCGGACTGATCGACGCCGACGGCAACGTCCGGGTCACCGGCCGAATCAAGGATGCGATCATCCGCAACGCGGAGAACATCTCGGCCCTCGAGATCGAAAATGTCCTCGTCGCCCATCCCGCCGTCGCCGATGTCGCGGTCATCGGGGTACCCGACCACAGCGCGGGGGAGCGGGTCTGCGCCGTCGTGGTACCCGCATCGGCCGACGGCGTCTCATTGGAATCCCTGGTGCGGCACTGTTATTCGCTAGGCCTGAGCCGCTACAAACATCCCGAGCGCCTCGTCATTATCGATGCCTTGCCGCGTAACCAATTCGGCAAAGTCATCAAGAAGGATCTGCGCGCGGCCTACGGCTGAACGGCTACAACCCCTTGGGTGCGTCGCGAACCGTCTGCACCGCGGATGCGTCGCCCTCGAACTCGACCTTGGCCTGCCGCCCGACAGCGAACAGCAGCAGCTCCTCCGGAGCACCGGTCACCGTGATGGGCGGGCCGCTGCCCACGATCAGCACCGTCTTGCCTTCCGGGCTACGCAGTGCGACCCGGCCGGGGACCTTCGCCAGCGTCATCCGCGCCATCAGCGGAAGCGTCCGGCGCAGGCTCTTCGCTAGGGCCGGTTCCAGGACACGTGGCGTCCAGCTCGGCTGCGCGCGGCGGACGTCCTCGTGATGAATGAACATCTCGCCGATATTGGCCACCGGGTCGAGCAGCTTCAGTGGTGAATAAACCGGCGGTCCTGACGCGACCTTGTCCAGCAGCGCATCCCAGTCGGTCCGCTCGGCGACCTCGTTTTGCACCTTGGCGGTGTGGCCGGCGAAGCGCGGGATGAGGATGCCAGGCGAGGCGTCGAGGCGATACTCACGAATCACAAGGTGGGCGGTCAAATCTCGGGTAGTCCAGCCGTCACACAAGGTGGGGGCATCCGGGCCGACGCCGCGCAGGGTGTCGACGAGGGCGGCACGTTCGCGTTGAGCAACAGACAACCTGATGTCCCTTCCTGGGTGGGCTCACCTGTTCAGGGTAAGGCCCGCCCAGGGCCTCGCGACATCAACGATCCTCAGCTCGGTAGATTCTTATCTCATGAATGCGGGTGTTGAACAGTTGGAGTTTCAGGCCGAGGCACGGCAACTCCTTGATTTGATGGTCCACTCGGTCTACTCCAACAAGGACTCGTTTCTGCGGGAGTTGATCTCGAACGCCTCCGACGCACTGGACAAACTTCGGCTTGAGGCATTCCGCAACAAGGACCTCGTCGTCGATACGTCTGACCTCCATATCGAGATCGACGTGGACAAGGGCGCGCGCACGCTGACCATCCGCGACAACGGCATCGGCATGACGCGCGACGAGGTCATCGGCCTGATCGGCACCCTCGCCAAGTCAGGCACCGCCGAGCTGCGCCAGCAGCTGCGGGAGGCCAAGAACGAGGCCGCGTCGGAGGAACTGATCGGTCAGTTCGGTATCGGCTTCTACTCGTCTTTCATGGTGGCCGACAAGGTCGAGCTGTTGACGCGCAAGGCCGGCGAGAGCCAAGCCACCCGGTGGGAATCGAGCGGTGAGGGCACCTACACCATCGAATCCGTCGAAGACGCCCCGCAGGGAACCGCCGTCACCCTGCACCTCAAACCCGAAGACGCCGAGGACGAGCTCCACGATTACACCTCGGAGTGGAAGATCAAGAGCCTCGTCAAGCAGTACTCCGACTTCATTGCCTGGCCCGTCCGGATGGAGGTCGAGCGGCGCACTCCACCGGCAGAGGACGGTGGCGACGAAGTCGTCACCATCGAGACCGAGACCCTGAACTCGATGAAGGCGCTGTGGGCCAGGCCCAAAGACGAAGTGTCCGACGAGGAGTACAAAGAGTTCTACAAGCACGTCGCGCACGCCTGGGACGACCCGCTCGAGGTCATCGTGATGAAGGCCGAGGGCACCTTCGAGTACCAGGCCCTGCTCTTCATCCCGTCGCACGCCCCGTTCGACCTGTTCAACCGGGATGCCAAGATCGGGGTCCAACTGTATGTCAAGCGCGTGTTCATCATGGGCGACTGCGACCAGCTCATGCCGGAGTACCTGCGGTTCGTCAAGGGTGTGGTCGACGCACAAGACCTGTCGCTCAACGTTTCTCGGGAAATCCTGCAGCAAGATCGGCAGATCAACGCGATTCGTCGGCGGCTGACCAAGAAGGTTCTATCGACGATCAAGGACCTGCAGTCCGAGCGGCCCGAGGACTATCGCACCTTCTGGACTCAGTTCGGCCGGGTTCTCAAAGAGGGCCTGCTGTCCGACGTCGACAACCAAGAGACCCTGCTGCAGATCTCGTCGTTCGCGTCGACGCACAGTGAGGAGGACGCCACTACCCTCGCCGAATACGTCGAGCGCATGAAGGACGGGCAGGAGCAGATCTTCTACGCCACCGGCGAGACCCAGCAGCAAATCCTGAAGTCGCCGCACCTGGAGGTCTTCAAGGCCAAGGGCTACGAGGTCCTACTGCTCACCGACCCCGTCGACGAGGTTTGGGTGGGCACCGTGACCGACTTCGACGGCAAACCGCTGCAGTCGGTGGCCAAGGGCGAGGTCGACCTCGATTCCGGTGAGGACAAGAGTGACGCCGAACGCGAGGAGCGGGACAAAGAATTCGCCGACCTGCTGACCTGGTTGAAAGAGACGCTGACCGACCATGTCAAGGAAGTCCGGTTATCCACTCGCCTGACCGAATCGCCGGCCTGCCTGATCACCGACGCCTTCGGGATAAGCCCGGCGCTCGCACGCATCTACCAGGCTTCCGGACAAAACATCCCCATCGGAAAGCGAATTCTGGAACTCAATCCAGATCACCCGCTCATCACCGGACTGCGTGAAGCCCACCGCAATCGGGCCGACGATCCCACGGTCGCCGAGACCGCGGAATTATTGTACGGAACGGCGCTGTTGGCCGAGGGCGGTGCGCTCGAGGACCCGGCCAGATTCGCTGAACTCCTCGCGAATCAATTAACTCGCACGTTGTAAGCAGGCAAAACGTCCGGCCGGTCGAAATCGCTGACGATTAAACCTTGATCGGAGGGGATAATTGCCACGCATGGCCACGTTTCGAGCTATCGACCCCCACGGCGAGATAGTCGCGGCGAAGAATTTCGACAGCGCAGAGGCTGCACACGCATGGTTTATCGACACCATCGTGGATACTTCGGAGCTGGGTTGGCGCATGGAGGTCGACGACAACGGATCGTGGGCGTTCTTCGATGACACCGGCGGCTTTACCGCCCCGGCGAGTCGTCCCCCAACGCCACGGTGCAACTAATCGGCTGCGGATAGCCGTTTTACGGCATCGCCGTCGTGGGTCAGGTGGACGGGGAACTGGTCGCCGGGTTCGGGCCACGGCTGACGCGTCAACATGTCCTCGACGTTGACGTAGCCTTCCTCGATCAGGCCGGTCTTGGCGTCCGCGATGCGATACCACTGCCGTTGGATGTGAATCGGTTGCCCTTCCAAGACGACCACCCGGACATCGCCCTCGTCGAAGTGGCAGCGCCGCTGCAAGGCCTCTAGCAGTTGCTCGTTGTGCAGGTGGCCTTCGCCGAAGTTCCACCCGACCAGGGGGCCGGCGACGATTTCGCCCTCGCGCATCCGGTAGTCGGCTTCGTTATCGACGGCGCGAGTGAGCAACCCGTTGAGTGCACGACCGTGAGTGTGCATCGATCGAAAGGCACCGGCCTTGTCAATGGTGATTTCGGCCGTTGCCGGGTCGTAGAGCTTGGCCAGTTGCTTGGCGGTCAGCGCCGAACTCTTCACGACGTTGGCTTCGATCTTTTCTTCGGCACCCGCACGGAAGCACCACACGCTGGTCGCCCAGTTTCCGGCGTAGTAGCGCATCGCGGGCAGAAACGAAAACTGCTGGGGGAAAAAGTTTCCCAGGATTGGCACCACCGCGAGCCCAAGAAGCAGGATTGCGAGCAGTAGCGGTGACTGCAGGTCGGTCGCGTGGATCGCACTGTAGTGCCCGAACAAATAGAACAGCGAGAAGATCAGGAATACGTTCCACTCCAACGGAACTCCCATCGGGAGGTTGGAAATGATGTTGAGGTGGAAGATCACCATAAAGGCGATCAGGAACCACGCCCAGCGGTGCCCGTCCGCGAAGAAGACCAGAACCAAGGGCACCAGGAATTCGGCCGTGGTGCCGCCGACGTGTGCCATGACTTTCGGCACCCACGAGGGACGAAGGTCATTGACCGGGTCGCGGTAAAGCCGGTGTTTTACCCGGTTGAACAATTTGCTCCGCAAGAGCGGATGGTTGCTCGTCATTACCGCCACGACATAGGGGAAATGATGGTTGAGCTTGGAGGTCGCCGCACCCCACCACAGTGCGAGCATGATGATTTTGAAGCCGGCGATCTGATCGGTGAACGCGAAGAAGAACACGAACAGGGTCAGCCAGTAGTGTTCGCCGCGCGCCGCGAGGAAGACCGTTTTGTCGCGCAAACCCAACAGCGCCAGCGCGATGATCGCCGGGACCAACACAACGGGATTGAGCAGGCCGACATCGCCGGCCGGGGTCGCCGGCCCGCCGCGGCCCGGCGACAGCAGCGCCCAGATGCCGGAGCCCAATACGATGACGTAGAGACCCACGTCGACGATCGTGCGACCATCGCCGCGCGTGAACGGGACTACCCGCGGCCAGGGTGGCAGACGAATCGTGTTGGGCCGCAGCCAATAGAGGAACCCCCCGATTGGGGGCCAGAACCTTGCGGTGAGTGGACCCGACCCGCAGCCCAGGCCGAGGACCTCGAACAGCAGAGTGAAGACCACGACCTTCTGATAGACGATTGGTTGCGTCCACCAGACGCCGATTCGATCCAGGCCGCCCAGACCGGGGGTTAACGAGATGACCGCCGCGGCGCCACCGGCGTACGCGGCCATCTTGAGCACATACAGTAGATAAATCGCCGACGGGGTGCCGAAGCCGTGGTCCACCCAATGCCGAGTCACCACTTGCATCCTCGTGGATCGAGGCAGCGTGGGCCAGGTGTCGTGATCGACGTCTGGAAGGTCCGGCGTGATGAATCCCATGATGGCCTCGTTCCGCGTTGAACCCAGTAGGCGAATACTCAATGTATCGCAGCGTGTCGGTGGCCATCATCGTCATGGTTAGGCGACGCGAATTCAGAACAGCCACTTCGCGTAGCGATCGAGACAACGCGCGAAGCGGTATGGTCTAGACGACCGGGTTACGGCAGAGTTGGACCGCGTTCGACGAAGATATGCAGGCGAAAATAGCTGCAAACATGCGTAATTGGGATGCTTGCGCACCGATCTACGCGCGTAGCGACTTCTGCGGAGTAGACGACCGCGACCCGACGAGGTTTTGCGCCGTTCGAGTCGCGTGATCTCGGCCCGCTGGAGGGCCGCCAGGTCGTCCACCTACAATGCCATTTAGGCACGGGGACAACGGCAATGCGCTCAAAGGTGCGCACACCACCGGACTGGATTTCTCGGGTGTCGCCGTGCGGGAGGCGCAGCGCATCGCGCGCCAGGCGACGGGAGGTCCGAGTATCAGGCAACCGAATTGCGCAGCGAGCTTCGGGATCTGCGTAGTCGGCGCGTCTTTTACCCGGTCGGCAATCTGCTCAACTCCCGGTGTGACCAGCGGTCTGCTTCCGCGCGGTCGATGTTCTTCCAGCCGTGACCCGCATTACGGGCACCGTAATGCGGGTGCCTGGGGCGGCATCAAAAAGCTTGTTGTCGAGGGTGATTCGATATCGGCCGGAGAGAATCAAGAAGTGTTCGTCCTCGTTGCGGCGCAGGTGGGTCGGGACGGCGCACCCCGGGGCGGCTAGCGACTCGCTGATCGCGTACGCACCACCGCTGGTCCGGCCGTCGACGCGAATCGCTTATCGCTCACCTTCCGCGGCCTCGGGCCAGGCCGGCTCGTCGGTGTCCGGCATGGCTATTCCTTGCCGGGTGGGTCGTTCGCTTCGGAAAGGAAACGATGGAGCAGGTTGCCGGTGTCGAGGAGATGCTCGGTGACCAGCGATTGCGCAGTGCCGACGTCGCGCTGACGAACAGCCTTGAGCAGTGCAGCGTGCTCGCGGTCGGACGCACGCTTGTACGTGGGCAGCCCGAACTTGAGCCGGAGATAGCGTTCGCCGCGCCCGTGCAGCATTCGGATCATGTCGAAGAGCTGTGGCCGCGCGGCGGGCACGTAGAGACTCAGGTGAAAAGCCTCGTTGCGGGCCACGTAGAGCGACGCATCGGTTTCGGCTGCCGCCGCCTTGCAGAGTGCCGTGGCATGCCGCAGTGAAGCCGGCGTGTGAGCGGGTATGGCCAGTCCAATGGCGAGACTTTCGAGCGCGGCGCGGATTTCATAGATTTCCCGTGCTTCCTCGGCCGATAACGGAGCAACGGTGGCGCCCTTGTTGATTTCGGCCTTTGCCCATCCTTCGCTTTCGAGCTGGCGCAGGGCTTCGCGAACCGGAATTGCACTGACAGAGAAGTGCCGCGCGATCGCATCCTGGCGCAATGGAGTGCCGGGCGCCAGGGTGCCATCGACAATTGCCGCGCGTAGCGCATTCGCGATCATCCGCGACGTGCTGCCGCGCTCCGCCAACGATAGCGACGCCGGTAGCGCGGCCGCCGGACCGACTAGGAAGGAACGTTTCGTTGCGCTCGTCATCACTATATTATATATAATTATGTACTCGCTTTAGTCCACTTCGCGAGCCAAGGCGGCGCAGCCCGGAGGCGCGATATGAGTTCAACGACGGAACGTGCGGTGCCAGTACGTCACCGCACGCCGCTCAGTCGCTCCCAGATCGTGGGGTTCTGGGGGGCATGGACGGGCTGGACGCTTGATGGGATGGATTCGTTCATCTACGCGCTGGTGCTCACGCCCGCGCTGACCGAGCTGTTGCCGCGATCGGGCGTCGCCGCGACGCCGGCCAATGTCGGGCTGGTGGGGTCGATCCTGTTCGCCCTGTTCCTCGTCGGCTGGGGTCTCTCGTTCATCTGGGGGCCGATCGCCGACCGCTTCGGGCGCACCAAGGTGCTGGCGGCGACGATCTTCACCTTCGCAATCTTCACCGGGCTGTCGGCCATGGCGCAAAACGTCTGGGAGCTTGCCAGCTTCCGCTTCATCGCCGGTGTCGGGATCGGTGGCGAATGGGCCCTCGCCGGGACCTATGTGGCTGAGGCCTGGCCGGAGGACCGGCGCAAGATGGGCGCAGGGTACCTGCAGACCGGTTACTACGCCGGCTTCTTCCTGGCCGCAGCGCTCAACTACACGGTCGGTGTCCATTTCGGTTGGCGCGCAATGTTTCTCACGGGAGCATTACCGATTGTTGTGGCGATCGCGATCCTGACGCGTGTGAAGGAGACCGAGAAGTGGCAGCGGGCGGAGGGGGAAGGTAAGGCCCGCGTGAACCCGTTGCGCGAAATTCTCGGCGCGCGCTATCGGCGTCGCACCTGGGTGGCGTGTGCGCTGGTGACGATCGCGATCGTGGGTTTGTGGGCGGGCACGGTGTACGAGCCGACGGCCGTGATCCAGCTGGCGCAGAAGGCGGGTCTGGGCAAGGGCGATGCGACCAGAACCGCTTCGTGGGCCACTGGGTTGTTGTCGATCGGGACCATCCTGGGTTGTCTCGTCCTGCCCGTGATCGCGGAGCGCGTCGGACGCAGGAAGACCGCAGCGTTCTATTTTGCGGGGATGGCGGTGGCGATTGCCGGCAGCTTTGGCTGGGCGTTCTATCTGCCCAGCGGCCTCGGACCGTTTATCGCGTGGCTGTTCGTGCTGGGTTTCTTCGGCGGCAACTTCGCGCTCTTCAGCCTCTGGTTACCCGAGCAGTTCGAGACACGTGTGCGCGCAACGGCGTTTGCGTTCTGCACGTCCTTTGGCCGCTTTGTCGGTGCCGGCGTGAACTTCTTGCTCGGGGCGGCAGTGCTGCACACGCATACCCTGGGCTTGCCTGTCGCCCTGACGGCGGTTGTTTTCGTGATCGGACTTTTCATCATTCCGTTGGCGCCGGAGACGCACGGCGAGATGCTGCCACCGTAGGGGCGTCGTCGGTGTACCGGTCGGGCCATCCGGAGGTCAACGCATGGGGTGGCACCGCGGCGCCGGTCGCCGGCGTGACGCCGGTCCAATCGCCAATCGCATCCTCGGCCCAACATGCCCAGCGGATAAGAGCTTCGTATTGGCCCATCAGCAGCTTGCCGGCGAGCGAAGCGACCGGGAGGCGGTCTGGGAACGGCCCACCCGTGGTCTCGAACTCCGTTGACCTGTCCATTATTTGAGCGAGCCGTGCTTCGGCGTCAGCCCTGATTTCTCGCACTGTCGCGCGCAGCTGACTCAGATCGCCCGCGTCGGCGAAGGCCACCTTGATCATCGCTTCGAATTCCATCCGCATGCCCGCGGCGGGCCCGTCCAGCCAGTCGCGTAACGCGGCGCGTCCGGCATCGGTGATCTGGTACACGGTGCTGCGCCGTTTGCCGGTGAAGGTGACCTGCGAGGCGGCCAGTCCGGCGCCGACCAGCTTCTTCGGCTCTTCATAAATCATGCTGGCGGCCCGTGGCCAGAACCAGCTCAGCGTGCGCTCCATCTGTTGCGCGAGTTCATAAGTCGTAAACGGCTGGATGGAGAGCAGCCCGAGTATCGCAAAAGATGTCGAGCTCAACTGCTTGCGGGACATGGGTTGACAATACTCCAGATCGGACTAATCTTAAAAATAGTCTGATCTGGAGTATCTGCGAGGAGATGCCATGACTGATTCGACCGGCGATTCGGCGGCCGCCCTGCAGACGCGGTTGACCCGCGAATACGACATCCGCTATCCGCTCGTCGGAGCGGGCATGGGGTTCATCGCGCACGAGCGGCTCGCCGCGGCGGTTACCAATGCCGGCGGATTGGGCGTGCTCGGCGCCTCCCCGGATCCGCCCGAAAGCCTGGCCGTCATGGTGGAACGACTGCGCGCCCTGACTTCTGGGCCATTCGGCGTGGATCTCATCTGCGCCGACACCGGACTCGGACCCGCAAGCACGGACGCGCACATCGACGAATGCATCAGCCTGAACGTGCCGCTGGTCGTGTTTCATCACGACCCACCCCCGGCCCGCTGGGTCGGCGCACTGCGCGCGGCGGGAATACGCGTGTGGATGCAAGCCTCCTCGCCGGAGATCGCCGCGACCGCAATCGGATTCGGAGTCAGCGCAATAGTCGCCCAGGGCAGTGAGGCGGGCGGCCATGCCCGTGGGCGGATACCGCTGCACGCATTGTTGCGGACCATCCGGCACAGCTGGCCCGACATGCTCGTGCTCGCGGCAGGCGGCATATCCGATGGGACGGCGGTAGCGGCAGCTTTACGGACAGGCGCGGACGGAGTATGGGTGGGAACCGCGTTGGTCGCCGCAACGGAGGCTAATGCCCATTCCGAATACCAGCGTCGACTCGTCGACTCGTCCGGCAAGACGTTGCGCACCAACGCCTTCGGGCCCGAGTGGCCCGATGAGCCTTACCGGCTTCTCGCGACTCCCGCGGTGCGCAGCGCTGGGACGAGCGCCCACAATGCCGCGCACCAGCAGGGCGACAGCATCGGGCGCACGCGGCTTTTTCCACACTCCGCCAACATGTCCTACGATTTGCCGGTGCGGTCGGCATTGCCCCCCACGCCCGAGACCAGCGGTGATTGGGAGTCGATGGTATACCCGGCCGGACAAGGAGTGGGCGCGGTCCGACGCATCGCGCCGGCCGCCGACATCATCGGGCTGATGATGGACCAGGCCCATAAAGCGATCCGCAGTGACCACCCGTCGCCGGGATTGCACGAATGTCAGGCGTGAACCGCGTGATCGCAGGAATCTGTTGCAGTACTTGGGATGTTGAACTCAACGCGCGATGATTGGGATTGCACCCGTCGAGCCGACGCCGAGACATCGCCATCCAAATCAAAGTCCAGAGGATTTTTATGCCAACTTTCAGCAGGGTGTCGCACATTTCCTTCTCGGCTCGTGACGCCGAGGCCAGCGCTCGATGGTGGGCCGCGCTGCTCGACCTGACCGAAATCGACCGGGTCGGCGGCGACGGATGGCGCGCGATCTTGTTGATGCATCCGAGCACGCGGACCATCATCGAGTTCCAGCAGCACGACGCGAATCAAGGCGAGGCATTCGACCCACGACGTACCGGGTTGGATCACATGGCATTCAAAGTCGACACGCGTGGCGAACTCGACGAGTGGCTGGCGCGTTTCGAGCAGCTCGGCGTCAGGCATGCGCCGATCGCCGACCGCGAATACGGTGCGGTCCTGACGTTCAAGGACCCTGACGACATTCAGTTCGAAATGTTCTTCAAGGCCGATCACCCGTAGCGCCACGAATGGCTCTCGGACCGAACCGCGGAGGCCCGGACGCACCGTGGTACGTACACGTTCACCGCTGAGTGCGCTTCGCGGGGCCGAAGGAGGGCGCGCCGTCATCGCCGATCTCACCTTCGAGTCGGATTGCTATGTACCGGCTACCTTTGGTTCGCTCGTCTGCACACTCATGCTGCTGGCTGTGCTCACTGAGACGATGCTTTCGGTTTGGTGGCGGCGGTGATCCGTGGCGATCGTCTGTCAGCAGCGGACGTCGGGGTCGGGCGGCGGGAGTTCTTGATGTGATCAGCCCCCTTTTCGGCGATCATGACCGTGGCCGCGTTGGTGTTCCCACTGATGATCGCGGGCATCACCGATGCGTCAACCACGCGAAGTCCGTCGATGCCGCGGACCCTGAGATCGGTGTCGACGACCGCTCGTTCGTCGACACCCATCGCGCAAGTTCCGACCGCGTGGTACTCGGTCTGCGACCAGTTCCTCGCGTGAGCGGCCAGGGCTGCGTCATCCGGGTTCGCCTCGGCGGGCAGGTTCACTCCCTTGACGAACTTTCTGAACGCGGGCTGCTGTGCGATCTCGATGGCCGCTCGCAGTCCGGCGATGACTTCGTGGATGTCTGCCGGATCGGTGAAATAAGCCGGATCGATGCGGGGAGGCATCAGCGGATCGGCAGAGTCCAGCCACAACCGACCGCGGCTACGCGGGTGAGTCACGGCGACGTTCATGGTGAAGTTGGGCAGCGGCGGGCTGAAATGTCCGTGGTCGACGAATGACGTTGGTCCACCGATAAATTGGATGTTCGGGACGGCTCCGCCGTTGCTCGACAGGAATGCTCCCACCTCGGCACCGTTGGATGCGAAGGGACCGCCGCGCCGGTTCTGCCAGAGCGCAAGGTTTTCCGGGTTGGCCAACTCCAGCAGATCGGTCGAGCCCTGAGTCGCCCAGACGATGGGGGTCATCGTGTGATCGTGCAGGTTGTCCCCAACTCCCGGCAGGTCGGCTTTCACGTCGATGCCCAGTGCGCGAAGCTGATCGGCCGGGCCGATGCCCGACAACAGCAGCAGTTGCGGCGAGTTGATGGATCCGCCGGCGAGAATGACCTCCGCCCCGGCGTAGGCGGTCGCCTCGGCGTCGTCGCGTAGGTAGGCTACGCCGACTGCGCGTGAGCCATCCACGAGAATGCGGGTCGCGTGGGCGTTGACCTGCACGGTGAGGTTCGGCCGGGCCAGCGCTGGCCTCAGGTAGCCATCGGCCCCCGACCACCGCCAACCCTGATGGCAGCTGACTTGATAAGAGCCTGAACCGATTTGGGACGCGCCGTTGAAGTCGTCGGTGGCCGCCAGGCCCCATTCACTGGCCGCGCCGATCCAGCTGTGCGAGAGCTCGTGTGTGAACATTCTGTCCTCGACATGTAGGGGACCGCGTTGTCCATGCAGCGGTCCACCGAGTCGACTGTTGTTCTCGGCCTTGATGAAGTAGGGCAGCACATTGTCGTAATCCCAACCAGTGCAGCCGCGTTCGCTCCATCCGTCGAAGTCGGCTCGGTCGCCGCGGATGTAAACCATCAGGTTGATCGACGATGAACCGCCCAGCGTCTTGCCGCGTGGATACGTGGTCGAGCCCTGATAGTGCGTCTGCGGTTCGAGGCGGTAATTCCAGTCGATTTCCGTTCCGAACAGGGAGCCGAAGATCGCCGGTACCCGAATCGCGTCCAGCGTGTCCTCGGGGCCGGCCTCCAGCAACAGCACCTGAACTGACGGGTTCTCGGACAGTCGATTGGCCAGTACGCATCCCGCGCTGCCGGCACCGACGATGACGTAGTCGAACGAATCGGGTGGTGAAGGTCGCCGTGAAGAGCTCATGCGTCGAACGTACATCTATCTAGGGTCAGATGCAATCAGATGGTGACTGCCCCCACATTGTAGAGTCTCAAGGGCGCAGGTTGGCTAGGGTTTAACATCGTGGGACACGTGCAATCAGAAAGTTTCGGATGAGAGATTACGACGGAAAGACCGCGGCGGAACGGGTCGCTGAGCGCCGCGCGCGACTCGTCGGCGCGGGCATCGAGTTGTTCGGCGAGCATGGCTACGCCGGCACCTCCATTCGCTCGGTGCTGCGTCAAGCCGGCCTGCGCGATCGGTATTTCGGTGAGAGCTTTGCCGATCTGGACGCGCTACTGGCAGCCGCCTACGACCAACTGATCGACGGTGAAGTCAGCGCATGCCGAGCCGCGATCGAGGCGACCACCGGGGCATCGGAAGGGGCGCGGGCGATGATCGACGCCATCAGCCGCTCGCTAGAGGGCAACCCAGGCCATGCGCGTATCAAGCTTCGCGAGGTGTTTTCCGGCGGACCAATGGTTCAAGTCGAACGCCAAGCGGGCCTCCGCAAGCTGGCCCAGCTCGTCGCCGACTTGCTGCCGGATGCGGCCGGCGCCGACGACCGTGAGCGGCTGCTGCTCGGCGTCGGTGTGGTAGCCGCCGCCGACGCCTACTTACGCGCTTGGCTGGACGGTGAATTGGACGTCTCGCGCCAAGACGTGGTCGACCTTGTCACGCAGGTCTTCGACTCAGTCGCTGCCGGTATGACGATCAGCCGGTCGCGGTAGCCGTCAGACGCCGTCGACCTGGAGCAGGGCGTGGGCTTTGAGCGTCGACTGGGCGTGGGCGACAAATCGTTTCCGGGCCTCGCCCAGTGCTGCTAGTTGGGCGTCGACGGCGGCGCGGGTCTGTTGGACGTGTTGCGCGGCCGCTGAGGATCGGATGGTTTCGCGATGGGCGTTGGCGGGTTCGACCACCTGGTCGGCCGCGTGACGAATTTCCGCGCAGGTGGCCGCCAATTCGGGAAAACCGATGAGGCTCAGGCTATCCGCGGTGGCGGATAGTCGCCGGATCTCACCTGCCAGCGTGAGCATGTTTTGGGTGAATACGTCGTCGTTGGTGGCGAATGAGCGTGCGTTGTACAGGCGGTCGATCTCGAATGCATGTCCGGCAGCGTGTGATCCGAGCTGCAAGAGCGTCTCTCGTAACCATTTGTGATGATCGAGCACGCGCGCTGACCGGATCGCGGCCTGGCTGTTTTTGTTGTTGATCATGACGCCGACGACCGCGGTCGCGGAGACGATGATTGATCCTGCGAGTGGTAGCCAAGGCAGCCACCAGTGCGTGTTGTCCATGGTGTGCCAGTATTCCCGGCCGGTAAGCGCGCGGCGACCCGCCGCGGTCGCGCCCTGCCCGCCGGCCGTCAGTAGCCGATCGACGCCAAGAAGGAACCGCGCGGCTCCTGGTAGTACCCCAATGCCATCAGGTTCAGCATGTAGACGATCCGCAAGCCGTGCTCGAAACACCATCGCAACAGCTCGGCGTTACGCAAGGGAACAAGAAATCCATTCCAGGAGAACTCGTTTGCGCTGGCGATCAATGCCATCAGATCTTCGTTGCTCACCGCAACAGAGTGGCCGGTGAAACCGACGTCGGTCGTGTATCCGGTTATTCGACCGTCGCGTTCGACAATCTTGGCCGACCCATGCGCGATCGCATCGCGCAATTCGCCACTTCGATCGTGGCCGTGCACCTGCAAACAGAGCTTGTCGCAGTCGGCCAAATCCACTTCTTGAGCTGCGCGCACATCGAACCCGCTGATTTCCATCGATAGTGGCTTGCCCTGGATTGCCGCAAGTGGTTCACGGGTCTGAAAGCCGAGCTTGGTATACAGGCTCATCGACCGGTTGTGATACGCGACCTGTACCAGCCGCACACCCAATGCCTGGCGCTCCGCACTTCGATCCAACACCGCCTGCATCAAGGCGCGACCGACGCGGCCATCCTGCGCGTCGGTAGCCACGCTGACCGGGCCCACACTAAAGATAGACGAACGTTCGTCGAGAAAGTTGCTGCCGATGACCCGACCATCGGATTCGGCCACGACGCTGAAGTATTCGGGATGAGGCTGCAACGCCGAGACGAGATCGTGAGCATGCTGTACCGAGGGGAAATCCGACGGAAAATTATGCCGGGCGGCAATCGCGTTGAAGGCTTTGTAGCAGATGCGCGCGCACTCGTTGGTGTCTGCCTGCGTCATCTTGCGTATGCGGGTCATTTGGTCTTCCTTGTTCGTCGCCTGCACTAACGACGTAGCCTACCGAGCTGAACGGCGGCTAACACCGTGCAGCTGAAAGGCTTACCCTCTCAGAAAGTAGTTAGTGCCTCGTATCGGCGCGAATACACAAGGGGGAGAACCGCGTACGCAAGAACCTTTAGCTACCAGGCCCGATCACGAAACAGCGACCACTGCTCGAGGCGGGCAGGACCTCGTGCACCAAGGACTTATCGATCGTCGGGAATTCGAAGCGATGCGTCTGTAGCCGGCTTCGATGGCGGCATCTTGAGACTCGTTGGTGCCGTCCTTCTTACGCAACTATCGCTGTGACTTTGTCGAGGGCTTCGGCAAGATTGGTGATGGTTTTGCCGAGCTCGACCCATTCGATCTTGACGCCGGTTGCGAGCCGCACGCCGTGACGGCGAGGTAACCTATCGCGGTGGTGCCGATCAATCGCAAAATGTTCGACATTCACTCACAACGGCACAGCGGATACGGTCCCATCGCGAGTTTGCTGTAACGGCATGTACAGCTCCTAAGTGTGGTCGGCGATCCAGGTGGTGGTGAAGCGCTGCACCGCGGGGATGCTCTCGGCCAAACCGGCTCCGAGGGTCTTCTCGAGTTTGCCGCCCACCAATGGAATTTTGACTTCGACCTTGACGGCGAACCGCATCTGCGTGCCGTTGCCGGTGGGCTCCAGCCACGCTTCCGCGCGCCCACCGCCCAGCCCGGGCGACGTCGTGACGTTGACCCGGCCGCGTACCTGACCGTCGCCGGCCGATTCCCAGGTCTCCTCGTGCACGAGTTTGAGGTCGGCTGGGGAGAACTTGGTAACCAGGCTGGGCAATAGCTGGCGGCCGACGTGCTGAGTGACGCGTACCGCCACTGCGCCGTCGTCGTCGACAATCAGCGAGTCCAGCGTGGTGGGGGCGTCTCCGATCGCGATGCGGGCCAGCCAGTAATCCTCGCTGCTGAACGCCGCGTGAATTTGTTCAACGCTGGCGGGCGATTCGGTCAAGACGTCGAATGATCGCGACATAGCAACCCATTCTTACCGAAGTCGCGCGGTCGTGTTCGGGCTTACCCCGAAACGCCTGGACGCCAATGGAACTGCGCATGCAAAATCGTGTCAGCGGCTGATCTGTACGGCCTTCACTACCAGCAGCAGCGCGCCGACCACCAGGTAGCCGCGCAGGGCGATCATGCCCAGTCGCGTTCCAGGCGACCAGGTGACCGGCTCCAGCAGGGTCAGGGGCGGCATCCGCCACGTGCTGCGGTCGATGGGGCGCACCGGGAGTTTCGTCGGCGACGGTGCGGGTTGCCGACGCGCCATCCAGCGCAGCGCGGGCACCGCGCCGGCGGTCAGGACGATTAGGGCCAGGGCCAGGTATGCCGCGACCGCGACGACGTTGATGTCGGGGAACAACGTGGTAGCCATCAAGATCCCAGACAGCAACAGCAGGATTCCGACGATCAGCCCCGCGACCCAGTTGAGCCAGGACCGATTTACCCAGGGCCCCAATACTTCCCGGTCATTGCACAGCAGTAGGAGGAATACGCTGGCGCTGGGTAACAGCAAGCCGGCGAGGGCCTGCACCGCGGTGGTGATCAACCCGAGCGGAGCGCCGGGGATCAGGACGATCGCGGCGGCCAGTGCCACCATCGCGGCATACGATACATAGAACTGCTTGGCATCGGTGAACCCGCGGTGCAGCGAGTGCTTGAGACCGAACACGTCGCCGAAGGCGTAGCTGGTCGCCAGGGTCACCGCGGCCGCGCCGATGATCGATGCGTCCAGCAGCACGATGGCGAACACCGATCCGAGTGCCTCACTGTGTTGGCCGAGCAGCTTAGCGATGGCGCCGGCATCGGTGAAGCCGCCCACGGTATCGGTGGAACGGGCGGCCCAGTCGCCGGTCATCACCAGCGCCGTGGCACCGGCGACCACGACGAAGGCGCCCAAGATGGTATCGGCGCGTTCGTAGGCCATGAAACGGGGCGTGATGCGTTTGTCGACGACATTGGACTGCTGAAAAAATAACTGCCAGGGTGCCACCGTGGTGCCAACGATCGCGATGATCAGCAGCACCGCGTCCGAGCTGACACCGCCCGAAATGCTCGGCATCACAAACGACTTCGCCGCATTTCCCCACTGTGGGTGCGACATCAGCAGCATCGGAATCTGCAGCAGGGTAACCGCGATGAAAACGAACATGGCGCGCTCCCATCGCCGGAAGCTGCCGCTTGCCATGATCGCCACCAGTGCAACGGCCGATATCGGCACCACGACGTATTTCGAGACGCCGATATAGTCGGCGGCCAGGCTGATGCCGATGAACTCGGTGACGATCGTCAAGAAGTTGAGCAGGAAAAGGTCGCCGACGGAGAACCAGCCCCACCCGCGGCCGAAGCGTTCGTTGATCAATCGGGCGTGCCCCACTCCGGTGACCGCGCCGAGGCGCACCACCATCTCCTGGTTGACGATCAGCACCGGGATCAGTAGCAGGAGCACCCATAACAGGGAATAGCCGTAGTTCTGGCCGGCTTGGGCGTAGGTGGCCACGCCGCCGGCGTCGTTATCGCCAACCATGACGATGATCCCGGGACCGACGATGGCCAGCAGGGTCAGCAGCCGGGTCTTCAGCGTTCGCGGATGATCGACGTCGCTGAGTTTGATGCGGCCGAAGGCACCTTCGATATCACCCACATGCGCGGAGTCGAGCACCGCGGTGCGCTGTGGCGCTTTCTGCTCAACTGATGCCTCGGCGGGGACAGTCCGGTCCTCGCCGGTGCTCATTGCGCTCCACCCGTCGGCGCATGGGGGCTGCGCTCACCGCTGGCCTGGGCGATTTCACGGACGGGGCGCGGCGCGGGTTCGCGGCGGCGCCAGTCCTCGGGAATGGTGGCTTCCAGCACGTCGTCGACGGTGACCACGCCGAGCACACGATCGTCGTCGTCGACAACGGGCACCGAGTAGAGGTTGAAGTCGGCCATCAACAGCGCGATATCGGTCAGATCGGCATCCGAACTAATCCGCACCGGATCTGAATCCATCAGCGCTGCAACGTTTTCGGTCGGCTCCGAGTGCAACAGGGTGATGATCGACACCACACCTGCGAGCCGCTTGTCCGGATCGAGAACGTGCACTTTGATGAGTGCCTCGGGTTGTATGGTGCGCGCGGCGGCGACCAGCGCCAGCGCCTGCGCCGCGGTCGCGGTGGCAGCGCAGGAGACGAAGTCGACGTTCATCAGCCCGCCGGCACTTTCCGGATTGAACCCCATCAGGGTGGTCACTTTGGTGCGCTGCGGGCCGGGCATTAGGTCCAGTACGCGCCGGCGCCGCGACTGGCGCAGGTCGACGATCGCGTCGGCGGCATCGTCGGCCCGCATGCGGCCGAGCAACGCCGCGACCTCGTCGTCGGGCATTCCGTTGAGCAGCCGGGTGGCCTTGTCCGGGTCGAGCTCTTCGAACACGTCGGCTTCCAATTCCGGGTCGCTGCGGACCCGGTCGAGGATTTCGCCGCCCTCGGCCTTGTCGGCGTCCTCCAGAAGGTCGGCGATCTCGGCGGGTTTGAACCCGCGGAACCGGCCGGACAAACGGCGCGCGGCTTCGGTGCGGGCGTGACCGATCAGTGGTTCGAATGCTTTCCAATCGCGCGGCGCATGCCCGGGGGACTGCTTGATCAACCCGAACAACTTCGGTGGGCGACGAGTATCGAGTCGCGCAAGAACCCATCCGGCGCCGGTATCTTCCAATTCGATGTCGTAGGCGCGTACTAGTTCCACTGCGGCCACATCGATCAACCGGTGGCCCAGTACGTCGGCGCGCAGCAGAACCTCGCCGTCGCGGCGCTCAAAGCCGCGGAGGTCAATCTTGTTCTTGTCCAAGGTAATCCGGTCGGAGGCGTACTCGTGTATGGACGAGCTGCCGATGAATACCGGTCGCCCGCCGACTTCAGCCACGATCCCGGTCACCAACGGATACTCTTCGGCGCCGCGCAGCCGAACGATGACATCGTCAACCCGGCCTACCGTCTCGCCGGACCGCGCCACCACCGGAGCGCGCAACAGTGCCGAGAGATGGATTACGGGCCAGCCGTCTTGCTCGGCTGCGGTCCGTGATGCGCTCACCTGTCCTCCTCAACGCTGTGCAATGGGCGCCCGCGAGCGGACCTTCCATGTACTGCGAGGCTATGTGTGAGTTGGCCATATGGCCAGGTCTCGTTTGCGGCACCGAGACGCAGGCCGGACCAGTTCAGCGGCAAAGCGTAGGCCGCGACCGCCGTGCATAGCCAGACCCGTCAGGTAAACGACGGGCGACCATCAGGGATACGAAAGGTTTGGTTACCGCGCTTCAAATCTCTTGTGCGCGTGGCTGAGATGCGCTTACTGCTTGTCTACCTTGCCGGCAATCTGATTGGCGACGTCGACGGCCACGTTCGCTGGATCCTTGCGGCAGGCCTCGACATCGATAACGGCGTTGTTGCGCACCGTCAACGCCCGCTGGCAGCTCTGGGACAGGCCCTTGCCATTCCTGCTCGCGGTCACGGACGTGGACGTGCTCAACACCCCGTTGGTGTTGGAAACCGGCCCCACCTTCCACGCGATATCCGGTGTGTCGGCGTCGCCCGGAACAGTGTCTTGGCGGTTGGCGCAGGCCGGCCAGCGCTGCGCGGAGCTGGTGAAGAAGGCGTTTGCCTCCTTCGCGGAAGGGAACAGCACCACAACCTGGCTCACGTCTGGGTCCGGGTCATCCGATCCCGGAATGGACGCGCTGTCGCGTTCACCGTGTACCGCGATGTTGCCACTGCCGGCGTAGACGGAGCCTTCGGCGGTGCCCGTGATGTAAATGCATTCGTCGGGGAATTTGTATCCCTTGGGGAACAAGTCAGCGGGGTTGTCGGTATTCAACTGGTCGATCACTTTGTCACTCTTTGACCCCGTCACGCCCAGCGCACTGTCGATTTCGGCTGGCGTCAGCAAGACGTTCGCCAGTGCGGCCTGCGCGAGGGGAGGCTTCGACGCCGTCGCGGTCGTCGTAGTCGACGATGTCGAAGCGGTACCACCCCCGTTGCTACTGCCGCAGGCAGCGAGCAAGAGCCCTGTAGTGGCGACAGCGACGGCTGTGGCGAATTGGCGCATTGTTGGTGCCCTTCTGCTGGGGTCGGCTCGAAAAACGGTCCGCGCACCTCCACCGCGTGGCAATTGAGCGGGTGTTTGCGGGAGCGGGAGGGAGCATACGACACCGACACTCCTACTGTTTGTCGACTTTGTCAGCGATCTGATTGGCGATGGCCACGCCCATGCCGTCCGGGTTTTCGCGGCAGCCGCTGACGTCGATCACGACGTTGTTGCGCACGGTCAGCGCCCGCTGACAGTTCTGAGATTTTGTCTCACCGTTCTTGGTGAGGCTGATGAACACGGTGGTTCGCAGAACTCCGTCAGCGCTGGAAACCGGTCCCACCTCCCACTGAGCGCTCGCAGAGCCAGCATCGCCGGCGGGAACGTTGTCTTGGCGGTTGGCGCAGGCCGGCCAGCGCTGGGTGGAGGTGGTGAAGAAGGCGCTCGCCTGCTGGGCGGAAGGAAACAACACCACAAACTGGTTTGCGTTAGGGTTCACGCCATTTGACCCGGCCGAGGGCGCGGCAACCCGTTGGGCGCGAACCGCACTGCTCCCGCTGTTGGAATAGACCGGCGCGAGGCCGGGACCGATTATGTACAAGCATTCTTCGGGGAACCGGTATCCCTTCGGGCCCAAGCCGACGGTTGGGTCTTCTTGCAGCGAGTCGGACGCCTTGTCGGTGCGCCAACCAGTAACTCCCAGAGCACTGTCGATGTCGTCCGGACCGAGCAAGAGATCCGGGAGCGCGGCCGGCGCCAGCGCTTGCTTCGACGTGGTCGTGGGGATCTTCGTTTCGGGTGTGCTGCCAGTGCCGCCCCCGTTGCTATCGCAGGCCGCGACCAGCAACCCGATGGCGGCGACGGCGACTGGGAATTGGCGCATCGTTGGTGCCCCTTCCGCTTGAGTCGACTCGATATGCGTTCTGCACCCCACGCGTCGGCTGTTTGGAGGTTGTTTGCGGATGGAGCATACGACAGCATTCGTTCACATCGGCAGTACTTCCGAGGTGACAAACTGTGGTGTGCCCGGAATCGAATTCACCACGGTATCGCCGATCGTCCCCGTGCAAGATCTCGATATCGCCCTGGCTCGCTATCGCCGACTCGGGTTCGATGCCCGTGGCTACGAAGGTCTGGAGCGTTATGGCTTTGTCGACCGTTGGCCGGTGTCGATGCATCTCAGTGAATGGCCGATCACGATCCACTCCGCACGGCAGCCAGCGTGTATCTCTACGTCAGCGACGCCGACGCTCTGTACGCCGAATGGATGGCGCTGAAAGATCTCGACGGCCGCTTCGTGGAACCAGTCGATACCGCTTACGGTTTAAGGGAATTCGCCTAGGTCGATCCCGACGGAACCGCGCGTCGGGTCGGCTCGCCACTGCCTCGGTGACGACAGAAGCTAGCTGTTACGCATGATCTTCAATGCCGTGGTGATCATCGGAATCTGAAGCGGCAACCGTGCGAAGGCAGCGATGCGCATCGGCCACGGCTTGTTCCACCACAGCCGGCACATGTTGACGTTTGCCGGGAAGACCCCGACGAAAAGCAACACGGCTGCCAGCGCCGCCAACCGCCGGGTGCGGCGCGGCACCAGCAAGGCACCGGTGGCGATCTCGGCGACCCCCGATGCGTACGTGTAGAACCGCGGGCTGCCGGGCAGTTCGGCGGGAACAATCGTGTCGAACGGGGTGGGTGCCAGGAAATGCACGGTGCCGACGCCGATCAACATTCCGGCCGTTCGATATGCGGCCGACTGCGCTTCACGTTGAGCTGCGGCTGTGATGGAGGTCATGGCACCCATTGTGCTCATGCCGGGTGAACGTCGGCTTGTCGGGCTTGATCGACGCGACTTTGCTCAACAACTTGACGTTCGAGTCTTCATCGTTACCCGACGGCGGGCGCGTCGAGCGGGTTGATTCGGTTGACGATCAGCGGGTCGGCCTTCGTGAACGGGAAGTCGGGCAGGTCGTCGATGTGGGTGTCGAACGTGGCCGCGAGCACTTCACGTGAGTAGGCGCTGATCGACGTCCGGTAGCCGATGTCGGCGGGGGTGGGCTGATCGAAGAAGATGCAGAAGTGCATCTCCGGGGCTTCGGAAAGGGGACTGAAGACCTCGATGTGGTGCGGGTAGGCGCGGGGGACGAAGTACACGTCGCCCTCCCGCAGGTACCAGGTGTCGAGGTCGCCGCCGGGACCCATCACGGTCATGCGGGCCGCGCCCTTGTCGACGTATCCCATCTCCGCGGTGATCGGGTGCCAGTGCGGCTCGCGCATCCCGTCCTCGCGGATGCGCAACGAGTACATCGACAAGTCCCTGAGCGCGGGCCAGTACTGCACGCGGGCGGTTCTCGCTGACCCGACTGCGCTGGTGACGGGCGGCGTCATCCCGTCGACCGAGAACTTGTGTGGGTCGTCGAAGTAGGCGGTGGCGGGCACGTCGGGGTCACCGTCGCGGGCGGCCAGTGCGCGGTCTGCGGTGCTGCGGCGGATCGCCGCAAAATCCGCGGCCGGCAGGTCGTAGGTGTTGCCGAGCACGGCGTCGGTCATCGCTCCGAATGCGGCACCCAGTCCGAAATCCTCGGGACGTTCGCTGCGGAACGTGAGGATGAATTCGGCCGTGTCGGTGCCGATGTTCTCAATGTGGTGCAGCGAACCGGAGTCGATGTGGAACATATCGCCTGCGCCAACCACGAACGAGGCGAAACGGCTGCCGGTGTCGAGCACCGAAACCAAAGCGGTGCCCGAGACGCAGTAGGTCAGTTCGTTGGCATTGGCGTGCCAGTGCGGGGTGCGCATCGCGCCGGGGTTGATCAGCAGTCGCTTGATCGACAGGCCCTTGAGGATTGGAAAGACATCGGCGGTCAGACGGGTGATCGAACCCAGGTCGGATTCTTCGACGATTTCACCGTTGGTCAACGATGCGGCGTGTTTGCTTATCTGCGTGAACATTTCGTTCTCCTCGGCAGCTTCGGGGGTTACTGCACTCAGGATCCCGCCGTTGAGCGCCGCGCGTCCAACACCGCTCTTCGATGTGCCGATCACCGCCAGTTATCAAGCGACCGCCGACGGGTCGATGCGCTTACGCGGCGAACGTGAAGCCAGCTTCGCGCTGGGCTCCGAACGTGAAGTTAGTTTCACTTTCGGCTAGCGGGAAAGCCGTTAAGCGCGGTCGGCGTCGGTGAATCGGATGACGCGGCGGATGTTGTCTTTACCCGAACCGCTTAATTGTTAGCGCCGTCACAGAGCTCGGTGTACGGAATTTAGACCATTACTATTGCCTATACAGTATTTGATACGATTCGCGTCGTCTGACCGCCCACCGCAGCGAGGTTGAAAACATGGCTACACCCGTCATCGTCGGAGCCGCCCGGACCGCGATCGGTCGTTCCTTCAAGGGGGCGCTGGTCAACACCCCGCCCGAGACGCTGATTACGGCGGTGCTTCCTGAGGTGGTGCGCCGCTCGGGTGTCGACCCGGCAGACATCGACGACATCATCTTCGCCGAATCA
Organism: Mycobacterium sp. Aquia_216; assembly: GCF_026723865.1. Lineage (NCBI taxonomy): Bacteria > Bacillati > Actinomycetota > Actinomycetes > Mycobacteriales > Mycobacteriaceae > Mycobacterium > Mycobacterium sp. Aquia_216. Next base: position 3,974,865 of record NZ_CP113529.1, on the reverse strand, counting down.
CATTACGGCGGAGGCGATTTAGCTCGATATGCGGCGACCGCGACCGGCCTGGACCATGTCCCGGGCCAGTCGGTCAACCGGCACTGCGCGGGCAGCCTCACGGCCATCGGCAATGCGTCGGCCCAGATCGGCTCCGGCATGGAGCGCGTACTGATCGCCGGCGGTGTGCAGTCGCTGTCGATGACGCCGCTGACGAACTGGCGCATTCCCGGGCCGGAGCTGAAGTTCGAGGAGCGCTGGATGCCGCCGACCCACGTCGAGACCCCGGACGCCCCCGCGAAAGACATGTCGATCACGGTCGGCTGGAACACCGCGCAGTCGGTCGGCATCACGCGCGAGGAGATGGACGCCTGGGCGGCCCGCTCACACGAGCGCGCCATCGCGGCCATCGATGCGGGCAAGTTCGTCGACGAGATCATCCCGCTCAAGATCACCCAGATTGACGGTTCGGTGGTCGACTTCTCCGTCGACGAGCACCCGCGCCGGGACACCACAGTCGAGAAGCTCGCCGGCCTCAAGGTGCTGCACCCCGAGATCGAGGGCTTCTCGATCACCGCCGGAAACAGCAGCGGCACCAACGACGCCGCCGCGGGCGTGGCCCTGGTCGAGAGCGATTACGCCGCGGCCAACAAACTGAATGTGCTGGCAACGGTCAAGGCCTGGGCCGCCGCGGGCGTGCCGCCGAGGGACTGCGGTCTGGGCGCGGTGAAGGTGATCGGAAAGGTGCTACAACGGGCTGGCTTGTCGCCGTCGGACGTGGCGCTGTGGGAGATCAACGAGGCGTTCGCGTCCGTGCCGATCGCGGCCTGTCGGGAGTACGGCCTCGACGAGGAGAAGGTGAACTTCTCCGGTAGCGGCTGCAGCCTGGGTCACCCCATCGCGGCCTCGGGCGCGCGCATGATCACCACATTGATCTACGAGCTGGCCCGCCGTGGCGGCGGCATCGGCGTCGCGGCCATGTGCGCCGGTGGTGGCCAGGGCGGTGCCGTCGTCATCGAGGTCTAAGCCGCTGCTCAGTTGCAGAACGTGTAGCCGATGAATTCGGTTTCGCGGGTGTTGCTGGGCGAGTAGTTGACGTAGTGCACCGCCGGCATCCCGTTGTACTGGGTGTCGATTTGTTGCGCGTTGGGCGGCGGCACGCCTTTGGGGAAGGCCAAGATCATGTCGCCGAAGATCTTGAGGCCGGGCTGGCAGATGGCATCCGACCGCGGCTTCTGCGCGTTCCACGCATGCACGACGACCGGTTCCGTGAGTTGGTAGCCCGCCGCGCAATTCGGATCGCACAACTTAAAAACGGCGGTGCCGGTTCCATCGGCGCCCTGCGGTCCCCACGAACTCCATGACATGTCTTGCAGCGCAACGGCAACGCTCGCGCACCCCAGGACGTTGAGCTTTTTCGGACGCGGGCTCGGTTGGACCGCGGGGTTGTAGCAGCCCGGAATGGCGTAGCTGTCCGGCGGCGCCAGTGGTTGGCTGGTGGACTGGGCCGACGAGCCGTGCTGGCTGTTGGTCAGTTTCACTCCGACGAAGATCAGCACACCGACCACCAGAAGGGCCACGACGATGCCGATCACCGTTAGCCGCCCCCGCGGAATGTGCCTCAACCCGTCCGGCGAGAAGACGTTGCCGCTCACGTTCTCCAGGTTATGTCAGAAGTCGTATGGCAGGGTGCCAGCGGCCCGGGCATCGAGGCACGGTAAATTCGGTCAACGCTACCAACATAAGGAAGTATCGAGGCTCTCGCGACGTGTTAGGGGTAACCGATGAATGACCACGCGCTGGCCGCGCGCTTGGCCACCGAGGCGGGGCAGCTGTTGCTCAGGGTGCGAGAGGAATTCGCCGACGCCGATGCGAGCGAGCGGAAAGCGGCGGGGGACAAGCGATCTCACGACTTTCTGACGCAAGCGCTCGGCGCGGAGCGGCCCCAGGACGCGGTGCTTTCCGAGGAGGGTGTCGACGACCCGGTGCGACTGCGCTCCGAGCGGGTGTGGATCGTCGACCCGCTTGACGGGACGCGGGAATTCTCCGAGCTCGGGCGCGACGACTGGGCGGTGCACGTCGCGCTCTGGCAGGCCGGCGAGTTAATCGCCGGTGCCGTGGCGCTGCCGGCCCAGGGGGTCGCACTGGCGACCCCGCAGGTTGCAGCGCCTCCCGCCGCGCCGACCAAGCCGCGCATCGTCGTATCCCGCACCCGGCCGCCGGCCATCGCGTTGGCGGTTCGCGACGCGTTGGACGGCACGCTCGTCGAAATGGGTTCGGCCGGAGCCAAGGTCGCGTCAATCGTTCAGGGCTTGTCCGACGTCTACGTGCATGCGGGCGGGCAGTTCGAGTGGGACTCGGCGGCCCCCGTGGCGGTGGCTCGAGCGGCCGGTTTGCATACCTCCCGCGTCGACGGATCGGCACTGCTTTACAACCAGGCCGATCCGAAGTTGCCCGATCTGGTGGTGTGCCGTCCCGAGCTCGCGGAAGCTGTCCTCGCCGTGACGGGCTGACGCGTTCGCCGTCCCGCTGTTAGCCGCGGCATTGAGGTCGAGATCGGCAGGCGGGCAATATGTTTCGATCATGCTTTGTGGTCTCGCCGACGGCGCCTACGGCCCTTTACCTCTTCTGCCCACTCGTTTTCGACCCGTCCGATCTCGAGCGAAAGCAGCGTGAGAGTCGGGTTATCGCAGTGAACTTCGTGAGCTGCGCGGAATTTCGCCGCTTCGCCGGTAACGGGCAGGTGCGGACGTAGGCTCTCGAACCACTCATCGCCTACGACGTTCGGCGGACCGTCGGCGCGAGGTCCGCACTCCCACTGGCGGTAGGCGTCTCGTGCCTGCGCCAAGCCGATCCGCCATTGTTGGACGGCATCGCAGCGGCGTGAGTGCAGGTGGATCCTCGTCTGGTGCTTGTTGTGGGAGTGGCCCACCATCCCGGGCAGCAGATTGTCGGCGGCCGACTTCGCGACGCCCGCGATGCCCACGGCCGATGCACCCACGACCGTACCCATCAGGCCCATCGTCATCATGTCCATATGCCGATCGTTGCACTCGGGGCGAGTGGTGACAAAGGTATGAGTTAGGCAACCGACCCGAACCACGCAAGGAGCGACGATGCTGCGGATCGACACCCACCACCACGCCATCCCGTCCTTCTACCGAGACTTGTTGCGGAAAGCGGGTATTGACGAGGCCGGTGGTCGTGCCATGCCGGGGTGGAGCCCGGAGGCCTCATTGGCGACGATGGCCGAACTCGGCGTCGCCACCGCGATTCTGTCCGTCTCCACGCCGGGCACCACAATCCTGACCGGTCCGGACGACGCCGCTACACTCGCCCGCGATATCAATGACTACCTCGCTGATGTCGTTGCGGCGCAACGTGATCGTTTCGGATTCTTCGCGACCATCCCGATGCCCCACATCAAAGAGTCCGTCGACGGGGCTGTCAGGTCGCTCGACGAACTGCACGCAGACGGGGTTGTGCTGCTCGCCAACAGCGCGGGGACCTACCTCGGCCAGGAGGGTCAGGACGATCTCTTTGCCGCATTGGATGCGCGTTCGGCGGTGGTCTTCATCCACCCCGGCGAACTACCCGGGGCCGCCGTGGACGGCGTCCCGCCGTTCGCCGCCGACTTTCTGCTCGATACGACCCGCGCGGCTTTTCTGCTTGTCCGCAACGAAATATGCCGCAAATACCCCCACATCAAGTTCGTCCTGAGCCACGCGGGTGGATTCGTGCCCTACGCCTCGCACCGGATGGCCGTTGCCATCATGGGCGACACCGGGCGCGGCGTGACTGACATCTTGGACGACTTCACCGGTTTCTACTTCGACACCGCGTTGTCGTCGAGTGCCGCGGCCCTGCCGAGCCTGCTGGCGTTCGCCAAGCCCGGACATGTGACCTTCGGTTCTGACTGGCCATTCGCCCCGGTCGTAGCCGGCAAACTGTTCGCCGCCGGCCTGGAAACCTATCCCGGCCTCGGCGCCGACGCCCGCACGGCGATCGAGCGCACCAATGCGTTGCGACTGTTTCCCCGTCTCGGGACGGCGGCACCGCCGGCCGCCGGCTCAACGCTCGATCAGGTGCGTCACGCGGTCAGCAGAGCGGTCATGCGCGGCGTTGCGCGACTTGCCAACACCCGGTGACGGTTTCATAGCTGGGCTTTCTGCCAGCAGAGGACACGCTCAGCCAGCTCCGGTCCGCTGTCCTCTTGGATGAAGTGGCCGGCCCTGATGCGGGCATGTGGCTGGCCGGCGGCCCCGGGGACATGTTTGATCAGGGGCCGGTCGGCCTGCCCGAGGATGGGGTCGCGCGCTCCGAAGAGCGCAAGAAAGGGCTTCTCCCACCTTCCCAGGGCCTCCCAGGCCGCCCGATTGGCCGGAACAGCTGGATCCTCGGGCGTGGTCGGTACCAACTGTGGAAACGCGCGGGCTCCGGCTTGATAGGTCTTGTCCGGAAACGGTGCGTCATAGCCCGCCCGCACTTTGGGCGGAACCCTGCGGACGGTGCCGGTCGCGACGATGCGGCCGGCGGACAGCACGGGGGAGTAGCGCGCGAAGGCCCGCCACGCGCGGAAAGCGGCAGGGGTGCGGCGCTCGGCTGTCGGAAGAAAACCATTCGCGACGATCACGCGCGCGATCCGATCGCCGTGCTCGGCGGCGATGCGCAGACCGATCAGTGATCCCCAGTCCTGGACGAACAGCGTCACTTCTTTCAGTCGGAGGCGCTCGAACCATGCCGTCACCCACTCGACATGCCGCAGGTAGGTGTAATCCTCAATCCGGCTGGGCTTGTCGGACCGGCCGAACCCGATCAGGTCGGGCGCGAGCACGCGGTTTCCCGCCTCAGCCAGCGGTGGAATCATCGTGCGGTACAGGTAGCTCCAGGTGGGCTCGCCGTGCAGCAGCACGATCGGGGGCCCATCGGCCGGTCCCTCGTCGAGGAAGTGCATGCGCACCGGCGGGGAGTCGGTCGCCGCCACGTCAATGTAATTCGCTACGAACGGATAGCCTTCCAAGTTTTCGAATCGGGAGTCCGGGGTTCGCAGCACATCCATATTCAGCTCCTCCGGTGAACGGGCACCCCTGCAAGCCTCTCTCCGCGAGGGCACTTCGTCCAGTACGAGATTTTCGTGGGAGATAAGCTGGCAGGCCACTAAAGTAGCTAACTCATGGCCATTCGTCGCGCCGTCTTGCAGATATGCGCCAGTCGTTCCTCGCCCGGCGGCAGCGGATCAAAGCCGACATCGCGTGCGAGTGCGCCAGCTGTGCCCAGCTCGACAGCCTGTCGCTCAAGTTCGTGGCGCACGAAGGCGAGGTTGCTGAGCCACGGGTAAAGCGCGACCTCGAACTGGCCGGCTGGGTATGACGGCGAAGTTCGAGTTGAATTCGGTGTCCATCCCGCTCGGCCTCAAGAAACCGGCCGAGGGCTTCCATAATCTGGGCCGCGGTGCCGAAGATATCCCCGTACAGCCGAAAAGCTTTGTGATCCAGAGCTACTGGGCGTTGGCAAGCGCACGGCCCATGCGCGATATGGCCTCGCTGAGAATAGCTTGCGAGGTTGCGAAATTCAGACGCACATGACCAGGTCCGCCGGCGCCGAAGACGTGGCCGGAGCTCAGCGCGACACGGGCGTGGTCGAGAAACCAGCGAGCCGGCCCGGACAGGTCAGCCACCACCGGGAGGCCGTCCGCGGCATGTTCGGCAAAGCCGAGCCGCCGGCAATCGAGCCAAGCCAGGTAAGTGCCCTGCGGGCCTTGGTATTTCACTTCCGGTAGGTGTTCGGCGATCAGGTCTCCGAGCAATGTGCGGTTGGCGTCCAGACCCTGCAGCAGACTGTCGAGCCACTCGTCACCACTCCGGAACGCCTCGGCGTGCGCGATGATGCCCAGGTGGCTCGGCCCGTGGCTGACCTCCTCCGGCATCCGGTGCAAATCGGCGCCCGCCTCGGGCCCGGCGATGGCCAGGGCCGCCTTGAGTCCGGAAAGATTCCACGCCTTCGAAGCGGAGGTCAGCGCGAAGGCGTTCTCGGCGCCGGGGACAGTCAGGTACGGGGTGAATCGCGATCCCGGCAAGACCACCGGTGCGTGAATCTCGTCCGACACCACCCGGACCCGCGACCGCTGGGCACATTCGGCCACGCCGCGCAATTCATCGAATGCGTGCACCGTCCCTGTCGGATTGTGCGGATTGCACAACAGGTACGCGACCTTCCGGCCCGATGCGCGCCCACGCGTGAAGGCTTCCTCCAATGCTTCCAACGAAATTCGGCCCTGGGCATCGAGTGGTGCCTCGATCACTCGACGGCCCGAATGTGTTACGAATGCGTAGAACGGCGCGTACACCGGCGGGTTGAGGACGACGGCGTCGCCGGGGTCGGTGACAAGGCGCAGCGCCTCGACGATGCCGAGCATCACGTCGGGAACGATCGTCGTGCGGCTGACGTCGAAATCGTGCCATTGCCAACGCCGCGAGGCGAATTCACCGACCGCCTCGGCGAGCGCGGAGCCCGACGGATAGCCGGTATCGCCGTTGTCGATCACGGTCCGTAGCGCGTCGGCAACGGTGGGCGGCAGTTTGACGTCCATCTCGGCGACCCACAGCGGCAGGACGTCAGCGGGGTGTGTCCGCCACTTCAGGCTGGTGCGCAGCTGTAGCTGCGGCAGCGCGAGCTCCTCGAGTGGATTAAACGTCACTCCCGCAGACTAAGCCGCCCCGACGACTCTGCCGCTTTACGCCTTCGACTGAACGTGTAACGTACCTCACAAAGATTAGGCCACCTAGGAGTCGCCTTGTACACACTGCGCTTCGATATGCGTGCCCCGTCGTGGGGCGCACCTCCGGCGGCGTTGTATGCCGCGGTGCCCGAAATGTGCTCCTGGGCAGAAGATCACGGCGGCCTAGCCGCCGTGCTGTGCGAGCACCATGGATCCGAGGACGGCTATCTGCCATCGCCGATGATCCTGGCGCCGGCGATTGCGGCGCGCACGCAGCGGCTGGCGATGAACCTGATCCTGATTCTGCCGTTCTACGATCCCGTCCGGCTGGCCGAGGACATGTCGGTGCTCGACATCCTCAGTGGCGGGCGGGCCATGTACACCCTCGCCCTCGGGTATCGGCCCGAGGAGTACGAGCACTTCGGCTTGGCAATCAAAAAGCGTGGCCGGATTGCCGACGAAAAGCTCGGGCTGCTGCGCCGACTGCTGGCCGAAGGAACCGTCGAAGAAGACGGGCGCCGGATCAACGTGACGCCCGCGCCACTGACCGCGGGTGGTCCGTCGATGATGTGGGGTGGCGGCACGTTGGCCGCAGCCCGTCGGGCCGGCAGGTACGGCCTGGGCATGCTGGGCAACGCCAACGCCCCCGGCATCCGGGAGGCTTACGAGGAGGCGTGCCGCGAGCACGGCCACGAGCCGGGGACGACGATGTTCCCCAGCCGTGACACCCCCTCGGTCGTGTTCGTCGCCGATGACGTGGACCAGGCGTGGAAAGAGATCGGCGAGCACCTGCTGCACGACGTGCGGACCTATGCGGCGTGGAACCCCGGCGACGAGACGACGGCCGGCTTCAGCCACGTGAACACCGTCGACGAGCTGCGCGCCGCGCCCAGTTCGCACATCATTATCTCTGTGCCGGAGGCGGTTTCGCGGGTTAAAGCGGGTCAGGTGCTCAATCTGTCGCCGTTGTGCGGCGGGCTGCCACCGGATGTGGCATGGCCGTACCTCAAGCGCGTCGGTGAGGTCGTGCTGCCCGAGGCCCTTTCGAAGACAGACGCGTGACCGCCTAGCGCGGTTGGTTGGGTGTGCCGAGGTATGGGTCTTCGTCGGCCCCGCCGTCACATAGCCGCCCAGTTTCGTGGCCAGATGGGGCGCAAAGACCGAGCCGTCCACCAGTGTCCGACGACGATGACGGCGACAACTCACGACCCCTGCTGCTCGAGTGCGCGGCCAGCCGCGCGTTCGGACTCGAGTGTGCGGCCAGCCGCGCATTCGGACGGCGGCAGCCAGCAATCGGCCCACCACCGCCCCGAGGTTGTCACCGGCACGCTCGAGCCCAAATATTCTGCCGCGCACCCATTCTGGGCTCAGGGATGCCAGCAAGGCGTCGCGCGAGGGCGACCGCACGCCCCGAGACATCCAGGCCAGCGCGCGAAAGACCCCCGCCTGCCACACCGTCGCGGTCACGCCGATCGCTCCGGTCGCCAATGCCGTAGCCAGGTAGCCGCCGGACGCGATCCGTCCCCGACGTTTGGGGTTATTCGCGAGCGGTCCGCCGACCAGTTTCATCACCCTAATCAAGGCGTCGCTGATCCCGTCGACCACGCCGAGGGCCGCGGCGGATGCGCCCAGTGTCCCGGTGAGAAATGTCGGCAATACCGACGTCGTTACCTCGTGGCTCGCATCGGAGAAAAGCTCGTCGCTCCGACGGCTCCCACGCCGCGAGTCAGCCAGCGTCGGTCTGCAGAGTCCGTCGTCATACTCGCGACATAACCATGGTTCGGCAAAGCCGGCGAGTGTAATGCTTAGAGAATGGTTTGATCCACGAGAACCGCGCCGTCGGGCTGGTTGCCGAGCGTGTGTAACGAGATGTCTTCGTCTTGGACTGTGAGAAGAACGACCTGAGCCAACTGCCGCGGAGCATCGCATTGAACGTAGTGATCGGCGCCCGGAACGACCCAGTAGCGGTTTCGACCCGGCTTGGTCTTGAGGTACGTCTGCCAGACGTGGTTCGGGACGCGCAGTGGCGCGACGCTGTCATGCAGTCCCCACACGACGGTGGTGTTGATGTCGCTACTGGAAAGTGCTTCAAGCCAATTGATTTCGTCTGTGGCGCGTTCGTGCAGATACTGGATTGTGTCCGGCAGCACCCGGATTCCGTCGTTGTGCGCGAAGCACTTGGCCAGCGCGGTGATTTCAGGGTCCGCCAATTTTCTTCTCGGCATGAACGTGCTGGCCCCCATGCCGGCCGCCAAGGTCTCCGGCGTGGTCGCTTCCGCGGTCGCTCGTCCCGTTTCCGGATCAAGCAGTGCGGTTTGGAACAGCGTGAGGTTCGCCAGCGGAAGGTAGATGTTGGCGTTCGTCACGATGAAGTCCAGAGGGACGGCCGGCGGGTCCAGCGCGGCCAACATGCCCAGCGCGATCATGCCGACACTGCTGCCGCGATCATGGGTGAGCATTCGAAACCCCGTCAGCTTCCACACGTCGGTGATGGCATGCACGAGCAGACGCGCGTCGTCGTACAACGAATAGACGTACGGCGACGGCGGCTTGTCCGACAACCCGTAGCCCGGAAAGTCCAACAGGTAGATGTCGAAATCGGACCTCAGCTCGTGCGCGAGGTCGAAGTAGTCGATGCTCGACGTCGGGAAGCCATGAACAAGCACGAGCGGCGGCGCCCCGGCCGTGCCGCAGCGGCGACTGAACACCCCGACTTCTTGCCCCTTGTTGGCGTCGGTAGTCGACCGCCAGCGAAGTTCGGTACCGCCGTCTTGCCACTCCGCGAAGATGTCCAAGCTGCCAGCATCTCAGAGGCGATCGTGGTTAGACAACCGGCGTTTCGCCAAGCGCGCGTTCACGAGCAGGTCAGGTGTATCCCGAATGTGATCTGTCGCATACCGGTTTGGCCGGGCATGGTCCCCTGACCGCTGCCGGTGATCGTGTATTTATTGCCTTCTTTGGTTACCAGCACCTGGTTCGCGGACTGAGTCGGTTGATACGGCAGCTGGTACTGCCCGTCTCCGACCTTCAATGAGATCGCAAAGCCGTCAACGCTTGGCGGTTTTTCGTCCGACAACGCGAAGGACACCGACGCCGCATCATCGTGAACGTTGATGCGGGTCGTCAAGTCCCCGGACTCCGGTGGCGTTGCGTGCGGTGCCGCGGCCGAACTGACGCAGTCGACTTTGGCGGTAATCGTGTGCGAGTGCTGGTCGAGCATCACGGTTGTGCTCGAGGGTGCTGGACCCGAGCTGGCGGGGGACGCGGGTTTGCCGCCGTTGCCGGAACAGGCCGAGGCGCCGGCCACCAACACGACCACGCCGAACCCGGCAACACGGGGGCCAATTCGCCGCCGAGCTTTCATCGCATGTCCTCCTACAAGATGTTTCGGCAGGCCGCCGCAGTCCCGTGCCTTACCGTAGCCGCGACGGTGTTGCCCAGCGCGCGCCGGACCACTTTGGGCTACGGCCAGGCTTCCCAATGGATCATCGTGCGCAGCGGACCGGCATATACGGGTCGCACCGCTTGCGATCGCCAGCGTTCTTCGACGAGGGGGGCCAGGGCGGCCGTCGTGCTGAGCGGGTCGCCGTCGAGGTAGACGACGGTGATGTATTGATGGTCGGCTCGCCATCCGCGGGGTACCTGGCTCCACCCGGTGCTCGAACCGAATGTCCATGCGCCCGCTGTGCCGGGTGTGGCCAGCAGGGCCGGAACGTGTTCGGCGTGCAGCCATTGCAGCCATTCGTTCGAGCGGCCGTCGGTGGGCTCCTCGACGATCAACAGAATTCCGCGGTGCGGCCGGAATGGCACCACCTCGGCGGAAATGAGCGCGTGCGGCGACGAGTCCCATTGCAGTAGGCGCAGCCCCGCGATTTGCAGTAGCGGCCGTGCGACGGGAAAACGACCGTTCTCCCGCAGCGCGCGCCCCAGTGTCACGAAGTCGTCGAAGGTTTCTTCGACGGGATCGCTGACCAGATAGTGCACGACGTTGCCGACCTCGCCGAGAGGCCCCTGAGCCGCAAGGCGATGGTTGAGGTAATCGCCGTCTGCGATCCAGCGCAACCCGTGCACGATACCCGGGAGTTGATACTGCTCCGGCATGTGATCGAGCAGGTGCCAACGCAGATAACCGCTTTCGTCGTCGGTCGGTCCGGTGAGGCTGAAAATGCCTGCCTTGACTCGGATCACACGGAGCCTTCGACGCCAGGCGAATGAAGCTCGGCCAGGGCGTGCAGATTTTCTACATAGTGCTGCGCCGAGGTATGGGTGAACCAGGCGCTGATGATGGTGGCGCCGTGCGCAGCGGTATCGGCGAGCACTTCGCGGGTGCGGTCGGCATCATTGATCGGGTCCAGCGGTTTCGGCGGCGGCAGCACCACCTCAAATCCGGCCGGAAGTTCGAAGCGTCCCAACCATTCCCGGGCCTGGTGCAGTGTCACATTGAAAGGCGCCCACCCGTCCGCCAAGGTTGCCGCGCGGCGCAGCGACCGCAGGGTGCGCCCACCGATCCAGATCGGTACGCGATCCTGGACCGCACACGGGTCGACGACCATGCCACCGAACGAATAGAACTCGCCCTGGTAGGCGGGTTCGGAAACCGACAAGGATGCGCGCAGCGCCCGCAGCGCGTCGTCGCCGCGCGGCCCTCGATCGTCGAACGGAGCCCCGAGCAGGTCGAACTCCTCTTTCAGACTCCCGACGCCGACGCCGAGAATCAGACGGCCGTTGCTGACCTTGTCCAACGTGCCGTAACGCTTGGCGATTTCCAGCGGGTGGTGGTAGGCGAGTACTAACACGTTGGTAGCCAGCCGTATTCGCTGTGTGCGCGCGGCCAGGTAGCCCAACGTCGCCAGCGGGTCCCAGTACCGGGTGCCGCGGTGCTGCTGTTCTAGTACTGCCGGTAATGCGACGTGCTCACTGCAGGTCAAGTGGTGGTAGCCCAGCCGGTCGGCCGCTTCAGCGATCTGAGCCAGGTCCTCGATCGAAGCGTCCTTCTCCCAGGCGGCACTGATCTGGGGCATTGTGATCACCACCGGTGTGGACACCGACAGCTTTGCGCGGGGGGTGCTCATCCTTGCATGTATCCTCCGGCGTCGACAGGGATCGATTGCCCTGTGATGGTGCGGCTCTCGTCGCTGGCCAAGAACAACGCCAGGTTGGACACATCGTCAGGCGACGAAACATCCTGCAATGCCAGGCGTTTCAGGGACTTTGCGCGTAGATCCGCGACCTCGATACCCTGCTCGTCGGCCGTGCGTTGCAGCCAATTGCGCCATAGGTCGGTGTCGATGATGCCCGGCACGATGCAATTACACCGGATGCCGTATGGGCCGACCTCGAGCGCAACGGTCTTCGTGAAAGCACGCAGCGATGCCTTCGCGGTGACGTAATGGGTCTTGCGGACCATGCCGTTGTAGCCCGCGGTGGAGGAGAAGTTCAGGATGACTCCGCGCCGGCGTTGCAGCATCGACTGGTTGAGCACTTCGCGGGTGCACAGCATCGCGGCGGTAACGTCGATGGCGATGGTGGCATTCCAATTGTCGAGGGTCTGCTCCCAGATCCAGCGGTCTTGTCCCGGCGCCGCCGCGTTGTTGCACAGGACGTCGACGTGCCCGAACTCATCGACCGCGCGTGCCACCATGGCGGCGACGTCTTCCTCATCCGTGACGTCCGCCCGCATCGCGATCGCGCCGGAGCCGGCCGTGGCCGCGGCTTCGCGGACCAGCTCTTCGCGCCGAGCGGCGAGCAGTACCCGCGCGCCTTCGCGGACGAACACCGATCCCAGAATCGGTCCCAGGCCGGTGCTTGCCCCCGTGATAATCGCCACCTTGCCCTCGAGCCGGCCTGTCATTGCGCAAATATTACATAGCGGACTCATTTGATTCGGGCGGCTCGATACCGGGTAGATTCTAACGATGCTCGAATCATTTTTTAGCGCTGATCGAATCTAACGGAGGAATGACGTAGTGGTAGCCACCGGGAATCAGGTCACGACGCCGGCCGGAGCGCGCCGCGCTTACGGCGGGCTGGATCGCGAGGAGGTGATTGTCGCGTTGCGTGATTTGGCGAAGCGCGTGGGCCTGCAGCGGGTGACCATGCGCGAGCTCGCGTCCGAACTCGGCGCCGCCGTGCCCTCGGTGTACTACCACGTCCCCAATAAGCAGACGGCACTCGAGCTGGTTGCCGAGTCCGTGCTGGCGGAAATACCGCTCCCGGACGCCGGGCCGTGGGACACCAGGCTCATCGAGCTGTACTGTGCTGCACGGGAAATGATCCTCGGTGTGCCCGGCGTCGCGGGCATCCTGCAAACCGGTACCGGCAACGAGCCCGCCCGTCGGCTCGATCGGCACAGCCGGGGCCTGCTCGCCGAGGCCGGACTCGCGAAAGCCGCTGCGGCTGCCGCCCATACGGTGTTGTACACCTACCTGTTGGGTTCGATAACTCTGGAGGAAGCACGCTCGGCCGGCGCCACATCGCGCGGCAGACGCCAGACTACAACACACTTTCGCGCCGGGCTGGACGTGATCGTCGCCGGGATCAAGTCATCCGCACGGGAGGAATGAGCGAGGCGATGAACATCCCGAAGCCGAACGTGGTGGGATCGCTGGTCGTCGAGAACCAGCAGACAGTTTTCGACCGCGATGCCGCTTCGGTACTCGACCCCGACACCTTCGTCGCCGGAGCCCCGTTCGATGCGTTGGCCCGGTTACGGGTGGGCTCACCGGTACACCCGGTGCAACTACCTGGGTTACCCAGGGCATGGCTGCTGACAAAGCATGCCGACGTGCGACTGGTCAGCCGCGACACCGACACCTTCACCAGCAGCAAGGGCAACACCTTGGTCGAGGTCGAGGCGGGACCGAACTCCGCGCTGCTACCGGGTATCGACCCACCCCGGCACGTCCACTACCGCAAGCTGATCAATCAGGGCTTCACCGTCCGCAATGTGCAGCGCCTGGAACCGCACATGCGCAAAGTGGCCCGAGACATCGTCGCCGACATCACCGCCAAGGGTGAATTCGACGCCGTGACAGACATTTCCGCGGAGATGTCGCTGCAGGTGATCGCCGACGTGCTCGGGGTGCCCGCCGGAGACCGGATGGAAGTTTTCCGCTGGAGCAACGCGATCGGAAGCCTCGGTATCGAAGACCCCGACTACGCGCCCACGCCGGAAGCACTCGGACAGGCTGCTGCCGAAATGTTCGCCTACTGCGGTGAATTGGTGGCACACCGGCGCAAGCACGGGCTCACCGACGACATCTTGTCGGCACTGCTGGCCGCCGAGGTTGACGGCGAAAAGCTCAATCGCGACCAGCTGAACGAGTTCTTCCTGCTGCTGGCGATTGCCGGCAACGAAACTACCCGCAACACCCTGAGCCACGGCATCCTGGCGCTATCCGAACATCCCGAGCAGCAGGCCGTGCTTGCCGGTGATCTCGGCGCGGTCAAGACGGCGGTGGAGGAACTGCTGCGCTGGGCCACGCCGGTCATGCACTTTCGTCGTACCGTCACCCGCGACGTCGAAATCCGTGGGCAGCACATCCCCGCGGGGGACTGGGTGTTGCTGCACTACTTGTCGGCCAATCGCGACGAGGAGGTGTTCGATCGAGCCGACGAGTTCGACGTCGCTCGCCCCGATGCCGGTCACGCCGCATTCGGGGGCGGCGGAGTGCATTTTTGCCTCGGCGCTCAGCTCGCCCGTCTGGAACTGCGCGTCATGCTCGAAGAGCTGTACCCGAACGTGCCGGGACTGACGGTCACCGGGCCACCCGACCGGCTACGCTCGTCGTTCTTCCACGGCATCAAGCGCCTGCCGTGCAGTACGCGGTGACGCTGACTCACCCTGTGCGGCAAGCGTTTCGAGCCACCTATGGATGCGGTCGGCCACGGAGGCCCACCCGGGATCGAGCATCATGTCGTGGCTCATGTTGGGGAAGAACTCCGCCTCGGTCCGATACGCCGCTGCGGTGGAATGGACCTCTTGTCGCGTGAAGCAGACGTCCTCGTCGGCTCCGAGAACCAATAGCGGTGCGGTGACGAGGTGCGGTTTGGGCAGGCTCTGCCACACCATGTCACTCGCGATCCTCACCGCATACTCCTCGCAGAGCAGCGCGGTGTAGCGCGCCACGTCGGCGTCCGGAGTCGATGCCGAGAAGAAGGTTTCTCGGGCTAACTCGGGTGTGCCGCCGACGCCGCGCAACGACCTCGTTCTGGCCAGCGCCGCCGCGGTGTGCCACGGGTGTCGTTTGAACCTGCGCAGCAAGAATCCGGTAATCCCGCTCGGGGGCGCGGATGCGAGCAGCACGGCGGCCGGGGCGTGGTGGGATTCCAGGTACTTTTGCACGACGAAGCCGCCCAGGGAGTGACCGACTACGACCGGGCGTTCGGGGAGGCCGTTGGCGACCGCTTCGACGTCGTCAACGAAGTCCGCGATGGAACACCATCGCATGGACCTTGGTGCGGTGCTGTTTCCATGGCCGCGGAGGCTCAACGCCACCGTTCGATAGCCCTTCTCGGCGAAGAAGTCCAAGAAATATTCGTCCCAGCACCAGGCTCCGTGCCAGGCGCCGTGCACAAAAAGCACCGGGGGTTTTGCAGAATCGCGGCCCGGTCCCTTTTCGATTACCTCAAGCATGAGCAAACTCCTTTGTCGCGCACTGAGACTAGCCCGTGGCCACCCCTAGCGAGGGAAAAGGACGATACTGGCAGGGCGGCAAGAAAGTCGTCGTGGCGATGACCGGCATCGGCATGGTGAACGCTACCGAGACCACCGCGGCGGCGTTGGATCGCTTCTCGGATGTCGCTCACTTTTCCACACCGGCAACTTCTTTCAGACGGCGTGGCCGTGGCTACGGCACGGGCTGATCGGCAACGCGCATATCGCCTCGGCGGCGGACCCGGCCTTCGTGGCGACGGACAGCGAGACCGCGGCGGCCCAGGCCGTCGCCGACGCGCACGGAATTCCCTTCCTGGGAATCCGCGGCATCTCCGACGGTCCGGGGGATCCGCTTCGCCTGCCCGGCTTCCCCTTTCAGTTCTTCGTCTACCACAAGGTCGCCGCGGCCAACGCCGCGCGAGTAACGGCGGCGTTTCTGCAGAGCTGGTCCGGCGGCTGACTCCGCCGCTATTCGGGACCGCGAGCGACGGGGTGACTCGGATCCGACGACCACTCGGACCACGACCCCGGGTACAGTGCCGCCTCGCAACCCGTCGCCGCGAGCGCCGCGATCACGATGGCGGCGGTTACGCCGGAGCCGCAGTAGGCGCCCAACGGCCCGGCACAGTCGATGCCGCGGTCGGACAACTGCTGGGCGAGCGCGTAGTTGCCGAGAAAGGTGCCGTCGGCGGCCAGCACGGAGCCGCTGGGCAGGTTCCGCGCGCCGGGGATGTGGCCCGCGACAGCGTCGACGGGTTCAGTGTCACCGCGATAACGTTCCGGGGCACGCGCATCGAGCAGCGTCACGGCACCCGCGCCGGCTTGTTCGGCGGTCAGGGTGCGGCGAGCTCCCGTATACAAATCATCATGGGGCACAGTCACATTCCCCGCCGGCGGGGTGACCGCGCCCGTCTCGAGACTTCGTCCAGCCGCCCGCCATGCGCCCAGGCCGCCGTCCAGGATGCGGACATTCGTTAGCCCGGCCGCGGTCAACACCCACCATGCCCGCGCTGAGCCCGCTCGGTTCCAGTCGTCATAGACCACGACCAACGAGTCTTGCCCGATACCCCAGCGGCGTGCGGCGGCCTCCAGGCTTCGTCCCGAGGGCAGTGGGTGACGCCCACGTCCGGTGACCGTGTGATCGCTGAGGTCCTCGTCGAGTGACACATACACCGCGCCGGGGAGGTGACCGTCCAGGTAGGCGGCCCGTCCATCGGGCTCGTCGAGTCGCCAACGAACGTCCAAAATGGTCAGTTGGTCGCCGGCCTCGATAAGGTCCGCCAACTCCGTGGCGGTGATCAGCACCTGGTCGCGCGCATCCACCGGTTTGCCTCCTCGTTGTCTTCAACGAGCCTAGTCGCCGGTGGGAAAGCGTTTCCGCCCAGCAAACAGCGGCGTACGGTCCTGGGGAGCTATGCGGTGTGCTCGGAATCGTCGTCCGGGCCGGCGATTACGGGTCCCAGCGTTGCCAGCATGCCGGCCGCGGCCCGCTGCCAGGTGAAGTTCTCCGCGCGGCGTCGCGCGCTGGTCCGGCGGTGATATTCGGGCAGGCTGATGACGGTGCCGACCGCCCTGGCGATGGCCTCCGGGTGATTGTCGGCCGAGGCTCCGCTGTCCGGGGTGATGATCTCGGTGAGCGCGGAGGTACGCGAGACCACGGCCGGGGTGCCACATGCCAGCGATTCCAGCGCGGCCAAGCCGAACGTTTCGTGCGGTCCCGGTGCCAGGGTGACGTCTGCCGAGGCCAGCAGCCCGGCGACGCTGTCGCGGTCGGAGACGAACCCGGTGAAGTCGACCGGCAGCCCGGTGGCCTGTCGTTGCAACTTGGCCCGCATGGGTCCCTCGCCCATGACGACCAGTCGGGCATCCACGCCGGAATCGCACAACGCCGCCAGCGCGTCGATGCTGCGGTCGGCCCGCTTCTCGACCGACAACCGGCCGCAGTGGACCAGCAGGAGCTGCTTCGGAGTGGCCCATTGCCGGCGAACCAGGGGAGAGTGCCGGTTCGGATGGAAGGTCTTCAGGTCGACGCCCAGGGGTACGGTGACGACGTTCTTCGCGCCGATGCGGTCGAACTCCTCGCGCGCGAATCCGGTGGTACACACCACGGTGTCGTAGTCGGCGGCAGTGCGGCCGTTGGCAAAGTCGGCGAGGCTGCGCGCGGGTCGACGCGGAAGTACTTGACCGGCAAGGCGATCCAGGCGCTCATGCGAAATCATCACCGTCGTGGCGCCGTGTTCGCGGCCCCACCGCCCCAGCGATCGCAGCGTGAGTCGGTCGGAAACTTCCAATGCGTCGGGCTGCAGTGCCTCCAGCAGCGCCTTGACGGGACCCGGCATCACCGCGCGGTAACCAGCGGTGAAGGGAATCAACCAGGCGGGCATAGTGATTCGCACCACACCGGTCGCCAGCAGCGTACGCTCCGCGCGCGGACCGGGAACGATCAAAAACACTTCGTGGCCGTTGGCGCTGTATTCCGCGCCCAATCGATCGACCGCGGTGCGAAGGCCGCCGGACCGAGGGCCATAGAAGTTGGCGACCTGAACAACGCGCATACGCTGAGGACACGCGGCGCTTGTGTGCACTCAACTATGCAGACCTGACATGTGCCTTAACAGTCTATGAATTCCGCTGCTTAGCGGCCATCCTGGTTGCCCTGGCCGCCTTCGGCTTTGCTGATTTGCTCGGAGAGGTCATCTCCGGAAAGGCGCGCGTCGAGAAACGCCCCGGAGGTCGGCAGGCTCAGATGCAGTTGCGATGCAGCGCTCACCGCGGCCTTTCCCTGCTCGAGGGTGAAGTCGAGGACATGGCCGCCGCTTGTGCGATCACTGTCGAGGAAGTGCAGGTGATACCCGGCCACCGAGATTCCCTGTTGGAACTGCGGGGTGCGAAAGCCGACCAGAACACCGGCCACGTCGGTGAATCGGGTTTCGGCCTGGCCTTCGGTCGCTTTCGTCAGTGGCGGATAGGGCGGATGCTGCTCCATGACGGTGCGGGTGTGCAGGTCGGAGAACTGTCCGGTGACGCGGATCGCGTAGATCAGGTTGGCACTTTCGATTCTGTGGTCGATCGCGTTGAGTACCTCCGACTGGTTGGTGGAATCTTGGATGTCGATCTCGAAATCGCCGTGAAATCGGGTCACCGCCGCGAACGGTGTGCGATCGGAGGGCGCTGCGCGAGTGGCGGTTCCGTCGGCACGCAAGCGATAGCAGATGCCGTCGATGATGACCATCTCACCATCGAGGTGATTGAAGGTGCCCAAACCGAAGTCGCCGTGCCGCAGAATCTCGGCGACGGTCACGTCGCCGTCGTAGACGCCTTCGAGGAGGGCGCTGATCGTCGAGAACTGATATACCTCGGCCTCCTCGCCGGAAGCGGCTCGCTGATGCGCGAGAAGCGTTGCAGCCCAGTGACGGAAGTGGTCGTGTGCACCCGATCTGGCATTCATCGTGGCAAGGCCTTTCCGGCTTATTCGAATGTGTCGTCGTGCAGGTGCGCGGCGAGTTCGGTGTTGCGGCTGTAATCGACGGGGACGTCGATCAGGGAAGGGCCTTCCTCCACCAGCGCTTGGCGCAGGGTGGCGCCGAATTCGTCGAGTGTCTTGACGCGGTAGCCGTGGGCGCCGAATGACGCTGCATAAGAGACGATGTCGTAGTCGCCAAGCTGTACACCGGATTTGCGTCCGTACTTCAGGATCTCTTGGAATCCGACCATGTCGTAGCTGTTGTCACGCAGCACGATGTGGGTGAAGCTCAACCCGAGACGGGTTGCGGTCTCGAGTTCTTGTGCGGAAAAGAGGAATCCGCCGTCGCCGGACACGGAGACCACGGGTGTGCCGGGCCGGGCCAGGCACGCGGCCATCGCCCAGGGCAACGCGACACCCAAGGTTTGTTGGCCGTTGGAAAAGAGCAGCCGTCGCGGCTCGTAGACGCGGAAATGACGGGCCAGGTAAATGTAGACCGAGCCGACGTCGCAGGCAATCGTGGCCTCGTCACCGAGTTCTTCGCGGAGCCGTAGTAACACGGCAACCGGATTGAGCTCCGGGCCGTCGGGTTGGTGATCACATTCGGCTATATCGATCTCATCCAAGGCGTTTCGTTGTTCGGCGATGTCGGAGCGATACTCGTTCGTCAGGGCGAGGCCGGCGAGGTTGTCGGTCAGCGCGTCGAGAGTGGCCGCGACGTTGCCGAGCAGCTCGCGGGTCGGCTGATAGTGGTTGTCGATCTCGGCGGGCAGCGAGTCGATGTGGATGATGGTGCGCTCAACGTCGTTGTTCCAGAGCACGGGATCGTATTCGACGGAGTCGTATCCGATCGTGATCAAGACGTCGGAGCGGGCGACGATGACGTCGCCGGGCTGGTTGCGGAAAAGACCTACCCTGCCCAAAAAATTGTCCTCCAGTGCGCGGGAGATCACGCCCGCGGCTTGGAACGTCTCCACGACGGGTAGGCCGGTGGCGGCGACCAAGTGACGCAGGGCGGTGCAGCTCTCCGGATCGGCGCCGCGGATTCCGACCAGCACTGCTGGCCGTCGCGCGGCGCGGATCAGCTGGCTGGCCCCCGCAATCGCCGCCGCCGGTGCACTTGACAGTGGCGGGATCGGCACCCGAGCGGTGATTCCCGCGGTGGTCGGGGTGGCCAGCACGTCGGCGGGCAGGACGACCGCGGCGGCGCCACGCGGCTCACTAACGGCGGCGCGGAAGGCTCCGACGACGGCCTCGGCGACGTTGTCGGGGTCGTTGACCTCGCCGGTGAACTTGGTGACTGTTCTCAGCAGCGCCGCGGCATCCATCGACTGGTGGGTGCGCTTGAGCCGGTCCTTGCGGCCGACCGCCCCGCACAACGCGACCACGGGATCTTGTTCGGTGTTCGCGGTCAGCAGGCCGGTAACGAGATTCGTGGTTCCCGGCCCGGAGGTCACCAGCACGACACCCGGAGTACCGGTGAGGCGGCCGATCGCACCGGCGATGAACGCCGCATTCTGTTCGTGGCGACACACCACCAGCTGCGGTCCGCCGTCGAGCAGTGCGTCGTACACGGCGTCGATCTTGGCGCCCGGCACTCCGAAGACGTATTCGACGCCCTGCGCCGACAACACGTCGACGACCTTTTGCGCGCTGCGTACGAGCTTACCGGGGTTCGTGGAATTCATATAGGCCAGTCTGGCCGGTGACGCTACTTTGCGCGAGGATCCCCGAACCAGCGCTGTAGCCCGGCGCGCAGGCCGGCTTCCTCGGCTGGCCCGAATGTATCTGCTGCCCAGGCGATGTAGCCGTCGGGCCGGATCAGCAGCCCCGCGGCGGGCCGGTCGGCCATCGAGGCGCTGACGGTGTCGACGCGATCGGTCCAGCCGTGCAGTGCTGGCCCGGCGCTCCCGTCGAGGTCGAGCAGCACCGGGCGGGCGTCGTGCAGGAGTTCGGCGATCCGTCGGCCGTCATCAAGGGTCAAGTCGGGCACGAGGCGGCCCGAGAGCGGATGATCGTCACCCACGTCGTACGTCACGTCGGAGCCGGCCAGTAGCGCGGCCATACGTTTTTGCACTTCCGGGACGGTGAACATCTCGCCGAACAGCGTTCGCAATGCCGTGACTTCGGGCCCGGGAGCCATCAACGCGGTCTGTGACAGCGAGTGCATCATGACGCGCTGGCCCACCGGGTAGCGCTCGGACTGGTAGGTGTCGAGCAATCCGGCGGGCGCTGTGCCGTTGATGTGGGCTGCCAGCTTCCAGCCGAGGTTCATCGTGTCTTGCAGGCCCAGGTTCAGCCCGGGACCGCCGAGCGGGCTGTGCACGTGGGCGGCGTCGCCGAGCAGAAAGACGCGACCGTCGCGATAGCGCTGCGCGATGCGGGTGTTCTGTCCGTTGATCCGGCGCAGGGCGTGCGGCCCGGTACCTATCGGTTCCTCAAACGAAAGATCCACGCCGAGTATGCGATTGGCGCTGTCGCGCAGTTCGGCCAGGCTCATCGGCACCTCCGCGACGGGCGGGCAGAATTCGATGGTGCCGAGCAGCGATCGGCCGGGCTCGAACTCGGCGTAGATGATGCCGCCGCGATCGAGTCGGGTGTGCCCAAACGGCAGCGTGCCGAATCCCGGTATGTCGATGCTCCCGTCGGGGCGATGCATCTGGTCGGGGATGTGCACATGGGCGATCCGGCTTACCGTGGGGGCGGTGCTGCCGGGGAAGTCGATGCCCAGTGTCTTGCGGACCAGGCTGTGGCCCCCGTCGGCGCCGACGACATATTCGGCGGCGACGACGTAGTCTCGCTCTGGCGACGATATTTGCAGTGCAACGGATTCCGGCCCCGGCTGTACGTCGACGACCGTGTGGCCCCAGCGCAGGTCGACCCCGAGGTCGCGCGCCCGCTTCTCCAGCAGCCGTACCAGGCGAGGCTGCGGCATGCGCAGCATGTACATCGGATTGTCCGGCACGTCGAGGAAGTTCAGGGTCATGGCCGCGAATCTGCCGCCGGGGACGGGCCGCGGCGGGTCCTCGTCGCCGGTGAACGCCCGATACAGCCCGCGCATGTCCAGCGCGCGAACCACCTGTCCGACAAGGCCGTTGGCCTTGGGTTCGGCGCTAGGGCCGGGAAG
Organism: Mycobacterium sp. Aquia_216; assembly: GCF_026723865.1. Classification (NCBI taxonomy): domain Bacteria; kingdom Bacillati; phylum Actinomycetota; class Actinomycetes; order Mycobacteriales; family Mycobacteriaceae; genus Mycobacterium; species Mycobacterium sp. Aquia_216. The sequence goes on along the minus strand of NZ_CP113529.1, from coordinate 3,952,922 downwards.
TTGGTCGAGCACGACGGGCCGTATCCCGGCCAGCGCGAGCTCGCAGGCCAGCAGCAGGCCGTTGGGTCCGGCGCCGGCGATGACGACGTCGGCGTGTTCGTCAGTCATGGAGGGTCTTCTTTCTGGACGGTTCGGGCAGCCCGGCGCTGACGCCGGCGAAGCCCTCGCGGATTAGTGCGGTGATCGCGATCGGAGGGTCTGCCCGCACATAGGCGTCCGCCGCGGCATCGCCGATGGCGCGTACGACGGCCATCACCAATCGTGGATACAGGTCGCGGTCCGGGTCGGTGCCGGTGCGCTCGGCAATCGCTTGGAGCATTCCATCGAACAGGTTATGCGGCACCGAGTTTCGGACCTGCGGGTGCATGACGAGTTTGCGGACCTCGACGAGTTGCCGGCGGCTGGGTGCGCGGTTCTCGTCGCCGTACACATCGCCGAAATCTTCTTCCAACGGTTCCAGCACGGCGTGGGTGAGCGCGGTCCACAGCGGCTCGCCGGCGGGACGTTGTTGCAGCACGGCGATGCTGCGTCGCACGCGTTCGGCCTGCCGGTAGGCCAGCGCCTCGTACTTGCTGCCGAAGTAGTTATTGAACGTGCGCAACGAGACTCCCGCCAGATTGGCGACGTCTTCGCGCGTCACATTCTCCAGCCCGTGCTCGAACGCCAGCTGTAGCGCGGCATCGCTGAGAGCGCGCCGGGTGTCGGCTTTTTTGCGCTCGCGCAATCCTGTCATAGCTCCCAACATACGAGAATATTGCCTACTGGGCAATATTGCCTGATGGGCAACTTACGGCTAGCGTCCAGTGTGCGTTCAGGGCGGTGAGTGTGCGGCCAGGGCGGCGACGATGCACACGCAAAGGGTTAGGCCGGCTGTTCTAGCGCTTGCCCCAGTCCCAGGGCGGGGTGGTCAACAGGTTCTGGCCGGTGATGCGGGTTTCGCCCCAGTCCTTGTAGAGCTCGATCTCGACGGCTCCGCCCTCATCGGCCTCTGCGACCGGCACGGTGTCGAGGAACTCCAGCAGCGACCGCGAATGCGTGACGACCACGACCTGTGTCAGCTCCGCCGCGGCGCGGATCAGCGAGGCCAGCGGGCGCACCAGGTCGGGATGCAGCGAGGTCTCCGGCTCGTTGAGCACCATCAGCGATGGCACTTGCGGGCTCGACAACGCGGCGGCCCAGAGTAGGAACCGCAGTGTGCCGTCGGACAACTCGGCCGCGCGCAACGGCCGCAGCATGCCGCGCTGGCGCAGTTGCAGGTCGAACAGGCCGTCGTGGATGGCAACCGAGATTGTCGCGCCGTCGAATGCGTCGGCGACGACCCGGCTTAGCTCATCGGCCCCCGACTCGAGGATCGTTTGAATCGCCGCGGCCAGGTCGCTGCCGTCATCGGCGAGCACCGGCGTGCGGGTGCCGACCTGCGGGTGCCGGGCGGGGGCGTCGCTGTCGACGCGGAAGCCGTCGTAGAACCGCCACCCGCGCAACCGCTCACGCACGGCCGCGAGTTCGGGAAGCGCTAGCGGGTTGGCGTACTCGGCCAGTACGCTGCGGTGCAACGGCAACGACCGGCACAGCTCGTCAAAACCGTTGCCGGAGTTGACGGCTTCGGCGAAAACCCGGGACCGGCGAACTAGCGTCGCGCTGGGCCGCAGGACCGGCCCGGCGAACAACACCTCCCGCTTGATCTCGGGATCGCGGACGAACACCGACGGCCCGGCCGATTGCGGGATACCCAGGTCCACCAGGTAGCCGAAATCGTCTGCGGCGAAGCCCATTTCGAGTGATACGGGTCGGCTGCGGACCGTGCCCTCGGTCAGCTGCGAGCGCCGGGCGCCACCGAGGGTCTCGGGCCCGGCCCACAATACCGATTGCAGGCCGCCCTCGCGGGCCAGCGAGCCGATGACCTCGCCGCGGCCACAATCCGCCAACAGCCGTAACGCGCGGTAGACGGATGACTTTCCCGCGCCGTTGGCCCCGGTAATGATCGACAGCCGGCTCAGCGGCAGGATGACCTCGCGCAGCGAGCGGTACCCGCGGATGGCAACGGTCTGCAGCATGCCGCCGACTGTACGGTCACCGGCCGACGGGTTATTCGCTGTCGGCGTGGTCGAGAAGTTGCACTTCCTCGAGGTCCATCTCGCTCTGCAATTCGCGCAGCACGATGTCGTCGATGATCTTCTGATTCCGTAGTGACAGGATTTCCCGGCGCTTGTGCTCGAGTACTCCGAGACGCACTTGCCGCACTAGCTCGTTGCGTTTGGCCAGGCCGTGCACCCGGGAATCGTCGTCGTTGGCCATGATGATCGCGGCGTGTTCCTCGTATTCCTTACGAATACGGCCCAATAGCTCGTCGCTGACCCCGAGTTGGGCGGCGACCGCCGGCAAGGCGTCAAGGGCGGCTTGCGTACCCCGGCACCGCGCCAGTTGCACTTCTTCGGCGTAAACAACGTCTTCGGGCATGTTCGCCCAGCGAACGACCGCGGGCAGCGTGATGCCTTGGACCAGGACGGTCAGCAGAATGACGACGACCACGACGAAGATGAGCAGGCTGCGGTCCGGGAACGGAGCCCCGCTGAGTGTGTGAGCCGGGACGGCCAATGCCGCGGCCAGCGAGACCGCGCCCCGGAAACCCGCCCAGGCGGTGACGACGCGCTGGCGCCAGGTGGTGCGACGGGAACGTTGGATTTCGCGGCGATCCACCACGCGCAGCACCAGAGTGGTGGCTTCGCCCCAGAAGAAGCGGGACGCGACGACGACACCGGCGACGGCGAGCGAAAGCCAGATGGCGTGGCGAAGTCCGCCGTCGACGTCGCCAATACCGTGCAGCGCGCCGGGGATCTGGACGCCGATAAACACCCAGAGGGAGCCGTTGATCAGGAACGTCGCTATGTCCCAGAACGCGAAGGACTGCAACCGGGAACGAGCCCGGATCACCGATGGTCCGGAGTAGGTGAGAACCAGGGCCGACACCATGACCGCGACCACACCGCTGCACTCGAGGGATTGGGCCAGCAAGAACGCCGCGAACGGCGTCAGCAAGCTCAAGGCGCCCTCCTCGAGCGGCGCGTCGATTCGCTTGCGCACCAGGGTCACTAATCCGCCGACCAGCAGGCCGGCGGCGATGCCGCCGAGGTAGGACCCGATGAACCGCAGGACCAAATCGAACGGGGTGATCGAGGCGCCGCCGATGGCGACGTGGACGGTCACGGCGAACAAGACCAGTGCGGTCCCGTCGTTGATGATGCTTTCGCCCTTCAGCACGGTCACGGATCGGCGGGGTAATTGTTTCGCGAGACCGGCGACGGCGGCGGCGTCGGTGGGGGAGAGCACGGCGCCGAGCACGGCTGCCGCGTGGGGTTCCATACCCATCGCTCGTGCGGTCCAGGACACCGCGACCGCGGTGACGATCACCAGGGCCACGCTCAGCAACACGATGATCCGCGCGTTCGCCCGGATCTCGCGAATGCTCGTGTTCATGCTTTCCCAATAGAGGATCGCCGGCAGGAAGATCAGCAGCACGATCTCGCCGTTGATGTGAATGCCGCCGAACTGCGGAATCAGACCCAACAGCGAACCGAGGAAAATGAGCAGCACTGGGGGACCCACGCGATAGCGCCGGCCGAGCACCGTTCCCACGATGACGGTGGAAACGAGCGCAACGATGAGGACGAGCCCAAACACGTGCCCATCCTGCCGTACGCGGCGGTGTCTAGCCGCGCGGGCCGAAACACGTCACGAAGACGTAATGGCGCAACGAGTTCGAGGCGCTATGTGCAGTCGCAGCAGTCTCCGCAGTCGCAGCAACAGTCGCACCCATCGCAGCAGCAGATGCAGGTGCCGTCGCCGCGGCCGCCCTTCTTCTTTCCGCCGGGGTTGGGGGTTTCGCCCTCGGGGATCGGGTAGCCAGCACCGACGGGTTGGTTGCCGAAGTTGATGGGTTCCTGCCGGCCGTGCGGTGTGCCGCAGGTGGGGTGGCCGGACCGACTGAAGGTGCGGGAGATCGCTCGTCGCACCTCGCGGGTTAACAGCTTGTGGGCCAGCCGGCCGTCGGTGAACTCCACGTCGGCCAACGCCAGCTCGATGCCCAGCGCCGCGTCGTCGCACAAGACGCGGGCCTGTTCCATCGGAGTTTCGGTGGCGGCCAACGGGTTCCACTTACCGCGCGCCAGGTCGTCGTCGTAATCCTCGACGGCGTCGAGCAGGTGCGCCACCCGTCCGAACAGCCGACCGATTTCGCGCAGCGGCGCCTGGTTGGCCGGGCGCCCGGCCAAGATCGCGGTGTGTGCGAAGGCCTCGGCGACCGCGGTTTCGGTGGGCTCGGTCACCAGCAGCAGTGAGCTGCCCGGCCTGGCCGTCGCCTCGAGCCCGGCTTGGCGGTCCATCGCGGCAACGAGCACGCCGGTATCGAATCCCAGGGCGTGACCGGTGTCGGTGCCCTGGCGTACCCAGCGCTCGGCAATGCGCCGTGCGGCCGGTCGCACGCCGACGGCGCCGACCATGCCGTCGTGGTCCTCGACATGATCGCGCACCCGCGCCGCGGCCAGGGCCAGCGACACGACGGCGGCCAGTCGCGCGCAGTCGCCGGTGGCAACCTCGGCCCGGCGCATGCCGCGGCCCGGACAGGGTCCGGCCTTGCGTCGAGTCGGCTGGTCGGGTGACTGCGCTTCGACCAGCAGTGAGACCACGAGGCCGTCGTAGTTGGTGGCGATCCGCGCGGACTGGCCGTAGTCGTCGCGCAGTGTCAGACACAATCCGCACAATTGGGCGGTCCAGGCTGCTGCGAGCTCGCCGCCAAGTCGATCACGGCAGGGCCGGATGATGCCAAACATGCACAGAAGCTACCCGACCCACAGCAAACGCGCGTCTGAATCGCCGAGCTGCGGATGCGGCGCGGGACAGGCCCGCGGACGGTAACTGGCTAACCTATCTCACCAGTGCGGTCGGCCAGTGCCGCCTGTGTGGCGACGGCAAAGATTCCGGCGACGAGCGGTCGCGCCCAACATGGTGATCATCACAAACCCCGGGGTCGGATGCCGAACGGAAACTTTTAGCGCCCAGCCATAATGGAGGTGATGACTTTCGTGAAGATCAGGCTGTCCGTGACCGTCGCGATGCTCGTCTTGTCGATGTCGATGTTGGTGGGTTGCAACTTCGAGAGCAGAAACCCGCCGACGTCCCAGACCCTCGTGGTCCCGATGGATCAGGTGCTCAAGCAGAACAACATCACCCAGACCGTCACGCTGGGGGTTGGCTACACGCTGAAACTGCAGTTGGGCGCGAATTACACGACCCCGTACCGGTGGATGCCCGACACGAAGATCGCCGACACGTCCATCGTCGAGCAAAACAGTCATCAGTATGTGCAGCCGAGCACCGACGCGTTGGGAGCGCCCGGCACCGAGGTATGGATGTTCACGGCGCTGAAGCCCGGGACGACGACGATCTCCACGAACTACTCGAGCATTGTCGGCAAGAACACCACACCGATTTGCCAGTACACGGTGATCGTGACGGTGCAGTAGGTCCGGCCGCCGTCGACGAAGCAACTTTCCTTGTGGCACTTGATGATCCGGCCGATGTGGTCACAGCTGCCACATTGGTCTCTGGCCGGACCGACCGACGTTTTGCCCGCCTCCGAGCGACAATCCGCGGCGACACACCAGTCGTCATCGACGCAGCCGGCGGGCGACCTCGCCATATCGCTCAAAGCGCTCGTCGTCGCCCAGCGCGTTGTAAAGCGCTACGCGCGTGGCGATTCCGCCGTACTTCTGGGTTAGCGCATCGGCCAGGCCGTCCCACGTCGACTCGATGGCGAACGTCGCGATGTGCTCGTCGGTGATCTGGGCCGCCATGGCCTGGAAATCGCCGGCCTTCTGCTTCTCGCGGATCCGCGCCGTGGTGCCCTCGAATCCGGCCTCGTCCCAGATGAACGCGTAGTTCGGGGTGCTGCCGTAGAAGGCCATGCTGGTGCGCACCGTCTCGCGTTGGGTGTCGCGCTCTTCGTCGCTGTCGCCGACGATCGTCATCGCCGGAATGATGACCGCGATGTCCGACACCGAACGCCCAGCTTTCTCCGCGCCCGCGGCGACGTTCGGCAGGACGTGACGTTTGACGTAGCCGAGCTCACCGAGCGGATGGACGTGCACCCCGTCCGCGACTTCGCCGGCCATTCGTAGCATCCACGGATTCACCGCCGCGATATCGACTTTGGGATCGGGTTCGTCGATGGGGCCTGCGCTCCACTGGGGGGTGATGAAGTCGAGGTCGTAGAACTCGCCGTGGTGATCGAGCTTTCCCGTTCGGAACGCCGAGAAGCACGCTTTGACCGCCAGCACGTAGTCGCGCAGCCGGGGGCCCGGGCGCTCGAACGCGACGCCGTAGCGGCGCACGACGTGGGTGCGCACCTGCGTGCCCAGGCCCAGCCGGAATTTGCCGCCGGTGGCCTCCTGCAGCTCCCACGCCTCGGCGGCGGTGACGAACGGGCTGCGCGGAAACGCGACCGCGACCCCGGTGGACAGCTCGAGTCCGGGAGCGGCTTGCGAAGCCACGGCGGCGTTGAGGTAGGCCGTGCGGCCGGTCTCGGTGAACAGCAGGCCGGAGAATCCCGCGGCTTGAGCGCGCTGGGCCAGGCCACCGATCTGACCCAACGGTTGCGGAACCACCATCACGTCAATGTGCACGGCGCAACCCTATGTCCTTGGGGGACTACTGCTCCGCGAGCGTGGCGTTCTGGGGGACGTTCGGAATCTCGGAGGCCGGCAGCGGGGGACAGAAGAAGTTACCTTGCACGGTGTCGCAACCGTATTCCTTGAGGCGCTGGGCTGTTTCCGGGTCTCCGACACCCTCGGCGATCGTCGCGATGCCAAGTCTGGTGTTCAACTCGATCACCGATTGCGTAATCGTGGCGGCGCGTTCGTCGTGCAGGATCGGCACGATGAATTGGCGGTCGAGCTTGACGTCGTCGACGGGCAGTTCGCGCAGATATGTGAGCGTGGCGTAACCGCTGCCGAAGTCGTCGATCGCCACCCGAATGCCGGCCGCGCGGAGACGATTGAGTACCGCGCGGGCCTTCGCGAGGTCGGCGACCAACAGGTCCTCGGTGATCTCGATCGTGAGCGAACTCGGGGACATGCCGCGTACGTTGAGCACCGACATGATGCGGTCGGGCAGGGCGTCTTCGTCGAGCGAGGGCGCCCACAGGTTGACCGCGACGGGGATCTCGGCGCCGGCCGCGTACCACGACGAAGCGTCGGCGACCGCCCGTGACAGCACCAGGTCGGTGACGGCATCTATCAGCCCGTGTTCGCGGACCAACGGCAGGAATTCGCCGGGTATCAGCGTGCCGAGGTCGGGGTGCTCCCACCGCACGAGTGCCTCGGCGCCACAGACCGAGCCGGTCATCATGTCGAATTTCGGCTGGTACAGCAGCGTCAGCAGGCGATCGTCGATGGCGCGCCGCAGCTCGCCGAGCAGTTGCAGACGGGCCATGCTGTCGCCGTGGGTGGGGTGTTTGGCGAGTCGGGCATCCATGTCGGGGGTGAATATCCGCACGTCGGTGGAGCTCGACTGCTGGGCCGACGTCCGGGCCGCGCCGGCCCGATCGAGGAGCTCGCCGTGCGTGGGCACCGAGCCGGATTCCGGTGCGGCCGAGGCCACCCCGATGTTGAGATGCACGTGCAGCCGGTGATCCTCGAGGTCGAAAGGCTCGTCGAAGGACCGGGCGAGCTTCTTCGCGACCCGCAGGGCCACGTCGGGGCATTCCGCGACCAGGATCGCGAATTGGTCCCCGTTCATCCGCGCGATGGTGTCGGTGGGACGGATATTGGTCTGCAGCCGTTCGCCGACGCTGCGCAATAGTTCGTCGCCGACGGCATAGCCGAGCGTGTCATTGACCATGTTGAAGTCACTGATATCGAGCGCGATGACACTGACCGGGACGCCGTGGTGGATGTGCAACCGAAAGGCATGCGCCAGCTGCTCACCGAATAGTCGCTGATTAGCCAGCCCCGTCAATGGGTCGCGCAGGGCCGCATTGGACACCGCGACCAGCAGATGCCTCTTCCGATCGAGCAACAGCAGATGACGGATCAGTGTGGTGACGAACATCCCCACACAAATCGCGAAGATGAATGCCTCGCCCGGGTAAGCGGGCCAAAAGTGCACAGCGCCAACGACGATCGCCAACATCACCGGCAGGTACGGCAGCCAGAGCGACGTCCTTGACGGCTGAGTAAAACCCAGGTCGAGGTCCGGTCCCGGTCGAGACGCAATGCCTGCCATTGCGACAAAATACATGCCGCCGGCCCAGCCGAGAATGACCAACTTATCGGGCACCCGGTCGGGATGGTCGGCCCAAACGCTGACGACGCCCGCTGCCCCGATGGCGGCCCACCCCAGCGTGATCATCGTCGGTGAGAGTTGGCGTCCCGGCTCGGCTTTCCGCACGGTGATAAACGACATGACCACGAGGCCGAGGTACACGGCGGTGGCCGCCGCCAACAGCATCCGCGGAACGCTGTCCAACGGCTCCTGCCGTCCCATGTGACCCAGCGCCACGATGGACAAGACGACCAACAACGCCGCTGCGACGACGATGCCGTCAAGCAGGAGCCCAACACCGAATCGGGAGTCGTCGCGGCTGGGAATGGCCAGGGCGCAGGCCGACGCGCAAAGCGGCAACACCAGGTAACCCAAGTAAGCGGCCGAGAAATTCGAAACCGGCGGAATGCCACCCAGGCTGACGTAACTCCACACAAATTGGCCGGCCGCCCAGGCGGTCAGCCCGATACTCAGCACCGTCCAGGCCAGGCGCTGGCGGCCTCGCGAGCCGCGGGCAGCGCTGACCGCGCAGCCGTTGGCAAATACGCTCAGCAGCCAGAGTCCCAGTGGGGCGGCCATCCCGCGATCCGGGGCGCCGCTGCTGGCGAGCAACACGACGCCGTACGTGAGCAACCCGATCGTGGCCAACACAACCACCCAAGATCGGCGTCGTGTCAGTGAGAACATTTCTTGCCCTGTCCTATGCGGTTATCGTGTGCAGGATAGGCCACAGGGCGAGCCGATGTCCTCTTTATAGGTGGCTGTTCGACAATTTCGTCGGAACGGTGTTCGGGTTGTGATGAGTTCGCTTTCGTAGCTATACCCAAACTCGGCGTGATAAAAATTCGCTAATGAATTCTAATCCAGTGATGCGTTATCACATGGGGCATCACCGCGGGTCATCGGCACGCAGATGCGCTGGCTGGTTACTGGGGCGCCCCGTTGGCGAGCGCCTTGGGACGCCTAACCCAAAATACTGGCCGCCCGCGTTGGTGGTTCAACTTGTTTGTGGTCGACGACCAGAACCCAATTGAGGTAATGCCCGCCTCATAGCGACAATTTGCCGCCGAACGTCGAGCGCCTCACGCATCTGGTGCGGCAAAGACAACGTCGGGGTTGAGGATGCCGGCCGGGTCGAAGCTCTGCTTGATACGGCGTAGCAGCTCGATCTTCACCGGGTCTTCGAGCTCGCGCCAGTACGGGGCTTTGGCGCGTCCGAGGCCGTGTTCGCCCGAGATGGCTCCGCCCAATTCCATCGCCAGCGCAAAGATGTCGGTCAGGAGCTTTTTGCGCGTGTCGCGGTCCTGGCAAAAGATGGCCAGGTGCACGTTACCGTCGCCCGCATGCCCACAGCCGACCGCGCCGCCGCCGACCGCCGTCGCCAGACCGCGCACGGCCGCGAGGAACTTCGGCATGGCGCCGCGCGGCACGACGGTATCGACCAGGTCGTCGGCGCCGACCGCCTTCAGCGTCCAAAATGCGTTCTCGCGCGCCTCGATCAGCTTGCGCGCCGAACCACCCTCGAGCACATAGGCGTCGAGGGCGCCCAGCTCGGCGAGTAGCTCACCGGCCCGCTCCACATCTTCGTCGAGCCGGTCCGCGGTACGATTCTCAAGTCCCACAACGAGATACGCTTGACAGCTGTCGCGGATCTTGTCGGGGACACCCAATTCGAGGTTCTGGGTGTGGACGAGCGCGGCCATCGTCACATTGTCGATGTATTCCAGGATGTAGGGCCCGAGCCCGCTGGCGACGACCTGGGGCACTGCCTCCATGACCTGGTCGAAATCGGTAAACGGCGCGAGTACGGTGGCGCTGTGGTCGAGTCGCGGATGCAGCTTGACGATCACCTCGGTCGCTAAAGCCAGGGTGCCTTCGGAGCCGACGATGAGCTGGGTTAGGTCGTAGCCGGTGGCGACCTTGGCGATCTTGCCGCCGGTTCGGATGATCTCGCCGGTCGGCAGGACCGCTTGCAGCCCGAGCACGTTGTGGCGAGCGATCCCGTACTTGACCGCGCGCATCCCGCCGGCGTTGGTGCCGACGTTGCCACCGACGCTGGAGGACAGTTCGCCCGGTTGCACCATGTAGCGCAGGTTTGCGTCGGCGGTCGCGGCGTCCAGCTCGATCAGCGTCACGCCGGGTTGGACGACGGCGACCTGGTTGGTGGTGTCGACCTCGAGGACGGCGTTCATCCGCTCGAAGGAGATGACCAAGCCGCCTCTGCGCGGAGTGGCCGCGCCCGACAAGCCGGTCCCAGATCCACGGGCCGTCACCGGAATCTGGTGTTGCGTAGCCATTTTCAGTAGCTGCGCGACCTCCTCGGCGGTGGCCGGTTTGGCGACGTAGGCCGGCTGCTGCGGCGGGTGCGTTATCTCCTCGTCGTGCCAGTAATCGTCGGGGATGGCGTCGCCGGTCAGCAGGTTGTGGTTCCCCACGATGTCGGCGAGCTGGGCCGCGATGTCGCTCACGGCTGCTCTAGCAGTCGCAACGGGTGCAAGCCGTCGACCGCGCCGACGAACGGCGGATGGATGCTGTAGCCGATCATGCGCTGAATGTCCGCCGAGACGGTGCGGGCGACGTCGCGTGGAATCGAGAGGGTGTAGGCCTCCATCGGCCGCAGCCACGCTTCGCAATATTGGGCGGTGACGGCGAGCCGCGCGTGGCCGGTGGTATTGGCGCCACCGCCGTGCCACAGCGTGCCCACGAAAAAGACGCACGAGCCGGCGGGCATGACGACGGGTTGTGACACGTCATCCGGCCCCGGTGGGCGGGCAGGCCAGCGATGGCTGCCGGGGAACACCACGGTGGAGCCGTTGTCGGCGGTGAAGTCGTCGATCGCCCAAATCGTCGCGGCCGCCAACGGCTTTCGGGGCCGCGGGACTGGATAGAATCCGTCGTCGTGGTGGGGCAGCTGCGCGGATTCTCTGGGCTGAATGTTGATGGCCTGCAACGCCGAAAGCAGGTAGTTGGGCATCAGGAGCCGGTCGAGTACCGCCAGCACCCGCGGGTGATCGACGAGCCCGTCGCAGACGCGCGTCCGGCTCAGCACGCTGTAGATGCGCTGGGTGCGCCGTCCTTCAAAGGCGTTGCGTCCGGTGTGGTCCAGCCAGGGGCCGACGACGTCGCGGATCTGCCGGCACTCGTCCGGGCTGAGCAGGTTCTCCCAGATGAGGTAGCCGTCGCGGTCGAGGGTCGCCATGTCGGCGTCGACGAGCGCGGGGTCGACTTTCGTGCCGCCGCTGGGCGTCCACTTGTGCCGGCCCGCCAGGTCGCTCTTGAGGTCGTCCAGCGTCGTGACGGGGTCGTCATCGATGCTCATGTATCCGACAGTGGACCTGGTTCGACCGTTGGTCAAGCGTGGGAAGCGCGTGTCCAGCCGCGCTTGGCTCCGGGGGTGAAGGTGACCGGCAGGGTGCCCAGCCCGGTCATGCTCGGGTTGCCCAGGTATTGGTGCACGTTTTGGACGTCGACTTCGTAGTCGGGAATGTGGTCGAGGACGGCCTTGACCATCACCTCGGACATGAGGCGCGCCAGATGCGAGCCGATGCAGCGATGTGGGCCGAGTCCGAATGCTAGGTGGCGGTTGGGTTTTCGATCCAAAATGACCTCGTCGGGTCGCTCGAATTCGCGCTCGTCGTGGTTGGCGGAGAGCCAGCTGATGATGAGTTTGTCGTTCTTTCTTAGTTGTTGGCCGTTGAGGTCCACGTCTTTGGTCACGGTCCGGCTCAGTGAGCGGTTGACCGTGAAGTAGCGCAGGAATTCGTCGGTGGCGGTGCGGTGGAGCTCCGGGTTATCAATGAGTTGTTGTCTTAGGTCCGGGTGGGTGCCGAGATGCCTTAGCGTGAGGGCGGTTTGGGAAGTGGTGGTGTCGACGCCGCCGGCGATCAGGTTCCAGAGAATGTTGAGTAGCTGGTCGTCGTCGAGGCGCTTGCCTTCGAATTCGAATTGGATCAGGAAGCTGGTCAGGTCTTCTTGTTTGTCGGCTCGTCGGGCGGCTGTGTATTGGAGAACTTCCTCCATCATGGTCGGGACTTCGGCGATGGCGTCGGCGTATTCGGCGCTGTCTGGCGGGGCGGCCATGACCGAGTGGAAGAGGTTGGCGTAGAGCCGCCAATTGTCGTGGGGCAAACCCATCATCTTCATGGTGAGGATGGCCGGGACCGGGCTGGCGTAATCGAGGACGAGATCCATCGCGCCGGTGGCGATTTTTGCGTCGAGGAACTCGTGGGCCGTTGCCTCCATAAACGGCTTCAGTCTGTCGACGGCGCCGGGGGAGAAGAACGGGGCCAGCGCGTGCCTTAAGGCCAGGTGATACTCGCCATCGATCTCACCGATGCCCAGGGCCGGTTGGCCGTCCGGGCGCGGAATGCCCATTTCACCCTGGTAGTCCACGCCGTCTTCGGCGTCGGGTTCGTATTTGTGGGAAAAAGTGGCGTCATCGCGGGCCGTTTTGCTCACGGCATCGTAGCTGCTGAGGTACCAGAATCCGTCGTAGTTCGTGTTCCAGGCGACGGGGCAGCGTTGTCTTACCTCGGCGTTGACGGTCTGCTGGTTGAGATTGAAGGCGTCGGAATGGTGGTCGAAGTCGACGATCGCGTCGTGCGCGATGCCGGGGCGTGTCGTCATCGAAAGCCTTTGGTGGCGGGTCTGCGTCTGGACATGGCGGCTGACTATTGCGCTATCTTTGCATTATTACGCTTTTGACTCCGCCGAGGCTACAGAGGTTGTAATGACTGTCTACCGAACGGTTTTCAACCACGTCGGTCTGTGTGTGGCGGATCGCGAGCGGTCGCGCAGGTTTTACGAAGACGTGCTCGGCTTCCAGTTCTGGTGGGAACTCGAACCGCCGGACAATCTCACCGCGCAAGTGGTCCAGCTCCCCGAGCCGCTTGGGGTGCACGCGACGTACCTGGTGCGGGACGGCTTTGTGCTGGAGCTCATCGACTATTCGAAGCGCCACGTGCACGTTGGGGCGGAGCGCGTCATGGATGAGGTGGGGCTGACGCACATCTCGTTGTCGGTGTCCGACATCGCTGCTGTGCTGGCGAAGGTTGTGGAGTTCGGGGGAACGGTGATCGACGCGGCGGTGTCGGAAGCCATGGCGATGATCCGCGACCCGGACGGGCAACTCATCGAGCTGGTCACGGATGGATGGCTGGCGGCATTGCCGCAGCGACCGTAGGTGCGGCGTCGGCCGTTGGCCAGATGTCCTGCGCAGTTTCGTCGGCTGGCGAAAGAACATTTTAGGGACGCGATCTCGGAGAGCTGTGACTCCCGTCAGACAGTGAGAATCCGGTATATCGCCCGAGCCTGCGAGATCTTGGAAGTGTCTACCGAAACGCCAGCGGGCTGACCCGGACTGGCGTAAAACGGTCAAGGGCAACTGACAGGAGAAAAGTTGAAGAAAATCGCCGTAAGCGCAGCGATGCTGGTGACAACACTGCTGATGTGCGTGCCATCGCCCCTTGCGGCGGCCTGTGGCTATACCAACGTCGACGGCCACTGCATCCCATCGCCAGATCAAAATCGGAGCAGTCTCCCTGATCGAGACGGCACGTACAGCCACTCGGAACACAGCCAGGGCTCGGGCTCGTGGCACGGCGGGACGGGGCGGCATCGCTAGTCCGTCGACGATTTTTAGGCACTCGTCGGCTGCACCCCGGCCGCGGTGAAACCCGCATCGAGGCGCTGGCGGATTCTCACCCGCGGGAACTGAATGAAATCGTGCCCGTCGAGGTCGGAATGCCGGGTGATCCGCTCCATCCCGCGTTGTGTGCTCTGATGTTGCTGGGACAACCACGTGGGGAGTATCCGGTGGCGCTATCTGACTACGAGCGAGAACAGCTCAAGAAGGTCGCCGCGCACAAGGAGCGCATCCTCAGCCGTAAGTCACGTCGCCTAGTTCCCGTCGCATTAGGCGGGGTGGGTTCAGGGCTGTTCGGCAAGCTAGCGAAGCTGCCGGGCCTTCGCGAGGCGAAAGACCAGGGCGCGGCACTGCTAGACGCAACGGCGGCGGGTGCGGGCAAGTTCATGAGCAGAACGGCTCAGCTGACGACTTCTGACACGCACGTCATCGATGTCTATGCGAGGAAAGGTCATTCAGTAACTCATCTCGAAGACATCAGGACGCTCGACCTGAAGACGATCGACGAGGTGGCTTCATTCGCTCTCCTGCATCACGCCTACTCGATCTCCGCAGCAGTAGAAGGTGCCGCAGCCGGTCTCGCCATCAATAGCGGTGAGGTCGTGGCCACTGCGGGTTCGGTCGCAACTGGCGGAGTTGCGGCTGCGCCGGGACTCAGTACCGTCGTCGCGGCGATGGGTGTCGATGCCGCAGCGCTCTTGACCGCTTGCACCGGGGTGGTGGCGCGCGATGCCCTCTACTACGGCTACGACCCGCGCGATCCCGCCGAAGAGATCTTCATGATGCAAGTCATCGGGTTGGCGTTGGCGACCACAACATCGGCGAAAGCCGCTGTCTACCAACAGCTTGCGACATTGACAGAAGGCCTTACCCGCGACGCCGCTTGGCATCAGCTCGATCAGCAGACGTTCGACAAAGTGGCTCAGCGATTCGCCGTTGAGTTCAGCCACAAGCTGATGGAGAAACGGCTTTTTCAGCTTGTCCCCGTCGTCGGAGTGGGGATTGGCGCCGCCCTGAACTGGAAGACGGTTGCCCAGATCGCCGATGCCGCGTACTGGGTATACCGCGAGCGCTTCTTGTACGACAAGGGCGGCAGTGTCGAGCCCATCGCTATCGATGTCGAAGACGCCGACGACGGTGCGATTGATGTGATCGACATCCTGCAGTCGGAAGGCGTCGACATCGAAGGCCCTCATCCCGAGTCCGAGTGACGAAGGGACGGTCGCCGTGGACCCCATTGCAACGGCGGACGCCATTGCGGCCGAAGCGCATGCGGGCCAGGTCGATAAGGCCGGCATGCCCTACGTGGGACACGTCCGCCGGGTGGCGTCCTACGTGGATCCCGCGAACACCGATGCCGTGGTGGCCGCACTGCTGCACGACGTCATCGAGGACACCGGCATCGACGCGGCAGAACTGCGCGATCGGGGCATCGCGCCGAGAGCGATCGACGCGATAGAGCTGCTCACCCGCCGCAGTGACCAGCCGACCGCCAGTTACTACCAGCGCATCAACGAGCACCCGACCGCCCGGGAAGTGAAGCTCGCGGATCTGGCCGACAACACCGATCCCGATCGCCTGGCATCGCTGAGTGAGTCAGACCGTCAGCGACTGACGCAGAAGTACGCGGGCGCCTACGCGGCGCTCGGCGCCGACTTCGATGATGGGGCCCGGCGCAGATCCCGTGCGGCGCAATGAAATTTAGGTCTGCGATTCCGCGGGCGCCTGATACAGCGTCCACGTCAGCGGCGGGCTCACGGCGGCCGAAACTTGTCGTACCCGGCTGCGATGATGAGGTTATGTCTTCGATCGCATCCGCTGGCGCCGTGGTGGTGAGTCCTGCTGAGCGGCTTGAGGTGTTGTTCGAGGAGTTAGCGGAGTTGGCGGGTCAGCGCAACGCGATTGATGGGCGCATCGTGGAGATTGCCGCTGAGATCGATCGCGATGAGCTGTGTGGGGCGACGGGCGCGCGGTCGGTGGCGGCGTTGATGGCGTGGAAGCTTGGCTCGTCGTCGGCAAATGCGCACACGATCGCCACGGTGGCGCGCCGGATGGCGGAGTTTCCGCGCTGTGTGCAGGCGATGGCCCAGGGTCGGCTGTCGCTGGATCAGGTCGGGGTGATCGCGGCGCGGGCCGGCGAGGGATCCGATGCGCACTATGCGCAGCTGGCCGAGGTCGCGACGGTCAGCCAACTGCGCACCGCGGTCAAGCTGGAACCGCGACCCCAACCCGGTCCTCGGCCCGAACCGCAGCCCTCGATCACCCAGACCTCCGACGAGGAGTTCAGCTGTTGGCGGATCACACTGGGGCACCTGGATGCGGCGAAGTTCGACGCCGCGTTGGCGTCGCATCGGGATGCGCTGATCGCCCAGTGGAAACACGACCACGGCGACCGCCAATCAGATCAGCGGCCCCCGTTCCCGAACGCCACCGACGCGTTTATGCGTCTGGTGGAGGCGGGGTGGGATGTCGAGGCGGCCCGCCGCCCGCACGGGCAGCACACCACTGTGGTGGTGCACGTCGATGTGGCCCAGCACGTTGCGGCGTTGCATCTGGGTCCGCTGCTCACCGACGCCGAACGCCGATACCTGACCTGTGATGCCACCTGTGAAGTCTGGTTCGAACGTGACGGCGAGCCCGTTGGTGCCGGGCGGGTGACCCGCACCGTCAACCGGCGGCTTCGCCGCGCGCTCGAGCACCGCCACCCGACCTGCGCGGTCCCCGGCTGTGGGGCCACCCGCGGCCTGCATGCACACCACGTCCGCCACTGGGAGGACGGCGGCCCCACCGAGTTGGCCAACCTGGTGCTGGTCTGCCCCTATCACCACCGGCTGCACCACCGCGGCATCATCACCATCACCGGCCCCGCAGACCATCTCATGGTCACCGACAGCTCCGGGCGACCCCTTGAAGCAGGATCGCTCGCGCGCCCACCCAACCGTCCCCCGCCCGATGTCCCCCCGTGCCCCGGGCCCACCGGCGAACGCGCCCACTGGTGGTGGTACCAACCCTTCCAACCCCAACCACCAACTAGGTAGCTCAATGCCGCCGGTCATGACCAGCACCAGATCAAAGCTCAAACGGGTTGGGAAATCAAGAATTCGTTCGCGATACGCGCAGCATGAGCTAACTCGGGCCGACTTCGACGACGGTTCCCGACGCAGATCCCGTGCGGCACAATGAGTTTAGCTATCGACGTACCGCGCGATCGTGTCGACGAGCGCCTTGACGGCCCCGGTCTGCGACTCGGCTGACGCCAGATACAGCGTCCACGTCAGCGGCGGGCTTAACGGAATGACGCGTAGATCGGGGAATCGGTCGGCCGCGTTGATGGGCAGCACCGTCGCCGCCAGCCGGTGCCGCACGAGCTCGGCGGCGATCGCGTAGTCGGCGACTTCGTAGGCGCTCGTCGGCCGCACCCCGGCAGCGGCGAAACCCGCATCGAGGCGCTGGCGGATTCCCCACCCTCGCGGGAACTGAATGAAGTCCTGCCCGGCGAGCTCGGCGAGTTGCACGTGTCGGCGCCCCGCCAGGACATGGCTGGATTCGCAGACGAAGACCATGGGCTCATGCACCAGCTCCCGGACCGCGACCAGCCGAGACGAAGACGAGGCGAGTGAGACCAGAGCCAGATCCATCTTGCCGTCGGCGATCGCGTCCAGATGGCCGGACGACCCGGTGAGGCTCTGCCGCAGCTGCACGGTGACCAGCGGATGCAGGCGACGGAACTCTTCCAGCACTGCCGCCAGATTCAACCCGCCCCACGACATCAGGGTGCCCAGCGTGACGGTACCGGTCAGCTGATCCCGGTAGTCCGCAACCGACGACTGCGCCCGCTGGGCTGTGTGGATGACTTCCCGGGCATGCTGCAGAAAGACCTCGCCCGCCGGGGTGAGCACGATCTGCCGCTTCGACCGGTCGAACAGCTCGACACCCAGCTCCTTTTCCAGCCTGGCCACCGACGCCGACAGCGCCGACTGCACGACGTGGATGCGCAGGGACGCCCGGGAGAAGTTCAACTCACCGGCCACCGCCACGAAGTACTCCAGCTGCCGTAACTCCATCCGAGCAATCTATCGCGAATGGCGATTGTTTTGATCGATTTCTGCCGTTGGACGAGATCAGTCTTTGGGTGTTGTGTTGAGGGCAGCCGCCGATGTTTCACAGGAGGACCCAAGATGAGGGCTTTACGCTTTAACGAATTTGGCGACCCCGATGTCCTGCATATCGCGGATCTGCCCGACCCGCACGCCACAGCCCAGGAAGCGGTGATCCGCATCGAAGCCGCATCGATCAACCCCTCCGACGTGAAAAACGTTGCTGGCCAAATGGACTGGACCGTGCTGCCACGAACCCCCGGACGTGACTTCGCCGGCGTGGTCGTCGACGGGCCGGCCGGATGGGAAGGTGCCGCGGTATGGGGCACCGGCGGCGACGTCGGCTTCACCCGCGACGGCTCGCACGCGGAGCTGATATCGGTGCCCGTTGAAGCGCTGGCGCGTAAGCCGGAACAACTCACCTTCGACGAGGGCTCCACCGTCGGCGTGAATTTCGTCATCGGTTGGCACGGCGCGGTCGAGACGGCACAACTAAAAGCCGGAGAAACGATCGCGATCTTCGGTGTCTCCGGGGGAGTGGGCGGTGCCGTCGCACAGATCGCGCATGCGCTCGGCGCCACGGTGATCGGCGTCGACCGTCGCAAACCCGACCCGGAAACGCCCACCGCGCGTGTCCTCGACGAATTCGTCGCCTTCGATCCCGACGCCGACGTCGCCGCCGAGGTCAAACGACTCAGCAGAGGCAAGGGCGTCGAGGTCGTCTACGACGCGGTCGGCGGCGTGACCACCGCGGCCGCGCTCGCCTCCCTCGCCCACCGGGGCCGACTGGTGGTCATCAGTGCCGTCGGTACCGACACAGTCGATATCAATCTAAAAGACCTGTACCACAATGAAACCCGGATCTTGGGAGCCGACAGCGGCACCCTCAACGTCGTCGACTCCGCGCGACTATTGCAGAAGATGTTGCCCTACTTCGAATCCGGAGAGTTTCGGCCACTTCCCATCGCCGCCCGCTATTCCCTCGACGACAGCCCCGCCGCATATCGCGCGGTCGCCGGCCACATCGCCGGCCGCGTGGTGATCAATCCCTAAGAAAGGCAACGACATGTCAACCGATCTGACCGAAGCAACGATCACCGAGGCCGTCCAAAAGACCTTCGACACGTCCACCGATGAGCGCTTCAAGCAATTGATGGTGAGCTTGGTGCAGCACATGCACGACTTCGCCCGCGAGGTGCGGCTGACCGGCGACGAATGGTTCACCGCGATGGACTTCATCGAACGGCTCGGCAAGATCTCGAGCCCGACGCGTCAGGAAGTGGTGCTGGCCTCCGACCTCCTCGGCTTGTCCATGCTGCTCGACACGATGAACGAGAACCCCGGGGGCTCGGCCACCGACTCCGCCCTGCTCGGCCCGTTCTATGTCGAAGGCCCTCCGACGGCGAACAACGGGGACGACATCTCCAATGGCGTTGCGGGCACACCGATGTTCGTCACCGGCCGCGTCCTCGACGAACACGGCGAACCGATCGCCGGCGCCCACGTCGACACCTGGCACAGCGACGGCGAAGGATTCTACGACGTTCAGCAGACCGGGCAGCTGCACGACGAGTTCGCCATGCGCGCGCTCCTGACCACCGACGAGGACGGGCGGTTCTGGTACCGCTCCATCACACCTCGCTATTACCCGGTGCCCACCGACGGCCCCTGCGGGGAGATCATGCGCGCCGCGAATCGATCCATCATGCGGCCGCAACACGTGCACTTCTGGTTCCATGCCGACGGCTACCACTCACTGATCACCCAGCTGTTCCTGAAAGACGATCCCTACATCGATTGCGACGCCGTGTTCTCGGCGCAGGACTCTTTGAAGGCCGACTTCGTGCGCCACGAGCCGGGCGTCGCGCCGGACGGCACGACCGTCGACGAACCCTTCGTCACGCTGGACTGGACATTCACGCTCGCCGCCGAGTGAAAGGATCGCCACCATGACACGCATCGCCCTCGCCGACCTCGACCAGCAGCCCGAGCCAATACGCGAGTGGGCCGCCCGTCGCGGCAACCTGAATGTCTTTCGAATACTTGCCAACGCGCCCAACGTGTTCCCCGGCTGGTCCCGGATGGTCGACGAGTTGTTCGCCAGCCCGACCTTCAGCGCACGCATGCGGGAAGTGATCGTGTTGCGGGTCGCTCATCTGCAGGGCTCATCGTACGAGCTTGCCCAGCACGTGCCGATGGGCCGCGCCGCCGGGCTCACCGATGAACAGCTCGACGCGCTGGCCACCGGCGATCTCGACGGAGCCGGCTTCAGCGCGGACGAACACGCGGCCCTCGGCGTCGTCTTCGAGCTGTGCACCACCCACCACCTTGGCGACGACTCGTTCGCTGCCGCCCGGGCCGTCTTCGGTGACGCGCCGCTGACCGAATTGCTGATGATCGTCAGCTGCTATTACGGGCTGGCATTGGTGCTCAACGCGGTCGATCTGGACATCGACACCACAACGCGGTTCAAGGCCTGACGATGACTCGTATCCCGTATCGACGTCCCGAAGACATGACCGAGCAGGCCCGCGAATTGACCGAGGAGCGCGGCAATCTCAACGTCTACCGCACACTGGCCAACGCCGAGAACGTCTACACCGGCTGGATGCTGGCCGGCCGCGACGCCCTGACCAGTCCGGTGCTGTCGCGGCGGCTGCGCGAACTGGTTACCCTGCGCACCGCCTACCTGATGGACAGCGCCTACGAACTCGGTCAGCACCGCGACGTCGCCCGCACGGCCGGAGTCAGCGTCGACGAGATCACCGCCGTGACCACCGAGTCCGATTGGCAGACCATAGATTTCGACTTGACCGAAGTCGCCGTCCTGCGCCTGACGACCGAGCTGGTCACCACCCGCAACGTCGGGGCACCGCTCTTTGCTCAGGTGCGCGACGCGCTGGGGCCGGAGGCCACCGTCGAAGTACTGATGGTGATCGGTCGCTACGCCGGCCTGGCGCTGATGCTCAACGCGCTCGACGTCGACCTCGACGAAACCGCACGGCTGCCAACGATCCCCAACCCGACGCCGTAGATAATTCCGAGATCGGACGGCTCTGCCAGCGCCGGCCGCACCGAAGTAGTCACACCATCACGATCGGTGAGGCTTTGGCTCCAGTTACCAATGCCCCGGCCAACTCTCGGCTCACGTCGTAGTCAACACCACGTGGCCCGCGGCGAGGTCCACGTCGCGTTTGTCCCGCTGCAACGGGGGACCCTAGGCGAACGCTTCCTCGTGACCGCGCGTCGAACAGCGACCCGCGATCAGTTGCCGAAGCTGCCGCCGGTGGGCGCGTTCACCACTGTGGCCGGTCCGGCGGGGCCTGGGCCTCCATCGAGGTGGCTGGCGGCAAAGGAGGCGCCTTTGTCGATCCAGGCGCCGTCGTCGGCGTAGGTGTTGTGGGCGGCGAAGTTCATGCCGTCCGAGCAGACCGGGTCGTCGGTGGCGCAGACCTTGATGGTCTTGGCCACGTAGGTCGGTCCGATGACGACCGGGGGCTGGCCCAGGAAGTTCATTGCCCGCACGTTGGGCATGCCGAAGAGCACCACCGCGGCGACGTGGTCGGCGATCTCGGGTGCCAGTGGTTTGGGCACGGTCGCGGGATCCACGCCGTCGGGGACTGCGGCCGAGGTGACGAAGCCCATCACGGCCGCGCCCTGGGAGAAGCCGCCGAGCACCATCTTGGTTTTGGGGCAGCTGCCGGCCATCGATACGACATGGGCTCCGGCGTCCCTGATGCCGTCGAGGCCGGTGGACCACTCGTCGCTGGCGGGGTAGTTGACCGCGTAGACGTCGACGGACTTGCCACCCTCGCGCCCGCGCAGGTTGTCGATGAAGGCCTGTCCGGTCGGCCCGACCCCGGGAGCCTCACCGGTACCCCGGGCGAACACCACCTGGGCGTCGGGACACGGTTCGGCCGACGCCGACGGAGCAGGAGAGACAAGGAAAGTGGTGCCAAGGCCCAAGACTGCTGCGGCCGTAGGCCCAACGAAACGATTGATGTGACCGGCGTTCATGCCGAAATAAATTCCCATCAGAACCCATCCCAAACCTGTGAGTTTCCATACCAGTTCATCACCATTGCCATAGACCACAAAGTCGACACGCAGATCATTGATGGTGGTCTTATGTGGCCTGATTCCCCGGGGTCAATACCGAAGGACTGCGGGCCGGTCCCGATGTCGTGCCATACAAATCAATCGGCTTGATCCCGAGGATAGCAGGGGGATTGTTACCATCGCGCGGTGAGCGATCCGCCCGCGCCACTTTGGTTCGGCCGGCTGAAATCTGTTTCCAGACGCGAAGTCTTGAAACTCGCCGGTATCGTGCCGATGGTTCTCGGTCTGACAACGTTTGATGTCCCACGTGCGGTGGCCGGCCTCGCCGGGACATCCGTGTTCCTCGACGCGGGCCACAATGCGGTGAATGATGCCTCGATAAATCGGCAAGTTCCGAATGGCCGGGGTGGCACCAAACCGTGCCAAACATCGGGAACCGCCACTAATGACGGCTATCCGGAACATGCCTTCAATTGGGCGGTCGTCGGCCTCGTCAACGATTCGCTGCGACAAATGGGCGTGAACACCGCGCTGTCTCGCGCCGACGACAACTCAGTCGGACCCTGCATCGACGAGCGCGCCGCACAGGCCAATGCGGCGCACCCCGACGCGATCGTCAGCATTCACGCCGACGGTGGGCCGCCGTCCGGCAGCGGATTCCACGTCAACTATTCCAGCCCGCCGCTCAACGACGTCCAGGCCGGCCCAGCCGTTCAACTGGCCCGCACCATGCGCGATGCCTTGGTCCAGGCGGGATTTCACCCGTCCACCTACCTCGGGACGGACGGCCTCTACGGACGCGACGACCTCGCCGGCCTGAATCTGGCGCAGTACCCGGCGGTGCTCGTCGAACTCGGCAACATGAAGAACGCGGACGAAGCCGCGCGGATGGAAAGCCCGGACGGCCGGGCGAAGTATGCCTCGGCCGTCACGCAGGGGATCGTCGCGTTTTTAAACGCCAAATCCGGCTAGCCGACCGTGGAATTGTGTTCTGGAACAGCCTCTTTCGCCTGATCCGCGGCGGCAGGAGGCCAATTGGCGAGCGCGTCCAGATAGAGCTGACGCACCTCGGCAATGCGATCCGGCAACGTCTCCAGTGTCCAGTCGTCGACCGGGATCGGCGGCAGCACGGCGACGTCGACCGTGCCCGGCGTGATCTTGAGCGACGAGTCGCGGGAGGCGATGATCTCCGCGTTGCGGATCACGATCGGCACGATCGGAATGCCCGCGGCCATCGCGATCCGGAATGCCCCTTTCTTGAACGGGCCGACCCCGTCGGTGTCTCGCGAAGTGCCTTCCGGGGCGATCAGGATGGACAGGCCGTCCTTCGCGCGTTCTTCGACTTGGCGCAGGGTTTCCACCGCCGCGACCGGGTCGTCTCGGTCGAGGAACACGCCGTCATTGAATCTGAGCAGCGTGCCGATGATCGGGTCGCTCGCCAGTTCCTTCTTGGCGATCTTGATCCAGTCGTCCCGCAGCAATGCGGCCGCTATGAAGGGATCGACCCCGTTGCGGTGGTTGTAGAGGAACACCGCCGGGCGTTGCGCCGTCAAGTTCTCGGCGCCGATGACGTCGAATCGGATGCCGTTGGCCGCCAGCAGCAACTTGGGCCAGGTGGATCTGAAGAAGTTCAGCCCGCGGCGACGGCTGCGGGTCAGCAGGCCAACCCCCAGCGCACCCACTCCCACCGGGAGGGCCAAACCGAAGCCCGCGACAAGGTTTCCGCCCCTGCGAATACGAACGCCGAGCGGCGTCTCCGGCAAACCCGAAACGGTCACTCAAACCTCCCGAGGCATCGCGATGGGTCCTTACAAGCGGCACGCCGATTGTAAGGACCCATTCCGCGAGGCGCATCCGCAGCAATGCGGCGACAAACTCTGCCAAGCAGCAGGTTGGCATATCAACGCAAAACGCAAAGGGCGGCAACCCGCCTACGTCAGCTGCGCGGCCGTGGCCATGACGATGAGCAATAACGTGGCCATCCCGACGAGGTACACGGGGCGACGTGGACTGATTTGCGCCGGCAGTGGCCGCTGCTGCAGTGATGCTTGCCGCCTGAATGCGATGACACAGGTACACAACGCCGCAGCGAGAGCCAGGCCCGCCGGAATCAGCGGCGCCAAGCCCCGTGCGCCGTGCATTTCCTTGATGGCCAGCAACACGCCGTTGCCCAGGAACGCGAATGACGTCCGGCTCCAGGCCAGCGTCGTGCGTTCGGCCGTCAACGAGTTCGCCGACCTGGTCCTGGACGTATTGCGGGCCCCTGCTTGGGTCAACCCGAGACCGCCTTGAGGATGACCAACCCGAGCGCGATGAGCCCGACCAGGCTGAGTCCGACCGCAAGATAGGCCGGCGAGGGGTGACGGGGCAGCGGCTCGCCGCGTCGCATGGCGTGATCGGCCTGTTGCCAGCGCAGCAGCCCCATCCCGCTGGTGAGGATCGCCAGCACCACGAGACCGAGACCGATCAGCCGCCGGGCGCCGGGAATCGTCAACTCGGGAACCAGCTGGACCAGGGCGACTGCCGCCGCGAGCAGCCCCAGCGCAGTGCGCTGCCAGGACAGGAAGGTCCGCTCGTTGGCCATCGTGAACCGGTAGTCGGGTTCGCACTCTTCGGTGCTGTCGGCATGACGCTCGTTGGTCGGTGCGATGGTGTTGTCGCGCACTGCGTACCTCACAAGACATATAGAAAAAAGTATTTAGATACATCTGATTTTAACTCACGAGTGGCACCGGCATGCCGTGGCCCAGAACCTGACGGCATCATGAAGCTTGTGGTTAAGGCGTTGTTGTTCGACGTGCAAGGCACCGCGACGGATTTCTTTTCGACCGTCTGCGGCGAGGCGCAGCGGGTCAGCGCCGGCCGTCACCCGGACGCCGCTTGGCCCGACCTGGTCCGGCGTTGGCGCGCTGGCTACTTCGATGCGCTCGAGGCCGCCCGCAGTCGACATGACGGATGGGTGCCGGTGCATTCGGTGTATCGCGACGCGCTGGAGACGGTGCTGGACGAGTCCGGCATCACCGACTTTTCGGAGGACGAGCGCGAAGAACTCACGCTGGCCTGGCAGCGCCTCGAGCCGTGGCCGGATGTGGCGCCCGGGCTGTCCTGGCTGAAATGCGATTTCGTGCTGGCCACGCTGTCGAACGCCGACGTGTCCGCGGTCATCAACATCTCCAAGCGAGCGCGGTTGCCCTGGGACGCGATCTTCGCCGCGGAGATGGCCGGGGTGTTCAAGCCCGATCCCGCGATCTATCGCATGGCGGCGACCTACCTCGGCCTGGATCCGGCCGACATCATGATGGTGGCGAGCCACAAGTACGACATTCGCGCGGCGGGTGAACTCGGCTTTCAAACGGCGTTCGTCGCCCGCCCGCTGGAGTTCGGGCCCGACGGAGATCCCGATGTCGAGTATTCCGACGAGTTCGACATCAACGCGTCGGACTTCCTCGACCTCGCCGATCAGCTGGGCGCCCGGTGGCCGTCTTAAAGCGTCAGCGATGCACGGAACCGGTCAGCGGTTGACCGTTGGCGGCCAAATGCGTTGTGGCGCAACCGGGAACGGTGACACCGCGACGGCGGTCAGGCCCGGATAACGGCTTCGCGTCCGCACGGGCCGCCTCCTAGATCGCTTCGGTGAAGGCCGGCGGAACGGTGTTGGTGAGGGCCGGGTCCGGCTGCTCCGACGACATCGACAGCAGACCGCGCACAGCGCGGGCGGCCAGCAGCCAGTTCGACGGCTTCTTCATGTCCAGCCCGCCGAGAAGCTGCTTGATCATGGTCAGCGTGTCGAAGTAAATGCGTTCGCAGACAAGCGTTTCGGTGTCGTCGAAGACAAAGTAGGCGTTCATACGGACCCGGAACCGGCTGCCGGTCGGTGGAACCTTGCCGAGGAAGCCCCGATGGGTGCCCATCAACCAGAACTCGACGATCACCGCGTCGGCGCTGTGCCGCAGCGCGATGATCTCGTGGTCCTGATCGGGAAATGCGGTGCGCGTGTAGTTGTAGTAGCCGCGCACCTCTTGGTTTCCGTCGTGGATGACCATCTGCGGGATCAGCTCGTAGTGGGGGTGCGGGAACGTCGCCAGCACATCGTCCCAATTCTGGCGGACTTCGTCGTGGAAGTGGTCGAGCACGAGTTTCTGGCGTGCGGCCAACACCTCGGGAGCGGGAAACGCGGGGGCTGTCATTGCGCCAGACTAAGCCGGGCCGTGGCCTTCGTGGAATCGGATAGCGCATGCGCTATCGAGTGTGAAAGTGCGGTATGCCTTCCAAAACAGGCCGGCGAAGATACAGGTCTTCGCCGAACTTGATAGCGGATGCGCTATCAGCGGTCAACCCCGCGGGGCAGTCCAGACCACCGGCAACGTCTTGATGCCGTGAATGAATTGCGAAAGTAACCGCGAAGGTTTGGCGGTCACCGTGATATCCGGGATCTCGCGGCGCAATTCGTCGAAGACGACTCGGATCTCGCGACGAGCCAGGTTGGCGCCCAGACAGAAATGCGCGCCCCCGCCGCCGAAGCCCAGATGCGGGTTGGGGTTGCGCGCGACGTCGAAAGCCCACGGATTGTCGAACCGTGATTCATCGCGGTTGGCCGAGTTGTAGAACAGCGCAACCTTGTCGCCGGCCGCCATGTTGACGCCGCTCAGCTCGAAATCCCGAGTCAGGGTGCGGCGCATGTAGATCACCGGCGAAGCCCACCGCACGATCTCTTCGACCGCGGTGGGTGTCAGCTCGTCGAAGTTGGACCACCACTTTTCCCGTTGCTCGGGAAAGCGGGACAAGGCCAGCACGCCGTGGCTGATCGCATTGCGCGTGGTTTCGTTGCCGGCCACCACCAGCAGGATGAAGAACGACGCGATCTCCTGCGAGCTAAGCCGATCGCCGTCGACCTCTGCTTCCACCAGGCTCGTGGTCAGATCGTCGTGGTGGTTGGACCGACGGTCTTCGGCGAGCGCGGTGGCGTAGGCGCCGATGTCCATCGAAACCTGCATGAACTCTTCGAAATCCAGCGTCAGATCGGGGTCGCCGAACCCGAGAATCACGTTGGTCCAGTGGAAGACTCGCTGATGGTCCTCCTCCGGAATGCCCATCATGTCGCAGATCACCTGCAGCGGCAGCGGCCCGGCGAGCTCGGTGACGAGGTCGGCTTCGCCGTCGGGATGGTTGGCGGTCAACGAGGTGACCAGCCGATGGGCCCGCTCACGCACCGAAGCCTCAATGCGGGCAACCACTTTCGGGGTGAAGGCCCTGCTGACTATCGAGCGCAGCCGCTGGTGTCGCGGGTCGTCGAGCACGATCATCGAGCCGAAGTACTCGGCCAACTCCGGTGTCTGGTCGTTGACCGTGATGCCGCCGGCGGAGCTGAAGATGTCGGGATGGCGGCTGGCGAAGTGGATGTCGTCGAGCTTGGTCAGCGCCCAGTAGCCGTTGCCGGTCTCAAAGCCCTCGAACTCGATCGGGGGCCAGAACGAGATCGGCGCATCGCGGCGCAACGTGGCGAAAACGGCGTCTCGCACGTCGTCGTTGCGCACCCAGAAATCGAGCGACTCGAGATGGATGTCGGCAAGCGGGATCTCGGGCGGTGGTGTCCCATTCGGTCGGGTCTCGATACCTGTCTCGAGGCTCACGTAGTCCTCCTTCGCCGTTGAAGAAACAGACCGCTCTAGTGCGCACAAACCGTTCTGGCGGGCACGCCCGTCGTTGCCGTCGCGGCGCTGACCACGTTGCCGTCGACAACAATCTTGCAGGAGATGGGGCCCGGTCCCTGGGCGCTGATCGTGAAGACTTGCCCGCCAAACGCGGTGAACTCCGTCGACCAGGGCAGCGGCGCATTCACCTGGTGCAGCTGCCCGGTGTCGGTCTGGTAGTAGATGAACTGGGCCACCGCGGGCCCATTGACCTCGTATCGGACCTGGGGCATCTGGGGTATGGCGTGCGCGACGCCGCAGACGTTGGCGAACCCGAACCCGACAGCCAGCAGCATCGATGGTGCGGCGAGGTGCTTTCTCATGAATTGCATCGTGTCACCACGAGCGGTGGTAGGGAAGCGATTCGTAGCTAGACGTTCGGCGCAGCTGGTTGCCACACCGGCTGCGAAGAACGTCGGCCGCGGACTCGCCCCTGTTGCTGCGAGGCGCGGAAAACCTGGAAGCGGCGGCGGACGAGTAAGGGCTTAATGTGAAGTCCGAAGCGGGGGCTGGTGACCGGAAGGGTGGCGTTACGGCATGGCGGGACACAGCTCTAAGCGTGTAGTGGTGTTTGGCACTGGGTTCGTGGGCAGGATGGTGATCCCCGAGATCGTCAAGCACCCGCTGTTCGAGTTGGTGGGTGTCGGCGTCAGCAATCCGAACAAGGTAGGCCGCGACGTCGGCGAGATCTGCGAATTGCCGGAGAAGGTGGGCGTCGTCGCCACCGACGACATTGACGCGCTTATCGCTCTGAAGCCCGACGCGCTGGTGCACTACGGCCCGACGGCGATGCACGCCAAAGAGAACATCTCGCTGATCACCCGCTTCCTGCGGGCCGGTATCGACGTGTGTTCGACGGCGATGACGCCGTGGGTGTGGCCGACGATGCACCTGAACCCGCCGAACTGGATCGAGCCGATCACTGAAGCCTGCGAGCTGGGTCAGTCGTCCTGCTTCACCACCGGCATCGACCCCGGGTTCGCCAACGATCTGTTCCCGATGACGCTGATGGGCCTGACCTCGGAAGTGCGTCGCGTGCGCGCCTCGGAACTGCTCGACTACACCAACTACGAGGGCGACTACGAATTCGAGATGGGCATCGGCCGCGAGCCCGAGTTCAAACCGATGCTGGAAGACCGCGACATGCTGATCTTCGCGTGGGGCGCCACCGTCCCGATGATCGCGCACGCCGCGGGCATCATGCTCGACGAAATGACCACTACCTGGGACAAATGGGTGACCCCGACCGAGCGCAACTCCGCCCGGGGCGTCATCAAACCCGGACACGTCGCCGCGGTGCGGTTCACCATCAACGGCCTCTACAAAGGCGAGACGCGGATTCAGCTCGAGCACGTCAACCGGATCGGACTCGACGCCGCTCCCGACTGGCCGACCGGCCACGACAACGACGTCTATCGGGTGGACATCGAGGGGACGCCGAGCATCTTCCAGGAGACCGCGTTCCGGTTCACCGACGGCTCCGGCCGGGATGCGGCCGCGGCCGGGTGCCTGGCGACTGGGCTGCGGGCGCTGAATGCCGTGCCGGCGGTCAACGAGCTGCGGCCGGGCTGGGTGACCCCGCTGGATCTTCCGCTGATCGCCGGAGCCGGCAATATCCGTTGACCAGCGCATATACTGAGGCCGATTCGTTATACAGCTAGCGCATAGCCAGCGCAGAGACTGGCTATAGGTATAACCGACAAAATCGGGGCTAGGCGGATGCGGGGGCATTCCGCTCGATAACGGGGATGGACGATGTCAGACGGAGCTACACCCGCGCTGGGGCTCTCGATTGGCGCCACCAACTTCGCCGCGGTCACTGCCGACCATGGCATTACACGTAAGCCGGTCCTGACGCTCTTTCGCGAGCGCCTGCCCGAGATCGGCGTACCGGCCGAGAACCCCCGGCTGGACCAGCCGGGCTTGGTGATCACCGACTTCGTGGATCGCATCGGCGACCCGATTGGCATCGTGGCGGCCGACGGCTCCGTGCACCGCGGCGAGGTCCTGGCCGCCGACGGGCTGCGGGCGTTGGCCTATGCCGCCACCAACGGGGCCGGCCTGCCGCAGAACGTCGCGGTCACCCACCCCGCGCACTGGGGACCGAACGCGGTCGAGGCGCTGGGTTCCGCGCTGAGCCGGGTGCCCGAATGGTCGAATCGCGAGCGGCCGCTGACGCTGATCCCGGACGCCGCCGCGACGCTGTTCGCGGTGCGCGCCAACCCGGGCATCCCGGCGCGCGGGACCGTGGCGGTGTGCGACTTCGGTGGCAGCGGCACCAGCATCACGCTGATGGACGCCGCGGGTGACTACCAACCCCTCGCGCCGACGGTGCGACACCAGGACTTCTCCGGCGACCTGATCGATCAGGCGCTGTTGACGACCGTCCTGTCCAACCTGCCCAGCGCCGATTCCTTCGACCCGTCCGGCACCTCGGCGATCGGCCCGCTGAGCCGGCTGCGGACCGGATGCCGACACGCCAAGGAGCAGCTGTCGTCGAGCACGGTGGCGACGCTGTCCGAAGGGCTGCCGGGGATACCCGGCGAAATCCGGCTCACCCGGAACGAACTTGACGACGCCATCCGCACGTCGCTGACCAACTTCGTCGCGGTCCTGGATGAAGCCTTGGCGCGCAACGGGATTCGCGATCTGGTCGCGGTCGTGTCGGTCGGCGGCGGCGCCAACATCCCTGCGGTCACCACGATGCTCTCCGGGCATCTGCGAGTTCCGGTCGTGACGACGTCGCGTCCGCATCTGGCACCGGCGATCGGTGGGGCGCTGCGCGCGACGCGTCGACCGGGGGAGACCAGCGCAACCATGCTGACCCCGGCCGCGTCCCGGGCGACGGCAGCGGCGGTGGCAGCGCCGGTGGCGGTCGAGGAGCGCAAGTCCGTGCTCACCCAGGCGCCGCCCTCGGAACCGGTATCTAGGATGATGCCCGCGCTGGCGTGGTCAGAGGCGGGCGAGGATTCGCGGGTCATGCCTGTCGCCGCGGGGCACGGCCCCAATCACGGTGGTGGGACGGGTTATACGTCGGCGCGCCCGGCCTTGAGTTTCGAACAGTCCGTCCAGCCGCGGCGGGAGAAGAAGGACCCGATCATCCCGTGGTATCGGGTTCCGGCCATGGTCATCATCAGTACGGCGGTGGCGGTGCTGCTGGTCGGTATCGCCTTGGCGATCGCCCTGTCCGACGATCAACCCGGCCCCAGTCCGGGCGTGAGCACCAGTCCGGCGTCCGCACCGCCGGCCAACGGCCAAGCGCCGCAACCCGCGCCGCCGACCCAGGCGCCGATCACAGGTCAGGCCGCGGCTCCGCCGCCAGCCGCTCCCGCTGACACTCCGGCTCCGGCGGCAGTAGATCCGCCCCTGCCCGCGGCAGTGGATCCACCTCCACCCGCGGCGATGGATACGCCGATCCCGGCGGCACCTCCGCCACCGCCGGCCGTTGAGGCTCCCGCTCCGCCGCCGGCGCCCCAGATACCGGCACCCGCACCCCGGGTTCCGCCGATCCCGGCGATTCCGCCCATCCCGCACATACCGGGAATTAGCTTGCCAATTCCCGGATTCGGTGGTTAGTAAGAATTATTTGGGGCCGGGGCGCTTTTCGCCCTTGTTTTCCTCGCCGGCTAGTTTCCTTAGTTCTTCGTTCAGGGCCTTGTCTTTCTCGACTTGGTCCTGCCAGTCTTTGTCGCCTGAACGATCGTCGCCCGATTCATCGCTGTACTTCGGGCTGCCGTCCTCGTCGACCCAATCGTTGACCGCCGTACCGGAGATTGCTCCGCCGGAACCCGGCAGCACCAGCGTGGGCCGGTCCTCGTAGGCCACCATCATCTCCGCGGCTTTTTGTTTTTGATCGTCGCCTGGTTCTGGCTTCTCCGTCAGCTGCTGCTCGTGCTCGTCCGGCTGGTCGCTGTCCTCCGGCTGTTCGCTTTCTTGACCTGCCGTTTTGTCGTCCTGCACGCTCATCCGTTGTTCCCCCTTTGAGTTGCATTTCGACCGCAACCTCTGTCGGTTACCCGCTGCCGCGCTGTGTCGAAACTCTCGTTGCCGCAATGATTTTTGCCTGACCAGCGGTCACGAGTCGGGCAGGGCGGCATACCCGCTCGATAGCACTTGACAAATGCCCGAATTGGCTTTGACGAAAAGCCGTGTGTCAGTTACCAGTTGATTGTCGGATAGCTGACGCGGGTCAGCTCCTCGGAAACCTCCCACAGCCGCCGGCAGTCATCTTCGTTGCGAGCACGCTCGGGCGTTTTGGCCACTTTCACTCCACCGCCGGCAAGCTCCATGAATCCTCGGGGTCCGTAGAACTCGCCGCCTTCGGCCTGCGGCGAGGCCGCCGCATACAGAGCCGGCAGGATCCCCTCGTCGATCTCCTGCCAAAGGAACGGCGTGAAACGCCACGACGCCTTGTACAGCCGCTCCATCAGCGCCGGCTTTTCGCGCCCGTGCGAAGGTCCGCTGACCTGCAGGTTGGTCTTGGTCAGGCCGGGGTGTGCGGCATTGGAGACGATGCCCCAGCCGCCGGCGCGGCTGCGCTTGTCCAGCTCGCGGGCGAACATCAGCACCGCGATCTTCGACTGGCCGTAGGCCGACATCGGCGCGTAGGACTTCTCGAACTGCAGGTCGTCGAAATGGATCTTGCCACTTTGGCTGGCCGCCAGACTGCTCAGCGAGACGACCCGGGCACGCTGCGCGGCGCGCAACAGTGGCAGCAGATGCCCGGTCAGCGCGAAGTGCCCGAGATGGTTGCTGCCGAACTGCAATTCGAAACCGTCGGCGGTGGTGTCGCGTTTCGGGGGCGTCATCACCCCGGCGTTGTTGATCAGGATGTCGATCGGCCGGCCTTCGGCGTTGAGTTGCTCGCCCAGCACAGCGACCGAGGCCAACGAGGACAGGTCGAGCGATTTGATCGTCAGCTTCGCGTCGGGCACGCTGCTGCGGATCTTTTCGATCGCCGCCTCACCCTTGACCCGATTGCGGATCGCCATGACGACATCGGCGCCGGCCGCGGAGAGCCGCCTGGCCAGCCCGAAACCCAGACCACTGTTGGCGCCGGTGACGACGACCAGCTTCCCGGACAGATCCGGCACGGTCGCGACGAGATCGTTGGACATGGCTAATAGTGTGCTCCTTAGCTGGCCACGGGTCACTAGCAGTGACACACTCCGGAAGATGTGGAGCAGACTGCCCGCCAGGATTTCCTTTATCTCGGCCGTCGTCGTGACGATCATGTCGGTGGCCGGCTTCATCGTCGCCGTGGTGCTCAACATATTTTTTCTGGACGAGTACAACGCGTACGGCGAGGTTCCCATCCCTGGCTCGGGCAGTCTGCATCTGCCCCAAGGCGAAGTCACCGTCAGCCTGCATACGGTAGTGATCGGCAGTCCCAACGGCGGCTTGCCGGTGCCGCCGCTCGGCGTCACGATCACTCCGCCCGACGGCGTCGCACAACCTGCGTTGACCGAAAACATCGGCAGCACAACGACAGTCAACAATGACGCACACCTTCGGGTGTGGGTGGCGCAGATACCCGCCGACGGCACCTACAACATCATGACGGACGGCCAAGTCAACGGGTTCATCCAGCCTCGACTTGCCTTCGGCCACTCGAGCTCCTACGGATTTCTGATCTGGCTGTTCGTCGGCACATTCGTTGTGGGGCTGACGGCTTCGATCATCGCGGGGCGGTGGTTGCGCAGCACTAGACACAAGGCAGCGGCGGCCGTCGTGCAGGGGGCATCGCCGATCGTTTCAGTGGGGACGCCTCAGCAGTCGCCCACCACGGCCTACGAACCGAGTGACGAGGGCGTCCGTGTCGAGCGGCTCAAAACCCTGGCGGCACTGCGGGATTCCGGAGCGTTGACCGAGGACGAGTTTCAGACCGAGAAGCGGCGGATCCTCGAAGAGGACTGAGGCATGTGGCTTTTGCGGGCGCTGGGGGCCGCGAGCGTAACGGTACTGCGAGTTTGCGGGGGTGGATTTCGCCGTGACGTTACGCCCGCGGCCCGCAACTAGTGGCCGCGGGCGACCCATTCCTCGTAGTGGACGATCTCGTCGCCGATGGTGGTGCTGTCCCCGTGGCCGGTGTGCACCACGGTGTCGCCGGGCAACGCGCCCAGACGTTCCGAGATCGACTTCAGGATCGTCGGGAAATCGGAGTACGAGCGGCCGGTCGCACCCGGCCCGCCGGAGAACAGCGTGTCACCGCTGAACACCACGCCCAGTTCGGGGGCGTACCAGCACACCGATCCGGGGGAGTGGCCGGGGGTGTGCAGTGCCTGCAACGCCGTGCCCGCGACCGTCAAGGTGTCGCCATCGGAATACGCGCGAAAGTCTTTGTCGGGATGCGTCATTCGCCACAGCACTTCGTCGCCGGGGTGTAGTAGCACGGGCGCTTCCAACGTGTTGCCGAGCTCGGGGGCGACGGTGACATGATCGTTGTGGCCGTGCGTGCAGATCACCGCGACCACCTTACGGCCGCCGACGGCGTCGAGGATCGGCTCGGCGGTATGGGCCGCGTCGAACACGACCACTTCGGAGTCGTCGCCGACGATCCAGATGTTGTTGTCGACTTCCCAACTGCCACCGTCGAGTTCGAAGGTTCCGTGGGTGACGATATGCCGGATCGCAGCCATCAGAGCAGCACCACCGAGCGCAACACCTTGCCCTCGTGCATCTTGTGGAACGCGTCCTCGATGTCGGTGAGCCCGATGCGTTCCGAGACGAACTTCTCCAGTGGCAGCCGGCCCTGCATGTAAAGGTCGATCAGAGTGGGGAAGTCGCGTTCGGGCAGGCAGTCGCCGTACCACGACGACTTCAACGAGCCGCCGCGGGAAAAGAAGTCGACCAGTGGCATGTCCAGGCGCATGTCGGGTGTCGGGACGCCCACCAGCACAACGGTTCCGGCTAGGTCGCGGGCGTAGAACGCCTGCTTCCACGTCTCGGGCCGGCCGACGGCGTCGATGATGACGTCGACGCCAAAGCCGTCGGTGAGGTCTTGGATGGTTTCGACGACGTCGAACTCGCGGGCGTTGACGGTGTGGGTCGCACCGAATTTGCGGGCCCATTCCAGCTTGGTGTTGTCGGTGTCGACGGCGATGATTCGCTTGGCGCCGACCAGCGCGGCTCCCGCGATCGCGGCATCCCCGACGCCGCCGCAGCCGATCACCGCGACGGTGTCGTCACGACCGACGGCGCCGGTATTGATCGCGGCGCCGATGCCGGCCATTACGCCGCAGCCCAGCAGCCCGGCCACCGCCGGGTCGGCCTCGGGATTGACCTTGGTGCATTGCCCGGCCGCCACCAGCGTCTTGTCGGCGAACGCGCCGATGCCCAGCGCCGGGGTGAGCTCGGTGCCGTCGGTCAGCGTCATCTTCTGTTCGGCGTTGAACGTGTCGAAGCAGTAACTCGGCTTGCCGCGCTTGCACGCCCGGCACTGGCCGCAGACCGCGCGCCAGTTGAGGATCACGAAGTCGCCCGGCGCCACGGCCGTCACGCCCGGCCCGACCGCTTCGACCGTGCCGGCGGCCTCGTGGCCGAGTAGGAACGGGTACTCGTCGTTGATGCCGCCCTCGCGGTAGGTCAGGTCGGTGTGGCACACCCCGCAGGCGATGACATCGACCAGGGCCTCTCCGGGGCCGGGGTCCGGGACGACGATGTCCACCAATTCGACGGGTTGGCCCTTCTTGCGTGAAATCACTCCGCGCACTGTCTGACTCATGGGCTACAACCTACTGTCGAAGGCCATACACTGCTCGGCCGGGCGTCCACCCATAAAGCTGGGTGTAGCGTCCGTGAACGTGACGGCTTTGGAGACCACCGAAGAGTTCACCGGAAGAATCGTCTCGGCAATCGACGGCGCGAGCCTGGCCCTTCTGCTGAGCATTGGACACCAGACCGGACTGCTGGACACGATGGCCGGAATCGGGCCGGCCAGTAGCGCGCAGATCGCCGACGCCGCTGGTCTCAACGAGCGTTACGTCCGGGAGTGGCTGGGCGGCATGACAACCGGGCATGTCGTCGACTACGACGCGGCCACCGGAACCTACTCGCTGCCGGCGCAGCGCGCGGCGGTGTTGACCCGCGCGGCGGGGCCGCACAACCTGGCCGTGGTGGCCCTATTCCTGCCGCAGCTCGCCGAGGTCGAGCAGAAAATCATCGGCTGCTTCCGGGCGGGCGGCGGGCTGCCGTACAGCGAGTTCCCGCGCTTCCACGCGCTGATGGCCGAGCAGAGCGCAGCGGTGTTCGACGCGGCACTGGTCGACGTCGTGCTGCCGTTGGTCGACGGCCTGCCCGAACGCCTGCGGTCCGGGGCCGACGTGGCCGATTTCGGGTGCGGCAGTGGTCACGCGATCAACGTGATGGCGCAAGCGTTTCCGTCGAGCCGGTTCACCGGTATCGACTTCTCCGACGAGGCGATCGCGGCCGCCGTCCGGGAGGCGGCCCGTCTCGGTCTGACCAACGCGACCTTCGAGCGCCACAACCTGACTGAGCTGAACAAGGCCGACGCCTTCGACGTGATCACCGTGTTCGACGCCATCCACGATCAGGCCCAGCCCGCGCGCGTGCTGGAGAACATCCATCGGGCGTTGCGACCCGGTGGGGTCTTCTTGATGGCCGACATCAAGGCGTCCAGCCGGCTCGAGGAGA
The DNA here is from genome assembly GCF_026723865.1 of Mycobacterium sp. Aquia_216. Taxonomy (NCBI): domain Bacteria; kingdom Bacillati; phylum Actinomycetota; class Actinomycetes; order Mycobacteriales; family Mycobacteriaceae; genus Mycobacterium; species Mycobacterium sp. Aquia_216. The sequence goes on along the minus strand of NZ_CP113529.1, from coordinate 3,916,464 downwards.
ACGTCGACGTCCCGATGAGCACCTACCTCTACACCACCTCGCTGATGCACTGCATGACGGTGTCGCTGGCCCTGGACGGCGCCGGGCTGGGCACGGCCTGGGGGACTCAGCTGGCCACTTCGATGCTCGCCGATGCCGGGTTCGCCGACGTGCGGGTGGCCGAGGTCGAGTCCGACCCGGTCAACAACTACTACTTGGCCTTCAAGGGGGCCACTAGGTGAACCGCCCGACCTGATGGCCGCTCTCGATGCTCTCGATGACTGGCCGGTCCCGGCCGCCGCCGCCGCGGTGATCTCGCCCGCCGGCGTGCTGGCCGCGCATGGCGACACCGAGCGGGTGTTCGTGCTGGCGTCGGTCACCAAGCCGCTGGTGGCCCGCGCCGCACAGGTCGCGATCGAAGAGGGGGTCGTCGACCTGGACACCCCGGCCGGCCCACCCGGCGCGACGGTCCGGCACCTGCTCGCGCATGCGTCGGGGCTGGCGATGCTCAACGACCGGGTGCTCGCCAAGCCCGGCACCCGGCGCATCTATTCCAACTACGGCTTTGCCGTGCTGGCCGAGACCATCGAACGCGAATCGGGTATCGAGTTCGCCCGCTACCTCGCCGAGGCGGTGTGTGAGCCGCTGAACATGCACGCCACCCGGCTGGCGGGCGGGGCGGCGGAGGCCGGGTACGGGGCGACCTCGACGGTGGCGGACCTGGCGGCATTCGCGGGCGATTTGCTGCGACCGGCGATCGTCTCGCCGCAACTGCATGCTGAGGCGACGACGGTGCAATTTCCCGGTCTGGATGGCGTGTTGCCCGGCTACGGCGCGCAGCGGCCCAACGACTGGGGGCTTGGTTTCGAGCTCCGGGACTCGAAATCGCCGCATTGGACCGGCGCGCGCAACTCGTCCCGGACCTACGGCCATTTCGGCCAAGCAGGCGGTTTCATCTGGGCAGATCCCGACGCTGAGCTGGCCTTTGTCGTGTTGACGGACCGCGATTTCGGCGACTGGGCGCTGGACTTATGGCCGGAAATCTCGGACCGGGTGCTCGGTGAGTCAATTTAAGGAAAATGCACACTAGCGCAACACAGGCATCACAGGGCACAATAGACACGCAAGACACAAAATTTGATGCGAGCATGCCGCTCGTCGGGTTCACCAGGTCGTTGGGGAAGACGTCCCTCGTGGAACCGAAGGAGCAACAATATGCGTGCGTCGAATCAATTCGCCGACGTGACGGCTGGTGTGGTGTACGTGCACGCCTCGCCCGCGGCGGTGTGCCCGCATGTTGAGTGGGCGTTGTCGTCGACCCTGCAGTCGAAGGCCAATTTGGTCTGGACACCGCAGCCGGCGATGCCGGGACAGCTGCGTGCGGTCACCAACTGGGTCGGTCCGGTGGGTACCGGTGCCAGGTTGGCTAACGCGCTGCGGTCCTGGTCGGTGCTGCGGTTCGAGGTCACCGAGGACCCGAGCCCCGGAGTCGACGGCCACCGCTTCAGCCACACCCCGCAACTGGGCTTGTGGACCGGGGCGATGAGCGCGAACGGCGACATCATGGTCGGCGAGATGCGGCTGCGGTCGATGATGGCGCAGGGCGCCGACACGCTCGCCGCCGAACTCGACTCCGTGCTGGGAACCGCGTGGGACGAGGCGCTCGAGGCGTACCGCGACGGCGGCGACGCCGGCGAGGTGACCTGGCTCAACCGCGGCGTCGGCTAAGCCTCTGGCTAAACGACCGGCGGGTTCGCCGGGGCGGCGGACACCGGCATGTCGACGTTGCCCTTGCACGCGCCGCTGGTGATGTCGGTGTGGAAGACGCCGGTAAGGACCCCGTTCGGCCCGGGGGTATATGCCGTGATGGATTTCGCCGGGTCGTATTCGATCGTGCCGTCGGGCAGCAGGCAGTCCCATTTCCAGGCCATTTCGCGTACCCACTGCGAGCCATTCCAGGTGAATTCCACCGTCTGCGGCATGAACTGATTCTTGGGCGGTGGGGGGTCGTTCACCGTGGCGGTGCAAACCCCGTCCGCACATTTGGACGTAATCGAATAACTGGCCCGGTGGGCGTATTCGGGTTGGCTGGCCGCGATGCTGGTGCCGTTCTTCGCGTTGGCCGACAGCGTCAGGATGTATTGCCCATTCCAGAGCGGATCGCCTGCGAACACCGCGGGGGCAAGCGATAGCGAGCCGCCCAGCGACATGGTCGCCAAGGCGATAACCGCGGTGCTGCGATGTCTCGACATCGTTCCTCCCAGGGCAGCGCTCCCACGGCGCGCTTCTCCTCAGATGTCGCGTTTGTCGCGCGAGTCGTTACACGCCCGCGCGCAGGATCTGTAGTGCGCCGGGCACCGCGGATATCTCGGCAGGCAGCGGACAGGCGAAGTCGCCGTCGGCGTAGACGTTGATACCGGGGCATTCGACGTGGATCGTTTTGGCGCGCGCCGTGCTGACCTCGTCGAGTTCGACGTGCGTGCCTTTCATCACGGTGGGAAACAGGCGGACCAGCTTCGACCGGGATGCGGTGTGCGCCATCGTGATGTCGAGCAGCCCGTCGGTGTAGTCGGCGTTGGGACAGATCAGCAGGCCGCCGCCATAGCTTCGGGTATTTCCGAAGGCCGCCAGCGTGATATCGGCGTCGATCTCCCTGCTGCCGTCGAGCACCAAGCGAAACGGCAACTGCCGCAACTGGGAAAGCTCGGCGAGCATCGCGACGTAGTAGCGCAGCCGCCCGTGCGGCCAGCTCATCCGGTTGGCGCGATCGGTGACCAGGGAGTCGAATCCGGTGGCCGCCACGGTGCCGAACCATTTGTTGACGCCCTCGGTGTCGCGGATGCGGCCCAGGTCGATCGTTTGCGTCCAGCCGTCGGCGACGACGTCCGCGGCGGCCTCGGGATCCTTTGTCGGGATACCTAATTCACGCGCGTGGTCATTGCCGGTGCCGGCCGGGATGATGCCTAGCGGAATGTCGGTGCCGGCCAACACTTGTAGCGCGTTGGAGATGACGCCGTCGCCGCCGGTGGCCACCAGCGCGTCGGTGCCGCGTTCGATGGCCGCGGCGGCCAGATGCCGGGCGTCTTCAGCGTCGTCGCCGATGATCTCGACGACCTTGCCGCGGGCGTGCAGCCTGGCGATGGCGACCTGCGCCGCGTGCACGGCGGTGCCGTGTCCCGACAGGGGATTGGTCAGCGCGGTCACCTTGTTGATCTCGCGCCGGCGCAGCCCTGTCACGGAATTAGCTTGCCGGGATTGAGGATTCCCGCCGGATCCAGCGTCGCCTTGACCGCGCGCAACACCTGCACACCCAGATCGCCCACCTCGTTGCGCATCCAGGGCCGGTGATCCGCACCGACCGCGTGGTGATGGGTGATGGTGCCGCCGGTGGCGACGATCGCGTCCGACGCGGCCTTCTTGGCGGTCTGCCACTGCTCGATCGGATTGCCCCGCTGGCCCGCGACGACGGTGAAGTACAACGATGCGCCGGTGGGGTACACGTGCGAAATGTGGCACATCACCAACGCCGGTGTCCCGGTTTCGGCCAACGCGGTGGTCAGTGCTTCGGTGACGGCGGCCTTGAGCGCCGGGATGTTGGACCAGTCGGTGGCGGTTTCCAGCGTCTCGCAGAGCGCGCCCGCCGCCAGCAGCGAGTCGCGCAGATACGGCGCGCCGAACCGGCCGCGCTCCCAGGCCTGTGCGGGACCTTCGCCCAACGACGTGCCGCCCTGGGCCGCCAGCAGCGCGCCGGTCTCGGCGTGCCGGCTTTCGACGTGTTCCTTGCTGCCCTCGAAGACGGTGATGCCCAGGCAGCCGCCGGTGATCTGATTTTCGCCGATCGCCTCGGTGGTGGCCAGGTTGACTCCGGTCTCGGCCTCATCGGAGAGCCGAATGACGGTGGGGCCGGTCGCATTCTGGGTGACAGCACGCAATGCCGCGGCGCCGGTCGCGAAATCGGGAAACGACCAGGCTTCGTAGCGAATGGCTTCCGGTGCCCGGTGCACCCGCAGCCGCACCTGTGTGATCACGCCGAAGGTGCCCTCGGACCCGATCACCAGCTGACGCAGATCGGGGCCCGCGGCCGATTCCGGTCCGCGGCCCAGGTCCAGCGTTCCCGCCGGGGTGATCATCCGCAGACCGCGCACCATGTCGTTGAACCGGCCGTAGCCGGCTGAATCCTGACCGGAGGAACGGGTCGCGGCAAAGCCGCCGATGGTGGCGTATTCGAAGCTCTGCGGGAAGTGGCCGAGCGAGAAGCCGCGTTCGCCGAGCAGGCATTCCGCTTCCGGACCGGTGAGGCCAGCGCCTAGGACGGCCTGCCCCGAGACTTCGTCGAGCGAGATGAGTTGGTCGAAGCGACGCAGGTCGACGGACACGACAGCGCCGAAGTCGCCGCGGGTGGGATCGAGACCACCGACGACATTGGTGCCACCGCCGAACGGGATTACGGCGATGCCGTGTTCGGAGCAATAGCGCAGGATCCCGGCGACGGCATCCTCGTCGCCGGGCAGCAGGATGGCGTCGGGCGCGTCCTGGACGCCGGTGTCCTTGCGGCGCAGCAGGTCGAGAGTGGACTTACCGCCGGCGTGCAGCAGCCGATCGCGATCGTCGGTGCGGCAATACTCGGCGCCGACGATCGCGGCGAGCGCGTCGCGATCCGTGTGCGACAGCGCCGACGGACGCAACTGAACCTGGTCGAGGCCGAGCTCGGTGCCCTGCGAATCTTCCAGGCCGACGGCCTGTTTCAACAGCGACCGGATGCCGTCGGAGAGCGGTTTGGCGCTAGCGGGATCTCCCCATGCGTTCCATTTCATCGGCGGAAGGAGTTGCTCGGGATGCGTCATGCGTTACAGTATTACATATGCTGTCAATCAGTAACGCGGGATTGGATGTCGGCGACCGGATCCTGGCGGCCGCCGCCAGCTGTGTCGTCGATTTCGGGGTTGACCGGGTGACACTCGCGGAGATAGCCCGGCGCGCGGGCGTGAGCCGCCCGACCGTGTACCGCCGCTGGCCGGACACACCCTCGATCGTGGCGGCGCTGTTGACCCAGCGCATCACCGCGGTGATGCAGGATGCGCCACTGCTGGGAGAAGACCGGGAATCCCTTGTACACCAAATTGTTTCGGTGGCCAATTTGCTGCGCCGCGATGAACTGATCATGTCGGTGATGCACTCACACCTGGCGGCGGTCTACATCACCGAACGCCTCGGGGAAAGCCAGCAGATGCTGATCAACGCGCTTGCTGACCGGTTGCGGGCGGCCCAGCGGCACGGCAGCGTGCGCGCGGGCGATCCGCTTCAGCTGGCCACGATGGTGTTGCTGATCGCCCAGTCGACCATTCAATCCGAGCGCATCGTGCGCCCGATCCTCGATGCCGATGCGCTGGCCACCGAACTCGCCCACTCGTTGAACGGATACCTGTCCTGATGACAGCCTTGAACGCCGCCCGCCGCACCGCCGACCTGAATGCCCTTGCCGATGGCGAACCGCTGGACGTGGTCGTGATCGGCGGCGGCATCACCGGGGCCGGGATCGCGCTGGACGCCGCATCGCGCGGCCTGCGGGTGGCGCTGGTCGAGAAGCACGACCTGGCGTTCGGCACCAGCCGCTGGAGTTCCAAATTGGTCCACGGTGGGCTGCGCTACCTGGCGACCGGCAACGTCGGTATCGCCCGGCGCAGCGCCATCGAGCGCGGAATCCTGATGACGCACAACGCCCCTCACCTCGTGCACGCGATGCCGCAACTGGTTCCGTTGCTGCCGTCGATGAGCCACCCCAAGCGTGCGTTGGTGCGTGCGGGATTCCTTGCCGGTGACGCGTTGCGGGTGCTTGCCGGAACCTCGTCGTCGACCCTGCCCCGATCGCGCCGGGTGTCCGCGCAGCGGGTGGTGGAGATGGCGCCCACGGTGCGCCGCGACGGCCTCGACGGTGGACTGTTGGCCTACGACGGGCAATTGATCGACGACGCCCGCCTGGTCACCGTGGTCGCGCGCACCGCGGCGCAGCACGGCGCCCGGATCCTGACCTACGTTGCGGCATCCGAGGCGACCGGTAGTTCGGTGCGGTTGACCGATCAGCGCACGGGGCAGTCGTTCGACGTGTCCGCCCGCGCGGTGATCAATGCGGCCGGGGTGTGGGCGGGGGACATCGACCGCTCGTTGCGGTTGCGGCCCAGCCGCGGGACCCACCTGGTTTTCGACGCCAGCGCGTTGGGCAATCCGACTGCGGCGCTGACGATTCCGATTCCCGGCGAGCTCAACCGTTTCGTGTTCGCGATGCCCGAACAGCTGGGCCGGGTCTACCTCGGGCTCACCGACGAAGCCGCGCCCGGCCCGATTCCCGATGTGCCGGAGCCGTCGGCGCAGGAGATCACCTTCCTGTTGGACACCGTCAACACTGCGCTGGGAACCGCTTTGGGCGCCACCGATGTGATCGGGGCGTACGCCGGCCTGCGGCCGCTGATCGACACCGGGGAGGGGCGCACCGCCGACGTGTCGCGCGAGCACGCCGTCGTTGAGTCACCCTCGGGGGTGATCAGCGTGATCGGCGGCAAGCTGACCGAATACCGCTTCATGGCAGAGGACGTGCTGGACCGCGCCGTCAGCCTGCGTGGGCTGCGGGCCGCTGGTTGTCGGACGCGCAATCTGCCGTTGATCGGGGCACCGGCCAATCCCGGGCCGGTCGTGGGCCCGGTGGCCGGGCTGCCCGCATCGCTGGCGGCCCGCTATGGCGCCGAGGCGCCCAATGTCGTCGCGGTTGCCACCTGCGGGCGCCCGACCGAGCCGGTCGCCGAGGGTATCGACGTGACTCGCGCGGAGTTCGAATACGCCGTCACGCATGAGGGCGCGCTCGACGTCGACGACATCCTCGATCGTCGCACCCGGATCGGCCTGGTGCCCCGCGATCGCGAGCGGGTGGTGGCCGTGGCGGCGGAGTTCCTCGCCGGCGTTGGCTAACCGGGTCTATCTGGTTCGACCCGGCGCAGTTGGGGTAACAAGGGTGTCGATGGACACCGATGGCGCGCGGCAGAAGTGGGCGCGTGACGAGATCACGGTCACCGATCCGAGCGTGATGTCCCAAGCCATTACGGGCACCGCGATCGGCAATGTCATGGAGTGGTACGACTTCGGTGTCTACGGCTACATCGCCACCACCATCGCGCAGGTGTTTTATCCCGGGAACAGCGTCAGCGCCGTCCATCTGATTGCCACCTTCGGCACTCTGGCGGCGGCGTTTGTGGTGCGCCCGCTGGGTGGCATGATCTTCGGGCCGCTCGGTGACCGCATCGGTCGCAAGCGGGTGCTGGTGATCACGATCCTGATGATGACGGCCGGTACGACGATGAGCGGCCTGCTGCCTGGTTACAGCGCTATCGGCATCTGGGCGCCGATTCTGCTCGTGGTCGCCCGAGTCTTTCAGGGGTTGTCGACCGGCGGCGAATTCGTCGGCGCGATGACCTACCTGGTGGAGCAGTCACCGGATCGGAAGCGCGGCATGCTGGTCGGGTTCCTGCCGTTGGGCAACCTGATCGGGTTTGTGGTCGCCGGCTTCTTGGTGACCGGGCTGCAGGCGTGGTTGCCGAGTCACGACTGGTTGACCTGGGGCTGGCGCGTGCCCCTGCTGCTGGCGGCACCGTTGGGCCTGATCGCGCTCTACATGCGACTGCGCCTCGAGGAGTCACCGGCTTTCACGCAGATGAGTCAGGATGCGGATGCCGCCGAAGCGGGCGGCCGCAGCCAGTTCCGCCGCACCGTCGTGGAGCAGTGGCGGCCGTTGCTGATCTGCGCCGCCCTGGTGCTGACCTCCCAGGTCGCCGATTTCATGGTCACCGGTTACCTGCCGACATACCTGAAAACGGTTGTGCACCTTGGGGAAACCCCGGCATTGGTGCTGATCGTGGTCACCCTGGCCGTGTTGATGGCCTCGATAGTGTTCGTGGCGAAGTTGTCTGACCGGATCGGCGTGAAGCCGATCATGCGGACGGGTTGCATCCTGCTCGTCGTGGCGTCAATCCCGGCGTTTCTGCTCATGCGCCATGGCGGGGCCTATCCGGTGATTTTCCTCGGGGTGCTGCTGATCGGGCTGATGGAACTCTGCTTCGACAGCACGACGCCCTCGGCGCTGCCGGCGTTGTTTCCCACCAGGGTGCGCTACGGGGCGTTGGCCATCTCCTACAACCTGTCGATCTCCACGGTCGGCGGCATCACCCCGCTGATTGCCCAAGCGCTGGTGTCGAGCACCGGCAATGACATGGTGCCGGCCTACATGCTGATGGTCGCGGGCCTGGTCGGCGTGGTCACTCTGCTCTTCATGCCGGAGGTCGCCGGCAAACCATTGCCCGGGTCGGGTCCCGCGGTCGAGACCGAAGAGGAAGCTCGTGAATTAGCGAGCGGCTCGCGAGCGTAACGCCACAGCGAATTTCGGCGCGATATTTGGCAGTGGCGTTAGGCTCGCGGAGAAGAAGCCCCCCGGGCTCGCGGAGAAGAAGCCCCGCTCGCGGCGGAGGGCCGGTCTACAGCGGGATGTTCTTGTGGCGACCGCGACGTGCCGGGGCCTCGGCCAGCGCCTCGCAGAGCTTGCTGCGGGTGTGCGCCGGGTCGATCTTCTCGTCGACCACGCCGATCTCGATGGCGCTGTCCACGCCGCCGGCGATCCGCTCGTGCTCGGCGGCCAACTCGTCGTGCAGCGCTTCGCGCTCGTGGTCCGGTGCGGCGGCCAGCTTGCGCTTGTGCAGGATGCCGACCGCGGCCTTGGCGCCCATGACCGCCACCTCGGCGTCCGGCCAGGCGTACACCTTGGTCGCGTTCAGCGAGCGGGAGTTCATCGCAATGTAGGCCCCGCCGTAGGTCTTTCGGGTGACCAGCGTGACCCGTGGAACGGTGGCCTCACCGAACGCGTGCAGCAGCTTCGCGCCGCGGCGCACCACGCCACCCCACTCCTGGTCGACACCGGGAAGGTAACCCGGCACGTCGACGATCACGATCAGCGGAATCCCGAACGCATCGCACAACCGCACGAAACGGGCTGCCTTCTCGGCGCTTTCGGAGTTCAGGCAGCCGCCGAGGCGCAGCGGGTTGTTGGCCAGCACGCCGACCGTACGGCCGGACAGCCGGCCCAGTCCGACCACCATCGACGGCGCCCAGTTTGCCTGAAACTCGTCGAACGGTGTGTCCCCGTCGAGGATCGCGGTCACGATCGGGTGCACGTCGTAAGCCCGCCGCGCCGACTCCGGCAGCAGCGCGTGGATGTCGGTGTCACCGGCCTCGGCTTTGTTGCGGTCGAAAAGCCCTTGCTGGCAGAACAATCCGACCAACCGGCGACCGCGCTCGTAAGCGTCGAGCTCGTCGTCGGCCACGATGTGGCATACCCCGGACTTCTTGTGGTGGGTTTCCGGGCCGCCGAGTGAGCACATGTCCACGTTCTCGCCGGTGACGCTGCGCACCACGTCCGGACCGGTGACGAACACCCGGCTTTCCGGCGCCATCACGATGACGTCCGTCAGCGCCGGTCCGTAGGCGGCGCCGCCGGCGGCGAAGCCGACGACCACCGAGATCTGCGGGATGTAGCCGGAGGCCCGAATCATGGCCTCGAACACCAAGCCCACTGCGTGCAATGCCTTGACGCCCTCGGCCAGTCGGGCCCCGCCCGAGTGCCAGATGCCCACGATCGGGCTCTGCTCCTCGATCGCGGTGTCGTAGGCGTTGACGATGTGCTGGCACCCCTCGATGCCCATCGCGCCGCCCATCACGGTTCCGTCCGTGCAGAACGCAATGGTGCGCACACCGTTGACGGTGCCCGCCGCGGAGAGCACACCCGAGCGGTCACGCTCGTGCAGCAGCTCGACGCTGCCGTCGTCGAAGAAGTTGCTCAGACGCAGCAACGGGTCGCGGGGGTCGAGGGACTCGCCGACCGCCTCGGGGGCCATGAGTGTCATCGCAGATCTCCTGTTTCCGGTGAGTTCGGGGTTCAATACCGCTGGGTTCTAATACCGTCCAAAGGTGATCGCCACGTTGTGACCGCCGAATCCGAACGAGTTGTTGATCGCGAACCGGTAATTGCCCGGCCGCGGCTTACCCGCCACCACGTCCAAATCGATTTCTGGATCGAGGTTCACCAAATTCAGTGTCGGCGGGATGATCTGCTCCCGCAACGCGAGGACCGTCAAGATCGATTCCAAAGCACCGACCGCACCCACCGAGTGGCCAAGCGCCGCCTTGGGCGCGTAGACCGCGGGGTGGTTGCTGCCCAAGGCTCGGTTGATCGCCTTGCCTTCGGCCAAGTCGCCGACCTGGGTGCCGGTGGCGTGGGCGTTGACGTGATCGATTTCGCCGGGTGTGATGCCCGCGAGCTGGATCGCCCGCGTCATCGCATGCCCGGCGCGTTCGCCGTTGGGATCCGGTGCCACCATGTGGAACCCGTCCGAGGTCACGCTGGCGCCCATGATCCGGGCCAGGATGTTGGCGCCACGAGCCTTCGCGTGCTCCTCGGTCTCGATGACCATCAGCGCACCGGCCTCGCCGAACACGAAGCCGTTGCGGTCCTTGTCGAACGGGCGACATGCACCGGGTGGGTCATCGTTGGTGGTCGACATCACGACCCGCATCGCGGCGAATGCTGCGATCGGCACCGCCTCGATCTGGGTCTCGACACCGCCGCAGATCGCGATGTCGGCCTCACCCAGCACGATCTGCTGCCAAGCCCGGGCGATGCCCTCGCAACCGGACGCGCACGCCGAGATCGGCGTCATGACCCCGGCTTTGGCGTGCCGTTCCAAGCCGACGGCCGCCGCCGCTCCGTTGGGCATGTACTTTTGCACGCCCAACGGAGAGACTGCCTTCATGCCGCGCTCACGCATGTCGTCGTAGCTGAAGACCAATTCCTCGGACGAGCCGAGACCGGTGCCGATCGACACCGCCAACCGGTTGGTGTCGACCTCCGGCGAACCGGCGTTCTCCCACACCCGGCGGCCCAAGATGGTGGACATTCTCTGCAGGTAGCCGGTGCGACGCAGCTCAATACGAGTGAGCTGACTGTCGAACTCCTCCACGAGATGTCCGCCAATGCGAACCGGCAGGTTGTACTGCTCGACGAACGGGTCGGTTAGGGTGCGGATTCCACTTTGGCTGTCCAGCAACAACTTCCAGGTGTCTTCCACGTCGGGCGCCAAGGCGGTCGTCGCGGCGATGCCGGTGACGACCACGTTGGGGAAAGCTTTCCCAGTTACCAGCTCTGTCATGGGAGTGGCGAACGTTCCTCTCGTACTCTCAGTAACGCCCGAAGGCGAGGGCCACGTTGTGGCCGCCGAACCCGAATGAGTTGTTGATCGCGTATTGGAAATTGCCAGTGCGAGGTTCGCCCGCGACGACATCCAGCGCGATCTCGGGATCTGGGGTTTCGAAGTTGAGGGTTGGCGGAATGATGCCGTCCCTCAGTGACAGCACTGTAAGCACCGACTCGAGCGCCCCGACTGCGCCGATAGAGTGCCCCAGCGCCGATTTCGGCGCGTACACGGCGGCCTGCTCGCACCCGGCGACCCGGATGGCGTTGGCCTCGGCGGTGTCGCCGATCGGCGTCGCCGTCCCGTGTGCGTTCACGTGGTCGATGTCCTTGGCGGACACGCCCGCCAGTTCCAGCGCCCGGGTCATGGCGCGACCGGCGCGGACGCCGTCCGCCGCGGGCGCCACCATGTGGAAAGCGTCCGAGGTGATACCGGCACCCAGCAACCGGGCCAACGGCTTGGCGCCGCGGGCCCTGGCGTGCTCTTCGGTCTCGATGAGCATCAGGGCTCCGGCCTCGCCGAAAACGAACCCGTCGCGGTCTTTGTCGAACGGCCGCGACGCGCGCTCGGGCTCGTCGTTGCGAGTCGACATGGCCCGCATCATCGAGAACGCCGCGATGGGCAGCGCTTCGATCGGTCCCTCGACACCGCCGCAGACGGCTACCTCCGCGTCACCCATGACGATTTGGCGCCACGCGTGCGCGATGGCCTCGGAGCCCGACGAACACGCCGACACCGGGGTGATGACCCCGGCCCGCGCTCCGAGCTCCAGACCAACCACGGCAGCGGCGCCGTTGGGCATGATCATCTGAACGGCGAGCGGCGACACCTTGCGGGGGCCGCCCTCGTTCATCAGGTCATAGCTCTCGACGATCCGCTCCGCGCCGCCCAGACCGGTGCCGACCACGACGGTGAACCGGTCCGGATCGAGCTCCGGGTTGCCGGCCGACTCCCACAGCTGGCCGCAGAGGTACTTGGCCAGCCGCTGGACATACGACATGCGGCGCATGTCCAACCTGCCCATGTGGTTATCGATCGGCTCCTTGAGGTGTCCACCGATCTTGACGGGCAGGTCCCACTTGGTGACGAACTCGTCTTCGAGGACGCGGATGCCGCTTTCGCCGGCCAACAAGCCCTTCCACGTGCTCTCGATGTCCGGCGCGATCGACGTCGTCGCCGCGAGGGCGGTTACCACAACATTGGGGTAACCGCCGTTAGCAGTGGAAGGCTTGGTCACTTGCTGTCTGCTTCCAGCCTCGCCTGGACGTTGGCAGCGGCCTCGGGGTTCTCGGCGACGAGCTTGGAGCGCAGCGCCTCGGCGGCCTCGGGGTTCTCTTCCTCAAGCTTCTGGATGTAGGAGACGACGTCACCGACGGTACGCAGACCGGCGAGGTCCTCATCGGGGATCTTCACGCCGTACTTGTCTTCGGTCTGGACGGCGATCTCCACCATCGACAGCGAGTCGATGTCCAAGTCGTCGACGAACGACTTCTCCGGGGTGACCTCGGAAGGCTCGATACCGGTGACCTCTTCGATGATCTCGGCAATACCGGCGATGATTTCTTCCTGGCTAACAGACACAGCCTTATTTCCCTTCGTAATGTGTTGTGTGTAAATCGGTTTGATGTGCTCTTATGTGGTTGTACTGGCGGCGGCTGGCGTTAGATGTCGGCCAGCCCGTCCAGGTCTGCGGGCGTTTTGACGGCACGTACCGTCACCCCCCGAAGCTCACGCTTGGCGATGCCGGCGAGCGTGCCCGCGGGGGGGAATTCCACGATCGCTTTGACATCGTGGGAAGCCAGCGTTGCGGTGCACAGGTCCCACCGCACCGGCTGGGTCAGCTGAGCGACCAGCGTTTCCATCGCCACGGCCGCCGTAGTGACCGCCTTTCCGTCCCGGTTGGACAGCAGCGTGGCAGTGGGCTCGGCGGTCGCGATGGCGGCCGCCGCGGCGGCGTAGCCCTCCAGCGCGGACGCCATGTACTTGGTGTGGAACGCTCCGGCCACGCCGAGAGCGCGCACCCGGGCCTTGGCCGGCGGGTCTTCGGCGAGCTTTTCCAGCGCGGTCAGCGGGCCGGCGGCGACAATCTGCCCGGCAGCGTTGCGGTTCGCGGGGAACAGGTCGAGCTGCTCGAGGCGGGTCAGGACCTCGGTCTCGTCTCCGCCCAGCACCGCGGACATGCCGGTCGGCTCGGCGGCGCAGGCCTTGGCCATCTCGGCGCCACGGGTGGCGGCCAGGGCGACGGCGTCATCGGCGCCGATCACGCCGGCGATGGCGTAGGCGGCGATCTCGCCGACCGAATGACCGGCCACGACGAAGTCTTCGCCGGTGAAGACGCCGCGCTTGGTCAGCTCCTGATGGGCGAGCAGCGTGGCGGCGACGACCAGCGGCTGAGTGACCGCCGTGTCGGTGATCTCTTCGGTCGACGCGGTGGTGCCCAGTCGCACGAGGTCCAGGCCGCTGGCCTTCGACCACAGAGTCATCTGCTCGGTCGCGCCGGGCAATTCCAGCCACGGCGAGAGCATCCCCTCGGTCTGCGAACCCTGTCCGGGCGCAAGTAACGCAATCACGTGTCTAAGAGAACACTGTGGAAACGGTTTTGGCGGGTGTAACAGATTATGAACCTCGTCTTAGGTTTTTGTAGGTAACCCACAAAACCGCTCGACAAGCTACGTATTTGAGACCGCGCCGCGACCTGTTGCCTGAATCACTATCGTGCCGACGGCGCCGCAGAACCCCGTCTGACCGGCAGCGGAACCGCCGTTATTGCGCCGTTACCAACACTAGCGGGATGGGTGGGGTAGTTGAGTTGGCCCACCGTCGCGGCCACTCGCAACACGTACGCGTCGCGTGGTTGGGTGGGATCGCGCCCGGTGAAGTCGGTGATGCGCTTCAGCCGATATCGCACGGTGTTTGGATGAACGAACAACTTGCGGGCGCAGGCCTCAATCGCGCCGCCACAATCTAAGTAAGCATCAAGAGTTTCGATCAGTGTGGGCCCGGCGTCTGCCAGCGGCCCCATCACGTCGGTGTGCAACGCCACGATGGCTGAGGCATCACCCATTAAAGCGCGTTCCGGCAACAGCTCTCGGGCGTGCACGGGCCGCGGCGCGCCGTGCCAGCCGGCGACGGCGTTCATGCCCGAAATCGCCTCGCTGGCGCTGTGATAGGCCGCGGTCAGCATCGGTGCGGTGGGCCCGACGACCACCGGGCCGTCGGAGAACGCTTTCAGCAGATCGCCCAGAAACTTGTCGGTCGGTGACAGCTGGCCCGACACGATGGCCACCAGCCAGGTGCCGTGCACGTCGGTGAGGGCCGCACGGGCGTGCTGAGCTGCGATATCGCGAACGACCTGGCTGGCCCGCTCGCTGGCGCCCTCGCCGTTGGTGTTGTCGCGGGCGGGGGCCGGGGTTCCGACCACCACCGTCGCCGGAGCGGTGGTGTCCCAGTTCAGCGCGGCCGCGCGGGACAACAGCTCGGGGCCGGTGTCGCCGCGCACGACGGCGTCGACAACGCTGGCCTCCATCCGGCTGTCCCAGGTGCCGCGGGCCTCGGCCGCATCCGCGTAGGTGCCGGCGAAGGTGAAGGCCAGGTCGCGGCTGTACTTCAAAATCCCCACCGTGAGGGCGGTCAGCTGTTCTTCGGAACGGGCCAGTAGCGGCACGACTTCCTCGAAGAACTCCATCGTCACCCGCACCATGTCCACGCTGTGGCGCAAGGCAATTCGCCGGGTCAGATCCTGGGGGACCAACTCGAAGGCCTGCGCGGTGTAGCTGACATTGCTGTGCGGGTCGTTCATCCACTCGACGAAGTTCACGATCGCGGTCTGCACCACCAGCGCGACGCTGGCCCGCTGAGAGGCTTCCAGCTCGCCGAAGAACGGCAACCGCTCCTGCATGGCCGCGACGGCCTCGGTGGCCAGCCGGCCCGAGTACTGCTTCAACCGCCGCAGCAGCGACTCCGGCACCGAGTCCAACAGCTCGAGGGGCGACCTTGGCTTGGCGAACGGGCCAGCGAAGGGGTTGTCAGTCACCCCTAAAAGCTACGCCTGATTTCTGGAACTATCCGCCAAAGCATGCCCCGCGTCTTAGGGGCGTCTCAAGATGCGTCTGCCGAACGTGGAGTCAGTTTCACGCTCGCTCGGAGGCGCGAGCAGGCCGTTAAGCGCCGGGGCCAGGATCGGACGTCTGCTTCGGGGCGGCCTGTACGTCGTCGATCCGGTACTGACGAGCCGCCGCGACCGGCACCGACGGGTCGATTTCGCCGTCGCGGGCCAGGGCTTCCAGCACCGCCACCACCTGTGATTCGGCATCGGTGTTGAAGAATCGCCGGGCCGCCGGGCGGGTATCGGAGAAGCCGAACCCGTCGGTGCCCAGCGTGACGTAGGTGCCGGGCACCCACGGTCGGATCTGCTCGGGGACCCCGCGCATCCAGTCCGACACGGCGATCACCGGGCCGGTGGCCCCCTCGAGCGCCTTCGTGATGTACGGGACGCCGGCCGGCTTGTCCGGGTGGCGCAGCTGAGCCTGCTGGATGGCCAGGCCGTCGCGGTTGAGTTCGCCCCAACTGGTCACCGACCACACGTCGGCGGCGACATCCCACTCGGCGGCCAGCAACTCGGCGGCCTTCACCGCCGACGGCATCGCGACCCCGGAGGCCAGGATCTGCGCGGCGTTGGTGCGTGGTTCGGTGGCCGCCCGGTAGCGGTAGATCCCGCGCAGCACGCCCTCGGGATCGAAGTTGTCCGGCTCGGGCGGCTGTACATACGGCTCGTTGTAGATCGTGATGTAGAAGTAGACGTTCTCCGGATTCTGGCCGAACATCCGGGCCAGTCCGCTCTCGATGATGTAGGCGATCTCATAGGCGAACGCGGGGTCGTATGAGACGACCGCCGGGTTGGTCGCGGCCAACAGCAACGAGTGGCCGTCGGCGTGCTGCAAGCCCTCACCGGTCAGGGTGGTGCGGCCGGCGGTGGCGCCGAGCAGGAAGCCGCGCGCCATCTGGTCGGCGGCGGCCCACAGGCCGTCGCCGGTGCGCTGGAACCCGAACATCGAATAGAAGATGTAGATCGGGATCATCGGTTCGTTGTGCGTCGCATACGACGTGCCGGCCGCGGTGAACGACGCCGCCGAGCCCGCCTCGTTGATGCCCTCGTGCAGGATCTGGCCGATTTCACTTTCCTTGTACGCCAACATCAAATCGGCGTCCACGGCGGTGTAGAGCTGGCCGAGCCGGTTGTAGATCTTCAGCGAAGGGAACCACGAGTCCATGCCGAACGTGCGTGCCTCGTCGGGAATGATCGGCACGATGCGCGGGCCGATCTCCTTGTCCCGCAACACTTCCTTGAACGTCCGGACCGTCGCCATGGTAGTGGCGACCTCCTGGGTGCCCGAACCCTTCTTCAGCGGGGCGTAGATGTCACGGCTCGGAAGCTTGAGCGCCTTGGCTTTGGTCGGGCGCTCGGGCAAGAAGCCGCCCAGCTGGCGACGCCGGTCCAGCATGTAGCGGATTTCCGGGGCGTCGGGTCCCGGGTGGTAGTAGGGCGGCAGATAGGGATCTTCCTCGAGCTGAGCATCGCTGATCGGAATCCGGATGGCGTCGCGGAAGTACTTAAGGTCTTCTATCGCAAGCTTTTTCATCTGGTGCGTGGCGTTGCGTCCCTGGAAGTGGGCGCCCAGCGAGTAGCCCTTGATGGTCTTGGCCAGGATCACCGTCGGCTGTCCCTTGTGGTCGACGGCGCCGCGGTAGGCGGCGTACACCTTGCGGTAGTCGTGGCCACCGCGCTTGAGGTTCCAGATCTCGGCGTCGGTCATCGGCTCGACGAGCGCCTTGGTACGCGGGTCGCGCCCGAAGAAGTGATCGCGGACATACGCGCCGTCGTTGGCCTTGTAGGTCTGGTAGTCACCGTCGGGCGTGGTGTTCATCAGGTTGACCAGCGCGCCGTCCTTGTCGGCGTGCAGCAGGGCGTCCCACTCGCGGCCCCAGACCACCTTGATGACGTTCCAGCCGGCACCGCGGAAGAACGATTCCAGCTCCTGGATGATCTTGCCGTTGCCGCGCACCGGGCCGTCCAGGCGCTGCAGGTTGCAGTTGATGACGAAGGTCAGGTTGTCCAGGCCCTCGTTGGCCGCCACCTGGATCAGGCCGCGGCTTTCCGGTTCGTCCATCTCGCCGTCGCCGAGGAACGCCCATACGTGCTGATCGGAGGTGTCCTTGATGCCGCGATCATGCAGGTAGTGGTTGAACCGGGCCTGGTAGATGGCGTTCATCGGGCCGAGGCCCATCGACACCGTCGGGAACTCCCAGAAGTCCGGCATCAGCCGCGGGTGCGGATACGACGGCAGCCCGCCGCCGGGGTGGCTGTGCTCCTGGCGGAAGCCGTCCAGCCGGTCAGCGGTCAGCCGGCCCTCGAGGAAAGCGCGCGCGTAGATCCCCGGGGACGCGTGGCCCTGGATGAACACCTGGTCCCCGCCGCCGGGGTGCGTTTTGCCGCGGAAGAAGTGGTTGAAGCCGACCTCGTACAGCGCCGCCGACGAGGCGTACGTCGAAATGTGGCCACCCACACCGATTCCCGGCCGCTGGGCGCGGTGCACCATGATCGCGGCGTTCCATCTGATCCAGGCCCGGAAGCGACGTTCGACATCCTCATCGCCGGGGAACCACGGCTCCAGCTCGGTCGGGATGGTGTTGACGTAGTCGGTCGACGTCAGCGCCGGGATGGCGACCCGCTGTTCGCCCGCTCGTTCCAGCAACCGCAGCATCAGGTAGCGCGCCCGCGCCGGGCCCGAGCGCGCCAGCAGGTCGTCGAAGGACTCCAGCCACTCCGAGGTCTCCTCGGGATCGATGTCGGGCAGGTACGACGCCACACCGTCCCGGATGACCCGGACGCGATCGGGTTCGCTTCCGTTGCTTGGGGTTTTGGCCAGATCGTGGCGTGCGAACTCGGTCGTCAACGCACTACTCCTGCTGTCGGCGGTCACCTGCATGCGTGCTGTCCCCCTATCGTGCCGTACCGGCGCCTCGGGCGGGTAGCCGCAATCCCTTCGCTGGCGAACGTTCACCCACCGACACCAAACCTCGGTGCGTCTGGGGCGTCGGCAATGGCCACCCGGTAACGTCAGAACCCGTGCTCAACAGAGGGAAAGTCGTCCCGCGCACGCCTGTGGGAAAGTTGCCCAAGCGTGGCGCGCTGGCGCTCGGCTGCATCGCCGTCGCGCTGATGGGCATCGTGGGGTGTACCACTGTCACCAGCGGCACGGCAGGACCCGATACGAAGGTGGCTCCGGCTTACCGGCAGTCAGTCTCGTCGTCGGTGTCTGCGTCGATCGCGACCTCGAGCGTGCGGGAGTCCCAGCGGCAGCAATCGCTGACGACCAAGGCGGTGCGCAGCTCCTGCGACTCGCTAGCCACCACCAGCAAGGATGCCATCGACAAGGTGAATGCCTACGTCGGGGCGTTCAACGGGGGCCGCGGCACCGGTCCGTTCGAGGGCCCGGCGGTCGACGCGCTCAACAACAGCGCCTCGACGGTGAGCAACAGCTTCAACGACGCGCTGTCGTCGCAGCTGAAGGACGCGTTCAACGCCTATATCGACGCGGCGCACGGGGTGGCGAACGCGATCGGCACCCACGCGGGGACCGGGGAATTCAACCGTCGGGTCGATCGACTCAACGACACCAAGACCAAAGCGCTGAAACTCTGCCTGGCGTCCTTCTGAGGCGGAGTGTGAACCAGGTTCTGGCTGTGCGACGATAATCCCCAATCGCATGGCGCGCACGGGTGTTGTTAAGGAGGTTCCACAGTGGTCGCGGCGGATGACGCCTCGAACTACGCTCGCAAACTGGGCGTCCAACGAGACCAGGTTGTCCAGGAGTTTGGCTGGGACGAGGACACCGACGACGACATCCGCGGTGCGGTCGAGGAAGCTTGCGGCGCTGAGCTGCTCGATGAGGACACCGACGAGGTGGTCGACGTCGTGCTGCTCTGGTGGCGAGACGGCGACGGCGATCTGGTGGACACCCTGATGGACGCCATCAGCCCATTGGCCGAGGACGGCGTGATTTGGGTGTTGACGCCCAAGACCGGCAAGCCCGGCCACGTGCTGCCCGCCGAGATCGCCGAGGCGGCGCCGACCGCCGGCCTGATGCCGACGTCGTCGGTCAACCTGGGGGATTGGAGCGCCAGCCGGCTGGTGCAACCGAAGTCGCGCGCCGGGAAGCGCTAATGCTCGCTGTCGGGACGACAGCCCCGGATTTCACTCTTCGCGACCAAAACCAGCAGCGCGTCACGCTGAGCAGCTATCGCGGCGACAAGAATGTCCTGCTCGTGTTCTTCCCGTTGGCCTTCACCGGTATTTGCCAGGGTGAGCTGGACCGGCTGCGCGATCACTTGCCCGAGTTTGACAACGACGACAGCGTGGCGCTGGCCATCTCGGTGGGGCCGCCGCCCACGCACAAGATCTGGTCCATCGAAAGCGGGTTCACCTTTCCGGTGCTGTCGGACTTCTGGCCGCACGGCGAGGTCAGCCAGGCCTATGGCGTGTTCAACGACCAGGCCGGCTATTCCAATCGCGGTACCTTCGTGGTCGACCGGTCCGGGATCATCCGGTTTGCCGAGATGAAAGAGCCCGGCGAAGCGCGCGATCAGGGATTGTGGGCGGATGCGCTGGCGGCGTTGCGGGCCTGAGAGTTTGGGGTCTGAGCCGACGGGCGTGTAGCCTGCCTCCGGCATAGAGGGCGCGTAGCTCAGTGGTAGAGCTCTGGTTTTACACACCAGCGGTCGGCGGTTCGATACCGTCCGCGCCCACCAGCAATGCAGGTCAGCGTCATACCGTGATCCAATCGGTCCGCATGGATAGGCCTCCGGCGGGCCAGCCAGCTGGGCTCGCACACCCGGTTACGCTCGTCACGCGATTTGACGCCCGAGCAGCGGGGTGCGCACCCGTCGCTCCCGCGCAGGGCTAGTGCGTGCGTGATAGGCGCTTGGCGTCACAGAGATCTGTCTGCGAAGGCGATGAGTGCTTGCGCCGCATCCTTTGGTACTGACATGTCTAATCCGGTCAGTTCTTTGAACCGCCGCAGCCGTTTCATCACGGTATTGCGATGGCAGAAGAGTGTTGCCGCGGTACGGGAGATGTCCCCGGTTCGGGAGTAGGTCCGGACTGTCATCAGCAGGTGGTGTCGTTCAGGTTCGCTAAGAGCGTCGACGCTTTGAAGCACGCTGTCGATGAATTGAGGCATTCGAGTTCGCAGGCTTGCGCCGGCCATCAAGCTCCAGACATCAGACATTGCCGCGGGGCCCGCGAACGTGGGCGGCAGGACAAGCGCGATCTCGCAGGCCACCCTCGCGGCGTGCCGCACGCCCTGCAAGCCCAGGTGAAGAGGGGCGACTCCGCAGGCGACTTGGGCAAGCGCTGCAGCATCGGCGCTGCAACGCCATCCCTCCGGGACGCCTAGCAGTGCGGTGCCGTCCGTCGGGGGCGCCGACCAGAACACAACCGTGCAGCCGCCCCACGCGTGGCTGTAGGCGTGGCGCCCTTGTCTGCGTAATTGTTCTGCGAATGCGCGTAATGATTCGTCGTTGGTGATCGGAGCTGCAGCCACCCACAGCCGACCGTCCACGGGGATCGACAGAGTTGCGCTGGCGCGAGCCGTAAGCTCGGGCGGCTCAGGATCGTCGGAAAGTAGCAGGGCCACAAAGGATTGCTTGCTCATCGACTTCTCTTCGGCCATGAGCACTCGTTCATCCATGAAGGCGCTGTGAATACGGCCGGCGAAAGAGTCGACAGCCGTCCAGACGTGCTGAACGTGGACCGCCAGGGTCAGAGCGTCGCTTTGTTTGGCAAGCCACAAAAGGTGCGACCACAACAGACCGAAGTCCAGGTGGATCGCTGCAGTGAGCTTCTGGCCTTCGACCCCCTGGCGGGCGCGTCGGACACCGACTCTGTGTGGAAAGTCGACGTCCGAAGTGACAGGTGGTTTGGCCGAACCGGCAGCGGCATGGCGACGTAACTCAGAGAGGAGGAAGTCGAATGCATCCCTGGATGACTCGCGCAACTCTTGGGGTTCGACCAATCCCTCGTAGTACAGGTGCCCTTCCTTGATCTCCTGCATGAAGCGGTCCGCAAGTACATCGCGCCATCCATCAAGCTCTCCGAGAAGTTCGAGCCAGCGTGCCGCCGTGGTCACGCGGATGCGATCGACACTCTTCATGAGTCGAATTTAGTGACGGTGTAGTGACATCGATCCATGTCAAGTGCGTCTGCTCCGCGGTCCTGATCACCAGGTTCGGGTTTCCGTCGTCGGATTGGGGTGGGGACTGTAACGAGTGGATCAACCGGTGTTAACGCGGTTTGTCGCGAGTTTCCAACGGATATCGGTGTTGTTGGGGTTCTTGGCGGTTTCCTGTAGCGGCACGGTGGGTCGCCGGGTTGAGCGGTCGTTGGGTGTGCAGATGCACACTTGGTGGGGGATAACTGGTTGCTCTTTGTTGTCGTGGTGATAGTGCGTCTTGTTCTAACTTCCTTAACAACCGCGACATGTCGATTGCCGGGAATGCTTGCGCTGCGGGGTGTGATGATCCGGCACCGGCCACCGTGGGGGAAGACAGACACAGCACAGGAAGTGAGTATCCGTTGATCAGGAGACCGTCAATGGATAAGGGGCTTCTACAGCCGCTGGTTCGTCGAATTTCGGCATCACCGCTTCTAACTTACTCCGCTAGGTGAATGACATTGACAAGATCACGATGGACAATAATCGTTGTTCTATTCGCGACATGGCTAATTTCATACTTCGACAGATCGCTGGTCGCGACCGCTCTTCCCTTCATTGGTCACGACTTCGGCCTGTCGTCAACCCTAAAAGGCGTCGTCAGCAGCGCTTTCTTTATCGGATACGCTGCCGTGCAGATCCCGGGCGGCGTTCTGGCTGACCGGGTTGGTCCCCGCCGGGTCGCATTCGCAGCTGTGCTGGGCTGGTCAATATTCTGTGCCCTCACTGGAGCGGCGTGGAGCATTCTGACACTGATTACGGTGAGAGTCCTGTTCGGTTTGGCCGAAGGGGCATTCTCTCCCGCCTCCTGGAAAATCCTCTCGATGACGGTAGATGAGACAAATCGCGCCCGGGCTAACGCGCTGATGCTTACATCGAATCTTGTTGGACCGGCTCTGGCGCCGATAGTACTGGTTCCGTTCATTGCATCTATCGGCTGGCGTCCCGCATTCTGGTGCCTCGCTATACCTGGTATTTTTGCTGCTATTGCCTGTTGGAAGTACCTTCCGGCTGCTACGAACGGATCTGATGTCAAGGGCAAGGCGCAGAACCAGACGCTCCCGATTGCGTCTGAGTCGATCTCCATGCGGAAGGCTCTGATGAACCCGGTCATCGGGAAACTGTTCCTCATATGGGGAACATGGGACATAACCTGGTGGGGATTCGTCTCTTGGGTGCCTTCATACCTGTATTCCGGACGATCCTTTTCCCTGGAAAAGACCGGTCTATTGGCATCTCTCCCGTTTGCTGTTGGCATCATTGGAATGTTGGGCGCTGGCTATGCCGCTGATCGAATCGCGAAGCGTCGCACAGTAATCATGGTTTGCCTTGTCGGAAACGCCACCTTCCTTACTTTGCTTGCTTTTGCGCAAAGCCCGGCCGCCGCGATCACGTGCCTAATTGGAGTCGGCTTCTTCCTACCCGCCATGTACGGGCCGTTCTGGTCACTCCCGATGCAACTCCTCCCGAGTTCACTCATGGGCGCGGGCGCGGGAGTGATTAACTTTGCGGGACAGATTGCGGGATTTATCTCACCCATCGTCATCGGTTACACGGTCGGCGTCACGGGCACGTATACCGCCGGATTTCTGTTCCTCGCGGCGGCGGCCGTCGTCTGTTTTCTGATTACCGCGACCCTTCGCGAACCAAGCCGGGAAGTTCCGCATGCAGCCACAGTTAGCAGCGCGTCATGATGAAGTCCGCAAGCGTCCGGGCATCGGTTTCTTCATCGCTAGCGGAAATTAGCCAGTCAGATCAGGAAATTCAGGCATTTGAAGAGGTCTTTGCCGATGATGCGTTTGCGCAGGCTGAGCTTCTTGACGCTGACGCCGACCATTTAGCTGGGAGAGATTTCAGAGCGGACAAAGAGCCATTGCTCGGCATGACGCTCGGGGTCAAGGATATATTCGACCTGAGCGGTCGCATCCCGGGCAACGGGAATCGTGCGGCTTTCGAAATGCTCCCTCACGAAGTCCCTGAGAATGACGCTCCACTTATACGTCTACTACGTGACGCTGGCGCGGTCGTCACGGGTATGACCAGGACGACGGAGCTTTGTTGGTATCAACCAACCCGCACGCGAAACCCGCATGATCTGAGCTGTACCCCCGGAGGATCTTCGAGCGGATCCGCGGCCGCCGTCGCCGCCAAGATGGTGAGCGTGGCGGTCGGGAGTCAGACGAATGGCTCGGTAGTCAGACCTGCCAGCTACTGTGGACTTTTTGCATATAAAGCAGGCTATGACCGGGTAGACATTACTGGGATGACGCGAATCACTAAGTCATTCGATCATCCCGGGTTCTTTGCCCGCGATGCGGTGAGCCTGATAAAACTGGCAGAAGTTGCGGGAGACTTCCGAGTGCCCGCCGATATTTCCGGCTATCGCCTTGGCGCCGTTGACATGCAAGATCTTGCCGATGTAGAAGACGAAGTTCTGGAAGTGTTTAAGACGTATGTAGGGCAACTCCGGGAAGCCGGTCACAAGATCGAGCACGTACGACTTCCAGAGTTATTAGCACCGAGGACATTCGATGCATACTATGATGTGTTGGCACCGGAAATCTATCGATTACACGAGAATCTGCTCGCCCCTCACGTGATCGACAATATCGGACCCAAGACTATCGAAATTCTGCAGCGCGGACGAGATACAACTGATGCCCAGCAACGTGAAGCCAACAAGGCGGCATCAGATATTCGAGCGCGGGTGGATAGCTATTTCGACCAGTATGATGCCCTGATACTGCCAGCGGCAACATCCTCCGCACCGAAATCGCTTACAACTACTGGGTCGCCGGCGCTGTCGACGCTCTCGAGTCTGGCCGGCGTTCCTGTCACGGTCATACCCGCGGGGCTTGGCCGATCCGGCCTCCCGGTGGGTATCCAGATTTGGGGCCGGTTGGGAGCCGACGAAACCGTCCTGGCAATACTTGCCGCGTTGCCGTCCGATTACGTCCAACCGCAGAAGCTTGTGCGGAATTCGTCCAGGGGTCCCAGTTTCGATGCCGGAAACGGGGTTCGGAGTGTCTGAACCCGCCAATTGCGGTTAAGCAGCGTGTTGACCAAGATTCCCGACGGGAGGATGCAAGCCGACGTCAGCGACAGGTCCCATGGTGCGGTTCCGACAACACCATTGAGATCCAATCGCGAATAGGCCCAAGTTGTACTGCGACCAACTTCACGAGCAGGCCAATATCCTTGCGGCGCTGCCGAAGCCAGCACCTCCGAGCGGCGCCGCGGCCAGCTACCGCGACGAAACCTCGAGTTGGAATACGTCAATTACCCCTGCAGCCCCGCAGTCGGGCCCTGAGCAAAGGTGTGCACGACTTTCCAGGTGTCAGAAACGCATGTGGTCTTAACCGCATCGTTAGTCGAAAGCGTAAGTGGGGGCGTCCGCTTCGTCTCGTTGGAAGCCTGCCTCCAGCAAAAGCTGACTACAACCTCTGTCGGGTGAGGTCTCGGGACATTAGTCGACTGTTGCGGTTCAGTGGATTTCGGGTTTCCGTCGTCGGATTGGGGGTGGGGACTGTAACGAGTGGATCAACCGGTGTTAACGCGGTTTGTCGCGAGTTTCCAACGGATATCGGTGTTGTTGGGGTTCTTGGCGGTTTCCTGTAGCGGCACGGTGGGTCGCCGGGTTGAGCGGTCGTTGGGTGTGCAGATGCACACTTGGTGGCGGATAACTGGTTGCTCTTTGTTGTCGTGGTGATAGTGCGTCTTGTTCTAACTTCCTTAACAACCGCGACATGTCGATTGCCGGGAATGCTTGCGCTGCGGGGTGTGATGATCCGGCACCGGCCACCGTGGGGAAAGACAGACACAGCACAGGAAGTGAGTATCCGTTGATTGCTCGCAGCGAGGCTGAGCGTGCCATAGGCTCGTCGAGATCTCCGAACATGGACGATGCCTTCCTCAGCGATTTCGCGGTGATGTCCACTTTCGGCGCCACCGGCGGGGGTGGGGTGGAACGACAGGCCGCGACGCTCGAATACGGACAGACCCGTAAATGGCTCGTTAACTGGTTGGGCGATCACGGGTTTCGCGTCGAGCGCGACCGCATCGGCAACCTGTTCGGATTCCTCGAACTGACTCCCGGAGCCCCATATGTGCTCGCTGGCTCTCACCTCGACAGCCAGCCACGGGGCGGGAAATTTGACGGCGCCTACGGAGTGCTCGCGGCCGCGCACGCCGCAGTGCGAGTCCAAGAGAACTATCGACGAACAGGCGCTCGCGCTGCGGTGAACATCGCCGTCGTGGACTGGTTCAACGAAGAGGGTTCGCGCTTTAAACCGAGCATGATGGGCAGCGCCGTCTTTACGCGAAAGCTGAACCTCGAAGACGCGCTGAACACGACCGACCAATCGGGCGCCACCGTGCGCGAAGCATTATCAGGCATCGGCGAGCTCGGGTTGACCGCCATTGGCCTTGAGAGCGTAGTTGTCGCGGCCTATGTCGAGATCCACATTGAACAGGGCAAGACGCTTGAAAAAGAAGCAACGGATATTGGCCTGGTTGTGTCTACGTGGGCGGCGAATAAGTATGAGATTTCAGTCCTTGGCGCACAGGCGCATACGGGCGCGACCGACATGGAAGACCGTCAGGACGCGCTTTACGGCGCGGCACTGACGGTGGCCGCTGTCCGCGAGATCGCCGACAAGTTTCCGGGGCAGTTGCACAGCTCGTGCGGTCAGCTGACCGTGTTCCCGAATTCTCCTAACGTGGTTGCCGGCGAGGTCTATATGTACGTTGACCTACGCTCCTCCGACGATGCAATCCTGGTTGAGGCTGAAGAAATCCTGCGACAACAGTGCGCAGCCATTGAGGTGAAAGCCAACGTCAAAATCGAGAAACGACGCTCACATAGCTGGTCGGCGAATTACTACCAACCCGAAGGCGTCGAACTCGCTCGCCGAACTGCCGAAGATCTGGGCCTGAGCCACGCGGAGATCCGCACCCGAGCCGGGCACGACTCAACCAATATGAAGGATCTGGTCCCAACGGTGATGTTGTTCGTTCCCAGTGTTGGCGGAATCTCACATAGCGAACTCGAGTACACCGCCGGCCCGGACCTGTGCAACGGAGTGGCGCTACTCGCCGAACTGCTTGCACGCATTACTAGCGGCGAACTCGCCAGCGCCACCGGACAGCCCTGAGCACGCCCTAGAGGTCGCCGACGAGGTCGACTGCAACTCCCCACCGGCACAGTGGTTTAGGTTCGTCCACTGACCGGTCAGCACGCCATGCCCCTGACCTCAAATGCCGAGCGCGCCGTCGCATCTCGGACAGCACAGCACACCGATAGGACGTCCCCACGTGGTCATACAACACCCCGCCATGACGGCACCTAGAGACGTCCGCCGCGCCCGCCAAGTCACCGTGGCAGCACTAATAGGCACGACCCTGGAATGGTACGACTTCTTCATCTTCGGAACCGCCGCGGCTTTGGTGTTCAATAAGCAATTCTTCGTTAGCAACGACCCCATCATCGGCGTCCTCGCCTCGTTCGCGACTCTTGCTGTCGGCTTTGGCGCCCGGCCGATCGGAGGCCTCATCTTCGGTCGGCTTGGCGATCGAATCGGACGTCGCACGACCGTGCTGATCACCATCGGACTGATCGGCCTTGTGACCGGGGCGATCGGCATACTGCCGAATTACAGCTCGATCGGGGTGTGGGCACCAGTGGCCTTGGTTGCCTTGCGGCTCACGCAAGGCTTAGCGCTCGGTGGCGAGTGGAGCGGGGCCGTCGTCATGACCAGCGAACATGCGCCATCACACCGCCGGGCTCTCTACACTGCGATTCCGTTGATCGGATCTCCGCTTGGCACTCTGCTGTCATCAGGTGCGTTTCTCGCGGTCGCCGCTCTTCCGGGCGAGTCATTCAATACCTGGGGATGGCGCCTGCCGTTCCTCGCGGCGTTCCCACTGTTGTTGGTTGCCTTATACATACGATGGAAGCTCGACGAATCACCCGATTTTCGAACGCTCGTAGAATCCGGAGCTGTGGAAAAGTCGCCGGTGTCAATGGTTCTGCGATCGATGTATAGGCAACTCTTGGCAGGCGCCGCAGCGTCTCTTATTGGCATGGGCGGGTTCTATTTGGTGACAACGTTTGTCATCAGCTACGGAACCCGTGTACTCCATCTGTCCCGATCGCTCCTGCTTCTGGCAACTCTGTTCGGCGCGGTGGCCGAGAGCGGAGTCCTTATCGCCGCGGGATACTTGGCACTTCGGTATGGCGTCTACAAGGTCGCGGCTGTCGGTGGAATGCTCAGCATGGTAGTGGCGTGGCCGGTGTTCCTGGCCATCGATTCTCGCCAGCCTGTTGTGGTCGTCATCGCGATCGTCGTGGCGATCATCGCCCTCAACATCGCCTACGGAGTATGCGGCACCCTGATGGCCGGCCTGTTTCCGGCACCACTGCGCTACACGGGTGTTGCTCTGGCATCGAACACTGCAGCGACCTTCTCAGGAGCGGTGCCGCTGCTCGCTACCTACTTCTTGACTCTTACCGGCGACCAATCCTGGCCCAGCGCTGCGCTCTTCGCGGTTATGGGTGCGATCACTACCGTTGGTGCTCTCAGCGCTCGGTCGCTCGCCGCTGATCCTCAGGCCCCAACCCGGCACGGTCCCGTGGCCACTGCCGACGAGAGGCAATCTTTCGAACATGTCGCGAATGCCGCCACCTCGTGACCCAGGCTCGCTGCTGGCTGGATCCCAGCCGCGGCGGCGTTAACCTCATTTCCCCCCAACACCGGCTTCCATTCGGCATCATTTGCGGCTTTCCGAGCACACGCCCACCGGTGTGCTGACGCCTGCTAGCGAGACACAGTGGACGCGGGCGGGCCGCTGAACTGGGTATTTCAAGACGCGATGGCTCAGGTGAGATGCGGCAGTCAGTTTGACTCGGTAGGTCGGCGTTCGCGGCGGCGGCACACCTCGCCGGGTGCCGACGTGTCCCCGGCCAGAGAGCCGGAATCTTGGGCGAAGCTGCTGCCGCCGTTCGACGATTAGCATGGATTTTGAGCGGCCATCGCGGCGGGTAGCGGAAGGGCGCCGTCACGACGAAGGTGCAAAGATGCCATCTGAACATGCGCCGCCCCCGCCGAAATCGGCGCCAGGGTGGTACCCCGATCCCGCAGGGGTAGGCCACGGGTTGCAACGGTACTTCGATGGCAGCAACTGGACCAGCGAGTGGGCTTTCGCCACAGAGCCGCCAAAGAAAGGCTTATCGGGAAAGGCAGCCCTGGCCCTGGCGGCACTCTGTGTGCTCGTTCTTCTCATCATCGTCGGTAGAAGCTGGGGTTTCGACACCAAGAATGACAGCCCATCGACCTCGAGCGCTCCGGCCACGGCGGGACCGTCGACACCGACCGAGGCGGCGCCATCGACTCCGGCAGGCCCCAAAAAGCCGGACGGAGTAGCGTTCGCCACTTCTCCGGGCCCGAACGGCGACATCGTCAACGCCCGATTTGCGATTCGTGACAGCTACACCGAGAAGATGATCAAAGACGGAGCCCGGCTCGACACCATCGACATTCTCAAGTACGCAAGAGCGACCTATCCTGACGCTTCCGCGGTGAACGTGCAGGGCACCTTCCCGATGACCGACCCGTACGGCAATACCTCGACTCAGGTGGCCATCGACCTCACGTATTCGCGAGCAACGTTGAACAAGATCAACTTCGATGGCGTGAGCAAAAACAGCATCTGGGAGATTCGCGATTCCGGCTCTGTTCTTCCGGCCTTCGAGCCCTAGCCGAGGTGCCTGCGGGTGTCGGGGGCCGCAAATGAGCCAGCCATATCGCGTATTTGCGGAGCGGCACGGCTGAGGATGTTCACCCGCTGCGAGCTTCGCCGGTCGTTTGGAAGATGACGCGGCGCCCGATCTCGACGGCGTGGTCGGCGAAGCGCTCGTAGAAGCGGCCCAGCAGGGTGACGTCGACAGCAGTCGATACACCGTGCGGCCAGTTCTTCTCTTTGAGGACGGTGAAGAGGTGTTGGTGGAGCTGGTTCATCTCGACGTCATCCCGGCTGATCTGTGCGGCTTGCTGCGGATCGCGTGAGAGCACGACATGTCTTGCACTGCGGCCCAAATCCACCGCGATCCGTCCCATCTCGGCGAAGTCGCCGCTGACCTCTTCGGGTAATGCGCGGTCTGGATGGCGTCGGCGCGCGATTTTGGCGACGTGCAACGCCAAGCCGCCCATCCGTTCGGCGTCGGCGACGCTCTGCATCGACCCAACCACGGTTCGTAGATCGCTTGCGACGGGCGCCTGCAGTGCCAGCAGCACAAATGCGGTTTCTTCGGCCTCACTTCGCATCCGTGCCAGGCGCGTGTGGCCGGTGATTACTACTTCGGCGATGGTGAGGTCCGCTTCCAGCAGCGCCTGAGTCGCCTGTTCCATCGCCAGACCTGCCAGGCCGCACATCTGGCTTAGGCTCTCACCGAGCGAGTCGAGCTGCTCGTGGAACGCTGTGCGCATGGCGCAACCTTAAGAGGACAAGTACAACCGATGTCGTGGGTTGGACACATTATTAATAGACAATTTCCGCTGGGTGAAAGGGGTTCCCCAGTTGTGGCGCAACCAGCAAGGGTTGTTAACCCAGGAAGTCGTAGAGCGGGGAAGTTTATGATGCTGTCGGATGTGGTGATGCGGATTGTCGGCTTCCTGCGTGCCGGCTACCCCGAAGGTATTCCGACGCGCGACTACGTCCCTCTGCTTGCGCTGCTTCGCCGCCGTCTTTCTGACGACGATGTCATCGCTGTCGCCGCTCAGGTGATCTCGCGTAACGACAGACCGGTAGATGTCACCGACGTGCGGGTGGCAATCACCAAGCTCACCAATGAAATGCCTTCGCCGGAAGATGCCGAGCGGGTAAAGCAACGGCTGGCCGCAGTCGGCTGGCCGGTTGATGACGTGGCCGACTGATGATCCCTGCGTGGCCGACCGAGTGACGGCGTAGTTGCCCGATCGGCCGCGGCCCGGGATCGACTAACCCGACTTATGTGGGAACTGTTGAGCAGCTTGCTATCTCGTGATGCCCCGAGTACTTCGGGGTAGCAGTCCGACTGCAGTGGTAGGTGCGCTCAGGGTTGTCGTGACGTACTAGTCAGACCTGCGAACGGCGCCGGCCCGCAGGTGTGCCTGGCCGTCCCGCCCTGGATGTTCGGCTTCGTCGAGTCGGCGGGGCTTGCTGCGGTCCCGTTCGGGACCAATCCGTCGCACCTGGGCGGAGTCGTGATGCGGCGGACACCCGGATCTTGGCGGACTGGAGCAAATTTGGGCGCATACAGTCACCCGGCGCGGAGCCGGCTCCGTCCGCGAATTGTGTTCCACCACTGCGGATTTAGTGACTCCACAGGTGCGCTCCATCCTCATACCGGCCTGCGTCGTTCGCGCCCGCGAGGTAGCCGCCACGATGGCCAGATGCACCGAAACCACGCAGGGGCAGCCGATCTGCTCGAGCACGCCGCCGGTGGCGGATGCCGCGGCTAGACCCCGGCCGCGGGCGATTCGTATGAAGCGAGGTGCTCGGGTGTCGGTAATGACCGGGGTATGGCATTGTCTGGGGACGTGAGCGAGCTACCCGGTTTTGACACCGCGAGCGCGGGACACGCGGCGCCCGCCGTCGGGCCGCTGTCGGCGGCGCATCAACCGGCGACCAAAGCCGATCTGTACGCCGCGGTCGATGCCCTGCGCGCCGACATGCGCGAGCTGATGAACGAGGTCCGCAAGCTGGTTCAGGAAGCGGATCGTCGGGTGGCCGAGGCCGAGCGGGCCAAGGGGGTCGATCGCGCCGGCCTCGACGACGCGTGGTGACGGGGGTCTCACTCGGCGGGACCTCGGGCTGTGCCGGCTTTTTGTAGCACCCCGACCAGCCGATCGGCACGGCGTCGAAAGACGCTCCTCCAGTTGATATTTCACAGGCCGGAAAACGTCTTTCACAGCTCGGACTTCAGCCAGCCAACACAGAACGCCGGCGGTACCATCTTGATATGTCGTTGGCCAGCGGCAGTGCGATTGCTGGGCGTATCGTCCAGCGGCTGCTGGGATGTATTGAGATGGACGAAGTTCACTTCGCCCGTCATGTCTGGTTGCCCGGCGGCAAAGCGCTCAGCGTATTGAGCACCGGCGTCTACGCGGACGACGCCTACTACCGATGTCTCCTGAGAGAGACGGATCCGGCGCGCGTCAACGACGCCACCCGCAGGCGATCGCGCCTGCGGCCTAGGTGATTATCCGAAGTCCGTACGGGACGGGCTATTGCAGAACGGAAGTCCTCTCATGTTTACCGGCACCTCCAGATTCACTGGCATCACCAGCCATGTCGGCATTCCGGTCGCCGCCATTGCGTTGCTAAGCGGCATTGCAATTTTGCGCGGCGGTGCAGCAGCGGCTGACCCGAACGACGACAAATTTCTGGCGCTGCTCGACGATGAAGGCATCCCCGCCATGGAAGGCGTGCCAAGCCTCGTCGACACAGCTCACAAGGTTTGTCAGGCACTGGATACCGGCACGCCGGCGAACCGCGTCGTGGACGCGCTGGTCGACTATGCGGTGAGCAATGATCCGACCCAGCGCCAAATCGCCCCCGGCCGCCTCGCACGCACCGAAGGGCGATTCGTCGTTGCGGCGGTGGGGGCCTACTGCCCGTACGACAAAAACAAGCTCGCGATCCTCATCACCCGTCCCAAAGCGGGATGGAATGAGCCGACCCGCCGGGCCGCCGACGGCATTCGCCCTTCGGGTTTTCAGGTGCATGGCAGCGCGCCCGTCTCGCTGATCGGAATTGTTCCCCCCGCAGGGATCGCCGATCCGAACCCGCCGGCGATTCCGGAACCACCGCCGTTGGCGCACCTCCAGACACCACCGCTGCCGATCGCGGCACCGCCCAGACCGCAGCAGCCATTACCGCAGCAGTTGCCTGCGCCTCCGCAGCAGTTGCCTGCGCCTCCGCAACAGTTGCCGCCGCCCCCGCAGGAGCCACCGCCGCCGCCTCCTCAGCAGTTGCCGCCGCCGCCGCAGGAGCCACCGCCGCCTCCTCAACAGTTGCCGCCACCCCCACAGGAACCGCCGCCTTCGCCCCAACAGCCGCCGCCACCACCACCCTCGCCGCCGATGACGCCGGGGTACGTCAAACTCGCACCCTGAGGCCCAGGCCGCGCCACACTTGACCAGCAGCCGCTATTCGATGAGGTCTCTGGTTGGTGGTCGCACCGCCGTCGTTTGGAAAATCGGTAACAGCGCCGCGGCGTCTCCCACCCAGGGCAGCGCCGAGAGCTGACGGCGGCTGCGCCGTCCGCCGAAGACACGTAGCGCTTCGAAATCGCTGAGCTCGACCGCGATTTCGCCGGCGGCCTTGGTGGGGTCGCCGAGCTGGGTGGTGCCGGTCGTCGGGGTCGTCAAACGCAGGCACGGATACGCGTTTCGCCGGATCGCACGGTCGACCATGGTGATCAGGTATCCGGCCGCCACCGCGAACGCCGGATCGGCTGTCCGAGAACCGGGTTCGCCTAGCGCGCCGCGGATATCGTGTTCGTGCGTAAGGGCATCGAAAACCGATTGGGCGCCAAAGAGTTTCGGGCTATCCGCGACGAGTTCCGTGACAGCGTCGGTCGCCTGCGCCCACTGGTCGAGTATCTGGTCGACGCTGTGGTCGGCAAGACGATCGAGCTGGGCCTGGGTCCACGCGTCGGTGCCCGCGTCATCGAGGTTGCGCGAGGCCAGGTCCTGGGCGGTGCCGGCCAGGTGGCACACCGTCTGGTGAATCGTCCACCCGGGGCAGGCCGGCACGATGTGCTCGCCCACGCCGGTGCGGCCCCGGAGCAGGGCATCGACGCGGCGCTGCACGGTCCGATACGCCGCCGCGGCGTCGACGGGGGAACGCAAGTAGCGTCTTGCGCCGGTCGTTGTCGCCTCGGGCATGGCGGAGACGCTACCAAATGCTAAGAGAATGGTAAGAGCAACGCGCGGAATTGCGAGCGCTGACGGGGCGGCTGTCGCCGGGTTCATCCATGGCGGCACTATGAATTCGTGAAGCCGTTTCGAATCGACGTTCCCGACGACGTACTCGACGATCTTCGATCGCGGCTGGAGCGCACCCGATGGCCGGAAGCCGAATGTGTGGACGACTGGAGCCAGGGCATACCGCTGGCCTACACCCGCGAATTGGCCGACTACTGGGCCAACGACTACGACTGGCGGCCTCGCGAGGCCGCGCTCAACCGCTTCGACCAGTTCACCACCGAAATCGACGGGCTGGACCTTCATTTCATTCATCAGCGGTCCCCGCACGAGGGCGCGTTTCCACTGGTGATCACACACGGCTGGCCGGGCTCAATTGTGGAGTTCCACAAGGTGATCGAGCCGCTGACCAATCCCGCGTCTGGACGCGCCGAGGACGCTTTCCATGTCGTGTGCCCCTCGCTTCCCGGGTACGGCTTCTCCGGCAAGCCCACCAGCACCGGGTGGGGAGTGGAAAAGATCGCCGAGGCCTGGGAACAGCTGATGCTGCGCCTCGGCTACGACCGCTACGGCGCCCAGGGCGGTGACTGGGGTGCGGCGGTGACCACGCAGATCGGCCGAAACGGCGGGAGCTGCGTGGCTATTCATCTGAACATGCCGATCGGCTCTCCGGGCAACCTCGACAACCCGACCGATGAGGAGAAAGCGGCCCTGGCCAGCCTGGCCGAGCATCAGAAGTGGGGCACTGGCTATTCGAAACAGCAATCCACCCGGCCCCAGACTCTCGGCTACGGTCTGGTCGATTCACCGGTGGGACAACTGGCGTGGATCGTCGAAAAGTTTTGGGCGTGGGCGGATTGCGGCGGGAACCCCGAGAATGCGTTCAGTCGAGACGAGCTGCTGGACAACGTGATGGTGTATTGGGTGACCGGCACAGCCGCGTCCTCGGCTCGGCTGTATTGGGAGAGCTTCCAGGTCTGGCGGGGCGGCAATCGCGTCGAATTGCCGACCGGCGTCGCCGCCTTCCCCGGCGAACTGTTGAAGCCGCCACGGAAGTGGTGCAAGACGAACTACAACATCACGCACTGGACCAAGATGCCGCGCGGCGGTCACTTCGCCGCGTTCGAACAACCGGAGCTGTTCGTCGACGACGTCCGCGCGTTTTTCGCCACGATTCGCTGAGCGTTACCCCGGCGGCGCGAAGAACTCCAACGGGATGCCGTCGGGGTCGCGAAAGCTCAACCCCGAGCCGTACGACTCGTCGACGATGCCGCCGTGTTCGATTCCCAGCTCGCCCAGCCGGTCCACCCAGCTCTCCAGCTCGGCGCGGTTGGCGCACCCGAACCCGACGTGGTCCAGGCCGACGCGGTGCTCGCTGAATTCCTCGTCGGGTGCCCGGTGATCATGCTGATGGATGCCGAATACCGTGCCATTTTCGAGCAGCCACACCTGATGCCGGAAACCGGCGTCGGTGTGTTCGTCAAGCATCGGATCGGCGCCGAGAAGGCTGCGGTACCAGGGGCCGCTGACGCCGATGTCACGCACCGTGACCGCGATGTGGTTGAGGGCGGGGAAGGCCATGATTCGACTTTACGGCCAGCCCAGCATCGTGGCCTGTGGGTCGGCCCATCTAGACGATCCGCCAGCCGCGGCGCGCTCGAAATCGCATGTCCCACAAGTAAAGCTGATAACCGAAGACCCACGCGCGGTGCGGGATGAACAGATCGGCCAGCCGCAGGGCGGACACCAGCCACTCAAACCGGCGCTGCTGACGCTGCGACCAGTCCAACCCCATCATCGCCCGAAACTCCGGGGCCAAGAACCCCGTCGTCGCGAACAGGTTGAGCGGACCGGTCAGCACTCGCAACGGCCAGGGCAAAAACGCCATCGCGGCCACGCCGCGCAGATGCTCACCCACCGGCGGGTCGATGTGCAGTTCGTCAAGCGAACGCTTCCAGTACTCGTCGAACGCGACCCGGTCCCGCGGCCACAGCCGCTCGGGCACCTGCAGCGTGGTGCCCAACCGCTTGGCGTCGCGATAGACCGCGTCGGCGCCGGCCTCATCGAGCGGGCCATGCAGGAACTCGTGCTGGTCGACGAAGTAGCGATACAGGCAGGCGGCCACCCAGAGCTGCAGCTTGGGGTCGAAGGCGTTGTAGGGGACCGGGCTGGCCGACGTGGACCGCACCTGGCGGTGGGCCACGTCGACGGCGTCGCGGATCAGCGCGCGGTCGGACTCGTTCCCGATGGTCGCCACCGCGAGGTAAGTGCCGGTGGTGCGGGCCCGCTTGAACGGGTGCTTGTACACGTTGCCGCTATCCACCGGGCTTTCCAGCACGCCGTACCCGACGCCCGGCAGGGACAGCTGCATGATCACGTTCGCCGCGGGCAGGAGCGGCGCCGCGGCGTTGAGCAGGTCAGCGACCCGGGTCGCGGGTCGCTTCACCGCCGGCCCGCACCAGAAAGCTTCATACAAGCGAGTAGACCACGCAGCGGGCTGACGGCACAGGCGGTCGGCGAACCCACTTGCATCGCGAATGTGAGACGCTGCCGAGGTGCTCGCGACGCGGACCCGGATCGTCGGCGTGCTGGTCGGCTACCTGACCGACCTCGCGCTGAGCGACCCGCACAGGGGTCATCCGGTCGCGGTTTTCGGTCAAGCGGCCGCCAAGCTGGAGCAGGTCACCTACCGCGACACCAAGATCGCCGGTGCGCTACACGTGAGCCTGGCGGTCGGCACGGTGGGGCTGCTCGCCGCGGCGGTGCAGCGAACCGCCGCGCGCCGCGGGCCGCGCTGGTCGATCGCCACCACCGCCGCGGCCACCTGGGTCGCGCTGGGCGGAACGTCGCTGGCGCGCACCGGCCTGGAGATGGCGCAGCTGCTCGATCGCAACGACGTCGAGGCCGCGCGGCGACTGCTGCCGTCGCTGTGCGGACGCGATCCGGCCCGGCTGGATGGCGCGGGATTGACCCGGGCGGCGCTGGAATCCGTTGCCGAGAACACCTCCGACGCCCAGGTGGCACCGCTGCTGTGGGCGACCGCGGGGGGAGTGCCCGCTGTGCTGGTTTACCGCGCCATCAACACTCTGGATGCGATGATCGGCCACCGCTCGCCACGCTACATCCGATTCGGTTGGGCTGCAGCACGATTGGACGACCTAGCCAACTATACCCCGGCCCGGGTTACCGCGGGGCTGGTGGTGGTGTGTGCACCGCTGGTCGGCGGATCGCCGTCGAGTGCGGTCGCGGCCTGGCACCGCGACGCGGTCCGGCATCCCAGTCCCAACGCCGGGGTCGTCGAGGCGGCCTTCGCCGGAGCGCTGGACGTTCGGCTGGGTGGCCCCACGCAGTACCAGCACGAGCTGCAGATTCGCCCCACGCTCGGCGACGGGCGCGAGCCCGCCGTGGCCGACCTGCGCCGCGCGGTGACGCTGTCGCGGCTGGTGCAACTGGCGGCCGCCTCGCTGGCCGCGTTGTCGAGTGTGCGTTGGCGGCGTTGAATGTGCGGGTGGGGCGCCCTCAGCGCGCACTCAACGGCGCCGGCCGTAGCGGTCGTCGAGCTTCTCCTCGACGGTCATCGGGGTGTCGGGCGCCTTTGCCTGCTTTTCTTGACGCCGGATCCGGATCTCGGAGTACGCGAAATAGCCCAGCCCAATCGGGGCCAGGATGCCAAACGAAATCCACTGGATGCCGTAGGACAGAAACGGCCCGGCGTCGAGGTGCGGCACGCCGATCACCCCGAGTCCGCCCGGCTGGGCTTCGACCAATTGCAGGTACGACCCGGCCAGCGGGACCTTGGTCAGCACCGAGACCTGTTCGGTGTTGATCGAATACACCTGCTGCACACCGTCTCTAGAAAACGGCTCCTTGTCCTGAACCGCCGGCTCGGAGTCTCGCAGCCGCGCAGTGAGGGTCACCGTTTCTTGCGGCGGGCGGGGGATGGCCGGGACGTGCGACCCGGGCTCGGGGCGCACGTAACCACGGTCGACGAGAACGGTCGGCCCGCCGTCGACGACGAACGGGGCCAGCACTTCAAAAGCCTGATCTCCCTCGACAACTCGCAAACGGGCCAGCACCTCAACGTCGGGCAGGTAGTGCCCGGTTGCGGTCACCCTGCGCCATTGCGCGCTGGATGCCGACGAATCTTGCTGCGGCAACAAGGTTTTCAAGGGCACTGGCGCGGTGTCGAGTGAGTTCGCGATCTGCTGATTCTCCCGGGAGGTGCGGGCGTTCTTTCCCAGTTGCCACGGCGCGAGCACCATGAAACACAGGTAGGTGAAGGCGATGACCACCAGGATCAGCGCTATCCAGCCCGGCCGTAGCAGGAATGCCAGCCGCACCCGGTTTTTCGGCATCAACCGTGCCCGTTTTGCGCTAGTTGCTCGTCGACCCAGTCGTGCAGGCCGGGCAATGCGGCCTCGATGACGGCCAGGACCTCTTCGAAGTCGGCATGGTCGCCGTAGTAGGGATCCTCGACGTCGAGGGCATGGGCGCCCGAGCGCGGGTCGAACGAGCGCAGCATCCTGATCCGGTCGTGGTCGACGCCGAGCTGCTGCAACATCCGAAGATGGTTGCGGCCCAGGGCCACCACCAGGTCGGCGCCCAGGTGGTCGTCGTCGACCTGCGCGGCGCGGTGGTCGGTCGAATAGCCGTGGGCACGCAGGACCTTGGCCGCTCGCTCGTCGGCCCCACTTCCGACATGCCAGTTGCCGGTGCCCGCACTGGTCACCCGCACCGCATCGGCAAGTCCGCGCTGCCGCAGCTGGTCGGCGAACATTTTCTCGGCCATCGGCGAGCGGCAGATGTTGCCGCTGCAGACGAAGGTCACATGCAACTCAGACACCCAGCGCCCTCCGCAGGTCGGAGATGGTCGCGGCGTGTGTCACGCCCGTCGCGGCGATGCCGTCGGCGAAATCGGCCTTGCCGTAGCCCCAGCCGACCACGACGGTGTCGATGCCATGCGCGGCCGCTCCGTCGACGTCGTGGCTACGGTCACCGACCATCAGCACGCGCTCGGGCAGGGGCCGTAGCTGGGCCAGCGCGTGCGCGAGCACCTCCTCCTTGCTCCGGCGGGACCCGTCCGGGCACGCGCCGGCGATGACCTCGAAATACTGATCGAGGTCGAAGTGGGCCAGGATCCGCTGGGCCGTCGGCTCGAGCTTGGAGGTCGCCACGGCCAGCCGTACCCCGGCGGCGCGCAGATCGGCCAGCAGCGCCTCGATTCCGTCGAACAAGCTGTTGATCGCCCAGCCCCGAGCGCCGTACTCGGCCCGGAACGCGGCGAACGCCGCGTCGGCGTTCTGGCCAAGGCCCATGGTGTGGAACGTTTCGTCCATCGGCGGGCCGACGATCTGCGCGGCCAGGTCACCCTCCGGCACGGGGGCACCGATGTGGCCGAGGGCATGGAGGAAGCTGGCGACGATCCCTTCCGCGGAATCGGTCAGGGTGCCGTCCAGATCGAAGATCACCAGCTGGGGCGCCGGAGAAACTGCTCCTGTCACGTCACCATTCTCGTCGATGGCGTGTGGTGCGGCGTCGACGGGAGGCCACAGGTAACCGATTGGTTTGCTTCCCGCGGATTCTTACCGCTGTTGACAAGGAGTTACGCGGGTTAGTGTTTTGCTGCGCCGAGTTGCGATCGGGACTGCGGAAGGAATCACTATGACCGCCAGCACCGTCACCGCCTGGGAAGAGGCGGAGATCGAAAGGGCCAACGCTTCCGGGCTGACCCCGGTGGTGTTCGTGCACGGTTTGTGGCTGCTGTCCAGCAGTTGGCAACGCTGGCGTGAGTTGTTCGAGGCCAACGGCTACACGACCGTCGCCCCCGGTTGGCCCGACGACCCGGCCAGTGTCCAGGAGGCGTTCGACCATCCGGAAGTGTTCGCGCACAAAAAGGTTCAAGCCGTCACCGACCACTACCTGGACGCCATCAAGCGGCTGACGAAGAAACCCGCGGTCGTCGGTCACTCGTTCGGCGGATTGATAGCGCAGAAAATCGCCGGCTCCGGTGCGTCCGTGGCGACGGTGTCGATCGACAACGCCCCATTCAGAGGGATTCTGCCGCTGCCGATCTCGTCGCTGAAATCGTCGTTCCCGGTCCTGGGAAATCCGGCCAATTACGGCAAGGCGATCGCGCTGACCTTCGAGCAGTACAAGTACGGCTGGGCCAACAACCTCGAGGAAGCCGAAGCGAGGGAGCTCTACGAGACCTACCACGTCCCGGCGCCGGGGCTGCCCCTGTTTCAGGCGGCGGTGGCGAACTTCAACCCATTCAGCGAGACCCGGGTGGGCGCTAAGAATCCCGACC
The DNA here is from genome assembly GCF_026723865.1 of Mycobacterium sp. Aquia_216. Taxonomy (NCBI): domain Bacteria; kingdom Bacillati; phylum Actinomycetota; class Actinomycetes; order Mycobacteriales; family Mycobacteriaceae; genus Mycobacterium; species Mycobacterium sp. Aquia_216. The sequence goes on along the minus strand of NZ_CP113529.1, from coordinate 3,876,659 downwards.
GCGGTCCGCTGTTGGTGATCGCGGGCGAAAACGACCACACCATCCCGCTGGCGATCACCGAGGCCACCTTCAAGCTCCAGTCCAAGCAGAACCCGGGCGTAACCGAGATCGAGCGAATTCCCGGCCGCGGCCACTCCTTGGTCATCGACGGCGGTTGGAAAGAGGTCGCCGACGTCACCGTGAAATTCATTCAGCGCTTCGCGTGACCGGGTCGGGCTGATCTAGCGGTCGGGTGAGCGGCGCCGCGACGGCGCACTAGTGTTTCACGGATGGCGAGTCCGGAACCGATGGCGCGCTATCACGGCGATCAGGCCGCCGCGCCGGGGATGCTCGATTTCGCGGTCAACGTCCGTCATGCGCATCCACCACACTGGCTGACCCAGCGGCTGGCCGCGCGGCTGCCGGATCTGGCGCGCTACCCCGGCGCCGAGGACGTGTACCGCGCGCACGACGCGATCGCGCAGCGGCATGGCCGGGCGCGCGACGAGGTGCTGCCGCTGGCGGGCGCGGCGGAGGGCTTCGCGTTGCTGCCCAATCTGCGGCCGGCGCGGGCGGCGATCATCGCGCCGTCGTTCACCGAGCCGGCCGTGGCGCTGAGCGCGGCCGGGGTGCCGGTGCACCACGTCGTCCTCGAGCCGCCGTTCGGCCTCGACGGCGTGGACGTACCCGAGGATGCCGACCTCGTCGTGGTGGGCAATCCGACCAACCCCACCTCCGTGCTGCACCGCCGCGAGCAGCTCCTCGCACTGCGCCGGCCCGGCCGGATTCTGGTGGTGGACGAGGCGTTCGCGGATTCGATTCCCGGCGAGCCGGAGTCGCTCGCCGCCGAGTCGCCGGCCGATGTGCTGGTGCTGCGCAGTTTGACCAAGACCTGGGCGCTGGCCGGATTGCGTGTGGGCTACGCGCTGGGCGCGCCAGAGGTGTTGGCGCGGTTGACCGCCCAGCGTGCGCACTGGCCGGTGGGCACGCTGCAACTGACGGCCATCGCCGCCTGTTGTGCGGCGGACGCGGTTGCCGAGGCGCAAGCCTGCGCCGCGCGGCTGGCCCAGTTGCGCACCGAGATGGTGGTGGGTCTGACGACGGTGGACGCCGACGTGGTCGACGGCGAGGCGCCGTTCGTGCTGTTTCGCATCCCCGATGCCACTCGAATACGAAATAGTCTGCACGACAACAAGATCGCTGTTCGCCGCTGTGACACGTTCGTCGGTCTGGACGAGCATTATCTACGGGCCGCGGTGCGGCGAGAATGGCCGCTGCTGGTCCAAGCCATCGCGGAGACCAGGCCCGTCTCGCACAGTGGGAGGCGCCGGTGAGCGCACGGCTATCCGACGTCATCGAGGTCCTGGACGAGGCCTACCCGCCGCGGCTCGCCCAATCGTGGGATTCGGTCGGCCTGGTCTGCGGCGATCCCGATGACATGCTGGGCTCGGTGACGATTGCCGTCGACGCCACACCGGCGGTCGTCGACGAGGTTCCCGATGCCGGGCTGCTGCTGGCGCATCACCCGTTGCTGCTGCGCGGGGTCGATACCGTCGCGGCCAGCACGCCCAAGGGTGCGCTGGTGCATCGGTTGATTCGAAATGGGCGTTCGCTGTTCACCGCACACACCAACGCCGACTCGGCGTCGCCGGGTGTCTCCGACGCGCTGGCGCACGCGCTCGGCCTCACCGTCGAGTCCGTGCTCGAACCACTATCGGACAGCGCCGATCTCGACAAGTGGGTGATCTACGTGCCGCACGAGAACGCGGAAGCGGTGCGGGCCGCCGTGTTTGAGGCCGGGGCCGGCCACATCGGTGACTACTCGCACTGCAGCTGGAGCGTCAGCGGCATCGGGCAGTTCCTGCCGCATGACGGGGCCACGCCCGCGGTGGGCAACGTCGGAACCGTCGAGCGGGTGGACGAAGACCGGTTCGAGGTCGTCGCACCGGCGCGGCTCCGGGCGGCGGTGCTGGCGGCGCTGCGCGCGGCTCACCCGTACGAAGAGCCCGCGTTCGACATCTTCGCGATGGTGCCTCCGCCCGGCGACACCGGACTGGGCCGTATCGGTACCCTGCCGCAACCGGAATCGTTGCGGGCCTTCGTTTCTCGCGTCAGTGCCGCATTGCCGCAGACCACCTGGGGCGTACGCGCCGCCGGCGACCCCGACGGTGTCGTGTCGCGGGTCGCGGTGTGTGGCGGCGCCGGGGACTCGCTGCTGAGCACCGTGGCCCGTGCCGACGTGCAGGCCTACGTGACTGCCGATCTGCGGCATCATCCGGCCGACGAGCATCGCCGGGCCTCGGAGGTGGCGCTGATCGACGTCGCACACTGGGCCAGCGAATTCCCCTGGTGCGCACAAGCCGCTGACGTGCTGCGGTCCCGTTTCGGTGCGGCGCTGCCGGTGCGCGTGTCTAACACCCGGACCGATCCCTGGGATCTGGGGTGCCTCGGCCACGAAACAAGGGGAGATCAATCATGAAAGCCGAAGTAGCACAGCAGCGTTCGCTCTTGGAGTTGACCGAACTGGATGCCGAGCTGTCGAGGATGGCGCACCGGGCCACACATCTGCCGCAGCGGGAGGACATCGAGCGAATCCGCGGTGAACATGACGCCGCCAACGACCGGCTGGCCGCGGTGCGAATCGCAGTGGAGGATTTGGACGTTCAGGTTGCCCGGTACGAGTCGGAGATCGCGGCGGTGCGCCAGCGCGAAGACCGCGACCGATCGTTGCTCTCGTCGGGGGCCACCGACGCCAAGCAGTTGGCGGATCTGCAGCACGAGCTGGACACCCTGCTGCGCCGGCAGTCCAGTCTGGAAGATTCGCTGCTGGAAGTCATGGAACAACGTGAGGAGTTGCAGGCCCAGTTGGCCGCCGAGCAGGTCGCGATCGAGAGACTGCAAGCCGATCTGGCCGGCGTGCAGCAGGCCCTCGATGCCGCACTAGCCGAAATCGAGGAATCCCGGCAGGCTCGTTCGTCGCGACGCGACGGCCTGGTCGCGGCGCTTGACCCAGGTTTGTCCGCCCTTTACGAACGCCTGCGTGCCGGGGGAGGACCGGGTGCCGGGCCGTTGCTGGGACATCGGTGCGGCGCGTGCCGGATCGAGATCGACCGAGGCGAACTGGCCCGCATCGCCGCGGCCGCCGACGACGACGTGGTGCGCTGCCCGGAGTGCAGTGCGATTCTGTTGCGGGTCAAGGGGCTCGGCCAGTGAAGGTCGTCATCGAAGCCGACGGTGGGTCCCGCGGTAATCCCGGGCCGGCCGGATACGGCGCGGTCGTGCACACCGTGGACCGCGCCACCGTGCTGGCCGAAAGCAAGCAGGCCATCGGCCGAGCGACCAACAATGTCGCCGAATACCGCGGTCTTATAGCCGGTTTGGAAGACGCTGTGAAGCTGGGGGCCCGCGAGGCTGAGGTCTTCATGGATTCCAAGCTGGTGGTCGAGCAGATGTCCGGGCGGTGGAAGGTCAAGCACCCCGACCTGATCGAGCTGCACGGCCAGGCCCGAAAGTTGGCGGCGCGGTTCGACCGGATCAGCTACACGTGGATTCCGCGTGAACGCAATAAGCACGCCGATCGGCTGGCCAACGAAGCGATGGACGCCGCAGCCGAGGTCACTGCCGAAAAACCCGAGCCGCGGGTCGCCGAACCCGCCGAGGTCCCGGCCGCGAGAAGTGCTGCGACGCAATCCTCGTCGTCGCCCGGGTGGACCGGTGCGCGCGGCACCCCGACCAGGCTGCTGTTGCTGCGCCATGGGCAGACCGCGTTGTCGGTGCAGCGCCGCTATTCCGGGCGCGGCAACCCGGAACTGACCGACCTGGGACGCCAGCAGGCGCAAGCGGCGGCGCGATATCTGGCCGCGCGCGGCGGCATCGCCGCGGTGGTCTCCTCGCCGCTGCAACGGGCCTACGACACCGGGGCAGCGGCCGCCAAAGCGCTGGGCTTGGACGTGACCGTGGACGACGACTTGATCGAGACCGATTTCGGGACCTGGGAGGGTTTGACGTTCGCCGAGGCCGCCGACCGCGATCCCGAACTACACACGCGCTGGCTTCGGGATACCAGCACGAAGCCGCCGGGTGGAGAGAGTTTCGATGCCGCGCTCGAGCGCGTCTGCCGGGCGCGGGAACGCCTCATCGCCACGTATCAAGGTGCCACCGTGCTGGTCGTATCGCACGTCACGCCGATCAAGATGTTGTTGCGGCTGGCTTTGGACGCCGGGCCCGGAATCCTCTATCGATTGCATCTTGACCTAGCATCGCTGAGTATCTGTGAATTCTATTCGGACGGGGCATCTTCTGTACGACTCGTGAATCAAACCGGCTATCTTTAGCCGCTAAGGAGTCGCCGATGTCGTCGCAACAATCCGATGAGCCGCGGGACGTCGTTCCCGCGGACATCCGGTCGCAGGTGATGCCGGCGGTGCTCGACGAGTTGGCCCGCTGGGGCGTCGAGCGGTTCAGCATCGAGGCCTTGGCCGAGCGCCACCATCTCGAAACGAAGATGATCTACCGCCACTGGGGCGATCGGCAACGGCTGATCGTCGATGCGGCGCTGGCCGATCTCGAGACCTGGGATACCGCAACGGACACGGGTTCGTTGCGGACAGACCTGGAGGCACTGGCACGGAATGTGACCGATCGAATCAACACTGAGATCGGCCGCACTTTTCTGCGGGCGTTGGTGATGGGGCATCGGGCGCATCACGATGAAGAAACTCGAATGATGTTCTGGCGAGTGCGTTTTGCCGTGGTACGGAAAGTCATCGATCGGGCAAGGGAACGCGGCGAACTGCGCGACGGGATCAACACCGTGGCGGCCGTGCAGATTGTTATGGCGCCGATCAACGTTCGCGCGCTGTACTCGAATAGCCGCGTCGACGATGAGTACTGTGCGGCCATCGCCGATATGGCCTGGCATGCGCTCGCCCGAAAATAGGTGCCCGCCAGGAGCGTGGCACCAAACGTCCTTATTGGGCAACGGTCAAATAGGCTCGGGGTACTCGCTGGCCAGGAGATTGCCCAGCGAGTACCGTGTTTGTGCGGACGAGTTGGCTGGGCGGCCGCGGCTCGGGCTCATGCAGCACCGAGTCGAGGAAAGTCCGGACTTCACAGAGCAGGGTGATTGCTAACAGCAATCCGAGGCGACTCGCGGGAAAGTGCCACAGAAAACAAACCGCCACCTTCGCGGTGGTAAGGGTGAAACGGTGCGGTAAGAGCGCACCAGCATCCCGGGTGACCGGGGTGGCTCGGCAAACCCCACCCGAAGCAAGGTCAAGAAGGCCGCACCGAAAGGTGCGGCCGCGCAGGCGATTGAGGGTCGCTCGCCCGAGCCTGCGGGTAGGCCGCTTGAGGCACCCGGCAACGGTGTGTCCAGATGGATGGTCGCCGCCGTACCGCCGTTGCTTACGCCGCGGCGGTGGGGAACAGAATCCGGCTTACAGGCCAACTCGTCCGCCCCACGTCTGGGACCAGCGTGATCAGCTCGTCGCGGGCTTCCCAGTACGCAGTCCGTACGCAGTAGATCCCAGCACCGAGTCGATCGCCTCGCGCGTCCGGTCGTCGGAATCCGGCCACAGCTGGCTGTAGGTGTCCAGCGTCTCGACGGCGCTCGCGTGCCCCAGACGCGTCTGGACCGTCTTGACGCTCTCCCCGTGGCGGATCAGCAGACTCGCGTAGTAGTGCCGCAGCGCGTGGAACCCGGTCCCAGTCGGCAACCCCGCCGTCTTGGCCGCGGGACGCCACTTGTGTCCGAACGTTTGTCGGGTGATCGGCTTGCCCGCCAACATGAACACCAACCCGTCGGGCTCCGCCGGGTACGCCGCCAGATGCGCAGCCAACGCGTCCACGACGATCTGGGGCAACGGGATGGTCCGGTGGCTGGCGTTCGTCTTCGGTGGCCCGAACTCCGGTGGCTTTCCCGCCAGGGTGATGAGTTGCCGGTCGACGGTGAGCGTTCTCTCAAGGAATCGCACCCGGTCGACGGTGAGGCCGAAGCATTCCCCTTGCCGCATACCGGTTCCCGCGGCCAGCGTGACGAGAGCCTGTAGCTCGGCGGGCAGTTCAGCGCGGACTGCCTCGACCTGCTCGGTCGTCAGCGGCACGATCTGCGGACGCTGCACCTTCGGCAATTTGGTTCCGTCGCAGGGGTTTGCAGCGAGTCGCCGGTCGCGGATCGCGGACTTGAAGATCGTAGAGGCGATGCCGTGGACCACGCCGACTGTGGCCGGGGCCAACGTCAGGCCCCTGACCCAACTCTGGATATCGGAGGGCAGGATCGACGTCAGCTGACGGTCACCGAGGACCGGGTAGGTGTGCAGACGCAGCATGATTTCGATGTGCGCGCGGCTGCTGGGTCGCTGGACCTGCATCTTTCGCCAGCGTTCCGCGTAGTCCTTGAACCGGACCAGCCCGGCCTTGGGGTCGACGTACTGGCCGGTGACCACCGACGCCGTGACTTCATCTAGCCACCGCTGCGCATCGGTCTTACGGGCGAACGACCGCGAATGCTCTCGGCTCTGATCGCCGACATAGGTTGCCCGCCAGCGCATACCGGCGCCGTGCCGGGAACTGGGCACGGTGCGGGTGGTGCCGTCGGGGTCGCGGACCCTCTTGGTCCACAGATCAACGACACCGGCTCTGCGGTTCCGCTTCGACCCCATCGCGTACCTCTCTCTCCCAAGCCCCCTGGTAGGGGCTGTCCGCGTCCATCGGCGCGACCGTATCCCGTGCAACGCGCCTTATCCGGGGCTTGACGTAGCACGCGAGGTCGTAGCGCGCTACGAGCAAACTAGCCTCACTCCCGGGCGAAAGGCAGACAACGTAGCGAGATACGATGTATACCTTAATATTTCGCTATCGCCGTTCGTCATCATCCTGGTCTACATTCAAGCTACTGCAAACAAACGCAAACAGGCTTGAAGGGATGCGCACGCAATGAGCACGACCAATGACGAGAAGGAATTGCTGACCGCCGAGGATCTAGAGGTGTTGACCGGCACGCCGCGAAGCACGTTCAGGTATTGGGCGCACATCGGGCGGGGACCGGCGTCTTTCAAAATCGGACGCCGCCGCGTATGGCGCCGCAGCGTCGTCATGTCCTGGCTCGCCGAACAGGAGCGCAAGACGTCGAGCGACCGCGCGAGCTGACCGCCGCACCAACCAACGACGAGAGGGGCACGGCGACGTGATCGACCCACAAAAAACGGGCGGTAGCCCACTGCTGGACCAACCACCCGTTCTCTGTGTCAATTCGTCGAAGTCATTGTGGCACAAAGGGCTGACAAGAGTGGTGACTCGGTGACTTTTTGGAATGTCGGCGACGAGGAGCACAGCGATCCACGATTCGTCAGGGCTGGAAGCGGCTCGTTCGAGCTGTATCACAAGGCGGGTTCCTGGTGCATGGGCCAGATCCGCGGGCGACCTGAGGAGGAGATCCCGGTCGATTGGTTCGTTCCCGACGAGTTCGTCAGGGGCCAGCACAACGGCACGCGGCTCGCCAAAGGTCTTATAGCGCAGGGCATGTGGGAACGGGTCGAGCACGGCTATCGGTTCGCGTGGATAAGGGAGGGCAATAAACCGGACGCTGTTCGGACGATCCGTAAGCGCGAGCGCGACAAGAAGCCCAGGCAGCGGGCCAGATTAGAGGGCCAATGAAATCGCTTGTCCCCCTGGGGGCCAACCCAGGGCGTCCCCAGGGGGACACTCCCAAGGGAAACCCCCGGCGACGTATGGGTAGTACTACCCATCTAACCCATCTAACCCATCACACCAAGCTCGCTGCGCTCGCTGGTGTTGACCCATCCAGGGAACTAGCGCGCTTCGCTTGCAGCTCCCGCGGAAGCCTCGCGCTGCACGCTCGTTTCCTTGGGACGCAACTACAGCCGTCACTTCGCGCAGTCTGGTCGGCAGCAGTTCTCGCGCTTGTCGGGTACGTCACCAGGGCCACCGCGATGACCTTCGAACCGCCCCGCGGCCCCGGCCGGTGTCTCGAGTGCGGGCACCACGTTCGCCTGCAACGCGGGCACCGACCCGGCTGCCGTCGCGGCCTATGCCGGTCCTGCGGTCGATTCGCGAAGATGCCCGGCCGCCAGGTGTGTTGCTGGTGTGATCCCGATCGGAGGCGCCGATGAATGACCAGGGGTGTGGTTGCCGGATGGACGAGCTGTGTCCTGAGCATCTGGTCGACCGGCAGCGGGTGATCGGTGAGCGCCTGGCGCTGCTCGACGGTCGGCGTCGGCTAGCGCCGTATTCGCGCCAGGTTCAACGGACAGACGAAATCGCAGCCTATGGTGGGTAACTCGACCAGCCCGCCACCCTGCGGCGCCTGCGGCCAGCAGATCGACGTCAGGCGCGGCAGTGACTGACTTCGATGACGACGAACCCGACGACGACGGTGGGGAGACCGGCGCCGTCGCGCTTATGTGCCAGACCGTCGTGACCCACACCCGCGCCCAGATCAGGTTCTTCGACGACCTGTCCACCGCCCTGCACGCGGACCGGCAGCCCTGCCCTTGGGACACCTGCACTGGCGCGCACAGCTTCGCCGTCCGCGACGCCGACGGCGAGATACGAACCTGGCCCACGCGGACCCGGCCGAAACCCGAAGCTCCCATGCGCACCGCCGCCGAGGACCCCGAGCTGGTGCTGCAACGGCTGCGCGTCGTCGCGGAACAACGGAGCGAATTGCGGAAGGGGCGCCGCCGCCAGCACCTGCCGGATGTGCCGACACGAAACAGGACGCCGAACCTGCACAAGGGAAAGGGATAAACGAGATGACCAATGAAGCGACCGCCGCGCTCAGCGACGACGAATTGATTGCGACCGGCCGGGAACTGGCTCAAATCACCCACGTCGTCCCGTATCCGCGGGCCGCGCAATGGGCCGGGTATCACGCATTCGTGGTCATGAACGAACTGCTGTGCCGGGCGGGCGGACGCCCGCTGCCGATGCCCGATTACCCACCCGGCGTCATCACGTTGTCCGACCTCGCCCCCACCGAGTTACGCCGCCTTCGGGATCGGCTCCACGTGGTGGCGACGCTCGAAGCCGCCTACGGCGAAGACAGTGCCGCGGCCCGCTGGTGGACGCACCACCTCCGGCGAGTGGTCGCCACCCTCGATGCTCGGCAGTCCACGCCTGGCCGTTGCGCGACTGGATTGCCGAGCGCCGCCGAGAGCGACCGCACGGCACGACGCCCAGTGACCTCGACGGCCTTCCGTCCTGGCGGGAGCTCAGTGGCGGTGAGGCGTAGCGGCCAAGGCCCGAAAGGTCCAAGGCCCGAGGCCGGCGGCGCGGCGCCGTGCCGCAATTGCGCTGCGACGCAATTACGCTGCGACGCAACCGGATTGACCCGCGTGTTATGCGACCCGCGCGACGGTGGCGTATGTCATGATCGACGCAGGTGTTCGCACCTCGATCAGGACCCGCCCAAGGCCAGATCCGGAACACCGCCTTCATGGCCACGGGATCGGACGCCGCCAGCGCCATCTCAGCGCCAAATTCAGCCGTTACTTGCGATGCGCGAATCATGTTGCGCGACAAGCGCATTCCACCACTTCTTGGGAGACAAAAATGCCCGGCTTAGAACAGCACTACGAGCGCCTCGTCAAGCTGCGCGCTGAGGCCCGCGCCAAGCGTGACGCGATCGTCGACCGTGCTGAGCGTGAGTCCCGTGAGCGCCTAACGATCGACGAAACGCGCGCCTTCGAGCGCCTGACCGAACAAATTTCAGGGTCAGCCGGATTCGACGAGCGGATCGGTGAACTCGCCGCCGACATCAAGCGCAGCGGCCGCGGCGATCCTGATGCTGAGCAGGTGCGCAAGGCCACGGCCAACCCCACCGGTCCCGGCAGCACTACGCTCGACCAGCGCGAGGGTTGGGCCTGGGGACGTGCGCCGCGGCTTGACTTCGACGTCGAGCAACTCCGTGCCACGCACGAACGGATGCGCAGTGGTAGTGAGGCCCGCCTCGAACAGCGGCTCTACAGCTCTGCGGAATCCGATCTGCCGAGCCAGCTTTATCCGTGGGTGATCGGCGCAGTCCACGAGGACCGCCTTTTGGATCGCATTCCGACCCAGCTGGTTGAAGCCCCCAGTGTCGAATACATCGTTCACCAGTCGACGACGGGTGCACCTGCGGTGGTTGCTGAAGGCCAACCGAAGCCCGAGGTCGTGATGAATTACGTGCCGCAAATCGCGACGCTGCAGAAAATCGCCGCACACGTCGGAGTCACGACCGAGATAATTGATGACTTCAGCAACTTTCTCGGCTATACCCAAACCGAGCTCTACCACGAAGTGATCGATGTGGAGAACCTCAACCTGATTTCCGGCCCAGGCGGCACGGGCGCAGTGCAAGGTTTGCTCAACACATCGGGAACACTGACGCATGTGGCCGGGCAGGGCAGCACGCCTTTCACGCCGCTCGACGACGTGGAAATCGCGATCGCCCAGCTCCGTGCAGGTCCTGCGCCTGCCGAGGCGGACCTTTTTATCGTTCATCCCGACACCTTCAGTGCGCTGAGAAGGACCAAGGATCTCTACGGCAGGTATTTGCTGTCTGCTGATCCAGCTGTCGCCGAGGCGGACAATATTTGGGGTGTTCCTGTGTTGCAGACCACCCAAATTGCGGCCGGAAGCGGAATTCTGCTCGATACCAGCAAATTCGGTCGCGCTATTGTTCGCGGGCCGATCACGATTTTCATCGGATGGGCCAACGACGATTTCACGCGCAACATTCGCCGCTTCGTGTGCGAAGAACGCGTTCAGCTCGCCGTCAACCGGCCTGCTGCGGTGAACATCATTTCCGGCCTGCCCGCGACACCATAAGAGGAATTTGCTGCCATGAAAGTAACCATCCTTGGACACTACCGAGTGGTCCACGCCGGTCGGGCCTATGTGCCGGGTGACGTCGCTGACGTTCCTGACGCGGTGGCGGCAAACCGGATCGGCTGGGGCTGGGTGGAATCCGCTGAGCCGCAACCAGAGCCAGAGCCGCCCGAGCAGGCCAGCGACACCGCGGACCCCGAGCAGGCCGCCGACGACGAGCCGGGCACTGAGGCCAAGCCACGGCGTCGGCGCTGAGACCGTGGGCAAGGGCAGGAACTCTCGGATCGATCGGGATGTGCGCGCGCTCAACAAGCTGCTCGCTGCGGGTGAGGTCGATCTGGTGCTCGCGGTCCAGCGCGGGGACCTTACCGCTGAGCAAGCCTACGAACGCCATCGCGCTGGCGTAGCGCGGCATAACCCTGTGCCATCCCGGACCCAGTCCCCAACGCACCCAGGTCCCCACAACCATCGGTAACGGACGGTCAGCCGGTCGCTGGGGATCTGGGCTGCGTGGGGCTGTCCCGCTTGACCGTCAGGGTCGACCTGGGCCCCAGCACGGGCCAGAGGGGTAGGGGGGTAAGAACTTGCCGCCGCGGGCCGTGGCCTGAGCCGCCCGGAAGGTGACTTCGCCCCCCGCGACATTGTTAACGGAAAATCAGCCGCAAAAAGGCTCATTTTTGCTGGCAATCTCCTGGTAGAGAGGGCCTTTGCACCGACCGTGTCGAGGCGACTTCGTTTAGGTCGTAACTGAACGCTTGTTGCCCGCCAAGTCCTACGCTGTGTGCATGCCGCAATACATGGGAATCGATCACAGCAGTTGGGAACGAAGTTGTCCTAAATGCGGTGGCGAGGTCGATTGGTGGTTCGCCAACGCTTACCGGGTCGGGACCAGCAAGCTCACCGCGATTTTCGTGCCCGACTGCGAAGGCGCGTGCCCACAGGGCGCATGCATCGGCCTCACCGCGAAGTGCCACACCGGCTTGTCGAGGACATGGACGCCCCTGGAAGCCGGTCGATTGCCCAGATCGCAGTGAAGCAAATCGCAGCCCATCGACCTCAGGTGGGGAATGACTAGGGCGCAACCGGCAGCCGAACCGCTACGCCATCAGCGGGTGAGCGCGGCGGCGCGGACCTTGCTCGACACCGAGGGCGAATCGGGAAGATTCGAGTTCAAGCAGACCGCAAGGTCGGTGAAGCCCGAGGTCCTATGCGCTGCAGCGAATTGGGTCGCCCTTGAGCGCAGCGGGGTTGCCGAAGTGACGCTTCTCGTCGGTGTTGGAGAGGTCAAGAATCCCCGGACAGGGCTCGTGACAGGCGACATCTTGGGACTGAGTGATCTGGAAAGCGCGGTCCAAACGATCCAAAACAGCATCCGCGAAACTAGGCCTGTGCCGGTATCGGTCACGATTATTGAAGAAGCAGTGGCGACTTCAAAGCCCTTTCTAAGACTCAAGATTCGTCCAACGTTCCCGCCCCACTTCGACGCCGAAGGACGCAGGCAAACCCGCAATAACGCGTCAACGCGGCCCCTTACCGACGAGGAATTGCTGGACATCTACCTCAACCGCGAGGCTGCGAAATTTGAAGAGCGGTTCCGACAGACGGCGGACCGTATGGAGAGCTCTCTCGGCGACATCGACTTCGCTATTGACCGAGTGACGGGCGACCTCGGTTCTATCGATAACAGCATCGACCGGCTATCCGACGACTTCGGCAAACTTCACGAAGCCGCGTGGACCGCCGCTCAGGAGGCCGAGGAATCCAGGTCGTTGGCCGAGCAGCTGGAGTCAGCCATCACCGACTTGGAACGCCACGTTCTAGGGCAGCGTGATGATGCGCCAGCCGGATTGTTTTTCGGGTTGATGGACAGGCGCTGGATGGTCTGGGACGCGTTCTCGCAGGACGCCGCATACAGGCCAACAAAGGCGACCGACCAGTTGGCCGCGCGCCTAAAGAGGCTCCTGGAGGAACCGATCCCCCCGAACGACTGGTACACGAACATGAGTGAGATCGATTTTTGGCACGACGCGCTAAGACGGCGGGATAAGAAGTGGACGATGACCGCTTGGTCCCGAGAAATCGCGCGGGCAGAGAATCCACCGCCTCACTCTGGCGGCATGCCAGCGATGGATCCAGACAGGATCAGCCAGTACCGCGCATTGCGCGACCAGGCTCTCGCAGCCAGCCACACAAGAAGGCCGACCCGCGCAAGAAGTAAGCGAGCAGCGGGTCAAGCAGGACAGCGACTCGCTCGCGATGACGGTGACGCGCCGGGCCGGCCTGCCGGGTGAGATCGCCGACTAGGCCGACCTGCTCGCCTCAGAGTTGCAGCGGGCTAAGCGGAATCCGTTCCAGCTGCGGAGTTTTGGCCTGGATACCCCGCGTTCGCGTATAGCCTGTCCAGCTGCTCTGGGTCGCTCAACTTCTGGGCCATTGCGTTGTAGAACGGCTGCATCTCCTGGGCGAGGATGGGCAGAAGTACGTCGCAGATGCCGATCATGCCTTCTGCCACATCGGTTGTTGGCCCAATCATGTGCAGCATCCACGGCCCCAATGCTGCAACCGCTCGGGGGTGCGGCGGGGGTGTGAGGGTCACCTGGAACTTCATTTGCTCAAGATCGCTGACTCGGTGCGCGACATGCTGATCTGCCATTCCCCGCAGCTGGTCGTCAAGCTCTGTCTGCTCGGGCGTGAACACGTGTGCGCGCAGGCCCTTGATATCGAAGCGTTGCTCCTTGGGCACTATGTGTGCTTTGCCTGTCGCGAAGGCTCGACGGTAGGCGATCACGGCCGCCGACCACAGCGCCTCCGCCAACAGGGTCCGATCGGGCTCCTCTGTTTGTTGTAGCGGTTGCCCGTCGTCATCGAAAGCCGTGCGTTGCAGGTATCCCGCGGCGCACTGGCGAGCGAAGTCGAGATCGCGCTGGATTGAGAAGACGTCGGCGACGATGCCGGGGACCTTGCCCTCGATCGCTGTGGCGGGCAGCAACTGCGCGCCTGGGGGCAGCCCTGGGGGTGGGTTGGCCATGCCGCGATGCTACGCAAGGGCGTAGCGCGCTACGACCGCCCCGGTATCGTGGGAAGCCGTGACCGAGGATGTAACTGACCGGGGCACCTCGTACGTCGGGGCCGGGCTCAAGCTCGAATGTCCCGCACCGATCGGAGGCAGGACCGTCAGTTTGCTGCTCCGCACGAGCGGCGACGAGATCCGGTATGTGCCCAGCCAGGGCGCTCCCGGGGTTCCATGGCCGCCAGACCCGACCCAGATGGACTACGGGGAGCGGTGCGGGTGCGACACATGCGAGGGGCGTCTGGTCGGCGCAACCGTCGAGGAACTCCGCGCGTATGTCGACAGGATGGACAGCGACTACCTGATGAACGAGGACACCTATTTCCTTCGCTACCTGGAAACGGCTCGCGATCTCGTCGTGCGGGAAGCGCAGCTTCACCGCTACGGGATTTACCGCGACATCTCCACCCGCACCGACACCTATGTGCGGGCAGACCGGCGCGTGGCCGTGCGCTTCGACGACTCACTGCAGGTGATCGAGGAGGTCGGGACGGTCCGTCCGGGGCCGGAGGTGTCTTACCCGACCACGATCGCCGGGGCGGCCGCCGCGCTGCGGGGCGACGCGCCATGAACGCCTATTCGCCCTGGTCGCTGAAATGTACTTAGGCCGCCTGGTGATGCACGCCCAGTACGCAGTCCGTACGCAGTAGAACTAGGCGCAGCTCAGAACAGCCAACGCACCCAACGCTTTGACCAGGCACTTTCAACGCGGCCAAACGCGGCAAACGCCCAGCGAACAGAATCCGGCTTACAGGCCAACTCGCCCGCCTTACGCCTGCGACGTGTCTCGGCTAGGGTCTTCGCCGATGGATCTCGGGAATCGGCCTACCGGTCGTCCAGCTTGACTGTGACGGTCACCCGGCCCCGGTCGTCGCGGGTCGCGACGGCGTGCCCACTTTGGTCGGTTCCGTTGAGCTGCAGCGTAATCGGGCCGCCGCCGTCCAGGAAGTTTCGCCACCAGTTCTTGGCGTCGGGAAGCATGACACGGATGGCAATCTCGTCACCGATCCGCCGGTAACTCACCGGTGTGGTGAACGTCTTGCCTGAGCGACGGCCGACGTAGGAAATCAACACCGTGTTTCGGCGGACAACACTGCCCAACAGCGGCGTATCGATGAGCTTGGCCGCGACAGCGTTGACGGCGGCCACTATGGGGGTGCCGAATATTCCGCGACGCATCACAATCTCCTCGGGCCGTTTGATGTGCACCAGCCTAGCGGGGTCGCAGCTCGCACCAACAAAGCCAACGGGCATCAGTGCGTTTTCTTCACCGACTTGTCGAGTTTGCGCAGCGCCTCGTCGAGCTGCTGACGGCAGCTCTCGGCCAGGTCGGACTCCTCCTGGTAGAGCAGACCGTAGGTAAAGGTGTCTTCGCCCGCGGCGTGGGCGGCGTCGGCCTGCTGGACCAGGTGATCACGGCTGACCACGCTGTCTTGATGATCGCCGAGCAACGACTGAATGGCCTTGGCTTGCTTGGACACGTCGTCGGCTCCGGTCGCCGCCGCGGTATAGCGGAGCCGCTTGGCGCGCTTGCGAATTACGTGCAACGCCTCGTCGCGATCGTGCTCTTCGTCGTCCTGATGGTCCTCGTCGGCGGACGGCTCGACGTGCTCCTCCTGGACGGCCTGGTCGGCTTCGGCGGCGGCCTTTGCGGCCTTGCGCACCTTCTTGTAGGCGGCGTCAATGGTGACCGGCGCCGGTTGCTCACCGGAATCGGTGTCCGGGCTTTGCGCCACGATCGAATCAAGCGCGTCGAGCAACCGGAAGTAGCGCTGCGACCGCATGGCGATCAACGACCGCCGCAAGCCGGACTGGTAGCGGCGTTTGGCGCCCTCGACAAGGCGTTCGCGCACCGGTCCCCGCACCAGCTCCGGTGACAGCCGGTCCAGCGCTTCCTCGTACCGCTGCGCGAGCACCTCGGCATCGCGTGCCACACCCAAGACGCCGGCGAGCTCACGCAGTTCGTCGAGCACCCAGGCGTGCGTGTCGTCGGACAATCCCGCTTGGGAGTCCTTCAGCAGGCTGCGGATTTTGCGTGTGGTGACCCGCATCTGGTGCACCGAGTCGTATACGTCGGCGCGCACCGCGCGATCCCACACCACAAGCTCGTCGACCTGCTCGGCTACCGCGCGCTGTACCGGATCTTTGGGTGGCTTGGTCCCGTTGGACGGCACCGTCGTCCCGAGCACCCGCGCAAGCTTGGACGCGTGACCCGCAGGTTCGCCGCCGGCGTCCAGGAGCCGGTTGCTCAAGCGGCTCAGCAGCTCGGTATCAGAGGCCCCGCGTGATTCGTCGAGCTCGAGTTCCCACTCGCGCCACTCCTGCACGACGGGCTCCGCGTCGGGGCTGTCGGTCGCATTCGCCGACCACGCGCGGACGTGATCGTTGCTGAACTCCGCGAACGGAGCGCCCTCGATGCCGTACAGCACCTGGCTTTCACGTTGAGTCGTGATGCGGGCGACGGGTTTGATGGGCCGGTCGCGGACGATCGCCAGCACCACGTCCAGCAATTGGCGGGGGACGGTGTCGTCGTCCGCGGAGCCCAGGGGTGTGCGGATCTCGGTGCGGGCGTCGGGTCCGGCCGGCAACTTGAGGTGCCAGCCGGCGTCGTGGCCACCGGTGCGGCGCCGCAGCGTGATCTTGTTGCGGGCGAGGTCCTGCGTCTGCGTGTCGAAGTACATCGCGTCGAGCGACTGCGTCGGCAATGTCTCTACCCGGGCCACCGCCGCGATGCCTTCGAACGACGGTGTGACGGTCGATTCGGGGACGTCGAACTTGCGCTCCACCTCCAGGTGGCGCGAGGGTTCTGGCATTTCTTTCGGCTCCGTAAGGGCGCGCCGACGCGGCCTTACACGGTCATCGACGCTCGTAAATGGTTACCCCATAGGGTGCCACACCGCGGTTGCCCGGCCGGCAGTGATCGTTGCTGCGGCGTGTCCGTCACGGCTGGCCTTGGAGGATGGATCGGGCCGGCGCCGGCGATTACGGGGGCGGGGGAGGTGGCGGCGGAGGGTCTTCCGGCATCGGCGCGTATTCCGCCGGCGGCGGCACGTAGCGCTGGATGGCGTCGGCGACGTTGGCGCACCCACTGACCGACACACGCCGCCCGGCACCGACACAGACGGTGGCTTCCGCTTGGCCGTCAGAGTGCATCGCGACGACGACTCCCGGAATTGGGCTCATCGCCAACACCGCCAACAGCACTCCGATCCAACGGCGCCGATTCATTTGGTAAGCATATCGACCCCGGCAGCCGCCGCGGCGGAATTCTGTCTCTTTGCCAGCTGGACGAATTTGGTCCATGGGATCGCCGAATCCGCTTATGGTGTGCCTGCCGTTAAGTTTCACAGACCTGATGGAGGAGCTACCGATGGTGTTTTTCGCACTCGGCACGTCGCGTGCGGTCATCGGCGGAATTGCCGCCGCCGTTGTCAGCGGCGCAATGCTTTTCGCCGCCGTCGGCTCGGCCGCTGCGGACCCCGATCCGGCGCCCGCGCCGCCGAACTGCACGGCAGCCGACCTCGCCCAGGTTTCGTCGGGTGTCGCGGCGGCCACGTCGGTGTATCTGTTCAGCCATCCGGACGTCAACGCCTACTTCACCAGCTTAAAAGGGCAGCCGCGCAGCGAGATTGGGGATCAGATCAAGCAATATATGGATGCCAATCCGCAGGCGCACGCCGACCTGGAGGCGATTCGGCAGCCGTTGACCGATTTCAAGAATCGATGCCAAATGCAGTAGCTCAGAAGCAGTGTTCGTCGGCGGGGAAAACTCCGCCAGCCACTTCTTCCGCGTATTGGGTAGCGGCGCGGCGTAATTCATCGCCGACGTTCGCAAATCGCTTGACGAATCGCGCCGCCTTGCCGCTGCTCATTCCGGCCATGTCCTGCCAGACCAGCACCTGCGCGTCGCAGTTCGGGCCGGCGCCGATCCCGACTGTCGGGATGGTCAGCTTGCCGGTGATCTGGGTGGCCAGTTCGGCGGGCACCATTTCCATGACGACGGAGAACGCCCCCGCCTCGGCGACGGCGATCGCGTCGTGAACGGTCTGCTCCGCGGCATCACCGCGGCCCTGCACCCGGAAGCCGCCGAGGCTGTTGACGCTTTGCGGCGTGAAGCCGATGTGCGCCATCACCGGGATGCCCGCCGCGCTCAGGCAGGCGATCTGCTCGGCTACCCGCTCACCGCCCTCGAGTTTGACGGCGTGCGCGCCGCCTTCCTTCATGAATCGGGTGGCGGCGGCCAGCGCGGCGGCGGGCCCGGCCTCGTAGCTGCCGAACGGCAGGTCGGCCACGACGAGGGCGTGCGGAGCGCCGCGGACAACGCCGCGAACCAGCGGGATGAGCTCGTCGATGGAGATCGGCACGGTGGTGTCGTAGCCGTACACGACGTTGGCCGCCGAATCGCCGACCAGCAAAACCGGGATGCCGGCGTCGTCGAAGACGCGGGCAGTCGAATAGTCGTAGGCCGTGAGCATGGCCCACTTGTGGCCTTCGGCCTTCATCTTCTGTAAGTGGTGGGTGCGAATCTTGGTTCGGGGCGCTTTGGCAGCTTCACGCGCCGCGCCGGCACCATAAACGTTGTGCTCAGACATCATTGTCCCTAAATAGTGGTCGGGTCGATCCTCGTGGCCGGATATGGTCCCCGGGTTCGTCTGACTTCCGTCATTCTGCCATTTCTTCTATGCACTTGCACCGTCGCGGAGTGTGAGACGTGCCATTGCGCGGTCGGGGGCCGCGGCCGCTCACGAAAGTCTCAGGTTGTCTCTGGCAGCATGTGTTGACATGGGTCTGACTCGCCGCGACAAGATCGCGCGCCTGGTGCTGGTCTCGACAGCGATCGCTGCGGTGTCGCTGCTTCTTGGAGGCTGCGTGCGCGTTGTCGGCGGACACCCGCTGATGGCGGGGCCTAAATTGGGGCAGCCGGTGGAGTGGACGCCGTGCCGGGTCGCCAGCGGATCGGTGAAGCTTCCGGGCGGAGCCTTGTGTGGCAAGCTTGCCGTGCCCGTGGACTACGACCACCCCGGCGGCGACGTCGCGACGCTGGCGATGATTCGTTTCCCCGCGACCGGGGACAAGCTCGGCTCGCTGGTGATCAACCCCGGCGGGCCCGGCGAATCCGGCATCGAGGCGGCGCTGGGCGTCGTGCAGACGTTGCCCAAGCGGGTGCGCGAGCGATTCGATCTGGTCGGGTTCGATCCGCGCGGTGTGGGGTCGTCGCGTCCCGCGATCTGGTGTAACTCCGATGCCGACAATGACCGGCTGCGCACCGAACCGAACGTCGACTACAGCCCGGCCGGTGTCGCCCACATCGAGGACGAGACCAAACAGTTCGTCGGCCGGTGCGTCGACAAGATGGGCAAGGATTTCCTGGCCAATGTCGGAACGGTCAACGTCGCCAGGGATCTGGACGCCATCCGCGCGGCGCTGGGCGACGACAAGCTGACCTACCTGGGCTACTCCTACGGCACCCGGATCGGGTCGGCCTACGCCGAGGCCTTCCCGCAGAAAGTGCGGGCGATGATTCTTGACGGCGCCGTCGACCCCAACGCCGACCCGATCGAAGCCGATCTGCGTCAGGCCAAGGGATTCCAGGACGCGTTCAACGACTACGCCACCGATTGCGCGAAGCAGCCGAGCTGCCCGCTGGGCACCGATCCGTCCAAGGCCGTCGACGTTTACCACAGCCTGGTCGACCCGATGGTCGACCCGGACAACGAGATGGTCGGCCGGCCGATACCGACGAAGGACCCGCGCGGACTGAGCTTCAGCGACGCCATCGTCGGCACGATCATGGCGCTGTACTCGCCGACGTTGTGGCATCACCTCACCGACGGCTTCACCGAACTGACCGAGCACCGCGGCGACACCCTGCTTGCCCTGGCCGACATGTACATGCGCCGCGACCCGCACGGCCATTACACCAACGCCACCGACGCGCGGGTCGCGATCAACTGCGTGGACCAGCCGCCAATTACCGACCGCGCCAAGGTAATTGACGAAGACCGGCGCTCCCGCGAGATCGCCCCCTTCATGAGCTACGGAAAGTTCACCGGTGACGCACCGCTGGGCACCTGCGCGTTCTGGCCGGTGCCGCCCACTAGCAAGCCGCATGCCGTCTCGGCGCCCGGCCTGGCTCCGACGGTGGTGGTGTCGACCACGCACGATCCGGCGACGCCGTACAAGGCCGGCGTCGATTTGGCGAACCAGCTGCGCGGCTCGCTGCTCACCTTCGACGGCACCCAGCACACGGTCGTCTTCCAGGGCGACAGCTGCATCGACGACTACGTGACGGCGTATCTGATCGGTGGCACCACGCCGCCGAGCGGCGCGAAGTGCTAGCGGTCGCCAAACGCCGAGTCGACGACCTCGAGATCAAGGCGTGACCGATTCGCGCCGTCACGGGTATTCGAAGCTGCCACGATTGACAGCCATGTCGCGCCTGAGATCGCTGAGCTCTGCGCTGCTGTCGTTAGGCCTGTTGCTCGCCGTGCAAACCGCACTGCCCAAGGCCGGCGCAACTCCCGAACCCGGTGCCGGTCAGACCCCGAGTCCGGCGCCGCCGGCCGCGGCGCCCCCGGTGACCTGGGGCAGTTGCAGCCAAGTTCTCACCGACAGCAGCGACGTCCCCACCGCACAGTGCACCACCGTGTCGGTTCCGGTTGACTACAACAATCCGACTGGGGCACAAGCCAAGTTGGCGATGATCCGGGTGCCGGCCACCGGTCAGCGAATCGGTTCGTTGTTGATCAATCCGGGCGGGCCCGGCGGGTCGGCCGTTGACATGGTGGCCGGCCTGGCGCCCAACTTGCAGAACACCGACATCGCCCGCCACTTCGACCTGGTCGGGTTCGACCCGCGAGGCGTGGGCCACTCCACCCCGTCGCTGCGCTGCCGCACCGACGCCGAGTTCGACGCTTACCGGACCGAACCGATGGTGGATTACAGCCCGGCCGGTGTGGCACACATCGAGCAGATCTACCGGCAGTTGGCGCAGGAATGCGTGAGCCGGATGGGCAAAGACTTCTTGGCCAACGCCGGTACCGCGTCCGTCGCGCGCGACATGGATCTGGTGCGTCAGGCGCTGGGGGAGGAGCAGATCAACTACCTCGGCTTTAGCTATGGCACCGAGTTGGGGACGGCATACCTGGAACATTTCGCCGATCACGTGCGGACGATGGTGCTCGACGGCGCGATCGACCCGACCGTCGATCCGATCCAGGAGAACATCAGCCAAACCGCCGGATTCCAAACCGCTTTCAATGACTACGCCGCGGATTGCGCCCGCTCGCCGGCATGCCCGTTAGGCACCGACCCGGCTCAGTTCGTCAACCGCTATCACGCCCTGATCGATCCGCTCGTCGCCAAGCCGGGCCGCACGTCGGACCCGCGCGGCTTGAGCTACGCCGACGCGACCACCGGCACGATCAACGCTCTCTACACCCCGCAGCATTGGAAGTACCTGACGAGCGGTTTGCTCGGGTTGCAGCGCGGCAGTGACGCGGGCGACCTGCTGCTGCTCGCCGACGATTACCAGGGCCGCGACAAAAAGGGGCACTACGACAACGACCAGGACGCGTTCAACGGCGTGCGATGTGTCGATGCGCCGGCGCCGACGGATGCTGCGGCCTGGATCTCCGCCGACCAGCAGATCCGCCAGGCCGCGCCGTTCCTGAGCTACGGGCAGTTCACCGGCAACGCTCCGCGTGACCTGTGCGCACTGTGGCCGGTGCCGGCGACGTCGGGGCCGCACACCGCTCCGCAGATGGCGCCCGGCAAGGTGGTCGTCGTGTCCACGACGCACGACCCGGCAACCCCGTACCAGGCTGGAGTGAGCTTGGCTCGCCAGCTCGGTGCTCCGCTGGTCACGTTCGACGGAACTCAGCACACCGCGGTGTTAGGTGGGAATCCGTGCGTGGATGGCGCGATCATGCACTACTTCGTGACGGGCACGCCGCCGCCGGCGTCGTTACATTGTCAGCCCTGAATCGACCCGGCCTCCGCTGGGTCGAGTCAGCGAGCGTGAGCCTCTTGAATGCCCCGATTGATGCGCTCTTCGAGAGTGACGCCGTGCTCCGGGGCGAGCACTTGGCAGCTGCAGGTGAGCTGATTGAACGAGGGGTCCGCGTCGGCCGGCGCTGCAAACCCCATAGCGGCGCCGACAACGAGCGCGCCGCCGACCAAGATTTTGGTGATCACTTCTGCCCTCTCTGCTCGGGACTACTTGCCCCGATATCCAAGCTGACAGGTGACAGTGCGCCCGACCAGCGACGCGGCTCACCACAAACCGAATTCATACAAATGAGGCGCGCGCTCGACGGGTTACCTGGTAAGGGCGTCCTGCAGACCCTGATTGATCCGGTCGTCACGCGTCTGACCTGGGGCGGGAGGCGGCGTCTGGCAGCTGCAGGTGAGGTCGCTGAACGCGGGGTCGGCGACAACAGGAGCGGCCTGGCTCACGCCTTGCCCCATCGCGACACCGAGACCGATAGCTCCGACGGCTAGAAGTTTGACAATCACTTTCGGTACCTCCTGGTCATGCATCCTGCCGTGTGTAACTACCTTAACAGGTTACTTATTTCGGACCGGGAGCGGTAATCGCACGAGTCGGTTACAGGGTTGGCGCGCTGACGCGGCGAGCGCGCGGAAGCCGATGTTGCTCACTGCGTCCGACGGTACAGATCCGTCGCTGGACCAACACTGAGAAATCCGCGGAATTCGGCTTGTAGCTGCCCTTATGCTTGCCGGAGCGATCCTCGCCACCAAAGTCGGCGCTTTTGACGAGATTTGCTGTGGCAGCTCGGCGAGGTTCCTGGCGTCGCTCTCCAAACGCAATCCGGGCGTCGCGGAGCCCGGCCGATTTCGGGAGGGGATCGGGTCCCGGACCGATGCACCGACACGGTGACACGACGAAGCGGCGTCCCGGAATGCCGGGGCCCCGCGGGGCGGCGAACGGAGACGTTTGCGCTGGTGGCTGTAACAAGGGGTGCCCAGCACTAAGCACCCGTGTAACACGGAATTAACAGCAATTGCATAGTGTTCGCGATATGGATCGACAGAAGGAATTCGTCCTCCGCACGTTGGAGGAACGGGACATTCGCTTCGTCCGGCTCTGGTTCACAGATGTGCTCGGTTACCTCAAGTCGGTCGCCATCGCCCCGGCCGAACTCGAGGGCGCCTTTGAAGAAGGGATCGGCTTCGACGGATCCTCGATCGAGGGCTTCTCGCGGGTTTCGGAATCCGACACCGTGGCCAACCCCGACCCGTCGACCTTCCAGGTACTGCCCTGGGCCTCGCCCAGCGGCCATCACCATTCGGCGCGGATGTTCTGCGACATCACCATGCCGGACGGCTCGCCGTCCTGGGCCGATCCCCGGCACGTACTGCGCCGGCAGCTGCAGAAGGCCAACGACCTTGGCTTCTCCTGCTACGTGCACCCCGAAATCGAATTCTTCCTGCTGAAGCCCGGCCCCAACGACGGAACGCCGCCGGTGCCGGTCGACAACGCCGGCTACTTCGACCAGGCGATCCACGACTCCGCATCCAACTTCCGTCGGCACGCCATCGAGGCACTCGAATTCATGGGCATCTCCGTGGAGTTCAGCCACCACGAGGGCGCGCCCGGACAGCAGGAGATCGACCTGCGTTTCGCCGACGCGCTGTCGATGGCCGACAACGTGATGACGTTCCGTTACGTCATTAAAGAAGTCGCGATCGAAAATGGTGCGCGCGCGTCCTTCATGCCCAAGCCATTCGGTGAACACCCGGGCTCGGCCATGCACACCCATATGAGCCTGTTCGAGGGCGACGTCAACGCCTTCCACAGCCCCGACGACCCGCTGCAGCTCTCCGATGTCGGCAAGTCGTTCATCGCCGGGATCCTCGAGCACGCCTCGGAGATCAGCGCCGTCACCAACCAATGGGTCAACTCCTACAAGCGACTGGTGCATGGCGGCGAGGCGCCCACCGCGGCGTCGTGGGGCGCGGCCAACCGGTCCGCACTGGTGCGGGTGCCGATGTACACGCCGCACAAGACGTCGTCGCGGCGGATCGAAGTCCGCAGCCCCGACTCGGCGTGCAACCCCTACCTGGCGTTCGCCGTGCTGCTGGCCGCGGGACTGCGTGGGGTGGAGAAGGGCTACGTGCTGGGGCCACAGGCCGAGGACAACGTGTGGGACCTCACCCCCGAAGAGCGCCGCACGATGGGCTACCGCGAGCTGCCCACCAGCCTCGACAGCGCGCTGCACGCCATGGAGGCCTCCGAGCTCGTGGCGGAAGCCTTGGGGGAACACGTCTTTGACTTCTTCTTGCGCAATAAGCGCACCGAGTGGGCGAACTACCGCAGCCACGTCACGCCCTTCGAGCTGAGCACCTACCTATCGCTCTGACTCACACGGGTTGCCGGTTGCTCTGAGAGACAGCCGGGTTGCGCTACCGTTTTGGTCGTGACCCGACCCACGACTGAGCGCCCCAAGCTGCCCAGCGTCGGCCGGCTCGGGTTGATCGACCCGCCCGCGAGTGAGCGTCTGGCGCACCTGGGCTGGACAACTCACGACGACAAGGCACACGTCGACCTGTTGTGGGCGTTGTCGCGCGCACCCGATCCGGACGCCGCGCTACGAGCACTGGTTCGGCTCGCGGAGAATCCGGACACCGGGTGGGACGAGCTCAACGCCGCGCTGCTCAGTGAACGCGCCCTGCGCGGGCGACTGTTCTCGGTGCTGGGTTCGTCGCTGACCCTTGGCGACCATCTGGTCGCCAATCCGCAGTCGTGGAAGCTGCTGCGGGGCAAGGTCAAACTACCCACTCGCGACGAGCTGCACCAGGCGTTCATCGAGTGCGTCAATGACGCGTTGGCCGAGCCGAATTCGGTGGTGCCCCGGATGGGCACCCTGTACCGCGACCACCTGCTGGTGCTGGCGGCGCTCGACCTGGCCGCGACGGTCGAGGACGAGCCGGTGCTGCCGTTCACCGTGGTCGGCGCCCAGCTCGCGGACACCGCCGACGCGGTGCTGGCCGCTTCGCTGCGGGCGGCCGAGGCCACCGTGTGCGGCGACCGCACACCGCCGCGGCTGGCGGTCATCGCCATGGGCAAATGCGGTGCCCGCGAGTTGAACTACGTCAGCGACGTCGACATCATCTTCGTCGCCGAGCAGGCCGACGCGCTGTCCACCCGGGTGGCCACCGAGATGATGCGGGTGGCGTCGACCGCCTGCTTCCAAGTAGATGCCGGGCTGCGCCCGGAAGGCCGCAGCGGTGAGCTGGTCCGCACGGTCGAATCGCACGTCGCCTACTACAAGCGCTGGGCGAAAACCTGGGAGTTCCAGGCTTTGTTGAAAGCCCGGGCCGCCGTCGGTGATGCGGAACTCGGCAAGCGCTATCTGGGCGAGTTGATGCCGATGGTCTGGATCGCCTGCGAGCGTGCGGACTTCGTGGTCGAAGTGCAGGCCATGCGGCGCCGCGTCGAGCAGCTGGTGCCTTCCGAGGTACGCAACCGCGAACTCAAGCTCGGCAGCGGCGGATTGCGGGATGTGGAGTTCGCCGTACAGCTGCTGCAGTTGGTGCACGGCCGCGGCGACGAATCCCTGCATGTGGCGTCCACCGTCGATGCGCTGGCCGCGTTGGGCGCGGGCGGTTACGTCGGCCGCGAGGATGCCGCGAACCTGACCGCCTCCTATGAGTTTCTGCGACTGCTCGAGCACCGGCTGCAGCTGCAACGGCTCAAACGCACGCATCTGCTGCCGGAGGCCGACGACGAGGAGGCGGTGCGCTGGCTGGCGCGCGCGGCCCACATCCGTCCGGACGGCCGCCACGATGCGGCCGGGGTGCTGCGCGAGGAGCTCAAACACCAGAACGTGCGGGTGTCCCAGCTGCACGCCAAGCTCTTCTACCAGCCGCTGCTGGAGTCGATCGGGCCGCCGGGCCTGGAGATCTCGCACGGTATGACGTCGGAGGCCGCGGAGCGGCAGTTGGCCGCGCTGGGCTACGAGGGGCCGCAGACGGCGCTGAATCACATGTCGGCGTTGGTCAACCAGAGCGGTCGTCGCGGCCGGGTGCAGTCGGTGCTGCTGCCCAGGTTGCTGAACTGGATGTCGTACACGCCGGATCCCGACGCCGGGTTGCTGTATTACCGTCGCCTGTCCGAGGCGCTGGCCTCGGAATCCTGGTACCTGTCCACGCTGCGCGACAAGCCGGCGGTGGCCAGGCGGCTGATGAACGTGCTGGGAACCTCCGCGTACGTACCGGATCTGTTGATGCGCGCACCCAGGGTGATTCAGGATTACGGCGACGGCCCGGCGGGCCCGAAACTGCTCGAGACCGAGCCCGCGGTGGTGGCTCGCGCGCTGGTCGCGTCGGCGGCCCGGCATGCCGACCCGGTGCGGGCCATCGCCGGTGCCCGCACGCTGCGCCGCCGCGAGCTGGCCCGCATCGGTTCCGCGGACCTGCTCGGCATGCTCGAGGTGCGCGAAGTGTGCAAGGCGCTCACGTCGGTATGGGTTGCTGTGCTGCAGTCGGCGCTGGACGCGCTGACCCGCGCCAACCTCCCGGAAGACGGCCGTGCGCCCGCGACCATCGCGGTGATCGGCATGGGCAGGTTGGGCGGCGCCGAACTGGGCTACGGCTCCGACGCCGACGTGATGTTCGTCTGCGAACCGACCAGTGGCGTCGAAGATTCGGCCGCGGTCAAATGGGCGACGACGATCGCCGAGCAGGTTCGCACGCTGTTGGGAACGCCGAGCGTCGACCCGCCTCTGGAAGTGGACGCGAACCTGCGACCCGAGGGCCGCAGCGGCGCGCTGGTCCGCACCCTGGGGTCTTACGCCGCCTACTACGAACAGTGGGCACAGCCGTGGGAGATCCAGGCGCTGCTGCGCGCGCACGCGGTCGCCGGTGACGCGGAATTGGGTCAGCGGTTCTTGCTGATGGCAGACAAGACGCGTTACCCGGCCGACGGTGTTTCCGCCGAGGCGGTGCACGAGATCCGTCGAATGAAGGCCCGCGTCGAGTCCGAACGGTTGCCGCGCGGCGCCGACCCCAAAACCCACACCAAGCTGGGTCGCGGGGGATTGGCCGACATCGAGTGGACGGTGCAGCTGCTGCAATTGCAGCATGCGCACGAGATCCCGGCGCTGCACAACACCTCGACTCTGGAATCGCTCGACGTGATCGCCGAGACGGGGTTGGTCCCCGCGGACGAGGTGGATTTGCTGCGCCTGGCGTGGCTGACCGCCACGCGGGCCCGCAACGCTCTGGTGCTGGTCCGGGGCAAACCGACCGACCAGCTACCGGGGCCCGGACGCCAGCTCAGCGCGGTGGCGGTCGCCGCGGGCTGGCACAACGACGATGGAAGTGAGTTCTTGGACAACTATTTACGGGTGACACGACATGCAAAAGCAGTGGTGCACAAGGTGTTCGGGAGTTGAGTCAGGGCGCCGGCGCGTTCGACGCGGTGTTCGAGGTGCTCAGCGCGACAGAGGCCGATCGGGTGACGGGTCTCTACGCTCCGTTGGCCCACGCGGTCCGCGAACTCATCGACGCCACCATCCGGACCGAGGCCGACGACGACGTCGTCGACAAGGCGCGCACCGATATCGAGGCCGTCACCCGCCTGCTGCGCCAACGGACCAGGCCGGTCGGCGTGAGCTTTCGCGTCGACGATCGTCCGCTGCCGTTGGGCAACGCGGTGATCGGCGTGTGCAACCCGATCGCCCCGCCGCTCGTCGTCCAGCACGAGGGCGACGGTCGCTGCTGGAGCGAGTTCGTCCTCGGGTCGGCCTACGAGGGTCCGCCCGGCCGGGTGCACGGCGGGGTCAGCGCCCTGGTGCTCGACCACATGCTCGGCGAGGCGGCCAGCGAAGCACTGTCCAAGGCGCGCTTCACCGGAACCATCACCGTGAAGTACCTGCGCGGCACACCGTTGGGCCCGCTACGTTGCGATGCGTGGATCGACGGCGCAGAGGGCGTCAAAGTCTTTGCGCGGGGCACCATTTCGGACGCGAAAGGGGTTACCGTGGAGGCCGAAGGCATCTTCATCGAACCGGCATGGGCGCGGGACGGTCAATGAAGTTCTACATCAGCAGCGCGTTCCTGAACACCCGGGAGATCATCGAGATCGCCAAGGCCGCCGACGAACTCGGCTACGACGGCATCGGCATACCTGATCATGTGGTGAACCTGGAGACCCTCGACACGCCGTACCCGTACACCAAGGACGGGGAACGACGGTGGCAGCCGTTCACCGACTGGCCCGACCCGTGGGTGCTGGCCGGCGCGCTGGCCCAGGTCACCACCCGGCTGCGGTTCGTCAACACCGTCTACATCCCCGCCATGCGCAATCCCTACTCGGCGGCCAAAGCCATTGGTACTGCGGCGGTTTTGGCGTCCGGGCGGATCGAGCTCGGTATCGGAGTCGGCTGGTGCCGCGAGGAATTCGCGCTGATGGGTGAACAGTTCGATGCCCGTGGCAAGCGCACCGACGAGATGATCGAGTTGATGCGGGCGCTGTGGGCGCCGGGCTGGACGGAGTTCGACGGCGAGTTCTACCAGACGCCGCGGCTCGAGATGCAGCCGACTCCGCCGCCGATACCGGTCTACGTCGGCGGGCTCAGTGACGCCGCATTGCGCCGCGCTGCGCGCAACGACGGCTGGATCGGCGACCTGATCAAGTCCGAACGCGCCATCGAGGCGGTGGGCAAGCTGCGCGAGTTACGCACTGAAAAGGGTTTGACTATGCAGGATTTCACCATCCTGACCCCACTGACCGACGCCTTCACCACCGCCGACTACCGGCGTGTCGAGGATGCCGGTATCACCGGCATCATCACGATGCCGTGGATGTTCTACGCCGGGCCCGACGCCACACTGGACGACAAGATCGACGGCATGCAGCGCTTCCGCAAGGATCTCGCGCTCGACGGCTAGACGCCGGGTTGGGTCGCGGCCATACTCGAACGCATGCCCTTCACGGTTGTGTTCAGCAACGGCGATCCGCGCGATTACGGCGTTTTCGACAAGTACGAGGTCACGGATGCGGGCGTGTTGGTCATCGACATGCATCGCGAGGACGTCAAGCGGCACTACATCGCGCCCGGGAGCTGGCTCGAGATTGTCGATCTGGCCGACGGCCAGCCTGCCAGCGCGTCGCGAGGGATTCTTGCCGTGCGGCCCACTCGTTAGACCCGCCCGCAGACCCGAAGATCGTGTAAGGGGGAACGTGAGACAGCAAACGTACGTGTGGGCGGCCCTCGCAACGACCATCGGTATGGTCGGCGCCGCCTGCGGCAGTTCGCCAAGTCCGGGTATCGCGTCGGGCACCAGTACGACGAGTGCCAAGACGGTCACGACCACGGTGTCGCAAGCCACGACGACGTCGAATGCTCCCACGGATCTGCGGTCGCTGATTCCCACGCCGGCGAACACGCAGCGGACCGACGGCCCCGATTCCATTGCCGACAACGGCATCCATCTGCACTTCCTCGTCACCGGGTCGTCCAACGATGTGCTGGACGGCTACAAGACCGCGCTGGAAGGCGCGAGCTGGGTGGTGACCGTCGAGAGTTCGGGCGGCGGCGGGGGAGGCGGCGGCGCGACCTACACCGGTTCCAACGGCAATTCCTACGGCGTGTTCTCCGGCGGAGGCTACGGCGCCAGTACCGACATCGATGCCTGCGCGTGGCCGGCCAAGCCGGCCAACCCGAACTGCGGTCACCACCAGTAGGGGCGGCATGGGTACCAGCGCATTTTTCAGTGTTTGCTGTGTTGACAGCGGCGGAATGATCCTGGTCATTTGCGCGCTGTTCACGGCTTTGTTGCACAGTCGACGGGCAGCGTGGGTACCCGTCCGAAGAGGTCGATCGCATCGGCCCGATGCACTGGGCCAGGAACCCGATGCTTGCCACGGACGATTGATCGAGGTGAAGGACATGCGCACACGACCAATCATCGCTGCGGGATCGGCGCTAGTGGCCCTGGCGTTTGGTGCTGGAATCGCGCAGGCTGACCCGGACCCGAACGATCCCGGCGAAGAGCGCAACTGGCCCTGTGGATACACGTTCGGGCCAGTAAATACGCACGGACCGGTAGGAGAGATCCTAGCGTGGCGTTTCAACAGGCCGTGTCCGCCGCCGCCCGCACCGGCTGAATAACACTCACGGTCACGGCCAGCTCAAGGTTGACGGCAACGTCCAGGCCCATGCTCCTCGACGGCGTTCCGATAAGCGTCACTGCTGATCGCGTCAGGCGCAGACATCAAGACCGTGCAGGCACGGATGCGGCACGCCAGCGCACGCACGACCCTCGACACGTACGGGCACCTGTGGCCTGACAAAGACGAAACCACCCGCGCTGCAATCGGTGGTGTGATCGCGGCGCGGGTGGCGTCGTCCAGCGAGGATCCTGCGGGCGCTCTGCGGGCGAAACCGTCCTAATCGAACGGAAACACGTGGTCAGAGCTGGTTGCTGATCTATACGTCGTAGTACAGCGCGAACTCGTAGGGGTGCGGCCGGATTTGGACCGGCAGGATCTCGTTCTCGCGCTTGAAGCTGATCCACGTCTCGATCAGGTCGGGCGTGAAAACGCCTCCCTCGGTGAGGTATTCGTGGTCCTCTTCCAGCCGGTCGATCACCGCGGACAGCTGAACCGGTGCTTGCGGGATGTTGGCGGCCTCTTCCGGCGGCAGCTCGTAGAGGTCCTTGTCGACCGGTGCCTGCGGCTCGATCTTGTTCTTGATGCCGTCCAGGCCGGCCATCAACATGGCCGCGAACGCCAGGTACGGGTTGCCCGACGAGTCGGGGCAACGGAACTCCAGCCGCTTGGCCTTCGGGTTGCTGCCGGTAATCGGGATACGCACACACGCCGAGCGGTTGCGCTGGCTGTAGACCAGGTTGATCGGCGCCTCGAAGCCGGGAACCAGCCGCTTGTAGGAGTTCACCGTCGGGTTGGTGAAGGCCAGCAGCGACGGCGCGTGGTGCAGCAGGCCGCCGATGTAGTGGCGCGCGGTGTCCGACAGGCCGGCGTATCCGGTCTCGTCGTACATCAACGGGTTGCCGTCTTTCCACAGCGACTGGTGGGTGTGCATGCCGGAGCCGTTGTCACCGAACAGCGGCTTGGGCATGAACGTGACGGTCTTGCCGGCCTGCCACGCGGTGTTCTTGACGATGTACTTGTACAGCTGCATGTCGTCGGCCGCGTGCAGCAGCGTGTTGAACTTGTAGTTGATCTCGGCCTGACCGCCGGTGCCCACCTCGTGGTGCCCCTTCTCCAGGCTGAAGCCGGCCTTGATCAGGTTTTGCAGCATCCTGCCGCGCAGGTCGACATAGTGGTCGACCGGGGCAACCGGGAAGTAGCCACCCTTGGGGCGCACCTTGTAACCGCGGTTGGGGCTGCCGTCGTTCTCGGTCGGCTCACCGCTGTTCCACCAACCCGAGATCGCGTCCACCTCGTAGAACGAGCCGTTGGTGCGCGAATCGAAGCTCACCGAGTCGAAGATGTAGAACTCGGCCTCGGCGCCGAAGTAGGCGGTGTCGGCGACGCCCGTGCTCTTCAGGTAGTTCTCCGCCTTGCGGGCGACGTTGCGCGGGTCGCGCGAGTACGCCTCGAGGGTGAAGGGGTCGTGCACGAAGAAGTTGAGGTTCAGCGTCCGGGCTTCAGTGAACAGGTCGATCTGCGCGGTCGCCGGGTCGGGCAGCAGCAACATGTCCGACTCGTGAATTGACTGGAATCCGCGAATCGACGAGCCGTCGAAAGCCAAACCATCGTCGAAAACGCTCTGGTCGAAGAATGAAATCGGAATCGTGAAGTGCTGCATGATGCCGGGCAGGTCACAAAATCGAACATCGACAAATTCGACGTTCTCGTCCTTGGCGAGCTTGAAGACGTCGTCGGGCGTCTTTTCCGTCACTGAGTGCTCCTTTGCTTGATAATCCGCGGCCTGACGCTATGAAGATGATGTTGCCCGCCAATCAACCCCGTGTTGCGCGGAGGTTACGTGACCACGCGTCCCACAACTCGGAGTGGAGCAACGGCGGGATCTATTGTGAGGCCCATGGACCGCAAAAGCGTATCTGGTCGGCCTCGCGGACGCAGTAGCCCGTCCCGGCCCAACGCGCCGAGGGGTCGATGATGCCGGAATCGCGCCCGGCATACCCCGGCGAGACGCTGGGCTTGCCGCAGAGCGGGCCGGGATCGCTGGCGTCGATGGGACGCCGCCTGGCGGCGCTGATGGTGGACTGGCTGCTCGCCTATGGGCTGGCGGCGCTGGCGATGGCGTTCGGTCTCTTCTCCGAACGAGTGTTGTCGACGGCGGTGCTGGTGATCTGGTTCCTGCTCGGATTGGTGGCGGTGCGGCTGTACGGATTCACCCCCGGTCAGCTGGCGCTCGGCCTTGCGGTGGTGGCGCTGGACGGACGGCTGGGCCTCGGGCGGGTCGCGGCGCGCGGCCTGCTGGTCGCCCTGGTGGTCCCGGCGTTGTTCACCGACTGGGACGGGCGGGGTATCCAAGACCGGGTGACCAACACGGCCGTGGTACGGCGTTAGGGATCTCTACTTGCGGCGGACGGTGCGCTGCACGCCGCGCATCTTGCCCGAGTTGGGCAGCGGCCCCTTGGGCATGATGGCGGCACCCGCGCGTGACCCCAGCGCGGCCAGTCGCGACTCCAGCGCGTCCATTTGCTTGACGGTGATGTTGGCCGGAAGCCGGGTCAGGTGGCGCTCCAGCTTGGAGAGCGGGACCTCGCCGTCGCCGCTGCCGACGACGATGTCGTAGATCGGTATGTCGCCGACCAGCCGCGCGGTGCGCTTCTTCTCTTGGGCCAGTAGCGGTTTGACCCGGGTCGTCGACCCCTCGCCGACGAAGATGACGCCAGGGCGGCCAATCACCCGATGCACCGCGTCGAAGTGGCCGGTGGCCGCGACACCCGGAGTGACCCGCCACTTGCCGCGCAGGTTGTCCAGCACCCAGGCAGCCGCGCCGGTTTGCCCCTCGGCTTGGCGGTAGACCGACTTCTGGGCCCGGCGGCCGAAGATGATGAACGCCACCAGCAGACCAAGCACCACGCCGAGCGGGATCAGGGTGAACGTGGTGATTCCGCCGACCAGCACACCCACCGTGACCGAGACGGCCACGATCACAACGAACGCGCCGATCATGTAGGGGAGCAGGCGCTTATCCTGTTTGCGCTGCATGTTGAAGGCCTGCCACAGCTGGCCGCGGCGCTCCTTGGCCGCGGCCTTGCGGGCGGCCTGCGCCGCTGCCCGGGCGGCCTTGTTCTCGGCGGTGCTGCGGGATTTAGCCATAATCACTAAGAATACGTACGCGCGGTTGGCCGATGGCCCCGAGTTACCCCACGGCGTCCGAGGTGCGGCTGCGTACGGCTTGCTGATACAGCCGGCCGGCCCGGTACGACGAGCGCACCAGCGGCCCGGCCAGCACGCCCGCAAAGCCCAACCCCTCGGCGTGCTGCGCAAACTCGTCGAACTCCTCGGGTTTCACCCAGCGCTGCACCGGATGATGGCGCGCCGAGGGTCGCAGGTACTGGGTGATGGTGACGATGTCGCAGCCGGCGTCGTGCAGGTCGGCCAGGGCGGTGCGCACCTCGTCGGGTGTTTCGCCGAGGCCGAGAATCAGGTTGCTCTTGGTGACCAGCCCGACGTCGCGGGCTGCGGTGAGCACGCCCAGGCTGCGTTGATAAGTGAAGGCGGGGCGGATCCGCTTGAAGATGCGCGGGACCGTTTCGACGTTGTGCGCCAACACTTCTGGGCGCGACTCGAAGACTTCCGCAAGGCGGGCGGGCTCGCCGTTGAAGTCGGGGACCAGTAGCTCGACGCCGGTCGACGGGTTGAGCTCTTTGATCGCGCGCACGGTTTCGGCGTACAGCCACGCCCCGCCGTCCGGCAGGTCGTCGCGGGCGACGCCGGTGACGGTGGCGTAGCGCAACCCCATCGTCTGCACGCTTTCGGCGACGCGCCGGGGCTCGTCGCGGTCCAGCTCGGCGGGCTTACCGGTGTCGATCTGGCAGAAGTCGCAGCGGCGGGTGCACTGGTCACCGCCGATCAGGAAGGTTGCTTCCCGGTCTTCCCAGCATTCGAAGATGTTCGGGCAGCCGGCCTCTTCGCAGACGGTGTGCAGACCTTCCCGTCGGACCAGGCTTTTGAGCTCGGTGTACTCCGGCCCCATCCGGACCCGGGTCTTGATCCACGGTGGCTTGCGCTCGATCGGCGTCTGCGCGTTACGCACTTCCAGCCGCAGCAGTTTGCGGCCTTCGGGGACGACAGTCACATCGCTGATGCTACGCGGGCGGCGTCGTGTGCCCGCACCGGTAAGACACCGTCGAGGGCATCGCACACGGCCCCGGCGACGGCCGCGCGGACCTCGTCGACGGCGACGGTGCGCCCGAGTTCGGCCGACAGCGACGTCACCCCGGCGTCGGTGATGCCGCAGGGCACGATGGGGCTGAACGCGGCCAAGTCGCAGTCGCAGTTGAGCGCGAACCCGTGCAGCGCAGTCGAACGCGAGACTCGGACGCCGATCGCAGCGATCTTGCGCGCGGGCCTGCCGGGCAGCCAAACGCCGGAGCGGCCATCGACCCGGCCCACGTCCAGGCCCAGATCGCAACACACCTTGATCAGCGATTCCTCAAGGCGTCGAACATAATTCACCACATCGAGGGGTTCGGCCAGGCCGATGATCGGGTACCCGACCAGCTGCCCCGGACCGTGCCAGGTGATTTTGCCGCCGCGGTCGGTGTCGACGACGGGAATGCCTTGAAGGGATGGGTCCGGTCGTTCGTGCGGCTCGGTGCGCCGTCCGGCGGTGTAGACCGCGGGATGTTCCAGCAGCAGCAGGGTGTCGCTGCCGCCGGCGACCCTGGCGTCCGCCAGGTCACGCTGCAGCTGCCACGCGGTGCGATATTCGACCGCCCCCAATTGGCGGACCTCGATCGCGGTGGTGTGCGACCGGATGGAACCCCTCACGCTGGCCAACGCTACGCGAACAGTTGGGGGTTCGCGGCTGTGTACTGCTCCAAGTATTGTTCGACGCTCAGTGCGGGTTGGCCGGTAATCTGCTCGACGTCGTCGGTGGACCGGTCGTAGCGGCCGGCGCGGTGCAACTGGGCCATCGTGGCGAGATGTTGCTGAACGTGTGCGGGCAGCCCCAGGGGCCGCAGCACCTCCTCGACCCAGGTGTCGTGCGCGACGTCGGTGCCGGTGATCGGTCGGTTCAGCCCGCGGGCGTACTCCGCGGCCAGTCCGTCGATGTCCAGGCTCTGCGGACCGGTCAACTCGTAGACGGCGCCGACGCGATCGGCCGGGTCCAGCAGCACCGCGCAGACCACCCGGGCAACGTCACTGGCCGCGATCGGCGAGGTCTTGCCGGCCCCGAACGGCAGCACCAGCAGGTTCCGTTCGCGCAACGACGGCGCCGCCAGCGAGGTCAAGAGCGGATTGTCCAGAAACACCGTCGGCCGCACATGCACCACCGGCACGCCCGACCAATTCATCACGTGCTCGGCGAGCCAGTGCAGGCGATGCTGACGGGACTCGCCGGTGCTCGTCAGCGTCATCTGCGACACCGTCATCTGCGACATGTTCACGATCACCTCGAGGCGACCCGATTCCAGCGCCGCCGCGCACACCACCGCGGTCGCCTGCAGATAGTCCGGTGAGACACTCATGGAAAAGAACATCCGGTCCGCTCCGGCCATCGCGTCGACGACGTCCTGCGGCACGGTCAGGTCGCCGACCACCACCTCGGCGCCCAACGCACGCAGCGAGTCGGCTCGTTCGTCGTCACGGTGCACCAGGGCGCGCACCTGCTCGCCGCGGGACCGCAATTCTTCGACCACGGTCCGGCTTACGCCGCCGACACCCCCGCCCGCTCCGGTGACCAAATACATGTCTAGTCCTGGTCGCGCCGGGCGGTGGCGTAAGCCAGCGCCTCGCCAATGGTGTTGTGGTGGAACTGAAAACCCGCGCGCTCCAAGGCGGATGGGATGGCACGCTGACCGGTCAGCAGCCCCTCGTCGGCGAATTCTCCGAGCGCGGCCCGGACAGCGAAGGCCGGCAGCATCATCGGAGTCGGACGGTTGATCGCGCTGCCCACGGCGGTGGTGAACTCGGCGTTGGTGACGGGCGCGGGGCCGGTCAAGTTCACCGGGCCGGACAGTGACGGGTGCGCGATGGCGAACAGCAAGGCCCGCACTTCGTCTTCCAGGCTGATCCACGACATGTACTGACGGCCACTGCCCAGCCGGGCGCCCAGGCCCACCGAGAACAGCGGGCGCATCCGGCGCAAAGCACCACCGGCCGCGGCCATCACCAGGCCGGTGCGGGCCAGCACCACGCGGGCGCCGCCATATTGGGCCGGCAACGTCGCGGCCTCCCAGTCTTCGCACAGCCGGGCGAGGAAACCCGTTCCCGCCCGGTCGTTTTCATCGACCACGCGGTCTTTGGTATCTCCGTAATAACCCACCGCGCTGGCGTTGATCAGAGTCTGGACGCCGGCCTCGGCGACCGCGTTGGCCAGCACCTCCGTGGGGGCGATGCGGCTGTCGCGCAGGCTCTGCTTGAACGCGCCCGACCACCGGCGCCGGCCGACGTTGACGCCGCACAGGTTGACGACCGCGTCGACATCGGTCAGCGGTTCGGGATCGAAATCACCGCTTTCCGGATTCCAGTGCAGCTCATCGGGATTGCCCGGCGTCCGGCGGACGATGCGCAACACCCGGTGGTCGGCGGCCCGCAGGGCCGCAGCCAAGGCGGAGCCGATCAGGCCGGATGAACCCGCAATCGCGATGACGGGCTTGGCCACTGCGCTAAAGCCCCAAATCGGCCTCGAACGCTGCCTCTTCGAGCCGGTGCTTGATCGTGGTGACGAATCGTCCGGCATCGGCCCCGTCGATCAGCCGATGGTCGTAGGTCAGCGGGAGGTAGCAAACCGAGCGCACCCCGATGGACTCGTTGCCCAACTCGTCGACGATCACCCGGGGCCGTTTGACGATGGCCCCGGTGCCCAGCATGGCGGCCTGCGGCGGAACCAGGATCGGGGTGTCGAACAACGCGCCCTGGCTGCCGATGTTGGTGATCGTGAAGGTGCCGCCGGACAACTCGTCGGGTTTCAGGTTGCCCGAGCGGGCGCGCTCGGCGATATCGGCGATCGCACGGGAGAGCCCGGCCAGCGACAGGTCGCCGGCATTGTGAATCACCGGGGAGAGCAGGCCCTGCTCGGTGTCGACGGCGAAACCGAGGTGCTCGGCGTCGTAGTAGGTGATCTCCTTGGAGTCCTCGTTGTAGCTGGCGTTGACGTTGGGGTGAATCTTCAGCGCGTCGATCACCGCCTTGGCGATGAACGGCAGGTAGGTCAGATTCACGCCCTCACGCTCGGCGAACGCCGTCTTGGCCCTGGCCCGCAGACCCACGATCTTGGTCATGTCGACCTCGTGGGTCTGGGTGAGCTGCGCCGTGGCCTGCAGGGATTCGCGGGTCTTCTTGGCGGTGAGCTGGCGGATCCGGTTGGCCTTCTGCGTGGTGCCGCGCAGGTGGGCCAGCGCGGGTGACGGCGTCGCAGCCGCGGGAGCCTTGGCTGCCGGCGCGGCGGGAGCCGGCGCGGCCGGTGCCGGCGCCTTCGCGGCCTCTTGCTTCTGCTGCGCGGCGGCCAGCACGTCCTGCTTGCGGATGCGGCCACCGACGCCGGTGCCCTTCACCGCGGAAAGGTCGATGTTGTTTTCGGTGGCCAGCTTTCGCACCAGCGGGGTCACGTACGGAGTGCCGTCACCCTGGGCTTCCACCGCGGGCTGGGCGGGTGCGGCTTGCGGAGCCGGGGTGGGCTCGGGCTTGGGTTGTGGCGTGGGCTCCGGAGCGGGCTTGGGGGCAGGCGGGGCCTCGGCCTTGGGTTGGGGCGCCGGTTCGGGCTTCGGCTCTGGCTTGGGAGCGGGCGGCGGAGAGGCAGAAGGAGCAGGCGCGGCGGAGCCGCTGCCGATCCGGGCCAACTCACCGCCGACCGCCACGGTGGCGTCTTCGTCGGCGGTGATGCTGAGCAGGACTCCGGCCACCGGTGACGGGATCTCGGTGTCCACCTTGTCGGTGGAGACCTCCACCAGCGCTTCGTCCACCTGGACCGAATCGCCGACCTTCTTGAGCCACCGGGTCACGGTGCCCTCGGTGACCGACTCGCCGAGCTCGGGCATCAGCACCGGGGTAGCGGTGCCGTCGCCGGAGCTCTGCGGCGCGGCCTGCGCAGCGGGTTCGGGCTGACGCTCGGGCTCCGGTTGAGGCGTGGGCTCGGGTTCCGGCTCGGGCTCCGGCGTGGATTCGGCCGCCGGTTGGCTGGGCGCCTGGGCGGGCGCGCCCGAGGCGCCGTCTTCGGCGGCCTCGCCGATGACGGCCAGCTCGCCGCCGACCTCGACGGTGTCGTCCTCCTGGGCGACGATCTTGGTCAGCACACCCGCGGCGGGTGCCGGGATTTCGGTGTCGACCTTGTCGGTCGACACCTCGACAAGCGGTTCGTCGAGCTCGACCGTGTCGCCTTCCTGCTTGAGCCAGCGGGTGACCGTCCCCTCGGTCACGCTCTCACCGAGTGCCGGCATCTGGACGGAGAAGGCCATCTCTTTTGACTCCTCGATTGCTCGTGGGTCGGCGCAGGACGACATCTGACTTACCACACCGTGGTGTACTGCAAGTTGACGTCGAAACTATCCTGTCATTGCCTCTGCGTCGGCACACAGCCAGGGCTGACCCGCTTGCTACGGTGTGCCGAATTGCCAGAGGTTCGCGGGGAGGCGGAGGTTCGATGCCGGCAACACAGCAGTTCGTCGACAGCGCGGACGACGTCCGCGTCGCGGTCTACGAAGAAGGCAACCCCAACGGTCCGACGGTTGTGCTGGTGCACGGCTGGCCCGACTCGCACGTGCTGTGGGACGGGGTCGTTCCGCTGCTGGCCGAGCGGTTCCGGATCATCCGCTACGACAACCGCGGGGTCGGCCTGTCCGGGGCGCCCAAGAGAGTCTCGGCGTACACGATGGCGCGCTTCGCCGACGATTTCGCGGCGGTGACAAGCGAACTGAGCGCCGGCCGGCCGGTGCATGTGCTGGCCCACGACTGGGGTTCGGTGGGTGTCTGGGAGTACCTGAAACGGCCTGGGGCCGGCGACCGGGTCGCCTCCTTCACGTCGGTGTCCGGCCCGAGTCAGGAGCAACTGGTCGAATACATCTTCAGCGGTCTGCGCCAACCGTGGCGCCCACGAAGGTTTGCCCGCTCGATCAGCCAGGCGCTGCGGCTCACCTACATGGTCTTCTTCTCGATCCCGGTGCTGGCGCCGCTGCTGATTCGGGCGGCGTTCTCGCTGCCCGCGCTGCGGCGCAACGTCGTCGATAACATTCCCGATGAGCAGATTCATCACTCCGCCAACATCGCCGGGGATGCGGCCAGTTCGGTAAAAACCTATCCCGCCAACTACTTTCGTTCGTTCTCCGGTCGCGGCCAGGCCATCCACGTCGTGGACGTGCCGGTGCAGTTGATCGTCAACACCCGTGACCGCTACGTGCGCCCGTATGGCTACGACGAGACCGCGCGGTGGGTGCCGCGGCTGTGGCGGCGTGACATCCGGGCCGGTCACTTTTCGCCGATGTCCCACCCGCAGGTGATGGCGGCCGCGGTGCACGAGTTCGCCGACCTGGCCGTGGGCAAAGCGCCCAGCCGCGCGCTGCTGCGCGCGCAGGTGGGCCGGCCCCGCGGCACCTTCGGCGACACCCTGGTGTCGGTCACCGGCGCCGGCAGCGGAATCGGTCGCGAGACCGCGTACGCCTTCGCCCGCGAGGGCGCCGAGCTGGTCGTCAGCGACATCGACGAGGCCGCCGTCAAGGAGACCGCGGCCGAGATCACCGCACGGGGCGGGGTCGCGCACGCCTACGTGCTCGACGTGTCCGACACTGGCGCGGTCGAGGCCTTCGCCGAGCTCGTCAGCGCCGAACACGGCGTGCCCGACATCGTGGTCAACAATGCGGGGATCGGGCAGGCCGGCCAATTCCTGGACACCCCCGCCGAACAGTTCGACCGGGTGCTCGACGTCAACCTCGGCGGCGTGGTCAACGGCAGCCGGGCGTTCGGGCGACGCTTGGTCGAGCGTGGCACCGGCGGGCACATCGTCAACGTGTCGTCGATGGCCGCCTACGCGCCACTGCAGTCGTTGAACGCCTACTGCACCTCCAAGGCGGCGACCTACATGTTCTCCGACTGCCTGCGTGCCGAACTCGAGGCCGCCGACATTGGCCTGACCACGATCTGCCCGGGCCTCATCGACACGAACATCATCAACACCACCCGGTTCGACGCTCCCGCCGGCAAGCACGACGGGCACGTCGACGGCCGGCGAGGCCAGCTGGGCAAGATGTTCGCGCTGCGCCGTTACGGGCCCGACAAGGTCGCCGACGCGATCTTGTCGTCGGTCCAGAAGAAGAAACCGATCCGCCCGGTCGCGCCGGAAGCCTATGCGCTCTACGGCGTTTCGCGGCTGCTGCCGCAAGCGCTGCGCAGTACCGCGCGCTTCCGGGTGATCTGAGGCGGCTTACCGCGCCGCGCCGTTCCCTAGCCCTTTTCGCAGATGTCTTCCAGCACGGCGAACATCGTCCGGGTCGGAACCCCGGTGGAGCCTTTCGGCGAGTACCCCCACGGGCTGCCGGTGTTGAAGGCCGGACCGGCCACGTCGATGTGCGCCCACTGCACGCCGTCGGCGACGAATTCGCGCAGGAACACCCCGGCCACCAGCATGCCGGCGAAGCGCTGGCCACTGATGTTGGACAGGTCGGCTACCTGGGACTTCAGGTCGTCCTTGAGGTCGTCGGGCAGCGGCATCGGCCAACCGTTCTCGCCCTCGGCCTGCGAGATCGCCGCGACCCGGTCGCGGAACTCGTCGCTGCCCATCACCCCGGGGATGCGGGCGCCCAGCGCCACCGTCTGTGCGCCGGTCAGCGTGGACGTCTCGATCAAATAGTCCGGGTTGTCTTCACATGCGCGCACGATGGCATCGGCCAGGATCAGTCGGCCCTCGGCGTCGGTGTTCTGCACCTCGACGGTGATCCCGCCGTACTGGGTGAGCACGTCGCCGGGCCGCTGCGCGGTCGCCGACGGCATGTTCTCGGCCATCGGCACGGTGGCGATCACGTCGATCGGCAGCTCGAGCTGCGCGGCCAGCGTGACGGTCGCGATCACGGCGGCGGCACCGCCCATGTCCGAGGTCATGTGATGCATCGAGGCGGCCGGCTTGATCGAGATGCCGCCGGTGTCGAACGTGACGCCTTTGCCGACCAGCGCAACCTTGCGGGCCTGTTTCGGTTTCTTGGCCAGCTTCGAACCGCGGTGGATCAACCGCACCAGCCGCGGGGGCCGCGACGAGCCCTGTCCTACACCGACAATGCCGCCGTAGCCGGCTCTTTGCAGCGCCTTGTCGTCCAGTATCTCCACTTCAAGGCCCACAGATTCCCCTAAAGCCCTTGCGCGCTTGGCGAATTCGGCGGGATACAGGTGGCTGGGCGGGGTGTTGACGAAGTCGCGCGCGGTGGCGACCGCGGTCGCGACGGCCGCACCGTGTTCGCTCTGCTGCTTGGCCTCTTTGGCCCCTTGTTTGTCCGAGGCGAGCACGGTGATTTTGCCCAGCCCTTGGTCTTTGGGCGCGGTCTTGCTGCTGCGGAAGGCGGTGAACCGGTAGCTGCCCAGGATCAGCCCTTCGACCGCGGCGGAGCCGACGCCCTCGCCGGGCAGCTCGGCGAGCGTGGTGATCACCGCTTCGGCCTTGCCCAGCGAGCGCGCGGCTACCCCGGCGGCCCGCCGGATGGTATCGGCGGGCCATTCGGATTGCGGCTTGCCCAGGCCGATCGTGAGCACGCTGGCCACCGGAAGCGACGGTATGACGAGCCGGTGTACCTGTTCACTGCCGCCGGTGGCGTCCAGCGCCCGCAGGCCGGCTTCGATGTCGGCGACGGCTTCGGTGGACAGGAAGGGCTCGGCGCAGACAACGGTCGCGCCCGGCCGGTCTTCGTCACCGGTCGAGACGACCGGCACGAGCAATACCGACGAACCCACACCACGTTTCGGCAGCGACGTGGCGACAGTGACGGAAGGAGCCTGGTATCCCGGTTCGGTACTCACGCGTAATAACCCTAGTCACCGGGGTAGGGGTTAGGTCGGCTACGTCCCCGCGTGCAGATCGAACGCGGCGACCGGAGCGTCAAAACCCTTGAGTGTCAACGGGCCTCGCGCGACCGCGGGCCACTCCGGCAACCTGTCACGCAGCTCGGTGGTGGCCAGGATCTGTTCCGGCGCCGCGGCGGCCACGAGTCGGGCGGCCAGGTTGACCGGGTTGCCGAAGTAGTCGCCGTTGATGGCCACCACCGTGCCGAATGCCAGCCCGGCGCGGACCTGTAGCCCCTCCTCGCGCGCCGCGGGGTGCTCGACGAGATCAACCGCCGCCCGCACCAGCGCCTCGGGCGCCGAACTCACCCACATCACCTCGTCGCCGATGAACTTCACTATCCGGCCGCCGTCGGCATGTACCACGTCGGAGACGGTGCCGGCGAACTCGTTGAGCATGTGCGACAACTCCGCCGGCGTCAGTGCCTGCGTCAGCGCGGTGAAGCCGGACAGATCCGCGAAGCCGACACCGCACACCACGGCCGAGGACGTGTCGCGAAGGACACCCTCGAAATGCGTTCGAGCGCTGGTCAGGTGATGGCGGTGCACGATGTCGATCAGTGCACCGAGTCGGGGGATGAACTCGGCGACCGACCGGTAGGCCTGCGCGGTGGCGAGTTCATCGC
Organism: Mycobacterium sp. Aquia_216; assembly: GCF_026723865.1. NCBI lineage: Bacteria > Bacillati > Actinomycetota > Actinomycetes > Mycobacteriales > Mycobacteriaceae > Mycobacterium > Mycobacterium sp. Aquia_216. The sequence continues at coordinate 3,833,977 of NZ_CP113529.1, read as the reverse complement.
GGGTGTGAGTCATCTGGATGTCCGGCGTCCCGGCGCGGATCATCGTCGCCTCGGCTTCGGCGAGCCGGGCCATCGCGGCGCCCAGTACCCGCAGCAGGCCCAATGCGCCGTCCTGGCCGACCACGGTCTTGAGTGCCAGCCAGGTGGCCAGGGCGTCGACGTCGGCCTGGCTCAACACCGGAATATCGGGACCGGCGACGGTCAGGCCGAGTAAAGCCCAGGCGCGCGCGACGTCCTCGGCCGCGATCCCGAGTTCGTCGGCCGCGGTCTGCAACGTGTAGATCGGCCGTCCCGACCAGGACAGCACGTCGCCGGCCAGGCCGAACAGCCGGCCGCGCAGTTCGGCTTCCACCATCTCGTCGGTCGTGAAGCCAAGGTCGTCCAGATACTTGATCAGGTCGGCCCGCTCGCGCGCGTTGGCCACCCCGGCGGCCTCTAGCGCCTCGAAGTCCAGGAGATCGGCCACCCACCTGAGTGTGCCAGGTAGGGGTGACGATTAGGGTCGGATGGCGTGAGCGATGCGCCGGAGCTACTCAAGGGACCACTGGAAGACCGCCATCGCGAGTTGGGCGCCAATTTCGCCGAGTTCGGCGGCTGGCTGATGCCGGTGTCCTATGCGGGCACGGTCAGCGAGCACAACGCAACGCGCAACGCCGTGGGCCTGTTCGACGTCAGCCACCTCGGCAAGGCGCTGATCCGCGGTCCGGGCGCTGCCGAGTTCGTCAACTCCGCGCTGACCAACGACCTGGACCGGATCGCGCCGGGCAAGGCGCAATACACACTGTGCTGCACGGAATCCGGTGGCGTCATCGACGACCTGATCGCCTACTACGTCGACGACGACGAAATCTTCCTGGTGCCCAATGCCGCCAACACCGCCGCGGTGGTCGAGGCGCTGCAGGCCTTCCAGACCACCAATGCACCCGCCGGCCTGACGATCACCAACGAGCATCGCAACTACGCGGTGCTGGCGGTGCAGGGACCGCGATCGACCGACGTGCTCGGCGAGCTGGGCCTGCCGACCGACATGGATTACATGGCCTATGCCGATGCCACCTTCTCTTCGGTGCCGGTGCGGGTCTGCCGCACCGGGTACACGGGCGAGCACGGCTACGAACTGCTGCCGCCCTGGGACACCGCGGGCGTGGTGTTCGACGCGCTGGTGACGGCGGTGTCGAACGCGGGCGGCGAACCGGCCGGCCTGGGTGCCCGCGACACGCTGCGCACCGAGATGGGTTACCCGCTGCACGGGCACGAGTTGTCGCTCGACATCTCGCCGCTGCAGGCCCGATGCGGCTGGGCGATCGGCTGGAAGAAGGACGCATTCTTCGGCCGAGATGCGCTGCTGGCCGAGAAGGCGGCGGGGCCGCGACGGCTGCTGCGGGGTCTGCGGATGTCGGGCCGCGGTGTGCTGCGGCCCGCGCAGACGGTGCTTGTTGGGGATAAGCCGGTCGGGGTCACCACATCCGGGACGTTCTCGCCGACGTTGCAGTCGGGCATTGCTCTCGCATTGATCGACACCGACGCGGGGGTCGAAGACGGCCAGCAGATCACCGTCGACGTCCGCGGCCGCGCCGCGGAGTGCGAAGTGGTGCGTCCGCCGTTCGTCGAGCTGAAAACCCGCTAGCCGCCGCCGGTTCAGGGGGCAGAAACCGGTTGGTGCGCGCATATACAATCGGCGCATGACGAGCGGCCTTCTCGAGTTCACCGTTCAACGCGCGCCTAATCCCGCTTCGGGCGTTGAACGTGACTCCATCCTGGCCGACCCCGGTTTCGGCAGATTCTTCACCGACCACATGGTCTCAGTCGACTACGACGAGGCCCAGGGCTGGCACAACGCGCGGGTGGTTCCGTACGGCCCGATTCAGCTGGATCCATCGGCGATCGTGCTGCACTACGCGCAGGAGGTGTTCGAGGGGCTGAAGGCATACCGGTGGGCCGACGGCTCCGTTGTGTCGTTTCGCCCGGACGCCAACGCCGCCCGGATGCGCTCGTCGGCCCGGCGGATCGCGATACCCGAACTGCCCGCCGACATCTTCCTGGAATCCCTGCGCCAGCTCATCGCTGTCGACAACGCCTGGGTGCCGCGCGCGGGCGGCGAAGAGGCACTTTATCTGCGGCCGTTCATCTTTGCGACGGAACCGGGACTGGGGGTACGGCCGGCCAAGCACTACCGGTACCTGCTGATCGGTTCACCGGCCGGCGCGTACTTCAAAAACGGCATCAACCCCGTCGACGTCTGGGTGTCAACGGATTACGTGCGGGCCTGCCCCGGCGGCACCGGTGCGGCCAAGTTCGGCGGCAACTATGCCGCGTCGCTGGTGGCTCAGGCCGAAGCCGCGGAAAACGGTTGCGACCAAGTGGTTTGGCTGGACGCCGTCGAGCGTCGCTTCGTCGAAGAGATGGGCGGCATGAACCTGTTCTTCGTGCTGGGCAGCGGCGGCACCTCGCGGCTGGTCACCCCGGAGCTGTCCGGCTCGCTGCTGCCCGGCATTACCCGGGATTCGTTGCTGCAGTTGGCACTTGATGCCGGGTTCACGGTCGAAGAGCGCAAGATCGATATCGACGAGTGGCAGAAGAAGGCCACCGCGGGGGAGATCACCGAGGTATTCGCGTGTGGTACTGCCGCGGTCATCACGCCGGTCGCGCGGGTGAAGTACGCCGACACCGAGTTCACCATCGCCGATGGTGAACCGGGCGAAGTGACGATGGCGCTGCGCGACACACTGACCGGCATCCAGCGCGGTACCTTCGCCGACACGCACGGCTGGATGTCCCGGCTGGGCTAGGTACACGGCTGGCGAGTGTGCGGCCAGCTTCACGTTCGGCACCGAGTGCGCGGCCAGCCGCACACTCGGCCTGAGTGCGCCCGGCTAGAAGCGGACCAGCGCCGCAAGCGTCACCGCGCTGACCGTCGTGGTCAGCTCGATCGCCGCGCCCAGCACGTCGCCACTGATGCCGCCGAAGCGGCGCACGCAGTGCCCGACCAGCACCGCGCCGAAGCACACCCCCAGCAGCACCGCGGCCGGCCCCTGCCACGGTCGCGGACCCGCTACCAGCGAAACCCCAACCAGCACCACGATCCAGCCGGCGACGACCGGGATCGGTTGAGTACCGGCGACCTGGGCGCCCAGGGCGCTTCCGCCGGCCGCCGGCACCGAACGGCGGCAGGCCAGCACCGCGCTCACCCGGCCGGCGGCGACCGCCACGACGATCGCGGGGAGCCCATGCCGCCAGGTCGCGCAGAGCGCCGAAAATGCCAATCCCTGCACCATGATTACCAGCACGACGGCCGCGACGCCGAACGGTCCCGTAGACCCGTCGCGCATCACCGCCAGTGCGCGTGGCGGCGGCCCGTAGCAGCCCAGCCCGTCGGCCGTATCCGCGACGCCGTCGATGTGCAGTCCGCGGGTGGCGAGCAAAAGCACTGCCACCGCCAGCAATCCCGGCAGCGGGCTGGACACACCGAAGGCCAGCGAGGCGCCCCAGCTGATGCCCGCCGCCAGGGCTCCCAAGGCTGTGCCGACCACCGGCAGCGCGGTCATGGCGCCACGGCCCATCGGCGCGTCGGGTACGGCCGGCACGGGCAAGACCGTTCCGAATGCGAAAGCCGTTGCCACCGAACGAATCACGGGGAAGGTAGCGCATCGTCGGGCCGGGCGGCGACACCGGCCTCGGTGAACGTCGCCATCGACGACAGCGTGGCGACCGCGGCCCGCAGCACCGGCAGCGCGAGCGTCGCGCCGCTGCCCTCGCCCAGCCGCATGCGCAGGTCCAGGATCGGGTCCAACTCCAGCGCGGTCAGGGCCAGCGCATGACCCGGTTCGGTAGAGCGGTGGCCCGCCTGCCACCACTGTCGTGCGCCCGGTGCCAGGCGTTCGGCGACCAGCGCGGCGGCCGTCACCGCCATGCCGTCGAGCAGCAGCGGGGTGCGCCGCACCGCGGCTTGTGCGCAAAAGCCGGCCATCGCGGCCAGATCCGCGCCACCGCAACAGCGCAGCACCGCGACCGGGTCGGGCAGTACCGGTCGCGTCCGGAAAAGCGCATCGCGGACCGCGGCCGTCTTGCGGGCCCAGCCGGCGTCGTCGATTCCGGAGCCGAAGCCGACCACGGCGACCGGCTCGGCATTCGTCAGCGCCGCCACCAGAACCGCCGCCGCGGTGGTGTTTCCGATACCCATGTCGCCGGCGATGAGCAAGTCGGCGCCCGCGTCGACCTCTTCGTCGGCGATGCGCTGGCCCGCCGCGATCGCCCGGGCCGTCTCCTCGTCGCTCAACGCGTCCTGTACCGCGATATCGCCGCTGGCCCGCCGCACTTTGTGGGCGCCGATCTGCTCCGAGAGCGGCTCGCCGTCCACCGCCAGATCGGCGATCCGCACCGTCGCGTCCGCGATCGCGGCCAGCGCGTTGATCGCCGCCCCACCGGCGTCGATGTTGGCGACCATCTGGGCGGTCACCTCCGGCGGATACGCCGACACCCCGGAGCGGGCCACGCCATGGTCACCGGCAAACACCACCACCCGGGCGCGCTCGAACTGCCGTGGCGGGCAATGCCCCTGGCACGACGCGATCCAGACGGACAGGTCCTCGAGGCGGCCCAGGGCGCCACGCGGCTTGGTCAGGCTGTCCTGACGCGCGCGGGCAGCCGCGGCGGTGGTCGCGTCGGGCGACGAGATCGGCGCGAATTCCATTATCTCCCTGACGGTTTGATCGACACCGGCTGACCGGCCATCACCAACACCACCTGCTCGCACAGTGCCGCGACGCGTTGGTTGACCGAACCCAGCTCGTCGGCAAACCGGCGGCCCGACGCGGTGGCGGGCACCACGGTCAGCCCCACCTCTGGACTGACGAGCACCAGCGTCGATTCAAATGCGGCGACCGCGCCGACCATTTCGTCGATCGGCGCGGCGACCGAGCCGTTCTCCCATGCGTGGTGGCGATCCAGCGTGCCGGTCAGCCAGGCGCCGAGGTCGTCGACCAGCGTCGGGGTATTTGGCGACCGCCGTAATTCGCTTGTGATGTCCTGAGTTTCGACTGTCGACCAGTGCGCGGGCCGACGGTCGCGGTGTGTGGCGACCCGGTGTGCCCAGTCCGCATCATCCTGGCCGCCGGGGCCCGACGCCAGGTAACGGACCGGCTGGCCGGGGGGAAGGGACCTGGCGATGGCCTCCTCGGCCCAGCGGGACTTGCCCGACCTGATCCCGCCGAGCACCAGGGTGCGCACTGGGGTCAGAAAGCTTTGCGGCAACGGTCAGTCGACACGGCTGCCGCGCTCGACCTGGGGCCGGGGAGCCCGCATCCGGCGCATCTGGGAAGCCCGACCGGCCGCATAAAGCCCAAGCTTCCAACGGCTTTCGGTGTTGCTCGGGAATTTCGCGTCGACCAGCTTGCTGACCTTGCGGCCCAGGATCACGCCGTCGATGCCCATGACCACAGTAATCACCAGCATTGCGGGCGAGATGAACAGCTGCAGTTGCGGAACGGCGAACATCACGAAGAGCAGGGCCAGCGTCGACGGCATGAACAGGCCGAGCACGTTGCGCCGGGAATCCACCACGTCGCGCACATAGCGGCGGATCGGACCCTGGTCGCGTGGCAGCAGGTATGCCTCGTCACCGGCCAGCATGCGTTCCCGGCGATCGGTCATCCGGGCCCGGCCGGCAGTGCGCTCGGCTTTGCGCTCCTCGCGGCTGAGTTTGGGGCCGGCCAAGGTTTTGCGGCGAGCCCGCGCCTCGGCGGCGGTCTTGGGTGCCGGGGCAACGGGCCCCTTCTTCGCATTCCGTCGGGCGGCTTCGCGCTTGGGCGTGGGCCGGCCCTTGGGGTCGGTCCGGCGTGCCGCGCGAGACGCCGCATCCGAGGCGGCATCGGAGGTGGCCGGTGCCACGAGGTCGCCGTCCGGGACCTGCGCATGGGTTTTCTTACGGCCCAACAACTTCACAACCGCCAGGTTACTTCGCGGCCGACCCGGTTTCCGAATGACCCCGTCAGGCATCGCGATAGCTCTGCGGCCGCAGGTTAGTTGGACCTACCCTTAACAGTGATGAACGGCTACGGGTGATGGACAACGGCTCGATGGCCTCGGACGATGTAGCCACTGGTCTTTCTCCGGGTCGATTGCAGTTGCCGGCTATGCGGGTGCTGGTGGCCCCGGATTGCTACGGCGACAGTCTTTCGGCGGTAGAAGCTGCCGCCGCTATCGCGACCGGCTGGGGTCGGTCGCGTCCGGGCGACCAGTTCATCGTTGCCCCGCAGTCCGACGGCGGCCCGGGTTTCGTCGACGTGCTGGCCAATCGAGTGGGGGAGAAGCGATCCGTCGAGGTCTCCGGGCCGATGGACACGACGGTGGATGCGGAATGGGTGTGGGACGCGGCGTCGGCGACCGCGTACCTGGAGTGTGCGCAGGCCTGCGGCACGGGATTACTCGGCCGTCCGGCCGACCCGGAGACGGCGCTGACGGCGCACAGCAGGGGAGTCGGACAGCTCATCGCCGAAGCGCTGCGGTGCGGGGCGAGGCGGATCGTGGTCGGGCTCGGCGGCAGCGCGTGCACCGACGGCGGGCAGGGCATGATCGCCGAGCTGGGCGGCCTGGAAGTCGCTCGGCGGCAGTTGGCCGACGTCGAGCTCATCGCGGCCGCGGACACCGAATATCCGCTGGTGGGGCCCTGGGGTGCGGCCAGGGTGTTCGGGCCGCAGAAGGGCGCCGACACGGCCACCGTCGCGGCACTGGAAGTCCGCCTCGAGGCGTGGGCGCTGCAACTGGAAGCGGCGGCCGGACGTGACGTCAGCTCCGAACCCGGGGCCGCCGCCGCCGGGGGGATCGGCGCGGGTCTGCTCGCGCTCGGAGGCCGCTGCGAGTACGGCGCCGAGATCATCGCCGAGCACACCCACTTGGAGGAGGACCTCGAGACGGCAGACATGATCGTCACCGGTGAGGGCAAGTTCGACGAGCAGTCGCTGCACGGGAAGGTGGTCGGGTCGCTCGCGGCCGCGGCCGGCCCGCTGGGGATTCCGGTGATCGTGCTGGCCGGGCAGGTCGGTCTGGAGAAAACCGCGGTGCGCACGGCGGGCATCATGTCCGCGCTGTCCATGGCCGAGTACGCCGGCTCGGTGGGATTGGCACTGGCCGACGCGGCAAATCAGCTGATGGGATTAGCGTCACAGGTGGCGGCGCGGCTCGGGAATAGCGGTCCCGCGAGGTACCGTTGAGACATTGGGTTTTACCCGAGTGGCTCGGGTGCCCGGGCACCTACCCAACAACAGGCATGTAGGAGAAGCAATGACGGTGCAAAACGAGTCGAGCGCCACGACCACCCACGGCGTAATCCTGACCGAGGCCGCCGCCACCAAGGCGAAGTCCCTGCTGGACCAAGAGGGACGCGACGACCTGGCGCTGCGTATCGCGGTGCAGCCGGGCGGATGCGCTGGCCTGCGCTACAACCTGTTCTTCGACGACCGCGCGCTGGACGGCGACCTGACCGCGGACTTCGGTGGTGTGAAGCTGACGGTGGACCGGATGAGCGCGCCCTACGTGCAAGGCGCGTCGATCGACTTCGTGGACACCATCGAGAAGCAGGGCTTCACCATCGACAACCCCAACGCCACCGGTTCGTGCGCCTGCGGGGACTCCTTCAACTGACCCGCAACGGCTAGCACCGGGCGCTTAGTACGAGCCCCCGGTACGCAGCACGTACGAGCACACCAAGATGTCGCCGCGCTGGAACAGCAGCTGCGCGACGCCTTGGACCTGACCGCGCAGCGGGCCGCCGGTGGCAGGCGAAACCTGCATCGTGAACAGCGCCTGAGCCTGGTACTGCGACAAGTAGACGATCTTGTCGACCGAGGTCAGCTCGACCTTCGAAAACTGCTTGCGGAACGCGTCGCTGCTCAACTTGGCCAGCGCCTGGTCGGAACGCCTGTCGCGCACGCCGTCATACAGGCCGCAGAGCGCGTTGCGGGCGATCTCCTCGGTGTTGCGGCTCTCCAGCGCGTCCAGATAGCCCTGAATCGCGGTTTTGGCCGATGTCTCGGAGAACGCGGCACCGGTATTGGCCCCATTGGTGCGCACCCCGTAGACGATCGCCGCCGTCAGCGCGGCGACCAGTGTGATGGCCGCCACCACCCCGATGATCACCCGCCGCGGTGAGCGCCGCTTCGCATACCCCGGCGGCGGGCCGGGGTATCCGCCCGGCGGCGGTTCGTGGGCTGGCCCGGGCGCGTAGGCGGTGTCGCCGACCGGGGGATCGTGCGGGAAGTCGACCGGCTCGCTGTAGGGCGCGGGTCCATCGCCGCCGACAGCGTGGTTCGGCGAGTGGGGACCGCCCATTGTCGTTCTCCTACGGTGGTAGACGAGACCACGAGCGGGTACCGCCCGGGTATTCGGTCCCGGCGACTTGAGTGAGTTCCCTAGGGAGGCTAGCGCACCCCCTTTCGCCGACCGCGGACGCAACGTCGGTCGAAACGCGTGGGTAGGCTGGACGCGCTTACCAATGAAGGGTGGAGATTTCGTGACGATCGCGGTGACCGGTTCGATTGCGACCGACAATCTGATGCGTTTCCCTGGCCGGTTTTCCGAGCATCTGCTGGCCGAGCATCTACAGAAGGTTTCGCTCAGCTTCCTGGTCGACGACCTGGTGATTCATCGCGGCGGCGTGGCGGGCAACATCGCCTTCGCCATCGGTGTGCTGGGCGGTGACGTCGCGCTGGTCGGTGCGGCCGGCGACGATTTCGGCGAATACCGCGAATGGCTGGAGCGCCACGGGGTCAACTGCGAGAACGTGCTGATCTCCAAGACCGCGCACACCGCCCGGTTCACCTGCACGACCGACGAGGACATGGCCCAGATCGCGTCGTTCTACCCGGGCGCCATGTCGGAGGCCCGCAACATCAAGCTGTCCGACGTCGTGTCGTCGGTGGGTAAGCCGGACCTGGTCATCATCGGGGCCAACGACCCCGACGCGATGGTCGTGCACACCGAGGAGTGCCGGAAGCTCGGCTTGGAGTTCGCCGCCGACCCGTCGCAGCAGCTGCCCCGCCTGTCCGGGGAAGAGATCAACAAGCTGATCGAGGGTGCGGCCTACCTGTTCACCAACGACTACGAGTGGGAGTTGCTGCTCAACAAGACCGGCTGGTCAGAGGCCGACGTGCTGGAGAAGGTCGGCCTGCGGGTGACCACGCTGGGCGCCAAGGGCGTGGACATCGTCGATCGTGACGGCACCACCACCCACGTCGGCGTGGTGCCGGAGAACAGCCTCACCGACCCGACCGGCGTCGGCGACGCGTTCCGGGCCGGCTTCCTCACCGGCCGCAGCGCCGGGCTGAGCCTGGAGCGTGCGGCCCAGCTGGGCTCGCTGGTGGCGGTGCTGGTGCTGGAGTCGACCGGTACGCAGGAGTGGACGTGGGACCGCGACGTCGCCAAGACCCGGCTGGCGGACGCCTACGGTGACGAGGCCGCCGCCGAGATCGCCGCGGTGCTGGTCTAACCCGACCTAAGCCCGCTTCGCTTCGCGAATGTAACGCCATTGCTGTTTGCGGCGCGATTTTTCGCCGTGGCGTTACATTCACGGCGACATTCACGGCGCGCACGACATTCACGGCGGGCACGCTAGAGCTGCACCGGGTACACGGGCTCGCTGATCTGGGGCACCACGGTGTGCTCGACGAAGATCGCGTGCCAGAGCATGAAGATCAGCACCGTCCACAGCCGGCGGCTGTGGTCGGTGACGCCGCTTCGGTGTTCGTCGAGCATCCGGCGCACGGCGGCGGCGTCGACCAGGTATCCGGTCTGCGAGGCGTCCACCATCGCGTAGGCCCACTCCAGCAGTTCGCCGGCGCGCAGCCAATGCCGGATGGGCACCGGAAACCCGAGTTTGGGCCGGTGCAGCACGTGCGCGGGGACGATGGGTTCCAATGCTCGCCGCAGCGCGTACTTGGTGGTCGTCCGGGTGATCTTCGCCTCGACGGGTAATCGGGACGCGACGGCGAATACCTCCGGATCCAGGAACGGCACCCGAAGCTCCAGCGAGTTGGCCATCGTCATCTTGTCGGCCTTGACCAGAATGTCGCCGCGCAGCCAGGTGAACAGGTCGACGTGCTGCATCCGGGCGACCGGGTCCCACCCCGTCGACTCGGCGTACACCGACGCCGTCACGTCGGTATGCGTCCACTCCTCGCGGAACCCGGTCAGCACGTCGCGCAGCTGCGCGTCCGAGAAGCTGCGGGCGTTGCCGTAGTAGCGCTCCTCGAGGGTCAGCGAACCCCGATGCAGCAGGCTCTTGCCGCGCATGCCCTGGGGCAGCGGTTTGCTCATCTTGCCCACCGAACGCCGCAGCGGCCGGGGCAGATAGTCAAAGGGCTTGAGCGACAACGGCTCTCGATAGATCGTGTAGCCGCCGAACAGCTCGTCGGCGCCTTCGCCGGAGAGCACCACCTTGACGTGTTTGCGGGCCTCGCGCGCGACGAAGAACAGCGGGACCAGTGCGGGGTCGGCCACCGGCTCGTCGAGGTACCACACGATCTCGGGCAGCGCGGCGACGAACTCGCCCGGGCTGACCACCTTGGCGATGTGGCGGGCGCCGATCGCCTCCGCTGAGGCCACCGCGACGTCGACCTCGGAGAATCCCTCCCGCTCGAATCCGGTGGTGAAGGTGATCAGCCGGGGGTTGTGCCGGATGGCCAGCGCCGCGATGGCGGTGGAGTCGATGCCGCCGGACAGGAACGCCCCGACGGTGACGTCGGCGCGCATGTGCTTGGCCACCGAATCCTCGAGCACCGCGGTGATCTCGTCGTAGCGCGCCTGCTCGGTGTCGCGGGTCAACGGCACTGCGGCGAACCGCGGCACGAAGTAGCGCGTGATCTGCGGTGCCAACCCGGGCCGGATCCGCGCGTAGCAGCCCGATTCGAGCCGGCGCACCCCGCGGTGCAGCGTCTCGGGCTCCGGCACGTACTGCAGGACGGTGTAGTGCTGGACGGCTCGGGTGTCGATCGCGGTGTCGAAACCCACCAGATCGGCCAGATCCAGCAGGCATTTCTTCTCACTGGCCACCGCCGTGCCGCCGCTGCCGGTCGCCATGAACAGCGGCTTGATCCCGAAAGGGTCGCGGGCGCAGAACAATTCGCGGGTGACGGTGTCCCACAGCGCGAAGGCGAACATCCCGCGCAGCCGTGTCAACACGGCGGCGCCCCAGTGGTGGTAGCCGGCGACGATGGCCTCGCCGTCCCCGTCGGTGGCGAAGGCGGCGCCGTGCTGGGCGGCCAGTTCGGCGCGCAGCTCGAGGTAGTTGTAGATCTCGCCGTTGAACACCAGGACGTAGCGGTCGGGGGCCTCGGGGGGCCCCCAGCGCAGCGGCTGATGCGAGTGCGCGATGTCGATGAAGGACAGCCGGTTGAAGCCGAACATGACTTTTCCTGGTGCGCCGTCCATGTCCGGGTCGAACAACCCGCCGGGCTCGTCGGGCCCGCGGTGGCGCATCAGGCGCAACGAGCGGGTGATGGCGTCATCGGTGCTGCTTGAGCCGGGGCCGGCCGCCCGGTTGTCCAGGCTGGCCGGGTCCGCGACAAAGGCCAGGAGTCCACACACGGCGCCTCAGTATGCCGCACTTCGGCGATGCTTGGGGGCGCCGCACCGGGCCGGCTCGCGACGACGCGGCGGCTGACGGGCCGGGGTTTAGTCGCCGGGCTGAGCGGCGTGGTCTACGCTGCGTAGTATTCGACATTCGAGCAGGAGGCGCCAAGGTGACACCCGGCGGGCAGTTCCGTTCGCAGCGTTTGTCGCAGGGCATATTTCGACCGCTGGCGCTGGCCGGGACGCTGGCGATACTGGCGGTCACCCTCAGCGGATGCAGCTGGCAAACGGTGTTTGCTCTGGGCTGGCCCGAGGGCATCACGCCGCAGGCGCACGTCAACCGCGAACTGTGGATCGGCGCGGTGATCGCTTCGCTGGTCGTCGGTGTGATCGTGTGGGGCCTGATCTTCTGGTCGGCGGCTTTCCACCGGAAGAAGGCCACCGACACCGAGCTCCCGCGCCAGTTCGGCTACAATATGCCGCTGGAGCTGGTGCTCACGGTGACGCCGTTCCTGGTCATCTCGGTGCTGTTCTACTTCACGGTTGTCGTCCAGGAGAAGATGCTGCACCTGGACAAGAACCCCGAGGTTGTGATTGACGTCACGGCCTTCCAGTGGAACTGGAAGTTCGGCTATCAGCGCGTCAACTTCAAGGACGGCACGCTGAGCTACGAGGGTGCCGACGACGCCCGCAAAAAGGCGATGGTCTCCAAGCCGGAGGGCAAAGACGAGCACGGCGAAGAGCGCGTCGGGCCGGTACGCGGAATCAACACCGAGGACCGGACCTACCTGAACTTCGACAAGGTCGAAACCCTGGGGACCCCCGAGGAAATTCCGATCCTGGTGCTGCCGGCCGGCAAGCGCATCGAATTCCAATTGAATTCAGCTGATGTCATCCACGCTTTCTGGGTACCGGAATTCCTCTTCAAGCGCGATGTGATGGCGTACCCGAAGCAAAACAACTCTGTCAACGTGTTCCAGGTCGAAGAGATCACCAAGACCGGGGCATTTGTCGGGCACTGCGCGGAGATGTGCGGCACGTATCACTCGATGATGAACTTCGAGGTCCGAGTGGTTGAGCCCAATGACTTCAAGGCCTATTTGCAGCAACGGATCGACGGAAAGACGAACGCCCAAGCGTTGCAGGCGATCGCCCAGGCCCCGCTAGCGGTGACCACCCATCCGTTCGAGACCCGCCGCGGCGAACTGACCCAACCAGTAGGTTAGGACACGCAATGCATATCGAAGCGAGGCTGTTCGAATTCTGCGCCGCGTTCTTCGTGTTCTGCGCGGTGCTCTACGGCGTGCTGACCGCGCTGTTCGCCACCGGCGGTGAAGAGTGGGCGGGCACCACCGCGTTGGCGCTGACCGGCGGCCTGGCGCTGATCACGGCTACCTTTTTCCGGTTCGTGGCTCGTCGTCTCGACACCCGACCCGAGGACTACGAGGGAGCTGAAATCAGCGACGGTGCAGGGGAATTGGGATTCTTCGCGCCGCACAGCTGGTGGCCGCTGATGCTCGCGTTGTCGGGTTCGGTGGCCGCTGTCGGCATCGCGCTCTGGCTGCCGTGGCTGATCTTCGCCGGCGTGGTGTTCATCCTTGCTTCGGCCGCGGGATTGGTCTTTGAGTACTACGTAGGCCCGGAGAAGCACTGATTTGCGTCTCAAAGGTAACAATCCGGGCATCAGTTGAGCCGTCGCCCGTTTGCCCCGACTTCTTTGCGCTGCTCGGTTCGGTAGGGTTTGCGCAGGCACATGAGAATCTCCCGAGCACGCGTGGCACGACGTACGCCTCAAGCCCCGTGCGCAGGTGATGCAGTTGGACAGGGCAGGCAGACATGAGCGGGCCGAAACCCCCGGGATGGGAACCCGAAGAATCCGATTCCGCCAGTGAGCTCCACCACGAACCGAATTCCGTCAGCGATCCCGACGACGAATTGGAACCGGCCGACGAGCACGACGGCGAATTGCATTCCGATCGCGAACTCGAACCGTTAGGCGACAGCGGCGCAATAGCGGCGGCGGACCGAACCGGAGAGACGGACGCCTATTCGCGCGCCTACTCCGCACCCGAGTCCGAGCATTTCATCAGTGGGCCGTATGTACCGGCCGACCTGGGACTCTACGACTACGAGAGCTACGACGACGCACCCGATGACGACGACGACGATGGCGACTCCGCTCCTCGCTGGCCGTGGGTGGTCGGCGTCGCCGCCATCGTGGCTGCGATCGCGCTCGTGGTGTCGGTGTCACTGTTGTTCGCGCGCAATGACACCAACAAACTTGCCAATCCTGGCACCAGCACCTCATCGACGCCGCCGGTGCAGGACGAAATCACCACGACCAAGCCCCCGCCACCGCCGCCTACCACCGAACCACCACCGCCCCCGACAGCTACGGAGACCCAGACCGTGACGGTGACGCCACCGCCTCCGCCTCCGCCGCCACCACCGGCGCCCACCACCGCGCCGCCCGCCACGACGTCGGCCACCGCGGCCCCGCCGCCGGCGCCTCCGCCGCCGACGACACCGGCCGGTCCGCGACAGGTCACCTATTCGGTGACCGGTACCAAGGCACCGGGCGACATCATTTCGGTGACCTACGTCGACGCCTCCGGCCGGTCGCGCACCCAGCACAACGTGTACATCCCGTGGTCGATGACGGTCACACCGATCTCGCAATCCGACGTCGGCTCCGTCCAGGCGTCCAGCCTTTTCCGGGTCAGCAGGCTCAATTGTTCGATCACCACCAGCGACGGAACGGTGCTGTCGTCGAACAACACCGACCAGCCGCAGACGAGCTGCTGATGGTCAGCAGATACTCCGCGTACCGACGCGGGTCCGACGCCGTTCCGCCGGATGTCATCGATCGGATTCTGCTGGGTGCGTGCGCGGCGATCTGGCTGCTGTTGCTGGGGGTCAGCGTGGCCGCTGCCGTCGCGCTGGCCGATCTGGGCCGGGGCTTCCACAGCGCGGCCGGGAACGCGCACAGCACGCCGTGGGTGCTCTACGCCGTCATCATCGTGTCCGCGTTGATCATCGCGGGGGCCGTCCCGGTGCTGCTGCGGGCCCGCCGCATGACCAAGGCCGAACCGCCGGTCGTTCGTTCGACGGCGCTGCAGGGACGCCCGTCGACCAGACCGCCCGCCGCGCGCACCGTGGTCGAGCGGGTACGCCCCCGGCGCGCTCAGGCGGCGGACGCGGCCGGGGAGTGGTCCGGCGAGGCCGTGGACCGAATCTGGTTGCGCGGCACCGTCATTTTGACCGGCATCATGGGCATCGCGCTGATTGCGGTTGCCGCGGCGACCTACTCGATGGCCGTCGGCCACGACGGGCCGTCCTGGGTCGGCTACGGGCTGGCCGGGGTCGGCACGGCGGCGATGCCGGCGGTCGAGTGGCTCTTCGTCCGGCAGCTACGCCGCGAGGTTGCCGCGAAGTGATCTAGGGCCTCAGCCGTCGTCAGGAGGCCTTGGCGTACCGGCGGACCAACTCGTTCTCCCGGAACGTGCTGGTGTACTGCAAGCCACCGTCGTCACGGCAGAAAAATGTCCATTTTCCCGGACTATTCTGCGGCGCGCCAATCATCTTGACCGTGTACCGCAGACGGGTGGGGACCAACGTGCCGATGACGTCACCGACCCGAATCTGCGAGGGATGAATCTCGGGTGCGTCGCTCCAGTCTTGTATCGCCATCATTTTGTTTGGCATCCCCACTTCCGTTGCCCTCACACTACGTGCAATCCCGCCGTCCACGTTCATTACCGAGAGGGCGGATCGGTAGCCGCCTGCTCGTGGCGTACCGTCAAGCGTGAGTTTTGCTTTCGTTGTCCAGCGGGCGTCCACCGCGTCGGCGCGGATGACACCTACTCCGCCGCCCTCCACCGGTGAGGGCGATGCCGACGGCGAAGGGAACCAGCCCGTGAATTGCGCAGCCCTCACCATCGCGGGCCGGCGACATCTGCGATGAGCCGTCCGTTCGGCGGTCGGGGCCGAGCCAATCCCGTCCGGCTATCGGTGGCTCGTGAGCTTGGCCGCGCCATCGACGGCGCGTGGTGGCCACGCGCCGACCGCATCACCAACGAATTGCCTGACCTCGTCGCGATCCTGAATCCCATGTTGGGAGCCGTGACTTCGATCAACGTCAACTGGCAACCGCTGCAACGGCCACCCGACCTCAATTGGCCGGGATGGGAACACAAGCGGCAGCACGTCATGACCATCAACGGCGAAGATGCTTGCGTCAACCTGCTGATCATTCCCTATGCGACGTACAGCGCGCTTGCCCTGATGGTGCTGCGGTGCGCCGCCAATTTGCCGGTCGGTGTGGCCGACCGCGACAAGCCGGCATTTGTGACCGCCGGCTCAATCCTGCGGGCCGCCCAACAGCAACGCGACCCGGCTGGCGCTAGCTAGTGCTCGCCGTTCGCGGACCCGTTGGTGCTGTCTTGGCGTTCGCGTAGCGCGGTCAGGGCGCGTTGCTCGGAGGCGTGAGCCGCCTCGCGCAGGGCGGCGTCCTCGGACGGCGGGTCGGCGAACAGGAAGCTGCCGCTACCCGGCGAACCGGCCGAGCCCAGCTTGTTCATCTTCACCGGCACCGGCGCGCCCTGGTACTCCAGCGGAATCGGGTGGCCGTGATCGTCGACCGGACCGAGCGGCTGGTGCAGCTCGACGTAGGCACCGTGCGGCAGCCGCTTGATGATGCCGGTCTCGACGCCGTGCTCGAGCACCGCACGGTCGCTGCGTTGCAGTCCAACACACCAGCGATAGGAGACGAAGAAGACGAACGGCGGCAGGATCACCATGCCGATGCGCCCGATCCACGTCGTCGCGTTCAGCGAGATGTGGAACGTGAACGCGATGATGTCGTTCATCGCGCAGAGCGTCAGCAGCATGTAGAAGGCGATCGCCATCGCGCCGATCGAGGTGCGAACCGGGACATCCCGCGGCCGCTGCAGCAGGTTGTGGTGGGCGTTGTCGCCGCTGAACCGCTTCTCCAGGAACGGGTAGACGACCAGCAGACCGAAAACCACGCCCATCAGAATCGCCACCCAGACCACCGCGGGGATGGTGTGGTGCCAGAAGTAGAACTCCCAGGGCGGCCAGATACGGGCCAGGCCTTCCGTCCACATCATGTAGAAGTCGGGCTGCGATCCGGCCGACACCTGAGATGGCTTGTAGGGCCCCAGGTTCCAGATCGGGTTGATCTGTAGCAGGCCACCCATCAGGCCGAGCACACCGACGATCGCGGCGAAGAATGCGCCGGACTTGACCGCGAACACCGGCATCACCCGCACGCCGACGACGTTGTGCTCGGTGCGGCCCGGGCCGGGGAACTGGGTGTGCTTCTGGAACCACACCATGGCCAGGTGCATCCCGATCAGGGCCAGGATGATGCCGGGGATCAGCAGGATGTGCAGCGCGTACATCCGCGGAATCAGGATGGTGCCGGGGAAGTCGCCGCCGAACAGGGCCCAGTGCAGCCAGGTTCCGATCACCGGCATGCCCAGCGTGATCGAGGAGAGCGCGGCCCGCAGCCCGATGCCCGACAGCAGGTCGTCCGGCAGCGAGTAGCCGAAGTAGCCCTCGAACATGGACAGGATCAGCAGCAGCGAGCCGATGACCCAGTTCGCCTCGCGCGGCCGGCGGAACGCGCCGGTGAAGAAGATGCGCGCCAGGTGCACCATGATCGACGCGGAGAACATCAAGGCGGCCCAGTGGTGGATTTGGCGGACGAACAGGCCGCCGCGGACTTCGAAGGAGATGTCGAGCGCCGACTGGTAGGCCCGCGACATCTCGACGCCGCGCAGCGGCTGGTAGACACCGTTGTAGGTGACGTCGACCATCGACGGGTCGAAGAACAGCGTCAGGTACACGCCGGTGATCAGCAGCACGAAGAAGCTGTACATCGCGATCTCACCGAGCAGGAACGACCAGTGCGTGGGAAAGACCTTGTTGAGCTGTCTGCGCACTGCCGCCGACGGGTGATACCGCGAATCGATGTCCTCGCCTTGGCGGGCCAGGACATCGCCGATCTTCGGGGGACTTAGTTTCGGACTCATGTTGTCGTCCTCTCCCAGAATGCCGGTCCGACGGGCTCGATGAAGTCACCGTTGGCAACCAGATACCCGTTCGAGTCGATGGTGATGGGCAGTTGCGCCAACGCACGGGCGGCCGGGCCGAAGATCGGCTTGGCGAAGTGCAAAGCGTCGAACTGCGACTGGTGGCAGGGGCACAGGATTCGGTAGGACTGCTGCTCGTAGAGCGACGACGGGCAGCCCAGGTGTGAGCAGACCTTGGTGAACGCGAAGAACTCGCCGAAGTTGAAGCTCTCCTGGTTCTGTCGTTTGACCACGCGGGGCATGTCGGTGGGCCGAATACGGATGAGCATCACGGGATTACGGACGCCCATCTTGATCTCGTTCAGCTTTTCGTGGGACTCCACAGTGGTGCCGTCGCCGTCGGACTCCCGCCACGGGAACACGGTCTCCATGCCGCCGGCGTCGATGTCCTCGGGGCGCATCTTGACGAACGGCGCCCCGCTGGTGGCTCCGGTCGAGCGCGCCAGATAGATCGTCTCGCCGTGGAAGCGCGGGGTCCAGCCCGACGTCCACAGCACTGCTTTCAGACCGTCGGCGGTGGGCACGACCGGCTTCCACGGGTTCTTGATCAGGCCGCCGGCAAACGCCACCAAGGTGCCGAGGCCGAACGCCCCCATGCCCAGGCCGAAGGACGCACCGATCAGCTTGCGGCGGCCGATCGTCGACGTCTGGTACGCGTCGGTCAGGTTGGCCACGACCGTCTTGCGGTCGAGGTCACGGGAGGCGCCGTCATGGCGGTCCTGAATCGAAATCTCTTCCGGGATAAACCGTTTCTGGTAGAGGATCGCGCCGATCGCGATCGACAGGACGGACGCCCCGAAGGTCAGGCCGTACAGCGGGGTGGCCAGCGAGTAGAGGAAGTTGCCGGACTCCTCGTTCGACTTGTACTCCCACGGCCAGAACAAGAAGATCAGCAGCAGCGCCAGCCCGAAACCGCCGCCCAGCAAAAGCCACAGGGCAACGCCGCGCTCGGCGCGCTTTTCGGCCTTCGTGCCCTCGACCGGCCAGCGAGGCTCCTTGAAAACGGTCTCGACCCCGTCGATCTTGCCGCCCAGGACGAGCAGTTCCTGGTTGGACATCGCGGCCAGCGCCGCCTCGTCAGGCTCGCGGGGCGTGCCGGTGCCCTCCGTGATTTCCGGGTCACTCATGCTCGCGCCCCAATCCACAGTGCCAACGCGATGGCGGCGACCATCCCGATGATCCACATCGCCATGCCCTCGGGTGCGGGTCCGAACCCGCCGAGGCCATAGCCGCCCGGCGAACGCTCCTCGGTGACGCTCTTGACGTAGCCGATGATGTCCTTCTTGGCCTCGAAGGAAAGCTGCCGGTCGGCGAACTTCGGCATGTTCTGCGGGCCGGTCAGCATCGCGGTCAGGATCTGCTGCTCGTTGGCCTCACCCAGATCGGGCGCGAACTTGCCCGACGACAGCGCCCCGCCCTTACCGGTGAAGTTGTGGCACGACGCGCAGTTGAGACGGAAGAGATCACCGCCGCGGCCCAGGTCGGTGCCGCGCAGCGAGTGCATCGCGATGCTGCCGTCGGGGTTGCGCACCACGGTGGGGCCACCGCCGTTGGCCTGCACGAATGCTCCGATCGCGTCGATCTGGGCCTCGTCGAAGATCGGCGCTTTACGCGGTGCCTGCGCCTCGCCGCGCATGGCCGGCATCCGGCCGCTGGAGACTTGGAAGTAGACGGCCGCCTCGCCGACGCCGATCAGGCTGGGCCCGTGGTCGGGCACGCCTTGCAGATTGGCCCCGTGGCAGGACACGCACGAGGTGTCGAACAGCTGCTTGCCGTTACGCAGCAGTGCCGAGTTCGACTCGTCGGCGACGGCTACCTGGGGAGTAGGGGTCAGCACGGCGGCCAGCCCACCGGAGATGGTCAGCGCGATCATCAGCAGCAGGCCGCCCGACAGCCGGCGGCGAAGCCGCCGTCGCGACTGTTCTTTTCGCGGCTGGCTCTGCGGCTTGCGGCCGCGGGATCGGGTGAATCCCAGTTTCTTCAACCGAGCACTCCTGTTCATTCCTCTTTGAAAGCGCCGGCCTTCAGCGGATGAAATAGATCACGGTGAACAGCGCGATCCACACGATGTCGACGAAATGCCAGTAGTAGGAGACGACGATGCTGGCCGTCGCCTGCGCCGGGGTGAACTTGCTCATTCCGGTGCGGGCGAGCAGGAAGATGAAGGCGATCAGCCCGCCGGTGACGTGCAGGCCGTGGAAACCGGTGGCCAGATAGAACACGCTGCCGTAGGCGCTGCCGTGGATGGTCGTCCCGTGGGTAGCCAGGTGGAAGTACTCGTAGCCCTGCCCGAGGACGAAGAACAGCCCCATCAGGAAGGTGATCACGTACCAGCGGCGCAGGCCGAAGACGTCGCCGCGCTCGGCGGCGAACACGCCCATCTGGCAGGTGAACGACGACGCGATGAGCACCAACGTCACCGGCACGGCCTGGTACAGATTCAGCTCGGTGGGGGGCGGCGGCCAGTTCCCACCGGCCTGCGCCCGCGCCGTGAAATAGAACGCGAACAGGCCAGCAAAGAACATCAGCTCGCTGGAAAGCCACACTATGGTGCCGACACTGACCATATTGGGCCGATTCAGCGAATGCACCCGAGACGTGATCGCAGTCCCCGAGGTCCCTACAGCACTCGTCACATCCGCAAGTATGACGCTTTGTAGTTGTTGAACTCTACCCGGGGCGGAAATTCGCTCGGGCGCGTCGTCTTCGGAGACTCTGCAGGAGCCTTTGCAAGGGTCTTTTGGAAGAGCCCGTAGCGACGGTTGGGCGGGAGTTGATCCACATGGGACCATCGGCGCGTGGCTGTGTCATCTGAGGCTCCCTCGCCCCGGGCGTTTTCCGCGGCGTCGGCCGGGGTCGTGCCGACGTGGCCGCAACTGCTGGGCCGTTTGTCCGACGGGCAGGACCTGGCCCGGGGCCAGGCCGCGTGGGCGATGGACCAGATCATGACCGGCAATGCGCGCCCGGCCCAGATCGCCGCGTTCGCGGTCGCGATGAAGATGAAGGTGCCGACCGCGCCCGAGGTCAGCGAGCTGGCCGACGTGATGCTGAGCCACGCGCGCCGCATCCCCGCGGACGCGATCCGCGACGACGCCGTCGACATCGTCGGAACGGGCGGCGACGGGGTCAACACCGTCAACCTGTCGACGATGGCGGCGATCGTGGTCGCCGCCGCGGGGGTGCCGGTGGTCAAACACGGCAACCGGGCGGCCTCCTCGCTGTCCGGCGGCGCCGACACCCTCGAGGCCCTCGGCGTGCGGATCGACCTGGGACCCGACCAGGTCGCGCGCAGCCTCGCCGAAGTCGGGATCGGGTTCTGCTTCGCGCCGATGTTCCACCCGTCCTACCGGCACGCGTCAGCGGTGCGCCGCGAGATCGGAATACCGACCGTCTTCAATCTGCTTGGGCCGCTGACCAATCCGGCTTTGCCGCGGGCCGGGCTGATCGGCTGCGCGTTCGCCAACCTCGCCGAGGTGATGGCCGGCGTGTTCGCCGCGCGACGCGCCAGCGTGCTGGTCGTGCATGGCGACGACGGTCTGGACGAATTGACCACGACCACCACCAGCACGATCTGGCGGGTGCAGGCCGGCACGGTGGACAAGCTGACATTCGACCCCGCCGGCTTCGGGTTCGCCCGCGCCGAGATCGACGACCTGGTCGGTGGCGACGCGCAGGCCAACGCCGAGGAGGTGCGGGCCGTGCTGGGCGGTGCCCAGGGCGCGGTCCGCGATGCCGTCGTGCTCAACGCCGCCGGCGCGATCGTCGCGCACGCGGGCCTATCCAGCCGCGCTGAATGGTTGCCGGCCTGGGAGGACGGCCTGGCCCGCGCCAGCGCGGCCGTCGACTCCGGGGCCGCCGAACAGCTGCTCGCGCGTTGGGTGCGGTTCAGCGAGCGGGTCTGAGTCCAGTCGCCAGCCGCCCGCCGACGATGCGGGCCGAGCAGCGGCCCGCGCAGGAAGCGGGCCATCGGGCCACGTCTGTTCGGCCGCCAGCCGTGCCGAGCGCGCCGCTGCCGCCCATCCCGCCCAAGCGCCCGCCGATCGCAGCGGCGAGGCCCACCCGATGTCGTCGGCGACTCGCACGATGCGTACTCCCGGGGCGCCCAGCCAGCGTGCGATCAGAGCAGTCTCTTCGACCAGCGCACCGCCGAGTGGCGCGGCGGCCGTCAAAATCGCTTGTGCGCCAGCATGAATGGCGTCGACTACCGGCATCGGGGGCACCCCACGGCGGGCGCTGCCGGCCGCGGCGAGCTGGCCGTAGCGGATGACGGCGAGGTGATAGCCCCCGCTGCCGTCCGGGGCCGCGGCGATCAGCTCGGGCAGCGCGGCCAGCGCCCGTAGGCGCTGGCCCCGCCACAGCACCTCGACGGCGGTGGCGGTGTGGTCGCGCAGGCGCGCCGCACTCTCGAAGTGGCGATGCTCGGCGAGGGCGCCGATCTGACGAACGGCCGCGTCCAGCGCGCTGCTGTCGGCGCCGTCGATCAGGGCCGCGGCGCGTTGGACAGCCTCGGCGTACTGCGTCGCAATCACATCGCGGGTGGCGGGGCACGGCGACACTTCGACCTCGGCGCAGGCTGGACCGTGGCGGCCCGAACGCCCGAGTCGGGTTGTGCAGGTGCGGATTCCGGTGAACCGCGCCAGCAGCCGCGCGGTGTCGGCGGCGTCGGTGCGGGACCGAAACGGTCCGATGGCGCGGTCGTGTCGCGGGGCCCGCACCACCACCAGCCGCGGGAACGCCTCGTCGCTCAGTACCACCCACCACCAGCGCTGGGGAAACCTCGACCGGCGGTTGTACGGGGGAGCGTGCGCGGCCAGCATCCGCAGCTCCCGCACCCCGGCCTCCAGCGCGTGGGCGCACTCGACATGGTCGACCGTGCCGGCCAGCGTGACCATCTCCTTCATCCGGCCGCGCGGGTCGGCCCCGGTGAAGTACTGGCTGACCCGGCGGCGCAGGTCGACGGCCGTGCCGACGTAGAGCACCTCGCCCGCGGGTCCGCGGAACAGGTAGACCCCGGGCCGGTGCGGCAGGCCGTCGGCGAGCACGCGCTTGCGGCGCTGGGCGGGTGTCACGTTGGGCAGGTACGAGCGCAGCTCGCCATAGGTGTGCACGCCCTGGTTGCCCACTCGCTCGATCAGGGCGTGCAACACGTCGACGGTGGCGCGGGCGTCGTCGAGGGCACGGTGGGTGGGTTGGGTGGCCCCCCCGATCTGGTTGGCGAACAGCCGCGCCAGGCCGGCCAGCGCCACGCTGGGGGCCTCCTCGCGGCTCAACACCCGCCGCGCCAGCCGGACCGTGCACAGCACTTGCGGTTGGGGCCAACGGATTTCGCAGTGTTGTGCGGCGGCCCGCAGAAACCCGATGTCGAACCCCGCGTTGTGGGCGACGAGCACCGCATCGCCGGCGAACTCCAAGAACATCGGCAGTACGGCGTCGATGGTGGGGGCGTCGCACACCATCGCCGTGGTGATGCCGGTGAGCGCAACGATCTGGGGCGGGATACTGCGCCGCGGGTCCACCAGGGTGGCGAACTCGCCGAGGACGACGCCGCCGCGGACCTTGACCGCCCCGATCTCGGTGATGGCGTCGGCGGGTGTGTCGTCGTTTCCGCGGCTGCGTCCGCCGGTCGTCTCCAAGTCCACCACGACAAAGGTGGTCTCGCGCAGCAGGGTTTCCGCGCCGGATTCCAGGTCGGCGAAACTCAGTTGAGTCCCACCAGTCACACCCATGAGCGTGACGTTAAGTACGCGCACCGACAGCCGCGGTGTTCCCACGCCGGGGTGTTCCCACGCCGGGTCGTGCTCGGCAAAAGATGTCGGTGCCCGCGGTTAGCGTTCGGGATAGCACGACCAAGCCGGAGGAGAGGACCCATCTTGATGGCGCATTGCAGCGGACCCGACAGCAAAGGTGTCGCGGCGCCTGGACCGGGCGCACCGGTGGTGATCGATTGCGACGACTGCGCGGCGCGCGGCCCGGGATGCCGGGATTGCGTGATCAGTGTGCTACTCGGGGTACCGGAAACTTTGTTGCAGGACGAACGTGCGGCCCTCGAGGTGCTCGCGGAGGTCGGATTGGCGCCGCGGCTGCGTCTGGTGCCGATACATCGAAATCGCGGGTCCGGGGTCGCCTAATGGCCCTGAGTGCCAAAACCCCTGGACCGACTCATTTACCCTGTCTTGTTCACATACTTATGACAGAAATCTTTCCATTTTCTTAACGATCTTGTTTGGACAACGCCGATATCGTTTCGTAACCTGTTTGAGACCTAAACCCAGCTCGACCTCGAACGTCGACGGCAGTTTAAGGAAGCAATACTTTGAGTCTCGGCTCTGTGCATTCGATCTCGCGTGTCATCAGGCGGTCCGTAGTCGGGACGCTCGCAGGTTTCGCGGTTTTATCGGGTGTGTGCGCCGCCAATGTCATGGCCGATCCGGCCGACGACGCCCTGGCAAAGCTCAGCGAGCTATCCCGGCAGGCCGAGCAGACCACCGAGGCGATGCACAGCGCGCAGCTCGACCTCAACGAGAAGCTCGCCGCCCAGCAGGCCGCCGACAAGAAGCACGCGGATGACCAGGCCGCGGTGGAGGGCGCGAAGGCTCGGCTGGCCACCTTCCAGAACGCCGTCGACAAACTTGCCGCCGCGACCTACATGGGTGGCCGCACCGACGGCATGGAGGCCATGCTCACCGCCCAGTCACCGCAGGGGCTGATCGACAAGATGGCCGTCCAGCGCGTGATGGCAACTCAAATGTCCACGCAGATGGCGAGTTTCCGCGTCGCCGGCGAGCAGGCCGCCAGGGCTGAGCAGGCATCGGCCAAGTCCGCCGCCGACGCGAAGAGCGCGGCCGAGCAGGCTGCCGCGGTCCGGGCCAGCCTGCAGTCCAAGCAGAGCCAGCTGCAGGTTCAGATCGCGGTCGTGAAGTCGCAGTACGTGTCGTTGTCGCCACAGCAGCGCACCGCGCTGGCCGACCCCGGGCAGATGCCGGCCGCGGCTCCGCCGCCCGGTGCGCCAGCGCCGGACGCATTGCCGCCTGGTGCCGCGCCGGCTCCCGGTGCGCCGGCACCGGGTGAGGTGCCGCCGCCGGGTGGCATGCTGCCCGGGTTCCCCGGGATGGCTCCCGGTGGTCCCGGTGGCCCCGGTGGTGACCGCGCCAACGTCGTGCAGGCGGCGCTGACCCAGGTTGGAACGCCGTACTCGTGGGGCGGTGCCGCTCCCGGCGGGTTCGACTGCTCCGGCTTGGTGATGTGGGCCTTCCAGCAGGCCGGCATCTCGCTGCCGCACTCCAGCCAGGCGCAGGCTCACGGCGGTCAGCCGGTGGCGCTGTCGGACCTGCAGCCCGGCGACGTGCTGACCTTCTATTCGGACGCGTCACATAGCGGCATCTACGTCGGCGACGGCATGATGATCCACTCGTCCACCTACGGTGTGCCGGTGCGGGTGGTGCCGATGAATTCGTCCGGCCCGATCTACGACGCCCGCCGTTACTGACCGATCCGACGCGGCACAATTCGGTCGGCAGCGCCGGTGGCTTCCGACCCTGCTGGCCTGGATCTTTGTTGTCGAGTTCGTTGCGGCGGCGGCCGTGCCGCTCGACGCGCGCGACGGCCGGATAAGACGCGCGCAGCTGGTCGCCCCCGCTGGCAGCCACCCGATCGCCGTGCGAGCACCCCTGAGCGTCGGCGACCGCGAGGTCCGCTTGATCGGCCTCGGCGGTCCGGCGGCCGAGCGCCTGCTGACCCGCATCGCAGCGGAGATGCCCACCGCGATCGACAAAGTGGAGGCCTTCTGGGGACTCGACTGGTCGCGGGACATCTCGGTGGTGGTTGCCGGCTCCGACGACCAGTTTCGCGCCGCTGCCGGCGGCGGATCGCCGTCACAGTGGGCCGACATCGCGGCAGTAACCGTCGCCGATCGGATTGATCCGGCGCACCGGACGGTGGTCGGCGAGCGGATCGTGTTCGCGCCCGGCGCCGCGGCCATGAGCGACTCGGCGTTGCGAATCGTGCTGACTCACGAGCTTTTCCATTACGCGTCGCGCGCCGATACCGCGCTGGACGCACCGCGATGGCCGGCCGAAGGCGTCGCGGATTTCATCGCCCGGCCCAGTGTCCCGGTCCCGGCCGAAGTGCGGTCGCAGAACGTGTCCTTGCCGTCGGACTTCGAGCTGGACATGCCCGGGCCGCAGCGCTCGCTGGCCTACGACCGCGCATGGTGGTTCGCCCGCTTCGTCGCCGACACCTTCGGAACGCCGAAATTGCGCGGCTACTACCTCGCCGTCTGCGGCGTCGCACACCTCGACCCGTTCGCTGCCGCCCGCGACGTGCTGGGCATCGACTCGGTGGGCCTGCTCGCACGCTGGCAGCAGTGGATGGTCGGCGGGGCTTGATTGCCCGACTCGCCCCCTCGCCGCTGCGCGGCTGGGGGGTGCCCCCACCTCAGACCACCGCGTGGTCTGCATCGTCGTCAGGCTAACCTGACCCAAGTGAGCCGGGTCCTGCTGGTAACCAACGACTTTCCGCCGCGGCGCGGTGGCATCCAGTCCTACCTGGCCGAGTTCGTCGACCGGCTGGTGACCGCCGGGTCGCATGCGGTGCTGGTGTACGCGCCGCAATGGAAGGGCGCCGAGGCCTATGACGCGGCCGCGGGCGGCTACCGGGTGGTGCGCCATCCGGGCACGCTGATGCTGCCCGGCCCGGCGGTCGACGCCCGGATGCGCCGGCTGATCGGCGACCACGGCATCGATACCGTGTGGTTCGGCGCGGCTGCGCCCCTGGCGCTGCTGGCGGCGCGTGCCCGGCAGGCCGGAGCGACCCGGGTGCTGGCCAGCACGCACGGCCACGAAGTGGGCTGGTCGATGCTTCCGGTGGCGCGATCGGTGCTACGACGCATCGGCAACGACACCGACGTCGTGACCTTCGTCAGCCGTTACACCCGGTCCCGGTTTGCGACGGCGTTCGGGCCCGCGGCGTCACTGGAATACCTGCCGTCGGGGGTCGACACCGACCGGTTCCGGCCCGACCCGGCCGGTCGCGCGGAGCTGCGCCACCGCTACGGGCTGGGGGAGCGGCCCACGGTCGTGTGCCTGTCCCGGCTGGTTCCGCGCAAGGGGCAGGACATGCTGATCAAGGCGCTGCCGGCGATCCGGGAGCGAGTCGACGGCGCGGCGTTGGTGATCGTCGGCAGCGGCCCGTACCTCGACACGCTGCGCAAGCTGGCCCAGGACTGCGGGGTGGCCGACCACGTGACCTTCACTGGTCCGGTGCCGTCGGCCGAGCTCCCCGCCCATTACGCGCTGGCCGACGTGTTCGCGATGCCGTGCCGGACCCGCGGTGCGGGCATGGATGTCGAGGGCCTGGGCATCGTCTTTCTGGAGGCCTCGGCGACCGGCGTGCCGGTGATCGCCGGCGAGTCGGGTGGAGCTCCGGAAACCGTGCAGCACAACAAGACTGGGGTCGTCGTCGATGGAAACTCGGTGCAAAAGGTGGGCGACGCCGTCACCGAGTTGCTGGCTGATCCGGACCGGGCCGCGGCGATGGGCGCGGCCGGGCGCGAGTGGGTGACGTCGCAGTGGCGCTGGGACCTTCTGGCCGCCCGGCTGGCCGAGTTGCTGCGGGGTCAATCCTCGTCGGCCACGCTGGCCTGACGCGCTATTCCTTTTCGTAGAGCGCCTCGATGTCGGAGGCGAACTTCTCGGCCACCACGTTGCGCTTGAGCTTCATCGTCGGGGTCAGCTCGCCGGTATCCTCGGTGAAGTCGACCGGCAGGATGCGGAACTTGCGGATCGACTCGGCGTGCGAAACCGACAGGTTGGCCTGCTTGACCGCCGCGTCGATCTCGGCCACCAGGTCCGGATCGGTGGCAAGATCGCCCACCGCTGAGCCGTCGGCCTTGCCGTTGCGTTGCTTCCAACCGTCGAAGGCCTCCGGGTCGATCGTGATCAGCGCGCCGACAAAGGGTTTGGCGTCGCCGACCACCATCGCCTGGCTGATCAGCGGGTGTGCCCGCAGCTGGTCTTCCAGCACGGCGGGGGCGACGTTCTTGCCGCCGGCGGTGACGATGAGCTCTTTCTTGCGGCCGGTGATCTTCAGGAAACCGTCCTCGTCGAGCGCGCCGAGATCGCCGGTCTTGAACCAGCCGTCGGCGAACGCCTCCTTGGTGGCCTGTTCGTTGTGCCAGTAGCCACTGAACACCACGCCGCCGCGCACCAATAGCTCGCCGTCGTCGGCTATGCGCATGCTGTTGCCCGGCAACAACGTTCCGACGGTGCCGATTTTGACCCTGCCGACCTGGTTGACCGTGATGGCCGAGCTCGTCTCGGTCAGGCCGTAGCCCTCGTGGATGGTCAGCCCGACGCCCCGGTAGAAGTGGCCGAGTCGCGCGCCCAGCGGTGCGCCGCCGGACACCGACGCGTGGCAGTCGCCGCCCAGCGCCGCGCGCAGCTTGTGGTAAACCAGCCGGTCGAACAACGCGTGCCTGGCGCGCAGCAGCAGCCCGGGCCGGCCGCGGTCGTGGGCCTCGCTCCAGTCGACCGCGGTCTGCACGGCCTTGGCGAAGATCGGTCCCTTGCCGTCGTTGGCGGCGTTCTGCTCGGCCGTGTTGTAAACCTTCTCGAAGACCCGGGGTACCGACACCACCACCGTCGGCTTGAACACCGCCAACATCGGCAGCAGGTTCTTGATATCGCTGGTGAAGCCGACGGTCACCTTGTTGGCGAACGCGGACAGCGTGAGCGAGCGGGCCAGCACATGGGCCAATGGCAGGAAGATCAGCAGCCGCTGACCCTCGTCCAGCAGGGTGGGGAGGCACTCCTTGGCTCCCTGCGTCTCGTAGAGCAGGTTGGAATGCGTGAGTTGGCAACCCTTGGGACGTCCGGTGGTCCCCGACGTATAGATCAGCGTTGCGGGATCGTCGGGGCGCAACGCCGCCAGCCGGGCATTCAGCTCCTCCGGGTCGACGGACGCGCCGGCCTCGACCAGCTGGTCGAGTGCCTTGGGGCCCGCACCCTCGATGTGCAGCACCCGGCGCAGGGCCGGAAGGTCGCCGGTGAGCTCGGTGACCATCGCGGCGTGCGCATCGGTTTCGGCGAACGCCACGACGGCTTCGGAGTCCTGCAGCACCCAGCGCACCTGCTCCGCCGACGAGGTCTCGTAGATCGGGACGGTGACGGCGCCGATGGACAGGATGGCGAGGTCGAGGATCGCCCACTCGTAGCGGGTGGCCGAAAAGATGGACACCCGGTCGCCGGCCTGTACATCCAGCGAGATCAGACCCAATGCCGCGGAACGAATTTGCTGGGCGGCCTCCGCGCAGGTGACGTCGGTCCAGACCCCGTCGACCTGGCGTTGATAGATGACAAAGCTGGGGTCGTCGCGTTCGTGCTCGAAGACCATGGCCGCGATGTTGTCGTGCTCGCCGAGGGTGAAGCGGGCAGGAACGCTGTACTCACGCACTCTTTTGACCTCGATTGACCTAGTGACCGGTGGCCGGCTTGCTCTGACCCAGACTAATCGCGGTATTCGCGCAGCAACCAAGCAGTCGGTTGGGCGGCATCGCGATGGCGGCGACGGGCGCGCGGCGCGGCGTGCGGGCCCGGCGTGCCCTCGGCGGCGTGCGGCGAATATCGATGTGTGAAGCTGACACGATGCACAGCATCCAGATCGCGGATCAGACGTATGTCGCGGCCGCTGGCGCACTGGTCGGCGCGGCGGTCGCCGACCGGTCGAGCTGGCGGCGGTGGTGGCCCGATCTGCGGCTGCAGGTCGTCGAGGATCGCGCGGAGAAGGGAATCCGCTGGACGGTCACCGGGGCACTGACCGGCACCATGGAGATCTGGCTGGAGCCGTCGCTGGACGGGGTGGTGCTGCATTACTTCCTGCACGCCGAACCGACGGGCGTGGCGGCCTGGCAGCTGGCCAAGCTGAACCTGGCGAAAATGACACACCGCCGCCGGGTGGCCGGCAAGAAAATGGCTTTCGAGGTCAAGACGACATTGGAACGGTCACGTCCGGTCGGTATTTCTCCGGTAGTTTAACTCCGGTCAAGGTTCGCCCGCAGAGTACCGTTTCGGTCCAAGGGCGGGGTACTACCGGAGATGACCCGGGAGTGGACCGGCTTGCGGGAGAGAAGGGTAGCGGCCAGGTGGCGGAGAAGACGACCCAGACCATTCACATCGAGGCAGATCCAGACACGGTGCTGCAGGTGATCGCCGACATCGATTCGTACCCGGAATGGATCTCGGAATACAAGGAAGCCGAAGTGCAGGAGCGCGGCGCCGACGGCTACCCGAAAACCGTTCGATTCGTGATGGACGCCGGCGTCATCAAGGACACCATGGTGATGTCATATCAGTGGCCGGCGGACCACGAGTCGCTGAGCTGGACCCTGGTGTCCAGCTCGCTGCTGCGTTCCCTTGAGGGATCATATCGGTTGGCGGCCAAGGGATCTGGAACCGATGTCACTTACGAACTGTCGGTCGACCTGGCGATGCCGATGATCGGGTTGCTCAAGCGCAAGGCCGAGCGCAGGCTGACCGACACCGCTCTAAAGGATCTAAAGAAACGAGTCGAGGCTGAGTGAGTCCGGTCCACCCGCTTCTTCCTTTTCGAAGGCCCGAATTAGTCTCTTCGTTGGTAAGGGCGGGGTAGGAAAATCCACCCTCGCTTCTGCTACCGCGGTCTGTGACGCGATCGAGGGGCAGCGCGTGCTGGTGGTGTCAACCGACCAGGCACACTCGCTGGGCGATGTGCTCGGCATCCCGGTGCTGCCGAGTGGTCGGGGCGAACCGGTTCGAGTGCTCGCGGATGACGCCGCCGAGACGGGCAGTGGTTCGCTCGACGCGATGGCGCTGGACACCCTTGCTCTGCTCGAGGCGCGGTGGCAGGAGGTCGTCACCGCGTTGGATCGGCGGTTTCCCGACTCCGAGCTGAGCAGCATTGCGCCCGAAGAACTCTCGGCGTTGCCGGGCATCCAGGAAGTGCTGGGTCTGCACGCGGTCGGCGAGCTCGCGGCGTCCGGGCGATGGGACCGCGTCGTCGTCGATTGCGCCTCGACCGCGGACGCGTTGCGCATGCTCACCCTGCCCGCCACGTTCGGGCTCTACGTCGAGCGCGCCTGGCCGCGGCATCGGCGGCTGTCCGTCACCGCCGACGACCCCCGCTCCGCCGCGGTGGTGGAGCTGATCGAACGCATCAGCACCAGCGTCGAGCGGCTCAGCGCACTGCTCACCGACGGGGAGCTGGTCAGCGCGCACCTGGTGTTGACGCCCGAGCGAGTGGTGGCCGCCGAGGCGGTCCGGACGCTGGGCTCGTTGGCGCTGATGGGCGTGCGGGTCGAGGAGCTGATCATCAATCAGGTTTTGGTGGAAGACGAGTCGTACGAGTACCGCAATCTGCCCGAGCACCCGGCGTTCTACTGGTATGGCGAGCGCATCTCGGAGCAGCGCGCGGTGCTCGAGGAACTCGATGCCACCATCGGTGATGTGGCGCTCGTGATGACCCCGCACCTGGCGGGCGAGCCGATCGGTCCCAAGGCGCTGGGCGGATTGCTGGACAGCGCCCGTCTTCGGCGTGGAG
The DNA here is from genome assembly GCF_026723865.1 of Mycobacterium sp. Aquia_216. Classification (NCBI taxonomy): domain Bacteria; kingdom Bacillati; phylum Actinomycetota; class Actinomycetes; order Mycobacteriales; family Mycobacteriaceae; genus Mycobacterium; species Mycobacterium sp. Aquia_216. The sequence continues at coordinate 3,802,730 of NZ_CP113529.1, read as the reverse complement.
CGGCCCCACCAGGGCCGTTGCGTCCTATTGTGGAGCTCGAGTCCGGGTCGGGACTTGGGTCGACATACCGTATGCGGCTAACGTTGCCCCAGCTCGACCCCGGATCACTGTCGCTGGGCCGGGTGGACGACGACTTGATCATCAGCGCCGGCGGGTTGCGGCGCAGGGTTCGGTTGGCGTCCGTGCTTCGGCGGTGCACGGTGCTCGACGCGCACCTGCGGGGCGGTGAGCTGACAGTTCGTTTTCGACCGGATCCGGAGGTGTGGCCTAAGTGAGTAAGGCACACGCCGATATCGGTCCGGAACTGCGCAAGCTGGCCGAGGCGATTCTGAACGGAATCGACCCCGCCGTGCGCATGGCGGCCGCGATGACGGCCGGCAACGGTGTGGGGACAGGCAAGTGCCAACAGATCTGGTGTCCGGTGTGCGCGCTGGCCGCGCTGGCGACCGGCGATCAGCACCCGCTGCTGACCGTCATCGCGGATCACAGCATCGCGCTGCTCGAGGTGATTCGCGCGATCGTCGACGACATCGACCGTTCGGCGCAACCGCCTCCGGACGATCCGCCCGGCGGCGGGCACGCCGAGGACGGCCCGGCCGACGATGCCAACGGGCGAACTCGCTACCAGCCGATCGCGGTGACGATCGAAGAGTAGATGGGCACGCGTTGAATGTGGTCCCTTCCGTCGCGGATGGGTACAGTTGGCGCAGAACAACCAACGGGGACGGGCGAGAGGGAGGGCCATGTGGTACTGGCTATTCAAGTACATCCTCCTCGGCCCGTTGCTGCAATTGCTTGGCCGGCCGAAAATCGAAGGCCTGCACCATGTTCCGAGTACGGGTCCGGCGATCCTGGCCAGTAACCACCTGGCGGTGATGGACAGCTTCTTTCTGCCGCTGGTGGTGCGCCGCCGAATCACCTTCCTGGCGAAGGCCGAATATTTCACCGGTACCGGAATCAAGGGCTGGTTCAGCCGCTGGTTCTTCACCGCTGTCGGTCAGGTCCCGATCGACCGCACCGACGCCGACGCCGCTCAGGCCGCACTGCAAACCGCTCAACGGCTGCTGGGCGAGGGCAAGTTGATGGGCATGTACCCCGAGGGCACCCGTTCGCCCGACGGCAGGCTGTACAAGGGCAAGACCGGCCTGGCCCGGCTGGCACTGGAGACCGGGGTGCCGGTGATTCCGGTCGCGATGATCGGTACCGACGTCGTCAACCCGCCGGGAACCACGATGCTGCGCTTCGGCCGGGTGACGGTCCGGTTCGGCAAGCCGATGGATTTCTCCCGATTCGAAGGAATGGCCGGCAACCGTTTCATCGAGCGGGCGGTCGCCGACGAAGTCATCTACGAGCTGATGGGCCTGTCCGGTCAGGAGTACGTCGACGTCTACGCCGCGACGGTCAAAAATCGCAGCAGCGACCCGACCGACGAGGGGCCGACCGACGATGAGGCCACGCGCATCCCCGAGACTGCTGCCGGCTAGGTCGCGACGTTCACGTCGCTGATGAGCTGACGATCGACGTCGGAGTCGGTGCCCGCCCGTGAATCCGGCGTAGCCACCCGCGCAGTGACGGTGAGTCCGGCCGTGACGATCACCGCCAGCGCCCACCACACGTAGGACATCCCGAGAAGTTGACGCCACCAGTTGGCCGTCTCCTCGTGATGCTTGGGCATCAGCTCGAGCGGGGTCCAGTCGATCTCCATCAGCGCCACTCCGGCGACGGTGAGCACGGACAGCGCGACGTTGCGGCGCCGCCAGCCCAAGACCGCCGTCACCACCAGCGTCGGTAGCGCCCACACCCAGTGGTGCGACCACGACACCGGCGACACCATCAGTCCGAACAGGGCCACGCAGATGACCGCGAGCGTCGGCTCCCCGGCCTGCAACACCCGCCGCATCGCCCAGACGGTCAAGGCCAGCACGGCCAGGCACAGGCCCACCCAGAGCAGGAAACGCAGGTGCTCCCCAAGTCCGATCCGGGCCAGCGCGCCCGCGATGTTCTGGTCGGTGTTCAGCGCCGCGGAGCCGATCCGATCGGTGTGGTGAACGGTGTGCGTCCAGTACTCCCACGAGTCGCTCCAGGCCAGCACGAATCCGACCAGCGTCGCGGTGGCAAAAGATGTCACGGAAACCAGTGCGCTGCGGAAGTCGCGACGCACCAGGAAATACAGCAGGAACACCGCGGGGGTGAGCTTGAGCGCGATGCCCAGCCCTAACAGCAGTCCGCGGGGCCAGGGGGTGCGGCGCGGCACGCAGTCGGCGATCACCAACGTCATCAGCACGACGTTGATCTGGCCGAAGGCGAAGTTCGAGGCGATCGGCTCCAGCCAGATCGAGGCGGGCGCGACGACGATCACGGCCAACCACCACCGGCGCAGCCACGCCGGCCCGGGCACCAGCGCCGAGGTGTTCCAGACGTCGAGGCGGGTCAGCACGATCACCGTCGAGACGATCAGCAGGGCCAGGGTTAATACCGTGATCGCGACGCTGGCCGCCGGCATGTGCAGCCAGGCGAACGGGCAGAACAGGACCGCGGCCAGCGGGGGATAGGTGAACGGCAGATTCAGTCCGATCGGTGTGTGGAACAGCACATCACCGCGATACAGCGGACGTCCGTCCAGCCAGGTCTGGCCGCCCATCTGATAGATGTCGATGTCGATGCGGTAGGGAATGTGGGCAAACAAGCCCCACGCCGTGTAGCCCAGCGCCGCGGCGGCCAGCAGCCACAACAGACACCAGACCAATGCCCGCCCCGGTCGGCCGCCCACGCCGGGCGCCTGCGAATTAGTCATGTCGCAGAACAGCGTAATCGTTGCCCGTGGCTGTCATGTTGCGCAGCGCGGCTCCCGCGTCGCCGGGAGGCACGGGCGTAGGTTGCAAACGTGTTGCACTGGTTCGTGCCCAGAGTGGACCACTGGTTCTGGGATGGCATCGTCCACGGGGGCCGGCTTCCTTTGCTGTGCTGCCTGGTCGCCTTCATCCTGACCTTCTTCGTCACGCGCACTTTCGTGCGCTTCATCCGGCGCCGCGTCGCCGCCGGCCGCCCCGCCCGGTGGTGGCAACCGCGCAACGTCCACGTCGGCGGAGTGCACATCCACCATGTGACGTTCGGCGTGGTTTTGGTGATGGTCTCCGGGCTGACCCTGGTGACGCTGTCGGTCAACGGGCAAGAACCCGAGAACACGGTGTCGGCAATATTTTTCGGCATCGGCGCGGCGCTGGTGCTCGATGAGTATGCGCTGATCCTGCACCTGTCCGACGTGTACTGGGAAGAGGACGGCCGTACTTCGGTGGACGCGGTCTTCGCTGCCGTGGCGGTGGCCGGATTGTTGATCATGGGGTTGCACCCGTTGATGTTCTTCTTCCCGTTCGTCCATGGCACGGATTCGTTCGCCTGGCACGCCGCGGTGCTCGGTGCGATGGTGATGACGCTGCCGCTGGCGGTGGTGGTGGTGCTCAAGGGCAAGGTCTGGACCGGTCTGCTCGGCATGTTCATCGTCGTGCTGCTGGTCATCGGCGCGGTCCGGCTGTCGCGCCCGCATGCCCCGTGGGCCCGGTGGCGCTACACCACCCATCCGGACAAGATGCGGCGCGCGTTGGATCGGGAACGCAGATGGCGCCGGCCCGTCGTACAGGCCAAGTTGTGGCTGCAGTGCGCGATCGCCGGCACGCCGCGGCTGCCCGACGATCGCATAGTCGACGAGCAGCTCGACCACGAGGTTCATCCCGCGCCACCACCCGAGGGGACCGAGCCCATCCTGATCGGCGGTTAGCCCGGGCCTGGCCTGAAGGGCTTGATGGGCCGCCTCCTTGTTCGTGCCGTACCGGCACTCGTCGTCGTCGGCGGCGGCCTAGGCTTTCTCGGTGCGGTACTTCTACGACACCGAGTTCATCGAGGACGGCCGCACCATTGAGTTGATCTCGATCGGCGTGGTCGCCGAAGACGGTCGCGAGTACTACGCCGTCTCCACGGAATTCGATCCCGAACGCGCCGGAGCCTGGGTGCGCGCCAACGTACTGCCCAAGCTGCCACCGCCCGCGTCGCAGCTGTGGCGCTCGCGCAGGCAGATTCGGCATGATCTGGAAGAGTTTTTCGGCATCTCCGGCGGCCAGGCCCCGGCACCGATCGAACTCTGGGCCTGGGTCGCGGCCTACGACCACGTCGCGTTGTGCCAACTGTGGGGACCGATGCCGGGCCTGCCGAAGGCGATACCGCGCTTCACTCGGGAGCTGCGCCAGCTGTGGGAAGACAGGGGATCGCCACGGCTGCCGCCGCGGCACCGCGACGTCCACGATGCGCTGGTCGATGCCCGCGATCAGATGCGGCGGTTCCGGCTGATAGTGTCCGGCGACGATGCGGGCGCCGACGCGACCCGTTAAGCAGCCTCCGGCCGAGCCGGGGGTCCCCGCCGGGGCGCGTGAGGAATGGCGTTGGCCCTGGCTGGCCACAGATATCATGGACCGATGAACTGGACCGTCGACATACCGATCGACCAGCTGCCGGCGCTGCCGCCGCTGCCCGCTGACCTGCGGACCCGGCTCGACGCTGCCCTGGCTAAGCCGGCCGCTCAGCAACCGGCCTGGCCCGACGACGAGGCTGCCGCGATGCGCACGGTCCTGGAAAGCGTCCCGCCCGTGACGGTTCCGTCCGAAATCGTCCGGCTGCAAGACCAACTCGCCCAGGTCGCCAAGGGAGAGGCATTCCTGCTGCAGGGCGGTGACTGCGCCGAGACGTTCGTCGACAACACCGAACCCCATATCCGCGGCAACGTCCGCACCTTGCTGCAGATGGCGGTGGTGCTCACCTACGGCGCCAGCCTGCCGGTGGTCAAGGTGGCGCGCATCGCCGGTCAGTACGCCAAGCCCCGGTCGGCCGATCTCGACGCGCTGGGCCTGAAGTCCTACCGCGGCGACATGATCAACGGCTTCGCCCCGGACGCCGCGGCGCGCGAGCACGACCCGTCGCGGCTGGTGCGTGCCTACGCCAACGCCAGCGCGGCGATGAACCTGATGCGGGCGCTGACCTCGTCGGGACTGGCCTCGCTGCACGGGGTGCACGACTGGAACCGCGAATTCGTCCGCACCTCCCCGGCCGGGGCCCGTTACGAGGCCCTGGCCGCCGAGATCGACCGCGCGCTGAGCTTCATGAGCGCGTGCGGCGTGGCCGACCGCAATCTGCAAACCGCCGAAATCTACGCCAGCCACGAGGCCCTGGTGCTCGACTACGAGCGGGCCATGTTGCGCTTGTCGACCGACGAAGCCGGGGCGCCGCAACTGTACGACCTGTCGGCGCACACCGTGTGGATCGGCGAGCGGACCCGACAGCTCGACGGCGCGCACATCGCGTTCGCCGAGGTGATCGCGAACCCGATCGGCGTCAAGCTCGGCCCGACGATGACGCCCGAGCTGGCGATGGAATACGTCGAGCGCCTCGATCCGCACAACAAGCCGGGCCGGCTGACCCTGGTCGGCCGAATGGGCAACAACAAGGTCCGCGACCTGCTGCCGCCGATCATCGAGAAGGTGCAGGCCACCGGCCACCAGGTGATCTGGCAGTGCGACCCGATGCACGGCAACACCCACGAGTCGTCCACCGGATACAAGACGCGTCACTTCGACCGCATCGTCGACGAAGTGCAGGGCTTCTTCGAGGTACATCGCGCCCTGGGCACTCACCCGGGCGGCATCCACGTCGAGATCACCGGCGAGAACGTCACCGAGTGTTTAGGTGGCGCACAAGACATTTCGGATCACGACCTGGGCGGTCGCTACGAGACCGCGTGCGACCCGCGGCTCAACACCCAGCAGTCGCTGGAGCTGGCGTTCCTGGTCGCCGAGATGCTGCGCGACTAGCTCGTCAACGCACGGAGCAGCGTTTCGGCGAATCGCCGATGTGTGGTGTTTTGAGCTGAAGCGAACAGCCACTGGCCCTCGATTCGCACTGCGACGCTGGTGTTCACCCGTGTGCGGCGTCGAGCCCACCTTCGATTCCGCTTTACGACGGCGTTTGACACGACCAACGCGACATCGGGGGTGGCAAACCGCACCTGAAGGATCTCGATTTCGAGCTCGGATCCCTTCAGGAACTTCTTGAACAGGGGAACATACGACGCGGCAATTGCTTTGCGGCCTTTGTGGTGGCTGCCCAAGAAGGTGATGTAATCGGCATCGGAAGTGAACACGCCGGCATACGCCTCTGGATCCGCTGCGGCCCAGGCATCTACCTGGCGATCGACCAGATTGCGGATAGCGTCCTCGTCGGCGGTGCGCTCGCTGTTCATCGTGTCGCCGCCATGCGGACCGACGTCGGCTGCTGGCGTTTTCCGGTGGCGAAGGCCGTGGCTGCCCGGGTGAGCGTCTGCGCCAACAGCGTTCGTGCGTTGACCGCCAGGATGCGGGGCAACAGCGCGGGATCCCGGAGCCCGGATTGGGTGTCTATCAGGTTGCCGATCCGGTAGAAGCGTTCGGTCACCGTGACATCGTTGGCGGCGGCGTTCAACGCCGCCCTGGATATCGCGCCCTCCAGCCGCTGCCGCACGCAACGCCGGGTGCGGGCGGGGGAGCTGAGCCTGTCGCGCGTTTGATTGCTAGCCCATGTCGGGCCGATGTACTGGGCCGCGGTGCGGAAAAAGCGTTGTGCGAGTTGGGCATCGCCCGAGCGCAGACAGTCGCGCAGGGTCAGGGCTTCCAGTGCCGCCACGGTCATGCCCTGGCCGTAGGTCGGGTCGAGGCTGCACAAGGCGTCCCCAATCACCAGCAGACCCGAAGGGAACCTCTCCATCTGGTCATAGCGTCTCCACACGGCCGCGGTATGGCGATACGTCACGGCCTCGCCGATGGGCTGCGCACCGCGTAATCCGTTGACGATCGACGCGGGCAGAGATGGCTCGGCCATCCCGAGCATCGCGGCGAAATCGGTTGGCGGCTCCCCGATGTCGGTCAACTGGCCGATCGCCAGCATCCACGTGTCGTGTTCGCCGGCAACCAGCAGGCCGCCGGGTTTGCCGCCTCCGGGGTTGAAGAGCACCAGATATTCGGCGATGCGCCCCTTGGGGATACTCAAGCGTTGGCTCGAGTAGCCCAAGCCGTCCAGGAATGCCGGGGTGCGCGCTGCCCGGCCGGTCGCGTCGACGACCAGATCGGCGACCAGAGTGGTATCAAAACCTGTGGTGCGCTTGGTGATTCGCACGCCGGTGACGGCATCGGCGGCGAAAAGCGGGTCGACGACGTGGTGCTCATCCAAAAAGGTCACATTGGGCAGAGCCTGGACGCGCCGCCGTACGTGAAACTCCAGAAACGGCCGGCTTGCCAGGCACAGGGTGAGCAGCGTCGGATCGGCCAACATCCCCGAGCGTTTCAACTCGTAGCGCCCGATGCGCGTATACACCCGGGATAGGTCGCCGTCGGCAGCGACGACCGCTCCGGCGGCGGCGAGCTCGTCCAGCAATCCGGGGAACAGCTCGGTCAACACGTTGAGGCCACGGCTTAAGAAGTTGTGCACATGGCGTCCCTGAGGAACGCCCTTTCGTTCCGTGGGGTAGCCGGGCAACCGGTCGCGCTCCACCACGCTGACCGAGTCGTAGAACTCTGAAAGCACCCGCGCCGCAAGCAAACCCGCCATTCCGGCACCCAACACCACTGCGTGGTGGCGGTGCATTGTTGAACTCATACAGCAGGACGGTACACCAAAATTAAGAAAAATAAGAGGATCTTGAGGTTACATTAAGATTCCGTGTCGTGGCGGGGGCTCAGACGTCACAACAGGCCGGTCAGATTGCTGCCGAGCGTCCATCCTGCCGTCGCGACCAGACCGGTGAGCGCCAGCACCAGCGCGACCCAGATCAACACCATGCGGCGGCGTCGTTGACGCGCGAGCGTAAATTCGCTCATCGCAATGCCGGCGAATTCGCCTGATACGGGCTCGTATTCGTAGTCATCCTCGTATTCGTAGTCATCCTCGGGTTCGGAGTCGGCCTCGGTTCGGGGTGCCGGATCCGGCCAGTCGCCGGGTCCGCGTGTCAACTGGCGGGTGGGCTGCCGGACCGGAGCCTGCGTCGGCGGTTGGCGCGAGGCGGGCCGCGGCTCGGTCATCCGGCTGTGGTGCAGTGCCGCCGACCGGTGCTGGGCGGAGTTGCGCGGTGCCGGCACCCGGAAGTCGGGCAGGTCCAGCTCGTCGGCGATCGACTCCACCTCGGCGAGCATCTCGAGTGCGTCGGCGTACCGCTCCGCGGGGTCGCGGGCGGTTGCGCACGCCACGAGATCATCGAACTGCGCAGGCACCCCCTCGATCACGCTGCCGGGACGCGGCACGTCGTGGTCCAGTCGTTGGTAGGCCACCGTCAACGGGGAATCGCCGGTGAAGGGTGCACCGCCGGTCAGCAGCTCGTAGATGAGGATCCCCGCGGAGTAGACGTCACTGCGCGGACCGGCGTTTCCGTCGCGCACCTGCTCGGGCGACAGATAGGCCGCGGTGCCCAAAATGACGCTGGTTGAGGTGATTCCGGCGGCGGCGACCGCACGCACCAACCCGAAATCGGCGATTTTGACGTCGCCGTCGTCGGAGATCAGCACATTCTCGGGTTTGACGTCGCGATGCACCAGCCCGGCGCGGTGCGCGGCAGCCAGCCCGCCCAGCACCGGGCGCAGCACCGCCGCCACGGCATGGGGCGGCATCGGACCGCGTTCGGCCAGCAGCTCGCGCAGGGTGCCGCCCTCGATGAGCTCCATCACCAAGAACGGGTGTCGCGCGTCCTGGCCCTGGTCGTAGACGGCGACCAGCCCCGGATTCTTCAGTCGGGCCACCGTGCGGGCCTCGAGCTGGAAGCGGGTCAGGAACTGAGTGTCGCCGGCGTACCGAGAATCCATCACCTTCAGCGCGACCGGGCGGTCGAGCCGGACGTCGAGGCCGCGGTACACCGTCGAGGTGCCGCCGCTGGCGATCTTGCTCTGCACCAGATAGCGGCCATCCAGCAACGTGTTGTCCAACGGGTCACCCGTCCCGGGTCTGGTCACGGGGCCATCGTAGGTGCGGGTCTGTGATCGGTGAGGAGAACATCGGCGCAACGCGCCTCCGCGTTCGGCGACCACGGCTTACACTTGCGCCCGTGGGCAGTATTCCGGCCGGCGACGATGTGTTAGATCCCGACGAGCCAACCTACGACTTGCCCCGGGTGGCCGAGCTGCTCGGCGTACCGGTGAGCAAGGTGCAGCAGCAGTTGCGCGAAGGGCACCTGCTTGCGGTGCGCCGTGCCGGGGGCGTGGTGATACCGCAGGTGTTCTTCACCGACACCGGTGAGGTGGTCAAAAGCCTGCCGGGGTTGTTGACCATCCTGCACGACGGCGGCTACCACGAAACCGAGATCGTGCGCTGGCTGTTCACTCCCGACGCGTCCCTGACGGTGACCCGCGACGGTAGCCGGGATGCGCTCAACAACGCCCGTCCCGTCGACGCGTTGCACGCCCACCAGGCACGGGAGGTCGTGCGCCGCGCCCAGGCCATGGCGTACTAGGCGGCCAAGGGTTCTTCGGCCAGCTCGGCGCGCGCTTCCGGGACCCGATACAGCGTGTACCAGGCGGCCAATGCGGCCACGGTAGCCATCGAAAAGTGCAGCCACGAATACATGCCGTGCGATCCGTCCGGCTTGAAAATAACCATGGCCCAGGTGGAGAGCCCGGCGATAACGGCGATGGCCCGTCGCGACTGGGCCAGCGGGGAAGCCACCGCCAGCGGCCAGGAGTAGTACCAGGGCAGGGCCGCCGGCACGAACAGCACCACGATCAGCATCGACCACGCCATACCGGTCAGCGCGCCCCGGTCGTCGCGGCGGAACCGCCACCACAACAGCGGCAATGACACCGCGATGATCGCGACGCCGATGTAGCGGGTGATCCGCAGCGTGGCATAGAAGTCGACCGGCACAAAACCGTTGACGACGAAGTGAATCACGTTCGCGGCCGCGGTTGGTACGGTCAGCCAGTTGATGATCTTCACCGATCCCGCAAGGGCGGTCAGCCACCCCAGGCCGACGCCGGCCGCCACGGACAAGACGGCGAACACCACGACGAAGATCAGCAGGCCCATCGCGGTGGCCGCCGCGAATGCGCGGGCCGGCCGATATCCCCGCTGGTCGCGCAGATGTCGCATCCACACCCAGACCAGAAACGGCAACGAGAGCCCGGCGGTGGCCTTGACCGCGACCGCGACCGTCACCAGGGTGATGCCCAGGGCATGGCGGCGTGCGAAGGTCAGCGCGATACCGGCGGTCATCAGACCCACCATCAGCATCTCGTTGTGCACCCCGCCCATCAGGTGGATGAGCACCAATGGGTTCAGCACACAGATCCACAATGCGGTTGCGCCGCTGGTGCCGATGTGGTGGGCCAGTCGGGGAACGGCCCAGATCAGCAGCGCCAGTCCGGGCAGCATGCACAACCGCAGCAGCATGGTCCCGGCGATCACGTGATTGCCGACCAGCACCGTGACGAGCTTCGCAATGAGAATGAACACCGGACCATACGGGGCGGTGGTGATGGTCCATATCGGGCTTACGTTGTCCAGCAACACATTCGGGTTGGCCACCGGGCCAACCGCGTAGGGATCGAAGCCGTCGCGCAGCAGTGCGCCCTGGGCCAGATAGGAGTAGGTGTCGCGGCTGAAAACCGGCACGGACAGCAGCAACGGCGCCAACCAGAAGCCGGTGGTGGTGCGCATCATGAATTCGGTGGTTTCCCCGGCGACGACGCGGCGGCCCAGCGCCAGCCAGGCGACCAGCATCATTGCCACACCCGTCCACAACAGAATCGACGACAGCACCAGGCCGTGGCCAAACCGCAGCCAGGACATGTGGATCGACTCCAGCACGGGATCGTGCGGCTTGGTGCTTCCCGCGCCCAGGCCGCCGGCGGTGATCAGCACCGCACCCAGGAAGCCCAGCTTCGCCGGGCGGGCCTGCGGCGCTGAAGTGAACGCCTTGAGTTCTGAAAGCCGCTGGGCGACAGATCTTTTCGCGGTTGACGAGCCGGCTTCGGACGGGCGCAGGGGTGTAGTCATCGACTCAGGCGGACCGATCGGTGGCCATCCTGGCCAGTTCTGCGAGTCCCGCCTTGGCGGATGCGCTGATGGGTGCGGCCGTGAGTGCGGCCAGCGCCCGCCGGGTCAGCGTGGCGATGCGTTGCTCGGCCGCGTCCAGCGCGCCCACCGACTCGATGACGTCGCGCAGCTCGCCCACTTGCGCGTCGGTCAGCGGGGCACCGATCGAGGTACGCAACAGGTTGGCCGCCAAGGGATTCGACTGCTCCGCCAACTCGACTGCCTCGGCCAGCAACACAGTGCGCTTGCCGGAGCGCAAATCGTCACCGGAGGGCTTGCCCGTCACCGCCGGGTCCCCGAATACGCCCAGCACGTCGTCACGCAGCTGGAACGCCACTCCGAGGTCGGTCCCGAACTGCGCAAAGACGGCTTGCACATCCGGCCGGTCAGCGGCGGCCGCGGCCCCCAGCTGCAGTGGCCGCGTCACGGTGTAGCAGGCGGTCTTGAACGTGTCGACGTTCATCGCCGACGCGACCGAGTCCGCGGCGCTGGCCTCGGCGACGATGTCGAGGTACTGGCCGCCCAGCACCTCGGTGCGGATATCGGCCCACACGCGCTGGACCCGTCGCTGCGTGTCGGGTGTCAGGTCGGCCCCGAAGACGATGTCGTCGGCCCAGGCCAGGGCCAGGTCGCCGAGCAGGATGGCCGCCGAAATCCCGAACCGGTCCGCGGAGCCCCGCCAGTTCCGGTCGCGGTGCAGCGCGGCGAAGCGGACGTGCACCGTCGGCCTGCCGCGGCGGGTCGAGGAGTCGTCGATGACGTCGTCATGCACCAGCGCGCAGGCATGCAGCAACTCCAGCGCGGAAAACAGTTGCAGCACTTGCGCGTCGGGTTCCGTGTCGGCCACCGCACGCCATCCCCAATACGCGAAGGCGGGCCGCAACCGCTTGCCGCCGCCCAGCACAAAGTCTTCGAGGGCGGAGACCAACGCGGCGTAGTCGTCACCGATGTAAGCGGTCTCACCACGCCGCTCGCGCAAGTACCGGCGAAGTTGGTCGGCAATCGCACCGTTCAACTCGACGGTTGCCGCTGCTCCTGCGGATTTCAGGCTCAGCGCGGCGCCCCTTTCTGCTCGCCATGCCCCGGGTGTTCTCTAAGCTCGATCAGTGTATTCGCCGTCACAGGCGGTGGCTCTTTCGCCACGACCCGCGTGCCGATGTGACCCAGGTTGCTCGGGCGGTTCACGATTCCCCCGCCACGGCGGCCGGTAACCTCACGCCCCTATGCTGGCGTGGTGCGAACCGCCCGAGAAAGAGGAGTCGCGTGACGCTCAACACCATTGCGCTCGAGCTGGTGCCGCCCAACGCGGACGAGGGTCGGGAGCGGGCGCTTGACGAGGCGCGGAAGGTAGTGCGGTACTCGGCCGAATCCGGCCTGGACGGCCGCATCCGCCACGTGATGATTCCCGGCATCATCGCCGAGGACGACGACCGCCCCGTCGCGATGAAGCCCAAGTTCGACGTGCTGGACTTCTGGTCGATCATCAAGCCCGACCTGCCGGGCATCAACGGTCTGTGCACACAGGTCACCGCCTTCATGGACGAATCCTCGCTGCGCCAGCGGCTCACCGATTTGACCGACGCCGGAATGGAAGGCGTGGTGTTCGTCGGCGTCCCGCGCACCATGAACGACGGCGAGGGCTCCGGCGTCGCACCGACCGACGCCCTGTCGATCTATCGCGACCTGGTGGCCAATCGTGGCGTGATCCTGATCCCCACCCGCGAGGGCGAACACGGCCGGTTCAACTTCAAATGTGACCAGGGCGCCACCTACGGCATGACCCAGTTGCTGTATTCCGACGCGATCGTGGGCTTCCTGGCGGAATTCGCCAAGACCACCGATCACCGGCCCGAGATTCTGCTGTCGTTCGGCTTCGTCCCGAAGATGGAAAACAAAACCGGCCTGATCAATTGGCTCATCCAGGACCCGGGCAACGCCGCGGTGGCCGCCGAGCAGGAGTTCGTCAAAAACCTGGCCGGTTGCGAACCGCCCCAGAAGCGCCAGCTGATGCTCGACCTGTACAAGCGGGTGGTGGACGGCGTCGGCGAGCTCGGTTTTCCGCTGAGCATCCATCTGGAGGCGACCTACGGTCTGTCCGGGCCGGCGTTTGCGACCTTCGCCGAGATGATCGACTACTGGTCACCGGCCCAGCGCGTTTAGCCCGCTCGGCGACGATGCAGCCCGGGACGGCCTGAGGCGGGGGCACCCCCGGCCGCGCGGCGAGGGGGCGAGTCGAGCGATCTAGCTGGGCGGCTGATTGCCCGGTGTGGTGAACCGCTCGGAGCGGTCCCGGCTCATCCAGGCCAGCAGCGCGACCACGCCGGCCGCCGCGAAGGACGCGATGCCCAGCCACACTCCCGCGCCGGTGAAGGAACGGGTGTTGGGATCGGTGTAGCGGGCCTGGGCGGTCATCGTGCTCACCACGCCCGGCTTGAGCTTCCACGACACCGCATCGGGATCGACGCGGTCACCGTTGGTCGACGTCACGATGCCGGGAAAGGCGACGGTGAGCTCGACGTCGGCGTCCGGATCGGTCAGCGACGTCAGATCCGCGCGGCCTTCCAGGATCACCACGTTGCCGTTGCGGCGCAGCGACAGATTCACGCCGGCGGCATCGGAGTTCATGTTGGCCAGCTGCGGCAACTCGGAGAACGTCAAATCGGAGAACACGGCCTGCGAGCCGACGTAGCCGTCGCTGTCGTAGTTCGACACGGCGACCTTCTGGTTGAACGGCAAGTTGTTCGTGTCGAGCTGCGGACCGGTGTCCTTGGCAGTTTTCGGTTTGGCCGCCGCGATGATCTCCCCGGAGACCAGGTCGTCGGGCGAGACGGTGAGCGAGGCTCTGGCCCGCAGGCAGCCGGTTGCCAGGGGAACAAGCAGCATCAGCATGGCGATGGCAAGCACGCGGCGCCGGCGGGCAGTAAACCCTCGGGCTTGGCGTGGGGGAGAGCTGGCGCGCACCAGGTCATCGTGCCAGATCCGGTGTGTCGCTTGCCCACGTCGTCGGTTTGCGGCACTGGCGGGTCGTGCGGCGGCCATCGGTGTCGTCACGCAGCTAGAGCGGCAGCGGGCGGCCGAGGATCGCGAATGCCCGTGGGTCACCGGCGAAGTGGTAGCGCCGGATGATGTCGTTGAAGCCCAGCCGCCGGTACAACCGCCACGCGCGGTTGGCCTCGCCGTTGGTTTCCGGCGTCGAGAGCAGGACGTTGCGCTCGCACCGACCGGCGAGCAGCCGGCGGGCCAGTGCCTCGCCGATGCCGCGGCCCTGGGCGCGCGGATGGATATGCAGTTCGGTCAGCTCGAAATAGCTGCTCGTCAGCTGGGCGATCTCCTGCGGCGGCAGGCCACCGCGTTGCATCCCCAAGACAACCTGTTGCTGCCACCACTGCCCGGGCGCCCCGGGGTAGCCATAGGCCACCCCGAGCAACGGCGCATCGCTGAGTTCCGACGCCGGCGGCACGTCGCCTCCCTCGGCGGCCTCCACCTCGACCGCCGCGGCCGCCTGCCACCCGCGCCGGCGGAGGTGCTCCAGCCACATGGCGGCCCGCTGGTTTTCGGTGCCCGCCGGGTATCGCATCGCGTTGACGTAGACCCCCAGCGCATCACTGAGACGGCGCTCCATATCGTTCGGCGGCAGGTCGATGAGGAATATCGCCAACTCGCGGTGTCCTCCTCGTCACAGTGATTCGGGCCTCCGCACTCCTCGGCGGCAGGCGGTGCGTCGGCCCCGTGCCCGTATCGCCATTATCGGGTCCGAGGCTGATCGGCTGACGGGCGGTGGCGGCAACCAGCGGACGACTCCGTCCGTTTCGGCAAGGGTGTTGTAACGCATCGTCGTTGCGGTCCGATGATTGTCGGGAAGCAACGGAGATAGAATCGCGGTCGAACCAGTGGTACGGGTCAGATTGACCTCGTATCATTTGACTTAGTTGCCTTTACAATGGGCATCCGCGTGCTATCGGTAGCTACGTGTCAGACTGTCGGCAAGGAGGGACGCATGCCACTCTCCGATCATGAGCAGCGGATGCTCGATCAGATCGAGAGCGCGCTCTACGCCGAGGATCCCAAGTTCGCTTCGAGCGTACGTGGTGGAGGGTTCCGCGCGCCGACCGCGCGGCGCCGTCTGCAGGGTGCGGCTCTCTTCGTTATCGGTCTGGCGATGCTGGTTTCCGGCGTGGCGTTCAAGGCCACGATGATTGGCAGCTTCCCGATTCTCAGCGTCGTTGGCTTCGTTGTGATGTTCGGTGGAGTGGTGTTTGCCATCACCGGTCCGCGATTGTCCGGCCGGGTGGACCATTCCGGGCCGGCGCAGGGGACGCGCCCACGTCGCAACAAGGGTGGCGGGGGTTCGTTCACGAGCCGCATGGAAGACCGCTTTCGTCGCCGCTTCGACGAATAGCAGAACTACCAAGCACGCAGACGATAAGGGGTAGCCGGAACGGCTGCCCCTTGTTTTTTGTGCTGGAGCCCGATTCGAGTCGCAATCGAGGCCAAGCTGAGCCCCACCGCGCCCCACCCGGGCGCCCCACTTCCCCCCACCGGCCGTCTTTGGGGTTCTGAAATGCGGTTTCCCCACGCCGCATCCGGGGCTCGAGATGGCGGTTTGCGGCGCCAGCGCGGCGCGCGGTGGCAAACGATCCGCGAAACACCCCGATGACACCGCACATATGGGGCAAAGTGGGGGACTGTGGGGTATGGTGGCTGAAGTGTTTGGGCGCGGCGAAAGCCGGTCTCCGCAGGAGGTGAGCAGGTGTTTCTCGGCACCTACACGCCCAAGCTCGACGACAAAGGGCGACTGACGTTGCCCGCCAAGTTCCGCGACGCGCTGGCAGGGGGGTTGATGGTCACCAAGAGCCAAGATCACAGCCTCGCGGTCTACCCGCGCGTGGAATTCGAGCAGCTGGCCCGCCGGGCGAGCAAGACGTCTCGAAGCAACCCGGAAGCCAGAGCGTTCCTGCGTAACCTGGCCGCCGGCACCGATGAGCAGCATCCTGATGCCCAGGGCCGCATCACCTTGTCGGCCGATCACCGCCGCTACGCGAACCTATCCAAGGACTGTGTAGTGATCGGAGCGGTCGACTACCTCGAGATCTGGGATGCCCAGGCCTGGCAGGACTACCAGCAAACGCATGAAGAGAACTTCTCCGCGGCCAGCGATGAAGCACTCGGCGACATCATCTGAGGCGCATGCCCGTGCATCGTGGCCTCTGCCCGAACCGACCCTGGCGTACTTCCCCAACGCCAGGTTCGTAACTTCGGACAGGGACCCCGGTGCAGGGGCGGCCGTCCTCAGCGCCGTCCCTCGCTCTGACGTGTTCTTCTGGACCCGGGGAGGTGTTGCGGTGGTCGACCGGCCAAATGATCTCGGGCCGAAAGACTTCGGGCATGTGCCCGTCCTGCTGGAGCGCTGCGTCGAACTGCTCACCCCGGCGCTGACCCGTAGCCACGCCGACGGATCCGGCGCCGTGCTGGTCGATGCCACCCTCGGCGCCGGCGGGCACGCGGAACGATTCCTGACCGAACTGCCGGGCCTGCGGCTGATCGGGCTCGACCGCGATCCCAGCGCCCTGGATATCGCCCGCACCCGGCTGGCGCCCTTCGCCGACCGAATCACCCTGGTGCACACGCGGTATGACGGCATCGACGAAGCCCTGGTCGAATCCGGTTATGCCACAAATGAATCGATCGACGGGGTGTTGTTCGATCTGGGCGTCTCGTCCATGCAGCTCGACCGCGCCGAGCGGGGCTTTGCCTACGCGCAGGACGCGCCACTGGACATGCGGATGGATCCGTCGTCGCCGCTGACCGCCGCCGACATCGTCAACACCTACGACGAGGCCGCCCTGGCGGACATCCTGCACCGCTACGGCGAGGAGCGGTTCGCGCGCCGTATCGCCACCCACATCGTCCGCCAGCGCGCCCGCGCCCCCTTCACCTCGACGGCCGAGTTGGTGGCCCTGCTGTACCAGGCCATTCCGGCTCCGGCCCGGCGCACCGGCGGGCATCCGGCCAAGCGAACCTTTCAGGCGTTGCGGATCGCGGTCAACGACGAGCTGGACACGCTGCGCCGCGCCGTTCCGGCCGCCTTGGACGCACTGACCGTCGCCGGGCGCATCGTGGTGATGGCCTACCAGTCGCTGGAAGACCGGATCGTCAAACGTGTGTTCGCCGATGCGGTTGCCTCCCGCACGCCGGTGGATCTCCCGTTCGAGCTGCCCGGCCGCGGCCCGTTATTCCGGTCGCTGACTCGTGGTGCCGAGCGCGCCGATGCCGACGAAATCGAACGCAACCCTCGCAGCACCGCCGTGCGACTACGGGCCTTGCAACGGCTGGAACACGATTCACGACCACAGCAGCCGGCCACGACGAAGGGCGACTCATGAAAGCGAAGGCCAAGCGCGAGACGCCGAAAGGCCGGGGCGGCAGCGACCGTCGCGGCGGGCGTGACGTTGCTGCCCGCAAGACCAGGCGCAACGCGGCGGACTCGACGGCGCGTCGCACCCGGCCGGCGCCGGGTACGACGACCGGGCGCGAGGCACGGGCGTCCAAATCCGGGCCCCAGACCAGCCCCAGTGCCAGGCCGGTCGAACGGCCGGCTCGCCCTAAAAACAGCCGGCAGGCCAGGGCGCGAGCCAAGGCTCGGAAGGCTAAGGCGCCCAGAGTTATTCGGCCCCGCCTCACAGAGCGGCTGGCCATCCGGCTGGCCTCGATCGACCTGCGGCCGCAGACGCTGCTGGCCAAAGTTCCGTTCGTCGTGCTGATCATCGGTGCGCTCGGTCTGGGACTGGCGCTCACGCTGTGGTTGTCCACCGACTCCGCCGAACGCTCCTACCAGTTGAGCCACGCGCGCGAAAAAACTCGGATGTTGCAGCAGCAGAAGGAAGCGCTGGAACGCGATGTGCGCGAGGCGGAGGCCGCGCCCGCACTGGCCGAGGCGGCCCGCAAGCAGGGCATGATCCCGACGCGGGACACCGCCCACCTGGTTCAGGACCCGTCCGGAAGCTGGGTGGTGGTCGGTACGCCCAAGCCGGCCGACGGCGTTCCGCCGCCGCCGCTGAACACCAAGCTGGCCGACGAAGGCGCTCCCGTGCCCCCGAAACCGGCGGTGGTGCCGCCGGAGGTCCCGGTTCGCGTGCAACCGGATCCCGGTGCTGTTCTGGTGCCGGGCAGGCCTGGTGGGCCCGAAGCGCTGCTGCGCGCGCCGGATGGCTCGACGACGGTGGGTGGCCAGCACTTACCCCCGGCCGTGCCCCTGGTCCCCGGCGCGCCGGTAGTGCCCGGTGGGCCGGTCGGCGGGCAGTTCCCAGGTATGCTGCCGACGCCGGGATTGCCGGCGCAAGGACTGCCGACACAAGGACTTCCCACGCAAGGACTTCCCACGCAAGGACTTCCGGCACAGGGGCTGCCTACGCCGGGGCTGCCGGCGCCAGCGGGCCCGGCGACCGCGCCGGTGCCGGCCGAAGTGCCGATCCCGGTTGGGGGACTGCCGCTTTCGGTGCCGGCGCCCGCGCCGTTGCCCGCGGAAGTGCCGGTACCCGTGCAACCGGGCGGGGCGCCGCAGGGCGGTGTCCCGGTCTTGCCCGGACTGCCGCTGCCGCAGGGGGCGCCGGCGCTCGCACCGACTAACGGAGCTCAATTCGCGCCGCCCGGTGCGGTGCCACCAGGGCCTGTCCGGTGAGCCGCGGCGAGGATGGCCGGACACGTCGGCCACGGCCGACGCGGGGTCCGCGTAAACCGCAGGACGCCAGGGATGTTCGGCAACCGAGCCGCACCCGGAAGTCGGATAAGCCGCAGAAAGACCGAGACGCGCAGGAACCCAAGGGATTCCGTAAGGCGAAGAAATCGCCCACGCGGCCCGAGGGGGCGCTGGGCCATTCGGCAAACGAGCGGCGCACCCGGCAGGTGGTCGAAGCGGGCCCGCGCGGGGCGTCGTTCGTTTTCCGGCATCGAGCCGGCAACGCGGTCATCCTGGCGCTGATGCTGGTGGCGGCGGCGCAGTTGTTCGTCCTGCAGGTGACCAACGCCCCGAAGCTGCGGGCCCAGGCCGCCGGCCAGCTCAAGGTCACCGACGTCTCAAAAGCCGTCCGCGGCAGCATCGTTGACCGCAACAACCAACAGCTGGCGTTCACCATCGAGTCGCGCGCCCTGACGTTTCAGCCGAAGAAGGTCCGTCAGCAATTGGAAGATGCCAAGAAGAAGAACCCGGCCGCTCCCGATCCGCAGGCCCGGCTGCGGGACATCGCGAAAGAAGTTTCGGCTCGGCTGAACAACAAGCCGGACTACGCGACCGTGCTGAAGAAGCTGCAAACAGACGACAACTTCGCTTATTTGGCGCGGGCCGTCGACCCTGCCGTCGCCAGCGCGATCTCGGACAAGTACCCGGAGGTCGGCTCGGAGCGACAGGATCTGCGCCAATATCCGGGCGGATCGCTGGCGGCCAACATCGTCGGCGGTATCGACTGGGACGGCCACGGTTTGCTCGGACTCGAGGACAGTCTCGACTCGGTACTGTCGGGAACCGACGGTTCGCTCACCTATGACCGCGGCTCCGACGGTGTGGTCATTCCCGGCAGTTACCGCAACCGGCACAAGGCGGTCAATGGTTCGACGGTGCAGCTGACCATCGACGACGACATCCAGTTCTACGTGCAGCAGCAGGTCCAGCAGGCCAAGAATCTGTCCGGGGCGCACAATGTTTCGGCCGTCGTGCTGGATGCCAAGACCGGCGAAGTGCTGGCCATGGCCAACGACAACACGTTCGACCCGTCCCAGGACATCGGCAGGCAAGGCGACCGGCAACTGGGCAATCTGTCGGTGTCCTCACCGTTCGAGCCCGGCTCGGTGAACAAGATCGTGACCGCGTCCTCGGTCATCGAATACGGATTGTCGAACCCCGACGAGGTGCTCCAGGTCCCGGGCTCCATCAACATGGGCGGTGTCAACATCCATGACGCCTGGGACCACGGCGTGATGCCCTACACCACCACCGGCGTGTTCGGGAAGTCGTCCAACGTCGGAACGCTGATGCTGGCCCAACGCGTTGGCCCAGAACGCTTTTACGACATGGTCCGTAAGTTCGGGCTGGGGCAGCGCACCAACGTCGGGCTGCCCGGTGAGAGTGCCGGTCTGGTGCCGCCCATCGATCAATGGTCGGGCAGCACATTCTCCAACTTGCCTATCGGTCAAGGTCTTTCGATGACCCTGCTGCAAATGACGGACATGTACCAGACGATCGCGAATGACGGGGTGCGGATACCACCGCGAATCATCAAGGCCACCGTCGCCTCGGACGGCACCCGGACCGAAGAAGCACGCCCGGAGGGTGTTCGGGTGGTTTCATCGCAGACCGCGCAGACCGTGCGGCAAATGCTGCGCGCTGTCGTGCAACACGATCCGATGGGCTACCAGCAGGGCACCGGTTCCGCGGCCGCGGTGCCCGGCTACCAGATGGCCGGCAAGACCGGTACCGCTCAGCAGATCAACCCGGACTGCGGCTGCTACTTCGACAACGTCTACTGGATCACCTTCGCCGGAATGGCCACCGTCGACAATCCGCGCTACGTGATCGGAATCATGATGGACAATCCGGAGCGCAACGCGGACGGGACGCCCGGCCACTCCGCGGCCCCGCTGTTCCACAACATCGCTGGCTGGCTGATGCAGCGTGAGAACGTCCCGCTGTCACCCGACCCGGGGCCGCCGCTGCTCCTTCAGGCGACCTGAGCGGATCCAAAATTCGTGCGGACGGCACGGATTCGCGGGCGTGCTAGCGTCGGACTCGATAGCGTCTAGGGTTCCGGCGTGCGAACGTGACTGGTCCGAGCGACGCCACCGCAGCTCTGGGTGGGGTGCGGTCATCTGAACGGACAAAAGCCTGGAGGATCTCCGGCGGCGCGCCGCGCGTCGTCGAGAAGGTCCGCGCATGTTCGCTCTTGTTGTCCTGTTTCTCGTCGCGTTGGCCGCCGGGGCGCTCGGCGGCCTGGTCGGCACCGGCTCGTCGCTGGTGCTGCTGCCGATCCTGGTGACGATGTACGGGCCGCGAATTGCCGTGCCCATCATGGGGATTGCGGCGGTGATGGCCAACGTCGGCCGCGTGGCGGCCTGGTGGCGACGGATTTGTTGGCGGCCGGTGCTCGCCTACGCCCTGCCGGGCACGCCCGCGGCGGTGCTCGGCGCGCACACATTGCTGACCATCTCGCAGACCTTGGTCGACGGCACGCTCGGTGTGTTTTTCCTCACTATGGTGCCGGTGCGCCGCATCGTGGCGGCCCGGCAGTGGCGGGTGCGACTGTGGCAGCTGGCAATCGCGGGTGCCGTCGTGGGCTTCCTCACCGGCCTGATTCTGTCGACCGGGCCGCTCAGCGTTCCAATGTTCACCGGATACGGCCTCAGCGGCGGAGCCTTCCTCGGCTCCGAAGCAGCCAGCTCGCTGGTGCTCTACTCGGGCAAGCTGGCGACCTTCGGTCAGTTCGGCGCCCTGAGCGGCACTGTCCTGGTCCGCGGGCTCGCGATCGGAGCGGCCCTGATGATCGGCCCCTTCCTCGCGCGCGGCCTCGTGCGCCGTGTCCGCCCGCATACCTATGCGCTGTTGATCGACATTGTGCTGTTGACCGCCGCCGGGGGCATGTTCGTCGCGATGGGCTCGCGATAACTCCGCTGCCGAGTGTGCGGTAAGGCCGAAACCGCCGCACACTCAACGCCCTGAGCGCACACCCGTCGGACGAGTCACTGGATCAGTCTGCGGCCGCCGGGCTGAAGCCGCGGTTGCGCGCATCGATCTGTTCCTGGGTGGCCGGGACCAGGCGGTCACCGCCGGGTGCCGCGGTTGCCTGGCAGCGGGCGACGTGGGGCCGCTGGTCGCGCTCGTATTGTGCGAATGCCGCGGTGATGTCGCCGGGGTGGTCGCGGAGGGCTTGGGCGAGAAACCACGCGCCGGTCAAGGCCAGGGCGGTGCCGCGGCCGGAAAGTGGGGAGGCGCAGTGCGCGGCGTCGCCGACCAGGACGATGCGGCCGCGGTCCCAGCTGGGCATGTGAATCTGGCTGACCGAGTCAAAGTAGAGCTCCGGGTCTTGTACCGCGGCGTCGAGAAGTTCGGGGATTCGCCACTCGTGGTGGCCGGCGAAGGCGTCAGTGAGGATGCGCTTCTGCGCGGCGAGGTCGTGGTAGTCATAGTCGATCCAGGACGACCGAAACAAGAAGACCGCCAACGCTTTATCGTCATAGGCGGCGATGCCGGCCAGGTGACCGGGGAAGTTGTACATCGGGTTGATACGCCCGGATGGAACGTAATCGGGCAGGTTGGCCAGTGCGGTGTAGAAGCCGAGGTGGGCAAGAAACTGTTGCTCGGGCCCGAAGGTGAGCCGCCGGACGGCCGAATGCATCCCGTCGGCTCCCACGAGCAGGTCATAGCGATCGGCCGCGCCGGACGCGAAGCGGACGTCGACGCCGCGATCATCGTCGTCGACTGCTGCGATGGACTCGCCGAACCGCAGCTCGACCGACGGCCCGAGGTGGTTGTGCAGGATGGTGGTGAGGTCTTCGCGGGGTATCTCGATGTCGTCGGGGGAGTCGCCGAAGTCTTCGGGCAGTTCGGCGACCACGGCGCCGTGTTCGTCGATGAACTGCACGCGTTCGCTCATGTCGATGCGGTGGTCGCGGATCTCGCCCAGCACACCCATCTTGTCGGCCACGGCGATCGAGTCACCGCGAATGTCGATGGGAGATCCGTTGACCCGCAGATGGTCGGCGCGTTCGACGATGGTCACGTCGTGGCCGTCCGCACCGAGGTCGATCCCCACGCTGAGGCCCGCGACACCGCCGCCGGAGACGAGAATGCGCATCGGACTAGCTCCTTCCAACTTTAAGATACGATTTGTATCCTCGAAGCTAAGCCTTAGTGTTAGGAAACGCAATGTCTCTTAACCGGAGTGTCGCGCCGCAGCGCCGGCGGGGGCGCGCATTGGAAGAGGCGCTGCTGGCCGCCGCGTGGCAGGAGCTGACCGAACGCGGCTACGACGACTTCACCATCGACGCCGCGGCCGCGCGGGCTGGCACCAGCCGTGCGGTGCTCTATCGCCGTTGGTCCAGCAAGCAGGAGCTGGTGCTGGCCACATTGGCCTACGCGGCGGGCAAGGATGTGGTGGTCGCCCCCGACACGGGCAGCCTGCGTGGCGATGTCATCGGCCTGCTGCAGCAGGCCAATAAGGTCAGGATCGGGTTGGCCGCACAGGTATTCATCCAGCTCGGCAGCCTCTACCGGGAAACCGGCACCAGCCTGGCCGACCTCAGCACTTACGTCCGGGGCGGCCGCGACACCGCCATGGAGCAGGCGATCCAGCGCGCCGTCGATCGCGGCGAGATCCAGCGCGGACGCGTCACCGAGCGCATCGGACGCCTACCCGCCGACCTGTGGCGTCACGAAATCCTGACGACGCTGCGGCCGCTGCCCGACGAGGCCATCGAGGAGATCGTCGACACCATCTTTCTGCCCCTGCTGGGCGTGCAAGCGCCCAAATCGCAGCTGTGACGCAACGCTTCTGTGCAGCGCGGGAGGCCCGCACCGGCGGGCACGTCTAGGTAGGGTGTCATGGCTGATCATGAGGATCATGCGGCGTCCCAGGGAGGTGTGAGCGGAGTGCAGGCGTCCACTGAGCTGCGGCCCAGCCGGGTCGCGGGCGTGGGATTGTCTGCCCTGGCGGCTCAGGTGGGCGCGGTCCTGGCTGACGGCAGCGCCATCCCGGATGTGGCGATCACCGGTGTGACGCTGCGCGCCCAGGACGTGTTGCCCGGCGATCTGTTCGCCGCGCTGGCTGGCTCGGCCACCCACGGCGCCCGCTATGCCGGCGACGCGGTAGGGCGCGGCGCCGCCGCGGTGCTCACCGATGCCGCCGGGGCCGCCGAGATGGGTGCCCTCGCCGACGCCGTGCCGACGGTGCTGCATCCCGCGCCGCGCAGCGTGCTCGGCGGGCTGGCCGCCACGGTCTACGGCAACCCATCCGATCGGGTGACGGTCGTCGGAATCACCGGCACATCCGGAAAAACCACCACCACCTATCTCGTCGAGTCGGGCCTGCGCGCCGGCGGCCACACCGCCGGGCTGATCGGCACCATCGGCATCCGCATCGACGGCGCCGACATCCCCAGCGCCCTGACCACCCCGGAGGCGCCCGCGCTGCAAGCGATGCTGGCCGCGATGGCCGAGCGCGGGGTGGACACCGTCGTCATGGAGGTCTCCAGTCACGCGCTGACGTTGGGCCGGGTCGACGGAACCCGTTTCGCGGTAGGCGGTTTCACCAACTTGTCCCGCGACCACCTCGACTTTCACCCCACCATGGCCGACTATTTCGAAGCCAAGGCGGTGCTGTTCGATCCGAACTCGCCGTTACGGGCCCGCCTGGCCGTGGTGTGCGTCGACGACGACGCCGGGCGCGCCATGGCCGCGCGCGCCGCCAAGGCAATCACGGTCAGCGCCGAGGGCCACTGCGCCGACTGGCGCGCACAGGACGTGGTGCGCGTGGGTGCCGGGGGACAGGAGTTCACCGCCATCGGGCCCGACGGGGTCGCGCACCGGGTCGGTATCCGGCTGCCGGGCAACTATAACGTCGCGAATTGCCTTGTGGCACTGGCGATTCTCGATGCGGTCGGGGTCTCCCCGGAGCAGGCGGCGGACGGGCTGCTGGGTATCCGCGTTCCCGGGCGCCTGGAAGAAATCGACCGCGGCCAGGATTTCCTCGCCCTCGTGGACTACGCCCACAAACCGGGTGCCCTGCGCGCGGTGTTGACCACGCTGCTGCAACCGGGTCGACGGCTGGCGGTGGTGTTCGGCGCCGGCGGCGATCGCGACCCGGGCAAGCGGGGGCCGATGGGCGGCGTCGCCGCCGAGCTGGCCGACTTGGTCGTCGTCGCCGACGACAACCCGCGCAGCGAGGATCCCGCGGCGATCCGCCGGGAGATCCTGGGCGGCGCCGCCCAAGGCAAGGCGCAGGTGGTCGAGATCGGCGACCGGCGCGAGGCGATCAGGCATGCGGTCGGCTGGGCTGGCCCCGGCGACGTGGTGCTGATCGCCGGCAAAGGCCACGAAACCGGCCAGCGTGCCGGCGGCGTGGTGCGTCCGTTCGACGACCGAGTGGAGCTGGCCGCCGCCCTGGATGACCTCAAGGCACAACGATGATCGACCTGACCGTCGCGCAGATCGCCGAAATCGTCGGCGGCACCCTGGCCGACATCTCGCCGCAGGACGCCGCGGAACTCCGCGTTACCGGGACCGTCGAATTCGACTCGCGCGCCGTCGGCCCCGGCGGGCTTTTTCTGGCACTGCCCGGCGCGCGCTCGGACGGCCACGACCACGCGGCCTCGGCGGTGGCGGCCGGCGCGGTGGCGGTGCTGGCCGCGCGGCCGGTCGGCGTTCCGGCTGTCGTCGTTACCCCCGAAGGAGCCTCCGGATCGCGCGCCGGCGTCCTCGAGCACGACCCCGACGGCTCGGGTGCCGCGGTGCTGGGCGCGCTGGCCAAGCTGGCCGCCGCGGTGGCCGCCGAACTGGTGGCCGGCGGCCTGATCATCGTCGGGATCACCGGCTCGTCGGGAAAGACGTCGACCAAGGACCTGGTGGCCGCGGTGCTCGCGCCGCTGGGTGAGGTGGTGGCACCGCCGGGATCGTTCAACAACGAGCTGGGCCATCCCTGGACGGTGCTGCGCGCGACGCGGCGCACCGACTACCTGGTTTTGGAGCTGTCGGCACGCCATCCCGGCAATATCGCGGCGCTGGCGCAGATCGCCCCGCCCGCGATCGGCGTGGTACTCAACGTGGGCACCGCGCACCTCGGCGAGTTCGGCTCGCGTGAGGCTATCGCGCGGACTAAATCCGAACTACCGCAAGCTATTCCATCGTCTGGGGTGGTCGTCCTCAACGTCGACGACCCGTCGGTGGCGGCGATGGCGCATGTCACCTCGGGCTGGGTGGTTCGGGTCAGCCGGTCCAGCCAGACCGATTGGGGACCCAGCGACGTCTGGGCCGAAGGCGTGTCGTTGGACGAATTGGCCAGGCCGCGCTTTACCCTGCACGCGATGGACGCGCGAGGCGCTCTTGAAGCCGAGGTGCACCTCGGCGTGTACGGCGAACACCAGGTCACCAATGCGCTGTGTGCCGGTGCGGTCGCCCTGCAGTGCGGCGCCAGCATCGAGCAGGTCGCCGCGTCGCTGGCCGCGGCCGGCCCGGTGTCGCGGCACCGCATGCAGGTGACCAACCGGGCCGACGGCGTGACCGTCATCGACGACGCCTACAACGCCAACCCCGACTCGATGCGAGCGGGACTGCAGGCGCTGGCGCAGATCGCCCGCGGCCGCGGTGACGACGCGGGCGAAAAGCGCAGGAGCTGGGCGGTGCTGGGCGAGATGGCCGAGCTGGGCGAGGACGCGATAACCGAGCACGATGGCATCGGCCGGCTGGTGGTGCGCTTAGATGTGTCTCGACTTGTTGTCGTGGGAACGGGGAGGTCGGTAACCGCCATGCACCACGCTGCGGTCATGGAGGGCGCATGGGGCGCTTCCGGCGACAGAGGGGCCGTGCACGTGGCCGACGGCGACGCCGCCCTGGAGTTTTTGCGGGCCGAGCTGCAACCCGGCGACGTGGTCCTGGTGAAGGCGTCGAACGCCGCCGGGCTCGGCGCCCTGGCTGAGGCGCTGGTCGCGGAGGGCTCGGCAGGCACCGGCGGCGGGGCTCGCGCGTGAGGCAGATCCTGGTCGCCGTCGCGATCGCCCTGACCGTGTCGATCCTGCTGACCCCGGCGCTGATCCGGCTGTTCACCAAGCAGGGATTCGGCCACCAGATCCGTGAAGACGGGCCCCCGAGCCACCACACCAAACGTGGCACCCCGTCGATGGGTGGCGTGGCGATCGTGGCGGGCATCTGGGCCGGTTACCTGGGCACCCACCTCGCCGGGTTGGCGTTCGACGGCGAGGGGGTGTCCGCGTCGGGCCTGCTGGTGCTGGGCCTGGCCACCATCCTGGGCGGCGTCGGATTCCTCGACGACCTGATCAAAATCCGCCGCTCGCGCAACCTGGGGTTGAACAAGACGGCCAAGACGGTCGGCCAGATCGCCGCCGCGGTGCTGTTCGGTGTGCTGGTCCTGCAGTTCCACAACGCCAACGGATTGACACCGGCCAGCGCGGATCTGTCCTACGTACGCGAAATCGCCACCGTCACACTGGCTCCCGGACTTTTCGTGTTGTTCTGCGTGGTCGTCGTCAGCGCCTGGTCCAACGCGGTCAACTTCACCGACGGCCTCGACGGGCTGGCCGCCGGCTGCATGGCGATGGTCACCGGCGCCTACGTGCTGATCACCTTCTGGCAGTACCGCAACGCCTGCGCCACGGCGCCGGGCCTGGGCTGCTACAACGTGCGCGACCCGCTGGACCTGGCTCTCGTCGCCGCCGCGACCGCGGGCGCGTGCATCGGCTTTCTGTGGTGGAACGCCGCGCCGGCCAAGATCTTCATGGGCGACACCGGCTCGTTGGCGCTGGGCGGCATCATCGCGGGGTTGTCCGTCGCCAGCCGAACCGAGCTGCTCGCGGTGGTGCTGGGCGCGCTGTTCGTCGCCGAAGTCGTCTCGGTGGTGCTGCAGATCCTGACCTTCCGGACCACCGGACGCCGGGTGTTCCGGATGGCGCCTTTCCACCATCATTTCGAGTTGAGCGGCTGGGCCGAAACGACCGTGATCATCCGCTTCTGGCTGCTCACCGCGATCGCCTGCGGCCTGGGCGTGGCCCTGTTCTACGGTGAGTGGCTCGCCACGGTCGGCGCGTGACATGCCCGGGCTCGAACCCTTGGCGGCGGGTGCGCCCGTCCTGATCGCCGGTGCCCGGGTGACCGGCCGGGCGATTCTGGGTGCGCTGACCCGGTTCGGCGCCGCGGCCACGCTGTGCGACGACGACCCGGCCATGCTGCGCCCGTACGCCGACAGCGGTGTCCCGACCGTCGATCCGGCGGCGGCGGTGCAGCAGATCGCGGGGTATGAGCTGGTGGTCACCAGTCCCGGATTCCAGCCGTCGGCGCCGGTGCTGGCGGCCGCGGCGGCGGCGGGCGTGCCGATCTGGGGTGACGTGGAATTGGCCTGGCGGCTGGACGCCGAGGGCTGTTACGGGCCGCCGCGCCGCTGGTTGGTCGTGACCGGCACCAACGGGAAGACCACGACGACGTCGATGCTGCATGCCATGTTGATCGCGGGGGGTCGGCGCAGCCTGCTGTGCGGCAACATCGGTGACCCCGTGCTCGACGTCCTGGACCAGCCGGCCGACCTGCTGGCCGTCGAATTGTCGAGTTTCCAGCTGTTCTGGGCACCGTCGCTGCGACCCGAGGCGGGCGTGGTGCTCAACATCGCCGAGGACCACCTCGACTGGCATGCGTCGATGGCGGAGTACACCGCGGCGAAGGCCCGCGTGCTCAACGGCCGGGTGGCGGTGGTCGGCCTGGACGACGGCCGGGCGGCCGCTTTGCTGAGCACGGCGGCGGCGCCGGTGCGGGCGGGTTTCCGGCTTGGCGAGCCGGCCGCGGGGGAGCTCGGCGTGCGGGACGGTCAGCTGGTCGACCGCGCGTTTGCCGACGACCTGGCCCTGCTACCGGCCGCGTCCATCCCGGTGCCGGGCCCGGTCGGCGTGCTCGACACCCTGGCCGCGGCGGCGCTGGCCCGCAGCGTCGACGTGCCCGCCGGCGCGATCGCCGACGCCGTCTCGACGTTTCGGCTGGGCCGGCATCGCTGCGAAGTCGTCGCGGTGGCCGACGGGATCCGGTACGTCGACGACTCGAAGGCCACCAACCCCCATGCCGCCGAGGCGTCGGTGCTGGCCTACCCGCGGGTGGTGTGGGTAGCCGGGGGTTTGCTCAAGGGCGCCTCGCTGGACGCCGAGGTCGCCAGAATAGCGTCTCGGCTGGTCGGCGCGGTGCTCATCGGCCGGGACCGCCAAGAGGTTGCCGAGGCGTTATCGCGACACGCGCCCGATGTCCCCGTCGTCCAGGTTGTGACAGGCGAGGATGCTGGTATGCATGCGACTGCTGATACTGATGTGACAAAAGTTGACAATGTGGGGGATAGTCTCGGCGTTCGCGTGATGACCGCAGCCGTGGCCGCGGCTCGTGATTTGGCAAAGCCGGGCGATACGGTGCTGCTGGCGCCGGCCGGCGCGTCGTTTGACCAGTTCAGCGGCTACGCCGAGCGTGGGGACGCATTCGCGGCCGCCGTGCGCGCGGCGCTGCGGTAGGCGGGTGTGGGTAACGCGCTGACCCGGCGCCTACGCCGGGGCAAGAAGAAGAACGAGGTCCCGCCGGCTGATCAGGGCCAGGCGGAGGTCTCCGCCGACGACAATGCCGACGACGATACGGATACCGAGGCGCCGACGGACGCGATGGAAACCGCCGAGGCCGCCGACGCTCCCGCAGCGGACAACGTGGCCGAGGCGCCCGCAGCGCCCGCCCCGACGGCGGTAAAAGCCCAGCTCAAGGATCCGCAGTGGAGCCCGCGCGCCCGGTTCGGCGCTTGGCTGGGCCGCCCCATGACCTCGTTTCACCTGATCGTCGCAATCGCCGGGCTGCTGACCACGCTGGGCCTGACCATGGTGCTGTCGGCGTCGGGTGTGCGGTCCTACGGCGACGACGGGTCGGCGTGGGTGATCTTCGGCAAGCAGGTCTTGTGGACGGTCATCGGGGTCTTCGGCGCCTACCTCTCGATGCGGATGCCGGTGCGGTTCCTGCGCCGCGTCGCCTTCCCCGGCTACCTCGTCACGATCATCTTGCTGGTGCTGGTGCTCGTTCCCGGCATCGGAAACCTCGCCAACGGCTCGCGGAAGTGGTTCGTCGTCGCGGGCTTCTCGATGCAGCCCTCTGAGCTGGCCAAAATCGCGTTCGCCATCTGGGGTGCCCACCTGCTGGCGGCCCGGCGCCTGGAGCGGGCCTCGCTGCGCGAGATGTTGATTCCGCTGGTGCCGGCGGCGGTCATCGCGCTGGGGCTGATCGTGGCCCAGCCCGACCTGGGGCAGACGGTGTCGCTGGGCATCATCCTGCTCGCCCTGCTGTGGTACGCCGGGTTGCCGCTGCGAGTCTTCGGGACGTCGCTGCTCGCGGTCTTCATGGCCGGCGCGGTCCTCGCGATGTCGGCCGGCTACCGCTCGGACCGGGTGCGGTCGTGGATCAACCCCGAAAACGACCCGCAGGACACCGGCTACCAGGCCCGGCAGGCGAAATTCGCGCTGGCCCACGGTGGAATCTTCGGCGACGGTCTGGGCCAGGGCACCGCCAAATGGAATTACCTGCCCAACGCGCACAACGACTTCATCTTCGCGATCATCGGCGAGGAACTCGGCTTCATCGGCGCGTTCGGGCTGCTGGCGCTCTTCGGATTGTTCGCCTACACCGGAATGCGGATCGCGCGCCGGTCGGCCGACCCGTTCCTGCGGCTCCTGACCGCCACCACGACGATGTGGATCCTGGGGCAGGCCTTCATCAACATCGGCTACGTGATCGGCGTGCTGCCGGTCACCGGCCTGCAGCTGCCACTGATATCTGCTGGTGGAACATCCACGGCCGCCACACTTTTCATGATCGGCATCATGTGCAACGCGGCCCGGCACGAGCCCGAGGCGGTGGCGGCGCTGCGTGCCGGGCGCGACGACAAGATGAACCGGCTGCTGAGGCTGCCACTGCCGGAGCCGTATTCGCCGACCCGCCTCGAGTCGTTTCGCGACCGCAAGCGATCGCAGCCGCAGCCGCGAACGCCCGCCCCGGGACGGCCCCGCCGGGCTCCTGCCCGGAAGGCCGAGCCACCCGCTCGCAAGGCGGCCCGCAAGGCCGAGCCGCCACTGCGGCCGGCTTTTCCGCGGACAGCTGCCCG
Organism: Mycobacterium sp. Aquia_216; assembly: GCF_026723865.1. Taxonomy (NCBI): domain Bacteria; kingdom Bacillati; phylum Actinomycetota; class Actinomycetes; order Mycobacteriales; family Mycobacteriaceae; genus Mycobacterium; species Mycobacterium sp. Aquia_216. The sequence goes on along the minus strand of NZ_CP113529.1, from coordinate 3,771,762 downwards.
CTCGGAACCCCATTCAAGGCATCATGGATCTGATCAGCGCTACCCGAGACAGGCAGCCGGTCAGCGTCAAACACGACGCGCTCGCGCATTGGAAGGTCAGCGTTACGGGTGAACCACACGATCACGGAATCGACCGGCGGGCAGGGGGGAGGTCCCTCGCCCGCCGGTGCCGCATCATCGGCCCGGGTATCGGTTGCGGCCACCTTCTCGGTCGTGCTGGCCGGCGGCGGCACCGCCGGCCATGTGGAGCCCGCGATGGCCGTCGCCGATGCGCTGAGGGCGCTGGATCCGCAGGTCCGGATCACCGCGTTGGGCACCGCGCGCGGACTCGAGACCAGGCTGGTGCCCGAACGCGGCTACCAGCTGGAGCTGATCACTGCGGTGCCGCTACCGCGTAAACCCAGCGGCGACCTGGCCCGGCTGCCACCGCGGGTGTGGCGCGCCGTTCGCGAGGCCCGCGCGGTGCTCGACGCCGTCGACGCCGACGTGGTGGTGGGTTTCGGTGGCTACGTGGCCCTGCCGGCCTATCTCGCCGCCCGCGGTATCCCCAAGGTCCGGCGGCACATCCCGGTGCTGATTCACGAGGCCAACGCCCGCGCCGGGCTGGCCAACCGGGTCGGCGCCCGCTCCGCGGCCCGCGTCCTGTCCGCGGTGGGGGGTTCCGGGCTGCGGAACGCCGAGGTGGTGGGGGTACCGGTCCGGGCGGCCATCGCCACGCTGGACCGCGCGGCGCTGCGGGTGCAGGCACGCCAGCACTTCGGGTTCGCCGACGACGCGCGGGTGTTGCTGGTGTTCGGCGGTTCGCAGGGCGCGGTCTCGCTCAACCGCGCGGTCTCGGCGGCGGCCGCCGACCTGGCCGCCGCGGGCGTGTCCGTGCTGCACGCGCACGGGCCGAAGAACACCCTCGAGCTGCGCGAACCCCGCGACGGCGAGCCGCCTTACCGGGCGGTGCCGTACCTCGACCGGATGGACCTGGCCTATGCGGCCGCCGACCTGGTCATCTGCCGCTCCGGGGCGATGACGGTCGCCGAGGTGTCGGCAGTCGGCCTGCCGGCCATCTACGTTCCGCTACCGATCGGCAACGGTGAGCAGCGACTCAACGCGCTGCCGGTGGTCAATGCCGGCGGAGGCATGGTTGTCCCCGACGCCGTCCTGACCCCGGACCTGGTGGCCCGGGAGGTGAGTGGGCTGCTCACCGACCCGCCGCGGCTGGCGGCGATGACCGCGGCGGCCGCGCGGGTCGGGCATCGCGACGCGGCGCGTCAGGTCGCCGAAGCGGCGCTGGCGATCGCGCGCCAAGCACGTGATAGGGGGCCGCGGTCCGGCCGGAGGGCCGGGAAAACGCCGTGAGCGCCGACCGGTTGCCGCCCGAGCTTGGGCGGGTGCACATGGTGGGCATCGGGGGCGCCGGAATGTCGGGCATCGCCCGCATCCTGCTGGACCGCGGCGCGCAGGTATCCGGGTCCGACGCCAAGGAGTCCCGCGGGGTGCACGCGCTGCGGGCCCGGGGCGCCCTGATCAACATCGGACACGACCCGTCGTCGCTGGACCTGCTGCCCGGCGGCCCGACCGCGGTCATCACCACCCACGCCGCCATCCCGAAGACAAACCCGGAGCTGGTCGAGGCCCGGCGCCGCGGTATTCCGGTGCTGTTGCGGCCGGCCGTGCTGGCCAAGCTGATGGATGGGCGCACCACGCTGATGGTCACCGGCACCCACGGCAAAACCACGACGACGTCGATGCTGATCGTGGCCCTGCAGCACTGCGGGCGTGATCCGTCGTTCGCGGTGGGCGGGGATCTCGGCGAGGCCGGTACCAACGCCCACCACGGCAGCGGCGACTGTTTCGTCGCCGAGGCCGACGAAAGCGACGGCTCGCTGCTGGAATACACCCCCGACGTCGCGGTGGTCACCAACATCGAAACCGATCACCTGGACTTCTACGGCAGCGCCGACGCCTACGTCGCGGTGTTCGACTCGTTCGTGGAGCGGCTGGCCCCGGGCGGAGCGCTGGTGGTGTGCACCGACGACCCGGGAGCGGCCGCGCTGGCGCAGCGCAGCAGCGAACTCGGCATCCGGGTGCTGCGATATGGGTCTGGGGCGCAGGGGGAGCCGGACCGGCAGTTGGCCGGAAAACTGCTGTCGTGGGAGCAGCAGGGCACCGGAGCCGTCGCGCACATCCAATTGAGCGACGGGCCCGTACGCGCGATGCGGCTGTCCGTGCCCGGACGACACATGGCGCTCAACGCGCTGGGCGCGTTGCTGGCCGCGATCGAGGTCGGCGCCCCGACCGACCAGGTGCTCGACGGGCTGGCCGGTTTCGAGGGTGTGCGGCGGCGCTTCGAACTGGTCGCAACGGTGGGGTCGGTGCGGGTTTTCGACGACTACGCCCACCATCCGACCGAGATAAGCGCGACGCTGGCGGCGGTCCGCACGGTGGTCGAGCAGGGTGGCGAGGGCCGCTCGTTGGTGGTATTCCAGCCCCATTTGTATTCGCGGACAAAGGCTTTCGCGGCTGAGTTCGGCCGAGCACTGGATGCCGCCGACGAGGTGTTCGTCCTCGACGTGTACGGCGCCCGGGAAAAGCCGCTGGCCGGGGTCAGCGGGGCCAGCGTCGCCGAGCACGTCAGCGTGCCGGCGCACTACCTGCCGGATTTCTCCGCGGTTGCCGAGCAGGTGGCGGCTGCCGCCGGGCCCGGGGACGTGATCGTGACGATGGGTGCCGGCGACGTGACCCTACTGGGCGTCGAGATCGTGACCGCGCTGCGGGTGCGGGCCAACCGCAGCGCGCCGGGTGCGCCCGGGGTGCTGCGATGACCGAGCCCAACGACCCCACACCCACCGACCTGGTCGCCGACGCCGCCCCCGAGGCCGCGGACGCGCCCGGCCCTGTCGAGTCGGCCGAAAACGCCATCACCGAACCGATCTCAATCGACCAAGCCCAACCGAACACCGGTCCATCCGAGGACGAGCAAGCCGACTTCGAGGGGCCACGCCGGCGGGCCCGGCGCGAGCGGGCCGAGCGGCGCGCCGCGCAGGAACGGGCGACCGCGATCGAGGAAGCGCGCCGCGATGCCAAGCGCCGGGCCAGCGGGCGTATCGGCAACGGGCCCTCCCCCCCAAAACCTGCGCGCGGCGTGGTCCGCGGCCTGAAGATGCTGCTCGCGACTGTGATGTTGGTCGTCGTCGGGGTCGGGCTGGCGCTGATCCTCTACTTCACGCCGGTGATGTCGGCGCGCAACGTCGTGGTCACCGGGACCGGCGCGGTGTCCCGCGAAGAGGTCCTCGACGCCGCGCGGGTGCGGATCGGAACACCGCTGCTGCAGATCAACACCAACCAGGTCGCCGACCGGGTGGCGGCGATCCGCCGGGTGGCCAGCGCCCGGGTGCAGCGTCAATACCCGTCGGCGCTGCGGATCACGATCGTCGAGCGAGTTCCGGTGGTAGTCAAGGACTTTTCCGACGGGCCGCACCTGTTCGACCGCGACGGCGTCGACTTCGCGACCGGTCCGCCACCGCCGGCGCTGCCGTACATCGACGTCGCCAACCCCGGACCGGCCGACCCGACGACCAAGGCCGCGTTACAGGTGCTGCTGGCGCTGCGTCCCGAGGTGGCGGGCCAGGTGGGCCGGATCGCGGCGCCGTCGCTGGCCTCGATCACGCTCACCCTGGGCGATGGGCGAGTGGTGATCTGGGGCACGACCGACCGGACGGACGAAAAGGCGGAAAAGCTGGCCGCGCTGCTCACCCAGCCGGGCAAGACCTACGACGTGTCCAGCCCTGATTTGCCCACCGTCAAGTAGCGACCGGCGCTTCGGTCCCGCTCAGGGCCCATCTCGTGAGCTGCGGAGGCGGAAAAATTGACCAAAATTTGCGCACCGCGTGTCGGCGCGCCTGCGGGGTTAGCGCGCGTGCTGCCCATACCGTTCTGGTTGCGCGGAACTACTTGACATAACTCTAACTCTATGGTTGAGGTTGAGAGTTTGCCACGGGGAACCGCCACTGTACCGGTAGAAACCGAATCCCCACCAGGGAGGAAGACGAGATGATGACCCCCCCGCACAATTACCTGGCCGTCATCAAGGTTGTGGGTATCGGTGGCGGCGGCGTCAACGCCGTCAACCGGATGATCGAACAGGGCCTCAAGGGCGTTGAGTTCATCGCGATCAACACCGACGCGCAGGCCTTGTTGATGAGCGATGCCGACGTCAAGCTCGACGTCGGCCGCGACTCCACCCGAGGATTGGGCGCCGGCGCCGACCCCGAGGTCGGGCGCAAGGCCGCCGAGGACGCCAAGGACGAGATCGAAGAGCTGCTGCGCGGGGCGGACATGGTGTTCGTCACCGCAGGTGAAGGCGGCGGCACCGGCACCGGCGGCGCACCCGTCGTCGCCAGCATCGCGCGCAAGCTGGGCGCGCTGACCGTCGGCGTGGTCACCCGGCCGTTCTCGTTCGAAGGCAAGCGGCGCAGCAACCAGGCCGAAAACGGTATCGGCTCCTTGCGCGAGAGCTGCGACACCCTGATCGTCATTCCCAACGACCGGCTGCTGCAGATGGGCGATGCCGCGGTGTCGCTGATGGACGCGTTCCGCAGCGCCGACGAGGTGCTGCTCAACGGGGTTCAGGGCATCACCGACCTGATCACCACGCCCGGTCTGATCAACGTCGACTTCGCCGACGTCAAGGGCATCATGTCCGGCGCGGGCACCGCGCTGATGGGCATCGGCTCGGCCCGCGGTGAAGGCCGGTCGCTCAAGGCCGCCGAGATCGCGATCAACTCGCCACTGCTGGAAGCCTCGATGGAAGGCGCCCAGGGCGTGCTGATGTCGATCGCCGGTGGTAGTGACCTGGGCCTGTTCGAGATCAACGAGGCCGCATCGCTGGTGCAGGACGCCGCACACCAGGACGCCAACATCATCTTCGGCACCGTGATCGACGACTCGCTGGGCGACGAGGTGCGCGTCACCGTCATCGCCGCGGGCTTCGACGCGGCCGGGTCCGGCCGTAAACCCGTGGTCGGCGGTTCTGCCGACAAGGGGGAGAAGACCGGCGGAGCGCACCGGATCGAGTCGGCGAAGGCCGGCAAGCTCACCTCGACGCTGTTCGAACCTGTCGACGCCGTGAGCGTGCCGGTGCATACCAACGGCGCGACCCTCAGTATTGGCGGCGATGACGACGACGTCGATGTGCCGCCCTTCATGCGCCGTTGACGCCACGCGCGCGCCGGATACTGGTGGGGTGAGCTTTCGCATCCGGCGCGTGACGACTACCCGCGCGGGCGGCGTCTCGAAGCCGCCGTTCGATACCTTCAATCTCGGTGACCACGTCGGTGACGACCCCGCGGCGGTCGCCGCCAATCGGGTCCGACTGGCCCGCGCCATTGGGCTGGGAACCGGCCGGGTGGTGTGGATGAACCAGGTCCACGGCGACCGGGTCGAGGTCGCCGAGGAGCCCAGGGATGCCGCGTTCGACGACACCGACGCATTGGTGACGCGCACGCCCCGACTGGCGTTGGCGGTGGTGACCGCCGACTGTGTGCCGGTGTTGCTGGCCGATGCGCGCGCGGGAGTAGCCGCAGCGGTCCACGCCGGGCGAGTCGGCGCGCAGCGGGGAGTGGTGGCTCGCACGGTCGAGGCGATGCTGAAGCTGGGCGCCCGGGCCGGAGACATCTCGGCGCTGCTCGGGCCGGCGGTCAGCGGGCGCAACTACGAAGTGCCCGCGGCGATGGCCGACGAGGTCGAGGCGGCGTTGCCCGGCAGTCGCGCCACCACCGCGAACGGAAAGCCCGGCCTCGATCTTCGGGCCGGAATAGCTTGCCAGTTAAGGGATTTGGGCATCACGTCGATCGACATCGACCCGCGTTGCACGGTGACCGATCGTGCTCTGTTCAGTCATCGCCGCGACGCGCCGACTGGGCGGCTGGCATCTCTAGTCTGGATGGAGTGACCGCAATGGCGGTTGGAATGTCGGACTCGGGATCGGCTCAGGGCAACCGCGAAACTGAATTGACTCACGCGTTGGCGGCAGTGCGTTCGCGACTAGCGGTGGCCGCGGAAGCGGCGGGTCGCAATGTCAGCGAAATTGAACTTCTCCCTATTACCAAATTCTTTCCGGCAACCGATGTCGCAATTTTGTCTCGATTGGGTTGTCGGTCGGTTGGTGAATCGCGGGAACAAGAAGCGGCGGCAAAGGTGGCGGAACTCACTCGCTTGGCGGCGGCTTCGGCGGCATCCGGGCGGTCGGATTCGCGAGAGTTGCACTGGCACATGGTGGGTCGGATTCAGCGCAAGAAGGCCCGTTCGCTGGCCCGCTGGGCGCACACCGCGCATTCGGTCGACAGCGTGCAACTGGTAACTGCGCTGGAACGGGGGGTTACGGCGAGTTTGGCCGAGGGTGGACGGCAGCACCCGCTGCGCGTCTACGTTCAGGTCAGCCTGGACGGCGATGTCTCGCGCGGCGGCATCGACATCACGGCGCCGGGAGCCCTCGATCAGGTCTGTGCGCAGGTCGAGGAGTCCCAAGGCCTGGAACTGGTCGGGTTGATGGGCATTCCGCCGCTGGGTGCCGATCCCGACGCGGCCTTCGACCGGCTGCAAGCCGAACACCGCCGGGTGCTCGAAGCGCATCCGAATGCGGTCGGCCTGTCCGCCGGAATGTCCAACGATTTCGAAATAGCCGTAAAACACGGTTCGACGTGTGTGCGTGTCGGTACCGCGCTATTGGGCCCACGGCGGCTACCGTCACCGTGAGTAGTCACTGTAGTCACACCTTTACCACAGACAACAGAAATCCCAGGGGCTAGAAGGGGTCGTACGCAATGAGCACACTGCATAAGGTCAAGGCCTATTTCGGTATGGCCCCGATGGACGACTACGAAGACGAGTACTACGACGACCGCGCACCCTCCCGTGGTTTTCCCCGTGCTCGCTTCGACGACGGTTATGGCCGCGGCTATGAGGGCCGCGATTACGACGACCCGCGGGGCGAGCCCGCCGAGTACGCCCCCGCCGGCTACCGCGGCGGTTACCCGGAGGAGCCGCGCTACGGTTCCGTCGCGCCCCGCGAGTTCGACCGGGGGCCCGAGATGGGCCGGCCGCGCCTCGGGTCGTGGTTGCGCGGTTCGACTCGCGGCGCGCTGGCCATGGACCCGCGCCGGATGGCGATGATGTTCGAGGACGGTCACCCGCTGTCGAAGATCACCACGCTGCGGCCGAAGGACTACAGCGAGGCCCGCACCATCGGCGAGCGGTTCCGCGACGGCACCCCGGTGATCATGGACCTGGTGTCGATGGACAACGCTGATGCCAAACGACTGGTGGACTTCGCGGCCGGGTTGGCGTTCGCCCTGCGCGGCTCGTTCGACAAGGTCGCGACCAAGGTGTTCCTGCTATCGCCCGCCGACGTCGACGTGACGCCGGAAGAGCGCCGGCGGATCGCCGAAACCGGCTTCTACGCTTACCAATAGCCACAGCTGCCCCGCCGGAGCGGCGGGTTGGGCGTCAGGCACCCGCCTGCCGATGCGGCGCATCTGAGATGTCGGCCCAGAGGTGAGTCGGTACTCTTGCGGTTGCCGCGCTGCCGCGCGGGGATTGGCGTCTCATCGGTAAGGTCGGGCTCTCGTTGGTGCTGTTCTTTCAGATCCTTGGGTTTGCGCTGTTCATCTTTTGGCTGCTGCTCATCGCTCGGGTCGTCGTCGAGTTCATTCGCTCGTTCAGCCGTGACTGGCATCCCACCGGCATCACCGTGGTGATCCTGGAGATCATCATGTCGATCACTGATCCGCCGGTGAAACTGCTGCGTCGATTGATCCCTCAGCTCACCATTGGCGCGGTCCGCTTCGACCTTTCCATCATGGTGCTTTTACTGGTCGCGTTCATCGGCATGCAGCTCGCCTTCGGCGCCGCGGCGTGAGCCGTACTAAGTGTCGGCGGCTCTGAGCGACGGTTTGGCCACGGTTCGGCGTCGGTTTGATGCGCGCGATTTGCAAATTCTAAGGATTGGGATTTTATGGCTCTTAGTGTTTGAAATTGGTTCTTATTTATTGGGCGAATCGGCGACAGCCGGGTCTGGTGTGACAGGATGGGCGGCAGTTGCACAACCGCTGCCACTCCGTTCTACACTTTCGAGAACGTTTGACAGAACTTGAGGGGACGAAACAATGCCGCTTACACCAGCCGACGTCCACAATGTGGCGTTCAGTAAGCCGCCTATTGGCAAGCGCGGTTACAACGAGGACGAGGTCGACGCGTTCCTGGACCTAGTGGAAAACGAGCTGACACGGCTGATTGAAGAGAACTCCGATCTGCGCCAGCGGGTCGAGGAACTCGACCGCGAACTTGCCTCCGGTGGCGGGGCCGCCGCTGCCGCCCCCGCTGCCGCTGCCGCCCCCACCCCGGCTGTCCCCGTCTTCGAGCCCGAACCCGAACCGGTCAAACCGGCGCCGGCACCGGCCGCTACCGGGACCAACGAAGAGCAGGCCTTGAAGGCGGCCCGGGTGCTGAGCCTGGCCCAGGACACCGCCGACCGGCTGACCAGCAGCGCGCAGGCCGAGTCCGAGAAACTTCTGTCCGACGCCCGCACCAACGCCGACCAGATCCTGACCGAAGCCCGGCAAACCGCCGAGGCCCAGATCGCCGACGCCAAGCAGCGCTCCGAAGCGATGCTGGCCGACGCGCAAACCCGCTCCGAGGCGCAGTTGCGTCAGGCCCAGGAGAAGGCCGACGCCCTGCAGGCCGACGCGGAACGCAAGCACTCCGAGATCATGGGGACCATCAACCAGCAGCGCACCGTGCTGGAAGGCCGTCTCGAGCAGCTCCGTACCTTCGAACGCGAATACCGCACCCGGCTCAAGACCTACCTCGAGTCCCAGCTCGAGGAACTCGGCCAGCGCGGATCGGCGGCTCCCGTCGACTCGAGTGCGGATGCCGGTGGGTTCGACCAATTCAATCGGGGTAATAACTAGCCGGGAGCAGTGCCGGACGCCTTGTTCGGCACACTTCTGTGCACTGGACCTGGCAGTCCCGCCCCTTGGCTGGAGGATGACCGATGCTGATCATTGCGCTGGTGCTGGCCCTGATCGGGCTTGTCGCCCTGGTGTTCGCGGTTGTCACCAGCAACGAGCTGGTGGCCTGGGTGTGCATCGGCGCCAGCATCCTTGGCGTGGTGCTGCTGATCGTGGACGCGCTGCGGGAACGGCAGCGCCGTGACACCAGCGATGATGCCCACGACGAGCAGCCCGCTGCTGACGACGCGGTCGACTACCCGGAGGAAGTCGCGGACGAGGACGCCACCGCGGCAGCGAAGTCGACCGACGACGAAACGGTGTCGGCCGAAAGCCGCGGCGACGACCCGGCCAAGTAGCGCCGGTTGGCTTACCGCGTCGGCGTATTCAGCAGCCGACGCACCTCATCGTCGCTGACCTGGTGAAAGTCGCCGTATACCTGTCCCACCGCCTCGAACGCCGGCGGCATCGTCGTGCATACGACGTCGTCGGCCACCCGGGTGAGTTCGCGGCACACTGACTGCGGACCGACCGGGACGGCGACGACGATCGACTGCGGCCCGTCGGCCCGGATCGCCCGGACGGCGGCCAGCATGCTGGCGCCTGTCGCGATCCCGTCGTCGACCAGGATCACGGTCCTGCCCCGCGGGTCGGCGACCGGGCGTTCACCCCGATACGCATGCTCGCGGCGCGCCAGCTCTGCCGTCTCGCTGTCGATGACCTCGCGTACCTGCTCGTCGGTGATGTGCAGGCTGGACACGACATTGTCGTTCATCACCACACCGCCGCCGCTGGCCAGTGCCCCCATCGCGAGCTCCGACCAGCGCGGCACCCCGAGTTTGCGCACCAGGAACACATCCAGTTCGGCGTGCAGCGCCGCGGCGATCTCCCAGGCGACCGGAAGCCCGCCGCGTGCCAATCCCAGCACGAGCACGTTGTCCTTGTCGCGGTAGGCCGTCAGCTGTTCGGCCAGTGCGCGGCCGGCTTCGTGACGGTCTACGAAGTGTCGCGAGGTGCGCGTCGCCGCGCGGCGGAGGAAGCCGTTGCGTGGGTTCATGGGTCGCACTCCAGCGTACTTTGGGGAGTCTACGTCGCAGCGCCGGCTTCTCAACTTGCTCCACGAGCCGGCCGCGATCGCTGCGGCCGTCGATATCGATGCCGTCCCGGCGGCAAGGCTCGCCATCACGGGCCTGTAACCCGTTGCCGCGCAGAATAACCCAGCCGCGATAGCGCCTTCGATGTGACAGCCGCCAGGCTCGACCCGACCACACACTGCTCGGCGCCGCGCAGTGTGTGGTCGGAAAGGCGGCGACCTGCTGGTCCGCCCTCGAGCAGCGGACATGCCGATCAGAGTCGGGCGAGGAAGTCCCGGATGTAGCCGCTGATCTCTTCTCCGTGTGTTTCCAGCGCGAAGTGGCCGGCGTCAAGTAAATGGAATTCACCGTTGGGTAGGTCGCGCCGATACGCCTCAGCGCCTGGGGCGCCGAAGATTTCATCGTTTTTGCCCCACGTGACCAACAGTGGCGGCTGATGGGTGCGGAAGTACTCCTGGAATTTCGGGTAGCCGCCGAGGTTGAACTGGTAATCCCAAAACAGTTGCAGCTGGATGGCGTCGTTGCCCTTGCGATCGAGGCCGGCTTGATCGAGCAGCCAAGTCTCCGGAGCGATGCGGTCGAGTCTGTCGGCGGCCACCCCGTGGGTGTATTGCCACATCGTGGTCTTGAGCGTGAAGTACTCGCGCACCGAGTCCTCGTTGGCCGCACGATCTTTGGCGTGAGCGAACAACCGGTCCCAGAACGGCGTGAACCCCTCCATGTAGGCGTTTCCGCTTTGCGTGATGATCGCGATGATCCGTTCCGGTCGTGCGCTTGCGATGCGCAACCCGATCGGGGCGCCGTAGTCATGAATGTAGATGCCGAAGCGCTGCAGACCGAGGTGGTCGATCAGCTTTTCGGTGATCTCGGTAAGTCGGTCGAAACTGTAGGTGAACTGGTTCACCGACGGCATCGAGGAGCGTCCGAACCCGATGTGGTCGGGGGCTACGAGATGGTAGGCGTCAGACAATGAGTCGATGAGGTTTCGGAACATGTGCGAGCTTGACGGAAAGCCGTGCAGCAGAAGCAGAGTTGGGTTAGCACGGTTTCCCGCCTCGCGGTAGAAAACCTCGAGCCCGTCGATGGACGCGGTGTGATAGCGCGTGCTGAAGTCGGTCATGATGGTCCCGGTGATCCTCTCGCCTTGTTTCGCGGTCGTGACTTGCCTACAGCCTGCGCCGCGCCGCACGGCCGGAAAAAGGGCCAATCCTGGATCGCTTTGATCGCCGATGCTGATCAATGCGGTCAACTGCTGCGATGGCGTTCAGGGATCGTTTTGGCTAACTGACCGCGCCGAATTACTAATCCGCGCTTGCGCTTTCGTGGTTCTGTGATCTCGCCGCCACACGTCGACGGGCTTTCACGCGCTTTCTCCGCACGGGGCGCACGCGGCGGGGTAGGTCAGGCCAGGGCCGCGGTGGCCTTGTCGAACGCGTCGGTGTCGCCGAGGGCGCGCGCAAGGATCATCGCACCTTCGAGGGTGGCGAATATCTGCACGGCCTGTGCCTGCGAGTCGGGTCCGCCGAGTCGTTCGGACAGGTCGCCGGTCACGCGGCGGAAGAAGTCGCGGGCGGCTTGGGCGACCTCGGGCGGCAGGCCTCCCGTCTCGGCACCGAGCGCTCCGCCCATGCACATACGTCCCTTGGTGAAGAGAACGGCGCGAAACACGGAAATGTAAGCGGCAACGGCGTCCGCGCCCGCTTCGGTGGCCTCCGACACCGCCGCGAGAACGTTGTCCGTGTACCTGTGCATCACGGCGACCGTCAACGCGGCCTTGGTGGGAAAGTGGTGATGAACGCTGGAGCTTTTGATGCCGGCTTCGACCGCCAGGTCCCGAAAGCTGTAGCCGTTATAGCCGGCATCGCTGAGGTGGCTTTCCGCGAGATCCATCAACCGCTCGGCGGTGGCGCTCATCACACCCTCCCTATCGGTAGATAAGTTTTGACAACCCTATCGCCGCGGCATAGATTGAGAGTCCTACCTATCGATAGGTAGAATCCAGTCAAATCTGTCTGATAACCCCGCCCGGGGCGGTCGAGCTGATCGCGGCCGCCTTCGCCGGCTGGGCTGACAACATTCGGGGCGGTGGGTCGGCGTGGAGCTGCGCCAGCTGGAAGCTTTCGTAGCGGTGGCTACCGAGCTGCACTTTGGGCGGGGTGCGAGGAAGCTGCGCATGGGCCAGCCCACGGTGAGCGACCTGATCAGGCGGTTGGAGCGCGAGGTGGGCGCGCCGCTGATGACGCGCACCACCCGCCGGGTGGCGTTGACCAACGCAGGTGCTGAATTACTGGGCCGGGCCAAGGTCATTCTCGACGAGGTGGCGTCGGCGAGTGCTGCGGTGCATCGGCTGGCCGCGGGCCATGCCGGCACGGTGCGCCTGGGTATCACCCCACCCGTCGCGCCTGTGCTGGCACCTCACCTCGGCGCGGCCCTGCGAAACGCCGCGCCGGACGTGACCCTCGTGATTCGGCGGATGTGGTTGCCCGACCTCAATCGGGCCGTGGCCGACGGGACCGTTGACGTTGCCATCACCTGCGGCTTGGTGCCGGATCCGCCAAACGTCACCGGCGAAGTGTTCTGTGGCGAGCCGTTGCTGGTCGCGGTCAGACCGAATCACTACCTCGCCGAGCATGCCACCGTTGCCCTGGCCGACCTCGCGGGCGAGAAGCTCGGCATTCACAGTCCGGCTCTGTTCCCCGCGTGGACACGGGCTCATTTGCAAGCCCTTGACGCAGCGGGGGTGTCGCCGCCGATGGTAGAGCTCGAAGATACCGATTTGCTTGCCCGCCGCTGGCCGCAACAGCGCGAAGTCGACTGGGTTCTGACGACGGCATCGATGACCGCGCCCGAGATGGCCACCCCCACCAGGCCGGTGGCGCCGACTCACGTCGTGCCGTACACGTTGCAATGGAATCCCGCTCGGGCGCCCACCGCCGCGGTCGGCCGGTTTGTCCACATGGCGCTTACGGCCGAGGTGCCATCGGGCTGGGTCGGCCAGGGCGACCACTTGCATCATCGGTAGCTCTTGGCAGGGCTTTAGCGCGGGTCGATACCCACGGGCTTGAATGTGTAGGTCTGGCCATGTGCCAGGTAGACGAACTTCGTTTCGGCACTTGAAGATTCAGCGGCCTTCTGGAAATCGTCGAGCCCCGACAGGAACACCGAGAAGTCGTTGTAATGGATCGGGATGGCGGTGCGGGGCTTGGTGATCTCGACCGCCCTCACCGCCTGCTCACCGGTCATCGTGACGACGGTGACCAGGAACGTCGTGCCACCGGTGTGAATCAGGCCCAGGTCGATGTCGGGGTAGCGGCGCGGAATGTCTTCGAGGCTGTCAACGAGCATCGTGTCGCCGGTGATATACAGCCGGTAGAGGAGATCGCCGTTTCGGCTGAAGTCGAGCAAGTGCCCATTGACCGGCATGAGCAACTCCTCGACGGCATCGTCGGTGGCATGCCTGGCGGGCATTGCGGTGATCGTCAGCGTTGCACCGCCTTTGTGTACTGCTAGGGATTGCCAGGTATCGAGGGGATAGCCCTGCTCGAAACCGAGCGCGCCCAGCTTGTCCACCGCATCGGCCGTCGACACGATGGGCAGCTGCTTGTCGAGCTCCCGGGCGGCGACGTCGTCGAAATGATCGCCGTGGTAGTGCGATAAGACAATCAGGTCTATCGGCGGGAGGTCAGCGATCTGGCAGGCGGGCTCCACCTCGCGGCGTGCCCAAATGCCGTGGCCCAGGTACACGTGCTCGCCTTTGTGCAGGAAGGCGGGGTCGGTGAGGATCGTCAGTCCGCCGAAACGGATCAACGTGGTGGCATTACCGATGAAGTAGACGTCACCCTCGGTGAAATCCGCTGTTCCACCGCTGGGAAGTTCCAAGGAAGTCATGTGTCCTCTCCTCGAGGTATTCTCCGACACCGGAATTGGTCACCAGAAGTGTTATGGCCGTTGGTCCTTCATGGCAGCGACGATCTCATGGGTGTACCGCACGGCATGCGCCAGGAACGCGTAGTTGACCAGGGCGGCCTGGTAGCCGTCGCCGTAGGTGGGGTGCCGGGGGCCGGCTGTGGCGTCGCGGACGACGGTTACCTCGAATCCCTGCTCGAGCAGATCCCGTAGGTGTGACTCCACGCAGATGTTGGCGAGCATGCCGCACAATACGACCTTGGTGATCCGCCGTTTCCGGAGCTGCAGGACCAGGTCGTTGGTCTGCGGACCCCACACCTTGTGTGGGCTGGCCACGACCGTCGCCGAGTCTTCGATGAAGGGCTTGAACTCGTCGAGCCAATCTGCGCCGGAACCGGTGAACCCGTCAAGGCGCAGCGCGCCAGCGCGAGCGAATGTGTTGGTATGCAGTTCGTCTGATTCCAGCGGACCGTTGAACAGCCAGCCGTGGTCGGTCGGATAGAAGTAGTGCGGCGAGATGAACACGCTAAAGCCGCCGGCCTTCGCGGCAACGAAGATATCGACAAGGTGTTGGACCGTTTTGTTCTCAGTTACGCTGGCTTCCAGGACTTTCCAGCTGGTGCCCGTCGCGCTCAGGACGTCATTTTGCGGGTCGATGACGACGACCGCGGTGTCGGTGGGATCGTATGTCCGTGGTGTCATTGGCGGATGAAGGCCAGCAGATCGGCATTGATGGTGTCGGCGTGGGTGGTGGGCATGCCGTGGGGGAAGCCCGGATAGGTCTTGAGAACTCCGTTTTTGACGAGTTGGGCCGATAGCGGCGCGGAATCGGCGTACGGCACGATCTGGTCGTCGTCGCCGTGCATGACCAGCGCGGGTACTGTGATTCGCTTGAGGTCTTCGGTGAAGTCGGTCTGGGAGAACGCAAAGATGCCGCTGTAGTGCGCCTTGGCGCTGCCCATCATGCCTTGGCGCCACCAGTTGGCGATAATCGCCTCCGAGGCCTCCACGCCCGGTCGGTTGAAGCCGTAGAACGGTCCGGAAGCCAAGTCGCGGTAGAACTTCGAGCGGTTAGCCGCCAGCTGTGTTTGCAGGTCGTCGAATACTTCTTTGGGCTGTCCAGCACCCCAGTCCTTGTAGAAGATCTCGGTGCCGTCGGCGGTCGCAAAGGTGTTCATGTTTTCCCGTGGGCGTGCCAGCCGTGTGGAGCGGGCCGGATATTGATAGTGAATTACAAAGCGGCACTGCTGTTTTCAACTCGCTAGCCAAAATATCGAAGTACCGCGACATGGTGGTGCGGTGTGAAGGTGTTGAACCCGCTTGCCCGGCCGCGTCGATGTTCTGGTGGCTTGCATACATCTTGCATCGCGTGACCGATCCGTAAAAGAATCAATTCCGGATCGCTGCGATCGCCGACGCTGATTAGTCCAGCCGGCGACCGGCGCACGCATTTTGGACCGGCAGGTGGAATTGCGCAGCCTTCACGCCGGCGCGTCAGGCGCCCACAGGCCCGTGCGCAACGCGGAGTCGAGTTTGCGTTGCCACTTGGACCGATCAGATTTGTGTCCGAGGGGGGACTTGAACCCCCACGCCCATTAGTAGGGCACTAGCACCTCAAGCTAGCGCGTCTGCCATTCCGCCACTCGGACCGGACCAACGAGAGTTGGCAGCTAAGGCTAGCGGATGGGCCCCCGCGGACCCAACTTAGCTCGCCGAGCGGCGTCCCGAGGGTTCCGCTGCCCGAGCCCGACAATCCCGGCAGTGGTAGGAAAGGTGGTTGTGACAGTTGAGAACGGAGTTCCCAACCATCCGAGCGACGATGTGGTCGAGGTCGTCAGCAGGCTGATCCGGTTCGACACGACCAACACCGGTGAACCGGAGACCACTCAGGGTGAGGCCGAGTGCGCCCACTGGATCGCCGAGCAGCTCGCCGAGGTCGGCTACCAACCCGAATATCTCGAATCCGGCGCCCCCGGGCGGGGCAACGTGTTCGTCCGCCTCAACGGCGCCGACCGCTCACGTGGCGCACTGCTGATCCACGGGCATCTCGACGTCGTCCCGGCCGAGCCCGCCGATTGGAGCGTGCACCCGTTTTCCGGCGCGGTCGAGGACGGCTATGTCTGGGGCCGCGGTGCGGTCGACATGAAGGACATGGTCGGCATGATGATCGTCGTCGCCCGCCAGCTGAAGCGGGCGGGCATCGTGCCACCACGCGACTTGGTATTCGCGTTCGTGGCCGACGAGGAGCACGGTGGCCGCTACGGGTCGCACTGGCTGATCGCCAACCGCCCCGACCTGTTCGCGGGCGTCACCGAGGCGATCGGCGAAGTGGGCGGATTCTCGCTGACCGTGCCGCGCCGGGACGGGGGCGAACGGCGGTTGTATCTGATCGAGACGGCCGAGAAGGGCATGCAATGGATGCGGCTGACCGCCCGCGGTCAGGCGGGACACGGCTCGATGGCCAACGACCGCAACGCCGTCACGCTGCTCGCCGAGGCGGTCGCCCGGATTGGCCGGCACCAGTTTCCGCTGGTGATCACCGACACCGTCACCGAATTTCTGGCTGCCATCAGCGACGAGACCGGCCTGACCTTTGACACCGAGTCCGGCGATGTGGAGGGGGTGATCGAAAAACTCGGCCCGATGGCTCGCATGCTGAAGGCGATCGTGCGCGACACCGCCAATCCGACCATGCTCAAGGCCGGGTACAAGGCCAACGTGATCCCCGGGAGCGCCGAAGCCGTGGTGGACTGCCGCGTGCTGCCCGGCCGGCAAGCCGCCTTCGAGGGCGAGATCGACGAATTGCTCGGTCCGGACGTGACCCGGGAGTGGATCAGGGACCTGCCGTCGTATGAGACCACCTTTGATGGCGATCTCGTCGACGCGATGAACGCCGCGGTGCTGGCGGTCGACCCGGACGGCCGCACGGTGCCCTATATGCTATCCGGTGGGACCGATGCGAAAGCCTTCGCGCGCTTGGGAATTCGCTGCTTCGGCTTCGCGCCGCTGAAGCTGCCGCCGGAATTGGATTTCTCTTCGCTGTTCCACGGCGTCGATGAGCGGGTACCCGTCGATGCGCTGAGGTTCGGCACCGAAGTGCTGGCCCACTTCCTGACCCATTGTTAGAAAACGAACGCCAAACGAGAGGATCGCTCATGAGCAAGACGGCCGACCCGTATGACGCGCTGCCCAAGCTGCCGTCGTTCAGCCTGACCTCGAACTCGATCACCGACGGTCAACCGCTGGCCACACCGCAAGTCAGCGGCATCTTGGGCGCCGGGGGAGAAGACGTCAGCCCGCAGCTGAGCTGGTCGGGATTTCCCGAGGAGACGCGCAGTTTCGCGGTCACCGTCTACGATCCCGACGCCCCGACACTGTCCGGGTTCTGGCACTGGGCCGTGGCCAACCTGCCGGTCGACGTCACCGAGCTGCCCGAGGACGCCGGCGACGGCCGCGAGTTGCCCGGCGGCGCACAGCAGCTGGTCAATGACGCCGGCATGCGCCGATTCGTCGGCGCCGCGCCGCCGCCCGGACACGGCGCGCACCGCTACTACGTTGCGGTGCATGCCGTCGACGTCGACAAGCTCGACCTCAGCGAGGATGCCAGCCCGGCGTTCCTCGGCTTCAACTTGTTCCAGCACGCGATCGCGCGGGCCTACATCTACGGCACCTACGAGCAGAACTGAGCTCGGGGCTCGGCGCTGCACCGCTGGGTCACACCAATCACATTGGCAGCGCCGCAGCCTTCGCTGCTTCAACCGCAATCGTGATAGCCCATGCGCTATCACGATTCACGAGCGGTGGCCGCCCTCAAAGGAGAAACGCGTGTGGCTGGTGTGAAACCTCGCGCGTGTGTGCTCGTCCTGCCCGGCGGCCGGGTGCGCAGCGACGAGGCTTCCCGATGGTGGCAACTGGCCAACGTGCGGATGATGTTGCTCGCCGCTTCGTTGCGGCTCCGATTGGGCCGAGGCGTCCAGGTGCGACGTGTCCAGTATCGCCTGCGGGGCTGGAACAGCCCGCGTTACGACGCGGTGACCGACGCCAGCGCGGCGCTTGACGATATCCGCCGCCGGTTCGAGCCGAAAAACGTTGTGTTGGTTGGTCATTCAATGGGTGGCCGGGTTGCGACGCGGCTGGCGGCCGGTGGACAAGTCGGTGCGGTGGTCGCACTGGCGCCCTACTGGCCCCGCGACGACGCTGACCTGATTGAGGCGCCGACCCGGCTGCTGGTCGTGCACGGCACCGCCGATACCCGGACCGACCCGGGCAGTTCGCGTATCCAGACGCTGCGGGCCCGGCAGCGCGGGCTGGATGCGCAGTGGGTGGGTATCGAGGGCGTGGGTCATTTCATGGTGCGGCGATATTTTGAATGGCACCGCCGTACAGCGGATTTCGTCGCGGAATATCTATCGGGCGACGGCTGGTCACCACCACGCTGAAAGACCTCGAAGCCGCCACCGGTACGGGACTCACCGGCGGTGGCACGTCGCGGCCCATGCCCGATGTGATCCACCTGGCCCTAGGCCGGTGGCCGCTCCCGTCCGGCCGCCGACCCGACCGCCTCACTCAGCGAGGTGAAGCCGCCGTCGTGCAGCCGCTTCGCGATGCCGTCGTGAACGTGCTTGGCCCACAAGCCGCCCCCGTAGACGAAGCCGGTATAGCCCTGCAGCAGTGACGCGCCCGCGGTGATCCGCTCCCACGCGTCGTCCGCGGTTTCGATGCCCCCGACGCTGATCAGCACCAGGCGATCGCCGACCCGGTGATACAGCCGGCTCAGCACCTCGGCCGCGCGGCGCGCCACCGGCGGCCCGGAGATGCCGCCGGGGCCGAGCTCGTCGACCCCCGGTGTGCGCAGCCCGTCGCGCGACACCGTGGTGTTGGTCGCGACGATGCCGGCCAGTCTCAACTCGACGGCGAGGTCCGCAATGTCGTCGACGTCGGAATCGGAGAGGTCCGGCGCGATCTTCACCAGCACGGGCACCGACGTCTCGGCGAGCACGGCCGACAGGATGGGCCGCAGCGACTCAACCGCCTGCAGGTCGCGCAGCCCCGGTGTGTTCGGCGAGCTGACATTGACCACCAGGTAGGACGCCAGCGGGCCGACCAGCCGGGCGCTCGCGCGGTAGTCCTCGACAGCCTCGTCGGCCGGCGTCACCTTGGTCTTGCCGATGTTCACCCCGATCGGCAGGTCCGGCCGGTGGCGGGCGAGACGGACGGCCAGCGCCCCCGCTCCGTGATTGTTGAACCCCATCCGATTGAGCAACGCGCGGTCGTCGGGCAGCCGGAACAAGCGCGGAGCCGGATTGCCGGGCTGCGGGTGCGCGGTGACGGTCCCGACTTCGGCATAGCCGAACCCCAAGGCGCCCCAGGTGAGCAGGCCAATCCCGTCCTTGTCGAAGCCGGCGGCCAGCCCCAGCGGGGCGGGGAAGCGCACGCCGAACGCCGTGCTGGCCAACACCGGATCGGTCGGGCCCAGTAGCCGGTGCAGCAGCCGCCGCAACATCCCGGCCGCCGTCGCGCCGCGCAGGGCGGCGAAAACCAGCGTGTGAATGCGTTCGGGCGGGACCAGGAAAAACAGCCGGCGCAGCAGGGCGTACATGCCAAGGCCGCGTTGGTCCGCCGTCACAGTTCCGGCTGATCGGGCCGTCGGTCGTTGAGACGAGTCTTCTTGCGGCGCAACAATACCCGTCTGCTGCCGTCGTTATAGAGGCGCACTCGCGTCAGCTCCCAGCCACGATATTCGGCCTCGATGGACAGCCGGGTGGAGGCGCTGAGCCTGGTCACCTCGGGCGGCAGGCGCAACGGCACCCACTCGTAGTCGTCGGACATCTCCGTGACCCAGCCCGCCGGCAGCCGGGCTCCTCGCGGCGCTGTCAACGCATTCCCGCCGCGTGCTCGATGACCTGGACCCCCGCACCGGAACCCGACACCACGTACAAGGTATCCGAAGCCTCGTCAAAGGCCAACGAGTTGGGTTGCTGCACAGTTGGGTAACGCACCTTTTCGACGGGAATTCCGGTGGACAAATCGTAACCAATAACCATATTCGATGCGGTTTGAGACACCCAGGCCAAATCGCGCGAGCCGGCCAATCCGTACGGTGCCTGCCGCACCGGGTAAGCCTGCCGCAGGATCAGCGGGTCGACGCCGTAGACCAGCAGTTCGTCACCGCGGGTGTCGGCCACCAGGACCCGGCCCACCGGATCGGCGGCCATCGTGGTTGCGCCCGCGCCCGCCCGCAGCGACTGCGCGACGCGGCCGTCGGCGCCGATCGTCGTCACCGAGGTCTGACCGCGATCCAGAACCACGGTCGTATTTCCTTGCGTGACAAGCCAATCAACTCTGGCAAAGGTTCTCTTGCGGTTCTCGACCGCGGCGGTGCCCGAGCCGGGCTGCGGAGCGAGCGTGTACACGGCGCCGTCGGCGCTGCCCAGCACCAGCTTGCCGTCGGCGCGACGCGCGATCGCGGTGAAGTCCACGCTCGCTGAGTCGGCGGCGCTCATCTGCGTGGTGTGCCCGCTGGACAGATCCAGCACGACATAGCCGCCGTGAACGGCCAGGTAAGCCGTGCCGTGGCCGTCGCCGGTCACCGCGGTAGCCGGGCCCGGCAGCGCGATGACCCGCGGCGCGACCTGCCCTTGACCGACCACCGTGACGCTGGCCGGGGCTCCCGGATCGGCGCCCGGGGTCAACACCACCAGCTGGTGAGTGTCGTCGTCGAAGACCGTCGCCGCCGCGTGCCCAGCCAGCGGCCGCACCGTGCCGGCCGGATTCTGCGACACCGGTGGCGACTCGGCCGGACGGGCCGCTTCGATGGTGGGCGGGGCGCTAGCGAGCGGATTCGATGAACAACCAGCGATCAGCGACAGCAAAGTGACCACGCAAAAAAAATGCCTTTGAACTGACCTTTTCTCGTGTCTAAGTCGTGATAGCAACAACCAACCTTGAATCGGCGGACATGGAACTCAAATTCTAAGGAACGGTTCCGCATCCAATAAGGCCATGTTGGCCACATCCGGCCGTACTGGAGAGGTATGGTCGAATTATGACCGTCATCGCTGACCGCCATACCGAAGACAAAGAGTTTGCTGTCGAAGACATTTCGACAGGAATCTTTGCGAGCGGATATGGGCAAGTCGGTGATGGACGCAGCTTTTCATTTCGTATTGAGCATCGCTCACTCGTCGTCGAAATATACCGCCCCTGCCTTTCCGGTCCCGTTCCGCAGGCCGAGGACGTGGTCGCGACGGCGGTGCGCGGCCTGGTCGACATCGACCTCACCGACGAGCGCAGTTTGACTGCGGCCGTGCGTGACTCGGTCGCGCGCGCCGTGCCCGTCCCTCGCTAGTCACTTCCCTTCGCCGCGACTGCCACCGGGTACGGTCATCGTCGTGTCAGCGGTTTCGGCGATGTCCTGGTGGCAGGTTCGTCGCAATGACGCCGATGTTCTGCTGGAGTTCTACAAGTATCCGGCCCACAAGCTCATCGACGCTGCCCAGGCCCACTGGCGAGCAGCCAACGCACCGTTTGATCGCAGGTGTTCAGATCGCGCAAATCTCGTGAAATGGACCGTGAAAGGCGTAGGTGGCGTTCAGACTCGCGCGAGGCTGAGCTGCGTTCCGACACCGTACGGCACCTTGGTCGGACGAAGGTAGACGGCCCAGATCAGGGCGACACACAGGATGTAGAAGCTGCAGAAGCCCAGCACAGCCATGCTCCCGCTCCCCGTGGTGAGGAACGCTTGGCGGAAGGCGATGTTGACCGCGAGACCACCGAGGGCGCCGACCGCGGACACCACGCCGATGACGGCACTTGTCATGAGACGGGACCACTCCTGCCGCTCGGTCGGGTCTGCCCCGTTCGCGATGTCGGAGGCGGCGCTGGCCCGGTAGACCGCCGGGATCATCTTGTAGACGGATCCGTTCCCGATGCCGGTGACCACGAAGAGACCGAGGAAGCATGAGACATAGGTGGGGAACGATTCGAGCTGTGCCGCCACGACCAGACCGCCGCTGAAGCCTGCCATCGAGACGAAGGCGAAGGTGGACACGAGTGCTCCGCCGAGTCGATCGGCCCATCGCCCACCGAGGATGCGGGTCAGGGATCCGACGAACGGGCCGAGGAAGGTCCAGTAGAGGGCCTGACGGGGCTCGTAGCCGAACTGGAGTTGGAGGACCAAACCGAAGGCGAAGCTGTAGCCGACGAACGAGCCGAAGGTGCCGATGTAGAGGAAGGACAAGACCAAGTTGTCCTTGTCCTTCAGCGCGGACAGGACGAGGCGGGCATCGCTGCGCGAGCCAGCGAGGTTGTCCATGAAGAGCGCTGCTGTCACAACCGTGAGGACGATCAGGGGGACGTAGATCCACACGATAACCTTCGGCTGGTGGACCCCAAGGGTGGCGATGACGATCAACGCGACGAGCTGGACGGCCGACACGCCCAAGTTGCCGCCACAAGCGTTGAGCCCGAGCGCTCCGCCCTTGAGCCTCTCGGGGAAGAACTGGTGGATGTTCGCCATCGAGGAAGCAAAGTTGGCGCCACCCAGCCCTGCTGCGGAGGACACCAGGAGAAGGGTGCCGAGTGAGACACCGGGCTCCAGCAAGAAGCCGAGGAGGACGCAGGGGATGAGGAGCGCAGCCGAGCTGAAGATCGTCCAATTCCGACCACCGAAGCGGGCGACTGCGAAGGTGTAGGGGACTCGCAGCAGACCACCAAGCAGGGTCGGCATGGCAGTGAGCAGGAACTTGTCCTGTGGAGTGAATCCGTACTCGGGGCCAAGGAAGAGTACGAGGACGGACCACATGCTCCAGATCGAGATGGCGACGTGCTCGGTGAAGAGGGAGAACACCATGTTGCGAGCTGCGACGCGGCGGCCGCCGTTGGTCCATTGGGTTCTATCGTCAGGGTTCCAGCCAGTGATCCAATAACCGTTTCGGGTAAAGCTCATGATTCTCCTCTGGGGACCGGCCGAGATGGGATGGGAAGCGGCAGACGGGGTTCAGGACACGTCGGCATCGAGTCCGACAGCGGACAGGGCCGGTGGCCCGCTGCTGTCGAGCCAGCTGAGGAGGTCGCACACGGCGTTGGTGCAGGTTCCACAGCCAGTGGTGGCGCGGGTGGCGGCTGCGACCGCGGCAAGGTCGTTGGCCCCGGCCCGCCAAGCGGTGACGAGTTGACGCTTGTGCACGCGGTTGCAGTCACAGATCACGGCGTCATTCGGGATGCGTTCCACGGAGACGTGGTCAGCGTTGGAGTCGGTCGTGGTGCCGAACAGGAAGCCGAGTCGGTCGTGAGGAACGGCGATGTGGCGGGAGTACCAGTGGGCCACGGTAGAAGCAGTCTGGGGTAGGCCGACGACGACTGCGCCGGCGACCTTGCCGTCGTGGATGACAACCTTGAGGTAGTGCCCACCGGCGGGGTCGTTCAGAGTGATGACCTCACAATCGTCGCTGTCGGGTGGCTTAGAAGCGTCGCCTACGGCGGTGACCTCGATCCCGGTCGCCTTGAGTCGGATGATCACCTCGCTGCCGACGTAGCGGGTATCGGACATAGTTCGGGTGAGCACGTCCGCTAGGACGGCCGCCTGTTCCCACGCCGGGGCTACGAGTCCGCTGGGGGCGCCAGGGTGCGACGCGCAATCCCCGATGGCATAGATGCGTGGGTCTGAGGTCCGCAGTTGATTGTCGACGACAATCCCGTTCCGGGTGACCAGGCCGGCGTCCCGCGCGAGCCGGGCATCGGGCCTCACGCCGACGGAGACGACGACCAGATCAGCTGGCAGCACGTCGCCCGTGGTGAGAGTCACAGTCGTGGCATCCATCGATGTGACTTCGACGCCCAATCGCACCTCGATACCTAGGTGTTCGAGAACGCCGACGAGGACCCGGCCAGCCCCGGCGTCGAGCTGTCGCTCCATCAGGTGTCCCCCGCGGTGGACGACCGTGACGGGATTGCCGCGCCCGGCCAAGGCTCGCGCTGCTTCCAAGCCCAGGAGGCCGCCACCGATGACGACGACAGGTGCCTCGGATGACGTGGCCCTGCGGAGGATCGCTTGGCTGTCATCGAGAGTCCGAAAGAGTACGACGTTGGGTGCCAGGTCACCGGTTCCAATGGTCATGCCAGGGATCGGTGGCACCAAAGGCACGCCGCCCGTGGCGAGGACCAGGTCGTCGTAGGCGAAGGTGCGTCCATCTGCCGTCGTGACGCTGCGATGGTTCGGGTCGACGTCGGTGACGACGCACGAAAGGTGGTGGTCGACCCCGTGTGGGATCTCGTCGGGGGCGTGCATCCAGATGGCGTCGGAGGACATCGTGCCTGCGAGGACGTTGGACAACAGAACCCTGTTGTAGGCCGGATGGGGTTCGCCACCTAAGACCGTGATGCGAACGAGCTCGCCGCTGGGGTCCTTCTGACGGAGGTCGTCGATCAGCCGGGCGGCCGCCATCCCGTAGCCGACGATGACAACATGACGTGGCTCGCGGCCGTTGCGGTCTGGCCGGATCGGCACGGCGGGTGCGCGGACAGGCGGGGTCATCAGGCGTCCTCCGAGAGTGCAACGGGTTTGAGACGGACAGCGGAGACCTTGAACTCGGGCATCTTGGACAAGGGATCGAGCACCGGATTGGTGATGAGGTTGGCCCGACCGGCGCCCGGGAAGTGGAAAGGCAGGAAGACGGTGTTGGGACGCAACGTCGTCACGCACCGGACGCGCGCGGTCACTGCGCCCCGGCGCGATTCAACGAGCGTGAGGTCACCGTCGCTGAGCCCGGCGCTCGACGCAGTCTCGGGGTGCACCTCGACGAAGCACTCGGGCTCGGATTTCATGAGTTCGAGGACTCGTCGGGTCAGGCTGCCGGATTGGTAGTGCTCCATGACGCGTCCGCTGGTGGCGATCAGAGGATAGTCCGCGTCGGTTGGCTCGGCGGGGCCGACGTGGTCGACAGCGACGAGGCGAGCTCGGCCGTCGGGGTGGCCGAACCGGTCGAGGAACATGCGGGGCGTTCCAGGATGCCCGGGGCCCGGGCACGGCCAATGGATTCCATCGCCCGAGGACAGCCGGTCGTAGTTGATTCCGCTGTAGTCGGCCGTACCGCCAGCAGACGCCGTGGCGAGCTCGTCGAACACCCTCTGGGGCGCGGTCGGGAAGCGTTCGGCAGGCTGTCCTAGTCGCACGGCGATGCCGTGCATGACGTCGAGGTCGCTCTTGACGCCAGAAGGCGGCTCGACGACCTTGCGGCGGAGCAGGACTCGTCCCTCGAGGTTCGTGATGGTGTTGTCCTCTTCGGACCACCATCCGACTGGGAAGACGACGTCAGCGAGTGCGACGGTCTCGGACGGCACCATATCGGAGACGACGAGGAACTCAAGCGCGTCGAACCGCGCCTCGACGACGGCGGAGTTGGGCGCTGTTACAGCCAGGTTGCTCCCAAAGGAGATGATGGCCTTGGGGCCCTCTGGCGTACCAATGGAGTCAATGAGCTCCCACGAGGTCAGCCCGACGCTGGGCAGGTCGTCGGGGTCGACGCCCCAGACCTTCGCGACGTGGGCTCGGGCGTCGGGGTCGACCAGCTTCCGGTAGCCAGGTAGCTGGTCCGGCTTCTGTCCGTGTTCACGGGCCCCCTGGCCGTTGCTCTGCCCCGTGATGCAGCCGTAGCCGGAGCCGTGGCGGCCAGGAAGCCCTAGGGCGAGGGCGAGGTTGATCCAGCCAGTCACCATGTCGACGCCACTGGAGTGTTGCTCGGTCCCACGGGCAGTCAGCACGTACGCATTGGCCGCCTCGGCGAGCAGTCGGACGGCGCGCCGCTGCTCGGCGGCGGGGACACCGGTCGCCTGCTCGGCTCGTTCGGGCCACCACTGGGAGGCTACGCGCCACGCTGCATCGAATCCGTGGGTGCGTTCTTCGAGGAAATCGTGGTCGGCCAGTCCCTGTTCGATCACGGCATGGAACATGCCGAGGGCCAGGGCGAGGTCGGTACCGGGGGATGGCTGGAGGTGGAGGGATGCCTTGTCCGCGGTGGGGGTGCGACGCGGATCGACGACCACGAGCCCGCCTGATCGGATGGCTCGCGCGAGGTGCTGGGTGAAGGGCGGCATGCTAGCCGCGACGTTGGCTCCGATGAGAAGGACCGCGTCCGCTTCTCCCACGTCTGTGAGTGGGAAGGGAAGGCCGCGGTCGAGTCCGAGCGAACGGTTGTTGGCGAAAGCGGCCGACGACATGCAGAAGCGACCCGGAGCGGAGTCGACGTGGCGGGTGGCCAGCGCGACGCGGGCGAACTTGCCCAGCATGTAGGCCTTCTCGTGAGCGAGGCCTCCGCTTCCGAGCGCTGCGACCGCGTCGCGGCCGTGGCGTTGCTGAATGTCGATAATCCGCTCGGCCACGTAGTCGAGCGCTTCGTCCCACGTGACCGGGCGCAGCGCGTCGCGGCGTTGCCTTCGCATCAGCGGTTGGGTGAGTCGATCGGGGCTCTTGAGTGGCTCCGCGGCGTTCCAGCCCTTGGAACACAGCCCGCCGCCGCTGGTGGGGAAGGGCCGGGGAGCGATGGTGAGCAGGCCATCGGGAGTCGCCGGCGCGGTCACCTTCATCCCGCATTGCAGGGCGCAGTAGGGGCACTGCGTCTCGATGGTGGTGGTGTCGATCTGGCGGATCGGCGTCGTCATGGTCGCGCGCCCCGGTGGAGGAGAGTCCGGGTCGTGGCCGTGATGCCGAAAGGTGTGGGGGCGAACATCGCACTTCCGATCGTGGTCAAGGATTGCTCTGTCTGTGACCTGTGCAGGCTTCAGGGGCGATGGCGATGGACGCCGTCGTCCTGGACCTTGTCGGCCCCCGAATCAAATGTTCGGTTATCAGAAAGTTGGTGCCAACCTCATGGGCAGACATCGAGTCACCCAAATCAGACAAATGCGCCGGAGTATTGCGACTTCGTGAATTAGGTTAGGTTTCAGAAACCTGTTCGAAACTACGATGCTCTTTTTTCCGAAACATTTCTGCGATTACTGATGCTCGGCCGTTAGGCTGGAGCAGCGTGCCGAAATCCCGCCTGCCGAAAGGCGAGGTTGAGATGCCGGGGCCTACGGCGCCATATTCCGGGCCGCGCCAGTGGTCCGGAAACGTGCGCGATAGGCGCTGGGAGAGATCCCGAGGTTGCGCCGGAAGCTGCGACGCATGGCCTCTGCTGAGCGGAATCCGCTGCGACGAGCGACGATCTCCTGGGCGAGGTCCTCCCTCACCAAGAGCACCTTGGCGGCCTCGAGCCGTGTCTGTTCGACGTAGCGCGCTGGTGTCATTCCCACCTCATCGCGGAAGAGTCGGGTGAGATGGCGCTCGCTGACGGAGACCCGAGCTGCCAGAGACGGAACGGTGTGGTCGCCGGCGGGGTTGAGGGCGACGGCGTCCAGTGCTTCGCGCAGCCCGGTCGTGGTCGGAGCACCCGTCTCGTTCCAGACGCTGAACTGCGCCTGGCCGCCGGGGCGCTGCATGAAGACGACGAGCCATCGCGCGACGCGGCGTGCGACGTCGGTTCCGAAGTCGTTCTCCACGAGTGCGAGGGCGAGGTCGGTTCCTGAGCTGATCCCTGCTCCGGTGATGTAGCGCCCGTCTTCGACGAACAAGGCATCGGGATCGACATCGATCCCTGAATACCTTTCGGCCAACTCGGTGCAGTGTGCCCAATGGGTGGTGGCCCGTCGGCCGTCGAGCAGTCCTAGTTCGGCGAGGATGAACGCGCCGGTGCACACGGAAGCGACGCGCTTGGACCGAACAGCCAACTGGCGCACCAGATTCAGGGCATCAGGAACGTGGTCGGGAGTGATCTCTTCAGGGATGTCATGCGTTCCTGGGGTGAAGTAGAAGTCGCCCGGGACTCCTCCGGGAACGAGGAGGATATCGATCGTTCGAGGAGCGCGCGCCAAGGGGCGGTCGGCCGCCAAGCGCGTGAAGGCGGTGGTGGCAACGGGCCTGCCCTCGGGAGAGATCAGGAGCACTTCGTAGTTGGCGCCGAAGTCGTTGGCGCGCGCGAATATCTCGAGTGGCGCAGCAACATCTTGAAGGGTGACCTTGTCGTAGATGGCGATCACCACGGTGCGCCGGCGCATTTGTTCGAGGTGTGTGGACGTCATTCGAATTACCTTTGGTTTCTGTGGGCCCGCGCCGTCCGGATTGGTTGGAAATTCGTCCGTCCTGGCCCTGTACATGACTGTATTCAGCTCGCATGATTCATGATTGGAGCGACCTCGAACCGAGGGACTCTGAGACAGTCCGTCGGGGTGGAACAAAGGGGTTCCTCAGGGCCCGTTTCGGAATTTTATCCGTTCTGAATTCGGCCATGGGTGGCGTCACGATATCGGGCAGTGGAATCCGCGGCAACCACCTCAAACCTATCGGCAATCACGTCGTCGCGGGCGAGGACGGGACGCTCGGCCACAGCGCAACGAGGAGAGTGGAGTCCGTCGGTGAAATTGCAGCATGCGCTCGGGGGCCTGGAGGGCCTCGGTCCCCTGGGCTACGAGCGTCGGGTGTTCGTGCAGGCCTGGGAGACCAGGATCTTCGGCATACACGTTGCATTGATGGGATTGAGCTCTTCACTTCGCGGGGCCTTGCCCGGGTACGACCTGGACGCGACCGGCACCACCTTCGCCACGCCGTGGACCTGGGCCGACCTGCGCAAGGGCGCTGAAGCGATGAATCCCCTCGACTACTTCAAGTTCAGGTACTACGAGAGGTGGCTGGCCGGGATCAGCGGCTACTGTGTCGAGCAGGGCTACATCACGGCCGACGAGTTGGACGCGGCTACGAGCCACTTCCGCGACGAGACCGACGCCCCACTTCCGGTGGCCGCCGCCGGGGCGATCGATGCCCAGGTGATCCGCTACCTACGTGAAGGCGACTCAGCCCGTCGGAGCGGAGCGAAGCCACGGTTTCGCGTCGGCGACCGCGTCCGGGTCGCCAATCCACCGACGGGGTCTCACACCCGTCTGCCGGGCTACCTCCGCAACAAAGTCGGTGTCGTCGAGTCGACGGCTGAAGGCACCTACACCTACTTCTGCAGCACTGGCGGTGATGGCCTGGGGGATCCCGTCCCCGTCCACGTCGTCTGCTTCTCCGGGGAGGAGCTGTTCGGCGAGGTCGCAGAGACCAACCCAAGCCCCGTCTACGCCGAGCTCTACGAGCCCTACCTGACCACCCTCCACCAGTGAGGAGCCCAGCCGGATGAATGATCGATTCAACCATCCGCACGACCGGGAGACGGAGAGCGCCGCAAAGGTGCGGGCGCTCGAGGCCCTTCTGATAGAGAAGGGAGTGATCGCCTCGACGACGGTCGACAAGGTGTTGGGCTACTTCGAATCGGAGATGACCCCCCTCAACGGTCAAAAGATCGTGGCGCGCGCCTGGGTTGACCCGGAGTTCGCTCGCCTGCTGGCTGCCGACGCCCCGGCCGCGATCGCAATGCTCGACCTGCCCGAAGGGATGGCGGGCGCCGAGGGGGAGCACATTGCTGCAGTCGTGAACGAGGAAGGGGTGCACAACCTGGTGATCTGTACTTTGTGTTCCTGCTTCCCGTGGCCGGTGTTGGGTCTGCCGCCGTACTGGTACAAGGATCCGGTGTTCCGAGCCCGGGCTGCGCGCGAGCCGCGCAGAGTCCTGACCGAGCTCGGTGTTCTGCTGTCCGATGACACCGAGGTTCGGGTGTGGGACTCCAGCGGTCATTCGCGCTGGTTCGTCATCCCGGCCCGGCCCGCCGGCACCGACGGGTGGTCTGAAGAACAGCTCGCGTCGCTGGTGACGACCGAATCGATGATCGGGGTCGAGATCATCCCGCCACAGGGCGAGTTGGCTGCCGCCGGGGCCATCCCGTGAGCAGCGGGGACGAGATCGACGTCCTGACGTACGACGCGAACGGTCGGGTCCATTTCCACGAGGCCTGTGTGATCGATACGAACCAACCCCAGTTCGAGGCGGACTGGCATCGTCGTGCCTTCGGTCTTGCCGTGGCGCTCTCCGAGTTCGGCCACTACACCTGGGACGACTTCCAGGAGGCGTTGATCAAGGAAATCGACGCGTGGGAGTCCAGAGCTCGGGCGTCCTCGCCGTGGGCGTACTACGACCACTGGGTTCATGCCCTGGAACGGGTGGTAGAGGCCCACGGACTGCTGGTCGAGGGTTACGTCGGTCCCCGTGACCGGGACGAGCACGAAGAACCACCCGGACAGCGGGCTGCCCCCTGACCCCATCGACCGACGTCTCGCCGGCGCGCGTGGTGGGCCGATCGTCATCGATGCGGCTCGCCATTGACCCAGCCTGATTGATCCCAGCCAGGAGCTTCACCCATGCACATCGAACCCGATGTCGTCGATGGCGCCAAGCTGGCACCCTCTGTCGACGGCCGCCGGTGGTGGCGCCAAAGCCGGGTTGTCGAGGGTGATGGTGCAATATGTGTCGTCGAGAAGTTCTGCGACCTCAATCCATTCACGTCGTGACATGCTGAAGGAATGCCCGAAGACGAACGCCGCCGCGGCTGCTGGTGTCCACCCTGATCGCATTCGTCATCGGACTCAGCGCGGTGGCCTGGTTCCTGCGGTTTTTGGTACAACACAGCATGTACTGGTTCGTGGGCTACCCGGGTGTGGCCGGAATCATCGTGCTGATCCTGCTGGCGAAGGGGACGGTGGCCGCGACGTGACTGTCATTCTGTTGCGCCACGGGCGCTCGACCTCGAACACCGCGGGCGTGCTGGCCGGCCGTTCCGAGGGCGTCGACCTCGACGACAAGGGCCGCGAGCAGGCCGTCGGGCTGATCGACCGCATCGGCGACCTGCCGATCCGCGCGCTGGTCACCTCGCCGCTGCTGCGCTGCCGGAACACGGTCGCCCCGCTGGCCGAGGCGCTGTGCCTGGAGCCGCTCGTCGACGACCAACTCGCGGAGGTGGACTACGGCGAGTGGACCGGTCGCAAGATCGGCGAGCTGGCCAAGGAACCGCTGTGGCGGGTGGTGCAGGCTCACCCCAGCGCGGCGGTGTTTCCCGGTGGCGAGGGGCTGGCACAGGTGCAGGCGCGCGCGGTGGCCGCGGTGCGGGAACACGACCGGCGGCTGGGCGACGAGCACGACGGCGATGCGCTGTGGGTGGCTTGTACTCACGGTGATGTCATCAAGTCGTTGATCGCGGACGCCTACGGCATGCACCTGGACGGCTTCCAGCGTGTCACCGCGGATCCGGCGTCGGTGAGTGTGATCCGGTACACGCCGCTGCGGCCGTTCGTGTTGCACGTCAACCACACCGGCGGACGGCTGGCCGCCGCATTACGAGCCGGGCCGCCACCCAAGACTGACGCCGAAGCCGACAAACCAGAAGAGCCGCAACAACAACCGGCCGAGGCGGAACCGTCGAGCGACGCGGTGGTCGGGGGATCCACAGATTGATTCCGCTGCGGCAACCGCATCGAATCGCCTAGCGACCGCAACAGCCGGTATTTTGGAGGTGCCATGCCTCGCGCAATCCATGTCTTCCGCACACCCGACCGCTTCGTGGCCGGAACCGTCGGTCAGCCCGGTAATCGCACCTTCTACATCCAGGCGGTCGGCGATTCCCGCGTGGTGTCGGTGGTGCTGGAGAAGCAACAGGTCGCGGTGCTCGCCGAACGCATCGGTGCACTGCTGCTCGAGGTGAACCGCCGGTTCGGCACACCCGTGCCGCCGGAGCCCGCCGAGGTCGATGACCTCAATCCGCTCATCACGCCCGTCGACGCGGAATTCCGGGTCGGGACGATGGGCCTGGGCTGGGACTCGGAAGCCCAGACCGTTGTGGTCGAACTGCTGGCCGTCACCGATGCCGAGTTCGACGCCTCGGTGGTGCTCGACGACACCGACGAAGGTCCCGACGCGGTGCGCGTGTTCTTGACCCCGGAATCGGCGCGGCAGTTCGCCACCCGATCCAGCCGCGTGATCTCGGCGGGACGCCCGCCATGCCCCCTGTGCGACGAACCGCTGGACCCTGAGGGTCACATTTGCGCGCGCGCCAACGGCTATAAGCGAAGTGCGCTGCTCGGGCCCACCGATGACGCCCCTGAATAACGAGCATGACGATCGTGAGGTCTTGCGGGACGGCGAGCTGACGGTCCTCGGACGGATCCGCTCGGCCAGTAACGCCACCTTCCTGTGCGAGGCCACGCTGGGCGAGTCCAGCGTGCACTGCGTCTACAAGCCGATCTCCGGCGAGCAGCCGCTCTGGGACTTCCCCGACGGCACGCTGGCCGGCCGTGAACTCGCCGCGTATCAGGTATCGACGCAATTAGGCTGGAACCTGGTGCCCTACACCATCATTCGCCACGGGCCGGCGGGCCCCGGCATGCTGCAGCTGTGGGTGCAGCAACCCGGCGACGCCGTGGACACCGACCCGCGGCCGGGACCGGATCTGGTCGACCTGTTTCCCGCCGACCGGCAGCAGCCGGGTTATCTGCCGGTGCTGCGAGCCCACGACTACGCCGGCGACGAGGTCATCCTGATGCACGCCGACGACATTCGCCTGTGGCGGATGGCGGTGTTCGACGTGCTGGTCAACAACGCCGACCGCAAGGGCGGCCACGTCCTGCGCGACCTCGACGGCCACGTCTACGGCGTCGACCACGGCGTGTGCCTGCACGTCGAGAACAAACTGCGCACGGTGCTCTGGGGATGGGCCGGTAAACCGATCGACGACTCGACCCTGCAGGCCGTCGCCCGTCTGGCCGACGCGGTGGGTGACGAGTTCGGCGACGCGCTGGCCGGGCAGATCACCCGGACGGAGATCGCGGCGCTGAGCATGCGGGCGCACGCGCTGCTGGACAACCCGGTGATGCCCGTGCCCAGCCGGCATCGCCCCATTCCCTGGCCCGCGTTTTAGGGTCCGGCATCGCCGTCGGCGATACTGAAGCGGTGAGCTCTGCTGCCGATGAGATGACTGATGCTGCATTAGCCGCCGATCTCGCCGCCGACGCGGGGGAGCTGCTGCTGAAAGTGCGCGAGGAGGTCGGGTTCGGTCATCCCTGGATGCTCGGCGACGCCGGCGACAGCCTGGCCAACGAGCTGATCCTGCGCCGGCTGCGCGCCGAGCGCCCGGACGACGCGGTGCTCAGCGAGGAAGCTTACGACGATCTGCAGCGGCTCAACCACGATCGGGTGTGGATCATCGACCCGGTGGACGGCACCCGCGAGTTCTCCACACCGGGGCGTGACGACTGGGCGGTACATATCGCGCTGTGGCAGCGTCCGACCGATGGCCGGCGCGAAATCACTGATGCGGCAGTTGCTTTGCCCGCTCGGGACAACATCGTGTATCGCAGCGACACCGTGACCGACAGCCAGGCGCGGGTCGGTATCCCGCACACGTTGCGGATCGCCGTCAGCGCCACCCGGCCACCGGCGGTGCTGCACCGCATGCGCCAGTCGCTCGCGATCCAGCCGGTGGCGATCGGCTCGGCGGGCGCCAAGGCGATGGCCATCATCGACGGCGATGTCGACGCCTATCTGCATGCCGGCGGGCAATGGGAATGGGATTCGGCCGCGCCGGCCGGTGTGGTGATGGCCGCGGGTATGCACGCGTCGCGGCTCGACGGCTCCCCGATGCGCTACAACCAGGAGGACCCGTACCTGCCCGACTTCGTGATGTGTCGCGCCGAGGTGGCGCCGATCCTGCTCGGCGCCATCCGCGACGCCTGGCACTGACCGCCACGCCTGACCTGATTGCCCGCCTCGCCCCCTCGCTCGCCGCGCGGCTGGGAGTACCCCACAGCAGGCCGCTGCACGGCCCGCATCGTCGCCGGGCCTAAAGTCGACAGCATGCAGTCGTGGCCTTCCGCACAGGTGCCGGTGATGCCCGGACGCGGCCCGGAGCTACGGCTGTACGACACCTCCGATCGCCAGGTCCGCCCGGTGGCGGCCGGGTCGACCGCCACCATGTACGTCTGCGGGATCACGCCTTACGACGCCACACATTTGGGCCACGCGGCCACCTATCTGGCGTTCGATCTGATTCACCGGCTGTGGCTGGATCTGGGCCACGGCGTGCACTACGTGCAGAACGTCACCGACGTCGACGACCCGCTGTTCGAGCGGGCCAGGCGAGACGGCATCGACTGGCGTGAGCTCGGTGATCGCGAGGTGGCGCTGTTCCGCGAGGACATGGCCGCGTTGCGGGTGTTGCCGCCGCGCGAGTATGTCGGGGCGACCGAAGCCGTAGCCGAAGTGGTGGAGCTCGTCGAAAAGATGCTCGCGTCGGGGGCGGCATACGTCATCGACCCGGAGGTAGGGGAATATCCGGACGTCTACTATCGCGCGGATGCCACGCCGCAGTTCGGCTACGAATCGGGCTATGACCGCGAGACCATGCTGCGGCTGTTCGCCGAGCGCGGCGGCGACCCGGACCGCGCGGGCAAGACCGACGAACTGGACGCACTGTTGTGGCGGGCCGAACGGCCCGGGGAGCCCAGTTGGCCGTCACCGTTCGGCCCGGGCCGGCCCGGCTGGCACGTCGAATGCGCTGCGATCGCGCTCAGCCGCATCGGCAGCGGCTTGGACATCCAGGGTGGCGGCACCGACCTGATCTTCCCGCATCACGAGTTCACTGCCGCACACGCCGAATGTGTAAGGAATGAAAGGCGATTCGCTCGCCACTACGTCCACGCCGGGATGATCGGCTGGGACGGGCACAAAATGTCGAAGAGTCGCGGCAACCTGGTGCTGGTGTCGGGGCTGCGCGCGCAGGGCGTTGAGCCGTCGGCCATTCGGCTCGGTCTGCTGGCCGGGCACTATCGCGCGGACCGGTCGTGGAGCCCCCAGCTGGTCGACGAGTCGGCCGCGCGGCTGCAACGTTGGCGCACCGCGACCGCGCTGCCCGCCGGCCCGGACGCGGTCGATGTCATCGCGCGGGTGCGCCAGTACCTGGCCGATGACCTTGACACACCCAAAGCGATTGCCGCACTTGATGGTTGGGCCACTGACGCACTCGAGTACGGCGGTCATGACGCCGAGGCGCCGCGGCTGGTGGCTACCGCGATCGATGCGCTTCTCGGGGTGGAACTCTAGATTCGGCGAAAGGTACGTTGACGGCCATGACATCGGTGCAGGGCAAAGTCGTTCTCATCACCGGGGGCGCCCGGGGAATCGGTGCGGAGGTAGCCCGCCGGCTGCACACCAAGGGCGCCAAACTCGTCGTGACCGACCTCGACAAAGCCGCACTGGACACGCTGGCCGCCGAACTCGGCGGCGACGAGCACGTGCTGACCGTGGTCGCCGATGTGCGCGATCTGGCCGCCATGCACGGCGTCGCCGATCGGGCCGTCGAACGTTTCGGCGGCATCGACGTCGCGGTGGCCAACGCCGGAATCGCCAGCTACGGGTCGGTGCTGCAGGTCGACCCGGAGGCATTCCGGCGGGTGCTGGATGTCAATCTGCTCGGCGTCTTTCACACCGTGCGCGCGACCCTGCCAGCGCTGATCGACCGGCATGGCTATCTGCTGATCGTCTCGTCGCTGGCGGCATTCGCGGCGGCCCCGGGAATGGCGTCCTATGACGTGTCGAAGGCCGGTAATGAGCATTTGGCCAATGCGCTACGCCTGGAGGTCGGTCACCGCGGCGTCGGCATCGGCGTGGCGCACATGTCCTGGATCGACACGGCGCTGGTTCGTGACACCAAGTCCGACCTGCCCTCGTTCACCTACCTGCTCAAGCGGCTGCCATGGCCGTTGAACAAGACGACCGACGTGGACAGCTGCGCGACGGCGTTCGTCAAGGGCATCGAGGGCCGCAAGGACCGGGTCTACTGCCCGGGCTGGGTGGTCGCGTTTCGCTGGCTCAAGCCGGTGCTGTCCACCCGTGCCGGTGAGCTCCCGATTCGCAGAGCCGTCACGGAAATGGTGCCTCAGATGGACGCCGAGGTTGCCGCGCTCGGCCGCTCCACCAGCGCCTACAACCAGGAGCTGGGGAAAGCCTAGCGCTTCACCAACGCACGGTGGCCGCCGCCACCCGTTTGCGCACGGCGAACCAACCTACGACCAGTGCGGGAGCGATGACGATCAGCGATGCGACGGTCCAGGTGCCAACCGGTCGATCGAAAGCCATCAGCACCACGATGCAGACCAAGAACGCCAGGGTGACGTAGCCGCTGTACGGGGTGAACGGCGTGCGGAACGCGGGCCGCTCCATCGCCCCGTCATTGGTCAGCTTGTAGAACCGAAGCTGACACAACACGATCGTGGCCCAGGACGCGACGATGCCCAAAGCGGCGTCGCTGAGCACGATTTCGAAGGCTTCGCCAGGGTTGAAGGCGTTGAGCGCGATGCCGAAAAGGCAGATGACGGCGGTCATCGCGATTCCGCCATACGGCACACCACGTTTCGTCATCCGCATGGCGAACTTGGGGCCGCTGCCGCTCATCGCCAGCGAGTGCATGACCCGGCCGGTCGAATAGAGTCCCGCGTTCAGGCTGGACAGCGCGGCGGTGATGACCACGATGTTCATCAGGTCGCCCGCGCCGTGGAAGCCGATCTTCGAGAAGAACGTGACGAACGGGCTTTCGCCGGCCTTGTAGGCGGTGTAGGGCAACAGCATCGCCAGCAGTGCCACCGATCCGACGTAGAACACCGCGATGCGGACGATCACGGAATTGATCGCACGCGGCATGATCTTCTCCGGATCGGCGGTCTCACCGGCGGCGATTCCCACCAATTCGACACCGGCATAAGCGAATACCACGCCCGAGGCGGTCACCGCCAGTGGTATCACACCGGTCGGGAACAGGCCGCCGTGGCTGGCCCATATTCCGGGGCCGGTGCCGTGCCCGTCGATCTGAAATCGCCCGGCTAAGAACACAATTCCCACGACCAGGAAGGTGACAAGGGCGAAAACCTTGATCAGTGCCGCCCAAAACTCCAGCTCGCCGAACCACGCGACGGAGATCATGTTCATCGACAGCACCACCACCAGGGCAATGAGCGCAAGAACCCACTGTGGGATCGCGCCGAAGGCCGTCCAATGGTGCAGGTAGGTGGCGATTGCGGTGGTGTCGACGATCGAGGTCATGGCCCAGTTCAGGAAATACATCCAGCCGACCACGAAGGCGGCTTTCTCGCCGAAGAATTCACGGGCGTAGGAAACAAACGAGCCCGACGACGGACGATGCAGCACCAGCTCGCCCAATGCGCGCAGCATGAAGAAGACGAATATTCCGCACATCCCGTACACCAGGAACAACCCGGGCCCGGCCTTGACCAGCCGGCCGCCGGCGCCGAGGAACAGGCCGGTACCGATCGCGCCACCGATCGCGATCATCTGAAGTTGGCGGGGCTTGAGCCCCTTGTGATAACCGGCCTCCTCGTTGGGGACCGCCGGCGGGGACGGGTCCGGCTCGGGCGTGTCAGGCAGGGCGGTCATGGCGGTCCGATCGTCGTCGTTGGCCCAACCCGCGGGGGCGCCCCGAATCGCCTAGACCGGGGTCTGTAAATCCGGTTGGTTTGCCAGCGATCTTTTCGTAGTCGGCCCAGGACGGCAACAGGACGATCCGGTCCGTTACTTCCCGAAGCCCGGACGGCGGCGGCGCAGGTAGCGCTCGAACTCGGCCGCCAGCGCGTCGCCGTCGATGTTGCCCAGGGCCTCGTTCACGTCGACCTCCGCGTCGCCGCGTTGCTCCAGCGACTGCACGTATTCGGCCAGGTCCTCGTCCTCGGTGGCCATCTCGGTGACCGCCTGCTCCCACTCCTCGGCCTGGGCGGGCAAATCCTCCAACGGAACCTCGATGTCGAGCACGTCTTCGACGCGGCGCAGCAGTGCCACCGTCGCTTTCGGGTTCGGCGGGTGCGACACGTAGTGCGGCACCGCGGCCCAGAACGTCACCGCCGGGATCCCGGCGGCCACGCAGGCGTCCTGGAATACCCCGGCGATACCGGTCGGACCCTCGTAGCGGGTCTCCTGCAGGCCGAAACGCTGCGCGGACTCGGGGGAGTAGGCCGCGCCCGAGACCGGCACCGGTCGCGTGTGCGGTGTGTCGGCCAGCAGTGCGCCGAGGATCACGACCGTGTCGACGTTGAGCTTGTCGGCAATCGCCACCAGCTCGGCACAAAACGTGCGCCAGCGCATGTTGGGCTCCACCCCGTGCATCAACACGATGTCGCGGTCGCTGCCGGGTGGCCGACAGTGGGTGATCCGCATCGCCGGCCACACCAGTTCGCGGGTAACCCCGTCGACTTGACGGATAACCGGGCGGTTCACCTGGTAGTCGTAGTACGCCTCGTCATCGATCTCCACGATCGGATGGGCTTCCCAGATGGCATCCAGGTGCTCCAGCGCGTCGCTGGCCGCGTCACCGGCGTCATTCCAGCCCTCAAACGCCGCGACGACGATCGTGTTGTGCAGTTCGGGCAGCGCAGAGGCTTCCGGGCCACGATCAGGCGGAGTCACAGAATCAGCGTAAGGCCTGCCCGCTCGGCGACGGCCCCCAGCCGCGCGGCCAGCCAGTGCACCAGGGCATTCGCATAGGTCGACTATCCTTAAGGCGTGACTGCTGCGCGTGAAGACGACTACGACACGGAGCTCCGGGCGACGTCAACAACCGGCGTCGACGCGGTCGATACGAAACACGTTCGGCTGCAATCTGGTTAACTTGGGTAACTAAAGACATTGCCGACAAGATCCGCGAGCTGGTGCTCAAGGGCGCCGAAATCCCAAGCGGATCGGGTCGAGCTGGGCGTCCAGACGTCGGATGACGACGTAGACTTTTCTGGTCGAGAGGCGTTGCAACGGTTCTCCGGTCCCCGCCGGTATCCGCCACGCTCGGCAGAGTTAAGGACGCCTTCCGCTACGGAAGGAACGTGCGTGAACGCCTCGAACAACGCCGCTGAGACCGCTTCTGGGTCGGACACCTTCGTGCCGAACATCCGCCCGGACTGCACCGACGAACTGAAGGCTGCTCTGCGCCAGCGGATCATGGTGATCGACGGCGCGATGGGCACGGCGATCCAGCGGGACCGGCCGGACGAGGCCGGTTACCGCGGCGAGCGGTTCATCGAGTGGCCGACCGCCCTTCAGGGCAACAACGACCTGCTCAACCTGACCCAGCCGCAGATCATCGAGGGAATCCACCGCGAGTACCTCGAGGCGGGGGCCGACATCCTGGAGACCAACACGTTCAACGCGAACGCGGTCTCGCTCTCCGACTACGACATGCACGAGCTGGCCTACGAGCTCAACTACGCGGGCGCCGCCCTGGCGCGGGCGGCCGCCGACGAGTACAGCACCCCGGAGAAGCCCCGCTACGTCGCCGGCGCCATCGGACCGACGACCCGGACCGCGTCGATCTCGCCCGACGTCAACGACCCCGGCGCCCGCAACGTCTCCTACGACCAGCTGGTGGCCGCCTACCTCGAAGCCGCCAACGGCCTGGTCGACGGCGGTGCCGACCTGCTCATCATCGAGACGATCTTCGACTCGCTGAACGCGAAGGCGGCGGTGTTCGCCGTCGAGACGCTGTTCGAGGACCGCGGCCGACGCTGGCCGGTGATCATCTCGGGCACCATCACCGATGCTTCCGGGCGGACGCTGTCCGGTCAGGTCACCGAAGCGTTCTGGAACGCGATCAGACACGCGCGACCGCTCGCGGTCGGCCTCAACTGTGCCCTGGGCGCACCGGAGATGAGGCCCTACATCGCCGAGATGTCGCGCATCGCGGACACTTACGTCTCCTGCTACCCGAACGCCGGCCTGCCCAACGCCTTCGGCGAGTACGACGAGTCCCCCGAGCGTCAGGCGAGCTATATCGCCGACTTCGCCGAGGCCGGCCTGGTCAACCTGGTCGGTGGGTGCTGCGGAACGGCGCCGCCGCACATCGCCGAGATCGCCAAGGTCGTCGAGGGCAAACCGCCGCGGGTGCTGCCAGATATCCCGGTGGCCACCCGGCTTTCGGGGCTGGAACCGCTCAACATCACCGACGACTCCCTGTTCGTGAACATCGGCGAGCGCACCAACATCACCGGCTCCGCCCGGTTCCGCAACCTGATCAAGGCCGAGGACTACGACTCCGCGCTGTCGGTCGCCCTGCAGCAAGTCGAGGTCGGTGCGCAGGTCATCGACATCAACATGGACGAAGGCATGATCGACGGCGTCGCCGCGATGGACCGGTTCACCAAGCTGATCGCCGCCGAGCCGGACATCAGCCGCGTCCCGGTGATGATCGACTCGTCCAAGTGGGAGGTCATCGAGGCGGGCCTGAAGAACGTGCAGGGCAAGCCGATCGTCAACTCGATCTCCATGAAGGAGGGCGAGGAGAAGTTCATCCGGGAGGCACGGCTGTGCCGCAAGTACGGCGCCGCCGTCGTCGTGATGGCCTTCGATGAACAGGGTCAGGCCGACAACCTGGAGCGCCGCAAGGAGATCTGCGGACGCGCCTACCGGATCCTGACCGAAGAGGTCGGCTTCCCGGCCGAGGACATCATCTTCGACCCGAACTGCTTCGCGTTGGCGACCGGTATCGAGGAGCACGCGACCTACGGGATCGACTTCATCGAGGCCTGCGCCTGGATCAAAGAGAACCTTCCCGGGGTGCACATCTCCGGCGGCATCTCGAACGTCTCGTTCTCGTTCCGCGGCAACAACCCCGTCCGCGAGGCGATCCACGCGGTGTTCCTGTACCACGCCATCAAGGCCGGCCTGGACATGGGCATCGTCAACGCCGGCGCGCTGGTGCCCTACGACTCGATCGACCCCGAGCTGCGGGACCGCATCGAGGACGTCGTCCTGAACCGCCGCGAGGACGCGGCCGAAAGGCTCCTGGAAATCGCGGAGCGGTTCAACAAGTCGGAGAAGACCGAGGACCCGAAGGCGGCCGAGTGGCGCAGCTTCCCGGTCCGCGAGCGGATCACGCACGCCCTCGTCAAGGGGATCGACGCCCACGTCGATGCCGACACCGAGGAATTGCGGGCCGAGATCGCCGCCGCGGGTGGTCGCCCGATCGAGGTGATCGAGGGCCCGCTGATGGACGGCATGAACGTCGTCGGCGATCTCTTCGGCTCGGGCAAGATGTTCCTGCCTCAGGTCGTGAAGTCGGCCCGGGTGATGAAGAAGGCCGTAGCGTACCTGCTGCCGTACATCGAGGCGGAGAAGGAAGAATCCGGTGCCTCCCAAGATGGAAAAGCCGGGAAGGACACCAACGGCACGATCATCATGGCGACCGTCAAGGGCGACGTCCACGACATCGGTAAGAACATCGTCGGGGTCGTCTTGCAGTGCAACAACTTCGAAGTGATCGACCTCGGTGTGATGGTGCCGGCCGAGAAGATTCTGGCCGCGGCGAAGGAACACGAGGCCGACATCATCGGGCTGTCCGGGCTGATCACCCCGTCGCTGGACGAGATGGTCAACTTTGCCGTCGAGATGGAACGCGAGGGGCTCGAGATCCCGCTGCTGATCGGCGGCGCGACTACCTCGCGGGCGCACACGGCGGTGAAGGTATCGCCGCGCCGTAGCGGTCCGGTGGTCTGGGTCAAGGACGCGTCCCGCTCGGTGCCGGTGGCTGCCGCGCTGCTCGACGACAA
The DNA here is from genome assembly GCF_026723865.1 of Mycobacterium sp. Aquia_216. Lineage (NCBI taxonomy): Bacteria > Bacillati > Actinomycetota > Actinomycetes > Mycobacteriales > Mycobacteriaceae > Mycobacterium > Mycobacterium sp. Aquia_216. Next base: position 3,730,214 of record NZ_CP113529.1, on the reverse strand, counting down.
GCAGCGTCCAGCCCTATTGGAGGCCACCGAGAACGACTATGCAGCCCTGCGCGAGCGGCATGCCCAGAAGAACGAGCGGCCGATGCTGACGCTGGAGAAGGCCCGCGCGAACCGGACGCCGATCGAGTGGGACGGTTACACGCCGCCGGTGCCCGCGCAAGGTGTGGGCGTACGAGAATTTCATGATTACGACCTCGCCGAGCTGCGCGAGTACATCGACTGGCAGCCGTTCTTCAACGCCTGGGAGATGAAGGGCAGGTTCCCCGACATCCTCAACAACCCGGTGTCGGGCGAGACGGCCCGCAAGCTGTACGACGACGCCCAGGAGATGCTCGACACCCTGATCAAGGAGAAGTGGCTCACGGCCAACGGGGTGATCGGATTCTTCCCCGCTAACGCAGTGGGCTCAGGCGGTGAAGATATCGAGGTCTACACCGACGAGACCCGTAGCGAGGTGCTGACCACGCTGCACAACCTGCGCCAGCAGGGCGAGCACCGGGACGGCATCCCGAACCGGTCGCTGGGCGACTACATCGCGCCCAAGGACACGGGTCTGGCCGATTACGTCGGCGCCTTCGCCGTCACCGCAGGCCTCGGCAGCCAGGACAAGATCGCTGAGTTCAAGGCAGCCAATGACGACTACAGCGCGATCCTGCTGGAGTCGATCGCCGACCGGCTGGCAGAGGCTTTCGCCGAACGGATGCACCAGCGGGTCCGCAAGGAGTTCTGGGGATTCCAGCCGGACGAGCAGCTGGACAACGAGGCACTCATCAACGAGAAGTACAGGGGAATCCGCCCCGCCCCCGGCTACCCGGCCTGCCCGGAGCACACCGAGAAGGCGACGCTCTGGAAGTTGATGGACGTTCGGGAGCGCACCGGCATCGAGCTGACCGAGTCGATGGCGATGTGGCCCGGTGCCGCCGTCAGCGGCTGGTATTTCTCGCATCCGCAGTCGCAGTACTTCGTGGTCGGCCGGATGGCCCAGGACCAGGTCGCCGACTACGCGAAGCGCAAGGGCTGGACCCTGGCCGAAGCCGAGCGCTGGCTCGGCCCCAACCTCGGCTACAACCCGGAGGACTGAGGCAACCCGTTTCAGTCCAGCACTGCCGACAGGTAGCCCGAGGATCCACCGAACGAAGCCAGCTCGTCCTGGGGCACCTGAAAGCCGTTGGCGGCGAAGGCTTGCTCGGTGGTCCGGATGTCGACGCGCCAGCCGCGCTCGGTGAGGTACTCGCCGGCGGCATTGCGGTCTCCGGTGTAGAACAACTCGGCCAAATTGATCTCGGAGCCGATACGCCGCGACCTTTCGGTGAGCTTTTCCGCCCAATCCGCGGGAATGTTGCGGAAATCCATGTGCTCGCAGGCAATCCGGCTGCCCGGCGCCGACAGCGCAGCGACGCTGTCGAACAAGCGGTCCTGCGCCTCCGGCGGCAGGTAGACCAGCAGGCCTTCGGCGCTCCACGCGGTCGGCTTCGCGGGATCGAGTCCGGCGTCGACGAGTGCGGCGGGCCAGTCATCGCGCAAGTCGATCGCGACCGTGCGACGTTCTGCGGGGGGCTTCGCACCCAGGTCGGCCAGCGTGCGGGTCTTGAAGTCGATCACGCCGGGTTGGTCGATTTCGTAGACCACCGTGTCCGCCGGCCACGGTAGCCGGTAGGCCCGGGTGTCCAGGCCGGACGCCAGAATCACGGCCTGCCGGATGCCCGCATCGGCGGCTTGCAAGAAGAAGTCGTCGAAGAACCGGGTACGCACGGCAATCTGCTCGAGCACGGCCTGCCGCTTCAACACGGGATCGTCGGTGTCGCCGAGCTTTCCGTCGATCAGCTTGATGAAGGTGTCGCTGCCCACCGCACGCACCAGGGGATCGGCCCACGGGTCGTTCAGCAGCGCATCCGGCCCCTGCGAAGCCATCGCGCGCTGTGTCGCGACCGCGGTCGCGGTCGCGCCCACGCTGGACGCCAAATCCCAGGTGTCATTCTCGGTGCGCGCCATGCCGGGCCCCTTCTAGTCTCTGCGTTAGTTAGGTGGCTTAATTACTACCGCCACTGTACGCGGAGACCGGACGGGCCACCCGCGACTAGATGCGCAGGACCGAGCCCAGCGCGGAGAGCGGGATGTGCGCTTGCACGGTGCCGCCGTCCATGTACCACTGCGGGAGGCCGGGCGAGAAGTTGATCGGCTCGTCGTGGCCGACGGGGTAGTCCGGCATGTAGATGATCAATTCGTCGGGGGTCAGGGCCCACGCCTTGTACGCACCGGAGTAGACCTTGTCGGGGGTCCAGCGGTCCACCTGAAACGGATAGCTGCCCGGATCATGCGGCGGTGGTGCTTGATTGAGCGCGGTTTCGATGAAGGGTTGCGCCAGCGGCGGGATCGCGGTCAGCGGATTCGACGTCGTCAGATCCGACAGCTGCAGCCGCCTGCCGCTGGCCATGTCGAACGTGAAGGTGCGGTAGGCGTTGTTGGGCTGGGGCCCGTTGGCGTGGTAATCCTCGTGGAACACCGCGCTGAGCAGGTTGCCGTGCTGGAAGATCTGATAGTTCTCTTCGCCGTAGCTGTCGGCGGCCATGTGCGCATTAGCGTTGCGCCAGTTGTTGACCAGCGTGTGCAAGTAGTCGCGCACCACCCCGCTGGTGGTGAGGTTGTCGATGAGCTCGCCGGGCACCGCGACCTTGATGTCGCGCACGGCATTGCGTTCCGAGGTCGCCGACGTGTGGCAGTATTGACCGTCCCAGTCGCCACCGAGCTCGCCGCAGAAGGACGGGGCCGAGGCGCGCGCGTACGCAGCGTTGGGAATCGTTGCGGCGGAGGCTAATACGATCGCCGCGAGGAGCCTTCGGATCACAGTAGCTGCACCTTGCTGGCCCGCCAGCGACCGTCGACCTTCTCCATGGTCATCTTGATCCTGCTGCGGTCGATGCGCGGGTCGGGTGACGTGGAATTCGCTACCGTTTGGTCGATAAAGACCAGCACGACAACCTTATTCGTAGATTCGGACTGTATGGCCGAGTCCACCACCACCCCGTGTGCGCTGGCTTTGTTGTCGATCAAAAGTTGCCGAAGCTGGACGCTGGACTGGGTGTACATGTCCTTGAACTCGCCGGTCGCGCCGTCCAGTACCTGCCGGAAGTTCTCGTCGACCTTGTTCGAGTCGATGCTCGTCAGCACTTGTGCGTAGGCGATGGCCGCTTGCTGGGCCTGTTGGCCGGCTAGCTCGACTTGATGCTGTTGCCATAGCTTCCAGCCGAGGAAGCCGGAAACCGCAAGTGAGGCAACGAGTAACAGCGGCAGCGCGCTGCGGCGCAGATATCGCCCCCAGGGCCGATTGCGGAGCGAGGTCCTCTCGCGCTCCGGCTTCTTGGCTTGACGCCCGAACGGAATATCCTCGTCGTCTTCACCGTTCGCTTCGGTGTCCTCGGGGTCGGTGTCCCCGGAGTCGGCGTCGGTCTCCTTGGCATCCACGTCGTCGTCTTCGGCGTCGGTGCCGTCGACGTCGTCGGGTTCGGCTTCTGCGCCTGGCGCTTCGGGCATTTCGGCCTCGGCACCTTTCTCGGAGGTAGCGGTCACAAGCAACTCCTTCTGAGCTTAGATCGGTCCTAGTGCGGCGGTTCGATCGGCAGCGGGGGACCGCCGTAGGGTGTGGGAATTGTGAAGCGGCCCTTGGGGGTCGGATCGGTTCGGCGCCCCAGGTCCGCTCCGGCCGGTGGACCGGCGGTGTCGTCGCCGCCCGGCCGCGGCGCGTTCTTGGCTCCCCGGATTGAGACGGCGGGGTCGGTGTCGCGGCAGTAGGTGTACATGAACGGCTCGTAGTAGTCGGCGGCCGAGGGGGGATGGGCGGGCGTTCCGTAGTCACACACGTAGCGAGGGTAGAGGTCGGCGATCGCCCACACACCGTGGTCGTGAAACGCGCTGGACACGGCGTCGAGCACCGAGCCGCGGTAGTCGGGGAACAGCGCGTTGAGCGCCGGCACTCGCACGTACAGGAGCTGCGACAGCGTGGCCATGCTGCCCAGCAGCTGCACCATGGTGTCGGAATTGTCGGAGAACAAGTTGTCGACGGCCGACAGCGTGCGCGGTGTCTGTGCGGTGAGCCGCCGGTAGCCGGCCTGCATTCGGGCGACGCCGGACAGCGTGTGGTTGAGTTCGGTCGCGGTGGCGGCCAAGCCGGCGTCTTTATCGCTGGCCAGAGTGAGTACCACCCGGCTGGTCTTGATGATGCTGGTGGTCTGGGGCAGCACCGAATCAAGCGTCGACAGCAGGAAAGTGCCGCCGTCGACGATCGCCGCCAGCTTCGCCGGGCCCTCCTTGCTCAGGCTCAGTTCCTTCTTGATCAGCTCGACCTTGCGCGGGTCGACCTGCGCCAGCAGCCCGTCGGCGTCGCCGAGCAACTGCGCCAGGCTGACCGGCACGGTCGCATGGTCCAGCGCGATGCGGCTGCCGTCGTGCAGATACGGCCCGGCGTCGGATGCGGCTTCGAAGTTGATGTACTGCTCACCGGCCGGCGACAGCGCCGACACGTGCACGACGCTGTTCGCCGGGATCCGCACCGTCGACGAGATGCTGGCGACGGCGTTGATACCGGTGTCGGTGATGCGCAGCGATTCGACCCGTCCAATCCGCACGCCGCGCAACGCCACATCCTGATTGGGCAGCAAGCCGCCGGATTCCGGCAATTGCACGGTGACCCGGTAGGACGACGCGAACGGCGTGACCCGCAGTGCACCGATCAGCAGATAGGCGGTTCCCACCACCAGGGTCAGCACCAATCCGGCCACCGAGAGCCAGACCTGTTGGCGGTGACCGGCCCGCACCGCGCGGACCACCACGTTGGCGATGTCGGCGATCATGGCTGCGGTCCAGGAGGTGGTGGGCCCGGCGCCGGCGGGGGCGGACCGGGGGCGACATCGATTTGGCCCGGGATATTCGGGTCGGGAACAACGGGAACCTGCGCAGAATTCGGTCCCCTGCCGACCACCCGCTCCTGTAGACGCCACAGGGTGTACTTCAGGGTGCCGACGAGCAGGTTCATGTTGTAGTGGTGTGGTCCGTGCAGCCCGATGTCACCGGGATAGCCGATGTCGGGGAGCGATCCGAGGATCAGCTTGTCCACACCCACGTGCACCGATATCGCGCTTCCCGACGTCGATTTGACCAACGGAGGGATCAGTCGGTTGATTGCGTAGAAACTGGTATCCGGACTGACCGCAACGTCATTGGCGGCCCCGGCGATCGTGTTCAGGTCGCGGATGACGCTTCGGCCGCTGGTGTCGGTCCCGCCGATCGACGGGAACCTGGCCAGCAACCGTGAGGTGTCACCCACCTGCACGGCCAGGTTGGACAGCTCGGTGGTGTTGTCGGCCAGCGTTGCGGTGGCCGGCCTGGCCGCGCTCATCAGGTCGGTGATCGTGGCGTCCTTGGCGTCGAGTTGGTCTGCCAGGCGCGACAATTGGGTCAATGCGGCCGAGATCTGGTCGGACCTGGTGTCGAGCGTTCCGACCAGCTGGTTGGACTTGCGGATCAGCTCCCCGAACGCCTGCCCCTGGTCGCCGGTGGCCTTGCCGAAACCGTTGATGATGTTGGTGAAGTTGCGTACGGCTCCGCCGTTCACCAGGATGGCCGCCGAGCTCAGCACCGATTCGACAGTCGCCGCGGCCGCCGTCGAGTCCAGACCGATGGTGTCGCCGTTGCGCAGCACCGGATCGTCGGCGGGATCGTCAGCGGGTGGTTTCAGCGCCACGAACACGTCGCCAAGTGGTGTCGCGGTGCGCAATTCGGCGGTGCTGCCGCGCGGCAGTTGCACGCCGTTTCTGATTCGCAGCGTGGTGACCGCGGTGTAGTTGCGCGCGACCATCGCTTCGACCTGCCCGACATCGGCGCCGGCGAGTTTCACCTTGGCGTTCATCGGAAGGTTGAGCGCGTTGGAGAACACCGCCGTCAACGTGTATCCGCCGGATCCCAGCCCTGGAGCCGGAAGCGGAAGGCTGGCAAGGCCATTCGTGCCGCATCCCGCGGTGATCAACACCGCGCCGGCGATGGCGAGGCATGCCCTGATGGCCGTCATTTCTGCCCCATCGCGGCCATGCCGTCCAGCACGTAGGTCAGCCCGAAATCCGGCCCGAAGTCCTGGATCGTCCCCGTGCTGCATCCGAGCTGTCGAAGGCCCATCAAGTTGCAGATCTCTTTGGTGTACTGACTGTCGAAGACCAGTCGGTCGGTCAGGAAGCGTGCCCGCACGGCACCGTTCGCCCGGTCGATCATGTTGTAGGCGTTGTCGGCGAGCATCGGCGCCACATCAAGGAGTTCGGCGATGTCGCGGCGCTGGTCGGTCACCCGCTTCACGGTGGAGTTGCCGTTGAGCAGAGCCCGCTTGAGGACGTCCCGATTGGCGTCGAGCAGCTCACCGGCCCGTTGGATCAGCTGGTCGAATCGTCTTCCGGTGGTGCCGCTTCCGATGTCCTCGTCGGCCATGATCTGGCTGACTTGGTGGATGGTGGAGGCGAATTCGCGCAGCTTGCCGTCATTTGCCGCCACCGCGTCGAACAGCGTACTGATGTTCTTGACGATCGTGGTGATCTGCTCGCGGGTCTGGGCGCCGCCGTCGCTGGACAATCGTAGCGCCCTGGACAGTTCGTCAAGCGCCGATTTGATCTGGCCGCCGTTGCCCTCGACAACCTTGGTGCCGTTGTTGAGCACATCGGCGACGGGACCGCCGCCGTGGCCGTCTCCCTCGAGCGACTTGGTCACGCGATCGAGAACATTGAGCACGCGGCTGAATTCGACGGGGGTCTTGGTCCGGGTCAAGCCGATGGTGTCGTGGTTCTCCAGGACCGGGCCGCCGCGGTAGGGCGGCGTGAGCTCGATCTGCCGGTCGGTCAGGATCGACGTGGACACCGTGACGGCTTGCGCGGAGGCGGGGACCTTGACGCGGCGGTCGACGGTGAATTCGACGTCGACGTAGCCACCCTTGGCGTCGATCTTGGTGATCTTGCCCACCGGCATTCCCAACACGGCGACCACATTGCCCTCGTAAAGTCCCGAGGCGCTGTCGAATTGGGCCGTCACCGTAATGGTGTCGGCATCGGGCGCCAGACACCACCAGCCGGTGCCGACTGCCGCGGCGAGCACCACCAGAGCGGCTCCGATGGCCGCCGCCTTGGACCGCAGCTTCGATGCCCTCACTTGCAATCCTTGAAGTACTCGATCATCCCGAACTGCTTGGCACGGCCGCTGATTGCGCACATCCACGAATCGATGAGCGGTACGTTGTTGGCGTTGAAATTCACCGCGTTGCCCTCGCCGGTGAGGTTGGCCGCCTCACGGAAGAAGATCGGGCTGATCTGCAGCATGTTTCCCAGCAGGTCGTCGTGTTGGGCCATCATGCCGGTGAAATCGCGAATGTCGGCGATCAACGAGTCCAGACCTGACCGGTCGTTGACCACGATCTGGCTCATGGTGTCGACCAGGTTGGTCAGCGATCGCATCATGGCGTGGAAAACGGCTCGCCGCGCCACGAATTGGCCCAACAGATCCTGGCCCTGGTTGATGAGATTGCCGAGGCCGGCTTGCTGGCGGCGCAATGTGTTGGTCACCCGTTCGGTGCTGGTCAGCAGCCGGCCCAATTGGTCACGGCGCACCGCGATGATGGACGACAGCGAGTTGATGTTCTTCATGGCCTGGGGCACCACCGCGGGCAGGCCCTCGAGCTGCTTGCCCAGCACCGCAAGTGACTGCGCGAATCGGTCGGAGTCAACCTGCTCGAACGTCGTGGTGGCGTCCTGCAATGCCGATTGCAGATCGTAGGGAACCTCGGTGTGCGACAAGTCAAAGGTGTTGTCGGGCAGCGGCGCCGAGCCATCGGGCTGCAAAGCCAGATAGCGCGAACCCAGGATGGTGGTGACCTTGATCGTGGCGCGCGAATCCTTGCCGAGCAGGATGTTGTCCCGAATCTTTAGGCCGGCTTCGACGTGATCGCCAGCGAGCTTCATGCTGGTTACCTCGCCCACCGGAATGCCCGCGACGACCACCGGGTTCCCGGGGTGCAACGAGGCCGCTTGCAGAAACTCCGCGGTGTAATGCCGGTATCCGGCGCCGAAAGCGTGCACGGCCAGCATGGCCCCGATCAGCACCGCAACCACCGCGACGGCGATGAACCCGAGCCACGTCTTGTGGTAGCTCTCCAGCGGACGCTTCTTCATCGCCGAAAGTCGAAGCCATACCGACGAATCAGTCACCGGCCGTGCTCCTGCATCTCGGGGTGTGCCACATCTTGTTTCCCGGGGTGGCGGCGGCGACGATGATCGGCACGACATCGTTGAGGCCGGGGAAGAACCCCATGAAGTTCACGTCGCACACGTAGGCGTTACCGTAGGCGCCCTGATTGCCTACTCGGACAAGCCCTTTCAGCAGCAACGGGATGTTGTCGCCGAAGAACGCCACTTGCGGCTCGACGTCCATCAGGTGTCTGGCCACGCCGGGTTTGCGGTCGATGAGTTCGCGCAGCGCCGGGTATACATCGGTGGCCGAGGCGGATAGCCGCCCCATCACCCGGGACAGCGAACCCAACGATGAGACCAGCTCCGGACGACGCCGGTCGAGTTGATCAACCATCTCGCGGGTTCGGGTGATCACCCCGTCAAGATTGTCGTTCTGCTGAGCAAGGTTGCCGACCACTTTGTTGAGGTTCGTGATCACGTCGCCGAGAGCGTGGTCTCGTCCGGCGAATGTCTCTGTCAGCGTGGATGTTTGGCTAATGAGCGTGGTCAGCGATGAGGTATCGCCCTGCAGCGACGCGATGATGCCCTTGGTCAAGTTGTCGGCATCCTGTGGATTCAGCAGACTGAACAGCGGTTCGTAGCCGTTGAGCAGCGCGGTGACGTCGAAGGACGGTTCGGTGCGTTGCAGCGGGAGCACACTGCCTGGCGGGAGCAGGCCCTGATCGCCCTCCGGTCCCAAAGACAGCCCCAGGTAACGCTGCCCGACGATATTCTGGTAGGTCACGGAGGCGACGGTGTTGCCGTACAGGTGCTGATCGGTTTGCACCACGAACGCGACTTTCGCGAGTTTTCCGTCGAGCTCGACGCCTTCCACCCGGCCCACCCGCACCCCGGCCATCCGGACGTCGTCGCCCTCGCGCAGCCCGTAGACATCGGTGAACACCGCCGAATATCCGGCGGTGTCGCCGGCGACGTCACGTCGCAGGCTCACATACACCAGCCAGGTGAGGGTCAATGCCACGACCATGAACAGGGTGAGGCCGATCAACGGTGCCCGGAATCTCATTTCTGCTCTCCGGGTGAGGATTTCGGTCCCTGTTTCAAAGACACGGTGGTGCCGCGGGCAACCGGGCCCAGCAGCAATTCGGTGGCCGCGGTGGCGGGCAGGCCGGTGATCACGCTCAATACGTTCCGTTCGTATTGGCTGCCGACCGGTCCCACGTTGCCGCCGAACGACGACTGTGGGATCCAAGGCGCCTTCGGTGCCACCGGCGGAACCCACGGAGCGTTGGGTGCCGGCGTCGCCGGCGCCCCCGGTGACGGATTATCGGGGTTTGCGCTGCCTGGTACGGGCGGCGACGGCATAATCCCCGGGGCCAGTGGGGGATTGGGATCGATCAGATTGGGAGTCGGGTTGATCAGCGGCGGGCCGATCGCCACCAGGTTTCCGTCCGGGCCGATAATCGTTCCCGGCGGCGGGGCTAGATCCTTGGGCGGCTGATAGTTCTGCGGCAGCAGCACTTCCGGCATGTCGGGGCGCACCGGAATCAGCGGCGCGGTAAAACAGCTCGGTCCCTTCAGCTCGCCGTAATGCGGGCAGTCCGCGCGGGTGTAGGTGGAGCTAGGGGTAAAGCTCAGCATCGCGCGCATATTGCCGACGTCTCTTCCCGGCACCCAGACTTCCTCCATGAACCTGTTGGCCAGGTTGTCCAATTTGGTGACCGCGGGCACGAAGTTGTTCGACTTCATCGCCAGCACACCCAACACCGGCGTGAAATCGCTGGTGATCCGGATGAGCTGGTCGATGTGGTTGTCGAACGATGTCCGCGTTGTGCCAAGCGTGTAGTCGGCGCCGGAGAGCAGCGAGACCAGCTGCCCGCGCGTCTCGGCGAAGGTCTGCATCGGCTCGACCGCTTGGTGTAAGGCGTCGAGCAGATCGGGTGCAGTCTGCGCGAGGCCACGCGCCGCGTCGACGAGCGCCGACACGGTCGAGGGGCCGGTGTCGGTGCCGACAATCGAATTGAGTTGATCAAGAAGACGATTTAGCTGTGCCCCGGCGTTGAGCAGGGCTCCGCGCCGATGATCGGTGGCGGCGCCCAGGGCGGCCAGTATCCCGATGGACCGGTCGTCGCGGCCGCGTCCGGCGGCGGCGAGCAGGTCGCGCAGCTTGCTGACGGTCGTCTGGAACAGCACGGTCGGAAGCCGGGTGTCTTCCGGAATGTGGGCGCCCTGCCGGATCGTCGCCCCGGAATGCTCCCGGTTTGGGGAGCCCACCAGTTGCACCGACGACACGGCGAACACATTGCTGGGCACTACCCGCGCCGTCACGGACGCCGGAATCGACTCGGCGAACTCGGGTTTCAGGTCGATGTGGACGTAGTTGGGCTTTCCGTCGGAGGCCGGAATCACGTCGTCGACCATTCCGACGAGCACGCCGTGATACTTCACGTCGGACTTCTGCGGCAGCCCGTCGCCGACGTTGACCAGGTCGGCGACCACTCGGACGTAGTCGTTGAGCCTGCCGGTGGACTTGACCACCATCGCGACGGTGAGCAGGGCCGCGACCACCAGCACGGCCGCGCCGATCGCAAGCAGCTGCCGATCCGAGGGCCCGCGGCCGTCCAGCTCAAGGGAATTCGGCTTACCCATCTGCCTAACCACCGAACCTCGCGCCGGCGTCTACCCCCCACAAAGCCATGGTGAGCAACATGTTCACGATGATCACCACGGTGATGCTGGCCCGCATGCCGTGCCCGGCGGCCACGCCGACACCCTCGGGCCCGCCGGTCGCGTAAAAGCCGTAGTAGCACTGGATCGTGGACGCGATCCACACGAAGATGACAGCCTTGATCAACGAGTAGACGATGTCTTGGCCGGCCAACATCAGCGTGAAGTAATGCAGGTACGAGCCGGTCGAGCCGCCGCTGCTAATCCCGACCACGACCTGCGTGGTCAGATAGCCGATCGCCAGGCAGGCCACATACAGCGGGACGATGGCCGCCACCGAGGCGATCAGCCGCGTTGTCACCAGATACGGGATCGGGCGGATCGCGATCGATTCCAATGCGTCGATTTCCTCCGCGATGCGCATCGAACCCAGCTGCGCGGTGAAGCGGCAGCCGCCCTGCATGGCGAAAGACAGTGACGCCATCAGCGGTGCCAGCTCGCGGGTATTGACCAACGAGGAGACGAAGCCGGTGGCCGGGCCGAGCCCAAGCAAGTCAAGGAAGTTGTAGCCTTCGATACCGACCAGCGCGCCGACGGTCATCCCGAGTACCACGGCGACGCCGGCGGTGCCACCGCCGACCACGATCGAGCCGTTACCCCAGGTGATGTTCGACAACAGCCGCAGGAACTCGCCGCGGTACTGGCGCAAGGCGAGCGGCACGGCGGCCAGCGCCCGGATGAAGAAGACCAGCAGGTGGCCGAGCCGAATGATCGGTACGGTGCCCCTGCGGTACTGCCGGATGACCGGAACGGTCAGCATTGCAAATGGTCGGTAGGCAGAAACCGCCATGTCATAGCCCCGTCCTGGGCGAGAGCATGATGTAGAGCTGGCTGATCGCGACGTTGACGATCATCAGCAGCAGAATCGCCTCGACAACGGCCGCGTTGACCGAGTTCGCGACACCCGTGGGGCCGCCGACGGTGGATAAGCCTTTCTGTGCCGACACGACGGCCACGATGGCCCCGAAGATGACCGCCTTCACCAGCGCCAAAATCATGTCGTCCGTCGTCGCGAACGAGGCGAACGTCGAGACGAAGCTGCCGGGTGCGCCGTTCTGGAAGTACACGTTGAACATGTAGCTCGCGAAAAATCCGACGAAGCAGACGACACCGGTGAGGGCGACGCCGATCATGATTGCCGCGGCGAAACGCGGAACCACCAGCCGCCGGATCACCGAGACGCCCATGACCTCCATCGCGTCGGTTTCTTCACGCATGGTCCGCGAACCCAGATCGGCGGTGATCGCCGATCCGACCGCCGACGCCATCAGCACGGCAGCGACGAGCGAGGCGCCCTGACGAATGACCGCGAGTCCACTGGCCGCGCCGGCCAGCGAGGTGGCGCCGACCTGCCCGGCGAGCAGGGCGAACTGAATGGACAGGGTGACGCTGATCGGCAGTGACACCAGAATCGTCGGCAACACGGCCGTGCCGGCCATAAACGCGCCCTGGCGAACAAATTCCTGCCATTGAAATCGGCCGGCCACCAGATCGACAAAGAAGTATTGAATGGTGCGCACGCCGAGCACGAACTGTTCGCCGACCGTTGTCAGTGCGGCAAGCGGATGACGTTTGACGTATCCGACAGACCAGTCCTGGACGGCGATGACGCCATCTTGTTGTGCCGTCATTGAAGCGCAGCCGGCAGTCCGTCTAGCAAACTTCGGCTACCGATCATGGCGCACCAGCTACCGCCTCCATTGGCGCTCCCCCCACCAATAAATGCACGAGTGCAGAACAAGAGGAGTCGGGTGCCGTGCTGCGCATCTGCATTACGGTAGTGTCACCAGGCTCTGTGAACTGCGGTTCTCGGTGTGTGCTGTATCACAGTAGTCCACTTGATAGGCGCTTTCAATAGTGTAGAGTCACTCACCTGAGATCGTCACCGGACGATACCGACGCGTTGGAATGTCAGCTCGACGAAGGTAATGGCATGCCCTCAGCAAACACTGGTTCGCTCCGGGACCGGCGCCGCGCGGAGTTACTCTCCCAGATCCAGGGCACCGCATATCAGCTTTTCGCCGAACGCGGATTCGATGCGGTGACGACCGAGGACATTGCCGCCGCCGCCGGAATCTCCATCAGTACCTATTTCCGGCACGCACCCACCAAAGAAGGCCTGCTGGCTGACCCCGTCCGCGGGGCGATCGCTGAGATCGTGGGTTCGTACAACGCGCGCCCGCCGGACGAGTCGGCGGTCGAGGCGTTGCTTCATGTGTTTGTCACGCGTGCCCGCGACGCCGACGAACTCGACAATCTCGATACCTGGCGCCATGCGATCGCCACCGCGCCCCACCTGTTGAGCAAGACGGCGCTGGTCAACGAAACCGACCACGACAAGTTCATTGAGCAAGTCGCCTCCCGCATGGGTGTCGATGCGACGGCCGACCTGCGCCCCGCGCTGTTGGTTCACACGAGTTTGGCCACAGTCAAATTCGTCCTCGATCGTTGGCTGACCTCGGATATGCCCGCGAGCCTGCCATTTCACCGTCAGTTGGAGGGCGCGCTGCGCACCACCCTGGCCGGGTTCGACTAGGGGTTGCCGTCACTGCGAAACAGCCTGTGGGGCTTCAGGATCGCATCTACCCATCGTCACCGGGCTAAACCGCCGTGACTTTGCTCGCTGCCTCGTGAAACAATCGCTGGCCGTGAAGACATTCGAGGATCTGTTCGCCGAGCTCGGTGACCGCGCCCGCACCCGGCCGGCCGGCAGTGCCACGGTTGCCGCGCTGGACGGTGGGATCCACGGTCTGGGCAAGAAGATCCTGGAGGAGGCCGGCGAGGTGTGGCTGGCCGCCGAACACGAATCAGACGACGCATTGGCCGAGGAGATCAGTCAGTTGCTGTACTGGGCGCAGGTGCTGATGATCGCGCGCGGACTTTCCCTCGACGACGTCTACCGGAAGCTGTGAACATGTTGCGGGTCGCGGTTCCCAACAAGGGCACGCTGAGCGAGCCGGCCAGCGAGATCCTCTCCGAGGCGGGCTACCGGCGGCGCACCGATTCCAAGGACCTCACCGTCATCGACCGCGTCAATCACGTCGAGTTCTTTTTCTTGCGGCCCAAAGACATCGCCATCTACGTCGGTTCGGGGCAGCTCGATTTCGGCATCACCGGACGCGACCTGGTGCTCGATTCGGATGCGCCGGTGCGCGAATGCCTGGCGCTGGGTTTCGGGTCGTCCAGCTTCCGCTATGCGGGGCCTGCCGGGCGTGACTGGACGACGGCCGATCTGGCCGGCAAGCGGATCGCCACCGCCTACCCGAATCTGGTGCGAAAAGATCTGGCAGACAGAGGAATTGAGGCGACCGTCATCAGGCTCGACGGTGCCGTGGAGATCTCGGTGCAACTCGGAGTGGCCGATGCGATTGCCGACGTGGTGGGATCCGGCCGCACCCTGAGCCTGCACGATCTGGTGGCCTTCGGTGAGCCACTGTGTGATTCGGAGGCGGTGCTGATCGAGCGCGCCGACCATGGCGGCCAGGACGCGGCGAGAGCTCCGCGCGACCAGCTGGTCGCACGGATTCAGGGCGTGGTGTTCGGGCAGCAGTATCTGATGCTGGACTACGATTGCCCGCGCTCGGTGCTGGACCAGGCTACGTCGATCACGCCGGGGCTCGAGTCGCCGACCATCGCCCCGCTCGCCGACCCGGACTGGGTCGCGATCCGCGCGCTGGTGCCGCGTCGGGGAGTCAACGAGATCATGGACGAGCTCGCGGCCATCGGTGCCAAAGCGATTCTGGCTTCCGATATCAGGTTCTGTCGGTTCTGATCGCTCCGGCCCGGCCCTCGCTGTGTTAGCGTCCGGCTAGGGGAGGGGGCCCGCCGGGCTGTCCTCCTCTTATCGTCTCGTCGTTGCCGCGCTGTTCATTCTCAGGAGGTCGCCGTGACACACGTCCTTGTTCTATTGCTGGCTTTGCTGATTGGTGTTGTCGCCGGTTCGCGTTCGTTGACGGCGCCCGCCGTGGTCGCGTGGGGCGCGTACCTGGGTTGGATCGATCTGCACGGCACCTGGGCATCCTGGATGGCCAACATCATCACGGTCGTTGTATTCACCGTTCTCGCCATCGGCGAATTGGTCAACGACAAGCTGCCCAAGACGCCGCCTCGCACGGCGCCGCCGATCTTCGCTGCCCGGCTCGTCACTGGCGGGTTTGCGGGCGCTGTGCTCGGCGCGTGGCCGCACTGGACGTTCAGCGCGCTCGGGGCGGGCATCATCGGCGCGGTGCTCGGCACCCTCGGCTTCTATCAGGCACGCAAGCGGCTGGTGGCGGCGATCGGTGGGCGGGACCTGCCGATCGCGCTGCTGGAGGATGCCGTCGCGGTCTTGGGCGGACTCGCCGTCGTTGCCTTGACGGGTCACGTGGTGACGGAATATCTGCTCACGGCCGTGAAGTGACCGCGCATTTCGACGCGATCATTGTCGGGGCCGGCCAAGCCGGGCCGCCGCTTGCCGGACGGTTGACGGCTGCCGGGCAGCGCGTCGCGATCGTCGAGCGCAAACTGATCGGCGGCACCTGCGTCAACAACGGATGTATCCCGACCAAGACGCTGGTGGCCAGTGCGCACGCCGCTCATCTGGCCCACCGCAGCGGCGAATTCGGTGTCGCGACCGGATCGGTCAGCGTGGACATGGCCAAGGTCAAGGCGCGCAAAGACGGCATCATGCTCGCCGACCGCAAGGGTGTCGAGGACTGGCTGGAGGGCATGGACGGCTGCACGGTCTTTCGGGGCCACGCCCGTTTCGCCGATCCGCATACTCTGCGCGTCGGTGATGACGAGCTGCACGCCGACCGGATCTTCCTCAATGTCGGTGGCCGCGCGGTCGTGCCCAATATCCCCGGCCTCGATGATGTCGAGTTCCTCACCAACGTCTCCATTCTCGAAATCGATACGCTGCCAGCACATCTCGTCATCGTCGGCGGCAGCTACATCGCGCTGGAGTTCGCTCAGATGTACCGGCGTTTCGGGGCGGCGGTCACCGTCGTGGAGCGGGGCCCGCGATTGGCCTCCCGCGAGGACGAGGATGTCTCGGCCACCATCAAGGAAATCCTGGAGGCCGAAGGCATCGAGATCGTCCTTGGAGCTGACGACGTACGAATCGTTAAGAGCGATAACGGATTCAAGCTCACCGCCCGCGCCGGCGCCGACCCCATCGTAGGCAGTCATCTGTTGTTGGCGGTGGGCCGCCGGCCCAACACCGACGACCTGGGGCTGGAGGCCGCCGGTGTGCAGACGGATGCCCGCGGTTACATCGAGGTCGACGATCAGCTCAAGACCAACGTCGATCACATCTGGGCAATGGGCGATTGCAACGGCAAGGGCGCATTCACCCACACTTCGTACAACGATTTCGAGATCGTGGCTGCCAACCTGCTCGACGACGACCCGCGCCGGGTGAGCGACCGCATCCCCACCTACGCGCTCTACATCGATCCGCCGCTGGGCCGTGCCGGGATGACCGTCGCCGAGGTCCGCGCGTCGGGTCGCAAGGCGCTGTTCGGGAAGCGTCCGATGACCAGGGTCGGTCGGGCCGTGGAAAAGGGTGAGACGCAAGGCTTTATGCAGGTCGTCGTCGACGCCGATACACAGCAGATTCTCGGGGCCGCCATCCTCGGGGTCGGCGGCGACGAGGCGATCCACGCGATTCTGGACGTCATGTCGGCCAAGGCGCCCTACACCACGCTGTCGCGCACGATGCATATCCACCCGACCGTCAGCGAGCTGATTCCCACGATGCTGCAGGAGATGTCACCGCTCGACTAGGTGTACTCGGACTCAGCGGCGCTGGACCAAGATCGTCTGCGCCGACGTCCCGATGAAGCCGGCCCGGTCGAAGATTTCGGCCGTTGTCACCCCGACGCCGTCGGGTCCGATCGACGCGCGTGCCCGCAGTGCGAAGTCGCTGCCGTCCGGAAGCCGGTGCAAATGAACGACGGTGTCGGTGTTCATGAAGGCGAACCGGTCGGGATCGAGAACCTTGCCGACGCCGTTGGCACAATCGACCACGCTGGCAAGCCGCTGCAGCGCCGTCGTGGGTTCGGCGTCGACGACGTGCACCAGCGGGGTGAGCCAGGCGACCGCGGCCTCTCCGTCGCCGTGCTGCTGGCGCCAGTCGGTCGCGTCGAAGTAACCGCCCGCGTCGGTGAACGGAGCCGGTGCTGATCGTCCTTCCACCAGCGCGGGGTGGCGGTCGGATGCCACGTCGGTCGTGTCGCTGATCGCCAGCAGCCAGGCGCTGACCCGGGCCACGGCGCGGGGTTTGCCGCCGTCGCGGTCGGCATGGGCGTACCTCCCGCTTGCGGGGGAGAGCTCGGCGACGATCATGCTGATCCGCGAACCTCGACGTTCCACCCAGGCGTGGGCCCGCAGCGGTTGCACCGGGATCGCCCCCAGGATGTCGAGGGTGAGGCGTCCGATCCGCAGACCCGAGCCCGCCTCCTGCTCCTCGATCAGCTTCGTCAGCAGCGCCAGCGGTGGCGAGCCGTGCTGCAGTTCGGGGCTCCAGTTGCTGCGGGTGTGGTCGGTCGCGCTGAAGACTTGGAACCGACCCTCGGTGGGCAGCCGCCGGTAGAAGCAGCCGATCATGCCGCCGGTTCGGTCGGATGCGAAATAGCCTGCGCCCGAACGTGATCTGGCCAGCCTGGATACGGCGGCGGGGTGCCGCCGAAAACCGGGCAGTACTCGTGGTGGGGACACCAGTCGCACAACCGTGACCGGCTGGCGCGGAAATCTCCCGTTTCACCAGCGGATTGGATGGCGCGCCAGATCGCCATCAATGTCTTCTCGAAGCGCAGCAACTCGTCGAGCTCGGGCGAATAGTCGAGCACCTGGCCGTCGGCGAGGTAGATGAGTCGCAGCCGGGTGGGCGGCACCCCGCGGGTCCGCAGCAGCGCGACCGCGTAGAACTTCATCTGGAACATCGCCTTGAACTCGGCCAGCGCTCGTGCGGCCGGCGGCGCCTTGCCGGTCTTGTAGTCGACCACCCGCAGCTCACCCGTGGCGGCCACGTCGATCCGGTCGATGAAGCCACGCAGCAGGGTGCCGTCGGCGAGCTCCACCTCCACCCGCTGCTCGCAGCACTGCGGGTCGAATCGGGTCGGGTCTTCCAGCCGGTAGTAGCCGGACAGCAGTGCGCGAGCTTCCTCCAGCACCTGGGTCCGCTGGACGGAGTCCAGCTCGCCGACTCGGTCGGGCTCGGCGGCGACCACCTGCTCCCACGCCGGCTCCACGAGCGAGATCGCGGTCTGTAGTCCACGCGATGCCGCCGGCATGCCGTAGAGCTGTTCCAGCGCGGCGTGCACCACCGAGCCGCGGATCTGCGCCGTCGACGGGGGCTCGGGCAGCCGGTCGATCGCCCGGAACCGGTACAGCAGCGGGCACTGCTTGAAATCCGCAGCCCGCGACGGCGACAGGGCCGGCCTGGAAGGCGGCCGTGCCAGGTCCTGTGGCTGGTCGGTCATAGTCGCAGCCTAGGACGCAGCGCCGACAACCCCGAACATCGACAACGGCGAGTCGGCTGGCACGCTGAACGGCGTGTCCATCACCGGCCCGTTCACCGTCGGCGAGCGCGTGCAGCTCACCGACGCCAAGGGCCGTCACTACACGATGGAGCTCACCGAAGGCGCCGAGTTCCACACGCACCGCGGCGCGATTCCCCACGACACGATCATCGGGCTGGAGCAGGGCAGCGTGGTCAAATCCAGTAACGGCACGCCCTACCTGGTGCTGCGCCCCCTGCTGGTCGACTACATCATGTCGATGCCGCGGGGGCCTCAGGTCATCTATCCCAAGGACGCCGCCCAGATCGTGCACGAGGGCGACATTTTTCCGGGCGCCCGAGTGCTGGAGGCCGGAGCCGGATCCGGTGCGTTGACCTGTTCACTGCTGCGCGCGGCGGGGCCCGACGGGCGGGTGGTCTCCTATGAAGTGCGGGCCGATCACGCCGAACACGCGCGGCGCAACGTCTCCGTCTTCTTCGGCGAGGCGCCGCCCAACTGGGAGCTGATCGTCGGCGATGTCGTCGACTCAGGGCTGCCCGACGATTCCTTCGACCGGGCCGTGCTGGACATGCTCTCCCCGTGGGAGGTGCTGGACGCGGTCTCGCGGCTCGTGGCCGCCGGCGGGGTGCTGGTGATCTACGTGGCCACGGTCACCCAACTGTCGAAGGTGGTGGAGGCGCTGCGGGCCCAGCAGTGCTGGACCGAACCGCGGGCGTGGGAGACCATGCAGCGTGGTTGGCATGCTGTCGGCCTGGCGGTGCGGCCGCAGCACACGATGCGCGGGCACACCGCGTTCTTGGTGGCGTCGCGGCGGCTCGCGCCGGGCACCGTCGCCCCGATGCCGTTGGGCCGCAAGCGTCCGGGCCGGGACGGCTAGGGGTAATCCTCGCTGCGCGACAGCGAGCGTCGCACCGACAGCAGCTCGAACTCGGGATGCGCAGCGACCAGACGTTCGGCCGCGTCAAGAACGTCGACGGCGTGCCCACGGTCACCCGACACCACGGCCACCCCGATGCCCGCCCTCCGATGCAGGTCCTGCGAACCGGTCTCGGCGGCCGAGACACTGAACTTGCGGCGCAGCTCGGACACAACGGGACGGATCACCGACCGCTTCTGCTTGAGCGATCGCACGTCGCCCAGCAACACGTCGAATTCGAGCCAGGCGATCCACATCAGCCGGGCGGAGGTTCCGCGGGGGCGGGTTCGGGAGGTGGCGCCGGCGCGGGGGCGGGTTCGGGAGGTGGCGCCGGCGCGGGAGCGGGTTCGGGCGGCGGTGCCGGCGGCGGAGGTGGTGGCGCTGGTGGTGGCGGTGGTGGTGCCGGCGCTGGTGGTGGTGGTGCCGGCGCTGGTGAGGGTGGCGGAGCCGGTGGTGGCGGAGCCGGTGGCGGGACGGGCTCCGGTGGCGGCGGCGGGGGAAGAGTCGGGCTGGTCGGCGCCGTAGGACCCGGCGAGTTGCCCAGTGCCAACAACATTTCCGCTGTTCGCCGGGAAAGCTGCCAGCCGCCCTGGAACGGCGCGAACTCCATCGGGAAGGTGAACGAGCCGTTGCTTCCCTTGGCGGTGTTCACGCCGACGGTGACCACCACGTTGGACGGATTCTTGTCCGACCACGCGACGTTGCTCGCCACGAACGACATCGGAAGATAGCCGTTGTCTCGCAACGCGACGATGAACTTGTCCAGCGTGGCGGCGCTCTCCGGCGTTGCGCCTTCGACGAGATTGACTTTGTTGACCCCCGGAACATTCGGGTCGACAAGCCGGTTCAGCACCTCGACCAGAGCCTCGGGCACGGGCAGGGGAGCCGTCGGGGGACTCGCGACGATCAACGGACTGGACGTGGGTGCTGCCACCCCCGAACTGGTCGACGGCAGCACCTTGGGTTCGCTGTGCGAGCACCCCGCGAGCCCGAAGGCCGCCACCGCGGTGGCGGCACTCAGCGCTACGGACAGGTGTCGGTGCATCCCTCGAGTCGGCCGGGCTATTCGGCCACGCCTGATTCTTGGAGGGCGGCGATAGCTGCGGTCGGGTCAACTGGTGCAATGGAAGTCACAGTTGGAAACATTGCGTTGATGACCGCGGCCACGGCGACGCCTGTGGCGAGGGGTTTTGCGGTCAAGGGGTGTCCTCTCGGTGGTCCCAAATCGACGCCGAGGTTACCAGCGGGAGTAAAGACGCGACTTTTGATGGCTTTTGAGTTCACGCACGAACAGCCAATCGCCGGTAGCGTTGTAAGAATCCACCGCATCAATTCGGGGCGGGAAAGGAGCGCAACATGGGTGACTCAGAGCGTTCTGAAGCATTCGGGATCAATCACGAATCCGACATATCCAGCGGCGATGCTGCCGAATTGGAACAGTTGCGGCGCGAGGCGGCGGTGCTGCGCGAGCAACTCGAGCAAGCCGCCGCAGCACCGGGCGGCACGCGCTCCGCGCGTGATGTGCATCAACTCGAAGCTCGCATCGACTCGCTTGCCGCCCGCAATTCCAAATTAATGGAAACTCTTAAAGAGGCCCGGCAACAACTGTTGGCGCTGCGGGAAGAGGTCGACCGCCTCGGTCAGCCGCCCAGCGGCTACGGCGTTCTGCTCTCCGCCCACGAGGACGAAACGGTCGACGTTTTCACCTCGGGTCGCAAGATGCGGCTGACCTGCTCACCCAACATCGATGTGGCGTCGTTGCGCAAGGGCCAGACGGTCCGGCTCAACGAAGCCCTGACCGTCGTCGAAGCCGGGACGTACGAATCCGTCGGCGAGATCTCGACCCTGCGTGAGGTGCTCAACGACGGGCACCGGGCATTGGTCGTGGGCCACGCCGACGAGGAACGGATCGTGTGGCTTGCGGAGCCGCTGGTCGCCGAGGACTTGCCGGAAGGGCACCCCGACGCACTCAATGACGACACCAGGCCGCGCAAGTTGCGGCCTGGCGATTCTCTGCTGGTCGACACGAAAGCCGGTTACGCGTTCGAGCGCATCCCCAAGGCCGAGGTCGAGGACCTGGTGCTGGAAGAGGTGCCCGATGTCAGCTACCTGGACATCGGCGGACTGACCCGCCAGATCGAGCAGATTCGCGACGCCGTCGAACTGCCGTTCCTGCACAAGGAGCTGTATCGCGAGTACGCGCTGCGCCCACCCAAGGGTGTGCTGCTGTACGGGCCGCCCGGTTGCGGTAAGACGCTGATCGCCAAGGCGGTCGCGAATTCGCTGGCCAAGAAGATGGCCGAGGTGCGTGGCGACGACGCTCGCGAGGCCAAGTCCTACTTCCTGAACATCAAGGGCCCCGAGCTGCTGAACAAGTTCGTCGGCGAGACCGAGCGGCACATCCGGCTGATCTTCCAGCGTGCCCGTGAGAAGGCGTCGGAAGGAACACCGGTGATCGTGTTCTTCGACGAGATGGACTCGATCTTCCGCACCCGTGGCACCGGTGTCTCCTCGGACGTCGAGACCACGGTGGTCCCGCAGCTGCTGAGCGAGATCGATGGTGTGGAGGGGCTCGAGAACGTCATCGTGATCGGCGCCTCCAACCGCGAGGACATGATCGACCCCGCGATCCTGCGGCCCGGGCGTCTCGACGTGAAGATCAAGATCGAGCGGCCCGATGCCGAAGCGGCACAGGACATTTTCTCAAAGTATCTCGTCACGACGCTGCCGGTGCATGCCGACGACCTCGCGGAGTTCGACGGCGACCGATCGGCGTGCATCGAGGCGATGATCGAGAAGGTGGTCGAGCGGATGTACGCCGAGATCGACGACAACCGGTTCCTGGAGGTCACCTATGCCAACGGTGACAAGGAAGTCATGTACTTCAAGGACTTCAACTCCGGGGCGATGATCCAGAACGTGGTTGACCGGGCGAAGAAGAACGCGATCAAGTCGGTGCTCGAGACCGGACAACCGGGCTTGCGCATTCAGCATCTGCTCGACTCGATCGTCGACGAGTTCGCCGAGAACGAGGACCTGCCCAACACCACCAACCCCGATGACTGGGCGCGGATCTCGGGCAAGAAGGGCGAGCGGATCGTCTACATCCGCACCCTGGTCACCGGCAAGTCGTCGAGCGCGTCGCGTGCCATCGACACCGAATCGAACCTCGGCCAGTACCTCTAGGGATCCAATCCCTAATCGGCTCAGTCGAATTCGAACGAGTAGCTGTTCGTCAGGTCGTCCTGCGTCACTCGGGCGGGGCGAGTCGTCGTGTCCACTCGCAGTGTCTCGGTGAGCATGCGCGGCCGGTAGCTCCACCCCTCGGGCAGCTTCAGCCGATCGGCCAGCCCGGCCAGGTCAGTGCGCGACAGGCTGGGGTCGGCGACCTGACTGAAGGTCTGCATGACTGTTTTCCGTCGGGGTCGATGAGCTCGTAGACCTCTTCGCCGGCGTTGAAGACGAAGACGGTATTGCGGGTCACTTCGTTGACGGTGTACGGGGGCGGGGTCCATCGACGACAGCTGCACGGTGGCTTGCGGACCGGATTCGCCGACCTCGACGAGAAGTACTTCGCCGTAACGCTTCCCGGACAGGTCGGACATCAGGCTGAAGCTAATCGGGGACCTTGGCGACGTCAACAACGTGCAGGCTTTCGGACTCGTCGGCGATGTTGCCGAGGTAACGGTTGCGCGCCGCGAGTGCCGTGTGCAGGTCGTCGATCAGCGGGTCGAGGAACATGCCCCGGTACTCGTCGTCGTCGACCGCACGCGCGCTGATGTACATGAACGTCAGCGCGCCAAGGAACAGGCACATGTGGATCAGCGAATCCGGCGCCGGAAAGGTCACGCCCAACACCGTCGTGGTCATGTCCTGGTGGTGTGTCCACTCCTTGAGCAGCGGTGGCGTGAGAATGATGACGCCGAGAATGAGGTACATGGTGGCGCCGACGCCGGCCACCACCAGAATCTCGATCAGTTGCGAGGTCGCTAGCAAGAAGACCACATTGAGGCGCTCGGACCGCTTGAGAGGTGAGCCAGCCGCAGGGCCTGCCATGGTCGCGAAGGGTGTGTCGACGAGGCTCTGGCTGCCTTCGGGCAACGACGCCGTCGACTTGAGCAGCGGCCTGACCCGTTCCACCGTCTTGGACACCACGAACGCCCCCGCAATGGCCATCAGGAAAACAATGGCCAGCGCCAGCCGCTTCCCATCGATGTTCGCGGCCATCAGCCAGACGTAGGTGTTGAAGAACACCAAAGCGGTCAGCAGCACAATCGGCAGGGCCCGGATCGCCAGCGTGCCGACCGTGGACAGGTGCTCGACCGTCATGCGCACCGCCCAGGCGAGCACCGACCCGACGCCGCACCCGGTCAGCAACAGCACCAGGCCCAGGATGATCGCGTCCCGGGTCAATTGGATCAGGCCGGATTCGATGATCCCGCAGGCGACCGCGAAAGCCAGCGCCGCCGTCGCGACAGCCGCGCGGATGCGCCCGCTCGAGATCCGGGACACCAGCCAGCCGGACAGGGCGGCCAGCGGGAGCGCGACCGCCAACAACGCCAGGATCGCCCACTGGCGGGTTGTGGGTGTCCCCTCGATGAAGACCTCGTTGCCGTCGCTGATGAAAAAGACACCCAGCAGGCAGGCTTCGACCGCCGCCCATACGGCCAGCATCGGAGCGCACCGCGGCCAGAGCCGTCGCCATCGGCCCCGATGGGTCAGCACCGACGGCAGGCCGCGCTCCAGGAACCACCGTTCAGCCGCTGCCGCTTTTCGGCTGTCCGGCGTGCGGCGCAGGGTCGGGTCCACACCGGGTCACCCTAGTGGCGCAGCAACCCGCGCGCTGGCCGTTTTCACGCAGGTCAGCATTTGTTCGGGCGAGGGTATTTCAACGATTCGCGGCCCCCCGTCGCCCGCGGTCACCTTGCCCCAGCGCGGGGCACTCCGAGTGCTTGCGGCCGACCGGCCTAGGCTTGGCACATGCAACGGATTATCGGGACGGAGGTCGAGTACGGCATCTCCTCGCCGTCCGACCCGACCGCCAACCCGATCCTCACTTCGACTCAGGCGGTATTGGCCTATGCGGCCGCCGCCGGCATTCAGCGCGCCAAGCGCACCCGCTGGGACTACGAGGTGGAGTCGCCGCTGCGCGACGCCCGCGGTTTCGACCTCAGCCGCGCGGCCGGTCCGCCGCCGGTGGTCGACGCCGACGAGGTCGGCGCGGCCAACATGATCCTGACCAACGGGGCGCGGCTCTACGTCGACCACGCGCACCCCGAATACTCGGCGCCGGAATGCACCGACCCGTTGGATGCCGTGATCTGGGACAAGGCCGGCGAGCGTGTCATGGAGGCCGCGGCCCGCCATGTCGCCAGCGTTCCCGGAGCCGCCAAACTACAGCTCTACAAGAACAACGTCGACGGCAAAGGCGCCTCCTACGGGTCGCACGAGAATTACCTGATGAGCCGCCAGACGCCGTTTTCGTCCATCATCGCCGGGCTGACGCCGTTTCTGGTGTCGCGGCAGGTGGTCACCGGCTCCGGGCGGGTCGGCATCGGGCCCTCCGGCGACGAGCCCGGCTTCCAGCTGTCGCAGCGCTCCGACTACATCGAGGTCGAGGTCGGGCTGGAGACCACGCTGAAGCGCGGCATCATCAACACGCGCGACGAACCGCATGCCGACGCCGACCGGTATCGCCGGCTGCACGTCATCATCGGCGACGCCAACCTCGCCGAGACGTCGACTTACCTGAAGCTGGGCACCACGGCGCTGGTCTTGGACCTGATCGAAGAAGGCCCACAGCACGGGATAGATCTCAGCGACCTCGCGCTGGCCCGCCCGGTGCATGCGGTGCATGCGATCAGTCGCGATCCGTCGTTGCGCGTTGCGGTGGCCCTGGCCGACGGCAGGGAACTGACCGCTCTTGCGCTGCAACGGATCTATCTCGATCGGGTGGCCAAACTGGTCGACGGCCGCGACCCCGATCCCAGGGCATCCGACGTCGTGGAAACCTGGGCACACGTCCTCGACCAACTCGAGCGCGACCCGATGGAATGCGCTGAGCTTTTGGATTGGCCGGCCAAGCTGCGGCTGCTCGAGGGTTTCCGGCAGCGGGAAAACCTGAACTGGTCGGCGCCCCGCCTGCACCTCGTCGACCTGCAATATTCCGATGTCCGGCTGGACAAGGGCCTGTACAACCGGCTGGTCGCGCGTGGTTCGATGAAACGTCTGGTCAGCGAACACCAGGTGATTGAGGCGGTGGACAACCCGCCGACCGACACCCGCGCGTATTTCCGCGGCGAATGCTTGCGTAGGTTCGGGGCCGATATCGCCGCGGCCAGTTGGGACTCGGTGATTTTCGATCTGGGTGGTGATTCCCTGGTGCGCATCCCGACGCTGGAGCCGCTGCGGGGCAGTAAGGCGCACGTCGGAGCGCTGCTGGACTCGGTCAACAGTGCCGTCGAACTGGTGGAGCAACTGACGAGCTGAGCCTGGTTAACCGAAGAACATCGGGGATGACCGGTAGGGTAGAGATACCAGCGGGCATGCTTAAGCGGCCAGTGAGCAAGCCCAGACAAAGCAGGAGGCGGCGATGGCGCAGGAGCAAACAAAGCGCGGCGGTGGCGGCGGCGACGACGATGACGTCGTTGGCACCACGGCCGCGGGCCAGGAGCGTCGCGAGAAACTCACCGAGGAAACCGACGATCTGCTCGACGAGATTGACGACGTCCTGGAGGAAAACGCGGAGGACTTCGTCCGCGCGTATGTCCAAAAGGGCGGACAGTGACCTGGCCTTTTCCTGATCGCCTGCCCACTAACTCGGCTCTACCCGGATTTTCTGCTGTAAATACGTCTTCTTTCGCTGACCTGTTGCGCCGCCAGGCCCCGGAGTTGCTACCGGCGGTTCTCGGTGGCGGCGGCGGCCAATCTGGTGGTGACGCCCGTCATCTGCCGCATGGCACCACGATCGTCGCCCTGAAATACCCCGGCGGCGTGCTCATCGCCGGAGACCGGCGTTCCACCCAGGGCAATATGATCGCCGGCCGGGACGTCAAGAAGGTGTACATCACCGACGACTACACCGCGACCGGCATCGCCGGTACCGCGGCGATCGCCGTCGAGTTCGCCCGCCTATACGCCGTGGAACTCGAGCACTACGAGAAGCTGGAAGGCGTACCGCTTACGTTCGCCGGCAAAGTCAACCGGCTCGCGATCATGGTGCGCGGCAACCTGGCCGCCGCGATGCAGGGCCTGGTCGCCCTGCCGCTGCTGGCCGGTTACGACATCCACGCGGCCGATCCGGAAAGTGCCGGTCGAATCGTTTCGTTCGACGCGGCGGGCGGTTGGAACATCGAGGAAGAGGGCTATCAGTCGGTGGGGTCGGGGTCGATTTTCGCCAAGTCCTCGATCAAGAAGTTGTATTCCCGCGTCATGGACGCCGATTCGGCGTTGCGGGTCGCCGTGGAGGCGCTGTATGACGCCGCCGACGACGATTCCGCCACCGGCGGACCCGATCTGGTTCGCGGCATCTTCCCGACGGCGGTCACCATCGGCGCGGAGGGCGCGGCCGACGTGACCGAGAGCCGCATCGCCGAGCTGGCCCGGGAGGTCATCCAAAGCCGGTCGCGCGCCGACACTTTCGGCCCGGACGGCGGTGAGAAGTGAGCTTCCCGTATTTCATCTCGCCTGAGCAGGCGATGCGTGAGCGCAGCGAGCTCGCGCGCAAGGGCATCGCACGGGGCCGCAGCGTGGTCGCGCTGGCCTACGCCGGCGGCGTGCTGTTCGTCGCGGAGAACCCGTCGCGGTCCCTGCAGAAGATCAGCGAACTGTATGACCGCGTGGGCTTTGCGGCCGCGGGCAAGTTCAACGAATTCGACAATCTGCGGCGCGGCGGCATCCAGTTCGCCGACACCCGCGGTTACGCCTACGACCGCCGCGACGTCACCGGCCGGCAGCTGGCCAACGTCTACGCGCAGACCCTCGGCACCATCTTCACCGAGCAGGCCAAACCCTACGAGGTCGAGTTGTGCGTCGCCGAGGTCGCGCACTACGGCGAAACCCGAGCGCCTGAGATGTACCGGATCACCTACGACGGTTCCATCAATGACGAGCCGCATTTCGTGGTGATGGGCGGTACTACCGAGCCGATCGCGACCGCGCTCAAGGACTCGTACGCCGAGAATGCCGATCTACGCGACGCTTTGGGGATCGCGGTCGAGGCGTTGCGGGCCGGTAGTGCCAACGGCAGCGACGAACCCAGCCTGGATGTGGCCAGCCTCGAGGTCGCCATCCTGGACGCCAACCGGCCGCGCCGGGCGTTCCGCCGGATCGGCCGATCCACGCTGGAAAATCTGCTGCAGGAAGCCGATCTGAACGGCTCGAAATCGGATTCGGAGCCGTCGGATTCCGACGGCGAATCCTCGGATTAGACCCGCTGGCGCGGCTTGCTGACCGTCGCCCTCAGAGAACCAGTACCCTCGATGTTGTGCAGCGACGAATCATGGGCATCGAGACCGAGTTCGGTGTCACCTGCACGTTCCACGGCCATCGCCGCCTGTCCCCGGACGAGGTAGCCCGCTACCTTTTCCGCCGGGTGGTGTCGTGGGGCCGCAGCTCCAATGTCTTTTTGCGTAACGGCGCCCGTCTGTACCTCGACGTGGGCAGCCACCCCGAGTACGCCACCGCCGAGTGCGACAGCCTGGTGCAGCTGGTCACCCACGATCGGGCTGGGGAATGGGTGCTGGAAGACCTGCTGGTCGACGCCGAGCAGCGGCTCGCCGACGAAGGCATCGGCGGCGACATCTACCTGTTCAAGAACAACACCGATTCGGCGGGCAACTCCTACGGCTGTCACGAGAACTACTTGATCGTCCGGGCCGGCGAGTTCTCCCGGATCTCCGATGTGTTGTTGCCGTTCCTGGTCACCCGGCAGTTGATCTGCGGGGCCGGCAAGGTGCTGCAGACGCCCAAGGCAGCGACATTCTGTCTGTCCCAGCGGGCCGAGCACATCTGGGAAGGCGTCTCGTCGGCGACCACCCGCAGCCGTCCGATCATTAACACCCGCGACGAGCCGCATGCTGACGCCGAGAAATACCGGCGGCTGCATGTCATCGTCGGCGACTCGAACATGTGCGAGACCACCACCATGCTCAAGGTGGGTACCGCCGCGCTGGTGCTGGAGATGATCGAAGCCGGCGTGCCGTTCCGCGACTTTTCGCTGGACAACCCCATCCGCGCTATCCGCGAGGTCAGCCACGATGTCACCGGTCGCCGGCCGGTGCGGCTGGCCGGCGGGCGCCAGGCCAGCGCGCTGGACATCCAGCGGGAGTACTACAGCCGCGCGGTCGAGCACCTGCAGACCCGGGAGCCCAACGCGCAGATCGAGCAGGTCGTCGACCTGTGGGGTCGGCAGCTCGACGCCGTCGAAAGCCAGGACTTCGCCAAGGTCGATACCGAGATCGACTGGGTGATCAAGCGCAAGCTGTTCCAGCGTTATCAGGACCGCTACAACATGGAGCTGGCCGACCCGAAGATCGCCCAGCTGGACTTGGCCTATCACGACATCAAGCGCGGTCGCGGTGTCTTCGACCTGTTGCAGCGCAAGGGTCTGGCGACGCGCGTCACCACCGACGAGGACATCGCCGAGGCCGTGGACAACCCGCCCCAGACCACCCGCGCCAGGCTGCGCGGCGAATTCATCAGCGCCGCGCAGGCGGCTGGCCGCGACTTCACCGTCGACTGGGTTCACCTCAAGCTCAACGACCAGGCGCAGCGCACTGTGCTGTGCAAGGACCCATTCCGGGCGGTCGACGAGCGAGTCAAACGGCTGATCGCGAGTATGTAGGCTAGGTCAGTTTCTGGCGCTCTCCTGCGCTCTGACCGCGACCAGCTGGTTCTTGATCGCAGTGGATGCACCGGCCCGGTCTTTGTGGTTCTGCTCGTAGCGCAGCAGCGCGGCCAATGCGCCGGAGTCGGTGAGTCGTTGAACCTCGGATTCGACCTCGCCCACGGTGAGGCCGTCGTAGTTGTCGACGGGCAGCTCGTTTTCACTCAGTCCGCCGGCGAGTACACGGGTTCGGTGCAGAGCGGACGCGATACCGCTTGCTCCCCGCCGAGTGGCGATCCGCTCTGCTTGGTGCAAGCCGGCGTCGCGACCCGTGGTCAAGGAATCGACGGCGGCGTCGGTGACGGTAGCGACCCGCGAGCGGGTGCGGGCGACGGCCTCGGCAGTCGCGTTGATCCGCGCGGCAGTCCAGCGGGTCGGGTAGTTGGCGACCCTGGCGAGTCGACCTACTGCCTTCTGTACCGGCGTGGGGCGCACGGCAGTCGCCTTTCCGGCGGCTTCTTGGGCAAGCACCGAGTTGATCCACTCGATGGTTTCTTGGTGCGCAGCCTGCAGCCGTCGCGCAAGCAGTTGGGTATCGAGATCCTCGGCCGCATGGGCGAGAGCCTCGAGATAGGTTGCGCGGTCAAGCAATTGATGTTCCAGGGCGAGGTCGCCGAATAGCGCCGCCGTCAATGGCTGCCCCTGTTCGACCACGGCCTTGAGTAGTGCGGTGGCGCGGCCCAGTGCAGGGGTGACCACGTCAGGAACGCCGCCGAGGTCGCGCAGCGTCGCCGCGATCAGTCCCGCGCGTTCTTGCGCATTCGCCGCGTTCGTCGTGAATTGTTCGCGCACAGCGTCGTTACGGGCCTGCGCTACCCGCGTTTGCGCGATCTGAATCTCGGTGTTGGTTAGATGATGCAGTATGCGAAGTTGGCCGACGAGCTTGGCGGTGTTGGTGTCAGTCATGCTTTCTCCTGAAGAGTCGGGGTTTACCTAGTGACGGAAGCGGTGTGGCCTGCCGTCCTATGGACGGCAGGCCACACCAATAACGCTTACTTGAATACGTCCTTGACGTTCTCGCCGGCCTTCTTCACGCTGGACTTGGTTTGGTCCTTCTTGCCTTCGCCCTCGGTGTCCTTGTCGCCAGTGATCTTGCCGGCCTGTTCCTTGGCCTTACCTGCGACGTCCTCAGCGGCGTTCTTGATCTTGTCGGTCATTCCCATGGGTGTTTCCCTTCTGTGGTGATCGGCCGCGAAAGCGGCTGACCGTAATTCCCTTGTGCTGCAAGGATTAAGCGTCGTTGTGGTGACGGCTGCCCGACTTCGCCAGCCCGCGGCTGACCATGTAGCCGATGCTCAGCAGCACGACGTAGAACCACGCCCGATCGGCCGTGAAGTAGTCGGCATGCCCGTCGGTGGCCTTGACTAAGTACGACGCGAGTAACACACCGACAACCGCGACGACAAACACCGCGAACTCCGACGTCTTGAACG
Source organism: Mycobacterium sp. Aquia_216 (assembly GCF_026723865.1). NCBI lineage: Bacteria > Bacillati > Actinomycetota > Actinomycetes > Mycobacteriales > Mycobacteriaceae > Mycobacterium > Mycobacterium sp. Aquia_216. The sequence goes on along the minus strand of NZ_CP113529.1, from coordinate 3,699,537 downwards.
ATGCCTTCGTCTCGTGTCCGGCCCGCGAACGGACTCGATTGACGTCGGCGCCCTCGGTCCTATAGGCGGTCGGTGCCGTGGTGCGATGCTGTGCGTCGGTGGGGTTAGTGATAGCCATTTGTATTCCTAAGCTTGGGTAAGCCTGTCGAACGTCCGACCGATTGTCGGACTCATGCCTCGACAGGGGTTTCGTGAAAGCCATTGGCAACAACGCTATTTCGCGTTGCAATCAAAAGATTGTGTTGGTTCAGAAGCGCTGCCTTAAATGCGCCCAGTCGCGTCGGACGGCGCGCTACGGCGCCACCGGAATCGACCGTTTTGTTAGAGGTTCGGCTTGAGCAGATGCTTGCGGCTGATACTTAACCGCACCGAACTAGAAGAGAACCAACAAAGCAAACGCTACGCGGTGCTAGGCGATTTAGCCAGTCCAGCAATCGGATACGGCTTCGCGATTCGGATCTGGAAAACCGGGTATTCCCTAACTCGGTTGACACGCCAGCCAGCCAGTCCGCCTCGTCCTCTGTGCGGCATATCGCGGGTGCCGTATTCGACGCCGGACAGACCTGGTATTTCGCTGATCTACGGCTTGGAGCTGGTAGTCATGGAATCTTTTTCTTCGCTGCTGAGCAGACGAAGGACCGCGCCCGAAGTGCAAATTCACGATAATCGCATGCGACTCGCCGGGTGCGTGGTCGCCTTCACCCAGGCCGGGTCCGGACCCCCGTTGCTGCTCATCCACGGGCTGGGCGGCAACCGTCATACCTGGCGGGCCCTGCTTCCCCGCCTCGCGCGCTGCCCGGTGCCGACGCAGTGATTGTCGCGCTCGCAGCGCTTCCCACGGGTCTGACGAAGCGCGTTCTCGCCTTCGTTCCCTCGCTGGTGTCCCGCTTCGACGCAGAGTTGATCGTCGATGCGCCGCGCGGGCTCCGGGCCGAACGACAACGAAAAAGCCAACTCGCGTTTGCTGAGCGGGTACCGCACGCGGTGATGGTCGAGATCGCCGATGCCGGCCACTACCCGCACCAGACCGCTGCCGCTCAGCTGCTTCCCGCCATGGAGAAGTTTCTCAGCTCGACGCGGCCCTTCCGGTACTCCGAGAGCCGTTGGGTGCAACAGCTCACCGGGGCAGCCGAACACAACCGCTATGCGGCGGCCAATGGCGAACTCGATGCCCCGCGTGTCTCGCCGTTGAGTGTCTAGTGAATGGTGGACCGATGATCCCGGCAACGAACTTTCAGGTCAGTCACGCTGACTCGGCCGATGGGTGTCCGGATCACTGTGACAATCCGTGAGCAACTGCTGGCCGCGGTCGGTGGTGGGCGGCGACTAGAAGCCGGAGATCGGCTGTGCCGGGCCTGCGTGAACCTGCTCGACGTCGATGCCGCGGCAATCTCGTTGGTCTTCGATGGTGCCAATGCCGCAACGCTGGGGTCGAGCAGTCGGCTGGCGCGGGCTTATGACGAGCTGCAGTTCACTATGGGTGAGGGGCCGTGCTTGGAATCGGTGGCCGTTCGGGCTCCGGTCCTGGTACTCGATCTGGCCGACCCGCAGGACGTTCGGTGGCCGGCATACGGGGCCGCGATGCTCGATTACCAGATTCGAGGCGTGTACGCGCTGCCGGTTCTGGTTGCCGGTGAATACGTCGGAGCGTTAGACCTGTTTCGTGCCCGGCCGGGTCCGTTGGGCGCCGAGCAACTCACCGGTGCGGTTGCCGCCGCCGAATTGGCGGCCATCCCGGTACTCGATCTGATGAGCACAGACCTGCAGGCCGCGGTGTCCGATCCGAGCAGCGATGCGTGGGCCGAGCTGAATGCCCTGTCGCGTGCGGAGGTCAGCCAGGCCACCGGCATGCTCATGGCCCAGCTCGATATCGACGCCGCGGAGGCGCTGGTACGACTGCGGGCACACGCCTTTGCCACTGACCGCAGCGCCATGGACGTCGCGCGCGACATTCTGGACCGTCGACTGATGCTGGAGGACGATTGATGTGGTCATCGTCTGAAGTGGCAGGCCCCGTTTGCGCGTCACGCGGGGACCGTCCGAGAAGGAGCCGAAGATGACCGAAGAGACCCGTGAAACTCGAGTTTTGGATGCTGTCGTAACGCTCGTCGACAGTCTCCTGGACGATTTCGATGTGGTCGATCTGCTGACCGAACTCACCGAGCGCTGCGCGGACCTACTCGATATTGCCGCCGCCGGGTTCCTGCTGGCCGACCCGTTGCAGAGTCTGCATCTGTTGGCGGCGACCTCGGAGAAGGCGCGCGATTTGGAGCTATTCCAACTCCAGACAGACGAAGGACCCTGTCTGGACTGTTATGCGAGTGGACAACCGATATCGGTGGCGGATCTAGCGGCAGAGGCGCCGCGCTGGCCGCGATTCGTCCCGGCGGCCGTTGATGCCGGTTTCGCCTCGGTGCATGCGGTGCCGATGCGCGCGGCTGGAATGGTGTTGGGCGCCTTGGGGTTGTTCGGTACACATTCGGGCGAACTGAACGACGCAGACCTGCTGGTCGGCCAAAGCCTGGCGCACATCGCGTGCGTGGCGCTCGTGCAGGAACGCGCTCCAACGTCGTCCGCGGTGGTGCCACGGTTGCGCAACGCGCTGGCTGGTCGCATCACGATCGAGCAGGCCAAGGGATTTGTCCGCGAAAGACTCGATGTGTCAGTGGAAGACGCGTTCACATTGCTACGCCGATACGCGCGCTCTAACGACATTCATCTAACGGATGTTGCCCGACAACTGATCGCATCGCCCGAGTCCCGTCCTGCGATACTTGCCGTGATGGCGATGATGAATTCCTCACCGCCGTAGACACTTTCAGGAGAGATTGTGGCGGGCGCGGGCGCGCCGCACAGATATCTCGACGAGTCGCTCGGCGACGAGATGCAGCTTGACGTTCTCCTCTTGGCTGATCTTGATCAGCCGACCGAAGGCCTCTTCGGCACTTGCCCCGGACCGGGCGCGAATGATTCCGACCGCCTGGTCGATGACCGACCGGCTATCCAGCGCCTGGTGCAACTGCTCCGCCCGCAGCTGAGCCGCCATCAGCAATCGCGCGTTGTGGACCGTCACGGCGGCCGGCCCCGCGAACTTTGTGCCTATCGCCACCGCGTGTTCGGCGAAGGCGTCGAGGGTGTAGGCGTAGGCGTTGATGACGCCGATCACTTGCTTACGGAGGATTAGCGGCAGGGATAACGCCGAATTCACGCCCAGGCGTACCATCGCGCCGCCGAGGCGGGGCCAACGAGTGTCGTCACTGATGGACCCACTAACGCAAGGGCGTGCGGTGTGCATAGAAGTAATGCATGGGCCCTCCCCGTGACGCTCGTACTGAAGTGTGTCGACCTTGCGGACGAACTCGGCAGTCACGGCCCACGACTGGATCCGCGGTGGCATCGCAGACGGGTGGGCCGCAGTCACGCCGGCACCGTCGGCGCCGGGGATCGCGTGGACCGCGAATTCGGCGATCTGGGTGAGCGACTCGTCCAGCGTGGACGCGTCGACGACGATCGCGGCCAATCCGCTCAGCCCCGCCTGCAAATCCTCTTGGTCGGCGTCATGTTGCTCCTGCGTGAGCTCAGGCTCGGGCGGGGAAATCCGGCCCGGCTGGCTGTCGTACTCGGCCAACACCGCGCTCCTTCCCCAGCTGCGTGAGCCAGCCGCCTCGACAATCACCAGTGGGTTTCCTGCGCCCGGGTTAATGAAACACCTCTGCACCCCTAAGCTGCTATGCGTGGCGACCTCGAAAGTCGAACGGCTGGTCAATCTGGTCATCGCCCTGCTGTCCACTCGCGGCTACATCACCGCGGAAAAGATCCGATCCAACGTGGCGGGTTATTCGGAAAGCCCCAGCCTCGAGGCCTTCTCCCGCATGTTCGAGCGCGACAAGAACGAACTGCGCGACCTCGGCATCCCGCTCGAGGTCGGCCGGGTGTCGGCGCTGGACCCCGCCGAGGGCTACCGCATCAACCGGGACGCGTACGCGCTGCCACCGGTCGAGCTGACCGCGGATGAGGCGGCGGCGGTCGCCGTCGCCACGCAGCTGTGGGAGTCACCCGAACTGATCACCGCTACCCAGGGCGCCCTGCTCAAGCTGCGTGCGGCCGGTGTTGATGTCGATCCCTCGGAGGACGGGGCCCCGGTGGCGATTGCCTCCCCGGAGGGCGTGCCGGGGCTGCGCGGGTCCGAAGAAGTTCTCGGAATCCTGTTGTCCGCCATCGATTCCCGGCAGGCCGTGCAGTTCCCGCACCGGCCGTCGCGTGCCGAGCCCTACACGACGCGCACGGTCGAGCCATGGGGCGTGGTCACCGAGAAGGGTCGGTGGTATCTCGTCGGCCATGACCGTGATCGCGACGCCACCCGCACCTTCCGGCTCTCCCGCATCGGCGCCGAGGTCGAGCCGATCGGCGCAGCCGGCGCCGTCACCGTCCCCGATGGCGTCGACCTGCGTCGGATCGTCGCGCAGACGGTCGCGGAGACACCGACCGGCGCGCAGGCACTGGTGTGGGTCGCCGACGGGCGGGCCACCGCGTTGCGTCGCGCCGGACGATCCACCGGCGCGCGGCAACTGGGCGGCCGCGACGGCGAGGCGATCGAGCTCGAGATCAGCTCCACCGACCGGCTGGCCCGCGAAATCGCCGGATATGGGGCCGATGCCGTGGTGCTCGAGCCGCAATCGCTGCGCGACGACGTGCTGGCCCGGTTGCGCGCCCAGGCGGAGGTGGGGGCACCTCCCGCTTGCGGGGGAGAGCGGCGCCGATGACCCCCGTGTCCACCCGTCTGGTCCGGCTGCTCAACATGGTGCCGTATTTCCAGGCCAATCCGCGGATCACCCGCGCCGAGGCCGCGGCAAAGCTGGGGGTGTCCGCCAAGCAGCTGGAAGAGGACCTCAACCAGCTGTGGATGTGCGGGCTTCCCGGATACTTCCCGGGTGATCTCATCGATTTCCAGTTCGCCGGCGACACCATTGAGGTGACGTTCTCGGCGGGCATCGACCGGCCGCTCAAGCTCACCTCGCCGGAGGCCACCGGCTTGCTGGTGGCGCTGCGGGCGCTGGCCGACATTCCGGGCGTGGTCGATCCGGAGGCGGCGCGCAGCGCGATCGCCAAGATCGCCGCCGCGGCCGGTGCCGCCGGTCATGACGCGACGAGTTCGGTGACGGCGATCGACGAGCCGGCGCCTATCGAGAACCGGGCCGCGGCCGTCGTGCGCACGGCGGTGCAGTACAAACACGCGTTGTCCATTGACTACTACTCCGCCTCACACGACACCCTGACCAGCCGGATCGTCGACCCGATCCGGGTCTTGTTGATCGGCGGACACAGCTACCTGGAGGCGTGGTCTCGCGAGGCCGAAGGGGTGCGCCTGTTCCGCTTCGACCGGATCGTCGAGGCCAGCGAGCTGGGCGAACCGGCCGCCCCACCCGAGCCGGTGCTGCAGGCGCCGCCGGACACATCACTGTTCGACGGTGATCCGTCCCTGCCGTCGGCCACGCTGCGGGTGGCGCCGTCGGCGTCGTGGATGTTCGAGTACTACCCGATGCGCGACGTGCGCGAATTGCCGGACGGAGCGTGTGAGGCGGTCATGACCTATGCCTCCGAGGCTTGGATGACCCGACTGGTGCTTGGATTCGGGCCGGACGTGCGGGTGGTTGAACCGCAGTCGCTCGCGCAGCGCGTACGAGACGCCGCGGCGGCGGCCCTGGAGTCCTACCAGGCAGTGACCTCCTGAGCCCTCGGCGCGGGCACACCGGCAGTTGGCTCTGCTGCGGTAACATCGGGTGGACGTCTGGAGGTAATGAAAGTGGGCAGTCTTAGTCCGTGGCACTGGGCGATCCTGGCGGTCGTCGTAATCCTGCTGTTCGGTGCCAAGAAGCTCCCGGACGCAGCGCGTTCGCTGGGCAAATCGATGCGCATCTTCAAGTCCGAGCTGCGCGAAATGCAGACGGAGAGCAAGTCCGACGCGCCTTCCATCGAAACTCCTGCGGCGGCTCCCCAGTCCGTGCAGTCGCAGCGGGTCGACCCCTCGCCGGCTTCCGAGCAGGGCCACACCGAAGCGCGCCCCGCTTAGCCGGGCATCGGCCGCGGTGCCTGAGCGCACTGACCGAGCGTCGTGAAAGCATTCAAGACTTCAGCGCGCACTGCTGCGTTCCTGAAGCATCTCAACCCGCGCAATAGGCGTAGTCGGACCAATCCCGACGCGACGATGTCGCTGGTCGACCACCTGACCGAGCTCCGCACCCGGCTGCTGATCTCGCTGGGCGCGATCCTGGTCACGACGATCCTGGGATTTGTGTGGTACGGGCATCCGCTGTTCGGGCTGGAGAGCCTGGGCGAGTGGCTACGCCATCCCTACTGCGCGCTGCCGCAGTCCGCGCGCGCGAGCATCAGCGCCGACGGGCAGTGCCGGTTGCTGGCCACCGCACCGTTCGACCAATTCATGCTCCGGCTCAAGGTCGGGATGACGGCCGGGATCGTGCTGGCCTGCCCGGTGTGGTTCTACGAGCTGTGGGCGTTCATCACGCCCGGGCTCTACCAAAAAGAGCGCCGCTTCGCGATCGGGTTCGTGATCCCCGCTGCGGTGCTGTTCATCGGCGGTGCGGTGCTGGCCTATTTCGTGCTGTCCCAGGCGCTGGGCTTCCTGTTGACCGTCGGCAGCGACGTGCAGGTGACTGCGTTGTCCGGGGACAGATATTTCGGCTTCCTGATCAATCTTCTGGTGGTGTTCGGCGTCAGCTTCGAATTCCCGTTGCTGATCGTCATGCTCAACATGGCGGGCATCCTCACGTATCAAAAACTCAAGGCATGGCGGCGTGGGCTGATCTTCGCGATGTTCGTGTTCGCGGCGATATTCACGCCCGGCTCCGACCCGTTTTCGATGACGGCGCTGGGGATCGCGTTGTCCGTGCTGCAAGAGCTGGCCATTCAAATCGCTCGCATCCACGACAAGCGAAAAGCCAAGCGCGAAGCCCAAACCGCGATCCCCGACGACGAAGCGTCGGTCATCGAGCCGCCCTCACCGGCGCCCGAGCCGTCGTTCGTCACCGGGCAACATGACGACGTCACGTAATGTCGCCGGCACCTGACGGCGGCGTGACCGAGTTGACCGAGCTGCCTCGGTTTGCCGCGGAACTGCCTTTCTCGCTCGACGATTTTCAGACGCGGGCCTGCGCGGCGCTCGAACGTGGACACGGTGTGTTGGTTTGTGCGCCAACGGGTGCCGGCAAGACGGTGGTCGGCGAATTCGCGGTGCATCTGGCGCTGGCCGCCGGCGGCAAATGCTTCTACACCACCCCGCTCAAGGCGCTGAGCAACCAGAAGCACACCGACCTGACGGCGCGGTACGGCCGCGACCGGATCGGGCTGTTGACCGGCGACATGTCCGTCAATGCCGATGCGCCGGTGGTGGTCATGACCACCGAAGTGCTGCGTAACATGCTATACGCTGATTCAGCTGCGCTGCAAGGGCTTTCGCATGTGGTGATGGATGAAGTGCATTTCCTTGCCGACCGGATGCGGGGTCCGGTGTGGGAGGAGGTGATCCTGCATCTGCCCGACGAGGTCCGACTGGTCAGCCTGTCGGCGACGGTGAGTAACGCCGAGGAGTTCGGCGGCTGGATCCAGACCGTACGCGGCGACACGACGGTAGTGGTCGACGAACACCGGCCGGTGCCGCTATGGCAACACGTTCTGGTCGGCAAGCGCCTGCTGGACCTGTTCGACTACGAGAACGAGAAACCGGCCGCCGATCGTCATCCGCGCGTGAATCCAGAACTGCTGCGCCACATCGCGCACCGTCGCGAGGCGGATCGGATGGGCGATTGGCAGCCCCGCCGGCAAGCGGGGAGGGGAGGCGGTGGGCGGCCCGCCCGGCCGCGCTTCTACCGGCCGCCCGCGCGGCCGGACGTGATCGCGACGCTGGACTCCGAAGGGCTGTTGCCGGCGATCACGTTCGTGTTCTCCCGGGCCGGCTGCGACGCCGCGGTGCAGCAGTGCCTGCGCTCGCCGCTGCGCCTCACCACCGAGGAGGAGCGCGCTCAGATCGCCGAGGTGATCGAGCACCGGTGTGGAGATCTCGCGGAGGGCGACCTCGCGGTGCTCGGCTACTACGAGTGGCGCGAGGGATTGCTGCGCGGTTTGGCCGCCCACCACGCCGGGATGTTGCCGGCTTTCCGGCACACGGTCGAGGAGCTGTTCACCGCCGGGCTGGTCAGGGCGGTGTTCGCCACCGAAACCTTGGCGCTGGGCATCAACATGCCCGCGCGCACGGTGGTGCTCGAACGGCTGGTGAAATTCAACGGCGAGGCGCACGTGCCGCTGACGCCGGGGGAGTACACACAGCTGACCGGGCGGGCCGGCCGGCGCGGCATCGATGTCGAGGGTCACGCGGTGGTGCTCTGGCACCCCGGCGAGGAGACGTCCGAACCGTCGGCGGTGGCCGGGCTGGCGTCCACCCGGACGTTCCCGCTGCGCAGCTCGTTCGCGCCGTCGTACAACATGACCATCAACCTGGTGCAGCACATGGGCCCGGAGCAGGCGCATCAGCTGCTGGAGCAGTCGTTCGCCCAGTATCAGGCCGACCGCTCCGTCGTCGGCTTGGTGCGCGGCATCGACCGCGGCAAACGGCTGCAAGAAGAGATCGCCGCCGAACTCGGTGGGGACGAGGCGTCGATCCTGGAATACGCCCGTTTGCGCGCGCGGATTTCGGAGATGGAAAAGGCGCAGTCCCGGGCGTCACGGCTGCACCGCAGGCAGGCGGCCAACGATGCGCTGGCCGGGCTGCGCCGCGGCGACATCATCACGATCACCAATGGCCGGCACAGCGGCCTCGCGGTGGTGCTGGAATCGGCGCGCGACGGCGACGACCCCCGGCCGCTGGTACTCACCGAACACCGTTGGGCGGGCCGGATTTCATCGGCCGACTACTCGGGTGCTTCGGCGCCGCTGGGATCGATGCCGTTGGCCAAGCGGGTCGAACACCGTCAGCCGAGGGTCCGTCGCGATGTCGCCTCGGCGCTGCGGTCGGCTGCCGCCGCGCTGGACGTTCCGTCGCGACGTCGGGCCGCGGATCCCGACGGCGGCTTCCACGACCCGGAGCTGGCGTCGTTGCGGCAGGAGCTGCGCCGCCACCCGGCACACAACAGCCCGGGCGTCGAGGCGCAAGTGCGTGAGGCCGAGCGCTACCTGCGCATCGAACGCGACAACGCGCAGCTGGAAAAGAAGGTCGCCGCCGCCACCAATTCGCTGGCCCGCACGTTCGACCGTATCGTCGGGCTGCTCACCGAACGCGAATTCATCCAAGGCACCGCCACCGATCCGCGAGTCAGCGACGACGGCCGCTTGTTGGCCAGGATCTACAGCGAGAGCGACCTGCTGGTCGCCGAATGCCTGCGCAGCGGCGCATGGGCGGACCTGAAGCCGGCCGAGTTGGCCGCCGTCGTCTCCTCGGTGCTCTACGAGACCCGCGGCGGTGACGGCCCCGGCGGTCCTTTTGCGGCCGAGGCGCCCACACCGCGATTGCGCCAGGCCTTGCAGCAGACAGCGAAGTTGTCGTTCGCCCTGCGCGCCGACGAGCAAACACACCGCATCGCGCCGAGCCGCGAACCCGACGACGGCTTCGTCACCGTGATCTACCGCTGGGCCAGGACCGGCGACCTGGCCGCCTCGCTGGCCGCGGCCGACGCGACCGGCAGCGGTTCGCCGTTGTTGGCAGGGGATTTCGTACGGTGGTGCCGCCAGGTGCTCGATCTGTTGGACCAGGTGCGCAACGCCGCGCCGGATGCTGAGGTGCGGGCGACGGCGAAGCGCGCTATCAACGATGTTCGGCGCGGCGTCGTCGCAGTTGACGCCGGGTAGGCTGGGCCCGGGCTACCGTTACAGGGCTAGAGAACAAGGCGATTGAGGAGAAACGATGAGCGCACCGCACGGATCGGACCCGGGCCAGCAGTGGCAACCGCCCGGCGAGGGTGGCGATCGCTCCCAGGAACCGACTCAGGTGGGTCAGGTGGGCTCGCCCTGGCAACACCAGCAGCAACCGCCAGCCCAGGACCCGACGTGGCAGGCCCCGGCGTACACGCCGCCAGCCGACTACCCGCAGTACCAACAGCCGTACCCCCCGCAACAGCAGCCGGGATACGGGCAACCCGACCAGCAGCAGTACGGTCAGCCCGGCCAGTACGGTCAGCCGGGGCAATACGGCCAGCCCGGGCAGTATGCGCAACCGGGTCAATACGGTCAGCCCGGCCAGGCGGGCCAGTACGGCCAACCGGGTCAGTACGGTCAGCCCGGCCAATACGGTCAGCCCGGCCAGTACCCGCAGCAGTACCCGGGCTACGAGCAACCGAAAAAGAAGCGTTCGCTCGCGCTGATCGGTGGCATCGGCGGGGCGATCGCCTTTCTGCTGATCGCGGTGGTGTTGGTGCTCGGCTTCTGGGAGCCCGGCTTTTTCGTCACCACCAAGCTGGACGTCAACAAGGCGCAGAGCGGTGTGCAGCAGGTCCTGACCGACGAAACCAACGGCTATGGCGCCAAGAACGTCCAGAACGTCAAGTGCAACAACGGCACCGACCCCGTCGTCAAGAAGGGCGGATCCTTCGACTGCGCCGTCAGCATCGACGGCGCGCAGAAGAAGGTGACCGTGACCTTCCAGGACGACAAGGGCACCTACGAGGTCGGGCGCCCGCAGTAACGCGTCACTGCGGCAGCGAGTCGAGCGCTTTCTGCAGGCGTGCAATTGAGGACCCAACGCCGAGTTCGGTCGCCAGCGCCGCGGCGCGTTGCGGGTCGGCGGCCACCAGCGGTAGCTCGTCGGTCGGTGCCGACAGCGTGATGGGTGCGTCGGTGGCGACGCGCACCACCTGCCCGGCGGCCTCGATGTAGTCGGTCGCGCCCAGCAGTTTCGCCCGCAATCCCTTGGCAATCTTGGATTTCGGGTCGTGTGCGGCGGCCAGGATCTGATCCAGCGAGCCGTGCTGCGCGAGCAGGGTGGCGGCCGTTTTCTCGCCGACGCCCGGCACGCCCGGCAAGCCGTCGGACGGGTCGCCGCGCAGCAGCGCGAGTTCGGCGTAGGCGGGCCCGGCTCGCTCGATTGGCACGCCGTACTGCTCGGCGACTTCTTTCGGGCCGAACAGGGTGGCTTTGGCCAGCCCGCGGCCCAGGTAGAGCACCCGGACCCGGACGGGATCGTCGGCAACCACCTGCAGCAGGTCACGGTCACCGCTGACCACGACGACCGGGTCGTCGCGTTCCTGGGCGGCGAGTGTGCCCAGCACGTCGTCGGCCTCGAACCCCTCGGCGCCTGCCGTCGCGATTCCGAACGCGTCCAGGAGTTGCATGATCATGTCGACTTGCGGTGTGAGGTCGTCGGGCACTTCCTCGACGTCGGGGGTGCCTTCGGGTTCCGGCTCGGCCACGCGGTGTGCCTTGTATGACGGGATGAGGTCCACCCGGAACTGCGGGCGCCAATCCAGGTCGAGGCAGACCGCGAGTCTTTTCGGCCGCTGCTGGGAGATGACCACGGCCACCGAGTCGACGAATCCGCGGACGGCGTTGACCGGCCGGCCGTCGGGAGCGGTGATCGACGACGGCACCCCGAAATACGAGCGGAACCACATGCTGGCGCCGTCGAGCAGCAACAGAGGTGCAGGCATGCGGGCTATCCTGCCAGCGCGGCCGCAACGCGGTTAGCCTGGCTGCCATGGACTCTCACCGATTCGACGCGCAGGTCTATGCGCGCAGGCTCGCAGCGGCCGCCGCAGCGACCGCCGATGCCGGACTCGACGGCCTGGTGATCACCCCGGGATACGACCTGCGCTATCTCAGCGGGTCGCGGGCTCAGACGTTCGAGCGGTTGACGGCACTGGTGGTTTCGGCGTCCGGTGCTGCGACCATCGTGGTGCCGCGGCTGGAGCTGGCCTCACTCAAGGGATCGGCCATCGCGGAACTGGGTTTGGCGGTGCGCGATTGGGTCGACGGCGACGACCCCTACCGATTGGTTCTTGCTGCGTTGGGCGGCGGTCGGTTGGCGACGGCTGTCACCGATTCGATGCCGGCGCTGCACCTGGTGCCGTTGTCCGGGGTGCTGGGCGTGTCACCGGTGTTGGCCACCGACATCCTGCGCACGCTGCGGATGGTCAAAGAGGAGTGCGAGATCGACGCGCTGCGCAAGGCGGGTTCGGCCATCGACCGGGTACACGCCCGGGTGCCGGAATTTCTGGTCCCGGGCCGCACCGAGGCCGACGTTGCTGCTGACATCGCCGAAGCCATTGTCGCCGAAGGGCATTCGGATGTGTCCTTCATCATCGTCGGTTCCGGCCCGCATGGTGCCGACCCGCACCACAGTTATTCGGATCGCGAACTGCAGGCCGGTGACATTGTCGTCGTCGACATCGGGGGAGCCTACGAGCCCGGATACCACTCCGACTCGACGCGAACCTACAGCATCGGAGAGCCCAGCCCCGATGTCGCGCAACAGTATTCGCTGTTGCAGCGGGCCCAGCAAGCGGCGCTGGATGTGGTTCGTCCTGGGGTGACCGCCGAGCAGGTCGACGCCGCCGCCCGCGACGTGCTCGCCGAGGCCGGTCTCGCGGAGTTCTTCGTGCACCGCACCGGCCACGGCATCGGGCTTTCGGTGCACGAGGAGCCTTACATTGTCAGCGGCAACGATCTGCCTTTGACTGCGGGGATGGCCTTTTCGATCGAACCGGGCATCTACTTTCCGGGTCGCTGGGGCGCCCGCATCGAAGACATCGTCATCGTGACCGAGGACGGCGCGCTGCCCGTCAACAACCGGCCGCACGAGCTGGTCGTGGTGCCGGTGGCCTAGGTAGCACGTTAGCCCGGGGGTCGCCATGTAACGGTTGCGCCCGCGCGAGCACCGACGTGGCTACCGTGATCCGCCATTCGTGTGTAAACAAGTACCAGGGATTTCTTCTGTTACCGGTCGTTCTACCTCCGGTACGTTTGTTTTATCGCATTTTGCACTTCGAAATGGGGCGGTTGTGAACGAAGATGCAGCGGGTGGTGGGCGGCCACCCAATTACCAAGTGCCGCGCGGATCTACTGAGCCGCCACGTTTACACTTTGGCCCGCCGTTTCCACCGGGAGGACATCCGCCGCCAGCTGATGCGACTTGGCGCGAGAACGGGCTAAATCTGGGGCCGCCTGCGATGGGCATTGGGACGCCACCGGGCTACGGAGGTTGGGTACCGGCCGGCAAACCTCGTCGTACACGGCGATGGTGGCTGCTCGGCGGCCTGGCGATATTTGTCGTTGTGGCCGTAGTAGCTGGCCTTGTTATCGCCCGATTTTCGGGCAATTCTGATAACCGGCAGGCGACCATGAACAGCACCGCGCCGTCGACCTCGTCTATGCCGCCAGTTCCAATAACTGCGCTTGACGGCATGCTGGCAAGCCCAGCTGATGTCGCTGCTGCATTGTCGGCACCCCCGTTGGTCTCTCTCACAAAACCCGCGGATTCTCATGCGTTTTTCGGTGACGAGATCGCCGACAATAACTGTGTCGGCGTGATTTTGGCGGTGGTCCAGTCGTTTTATGACGGTACTGGTTGGGTCTCCATGCGCAGGCAAGAGTTAGCGGACGCGCCAGACAGCGCTGCAATAAAGTATTCCGTGGTCGAAGCGGTGGTCGCCTATCAGGATGCTGGTGCTGCGGCCAAGTTCTACCAGCGAGCGGCGGATAGATTCCATCAGTGCGCAAATCGGACCCTCAACGTCCGCGAGGTTAACGTGCCTAATTCCTCAGCAGCGTTCGAGATGGTCGGCCAAGTGTCCGAGAAAGACGGGATTGTCTCCACTTCGCTGCTGTGGGAGGGCGGCGACGGCAGGAACTGTCAACGTGGTGTATCTGTGCGCAACAACGTCGTTATTGACGTTTCCGACTGCGGGTACAACGTGCCCGATGCTGTTGTACCGGCTCTGATCAAACCGATTGCGGCCAAGATCGATACGGCGCGATGATGATCGACGTGATGTTGGTGGCACGGCGAGCCGATTGCTGACCGTCAAGTGATGCGAGCGCGAGTTCTGTTCTGCGTCGCCGCAGTGTGTATAGCAGCATCCGGCTGCGCAGACACCGTGGGCGGCTCCGCCAGGACGGTGCACCAAGTCGTGGGCGGCATCGACTCGGGGGCGCTCGTCACCGGTAATTTTCCAACCGTTGCACAGCCGCCGTTCGGCCGTGCCGGTACCGTTCATGCCGGTGTCTTGCTGGAAGCGCGCCGATTGGCTAGCAATGTAGTTCCGCCCTTTCAGGTGGATCCAAGTCTTTCCGATCGGACGACGACGCTTGCTAACCCACTGCAAAGCGCTGACGCGGTGAGTTTGGCTTTGCCCGAACCGATTCCGGGGGGTGCCGCGAATCATAACTTCATCACAGGGTTTGCTACCGCCCGCAGGGCGATGACAAAGGAGCTCATAAATGTGGTGTTGCGCTTCGGCGCACCAGAAGACGCGATGGCCGCCGCCACCGATATGAGCGCAAAGAGCGCGAGTATTCAAACGAGGTACAGTGGGTCGCAGTCGACTCATCCCATTCCGATTCCTCGCCATTCGGGCACTGCTGCCTTTATGTATGAGGTCCCTTCGCAAGTAAACGTTTTCGCATACACCGCACACGGACCCTACGTGCTGTGCCAACATGCCAGCGGCACCGAGGGAGCCGATGCGCTCATCAACATGGTGGCTACGACGCTTGATCTCCAAGGGCCGCTAATTGACCAGTTCTCACCGACGCCGGTCGAGCAGCTTCCTGAATTGCAAATCGACCCCTCAGGGCTCTGGGCGAGTACCTTGTCTGCGGAAGAAACGCCAACCGTCGACGAAGGCGTCTACGACGCGCGCGCGATATTGCATTTTCAGGAGAACCCGCCGCGTTCGAAGCAGCTGTTCGATTCCGTTGGGTTGCAATACGGTTCAATTAGTAGAGACAATGTCTACCAGATGCCTGATGCCGCAGCGGCGGCGCGGGCTATGGACGGTCTCGTAGCGGACGCGGAAGCTCACGGCACCGGGGCCGCAGGGGTTCGGGGGCTGCCTGCCGCCAGATGTTTCAAGCTTAAGGACGCAGCGTCGCAAAATTTTTACTGCTTGGCGCAGGCCGACAGGTATGCGATCGAGGCGTCAGACTCCGATCCCGAGGTTCGCGAGAAGGTGGCAGCGCAGTACCTGGTGTTGACCGAGAAATGAGTTCACTGCCGTAGATGCCTACGTCGCGGTGTTGCCGCGCACGGCCCGCAAGTCGGCGGTGTTCTGCTGTTCCATGTCGGTGAAGCTCGCGGCGGCCTTATAGGCCTTACTGCCGATATCGGTCAGCGTTTCCCCGTGGGCCTGAAGGCTTTTCACGTGCTTCCCGTGAGCCACGCTCACCGCTTCGTGGAACTGTTCCGCGGCGTCGAAGTCACCGAACATTCCCGACATCAGCGGTCCCCGCGACAGGCGATCGGCCGCGTCGTGGGCGTGCCCGCCCGCGCGGTGAGACTGACTTCCCCCCGAGTGCAGTAATCCGGTGTCGACGAACACGGCCACCCCTCTTATTGGCTAATCGTGGTGCTGCAGGCCTGGAACCAGGCGAGGTGATAGTTCGCGGCCGACTTGTCGCCGGCCACGAGTGCGTCGATGGCGGCCAGTAGCTGCCAGTTACCGACCTCGTGGAAGTCGACGTGCTCGGGGTAGCTGTCCAGAACACGGGTGCTGACCTCGCGCAGATGCGTCTGCAGCAGTTCGACCTCTTTGTCCAGCACCCCGGTACCGCCCGTGGCGGCCTTGGCTAGCGTGTGGGCCAGTCGCGGTAGGCCGTCGCGCCACTGGGTTGCTTGGTTGAGTTCCCAACCGAGTTCGTCGATCTCGGGCAGGCGCCGCGGGCGTGGCGACGTGCGGACCGGTTCGTCCTCTTCGGGAACGTGGTGGATTGGGGTATAGCCGGCGGCGACGGTGACTTCGCCGAGCAGAGTTTCCAGGTCGCCGCGGCGTCGTTCGGGGGACAGCAGCGTTACCGCGGCCGGGAGCTCGATGCCCGGGGGGATCCAGCCGCTGGCGAGATCGGTTGTCAGCACAGTGATGTCGTCGGTACGGTCTCCGGCCGCCCAGGCCAGCCGGGGCTGTTGGCGGGCGACTGCGGAGACGAGTCGTTGGAGGCGCGCTCGCGCGGCGGCGTTGGCCGAAGCGGCTCCGGCGACCGCTCCGGTAGCGGTGGCCGCGACGGCCTCGGTGCCCAGACTCGACGGCGACGCTGGAGGTGCCGGTGGGGGCGTCGGACGCACGACCGTCGGCCCGGCGGGGCTACCTTGCCCGGCCGAGGGATGCACCGGTGCAGAGCTGGCCATCGCCGACGGCGGTGGGCTCGATGGGACGACGGGGGTGGAGGCCGTGGGAATGGTCGGCCGTATGTCGGAGGCGTATGCGGGCAGCGAGCCCGCGGGTGGGGGCGCGGCGGGGGCAGCGGCGGCGGATGATCCCGCGACGACCTGTGGTGCCGGGGTCGCATCAGGGGCGGCCGCATGTGCGACCGGCGCTGGAGCATCGTATGTCGGCGCGTTTACCGGGACGCTGCCCGTTCCCGCGGTTGGAGTCGTCGGCGGGCCCTGCGGCTCTGGCGGTTGAGGTGGCGGCATCGCCCCTGCGGTCGCCGAGAGTGGTGTCCCGGCCTGCACGCCCTTGTCGAAGCTGTGCATCAAATCGGCCGGAGTGACCGGCTGTACCGGGCTCGCAGGCGCGGTCGGCGCGCCGGCGAGGGGTGACGCCGGAGACGCAGGCAGATGTGAGCCGCCGCCCGGCGCCGTTATGCCCGGGCTCGACACCATCGGTGCGCCAGGCAAGCGCGGCGACGTGGAAGGTGCTGGCGGCGCCGGGGCGGGGATCGATTGTGCTGGTGCCTTTAGGTTCGTACTGACGATGTTCGACGGTGCCGCCGGTGCGGTGGCGGGGGGTTGCGTGCCGACTGGGCCACCCGTCCTGAGATTGCTGGCGCCAACTGTTGTAAGGCCACCGGTCACTTGTCCGGTGGGCTCGGTGGTGGTTGGGGGCTTGGGAAGCTCGTCCACCCGCGAATGCAAGTTGCTGTTCACGATGTTTGTCTGCGAACCGGGCGGCTTATTCAGCGACTGGCGAACCTGGTCGGTAAGACCCTTTTCATCGCCACATGGCTTGAACATCTGGCCGACATCTAAACCATGGGCCCGTGCGAACTGGCGCGCGGACATGCCGGTCCCCTCTGCGTCGAGGACCCGCTGCATCGCGTCTAGGACGTTGCCGGAGTACTTCGCCGCAGTGATGCTGGCCAGCGCCCGATACTGTTGTATCGCGGCGATGATCTGCGGGACCTTGGCTTCCACGGGCTGATTGGACTGCTTGATCTCTTCGATCCGTTGATTACCTTCCAAGGCTAAACTCGTCAGGTCCTGCCGGAGGCTTATCATGCTGTCGTAAGAGGTGCCGTATGCTCCCTCTTTAATGCCATTCTTTTCGGCGACCTGCCGTGCCTGTTGTTCACCCTGTCGGAAGGAGTCGCGGAGATCGTCGGCCGTAAATCCGCGCTGGTCCGCGAGTGGCCCGGTTTGGGCGCTCCGGAGCATGTTCTCAAAATTTGTAAATCCAGTCCTAATGTTTCTCCGGTTGGTCCGGCTGTGTAAAAGGGTCATCAGATCTTGGTCATCTACCCATTGGTTGCCGACGATGGCCATCGACCATTCCCCAGGGGGTAACATTATTTACACAGACCTTGAATAGTTAAAGTTAATTGGTCCGACGTGCGCAACAGAGGGTCCAGTTCCGCATCGCTGACTTCAGCCAAATAGTCGACGGTAAGTTCCTGGAATGTGTTCGCAAGTTTGTGGATTGCCGCTGCGAGATCAGGCGGCGTCGCCGGCTGCTGAGCCAGTGTGGTCAACAGATAATCACCGCCAACGTCTAACGCCTGCCGCCCGCTGGTCGCTAAAGCGAGGTGCAGCGTGGGGTCGTCGCTGCTTCTCGCCGAAGTTAAACCCACGGCGTGGTGCACCTTGTCATGGGCGGCGCACACCTTCGCCTTCGCGTCCGCCGTCTGTTGAGCGGTGTATGTCGGAGGCGATGGAGGTTTGGGCTGTACAGGTCGGAACCATCCGACGATCGCGACACCGAGTGTCAATAGCAGGGCGATGACGAAGAACGCGAACATCATCCACGGCTGCCTGGGTGGGGACGGCTGTGGTACTGGCCAGGGGGGTGGCACGGGCGACGTAGCAGGAGGTGGTCCGAAGTTCGACACAAGCTCAATCGTATCGTCCCGCCCGAATATTGGTAGTCACCTTATGCTTGGTGGCCGAAAGGCATTTCTGCGATTCCTTGGTCGCAGTGGTTGCGAGTTTAATCGACTCGTGTATTCAACATCCACAGGAATGCAGTTTTACTTGCAAATTCCGTAGATAATCGCGTTGGGCTGGTCGCCAGCATGCAACGATGAATCGATTCCAGACTGACTCACTTCTGCCATGTAATTCACTGCAAGTTGTTGATATGAATTCACCAGTTTTGCCGAACTGCCGTCGCGAGATCGGGAGGGGTCGCGGGTTGTTCCGCTAAGGCCTTGAGTAGATATTCGCCTCCGTCATACAACGCAAGCCTCGCATTAGCAGCCACACCGAGTAGCGCGATAGGGTCAGTACCCCCGCTCCTACCTGTGTTAGTGAGGACGGCTTGATGTACTTTGTCGTATGTCGCACATACTTTCGCCTTGGCCTCGGTGTTTTGTTGTTCCGGGAAAGCAGGCGGGATGGAGCCGAGGGCGGTTTGTTGTCAGGAATAGGACGAAACCAGCTGCCGATTGCTACGGCGACTGCCACGAGCGCACTCGCGAACGAAGTTATCGCAAGGGACCGCGACCGGTGCACAGGCACTGTAGGCGGCCGCGCGGGCCACGGAGGAGGGGCAGCTGACGGCGGCGGGGGAGGCTGGTGCGACACGCTGGGAGCGTATCTCTCCAGCACGATTGAGAAGCCTCCGTTGCACTGGCCGCATTCGAGACTTTAAGAGGCCACTGCTTGACATCAATGCCATGGGTAGGAAGCCGAAAACCATTTCCGCGCAGTTGGTCTGGCTGCTAGTCGACGACGATTAGCTACTCGCATCCTTATCATCGTCATCGCGCTTTTGGTCGGGCAAGATGATGCGTCGACTCGCAACCGGTTTGCCCTCAACACGTTTGACGACCTCAGGTCCCGGCGGGGGTGTGCTGATACGGCCCTGGACTGGGGCGCCGTTCTTGACTGACGGCGCGACAATGCGTTTGGTGTCGGGCTTCCCGTCCTTGCCCCCACTGCCCGCGCCGTGCATGGCCCCGGGGGGCATCATCGGCATCGCGCCCATCCCGCCCCTGGATGCGTTCGTTGGCGCCGACGCACCCGGTGGCGGGACCGAGCCGGTTCGCGATGACGCTGGCTCCGTACCGGCTGACGGAGCGGGAAGCGGATTAAGGCTCCCTGTCGGCGTGGTGGCGCCGAGCCCGCCCGCTCCGCCACCGCCGCTGCCCAATCCGCCGGCGCCGCTCGTGGATCCCGTCAATTCACCGGGAATGGCCGCTGCTTCTCCCGCGCCGTGCTGCATTGCGCCCATTCCGGCTTGCATCATCTGCTGTCCGATCTGAGCAGCCTGCTGCGGAAGCTGGCTCAACGGTTGGAGCAAACCGCCCATCGCGCCCGAGATACCGCCCGCGAGGCCAGAGATCATCTGCGGAATCTGCTGCGCCATCTCAGCTGGACTGCCGACCTTCGCGGCCGACTCTGCCTCATTTGCAGGGAACTTGGCCATGGCGTCAGCGGTTTTCTCGCCGCGTTCCGCGTATCCGGCTTGGGCGTCGCCCATGTCGCGTGGATCTCCGCCATTCGCCGCAAGACCAAGCGCTTTCAGCAGCTGGCTCAAAGGAGCAGTTCCCGTAGCCAGTTGATCGGGTGTGATCCCCGGCGGCAGTGGACCCCCACTCAACTTGGCCAGGTGTTCGAGGATTATTCGGATTTCATCGTCGCCGCCACTCATGACAACCCCCTGCGCAGCGCCGGGATGAAGGGCGCACCGCCGAAGCGAACCCGCGCAGCACGACTGGTTCGCTTAAGCGAACCAGTCCCGATCGACATCTCCACCCCTGACCATTTGTGTCCCTTGGCCCTGATGGCGAGGCTAACCACGGTATCTGTGCCGGTCAATTCACTGTCGGCGGTCAAGCGCCCCCGGCAGGTAGCGTGCCCGGACGGGAGAGCTTGTCGCACCTCCTGAGCAGCAGCACGAAAGTCCCGACGGATCCGACGCTCCGCCTCCTATAGCCAGTACAAAATCGTGAACAGCGCGTCGAAGGTAAAGACGCCAAAAAAGCCGTGAAGGCGCCCAACGGAGAATGCCGTGGTGCGCCGGAAAGCCATCGTCGCTCCGCAAAGCATCAGCGGAGAGATAGGCGCGAAGAACCAGAGGTAACCAAACGTCAGCAAAGTCGACATGATGCCAGTAAATAAACCGGCGACGAGTTGAACCGGACGCTGCCGGGCGTACTCGAAGGGGCCGTCGGCGGTGGCGGATGCCACGTCAGTGCGTCCACTGTGAGGGGACGGCGACAGTCGCGGTGACGAACAATAGGATCGACCACCCGGTCAGGGGAGCAATGATAATATGTAAAGGTCCCGCGTGGCCGGATGTTCATGCCCAATGACAGACAGCGCTTTCACCATGGTCGCCCAGAGCGTGCCGCCCGAGATTGCGCCGGTAAACACCGCTCGTATCCAGTCCACCGGTTGTTTCATGTTGGCTTAACCAGCAAGGGTGTAGGCCCACCCGCGCGTTTGGATCGGTTTGCTGTGTGGAGCGCCGATCCTATTTCGCGGAACACTGTCAGCCTCCTCGACTGTTCGCTGCGATCGCCCCAACTGCGGGTGACGGTAGCGACGAAGAGCAACGCGGGTCAATTCACCATCGTTCATCGCTGCTCGTGAAGACTCGCGCAGAATAGCTCGGCGCCCCTCGGGTGAATACCGGCTGCGGACGGTCTGAGCGACAATTCCGCGCATGCCCATCCTCGCGGTAGACCCGGAGGCGTTGTTCGCCGCGGGCAACGCCGTGATTGCAGCGGGCGACGGCATGGGCGCGGCCATAACTGTGTTGACAGCGGGTTTCGGCGCCAACACGGGTTTGGATGTTGCCGGTGAGGTGTTTGGGCTGTCGTATCAATCGACAGCGGAGTCGTTGTTGAACGCTGCGGCGGCAGCGATCAACGCGTGCCGGCGCAACGGGGTCATGATCCAAGTCGACGCGTCGAACTGGTCGAAGGCCGAAGCTGCCTCGCGGCTGGGTGGTGGTGCCAGTGTGTTGCAGGCGCCAGCGGAACCGGCGAAGATCGGCGCCCCAGGGCCGCCGGGAACATTGGGGCCAGGAGAGCCCCCTCCGCTGCTTTGGGCGGTGGTGCAGTCGTTCGTTGACGACGTGTGGCCCAACGGCGATGTGACGGCGATACATGCCGCGGCTGGGTGTTGGCGCGCGTTCAGCTCGGCGGTGAGCGGAATGCAAGGTGCGCTCAATGGATCGAGGACGCTGGTCGGTACGCAGCAGATCCCCGAGGGCGAAAAAATTGATCACGTTTTGTCGCAAATCGGCGTCGCGATGGACAAGTTGGAGGCGGGGTGCCGGGCGATGGCCGTCACCCTCGACGATTTCGCCAACCGAGTTGCCAAGGCCCAAAACGATATCCGAAATCTGTTGCACCGCTTGGAGTCGCTGACTGACATCTGGCACGACGTGGTCTCGGTACTTGACGGCGATGCATTCGAAGAGATCAAAAAGATTGCGCGGGACGTTAACGCCGTATTGCACGACTTGGGCCGGGAGGCAAGGGCTTTCGAGGACGGCATAAAGCTGCTGATGCAGCTCGCCGACGGGTTGGTCGTCGACATGGAGAAGTTCATGCGCGGTCAGTTTACCCACTTTCTGGGTGATGCAGTTGGAAACCAAGTTGCCACTGTTTTCGACACTTTCGTCAACGCGAACGAGGGAGTTGTCAAAGGGGCCGCCGAGGCGGTCCTGGGCCTAGCGGATCTGAGCACGCCATGGTTGCTCCTTGATCCGAAGGGGGCGGAAGCTACCTGGAAAGACATGGTGCAGGGCCAGTTCAAAGCAGGCACGCTCAATCAGATTCTTCATCCACGCGAGGGCTCAGCAGCCAACATGCAGATGTGGAAATCGCTTCTACACCTTAAGGATTGGAGTACGGCTCGACCAGGATTGGGATTCGGAGAGAACCTGTTCGACGGTGCGACGTTCTTTCTTCCTGGACTCGGAGAAGCCGGCGCGGGGGCGAAAGCAGGGTCTGCGGCTGCACGTGGCGCCGAGGAAGCCGCAGAAGGTGCTGGCGCCGCGGCGCGTGCCGGGGAGCTTGGGGAGTTTGCCTCGACGACCGGTGCGCTGAGCGACATCGGCAAAGTCGGCACCAACCTGACGAAGGACCTCGACAGCCTCAAACTGGATCTGCCCAAGACGGATCTTCCGGCCGGCGGTCGTCCGGTCAGTGCGCCACCGGCCGAGGCTCCAAGTGGGCCGCAGCCGCGACCCGTGGAACCGGCGCCGCCAGGTACGCCAGCACATCATTCGCCGACCACGCCGGGCGATCTACCACCCCCCGGACATCCCAATGCCCCCGTCGCACCGCACGATCCCGTTTCCCAAACCGAGCCGCGGCCATCCGGAGGCCCGCCGGGAGGTCCTCACGAGCCGGTGCCCGCGCGAGTCGGCGGTCCGCAAGAACGGGCGTCATTGCCGTCGGAACCCGCCCATCAATTGCCGTCGGCCAAACTGCAACCGGCTGCACCTGCGCACGTACCCTCTGGCGGATCTCCCATTGAGCCTGCACCCGTTGCCGGGGGCCGGCCGCACGAATTGCAAGGGCCCGGCGGCCCGGGCCGGCACCAGCCAGCCGAAGGCGGTCCCCACGAGGCGCCGCAAAACGGCGGTAGGAGCCGCGGTCCCGGTGACGGAGACTCGTCAGGTGGAGGCCGACACAGCGCGCCATCGGACGCCCCGCCAAGATCTCCCGGTGATGGCACGCCCGACCCGTCTGGCGACATTGGCGGCCACGGTGACGACGTGTCCTCCGAAGGACTCAGTGCCCAGCAACGCGACGAAATCATCGCCACACCCAAGGGGAGTCGTCCCGACCCGTCGGAGTATCTATCCCAGGAATACATTCGGAGCCATCTCAATAAATTCACCGAGGGTGCAAGTCGGTTTATGCCAGAAACCAATCTCGAGAAGTATGGGATTGCTCAACGCGACGGTACATCGTTCGTGATGCCAAAAATCGAAGCTGACGCAATGATCCAGGCGGCTGGAGGCGATCTTCGCGCAATGGAAAATCAACTCGGCCTGCCTGAGGGCTTCCTTGAGTCAAACAAAATTATGCGGATCGATATAGCTGATCCTGGGGACTTCAATCTGAGAATTCCTTCGGGCAACGAGGCGGGAGCGAATGAACAGTGGATGCCTGGGGGTCGTCTCCCCAACGGAGCATCTGAGGCCGTAATCGACGGCGGACGCATACCGCCGGACGACTACACTGTGACAGACATCTTCAACTAGAGGCCATACCTGATGAAATTTGAGGACACGTTTTTCTCAAGCGAAGACCGGTATTCCATTGGCGTCGAATCGACTTCGGGTCGGTACTACGCCTCGATACCGGTTAGCAACGGCATCGTCGACTATGAGGAATATTACGAGCTCACGCAGGATCAATATTCCGAGTTTCTACGCGACAGCACGGCCGCAATTGCGTTCGTAGAGGCATGTCGTAGGCGAGAACATGATGACCTCCTGTTGCAAAGACCGGGCAGCAATCGGGGAACCCCGGTATGAGTAGGAAAATTGGTGGAAGAATTTTCTCCACGCTGGAAGAGGCGGGTCTTGCCGCGCCGACTGAGGCCGAGCTGACGCGCGCTCGTCGGATGTTTGACGAACTCCAGCAGCGAATAGACGCCGTACGACCAGAAGATCGGGCGACAGAGGTATCCCCTAAGTTCTGGGATGACACCTCAGGGACGGAGTTCGAGCGCCGCGACCCCGAATAAGCCGCGACAAGTCAGTGCGAAAGCTACTCGCCGCGGTCGAGAAGATCCGACGACCCCAGCACCCGCTCTATTTGAACTTCGATGACCACGCGTCGGGGATTGGGCCGGGGCGTGCGGTAGCGCTGCGCATACCGCAGCTCCGCGTCGCGCACGGCATCGGCATCGTTGTTCACCTTGGACTGGCCCTCAAGCGAGAGCCACCTCGCGCCGTCGACCTGGCTGAGCACTGCCACCCCGGCGCGATCGGCGTTGACGGCCTTCTGCGAACCGCCAGACGTGATCACCCGCGCGATGTGGGTCACGGGGTCGAAGGTGAACCCGACGGCCACCACATGCGGCGAGTTGTCCGCGCGAAGGGTGGTCAGCATCGCCAGATGACGTTCGGACAGAAAGGCCAAAGCGTCGTTGGTGAGCCGTGTCGTGGTGTTCGCCATCACTGCTCACGCTAGCGCAGGTGATAATCGCAGCCGTGGACGACACGGGCGCAGGTCCTGTTCTGATTCTGGGCGGACGCAGCGAGATCGGCATTGAGCTCGCGCGACTGCTGGCGAATGGCGCCACGGTGGTGCTGGCCGCCCGCCGGGCCGATCAGCTCGACGAGCAGGTCGAGACCCTGAAACTAGCCGGTGCGAAGGCGGTCCACACCAGGGAGTTCGACGCCGACGACCTGGCCTCACACGGCCCCTTGGTCGCAGAAGTCATCGCCGAGCACGGCCCGATCGGCACCGCGGTGCTGGCCTTCGGCATCCTCGGAGACCAGGCCCGCGCCGAGGCCGACGCATCCCACGCCGTCGCTGTGGTGCACACCGACTACGTCGCCCAGGTCAATATGCTGACCCTCCTCGCGACAGCCATGCGCACGGCCGGCCGGGGATCGCTGGTGGTGTTCTCCTCGATCGCCGGCTGGCGGGTGCGTCGCGCCAACTATGTCTACGGCTCGGCGAAGGCTGGCCTGGACGGCTTCGCCGGCGGCTTGGCCGACGCGCTGCACGGCACGGGGGTGCGTTTGCTCATCTCACGCCCCGGATTCGTCGTCGGGCGTATGACGGAGGGCATGTCGCCGGCGCCGCTGTCCAGCACCCCGGAGCAGGTGGCCGCGGCGACGGCTCGCGCGCTGGCGAAGGGCCGTCGCACGGTATGGATCCCGTGGTCGCTGGGGCCTGCGGCCGCCGCGATGCGATTGCTGCCGCCGTTCCTCTGGCGCAGGATGCCGCGATGATCGTGGTGGTCGGGATTGGCGCCGACGGCATGGCGGGTCTTGCCGAAAAGTCGCAGCATGAATTACAAACGGCCACAGTCGTTTACGGGGCGCCACGACAGCTCGGGCTGCTCGACGATACCGTGAGCGCCGAGCGCCGAGAGTGGCCGTCGCCGATGCTGCCCGCCCTGCAGGCGTTGCCCATCAACGACGACATCCACGTCGTCGCGAGTGGCGACCCGCTTATGCACGGCATCGGTGGCACCCTGATCCGTCTCTACGGCGCGGAAAAAGTCAGAGTGCTGCCGCATGTGTCGGCGGTGACGCTGGCGTGCGCCCGGATGGGGTGGAACGTCCACGACACTGAGGTGATCAGCCTGGTCACCGCTGCGCCGAGCACCGCGGTGCGCCGCGGCGGCCAGGCGATCGTGCTGTCGAAAGACCGGTGCACGCCGAAAGCGTTGGCCGAGCTGCTCACCACGCACGGCCGGGGTGAGTCCGAATTCAGCGTGCTCGAACAACTCGGCGGCCCGGCCGAACGCCGCCGCGACGGAACCGCCCGCCACTGGCCCGAACAAGACATCGACGATCTCAACGTGATCGCCGTCCGCTACCTGCCCGACGAGCGCGTCACGCCACTGCCCGACGATGTGTTCGTCCACGACGGGCAGATCACCAAGCACGGCGTCCGGGCGCTGACCTTGGCGGCCTTAAAGCCACGACCGGGCGAGCGGTTGTGGGACGTCGGCTCGGGCTCGGGCAGCATCGCCGTCGAATGGTGTCGAAGTTGGCGGGGCTGCAACGCTGTGGCCTTCGAACAAGACGAACAGCGCCGCCGCAACATCGAAGTCAACGCCGAAGCGTTCGGCGTCAACATCGACGTGCGCGGGGGAGCGCCCGAGCAGTTCGACGGCGCCGCAGAGCCTGACGCCATCTTCATCGGCGGCGGCGTGACCCATCCCGGCCTGCTAGACACCTGCTACGAGCAGCTTCCAACGGGTGGGCGCCTGGTCGCCAACGTGGTCACGGTAGAGTCTGAATCGGTTCTACTGCAAGCATATTCACGACTCGGCGGCGAGCTGCGACGCTTCCAGCTCTACCGTGGCGAACCGCTGGGCGCCTTTACGGGTTGGCGCCCACAGCACCCGGTCACCCAGTGGGCGGTGACGAAGTGACCGTCTATTTCATCGGCGCGGGTCCGGGAGCCGCCGACCTGATCACCGTCCGCGGTCAGCGACTACTCCAGCGATGCAAGACGTGCTTGTATGCGGGTTCGATCATGCCCGACGACCTGCTGGCCCTCTGCCCACCCGGCGCGAAAGTCGTTGACACCGGACCGCTCACGCTCGAACAGATCGTCGCCGAACTCGCCGCCGCCGATGCCGCCGGCCATGATGTAGCCCGGCTGCATTCCGGCGATCCATCGTTGTACAGCGCGCTTGCCGAGCAATGCCGCCGCCTCGACACGCTCGGCGTCGGCTATGAAATCGTCCCTGGCGTACCGGCTTTCGCTGCGGCAGCCGCAGCCTTAAACAGAGAGCTCACCGTTCCCGGCGTGGCGCAGACCGTGACGCTGACCCGTGTATCGACGCTGTCGACACCGATGCCGCCCGGCGAAGACCTGCAAACCGTTGCCCAATCCGGCGGCACCCTGGTGCTGCACCTGGCCGCCGCTCAGATCGACGCCATCGTTCCACAGCTGCTCGCCAACGGCTACCGGCCCGAAACACCGTCAGCGGTAGTGGCTTTCGCGAGCTGGGCGCAGCAGACGGTCCTGCGCGGCACACTGGCCGACATCGCCGACCAGATGCACGAGGCCAACATCACCAAGACCGCCGTCATCATCGTCGGCGAAGTGCTTGCCGCCGAGGGTTTCACCGACAGCTACCTGTACTCGACCGGGCGAGCCCGGGGGAGCCGACACTGATGCGGGTGCTGCTACTCGGCGGCACCGCCGAGGGGCGCGCACTCGCCAAAGCCCTGCACCCCGATGTCGACGTGATCAGCTCGCTGGCCGGGCGGGTGCCGGATCCGGCGCTGCCGGTTGGTCGGGTGCGCATTGGCGGATTCGGCGGTGTCGATGGGCTGCGGAGCTGGCTGCAAGACGCGAGCATCGACGCCGTCGTCGACGCAACCCACCCGTTCGCGTCGACCATGACCGCGCACGCCGCCGAAGCATGTGGCTTGGCTGAAATTCCGCATCTGGTGCTGGCCCGCCCGGCCTGGGACCCCGGCACCGCCGTCGTCGTCGGATCGGACATCGAAGCTGCGGAAACCGTGGAAAACCACAGGTACGAAAGGGTATTTCTGACCACGGGCCGTTCGGGAAGCAGAGCCTTCGCGGGCAGCGACGCGTGGTTTTTGATTCGCGCGGTCACCGAACCGGACGTTGCCTCGTTACCACGCCATCACCAGCTGCTGTTGTCCCGCGGGCCGTACCACTACGACGACGAGACGGCCATCATGAGTGAGCACCGGATCGATGCCTTGGTGACCAAGAACAGCGGCGGCGATATGACCCGGGCGAAGCTGGATGCCGCTGCGGCGCTGGACATTCCGGTGGTGATGGTGAAGCGCCCTCAGTTGCCGCCGGGGGTGAACGCGGTGGGCAGTGTGCAGGAGGCCCTGAATTGGGTTGCTGGACTGGGCTAACCAGTACGGTCGTCGCGCTCCGCGTCGGCCAGCAGTGCATCGCGAGCGCGGGCGACACGAGACCGGATGGTGCCCACCGGGCAGCCACACACCGCGGCGGCGTCGGCATAGGGCAGCCCGAGCAGCTGGGTCAGCAACAAGGCCTCGCGTTGTTCAGGGGAGAGGCTGGCGATCATCGTCGTCACCTCGACCAAGTCTTCGAATCCGCGCGCGTGGCGGTCGCCGTTCAGCATCTGCTCGGGGTTGGCACCCGGGGCGGTGCGCGGCCGCGATTGGACGTGGCGAATGTGGTCGGCGACGACGCGGCGTGCGATGGACAGCAGCCAGGTGCGGGCGCTGGAGCGGCCGGAGAATCGCTCGATCGCACCAATTGCCCGCAGAAAGGTTTCTTGAGTCAGATCGTCCGCGGTCCCCGCGTCGGACAGGTAGGTGACGAACCGCCACACGTCTTGCTGAGTGGCCTTGATGAACGCCTCAAGAGCTCGCTCGTTCCCGCGTGCGGCTGCCAAGGCCAACTCGGTTACGGCCTTGTCGTCGCTTGACGCGGTCATGGCCAACCACCTTAATTGCGCGGGTTCGCTGAGTCTACGACAGGCTGTCGTAGAGTTCGCGGTGGGGCTCAAAGACCGGTTGATCGGCCGCAAATGACCGCGCCGCCGACCGACGACTGGCCCGGTGGGCAGCCCGGCATCGGAAGTGTCGAAATCGAACTCCGCGGGCCGGTACCCTCCCGATCGTTCGCGCGCCACCAACACCGCGAACGCCAGGCCCAGCAGCACCGGCACGTGACTGGCGACGCGTGTCGCCGTCACCTGTCCGTTGAGGGCGTCGGCGGCCACATAACCCATCAGCGCCAGCGAATAAGCACCGGCGATCGCCGCGACGCCGGTCGCCAATAGGGGCCAGATGCCAGCGGCGATCATCGCCAAACCCAACGCGAGCAACCAGGCCGTGGACTCGTGCAGCAGGTGTTCGCCGGACATCGCTCCGTGCATGTGGTGAGACACCATGCCGAAGTTGACTCCGCCGATTTGAGCAGCGGCGAGAGCCACCTGGAATCCGCCCACGGCGATCAGTCCCCACCGCGCGTAGCGCGACCGCACCGCGCGCATCCAGCCGTGATGTGCGGTGGGATCCTCGTCGATACTCGCCATGATTTGGGCGACCAGGTCCGGCCCTTCGCCGGGCTCAATCGAGGCCAGTCGCCGGGTCTGCGCGGCCGCACCGATCAGCCAGGTGCGACACCCGCGGCACGTCTCCAGGTGGGCATCGATCTGCTGTGCGAGCACTTCTGTCCGCTCGCCGTCCAACCGAGCGGAAAGCGCCTCACGCGCAACATCACACCGCATCCCTGCATCGTTGCGCATGCGTGCGAAACGTGCAAAGGCCTGGGCAAGAAAGCCGGTGGGAACTAAACCGCCCGGTGTAACGACCACTGAAGACAAGAACCGCCAGCCCACTCGTCACCAGGTTTACCGAAGAGGTATTCGTGTCGCCGTTCGCCCCGCAAGGCCCGCTTCAATGACCGCGCCGATCTGGCTCGCTTTTCCACCAGAGGTGCACTCGACCCTGCTGAGCAGCGGGCCCGGCCCCGGGCCGCTGCTGGCGGCTGCCGGCGCGTGGTCAGCGTTGAGCACCGAATACGCCGATGCCGCCGATGAACTCACCGGGCTGTTGGGCGCGGTGCAGGCCGGCGAATGGCAGGGCCCCAGCGCGGCGCAGTACGTCGCGGCCCACGTCCCGTATCTGAGCTGGCTGCTGGTCAGCTCCGCGGATAGCGCGGCCGCGGCCGCACTGCACGAGACGGCGGCCGGCGCCTACACGGCCGCGCTGGCTGCGATGCCCACGCTGGGCGAGCTCGCCGCGAATCACGCTATTCACGGCGCCCTGGTCGCGACCAACTTCTTCGGCATGAACACCATCCCGATCGCCGTGAACGAGGCTGACTACGCACGGATGTGGGTGCAAGCGGCCACGACGATGAGCACGTACGAAGCGGTCAGTGAGTCCGCGCTTGCCGCGGTCCCGCCGTCCACGCCGGCGCCGCAGATCATGGTCGCGGGCGCGGAGGCGAACAACGCGACGACCGCGGCAGCCCAAACATATCCGTCCTGGATGGATCAGCTCGCCCAATGGCTGCAGCAGTACACCAGCGGCTTCGCGTGGCCGGTGTCGAAGTGGCTCAACCCCGGTGGCTGGCCCTTCCCAGCGGCGCCGTGGGTCAACAACCTCGCCGCTTTCTTCGGGCAGCTGGGACTGTCGCCGGCCCTGTCGAGCGCGCTTGGCTGGGCCATCTTCCACACCCTGATGATCTTCTGGCCGTTCATTCAGGTCGCGGTTCAGCTGGCCGTCGTCGCCATCCCGGCCATGATGGTCATCGCCGCCGCGGCGGGCGCCGGGGCAGCAGCCGGCGCGGCGGCGATCGCGGTGGGCACCGCGGTTCCCCTGTCGATCCAGCCGCCGTTGCCCGCAATGGCACCGGCGCCGATGCCTACCGCGCCGGCCGCGGCGGGCTTTGGCAATGTGCCGACTTCCTCAAGCGCCAGCGCACCCGCGCCCGCTCCCGCGACGGCGACTGCGGCGTCCGCCAGCGGAGCCCCACCGGCCGGTGCCCCTCCCGGAGTTGGCTTCGGTCCGACCAGTACGAGCGGACTCGGCGCGGGTTTGTCGGACGCGCTGTACGCCGTCGGTCTGTCGGGATTGTCGGGAAGCAGCAGCGCGAAGAATCGCTCACGCCGCAAGTCCGAGGAGCCCGCGCCGGACGAGGCCGACGCCCCCGCCGCGGCCGCGGCGGCATCCGCCAAGGAGAAGTTGAAGGCCCGGCGCCGGCGCGGGGCAACCGTGCAGGATAAGGCCTACCGATACGAGTACATGGATCTCGAGGACGCGGCTCCCGGCCCGGACGACGAGCCCGCTGCGTCGGTCGGGGAATCCGGCCAGGCGGCGGGACCACTCGGATTTGCCGGGGCCGCAGCAAGATCCGGTGCGGACCACGCCGCAGGGCTCACGACGCTGCGCGGCGATGGGCTGAACGACGGTCCGGCCGTGCCGATGCTGCCGAGCAGCTGGGGCCACGACAAGTAACGGCCGCGTTCAGGTCGGGTAACGCCGGGGAGTGAACACCGTGTCTCCGGAATCGCCTGTATACCACTGGGTTTGAGACGATCCGACGATCAGCAGGCAGCGCATGTCGATATCGGCGGGGTTCAGGTCGGCCAACCGCACCACGCGGACGTCCTCGTCGGGCCCAGACACGTTGCGGCCGATCACCACTGGCGTTCCGGGTTCGCGATGGATCAGCAAGACGTCGCGCATCGCGCCGACCTGCCAGGTACGGCTCTTGGAGGCGGGGTTGTAGATGGCCAGCACCAAGTCCGCCGCGGCCGCGGCCGCCAGGCGCGCCTCGATCACGTCCCACGGCTTGAGCCGGTCCGACAACGAGATCACCGCGTAGTCGTGACCCAGCGGCGCGCCCACCCGGCTGGCGACGGCCTGGGCGGCGGTCATCGCCGGGATCACGCGGACCTGCACCCCGGGCCATTGTTTGGCCTCTTCGAGGACGGCGGTGGCCATCGCGAAGACTCCAGGGTCGCCCGACGACACCACCGCGACGGCACGGCCCTGTTCGGCCAGCGCGCAGGCCAGTCGCGCCCGTGCGGGTTCGTCGGTGTTATCGCTGGGATGACGTTGCTGACCGTCCCGAACCGGGACACGATCCAGGTAGTTGGCGTAGCCGATCAGGTCGGTCGCGCCCGCCAGCTCACGTCGGCTCTGCGGGGTCATCCAGTCGTTGTCGCCGGGGCCCAGGCCCACCACCGCGACGGCCCCGGCCGGCGAGTGTTCGAACCGCCGTCCGCCCGGAAGCATGGCCAGTGAGAAGTACGGCACAGTGGCCTCGTCGACCTCCGAGGCCGGCAAGATCCGTTGTGTGGGGGTACTGGCCCGCTCCACGTAGAACGCTTCGTCCAGCCGCCCGGATGCCGAAAGTGCTTTCCGGACAGCGTGATACGAACGCCCCAGTTTGAGCACCACGGCGGCGTCGGCGTCGGCGAGCCGACGGGCCAACTCGGCGACCGGCAATGTTCCCGGCAGCACCGACAGCACCTCGTCACCGGCCACCAGTGGCGTCGCGACGGCTGCCGAGGCGGCGCTCACCGACGTCACGCCCGGCACGATGACGGCGTCGAACCGCTGCGTCAGCCGGGTGTGCAGATGCATGTAGGAGCTGTAGAACAACGGATCGCCCTCGGCCAGCAGCGCCACATTGCGTCCAGCGTCCAGGTGCGCGGCGATGCGCTGGGCGGCCTCGACATAGAAGTCCTCGATCGCACCGGCGTAGCCGCCGGGATGATCGGTCACCTCGGTGGTCACCGGATAGACCAGGTGCTCCTCGATCTGGTCAGGCCGCAGATAGGGCTCAGCGATGCCGCGGGCGATACTGCGGCCGTGCCGGGCGCTGTGGTAGGCCACCACGTCGGCCTCGCCGATCACCCGGGCGGCCTTGACGGTGACCAGCTCCGGGTCTCCGGGTCCGAGCCCGACGCCCCACAGCGTGCCTCGCTGGTTGCTGGGCCCCGTCATTCGGCGTCACTCGCGATCGCGTTGACTGCGGCGGCGGCCATCGCACTGCCGCCGCGGCGGCCCCGCACCACCAGGTATGACATGCCGCGGGGGCGATCGATGAGCTCCTGCTTGGACTGCGCTGAGCCGACGAATCCCACCGGCCCGCCCAGGACCGCCGCCGGCGCCACGGCTCCCTCGTCGATCAGTTCGAGCAGCCGAAACAGCGCGGTGGGCGCGTTGCCGATCGCCAGCACCGCGCCGTCGAGCCGTTCGACCCACAGCTCCACGCCCGCCGCCGAGCGGGTGGTCTGCCGGCGTGCGGCCAGCTCGGGGGCGCGTGGATCGGCCACCAACGACACGACCTCGTTTCCGGCGGGCAGTCGGGCGGCGGTGATCCCGGCGGCCACCATCGACGAATCGCACAGCACGGGGGCGCCGTTTTGCAGCGCGGCGCTGGCCCGCGCCACCACGTCGTCGGTGAAGGCGACGTGCTCGGCAACGTCGACCTGCCCGCAGGTGTGGATCAACCGCACCACGACCGGTGCCACGTCGACGGGAAATCGTGCCAAGTCGGCTTCGGCGCGGATGGTCGCGAACGACTGGCGATAGATCTCCGCCGCATCGCGGATGTAGTCGAGCACCTGCTCACCCTAGCTACGGAGCAGCCGGTATCCGTCGCCGGTGGCGACGAGTACCTGACCGGTCGGCGGGCTGCCGCAGGCGCGTTCGCAGCCGACGTAGTGGCGACGCACCGCGGATTCCGTCCCGACGAGCTGGGCCGCGTCCGCCCGCACGTCGGCGGCTGAGTGCGCGCAGCCGGGACGTCCGGTGCATGCGCTGACGTCGAGCCACGGGGAGTTCTCGTCGAACACCAAGCCCAACGGCGCCAGCACCCGCAGCGCGGCGTCGGCGACACCCTCGTCGAGGTCGCACACCAGCACCGAGCGCCACGGCGTGATCACCATCGGCGCTTCGATCACGGCGAGGTACTCCGCGACCTGCGCGGGCAGGACACCCAGCGGTACCGCGGCCCCCAACGCAACCCGGCCTTCCTGGCCGGGCCAGTCCTGGGCTATCCAACCCACCGGCGGTTTGGCGACGGTCGCAACGGGGGTGGCGCTGAGATCGGCACCGGGCAGCAGTCTTTCTAAGTCAGCTAATTCGCTGATACGCCATGCCTTTTCGCGCACTTCGGCGAACCGGACGGCGACTCCGACCAGTGTCGTGACGACATCGTCGGCGGCCATTCGCAGACCGGTGTCGCGCCCCATCAGCAGCAGCGCGAATCCGTCTTCGCAGACATGCACCCCGACGTCGGAGCCCAGGCCGGACACGTCGGCGCGGCCGTCATCGATGCTGAACCAGAACCTGCCGCCCAGTTCCACTAATTTGGGCTCGGCGCAGATCGCGGCGTCCAACGCGTGCACCCAGCCCCGCACGTCCGCGCGTCCGCCGGCGCGGCCGGACAACGGCGAAGCGACGATGTTGCGTACGCGCTCGTGCATCGCCGACGGCAGCAGCCCGGCGTTGGCAATGCCCTCTGCCACCGCCGTCACGTCGGTGATCGCCCGCAGTTGCACGTTGCCGCGGGCGGTCAGCTCCAAGGTCCCCGAGCCAAAGCCTCTCGACAGGCCGCAGAGCGCCGCCAGTTGTACGGCGGTGATCATCCCGCCGGGCAGTCGGACGCGGACCAGCGCGCCGTCGGCCGCCTGATGCACCTGCAGGGCACCCGGGCAAGCGTCGGTGTCGCGGGTTCGGGCCACGTGTCCACGGTAGAGCAGAACGCAGCACCGAAAACGCCAATTGTCTGGCCCGTTCTCGAGCCCACAGCGGGGTGCTGCGTCATTACCGTCGGGCTTATACGAGGGAAGTTGGTGGTTGTGATGGCGCCGAGGCGTCAGTTGAGAGTCGCGATAATCGGTGCCGGGATGTCGGGCCTCTGCATGGCGGTCAAGTTGCAGGACGCCGGCATCGACTCGTACACCATTTTCGAAAAAGCCGACGAGGTCGGAGGCACCTGGCGCGATAACACGTATCCGGGTTTGACCTGCGATGTTCCGTCGCGGTTCTACTCCTACTCGTTTGCGCCCAACCCGAAGTGGTCACATTTGCTGTCGCCCGGGCCGGAGTTGCTGGCGTACTTCCGGCGGGTGGCCGACGAACGTGGCGTCCGGCGTCACATCCGTTTTGGCTGCGACGTCACCAGAGCCGAATACGACGACGGGACATGGCGCCTCACCACGACATTCGGCGAAGAGACGTTCGATGTGGTGATCACCGCAACCGGAGTACTACGGATACCTCGCTATCCGGACATCCCCGGCCGAGAGACGTTCGCCGGCCCGGCCTTTCACTCGTCACGATGGGACCACTCGGTTTCCCTGCCGGACAAGCGAATCGGCTTGATCGGAAACGGCTCGAGCGGTGTGCAGATCGTTGCGGAGCTCGGCGACAAAGTACGCCAGTTGACCCTGTTTCAGCGCACCGCGCAGTGGGTCTTGCCGCTACCCAACCCGAGGTATTCGCAGCTGACCCGGCAGGTATTGTCGCGCTTGCCGGTGCTCAACGCGATGAGCCGGTGCTTTTGGGGGGCCTTCGCCACGCAGTTCTTAGGCCGCGCCCCAATCCGTCCGGGATTGCGCCGCAGTCTGGTCCAGGCCAGCTGTCGATGGAACCTGCGGTCGGTGCGCGACCCGGAACTGCGGGCGAAACTCACCCCGGCCTACGAGCCGATGTGCAAGCGGCTGGTGATGTCGCGACGTTTCTACCGTTCCGTGCAGCATCCCACCGTCGACGTGGTCACCGATCGGGTCGACCGCATCGAGCCCCGGGGCATCGTGACCGCAGACGGCACGCTGCACGAACTCGATCTGCTGGTCTACGCCACCGGGTTTGACGCCAGGGCGTACGTGAGACCGATGGAGGTGATCGGCGAGGGCGGGATCACCCTGGACGAGGCATGGGCCGATGGTCCGATCGCATATCGGTCGGTCGCGGTGCCACGGTTTCCCAACCTGTTCATGCTGTTAGGTCCGCATTCGCCGATCGGGAACCAGTCGTTTATGGCAATCGCCGAGGACCAAGCCGACTACGCGATCTGGTGGATCAATCAGCTCCGCGCCGGGTTGGTGCGCGCCGCCGCGCCGAAGGAAGCCGCGACCAAGGAATACAATGAACTCATGAAAGCCGCTATACCACAGACTATTTGGGCGTCAGGCTGCAACAGTTGGTACGTGGGCAAAGATGGTCTGCCCGAGGTGTTCCCGTGGACACCGGAAACCCACCGCAAGCTCTTGCGCCAACCCGATCTCGCGGACTTCGACGTGCGCACCGCCTGATCTCAGAACGGCGGCGCCTGGTTTCGTGCGGCGACATGAGCGGCGTTGAGTGAACGCTCGGCATTGATGCGGTAGATGCGGTCTTGTTCGCGGGTGCGCGGTCGCTTGGGCATCATCACGCCGCGTCCGACGGCCGGTGGACTAACCCTTGGCGCAGTGCGTAATTCACCGGTGGAGGCGCACAGCGTGGGGAAGAGAAGTCGGCTACCGGGCCGGGTGGTGTACGTGTGGCCGCCCGGAGACGTCCAGGTAACGGCACCGTCGGGCCGCTGCTCGTCGCGCCAGGCCGTCCAGAAAGTCTTGAGCAGGTGATGTTTTCGGCACAGGCACTTGAGATTCGACGGATGGGTTGGGCCGAACGGGTAGGGAATCGTATGGTCGATGTCGCAAATCTCGGCGGGACGATCGCAATGGGGGAAGCGACATGTCAGATCGCGGCACCGCACAAACGTGTCGAGCGCCGTCGAGGGACGGTAGCCCGGCTCCGGTGCGCTGTCGTTGGCGGGATGCCGCACCGGCCGCAACTGCGCGCCATTGCGAATCAATTCCGCCAGCCGTGGCGCGGGTACCGTTCCACCACCGGGGATCAATGCGGAGGGCCGGTTGGCGCCCGGCGTGTCGGGCGGCTCCGACACGACCGCCGAGGACTCGGCGACAACGTGGATGACGACACCGGCTGCCCGCTCGTCGCTCTCCAAGCGCCCCGGGCATTCGCCGTTGCTGCAGCCGCAGGCGAGCCGCTGGCCACCCGCTGCCAGTACGCCCAACGCGTCGGCACGGCGTTGCGCAAGTGTCCGTGGGTCGTCGTCGCAGACGTCGTGCGCCATCTGCTGTAGCCGTCGGTCCAGAGCGGCTGCATCGGTGGAGTACAGCCGGCCCCACAGCGTGGCGGTGCCCGACTCGTCATTGGCCAGGTCGATCACCACGTCACGGCTGCGCGCGGCAGCCCGACCGCGCCGCAGCGCCCCGGGGTCATAGCGATCCACTATCGCGTCGATGGCTTGTGCTGTCTTGTTTACCGACAGTGGCCCATATCGGACCGCATCTTTGGCCAGCGCCGCATCCACCAGCCGAAGCGTCTCCTCGTCCTTGATCAGATCCGTGTGCCACACAATGGTCGCGGTCAGCCGCGCGCTTATCGCGCCGTCGGCGAAAAGTGCTGCCACGTGGGGTAACCGATCACGCAGTGCGACGGCCAGATACATCTGCCCGGACGCCATGCTGTGGCTGATACCGTGCACCGCCGAGACTTCGG
This sequence comes from Mycobacterium sp. Aquia_216, assembly GCF_026723865.1. Classification (NCBI taxonomy): domain Bacteria; kingdom Bacillati; phylum Actinomycetota; class Actinomycetes; order Mycobacteriales; family Mycobacteriaceae; genus Mycobacterium; species Mycobacterium sp. Aquia_216. The sequence goes on along the minus strand of NZ_CP113529.1, from coordinate 3,662,446 downwards.
CGGCCATCGCGTCCCAGTTGTCGCACGACCACATGGCATGGTCGACGGGGCCCATCGCGCGGCGGCGCACCAGTTCGGCAATCGCGGCCAGCCGGCGCGACGAGGCGGCGGCCTCGGCACGTGCCCACCCGGCGATGGCCGCCACCACGGTCGCATCGTCGGCGCGCACCAGTGCCTCCGCGCCCTGCAAGTCATCGAACATACTTTCGATTATAGGGACGAGGCCCGACACGTTCGGCGATTGCATCGTGGCGCGATGGGCACTCTGTTGCGGTGCAGACGATGGAGTACGCCGCGGGACGTTCGGTCGATGTATACGGTGATCCGGCTCGACCGGCCATCTTGCTATGGCATGGCATGCAGGCCAGAGCCCGCGTCGTACTGCGGCCCCTGGCGAACCTGCTCGCCGACCGCGGCGCCACCGTCGTGGTGCCCGATTGGGATTCCCACGCCGACGACGGCGGCCGTGCGGCCCTGTCACAATCGCTCGAGTTCATGCAAAAGCGCTGTGAAGGAAGGGGTTTCGTGCTCGTCGGGTGGTCGATGGGAGGTCTCGCCGCGGCAGGTCTGACACTGGCCCGCCGCGATGTCCCGCTGACCCACACGGTCTGTCTGGCCGGTTTGTTCACGGTGCCCGATCCGATTACGGGCCGCATCCCTTGCGAGGGACTGACTCTTGAGGAGATCGGCGCACCGTTCACCTTGCTGCACGGCTTGGCCGACGACGTGGTTCCTGCGACAGGCAGCCGCGACTTCGCCGCTCGGCTTGAACGGGTCGGGTGGCCGGTGGACCTCTTCGAGTTGGCGGCCGATCACGGCTCGATCGCCGGCGCCGAGTACGACCCGGCCGCGGATCGTTATCACGCGGCAGACGGCGGACGGGCACTCGACGTGGCCGCTGAGGTCGCCGGGCGCATCGCGGCGACGCTACGGTACGAATGAGGGGTGGCTGAGCCAACCATCGTCCTGCTGTCGACATCCGATACCGACCTGATCAGCGCCCGTGCCAGTGGGAAAAACTATCGATGGGCCAATCCCGCCCGGCTGTCCGACCCCCTGACTGACACAGAATTGCCCGACCTGCTTGCCGACGCTGCGATCGTGGTCGTCCGGATCCTCGGTGGTTATCGCGCCTGGCAAAACGGCATCGACACCGTGATCGCCAGTGGTATTCCGACGGTGTTGGTCAGCGGTGAGCAAGCCGCCGACGCCGAGTTGACCGGACTGTCCACGCTCGCCGCCGGGATTGCCGTGCAGGCTCACATCTACCTGGCGCACGGCGGCGTGGAGAACCTGCGGCAACTGCATTCGTTCCTGTCCGACACGGTGCTGATGACCGGCGCCGGCTTCACCGAGCCGGTGGTGACGCCGACGTGGGGTGAACTGGAACGGCCCCGAGCGCAGCACACCGGTGGGCCGACGATCGCGGTGCTGTACTACCGTGCGCAGCATCTGGCCGGCAACACCTCGTACATCGAATCGCTATGCGCGGCTATCGAAGACGCTGGTGGACGAGCGCTGCCCGTCTACTGCGCGTCGCTGCGCACCGCCGAACCCGAACTGCTGCAACGGCTCGGCGAGGCCGACGCGATGGTGGTCACCGTGCTGGCCGCCGGGGGACTGAAGCCCGCGACCGCGTCAGCGGGCGGGGAGGACGATAGCTGGAATGTGGAACACCTTGCCGCCCTGGATGTTCCGATCTTGCAGGGTCTGTGCCTGACGAGCTCGCGCGATCAGTGGTGTGAAAACGATGACGGCCTGTCCCCGCTGGATGTCGCCAGTCAGGTGGCGGTGCCCGAGTTCGACGGGCGCATCATCACCGTCCCGTTCTCCTTCAAGGAGATCGATGACGACGGGCTGATCTCCTATGTCGCCGACCCGGAACGCTGTGCACGGGTCGCCGGCCTGGCCATCCGGCACGCACAGTTGCGGTATGTCGCCCCGGCCGACAAGCGGGTGGCCCTGGTGTTCTCGGCATATCCCACCAAGCATGCCCGCATCGGCAACGCCGTCGGATTGGACACCCCGGCCAGCGCGGTGGCCCTGGTGCGGGCGATGCGTGACGTCGGTTATCGGGTGGGCGATCTGCCCGGGGTCGATGCCAACGACGGTGATGCCCTGATACACGCGCTGATCGAACGCGGCGGGCAGGACCCCGACTGGCTCACCCAAGAACAACTGGCCGGCAATCCGATCAGGGTGTCCGCCGAAGATTACCGCGACTGGTTCGCCACCTTGCCAGAGGAATTCCGCGAGGCCGTCGAAACCCATTGGGGTCCAGCGCCCGGCGAGCTCTTCGTCGACCGTACGGCGGATCCCGAGGGCGAGATAGTCATCGCCGCAATGCAATCCGAGAACCTGGTGCTGCTGGTGCAGCCGCCCCGCGGGTTCGGCGAGAATCCGGTTGCCATCTATCACGATCCTGACCTGCCGCCCAGCCATCACTACCTGGCCGCCTACCACTGGCTGGATACCGGATTCGGATCCCACGCCGTGGTGCACCTGGGCAAGCACGGCAACCTGGAATGGCTTCCCGGCAAGACGCTGGGGATGTCGGCGGCCTGCGGATCCGACGCCGCGCTGGGCAACCTGCCGCTGATCTATCCGTTCCTGGTCAACGACCCCGGCGAGGGCACTCAGGCCAAGAGGCGGGCGCACGCCGTGCTCGTCGATCATCTGATCCCACCGATGGCCCGCGCCGAAAGCTACGGCGACATCGCACGTTTGGAGCAGCTGCTCGATGAGCACGCCAACGTCGCCGCCCTGGATCCGGGCAAGCTGCCCGCCATCCGTCAGCAGATCTGGACGCTGATCCGCGCCGCCAAGATGGACCACGATCTGGGCCTGACCGAGCAGCCTGAAGAAGACACGTTCGACGACATGATCCTGCACGTCGATGGCTGGCTATGCGAAATCAAGGATGTCCAGATCCGCGACGGCCTGCACATCCTCGGGCAAAAGCCCACGGGGGAAGCAGAACTCGACCTGGTGCTGGCCATCCTGCGGGCCCGCCAGCTGTTCGCCGGCGAGCATGCGCTACCCGGCTTGCGACAAGCACTCGGTCTCGCCGAAGACGGCACCGACGAGCGGACCAAGGTCGATCAAACCGAGGCCCTGGCACGCGGCTTGGTCGCGTCGCTGCAAGCCACCGGCTGGGATCCGGCGGCCGTGGACAGGATTACCGACAATGCCGAGGTGGCCGCGGTGCTGCGGTTCGCGGCCACTGAGGTAGTGCCCCGGCTGAGCGGTACCGCCGCCGAAATCGACCAGGTGCTCCGGGCACTGGACGGCCGGTTCATTCCGGCCGGTCCGTCTGGGTCGCCGTTGCGCGGCCTGGTCAACGTGCTGCCCACCGGCCGCAACTTCTACTCCGTCGACCCCAAGGCGATACCATCCCGGCTGGCCTGGGAAGCCGGTGTCGCGCTTGCAGATTCACTGCTGACCCGGTACCGGGACGACCATGGGGAATGGCCGCAATCGGTCGGGCTGTCGGTGTGGGGTACCTCGGCTATGCGCACCGCCGGCGACGACATCGCCGAGGTCCTTGCGCTGCTCGGCGTTCGGCCGGTGTGGGACGACGCGTCACGTCGCGTCGTCGGTCTGACGCCGATTTCGCTGGCCGAACTGGGGCGTCCGCGGATCGACGTAACGGTGCGGATCTCGGGATTCTTCCGGGACGCATTCCCGCACGTCGTAACGATGCTCGACGACGCGGTGCGCTTGGTCGCCGAACTCGACGAGCCCGCCGACGGTAACTACGTCCGCGCCCACGCGCAGGCCGACCTGGCCCAGCATGGCGACGAAAGGCGTTCTACCACAAGAATTTTCGGATCGAAGCCGGGCACGTATGGTGCCGGGCTGCTGCAGCTGATCGACAGCCGGAACTGGCGCGACGACGCCGATCTCGCGCAGGTGTACACGGCCTGGGGTGGGTTCGCCTACGGGCGCGACCTGGACGGCCGTGAAGCGGTCGAGGACATGAACCGGCAGTACCGGCGGATTGCGGTGGCGGCCAAGAACACCGATACCCGCGAGCACGACATCGCCGATTCCGACGACTACTTCCAATACCACGGCGGCATGGTCGCGACGGTGCGGGCGCTGACCGGCAAGGCGCCGGCCGCCTACATCGGCGACAACACCCGACCCGACGCGATCCGCACCCGCACGCTGTCCGAGGAGACCACTCGGGTATTTCGCGCCCGGGTGGTCAATCCCCGCTGGATGACCGCGATGCGCCGGCACGGCTACAAGGGTGCATTCGAGATGGCAGCGACCGTCGACTACCTCTTCGGTTACGACGCGACTGCCGGGGTCATGGCCGACTGGATGTATGAACAGCTGACCGAGCGCTACGTGCTGGACCCGGAGAACCGAAAGTTCATGACGGAATCCAATCCGTGGGCGTTGCACGGCATGGCCGAACGGCTGCTGGAGGCGGCCGGGCGCGGCATGTGGGCCGAGCCGACGCCGGAAACCCTCGACGGGCTGCGCCAGGCGCTGCTGGAAACCGAAGGTGACCTGGAGGGTTAGGCAGCGGCAGCCCCTAGATGAAGTCCGACCCGCCGTCGACGTTCACGGTGGCTCCGGTGACGTAGCCGTTGCGCCGAGACACTAAGTAGGCGGTGATGGATGCGACCTCTTCGGGCAACCCGGCGCGACCGAGGTCACAGGGTTGATGGAAGTTGTTGTCGATCCAGGTCATAACGTCGTGCGGGTCGGTGGCATCCAGGCCATCGGCTGCCAGGATGTCCTTGAGGTTCTCGGTGAAGCTGGCTGTCACGATCGTCCCCGGACACACGCAGTTGACCAAGATACCGTCCTTCGCAAGGCTTTTGGAGAGATTCTTGGTGACGCTGGCCAATGCCGCCTTGGCGGCCGTGTAGGCCACGATGCGCGGGTTCTGCCGTTGAATGGAGTGCGCCGACAGCGCCACAATGCGGGCCCACTCCGCCGAGCGCAGCAGTGGCAACGAGGCGCGGATCGACCGCACGCCCGACATGGTGCCCAGCGCGAACGCATCCTCCCATTGCGTGTCGTCCATCTGCTCGAAGTAGCCGTCGCCCGGCCCGATCGTGTGAACCAAGCTATTGAGTTGCCCCCAGCGCTCGGAGATCGTCGCGAAGCCGTTCGCGATGGACTCCGCGTCGGTCATATCCACGCTGATCCCCACGGCGTCGGGAGCGCCTGCTTTCAGCAGTGATTCCACCGCGGTATCGAGTGCTTGTCTGCCGCGAGCCATTACCGCGACGCTGGAACCTTCGGTCGCCAGGGTTTCGGCGATGGCCAGCCCCATCCCTTTGCTCCCACCGGTGACCACGGCCGTCGATCCGGCGAAACCCAGGTCCATGGATACTCCTCTCACATCTGATCGATTGTTTCGGGTGCCACACCCAGTGCGCGCAGGCAGAAACGAAGCGCGTTTTCGCGGACTTCGGCGCGATCGCAATCGCCCGTGTGCCATTGCCGGTTGGTGCTCGCCCACACCACGCCGTGGATGAATTCCGCGTCGGTCACCGGGTCGATGTGGTGGAACACCCCGCGCCGCAGGCCGCGCTGCAGGGCCTCGCTGAGCGGCTTGAGCATTTCGACGTATGCGGGCTGGACCAGACCGGGGGAGGCGAAGGTCTGCGATTGGGCTTCCAGCGACAGCCGCCGCAAATCGGATTTCACGTGGTCGTCGAACGCCAAGTCGAGCCGTCCGTCAATCCACGCCGCTACCGCTTCGATCTCCGTATCGGCGGCCGACATCCGGCGCTGCAGCCGTCGCCTCTCCGCGCGCGCGGTCTCCAGGAAGACCGCGGCGACCAATTCATCTTTGGAATCGAAATGCCGATAGAAGGCGCGGGTGCTCAACTTGGCGCGGTCCAGCACCGCGGCAATGCTCAATCCGCGAACTCCGTGCTCGCGCAAGGTTGCCGATGCGGCCGTAAGAATCTCGCGGCGCACCGCCGGGTCCGGCTCGAGCTTGTCGCGCCGTCGCGTCCGAGGAGCACTCATCCGGTTGCATCGTAGGCGGTGAGGTAGTCCACGAACCGTTCACGAACCCCCTCCGACGTCAAGCCGTACTCGGCCAGGTCATAGTCGTGTATCCCACGAGAGCCGGGTCTGTGCCCTTCGGCCCACTGCCTGACCGAGTACGAGGTGGCCTCGGTAAAGCTCAATCCCAGTCGCTCGTAGCCGGTTTGCAGCGTGCGCACGGGATCAGTTTGCAGGTCGGCGAAGGAGACGTCGGCGAACCGGTCGTCACCCATCCGGGCACGGAAATCCATTGCCCGCCGGACGGCTTCGACCCAGCTGCCGACTTGCTCGGCGCCCAACTCCTTGGGATCGTCGTGGTCGCTGCTCCAGCTGCGGACATACCGGATCAGGCTGCACACCGAACCCATCACCCTGGCCGGATCGCGGTGGCTCCACAGGAATCTGGCATTCGGGTACGCCTCGACGAGCGCGTCGAGGGCGAACATGTGCACCGGTGTCTTGAGATGCCACAGCACTGGCGGGCAATGCCACTGCAGCAGTTTGAGCACCTTGCGGTGAAAGCTGTACGTCTCGCGCATGTCGCAGTCCAGCAGCCACGCCAGATAGCCGGGAGCACGCACCGCGCCGTCAAAGTGAAAGGTACGGAAGCTCATCCCCATCAGGTCCTGGCATTCGGTCGCGGCAGTGGCCTCGGAGTTGTGCATCGTTTTCATCAACGGGAACATGTCGTCGAGCATCTTCAGGCCGGCCTCGGCCTGCGCGATCCGCGGATCGGTGTGCTGGGTGGCGGCCTCCGGCGGCGGTGTGGGGGCTTGGGATTCCCACATCCGCAGCGACCGGAACTGCGGATCGGCGGCTACCAGTTGGCTCAATGCAGTGGTCCCGGTGCGGGGTAGCCCGATCACAAAGACAGGGCCGCCGACCACCTCATCGTCGATCTCGGGATGCTGTCGGTACGCGTCCTCGATCTTGAGGCGCTGGATCAGCGCGTTGCTGATGGTCGCGTGCTGGATGACCTGGCCGATTTCGTTGAGGTCGGCCTCGGTGTTCAGCGTGTCGACGATGCGATCGAGTCCCTCGCGGTAGTACGAGGACCCGAAATCATCGAGACCTGTTGCAGCGCAAGCGCCGCTCTGCAACTCATCGGCGTCAAATGTCATCAGGCGAACCTCTCGCGCACGGCCTTGCGGCGCGCCGCAATGACGGACGCCCGCTGCTGCGCGGTGACCGTCGCGGTGTCCGATGGCAAGTGAGCATGGATCTTGTCGAACGGCACAACCCGCGTCGACGGCGTCGGCGCCGTCTTCGTTCGCACACAGCGCAGGATGATGGGTCCATTGCTGTAGCCCGCGGTGTCAAGCCAATTCGCGACACCCGGGTCCTCGGGACACAGCACCACCCGCACCAGGCCGTCGGAATCCACCACCGCTTGCCGGGCATTGAGGCTGGACTGGTGGCGCCCGTAATGAATCGTCTCCCACCATGGGTTGCCGAGGGAGAAGCTCCAGTAAATCCCTTCGGGCGGTTCCATTTCCACGATGAGTGCCTCGCCCGGGCCCAGCTCCCACCGACCGATCACCGGCCGGTTCTCGGCGGCCGCACCGATATCGGAGCGGTCGATCGGCGGCAGGAATCCATTCGTCGGCGCCGCGGCACCGAATTGGAGAAAGAACTCCAGGTTGCCCTGGACAAAGTCGCCAAGGGCGACCAACTGCCGCGATATTGCCACGGCCGGATCGATCGGACGGACTTCGGTGCTAGTCGCATCGCCGAGGCGCTCAATGCGCAGCGACGATGGCACTTCGTTGTCCCAGTCGTAGAAGAAGTGCCGGACCGTCAGCGTCGGGTTTTCGCCTTCGAGCCGCATCCAATTACCGGCTCGCCCCGTCTGCTCGGATGCCGACAGCAGCACCTCGAAGTTCCCGTCGGCATCCATCTCGAGCTCGTCGACGAGCTCGTTAGCCGTTGCGGCGATGCCGTTCATCGTCTGCAGCCCGACATAGCGTGCGGTGCCTCGATTACCGAACAGCCGGTAACTTTCCCCGCCGCGCAGCACGGCACGGGTGTAGATGCAGTCTGGACATTCCATTCCCCACGTCACCAGGTCGTCGGTGCTGGTGGCTTGAACACTCAGGACCGGATCGGTGTCGAATCGCAGCACCTCATCGATCCCGGCGGTGAGCAGCACCAACAGATGCCGCATGCCCGCGGCGAGATCGACGCGATTTCGGTTGGCCGGGTCCGATTGGACGAGCTGCGCTGCGTTGTGCAGTCGTCCTTGCAAATACGACCACGCCTGGGAGAGGTCTGCGCCGTCGTCAGATCCCGCCAGCGCTGCCTCGGCGATCGAGAACGGTAGCCACGCCATCGGGTTCTTCGGATCGCCCACGCGTTTCCCCGCTCCGATGCTTAAACGAAAACATTATTTTCATTTAACACCATCGCAGCCGAGTGCTGTGAATGTCAACGTTCACGAGTAGGTTGAGACCGTGACGCCCACCTTCGCCGATCTCGCCAAGGCGCAATACATCCTGCTGACCACCTTCACCAAGGACGGCCGACCCAAGCCGACGCCGATCTGGACTGCCCCGGACCAGGAATGCGGCGACCGGCTGCTGGTGATCACGCAGGGAAACTCGTGGAAGGTCAAGCGGATTCGCAATACACCCCGCGTCACGATGGCCACCTGCACGATGCGCGGTCGTCCGACGAGCGAGGCTGTCGCGGGCACCGCGGCCCTGCTCGACAAATCGGACACGGGCACTGTGTACGACGCGATCGGCAGGCGTTACGGCATTGTCGGCGCGGTCTTCAACTTTTTCAGCAAGCTGCGCGGCGGCATGGAAAACAACATCGGCCTCGAACTCCGAGTGGCCCAAGGCTAGAACGCGCGATGGCCACGGTGCTGGTTCCGATTCCGGACCGTGACTTCGACCCGACCGAGGTCGCGGTCAGCTGGCGGGTCCTGACCGACAACGGTCACCGGGTGGTCTTCGCGACCGAAAGCGGAACGTCCGGTGTGGCCGACGACATCATGGTGACCGGTCGAGGTCTGGATATCTGGTCCGCGTTACCGGTATTGGGGTCCTTCCCGCTCGTCGGCCTGGTGTTGCGCGCCAACACGAGGGGTCGCGACGCCTATGCCGCCATGGTGCGCTCGCAGGAGTACCGGCACCCCGTGAGCTGGCGGCGAGCCACGCTCGACGGCATCGACGCGTTGCTGCTGCCCGGCGGTCACCGCGCCCGCGGAATGCGCAGCTACATCGACAGCGACATCTTGCAGCGCCTGGTCGTCGAAGCCTTCGGCCGCGACATGATCGTGGCCGCGATCTGTCACGGTGTGCTGCTGGCCGCGCGCAGCATCGACCCCGGCACGGGCCGCTCGGTGCTCTACGGTCGCAAGACCACGGCGCTCACCTGGGCCATGGAGCGACTGGCCTGGCGGCTCACGCGGATCACCCGATTCTGGGATCCCGACTACTACCGGACCTACTCCGAGCAGCCCGGTCAGCCGGGCGGCTACATGTCGGTGCAGTCGGAAGTCACCCGCGCGCTTGCAGACCCGTCGGATTTTCGCGACGTCGAGCGCGGCACGCCGCACTGGCGACTCAAATCGTCCGGGATGGCGCGCGACACGGCGACCGACTCGCGACCGGCATTCGTCGTCGACGACGGCAACTACGTCTCGGCGCGCTGGCCCGGCGACACGCACACCTTCGCGGGTGTCGTGTCAGACAAATTGCGGCCCTAGGACTACCGAAGTACTAGCGCAGGTGCTCACCGAAGAACGAGAAGACACGACTCCAGGCGTCTTCGGTAGCGGCGTGGTCATAGCCGAAACCCGCAATCCGGAGCAGTGGCTGGGCGGGAAGGGTGTTCGCGAAGCTGTGTCCGGCGCCCGGGTAGGCTTTGATGTCATTGGTGATCTGTTTGGCCGCAACCACTTCGCGCAACTTCTCGGGTGCGCCCCTGCCCAGCGGGTCACGCGCACCGAAGCTCGCCACGATCGGGCATGCCCCCTGCAGCGTGTCGCTCAGGTGGCGTGGCAGAGGAGTGCCGTAGAACGGAGCGGAAGCGCCAAAACCTTTGGGCGACATGACAAGGGCAAACTGGCCGCCCATGCAGAAGCCGGCGATCCCGACCTTCCCGGTACCGTCCGGCCGGGCTTGCAAGTGATCGCGGGCAGCAAGGATGTCGTCGAGGGCGCGGCCGCGTTGCGTCATCAGCTCACGCATGACCCGGGTGATACAGCGGATGCGGCCGCCCCGGGCGTACAGGTTCGGAGTCAGCGCCACATAGCCTGCCTGCGCGATGCGGTCGTTGATCGACTGCTTGTCCGGGCCGTAGCCGACGGCGTCGTGGATCACCACCACACCGGGCCAGGGGCCGCTGCCGGGTGGAACGCTCAGCAGCGCATCGATCGGTCCGTCGGGGGTATCGATCTCAATCGTGGTCATATCATCATCTAACTGCAGCCGCGATGCGAGCCGGCACGGGAACTTCAATGCAATGCACACTCGTTGGCCTCACATGGTGAGCCGGTTGTTACTCGTCTACGCCGTCGTCGAGCTGGCGGCGATCTTCGCGTTGGTATGGACGGTCGGGTGGGGTTGGACCCTGCTGAGTCTGCTGGTCACGTTCGTCCTCGGCTGGGGCCTGCTGGCCCCGATAGCGGGGTCGCAGCTGATTCGCGACATCGGGCAGATGCGTTCCGGTCTGAAGGAACCGCGCAGCACCCTGGGGGACGGCGCGGTGGTGACGGTGGCGACGGCGCTGGTCCTCGTTCCCGGATTCGTCACCACGGCTCTGGGGACCTTGCTGCTGCTTCAGCCGGTGCGGTCGGCCGCCGGGCCCGGATTGAGCGGCATCGCGCTGCGCGGTTTGCAGCGCCGCGCACCGCTGGTCAGCTACAGCACGGCTTTCACCGACTTCCGTCCTCATCCCACGGGCGATGGCCGCGACTACATCGACGGCGAGGTCCTCGACGTCCACGATGCCGAGCCAGCCGTATTGCCGAAGGACCGGATCGCCGATCAGCACTGGGGCGGCCCCCGATTTCGGTCCGGCCCGGACTGATTGCCGTTGGCACCGCTGCACGTAGTTTTGCGGTGTGACCCCGATTTCGACCACGCTGCTGCTGAACGGGCGGGTGCATAGCCCCACCCATCCCGACGCGACCGCGATGGCGGTGCGCGGCGACGTCGTTGCGTGGCTGGGCAGCGACGCGGTAGGCCGCCGACAGTTTCCCGACGCCGAGGTGCTGGACCTCAAGGGTGGTTTCGTGGCGCCGGGATTCGTGGACAGCCACATTCATGTGACGGCGACCGGACTCACGCTGAGCGGACTCGACTTGCGGGCGGCCCGCTCGCGCGGGCACTGCCTACAGCTGATCGCCGACTATGCCGCAGCCCTCCCCGGCCAGGCGGTGTGGGGGCACGGCTGGGACGAGTCGTCGTGGCCCGAGAACAGCCCGCCGTCCACCGCCGATCTCGACGCGGCGCTCGGCGACCGGCCGGCCTACCTGGCGCGCGTCGACGTCCACTCGGCGCTGGCCTCGACGGGGCTGCGCCGGCTGGTTCCGGATCTCGCGGCGGCGCGCGGCTTCGCCGCTGACCGGCCGCTGGCCGGCGACGCACACCATCTGGTCCGGGCCGTCGCGCGCGGGTCGCTGACCGCTGCGCAGCTGGAGGAAGCCAGGTCAGCTGCGCTGGGAGCCGCGGCCGCGGCCGGCATCGTCGCGGTACACGAATGCGCGGGACCCGAAATCGGTGGCCTCGATGACTGGCTGCAGCTACGGGCCTTCGATCACGGCGTCGAGGTGATCGGCTACTGGGGTGAGGCGGTGACCACCGCCGAGCAGGTCCGTGTGCTGATGGAGCAGACCGGAGCCCGCGGGCTGGCCGGTGACCTGTTCGTCGACGGGGCCCTCGGGTCACACACCGCCTGGCTGCACGAGCCTTACACCGACGCACCCGACCGCGTCGGCACCTGCTACCTCGACGCCGGCGTCATCGAAGCGCATCTGCGGGCATGCACCGCGGCGCAGGTGACGGCCGGTTTTCACGTCATCGGCGATGCCGCGGTCTCGGCGGCCGTCGACGCGTTCGAACGTGTCGTCGCCGACCTCGGGGTGGTCGCGGTCGCCCGCTGCGGGCACCGGCTGGAGCACCTGGAAATGGTTACCGCCGATCAAGCCGCCAAACTGGGCGCGTGGGGTGTCATCGCCAGCGTGCAGCCCAATTTTGATGCGCTCTGGGGCGGCCGCGACGGTATGTACGCCGACCGCCTCGGCGCTGAACGAGGCAGCCGGCTCAATCCGCTTGCGCTGTTAGCATCCCAAGGCGTGCCCCTCGCGCTAGGTTCCGACGCCCCGGTGACGGGGATTGACCCGTGGGCAAGCGTGCGCGCGGCGGTTCATCACCACACTCCGGGCAATGGCGTATCGGCCCGGGCCGCGTTCGCCGGGGCGACTCGCGGTGGCTGGCGCGCATGCGGCGTCCGGGACGAAAACATGGGTGCCCTGGTGCCCGGCGCACCCGCGTCCTACGCGGTGTGGGACGCCGGAGACCTCGATGTCCACGCCCCTGACGACAGCGTCCAGCGCTGGTCCACCGATCCTCGCTCCCGTGTTCCCGCGTTGCCCCGGTTGGGGCTGACCGATGAGCTGCCGCGATGCCGGCGAACCGTGCACCGAGGTGCTGTCATCCATGGCTGAGGAAAGGCCTGGTCGAGACGAATACCCCGACGAGCCGAGCGAGGTCGATCCGGACGCCGCGCTGCAGGCCGCCGAAACCGAGCCTGACGAGGAGGAGTCCGCGCCGCAGGACGAGGCCTCCGAGCCCGACGAGCACACCCCCAGCGAGCCGCAGCGGCCCGGCTTCGCCGGTCGGGTGGCCAGCGGCACAAGCCACGCAATAGCGCGATTGGGTAGGGGGGCAACCGGGCGGTTGCCCGGCATCGGCGCCGCGCTGCTGCCTCGCCTCTCGCGGCTGGCGGCCAGCGTCGGGGGCGGACTGCTGCTCTGCGCCAGCTTCCCCTCGGTGAACTGGTGGTGGGCCGCCGTCGTCGCCGCCGCGCTGCTCGCCTGGGTGCTCAAGCACCCCGCCACGACGCCGGCCGGTGGTTTCGGCTACGGATTCCTGTTCGGGCTCGCGTTTTACGCGCCACTGCTGCCGTGGATCAGCCTGCTGGTGGGCGCCATCCCGTGGCTGGCATTGGCCACGATGTGCGCGCTGTTCCCCGCCCTCTTTGGTTTCTTCGCCGTGGTCGTGCGTCGACTGCCCGGCTGGCCGATCTGGTTCGCAGTGCTGTGGACGGCCCAGGAATGGCTGAAATCGAATTTCCCGTTCGGCGGCTTTCCGTGGGGCTCGGTCGCCTACGGCCAGGCCGAAGGTCCACTGCTGCCGTTGGTCCAGCTCGGCGGCGTGGCCCTGCTGTCGATGGGGGTCGTGCTGCTGGGCTTCAGCGTGACCGCAATCGCGCTGGAAATCGCCACCTGGTGGCGAACCGGTAGCCGGCTGCGTCGTGACATCTCGGCGGAGGCCGCCGAAGAGGAAGTCGCGGATGCCGGACCACCGCCGCCCGCGGTGGTCCTTCCCGGCGTCTGTGTCTGTCTGGTGTTGCTCGCCGCAGTCGTCGTCTGGCCGCAGGTGCGGCACTCCGGTGCCGGATCGGGTGGTGAACCGACGGTCACCGTCGCTTCCGTGCAAGGCAATGTGCCCCGGCTCGGTCTGGACTTCAACGCGCAACGTCGAGCGGTACTGGACAACCACGTCGAAGAGACGCTGCGGCTGGCCGAGGATGTGCGAGCCGGGGCTGCCCCGCAACCGCAGTTCGTTATTTGGCCGGAGGATTCTTCCGACATCGACCCATTCGTCAACGCCGACGCCGCCCAACGAATCGCGGAGGCAGCCCATGCGATCAACGCGCCGATCCTGATCGGCGCGGTGCTCGCCGTTCCGGGCAGCGAGCAAGGGCCCGTCCAGTACACCAACACCGCCATTGTGTGGAATCCCGTCACCGGACCGGCCGACCGGCACGACAAAACGATCGTCCAGCCGTTCGGCGAATACCTGCCCATGGCGTGGCTGTTCAAATATCTGTCGAGCTATGCCGACCGGGCCGGCAATTTCATCCCCGGTCAAGGCACCGACGTCGTGCAGATCGCCGGAGTGCCCGTCGGCGTGGCCACCTGCTGGGAGGTGATCTTCGACCGGGTGCCGCGAACAGCCGTCCTCAACGGTGCCCAGCTGCTGGCGGTACCCGCCAACAACGCCACCTTCAACAAGCGCATGAGCGAGCAACAGCTGGCGTTCGCCAAGGTTCGGGCCGTCGAGCACGACCGATACGTCGTGGTCGCCGGTACCACCGGGATCAGTTCCGTGATCGCGCCCGATGGCGCCGAGCTGGTCCGCACCGACTTCTTCCAGCCCGCCTACCTGGACATCCAGGTGCGCCTCAAGACGAAGCTGACGCCGGCGACTCAATGGTCCCCGATCGTGCAGTGGGTGCTGGTCGCGGCGGCCGGAGCGGTCATTCTGGCCGGAATACGGCACAATAGGATCTTCCCGCGTTCGATTCGGCTGCGGTCCAGGCCTTCGGCTGAATCGGCGGACAGTGGGGCGACTCCGGACGAACCCCGGCCCGACGAGGAAGTCCCGACGACCGCGCACGACGCTCCGCCGGACACAGGCGGTGACTACACTCCGCTCCACCAAAAGGGCGGCCCACAACCGCGTTATCTCGGGCGACATAGAGGAGATCAATGACCACCGGCGAGCAGGCGACCCGGGCCCCGGGTAATCGTCCCAGCCAGCGTGTCCTGGTTATCATCCCGACCTTCAACGAGCGGGAGAACCTGCCGCTGATTCATCGGCGGCTGCAGGACGCCTGCCCCGATGTGCACGTACTGATCGTGGACGACGGCAGCCCCGATGGGACCGGCGATCTCGCCGATGAGCTGGCCGCGGCCGACGGCGGTCGCACCCACGTCATGCATCGCACGGCCAAGGATGGCCTGGGCGCCGCCTACCTCGCGGGTTTCGGCTGGGGTTTGAGTCGGGACTACGCGGTACTCGTCGAGATGGACGCCGACGGCAGTCATGCTCCGGAGCAGCTGCGCCGACTCCTGGACGCCGTGGACTCCGGCGCCGACCTGGCCATCGGTTCGCGCTATGTCGACGGGGGAGCGGTGCGAAATTGGCCGAAGCGGCGCTGGGCCCTGTCCTGGACAGCCAATACCTATGCCCGAGTGGCGCTCGACATCGACATTCACGACATCACCGCCGGCTACCGCGCCTACCGCCGCGAAGTCCTGGAAGCGATCGATCTCGACGGCGTGGACTCCAAGGGCTATTGCTTCCAGATCGATCTGACCCGGCGCACCCTCGACAACGGCTTCATCGTCGTCGAGGTGCCGATCACTTTCACCGAGCGCGAGCTCGGCGTATCCAAAATGAGCGGATCCAACATTCGCGAAGCGCTGGTCAAGGTCGCGAAATGGGGCGTCGAGAGTCGCAGGAACGGCGCTCGGGCCGCCCGCGCAGCCGACAGAACGTAGTCGAGCGGGCGCGAAGCCCGGTCAGCCGCGGCGCTTCGACCGGATCAGTTCGAGGCGCTCCTTGAGCAGTTCTTCGAGTTCTTCGACGGTACGTCGTTCCAGCAGCATGTCCCAGTGCGTGCGGGGTGGCTTGACCTTCTTCGGCTCGGGCAGGTCGCCCTCGATGAGGGTGCCTTCCATGCCGTTGCGGCACAGCCAGGTGCCGGGGATATCGGCGTCGTCGGCGAACGGAACCTCGAATTCCTCGCCGTTCTCGGTACGGTACTTCGCGAGCTGACGCGGAGCCAGATCATGGTTGCGGTCGGTCTCGTAGCTCACGGCTCCGAGGCGACTGCCCCTCAGTACACGATCAGCCATGGCTGCTACTCCTTTAAATCCTCTGAGCTCTTAAGCTCCGGTGCCGCGATTCTATTCGCATAGCAAACGTCAGGACGTTCTGCGTAGTTCCCGAGTCGACACGCGACGTACGCGACTCGACCGTCAATGATACCGGGATCGCGACGCGCGGCCGACTAAAGTCGGCATGCGTGAGCCGCCGTTCCCACCCACAGCCATGCCGCTGGTGCGGTCGAGACGTGACGGAAGTCGGCATGGGTCGGCGTCGTCAATACTGTCGGCAGTCGTGCCGGCAGCGGGCTTACGAGCAGCGGGCTTCGATCAACCGGGGTGAGATGACGGCCCTGCCGGCCGACGCTGTGGTGCTGTCGGCGGACGACGCGTCCGACCTGTCGGATCGCGTCTACCAGGTCCGATGCGCCGCCGAGGATGTCGCCACGGCGCTCGATGAAGGCGCCGAGGCAACCGAGCTGCGCGAGTTGTGCGACGCGCTGATCCGCGCCGCCCAGGCCGCCGACGGCTGGCGTCGAGCATCCGTCTGAAGGCGTCGACCACGACCGATGGTGAGCCGGGTACAGTCGCGCCATGGACGGGGTACCAGGCGTAGGGCGCGGTCAGCGGGACCGCAGCGGCGCCGGGCGTGCCCATATCCGCCCGGACACGGCGTTCCACACGTCGAATCCGATCCTCCTTTAGGCACCGGGAGCATCGGACGTTTTGAAATCCCGTCGGAGTTGACCATACTCACCAGCGACGTTCTTGGGTCGGAGAGCAGCACGACGTCTCTTCGTGCAGCAACTGCCGTGACTCGGCATCCGGTGGTTGAAATCGGCCAATGTTAGGCAAGGGGTACTGAGGTGGATCAACTCCAGCATGCGACCGAGGCGCTGCGGAAAGCGCTGGTCCAGGTTGAACGCCTGAAGCGCACCAACCGCGCGCTGCTGGAGCGCGCGAGCGAGCCGATCGCGATCGTCGGCATGTCCTGTCGCTTCCCGGGCGGGGTGGATACGCCCGAGAGTCTGTGGCAAATGGTGGCCGACGGCCGCGACGTGATCTCGGAGTTTCCGGCCGATCGTGGCTGGGATCTGGCCGGGCTGTTCGACCCGGATCCCGATGCGCGCCACAAGACATACGCTCGCACCGGTGGCTTCGTCGACGATGTCGCCGACTTCGACCCCGCCTTCTTCGGCATCGCACCCACCGAGGCGCTCGCGATGGACCCCCAGCATCGAATGCTGCTGGAATTGTCGTGGGAGGCATTGGAGCGGGGCGGGATCGACCCCAGCGCGCTGCGCGGCAGCGCGACCGGAGTGTTTGCCGGCCTCATCGTCCAGGGCTACGGCATGCTCGCCGAGGAGATCGAGGGCTACCGCCTGACCGGCATGACCTCCAGCGTCGCCTCGGGGCGGGTTTCCTATGTGCTGGGGCTCGAGGGTCCGGCGGTGTCGGTGGACACGGCGTGCTCCTCGTCGCTGGTGGCGTTGCATATGGCGGTGCAGTCGCTGCGGTCCGGCGAGTGCGACCTGGCTCTGGCCGGCGGCGCGACCGTCAACGCCACGCCAACGGTTTTCATCGAGTTCAGCCGGCACCGGGGGCTCGCACCCGACGGCCGGTCCAAGGCCTACGCGGGCGCGGCCGACGGGGTGGGCTGGTCCGAGGGCGGCGCCATGCTGGTCGTGGAGCGGTTGTCGGACGCGCGCCGGTTGGGTCATCCGGTGTTGGCGGTGGTGCGGGGTTCGGCGGTCAATCAGGATGGCGCCTCCAACGGCCTGACCGCGCCCAACGGCCCCTCGCAACAGCGGGTGGTGCGCGCGGCGCTGGCCAGCGCCGGGTTGTCGGCGGCCGAGGTCGACGTGGTGGAAGGCCACGGCACCGGCACCACATTGGGTGATCCGATTGAGGCGCAGGCGTTGTTGGCGACCTACGGCCAGGATCGCACCGAGCCGCTGTGGCTGGGGTCGATCAAGTCGAATATGGGTCACACGCAGGCCGCCGCCGGGGTCGCCGGTGTGATCAAGATGGTGCTTGCGATGCGTCACGAGCTGCTGCCGGCGACGTTGCATGTGGATCAGCCCAGCCCGCATGTGGATTGGTCGGCGGGTGCGGTGTCGTTGCTGACCGAGGCGCGGCCCTGGCCGGTCAAGGAACACGCCCGCCGCGCGGGCATCTCGTCGTTCGGGATCAGTGGCACCAACGCCCACGTGATCGTCGAATCCGCCCCGACCGAGCCGCGGGAGGCCGTCCCGACGCCCGCGGTGGTTCCGTGGGTCCTGTCAGCAAAATCGTTGCCGGCGTTGGCGTCTCAGGCCGCCCGGCTGTCCGCACACGTAGCTGCCGATGATGAACTCGGCATTGCCGATGTCGCGTGGTCGTTGGCGGGCCGGGCGACCTTCGAGCATCGGGCCGTCGTCGTCGGCGATGACCGGGATCAATTGCTGGCCGGGCTCGCGGAATTGGCCGCCGACGACCCGGGCGGCTCCATCGTTCGGGGTACCGCCCTGCCCGCGGGCAAGCACATCTTCGTTTTTCCCGGCCAAGGTTCCCAATGGGTGGGCATGGGCATCGAATTGCTGGATACCGCACCGGTATTCGCGCAGCAGATCGAGGAGTGCGCCCAGGCGTTCGCGGAATTCGTCGACTGGTCACTGATCGACGTCCTGCGTGGTGCGCCGGGCGCTCCGGGGATGGATCGCGTGGACGTGGTGCAGCCGGTGCTGTTCGCGGTGATGGTGTCGCTGGCCGAACTGTGGAAGTCGGTCGGAGTCAACCCGGACGCGGTGATCGGCCACTCGCAAGGCGAAATCGCCGCGGCCTACGTGGCCGGTGCGCTGTCGTTGCAGGATGCCGCACGGGTGGTGACGTTGCGCAGCAAACTGCTGCGGTCGCTGGCCCACCCCGGCGGCATGGTCTCCATCGCGTGCAGTACCGAACGCGCGCGGGAATTGCTGGCTCCGTACGGCAATCGGATCAGCATCGCCGCCGTCAATGGCCCGTCGGCGGTCGTGGTCTCCGGTGAGGTCGCCGCGCTGGAGGAGCTCATCGGCTTCTGCGCCGACCTGGATCTGCGGACCCGCCGGATTGACGTGGACTACGCGTCGCATTCGGTTGAGGTCGAGGCGATTCGTGACGAGCTGACCGAGGTGTTGGCCGGCATCGAGCCCCGGTCCTCGCGGGTGGCCTTCTTTTCGACGGTGACCGGAAGCCGTTTGGACGCAGCTGGTTTGGACGCCGCCTACTGGTACCGCAACATCCGTCAGACCGTGCAGTTCGACCAGGCGGTGCGCACGGCATGCGAACACGGATACCGGACATTCATCGAATCCAGTCCGCATCCCGCGTTGATCGCCGGAATCGAGGGCACTTTCAACGACAGCAATGCCGCCGGCGACACCGAGGCCATCGTTGTTCCCACCCTGGGCCGTGATGACGGTGGGCTGGAGCGGTTCCTGCTGTCGGCCGCCGCCGCGTACGTGGCGGGCGTGAACGTGAACTGGCGCGGGGTATTGGACGGCGCCGGCTTCGTCGAGCTACCGACGTATGCCTTTGACCGACGCAGGTTTTGGCTGGCCGGCGAGGGTGTCGGGGCGGACGTCACGGGCTTGGGACTGGGAATCAGCGGGCATGCGTTGCTCAGCGCGGTGGTCGGACTGCCGGCTTCGGGTGGGGTGGCGCTGACGGGGCGTTTGTCGCCGAGCTTGCAGGGATGGCTGGCCGATCACGCCGTATCCGGCACCGTAGTGTTCCCGGGCGCGGGGTTTGTGGAGCTGGCCATCCGCGCGGGCGACGAGGTCGGTTGTTCGACGGTCGACGAGCTGACGCTGCAGGCGCCGTTGATGTTGCCCGTCACCGAATCCGGCTACGGTTCGGTGCCCGTACACGTCGTGGTGGGCGCCGCCGAAGAATCGGGCCAGCGCAGCGTCGCAATTTTTTCGCGCGTCGACGCCGACGCCGCGTGGGTGTGCCACGCCGAGGGCATATTGAGTTCCGCGCCGGTCGAGCCGAACGCCGATTTGTCGGTGTGGCCACCGGCGGGCGCGGTTGCGGTGGACGTGGCCGACGGCTACGAGAAGTTGGCGGCGCGCGGATACGGGTATGGCGCGGCGTTCCAGGGACTGACCGCCACCTGGGTCCGCGGCGACGAGGTGTTCGCCGAGGTCCGGCTGCCGGATGCGGCCGGGAGCAACAACGGGTTCGGGGTGCACCCCGCATTGCTCGATGCGGCAATGCATTCCATGGTGATGGCGCACCAGGCCACCGGCCAAGCCACCGACGTGGTATTGCCGTTCGTCTGGCAGCGCGTCTCGTTACATGCCGCGGGGGCATCGGCGGTACGCGCGCGCATCGCGCCGGCGGGCCCTCCCCCGCAAGCGGGGGGTGCGCCCGCGGGAGTCTCGATCGAGCTGGCCGACGGGCTGGGGTTGCCGGTGCTCTCGGTGGGCACGATGGTCGCCCGCCCGGTCAACGAACAGCAACTGCGCGCGGCACTCTCCAGCTCGGGCCCGGACCGGCTGTTCGAGGTGGTGTGGTCACCGGCGCCGGCAGCCACCGGTGCCAGCCCGGTTCCATCCCATCAGCTGTTCGAATCTGTTGCCACGGAACATGATCCGGTATCGGCTACTCATCGGCGTACGCACCAGGCACTGACGGCCGTGCAGTCGTGGCTAACCGAGCGTGACTCGGGGGTCCTGGTGGTGGCCACGCGCGGTGCCATGGGATTGCCGGGGGAGGACATCACCGATTTGGCGGGCGCCGCGGTGTGGGGCCTGGTGCGATCCGCGCAGACCGAACATCCCGGCCGCATCATGCTGGTGGATTCCGACGCGCCCCTTGACGACGACTCCACGGCCGCCGTTCTAGCAGCCGGTGAGCCTCAGGTATTGCTCCGCGGCGCAACGATCTACACCGCACGGGTAAGCGGTAGCCGTGCGGTCGACGGCATTCTGGCGCCTCCCGCCGATGGGCCCTGGCGCCTGGGTATCAGCAGCGCGGGAACTTTCGAAAACTTGCAACTGGAACCGGTTCCCAACGCCGAGGCGCCGCTGGAGCCGGGCCAGGTTCGGGTGGCGCTGCGCGCCATCGCCACCAACTTCCGCGACGTCATGATCACCCTGGGCATGTTCACCCACGATGCACTGCTCGGCGGCGAAGGTGCGGGTGTGGTCGTCGAAGTCGGGCCGGGCGTCACCGAGTTCGCGGTCGGCGATTCGGTCTACGGGTTCTTCCCCGACGGCAGTGGCACCGTGGTTCCCGGCGATATACGCCTGTTGCTCCCCAAGCCCGCCGACTGGTCCTACGCCGAAGCCGCCGCCATCTCAGCGGTTTTCACCACCGCATACATGGCGTTCCTGCACCTAGCCGAGGTCAAGCCGGGCCAGCGGGTGTTGGTGCACGCCGCCGCCGGCGGCGTCGGGATGGCCGCGGTGCAGCTGGCCCGGCATCTCGGTCTCGAGGTGTTCGGGACGGCGAGCCGCGGCAAGTGGGACACCTTGCGGGCCATGGGCTTTGACGACGACCATATCGGTGACTCGCGCACCCTGGAATTCGAGGAAAAATTCCGCGCGGTCACCGGCGGGCGCGGCATGGACGTGGTGCTGGACTCACTGGCCGGTGAATTCGTCGATGCGTCCCTGCGTCTGGTCGCCCCCGGCGGGATGTTCTTGGAGATGGGCAAGACCGACATCCGCGACCCCGGCGTCATCGCCCGGGAATACCCCGGTGTCCGATACCGCGCCTTCGACCTTTTCGAACCGGGCCGTCCCCGGATGCACCAGTGGATGCTCGAGCTAGCCGAACTGTTTGACACCGGCGTGCTGCGGCCCCTGCCGGTGACGACTTTCGATGTGCGACGGGCCCGTACGGCGTTGCGCTACTTGAGTCAGGCACGCCACGTCGGCAAGGTCGTCCTCACGTTGCCCGCCGCATGGGCGGCAGGCACCGTGTTGATCACCGGGGGCACCGGGATGGCGGGCTCGACGCTGGCGCGCCACCTGGTGGCGCAGCACGGCGTGCAGAACTTGGTGCTGCTGAGTCGCCGCGGCCCTGCAGCGGCCGGGACCGCCGAGTTGGTCGCCGAATTGGAGGCGGCCGGAGCCCGGGCGAGGGTGGTCGCCTGCGACGCGGCCGACCGGGCGTCCTTGGCCGCAGTCGTCGCGGATATTCCGGCGCGGCGTCCGTTATCGGGAGTCATTCACGCCGCCGGCGTGCTCGACGACGCGGTGGTCACCTCGCTCACACCCGAGCGGATGGATGCGGTGCTGCGGGCCAAGGTGGATGCGGCATGGAACCTGCATGAGCTGACCCGCGAGCTGGATGTGTCTGCGTTCGTGATGTTTTCGTCGATGGCCGGCTTGGTGGGTTCCTCGGGCCAAGCCAACTACGCGGCGGCCAACACTTTCCTCGACGGGCTGGCCGTGCATCGGCGCGCACACGGGTTGCCGGCCATCTCGCTGGGGTGGGGGCTGTGGGACCAGGCCAGCGCCATGACCGGCGGACTCGGCGCCGCGGATCTCGCCCGGCTGGGCCGCGACGGGATCTTGGCGCTGTCGTCGGACGAAGCGATGGAACTATTCGACACCGCGCTGATTGTCGACCAGCCGTTCGTCGCGCCCGCCCGTATCGACCTGGCCGCGCTACGTGCGCATGCGGCCGCGGTGCCGCCGATGTTCGCCGACCTCCTCAATGCACCGGCACGGCGACAGGTCGACGACTCACTGGCCGCCGCGAAATCGAAATCTGCTCTGGCGCACCGTCTGCACGGGCTCCCCGAGCCCGAACAGCACGCCGTGCTACTGGACCTGGTCCGCTCGCACATCGCGACCGTGCTGGGCAATACGACCGCCGAGGCGATCGACCCGGACAAGGCGTTCCAGGATCTGGGCTTCGACTCGCTGACCGCGGTCGAAATGCGCAACCGGCTGAAAACCGCCACCGGACTGGCGCTGTCGCCCACCCTGATCTTCGACTACCCGACGCCGAACGGACTGGTCGGCTACATCCGTAGCGAGCTCGCCGGCGTCCCGCAGGAAATCGCACCTACCCCGGTCGTGCAGGCCAGCGGCGATGACCCGATCGTGATCGTCG